>JAAFIW010000041.1 GCA_013297875.1 Comamonadaceae bacterium | reverse complement strand
CTGTACCCGCTTCCTTGTCGCCTCGTCCATCGCCTTCTTGACCATGATTCATATCTCCAAACAACGCGTTGTAGACATAACGCATCGGGTCAAGATTGGTTGTCATGATTTATGAAAATATCAATAGTAGCTGCTTGTGCGCTCTGGGTGTGCACGTGAGCCTGATTCGGCTTGAATGAAGGTCATCACCGCAAGCTGCCGTTGGCTGCGTGGATAACTGGGAGGGAGGCAGCAGAACACAGAGGCACAGAGGCACAGAGACAAGAAGAGATGGCAATGTGCAGGCATTCAAGAGATTTCACGAAAACCTCCTCTTCCCTCTGTGCCTCTGTGCCTCTGTGTTCTGTTTAGTCTTCATCCAGGCGTGTAAGCCGGCACCTTGCGTCAGAACCAGAAAGTCCCCGGCGGCAGGTCTGGCGGCAGGCCCACGAGGGTCAGCGGCATATTTCCCGCGCCACCCGTCACTGCAATGCTGCCGTTGGCCAAGCCATCGGCATCAAATTGCCCGCCATCGGTGATCGCAAAGTCAATGCGCACCTTGTCGCCCACCGTTTCAATTGCGGTGGCGATGTTGTTCCACGCACCGTTGGCGGTTTTGATCCAGTAGCCGTTGGGGTTCGCGCTGGCATCGACAAAGATGCTGAAGGTCTCGGTCTGCCCAGTGCTGCCAATGCCAGCGTTGAAGCTGATAGGGTTGAACTGGCTGGTGCCGTTGGGCAGGTTGGACGGTGGGGCTTCAAACTTGAAGTTGGTGATCAGCGCCTGGCCCGGGTCGGTGTCGGTGATGCCTTTGTTGGAGTCGGCCACCACGGTCACGAAACGGGTGGAGTTGGGCACGGGGGCAGAGACCACGTTGGCTTGCACCGTATCCAGCACGCCATCGCCATTGCCGTCACCGGTCAGACCAGCGGGTGTGGGCGGGCGAACCAGGATTTCTTGGGCATTGGGCACGCCGTCGACATCGGTATCCAGGCTGGGGGCTGGTGCCGGTGGCGCGGGGGGTGCTGGGGGCGCGGCGCTGTTGTTGGTGGCGGGTATGGCGGCCAGCGTGGCGGCGTCGTTGCCTGCGGCGTCTTGAATGGCGTTGGTGTCGTTGCCCGCAGTCGGGTCGGTATAGGCCACCTGGATGAACTGGCCGAAGCTGATGGGGCTGGTCAGTGTGAGGGTGACGGTTTTGGCGGCGGCGTTGACGGTGACGCCGGTCACGGCATTGGGACTGCCGCCGGTGGTCACGGCAAAGGCACCGGGAGCGGGCACGTTGACGGCGTCCAGGTTGCCGACGTCGGTGTAGGTCATCACCAGCACATTGCCCAGGGCTGTGGCGCTGGCGAAGGCCGGTGCGGTGGTGTCGGGCGTGGCGTTGGTCACCGCGGTGGCGGCCAGGGTGGCGGCGTCATTGCCCGAAGCATCTTGAATGGCATTGGCATCGTTGCCCGCTGTCGGGTCGGTGTAGGCCACGGTCACACCGGTCTGGCCAAAGACCACAGCCGTGGTCAAAGTGAGGGTGACGGTTTTGGCAGCGGCGTTCACGGCCACGGCCGTCACCGGGTTGGCTGCGCCTGTGTTGACGACAAAAGCCGTGGTGGGTGGCAGGTTGGCCGCATCCAGGTTGCTGGCATCGGTATAGGTCAGGGTCAGTTGGTTGCCATTGACGGCAGCGCTGGCAAACACCGGGGGTGCGATGTCGTTACCCGCCACGGTGATGGGGTTGCCAAACAAGTCGGCAATCACAACGGCGGTATCCGCACCCGCGTTCCAGTCTTCCAGCAGGCCAATGTTGTAGGTGGTGGCGTCAGTCGAGCTGGTGCCGTCTTTGTTCAGGCGCAGGGCCAAAGCGGCTTTGTCATTCGCGCTCATGATGATGGTGAACGAGGTGTTTGACGTCACATCCACGTTGGCTGTGTCAAGCAAGGTGTAGTTAAACGCACCCTGGCCGAGGAAGCGAATCCGGTTGGCCGTGATGTCGTTGTTAGCGCCTGCCGCAGTCAAGAAATTGTTGCCTGTCACGACCAGCACACCCGTGCTGACGTTGTACGTGGCACTGGTGACGGTGGGGGCAACCACATTGCTGACGGTGATGCCGTTGCCGGTCAGGTCGGCGGTTACGACCGCTGGATCGGCACCAGCCGCCCAATCTTCGGCGGCAATCAGGTTGTAGGCGTTGGCGCTGGTGGAACTGGTGCCGTTTTTGTTGGCAATCAGATTCACGGCGGCCCGGTCAGCAGCGCTGAGCGTGAGCGTGAAGCTGGTGGCGCTGGTGATCTCCACATTGGCCGTCGTGGTCAAGGTGTAGGAGGCACCGCCTTCGCCCTGGAGGGAGAACTTGTTGGCCACGATGTCGTTGGCTGCGCCGCTCAGGCTGGTCAGGCCGGTGCCTGTGACCACCAGCACACCGGTATTGGCGTCGTAGGTGGCGCTGGTCACGGTGGGCACAGGCACGTTGCTGACGGTGACGGCGTTGGTGGCGTCGGCAATATTGCCGCCGGTGATCACGCTGTTCCAGTCGTCAGTGGCCGCCAAGTTGTAAGTGGTGCCGTTGGTCGATGCCGTACCGTTTTTGTTGAACAAGGCGTTGACGGCGATGCTGTCAGCGCCCGTCAAGGTCACAGCAAAACTGGTGGCGCTGGTCACTTCCACATTGCCCGTCGTGCTCAAGGCGCGGGTGGCTCCACCCTCCCCTGTGAGGGTCAAGGTGCTGGTGGTGATGTCGTTCGTGGCACCGATGGTTTTGACCAGGTTGGTGCCGGTGACGGTCAGCACGCCTGTTGCTGCGTCGAACGTTGCCGATGTGATGGTGGGCGCAGCGACGTTGCTGACCGTGACGGCATTCGTGGCGTCGGCGGTAGATGGGGTGGTAGCGTCCCAGTTGGCTGCTGCGGCCAGGTTGAAGGTGGTGGCACCGACCGATGTGGTGCCGTTGTTGTTCAGGATGCCGTTGATCGCCAGTTTGTCGGCGACGTTCAGGGTGACGCTGAAGGCGGTGGAACTACTGGCGGTGACGTTGGCGGTGGTCAGGGTGTAGCTACCGCCCTGGCCGGTGAGGCTGAGTTTGCTCACGTCAATGGTGTCACCGGTCACGATGTTTAAAGCAGAGACGCTCAGGATGCCAGTAGCGGCGTCGTAGGTGGCGCTTTGAATATTGGGCGCGGCATTGCTCACCGTGATGCCGTTGCCGGTCAGGTCTTGAATGTTTCCGCCGGTGATGACGCTGTTCCAGTCGTCGGCTGCGGCAATGTTGTAGGTGGTGCTGCTGGCGCTGCTGCTGCCGTTTTTGTTCAGCAATGAATTCACCGCGGCGATATCGGCCCCCGCCAAGGTGAAGCTGAAACTGGTGGCACTCGTGATCTCAACGTCGCTCGTCGTGCTCAGCGTTCGAGTGACACCGCCTTCACCAGTGACAGCGATCGCGCTGATGGTGATGTCGTTGGTGGCACCGATGGTTTTGACCAAGCCCGTGCCGGTGACGGTGAAGACGTTGGTGGTGCCGTCAAAGGTAGCGCTGGTGATGGTAGGGGCCGTAACGTTGCTGACGGTGACGGCGTTGGTGGGGTCTGCGGCGGACGGGGTGGTGGCGTCCCAGTTGGCCGCTGCGTCCAGGTTAAAGGTTGTTGCACCCACCGATGTGGTGCCGTTGTTGTTCAAGATGCCGTTGATAGCCAGTCTGTCGGCTGCGTTCAGCGTGACGCTGAAGGCGGTGCTGCTGGAGGCGGCGACATTGGCCGTAGTCAGGGTGTAGCTGCCGCCCTGGCCTGTCAGACTCAAGCCGCTCACGGCGATGGTGTCGCCCGTGGTCATGTTGCTTGCCGTAACCGCCAGCACGCCCGTGCTCGCGTCGTAAGTGGCGCTGGTGATGGACGCCGCGCCGTCAATCACGATGGCTTTGTTAGCCCCCAGCGAGTTGGCCGCGCCGGGGGCTGCCAGGGTTAAGGTTCCCGCATTGCCTGTAGCGTCTGTAATCGTGCCGCCGTTCAGAGCCAAAGCGGTCGTGCTTTGGTAGTCCAGGTCGGCTGATGTGTCACCGGCCTGCACGGTGTAGGTGAAGGTGAGCGTGCTCGTGCCGCTGCCACTGGCGTAGTTCACGACGCGATCCACCGCGCCGGTTTCCAAGGTCAATTGCGGTGTGCCGGTGACGGTGACAGCCTCCGAGAAGTTGACCTGCACGCTGAGCACATCGCCCACTGTGTAGGTGGCATTCGCCGTGCTGCTGTTCACACTGGTCACGGTGGGAACCACGCCATCGATGACGATGGCTTTGTTGGCACCCAGCGAGCCGGTTGCCCCGGGTGCAGTGAGGGTGAGCACGGCATTGTTGCCTGCCGCGTCGCGGATGGTGCCGCCGTTCAGTTGCAGGGCGCTTGCGCTGAGCTGATCCAAATCCGCGCTGGTGTCACCCGCCTGCACCGTGTAGCTGAAATTGAGCACATTGCCGGTCACGGAGGTGAAGGTGGCGTTACGGTCAATGGTGCCCGTTTCCAGTGTGAGCGTGGGCGCGCCGGTGACCACCAGGTTTTCAGTAAAAGCCACTTGCAGGCTGATGACGCTGCCCACGCCGTAGCTTCCGTTGGCGGTGGTGGAGTTGACGGGTGCCACTGGGTTGGCAGCCAGCTGCACCACGGTAATGCCATCGCTCTTGCCAATCAAAGCGTCCAGGTCACCGTCACCGTCGATGTCCACAAAGCTGGGTCTGGCGAAGGAGTACACACTGGTCAGGCCGTAAGGGTTGGTGGTGGGGGCAGCAAAGGCCGGGCTGGTGGCGCTGCCGGTGTTCAGCTGCACCACGGTGTTACCAAGAGTGTTGCCAATCAGGGCGTCCAGGTCACCGTCGGCGTCGATGTCCACAAAGCTGGGGCTGGCGTCAATGCCGACATCGGCCAGGCCGTAGGGGTTGGTGGTGGCCGCAGCAAAGGCCGGGCTGGTGGCGCTGCCGGTGTTCAGCTGCACCAGGGTGTTGCCAGTAATGTGGCCAATCAAAGCATCCAGGTCACCATCACCGTCAATGTCTACCAAGCTGGGGCTGGCATAGCTTCCCACACTGGCCAGGCCGTAGGGGTTGGTGGTGGCCGCAGCAAAGGCCGGGCTGGTGGCGCTGCCGGTGTTCAGTTGCACCAGGGTGTTGCCATTAAAGTTGCCAATCAAGGCATCCAGGTCACCGTCACCATCAATGTCCACAAAGCTGGGGCTGGCGAAGGCGCCCACATCGGCCAGGCCATAGGGATTGGGGGTGGTGGTGGCGAAGATGGGTAGCAGCGTGCCACGGGGGGCGGTGACGTCGATCACGATGGCTTTGTTGGCCCCCAGCGAGCCTGCTGCGCCGGGCGCGGCCAGGGTGAGGATGGCGTTGTTGCCTGCCGCGTCACGAATCGTGCCGCCATTCAAAGCCAAAGCTGTGCTGCTGGCTTGATCCAGATCGGCAGACACATCACCGGCCTGCACCGTGTACTGAAAGCTCAAGGTGCTGGTGCCCGAGCCGCCCGAGTAAGTGGCGTTGCGATCAATGGCACCGGTCTCCAGCAGCAAGGTCGGCGTGCCGGTCACGATCACGGCTTCGTTGAACGCCACCGTGAGGGTGATCACGCTGCCCACGCCGTAGCTGCCGTTGGCGGTGGCGGATGTGACGGGTGCCACCGGGTTGGCGGTGTTCAGTCGCACCACGGTGTTGCCATCAAAGTTGCCAATCAAGGCATCCAGGTCACCGTCGCCATCGATGTCTACAAAGCTGGGGCTGGCGGAGAGGCCCACATCGGCCAGGCCGTAGGGGTTGGTGGTGGCCGCAGCAAAGGCCGGGCTGGTGGCGTTGCCGGTGTTCCGTTGCACCACGATGTTGCCAAAACCGCTTCCAATCAGGGCATCCAGGTCACCGTCGCCATCGATGTCTACAAAGCTGGGGCTGGCGAAGCTGCCCACATC
>JAAFIW010000032.1 GCA_013297875.1 Comamonadaceae bacterium | reverse complement strand
CGCGGCATGGCTGGATCAGGCTTGCGCCCATTGTCCAAAATTCCCCACTGCTGCCTCCCGTAGGAGTCTGGGCCGTGTCTCAGTCCCAGTGTGGCTGGTCGTCCTCTCAGACCAGCTACAGATCGTTGGCTTGGTGGGCCTTTACCCCACCAACTACCTAATCTGATATCGGCCGCTCCAATCGCGCGAGGTCTTTCGATCCCCCGCTTTCATCCGTAGATCGTATGCGGTATTAGCGTAACTTTCGCTACGTTATCCCCCACGACTGGGCACGTTCCGATATATTACTCACCCGTTCGCCACTCTCAAGTATTGCTACTCTACCGTTCGACTTGCATGTGTAAAGCATTCCGCCAGCGTTCAATCTGAGCCAGGATCAAACTCTACAGTTCGATCTTGATGTTTTTTTGCCTCTTTCGAAGCACTCTCATAAAAACGGAATTGAAGTGAACTTCACTTCTATCTTCATGAGCGTTTGAAGTCTTGCGACTTCGGTTACTAGAACCTTGGCAATTGCCTTCAAACGCCCACGCTTATCGGCTGTATATTTTTAATGAAAGTTAACGAATTTTTTATTTTCGTTTTGACTTGCTGTAATCAGCTGAGCCTTGAATTATGACACGATTTTTAAAGTCCTGTCAATCTTTGGGGTTTCTACCGATCTGAACTTTTTCATCTGCTTCCCGTTGTTTTCAACTGGCTGCTGACTGCTTGTCCTGATTTGGCAGAGCCTCGAATTATATACCGGATTTTTTATCCGCTGCAACTCGATTTTCTGACCCCGTCTGCTTGTTGTCGTTGAACTTGGCTTAGAGGCTTTGTTCAGCTGAATTCAGCACAGCCATCGACTATAGCACGGTTTTTTCGGCTCACGCAAGTCTTGCCATCCACAGGCGCCAAAAAGACGAGCCAAACGGCCTACGCGTCCAGTGGCAAGGCCCGTGCGCGCTTGCCTGTGAGCGCATGCAGCGCATTGGCTACCGCCGGCGCAATCGGGGGCACGCCAGGCTCGCCCACGCCACCTGGCGGGCGCTTGCTGGGGACGATGAAGGTCTCCACGCGTGGTGCCTGCGCCAGTTGCAGCATCGGGTAGCTCGGGAAGTTGCTTTGCTGCACCACGCCGCCCTGGATATCGATCTTGCCGAAGAGGGCTGCCGTGAGGCCGAACACCACCGAGCTTTCGATTTGTTGGGCCACGATGCCAGGATTGACCACCGTGCCGCAGTCAATAGCACAGACCACGCGGTGTACGCGCGGCTTGCCCTCAACCAGTGACACCTGGGCAACCTGAGCCACGATGGAGCCGAACGACTCGTGCAGCGCCAATCCATGGGCGTGGCCCGAAGGCAATTTGGCACCCCAGCCGGCCTTGTCAGCGGCCAGGTTCAACACGGCCAGATAGCGCGGCGCCTGCTCCAGCAACCGACGGCGAAACGCCAGCGGATCCTGCTTGGCCGCAACAGCCAATTCGTCGATGAAGCTTTCAGTGAAAAACGCGTTGTGCGAATGCCCCACCGAGCGCCAGAACCCCACGGGAACGCCCACACGCGTGGCCACGTGCTCCATGCGCTGGTGGGCAAAGCTGTAGGGCAGGTCAAACAGGCCTTCAGCCGTGGTTTTGTCGGGCGCGTCAACCGGCCCGGCCAGCAAGGGCAGGCCCCGCTCGAACCAGCGGGGCGTGATGGCGTCGCCTGCGGACTTGATGCTCAGGCTAGTGACCGCACCGCTGGCGTCCACCGCTGCCCGCATTCGCGCCACGTGCATGGGGCGGTAAAAGTCGTGGGTGGTGTCTTCTTCGCGCGGCCATACCAGTTGCACCGGGGCACCGCCGCAATCCATGGCCACGCGCACGGCCTGGGCCACAAAGTCTGACTCCAGGCGCCGACCAAAACCGCCGCCCAGCAGGGTCACGTTGACGGTCACGTCCGCCAGCGGCACACCCGCCACCTGCGCCGCCACGGCACGGGCCATGCCGGGCACCTGCGTCGGCGCCCAGACCTGCACCTTGCCATCGACCACCTGCGCCGTGCAGTTCATCGGCTCCATGGTGGCGTGGGCCAGGTAGGGCGCGCTGTACCAGGCCTCTACGGTTTGGCCTACCGCCTCAGCGGCCGCCACATCGCCCTTTGTATAGAAGGCCATGCCCGAGCCGGTTTTAACAGCGTCTTCGAGCTGTTTGGCAATGACTTGCGTGTCCAGCGCACCCAGCGGGCGCTGCTGCCACTGCAAATCCACCGCTTGGGCACCCTGCTTGGCGTGCCAGTAGGTTTTGCCCACCACCGCAAAGCCAGCGGTTGATCCGGCATAACCCGCCAAGCGCACCAGCCGCTCCACGCCCGGCAGTGCCATGGCTGCCGCCGAGTCGATAGCCCCTGGCGCGCCGCCCAGCATGGGGCACAGACGCACCACGGCAAAGCGCATGCCGGGCAGGCGCACGTCCAGACCAAACTGCGCCGTGCCATTGACCTTGGCTGGCACATCCAGCCGGGGCGCGCTTTGACCAATCACTTTCCACTGGTCGCGGGCTTTCAGCACCACGCTACCCGGCGGTGTGGCCGCAGCCGCCTTGGCCAACTGCCCATACGGTGCCGATTTGCCCGAGGGGTGCGACACCACGCCGTCTTTCACCACCAACTCGGCCACCGGCAGTTGCCATTGCAGCGACGCCGCGCCCAGCATTTGCGCACGCGCGGTGGCCGCCGCCATACGCAAAACGTCCCACATATCAGCGACGCTGCTGGAGCCACCGGTGGCGTTGACGCCTAACTCGCGCGCCACCTTGCCCACCATCCACTCGCCCACCCGCACCTTCAGCGGCAGCTCCGGCCCCTCGGTTTCGGTGGGGTGAAACGGCAACCCCGCCACAAACATGGCCACGTTGCCATACAGCGCGTCAAACCCCGCTTGCTGGATGCGCACGCTGGTCAACGGCACATCCAGCTCCTCGGCCACCAGCATGGGCAGCGCGGTGTGCACGCCTTGGCCCATTTCGCTGCGCGGCATCGCCAGCACCACCGCGCCATCAGCGGCTATCTTGATCCAGCCGTTCAGCGCCACGTCGCCCTGCGCAGGTAGCAGCAGCTCACCACGGCCCAGACGCGAGCGCTGCGGCATCACGCCCCAGCCCACGAGCAGCGCGCCCGCCACGCCCGTGGCGCTCAATAACCAGGTACGGCGTTTCATGATGATTTAGCCCCTTCGCCCAGGGATTTATTGCCTGCAGCGCTATGAATAGCAGAGCGCACCCGCTGATACGTGCCGCAACGGCAGATGTTGGTCATGGCCGCATCAATGTCGGCATCAGTCGGCTTGGGTGTTTTTTCCAACAATGCAGCCGCCGCCATCAGCATGCCGCTCTGGCAGTAGCCGCACTGAGGCACCTGGTGCGCAATCCAGGCCGTTTGCAAGGCATGCGGTTTGTCAGGCGTGCCCAAAGACTCAATGGTTTGAATGCGCTTGCCCGCCACGGTGGACACCGGTGCCACGCACGATCGCACCGCCTGCCCGTCCACTCGCACGGTGCAGGCTCCACAGGCGGCCACGCCGCAGCCAAATTTGGTGCCGGTCATGTTCAGCACATCGCGCAGCACCCACAGCAGCGGCATGGTGGGGTCGGCGTCAGCCGCCACAGTTTTTCCATTGATTTGTAAGTCCACGGGTTCTCCTGTGTCATGAAGCCTGCACACTATAGACAGGCTACGCATCGCCAACCGTTCACTTTTCTTTCTTCAAAACCATCTGTTTCATGGCTCTTATTACCCTGCTCAACGCACAACTGGCCTTTGGCCACGTGGCCCTGCTCGACCACGCCGACTTTTCCCTGGAATCCACCGAGCGTGTAGGCCTGATTGGCCGCAACGGCGCGGGCAAATCCTCACTTTTGAAAATTCTGGGCGGCATGGAAAAGCCCGACGACGGCACCTTGCAAATGCAGCAAAACACCCGCATTGCCTATGTAGCACAAGAGCCCAACCTGGATCCAGACGCTACAGTATTCATAGCTGCCCGAGCAGGATTGGCAAGGACTATCGCCCTAATTGACCAATATTCACACGGCGAAGGCGACCTGGACGCGATGCAAAGCGAAATCGAGCTGCAAGACGGCTGGAACTGGGAGCAGCGCGTAGCCGAAACCCTGCAGCGCCTGCATTTAGACCCCGACGCGCTGATTGGCAGCCTGTCAGGCGGCACGAAAAAGCGCGTGGCCCTGGCGCAGGCCCTGGTCACGCAACCCGACGTGTTGCTGCTGGACGAGCCCACCAACCACCTGGACCTGGACTCCATCGACTGGCTGGAAGGCCTGCTGGTCGACTTCAAGGGCAGCATCATCACCATCACCCACGACCGCTCGTTTCTGGACCGCGTGGCCACCCGCATCGTGGAGCTGGACCGCGGCCACCTGCTCAGCTACCCCGGCAACTTTGCCGCTTACCTGCTGCAAAAAGAAGAGCAAATGGCGCAAGAGGCGGTCATCAACGCCCGGGCCGACAAGCTGCTGGCGCAAGAAGAAATCTGGATCCGCAAAGGCGTGGAAGCCCGCCGCACCCGTGCCACCGCCCGCATCAACCGCCTGCAAGAGCTGCGCGGCTCGCGTGCCGCCCGCCGTGATGCGCTGGGCCGCGTGCAGCTGGACGTGTCGCAAGGCGAGCGCAGCGGAAAAATCGTGGCGGAGCTGACCGAGGTGAGCAAATCTTTTGGCGACCCTGCGTCTGGCGCAGGCACCGTTAAACACATCGTGCGCAACTTCACCGCCACCATCCTGCGCGGCGACAAAGTCGGCCTGCTGGGCCCCAACGGTGCTGGCAAAACCACCCTGCTCAAACTCATCCTGGGCGAACTGGCGGCAGACAGCGGAAAAATTCGCCAGGGCGCCAACCTGCAAGTGGCCTACTTCGACCAAATGCGCCAGGGCATCAACCTGGACGCCACGCTGGAAGACTTCATCAGCCCCGGCAGCGAGTGGATTGAAATTGGCAACCAGCGCAAACACGTCAAAAGCTACCTGACCGACTTTTTGTTCTCCCCCGCCCGCGCCAACTCCCCCGTGCGATCCCTGTCCGGCGGCGAGCGCAACCGCCTCTTCCTGGCCCGCCTGTTCGCCCGCCCCGCCAACGTGCTGGTGCTGGACGAACCCACCAACGACCTGGACATCGACACCCTGGAACTGCTGGAGGACCTGTTGCAAAACTACGACGGCACCGTCTTTTTAGTCAGCCACGACCGCACCTTCCTGGACAACGTGGTCACCAGCACCATCGCCTACGAGGGTAGCGGCCACTGGCGCGAATACGAAGGCGGCGTGCAGGACTGGTTGATTCAAAGCCAGCGCGCCAGAGCCATCGCCACTGCAGCGGGCAAAACCGCCACACCCACCCCGGCTTTGGTCGCAAAAGCCCCCGAACCCGAGATTTCAAGCCAAATCGGCCACCAGCCCACAGAAACACTGCTCAAGCAGCTATCAAAAAAGAAGCTAAGTTACAAAGACCAACGCGAACTCGACGCCCTACCCGAGCGCATCAAAGCCCTGGAAACCGAACAATCCACCCTGCGCGCCGAGCTGGCCGACGGCACCTTGTACGCCGCCGACCCCAAACGCGCGGTCAGCCTGCAAACGCGGGATGTGCAGATTGATGAAGAGCTGATGGGGTGTCTGGAGCGGTGGGAGGCTTTGTCTTAGAAACCGGCGACCTGCTACTGCTTCGCTGTCCGCGCGGCGATCTCTTTTTCGACCGCACCCTGATTGAGCAAAGGCGCGCATTTTTGCGAGGTCGCAAAGCGTTGCTCTGCGCTTTTGCCGACGACCTCTGCCGCTGCGCGATCCGCTGTGGCTCTAAGCGCGCTTTCTAGCACTGCTTGATCAGAATTTGCAATGTCGGTGGCAAGCACCAAAAAAGCGTCGCGCACCGCTTCCATCCTGCTTTTGTTAGCAACCGAGGCCTGAACAGTCACGGCGATGAAAAAACTCATGCAAAACATGGTTTCGTGCAACACCTCTTGCTTGGCATCTGCGTGGGCCTGTCCCAACGCGGCGGGACGTTCAACCACGCCAACTGCACCGCCAGCACCAAGTCGGCTCAGTTGCTTGCCTTACATGTCACCACGTCCCGGGGGCACCTTCGTCTTCGGTGATGTGCAGCAGCTCAATTGCCCAACTGCGCCGCAAAAAACCCTTTCACGTCAGCCGCCACCTGCGTATGCACCGTCTGCCGGTCTGCGCCGGGTGCGTCCGTGCAAATTTGCGCCGCCAGCAGCCGGCCGACCACGGGCCGGCAAATCGGCACATACACAAAATGCGACACGTCGCGAACAATTTCCCGCGCGCCGGGAATCGTGCGGGCCAGCAGGCTGGAGCCGACCTGCGGGGCCAAAACGGTGTCCTGCTTGGCAGTGTCCAGCACCACGGGCACGGTGATGCCTTTCAACGACTCGGGGCTGAAGCCGCTGGCCGGGCCGGTGGCCATGAGGTAGAAGGCGCGAAAGCGCGCGTCTTTGAAGCTGGCGGTACCGTCTTTCGTTGCCCAGCTGGGTTCGTCTTCCTTGACCTGGCCTTCGCAGTACAGGTCTTTGGGCTGCATGTCTTTGCAGGCCTGTAGCTGGCGCGCATAGTCATACACACCGCCGGCCAGGCTGACGCCAGTCCAGCCGCCAAATGAATGCCCGACGAACCCAATGCGCTGGGCATCAATGCGGGCGGCCCACACCGGGTCGTTGAGCAGCTGGGTCAGGGCAAAGCTCACATCTTGCGAACGCTCCCACAACCGGGCGCGCGACTCGGCCCGCAAGTCGCCATTCATGGTGCCGGGGTGCGACGGTGTGAGCACCCAGTACCCGGCTTTGACCAACTCAATGGCCAGCCAGCCCTGGCCATAGCGCGTGGACCAGTTGCCGTGCGAGATCACGATCAACGGGCGGCGCTCTGTACCGGGCTTGGGTTGGGCGTTGCGCGCAATCGAAATAGCGGCCAGCGGCGGCAGCACCGAAAAGTCTTCGGCGCGGCTGCCGGGTGCGGCTTCAAACCACAGCTCGGAGGTGACAGCGCGGTTGCGGCTGGCGTCTTTCATCTCGATGGTGGTCGTTCCCACCGTGATGTTGGCCCGCGCGGCGGGTGCCAGCAGGCTGCAGCTGAGCAGCAAAGTCCACAGAAATTTTTTCATGGGGTCGGCCTTTCCAAGGTGTTGAACAAGACTTCATGCTAGGCAGCACCGCGCTGCCAGCCAAGGCGTCAAAGCGTACTTGCACTGCTAACTTTGGGTTAGCAATGGGTGTGGCGAGCCGGGGCTGCCGCCACGCTGCTGACAGGACGTTGTCAGTAGCCCCCTCGCACAGTACGGGCTACTTCACAACCCTTTTTGAAAGAGCCTTCGTATGACCACCGCAACCCAATCCGCAACCCAATCCGCAACCCAACACGCTATCGACTGGTTTGAAATTCCCTGCACCGACATCGACCGCGCCCAGGCGTTTTACGAGCAGGTGCTGGCGCAAGCCTTGCAGCGCGAAAACTACAGCGGCCCCGGCATGACCATGGCGGTGTTTCCCGCCGAGGGGGCCGACGCGGTGCGCGGTGCCTTGCAGGCTGGGCCTGGTGTGGCACCGCCCAGCGCGCACGGCACCGTTGTTTACCTGAACGGCGGGCCGTCGATGGACGCGGCACTGGCCCGCGTGGGGCCTGCTGGTGGGCAAATTCTTCTGCCCTGCACCGCGCTGCCGCCGGGCCTGGGTTTTATTGCCCACATCATTGACACCGAAGGCAACCGCGTGGGCCTTCACACCGAGGCTTGACCGCCATGGCCACCACCACCTCACGCAAAAACTGGATTGCTGTGGCTAGTGTGGTGCGTCGCTCCTGATGGAACATAAAACCGGGTCTTTTCGTCCAGCTTGTCGTTGAAAATCCTCGCCATAGCCACCGCTATGTCTGCGGTTTTCGCCTAAACCTGAACAAAAATCCATCTGTTTTATTTGTTCCCTCAAGAGTGACGCACCACACTAGCGCCGAGCACGCACGGCGTGGGCGCGATGCGGCGCAGGGGTTCATGCAGGTGTGTCACGGCAAAAGCGCGCCTCTCAAGCGCGTGCAGCTGGGCGACCGCGTGGCCTACTACGCGCCCGCTCTGGCGATGGGCGGCAAGCAGCCGTTTCAGCACTTTGTATCGATCGGCCTGGTGCAGCCGGGCAGCCCGTTTGAACATGACATGGGCGGCGGCTTTGTGCCGTGGCGGCGCCACGTGGCCTACGTGCCGGCGCAGGAAGCGCCGATTGCGCCGCTGCTGGACCGGTTTGAGTTTGTGGAAAGCCGCCAGCGCTGGGGCTACAAGTTTCGTTTTGGCTTGTTTGAGATCACCCCACACGACATGCAGTTGATCGCCCAGGCGATGCAGGTGTCGCCCGGTGCGCTACTTTTTTTATAGCTGCTTGAGCAGGTAATTCATGGGCTGGCGGCCCAAAACCTTTATAAACAGCCTTGTAAGCACCCCCAAGGAGCACCCATGCGCCGCGCCGACCGCCTGTTCCAACTCGTCCAGCTGATTCGCGGACGTCGCCTGTCCACGGCGGCGTGGCTGGCGCAGCGGCTGGAGGTGTCGGTGCGCTCGGTGTACCGCGATGTGGCCGACCTGCAACACCAGGGCGTGCCGATTGAGGGCGAGGCGGGCGTGGGTTACCGGCTGGGCAAGGGTTTTGAGCTGCCGCCCCTGATGTTTACCCAAGACGAAGCCAAAGCCCTGGTGGCCGCGATGCGCCTGGCTCAGCCCTGGCTTGACGCGGCGCTGGCCGCCCAGGCCGACAGTGCGCTGGGCAAGGTGCTGTCGGTGCTACCGCCTGCGGCACGGGCGGCCGCCGAAAGCATGGCCGTGTATTCCGCCGCGCCGGCTGGCCTGCCGCCCGCGGCACAACTGACGCTGCAAACCCTGCGCGAGGCCATTGCAGGTAAGCGCAAGCTGCTGCTGACCTACCGAGACTTGAAAGACAAAACCAGCCAGCGAACCGTGCGCCCGCTGGCTTGCCTGTATTGGGGCCAGGTGTGGACGCTGGCCGCCTGGTGCGAGCAGCGGCGCGACTTTCGCAGCTTTCGCATCGACCGCATTGAGGCAGCGAGCTGGGAAGACGGCTTTCGCGACGAGCCGGGGCAGGCGCTGGGTGATTTTTTGCGGCGGGTTCGTTCCTGACTGTCTTGCGCAGGTCACACCCATCGGTGACGCTTGGGCTGCGGCATGTGCCGTGGCCACCATCTTGCGAGGATTTCCATGAACGACCAGACCCAAGACCCCAGCACAGACGACATTGAAGACGACGAAGAGTTTGAAAGCATTGCCGACTACCACCGCATGGCGGCCCACCACTTCACCGCTGCCGCCCGCCACCACATGGCGGCCGCCGCAGCCGACGAAGAAGGTGACTCGGAAACCGTGGCGCGGCATGCCTTTTTGGCCTACCGGCACCAGTTGTCGGCAGCGCAATACGCCGAAATCGCGGTGATGGACGACGACAGCCTGGAAGACGAATTTGCCGCCGAGGAAGACGGCGAGGCAGAAGACGCCGAGCAAGCCAAGTCCTGACGCCAAGTGGCTGCCAGGGAAAGAGGTTCCCGCAGCCCTTTTTTGATTAAATCCGACTCTCGTGCAAACCCAGTACGCACGAGCAGCTATGAAAAACAGAGCAGATCAGCTCTTTTTGCCTGCGGCCAGAGCCGCCGTGGCGGCCGCCGCCACATCGGCGAACAGTGCCGCCGCCCGTGTCTTGATCTCCAGCAGCTCGCTGGCGCTGACCGAGTAGTTGCCGGTGGTTTTGTTCACATCGACCCTAAATTCCACGTCTTTCCCGCGGTTGGACAAAGTTCCGCAGGTGAACTCATAGTCGTCGTGCTCCCAGGGCAGGCCTTGGGTGGCCACGTCCCAGTCCTGGTACTCCACGCCGTAGATCTCTCCACTGGCCAGGTTTAAAAATCCTTTTGACTGCACCACCTCTTCGGTCTGCTCGTCAGAAATCACAATGGCAACTTTCAAATCCACGGCTGGCACCTTCAAATAATCAACGGGCGCTGATCTTCGCATGCACGACACCCACGCTCTGCCACTTCTCTACAGCTTCCGGCGCTGCCCCTACGCGATTCGCGCCCGACTGGCCATTGCCCAGGCCGGTGTGGCGGTGCTGGTGCATGAGGTGGCGCTGCGCGACAAGCCTCAGGCCTTGCTGAACCTGTCGCCCAAAGGCACGGTGCCCGTGCTGCGCCTGCCAGACGGCCAGGTGATCGAGCAAAGCCTTGACATCATGAAATGGGCGCTACGCCAACACGACCCGCAAGCCTGGCTGCGCACAAGCCCCAACGATGACTTGATCGATACAAATGACGGCCCCTTCAAGCACTGGCTGGATCGCTACAAATACGCCCAACGCCATCCGCAGCACAGCGCCAGCCACTACCGCGAGCAGGCTGTGCAGGTGCTGGTCGCGCCGCTTGAAGATCGGTTGAAACACCAGGCATTCCTGGGTGGATCACAACCCTGCCTTGCAGATGTCGCGTTGTTTCCATTTATCCGCCAGTTCGCGGCGGTGGATTCAACGTGGTTTGAGCTATCTCAGTGGTCGCACACCCGGCAATGGCTGGCGGGCTGGGCTACCAGCGCACTGTTTGCACAGGTAATGGCCAAGCCAACACCGGGCCACGCCAACACCGCAGATTATTGTGGTGTGAAGTTTGACACTTTTACAAACTGAAACACAACAGTGGTGGGCAACTGACCTCACGCTGTATACAAATCTTCAGCAGTAGGTATAGTTACGATGTATTTAAGCGACAAAATGCAACGAAATGCATTAATTAACTAATTTAGTTACTTTTTGAAGCGATTAGGTGGTGAAAAAATCGGTTTAACCCGGAAATAAATATGGTCATCTACGTTCGCACACCTGAAGGGCAGCTAGCGGCTTATCGCCAAGATTCAGCCATTCCGCGTAAGCTGCGTTCGCTGCTCAAGGTGATCGACGGCAAAACCAGCCTGGACGTGTACAGCAATAGCCTGAAAGCGTTTGGTGACGTGCAGGGCATTCTGAAGTCGCTGGACATGGCTGGCCTGATACATCCCCAGGCGCAACCCCTGCCTGCCGCTGCGCCCGTCGCGCCTACCCCCGCCAGCCACGAAGATGCCAAAAGCGGATGGCTTAACACCCGGGCATGGGAGCGGCTGTCCAGCACGCCTGCTGCCTTTGCGTCTACTCGGTTTGAAGCCACCCAAACCGCTGGAAATACCACCCGCAGCCACACCGCGGCAACAGGGCAGGCTCAGGCACAGGCCCTGTTCACAGCAGTCCAGCAGATGTCTGACTTTGTGCTCATCCATGCGCCCGAACACGCTTTTGTTGTGCTCAAGGAGCTTGAATCCTTGACCACATTGGAGCAACTGGCGGTGACGCTGGGTGGATACGAGCAACTCATCTCACATTTACCGCCGGCGCAAGGCCATCTGGCCTACATCAAACAACTCCTGCGGGAGCATTTGTAGACGGTTGGCCTGCGCATGAATCACACAAAAAACAATAGCGACGTGGTGTTTGAAGTCACCGCAAAAGGCTTTGCGGTACTGCGCGGTGGCGGGGCGCCTATTTCCCTTCAACAAAAAACGATATTAACCCTGGTTGACGGCATATGTCCTGTCGCTCAATATGTGCCTTTTCTGCTGGCCTTCGCACCACTGGAAGACACGTTTGAAATATTGGAGCAACTGGAACTTGTGCGCCGTGTGGGCCGGGTATCAGAAGTTGTAGTCAGTGCATTTCAGGCCAGCGCCAATAGCGGGCTGAGTGCATCCAGGCTGCCACGGATTGACGCGTTGAGCCGGGGCTCGGGCTTTTCACCGTTGGACACTGGTAATTAAGCTAATGCTTTAGGAGTATCACATGTCAAATATCTATCGAAAGACTTTCAAGGGAATTGACGAGGTTGCTTTCAAAACAACCGGTCTGCCCCTTCGCATGATGAGCTACCTGCTGGTGGTTGATGGCCAGTCTTCAGCCGATCAACTGGCTGCGCGCAACCCGCAATTGCCGTCCATGCAGGCTGTGCTGCAGGGTTTGCAGGAGCAGGGTTTCCTGGAAGTGGCTGGCGTGGCAGCCAATGTAGTCGATATCGCTGGCGCGCGCGTGGGCAATGGTGCCAGCGCACCCAACTACGCTCCGGCCCCCACTTACAACCCGGCACCACCCGCACCACAGCAATATGCACCTGCGCCACCGCAGTATGCACCCCAGCCGCCGGCGGCCTCCGGGTTCAATCAAAACCAGAGCCACTCGCCAGAGCTGGAAATGATCAAATCCAATATGGTGCGCGATGTGACCGCCGTGTTGGGCGCAGATGCAGCGCCGGTCATTTCAAAAATCCAGGCATGCAAAACCAAAGATGACATTTTCAATACCATGACAGGTATCAAGAAAATTATTGCCATTTATGCCGACCGCAACACGGCAGACAAGTTTGGCGCCCGGTACAACAATTTGTAGACCGTTCGTTTTAAATACCTCAGCGTTTCTTTTTCGTCACAACACAAAGTAAGGAAATATCATGCAATTCGATCTGATCATGGCCACTCAATTCTCATTTTTAATGGGATTCTTAGGTATGGCCGGTGGCACGCTGTACTTTGCGTTGATCAAAAACAGCTTGCCGCTTGACAGCCAGTCCAATGCCGCGACTTCAGCGGTGTACTGTTTTATGGCGGCTTTGATGTATGCCTTCATCAACTACAAATACGGCATCGGCACCGATGCCTTGTCCAAAGGCGAGTACCCGACCGTTTTGCGCTATATCGACTGGCTGGTGACGACGCCGCTGCTGGTGCTGAAATTCCCGCAAATGTTGGGCGGAGAAGATGCCACCGCCGTTGCGCTGCTGGTGATCGTGGCTGACGTGATGATGATTCTGTTTGGTTTTGCTGGCGAAACATCGATTAACGCAGCCAGAGGTGCCACAGTAGCAGGCTGGGCTTTGTTTGGTGTTGGCTGCCTGGCGTGGTTGTTCATTATCTTTGTGTTGTATACAGCGGTGACCAATGCCGCCGCAAACAAGCTGGCCCCGGTCAAGATTGGACTGAGCCGCTTGAAGCTGTTCATTGTGTTTGGCTGGGCCATTTACCCTTTGGGCTTCCTCATTACCCTGATCTCCAACTCGCCAGATGTGCGCGTGGCCCGCGAATTGATTTACAACTTTGCTGACTTGTTCAACAAAGTCGGCTTTGGCATGGTGGCCATCTACACCATTCAGCAGGTGGTTCGCGAGCAGAAAATCCGCGAAGCGATGGCGCAGCTGTGATGACGAGCGTGTTACTTGACAGCGCATAACACGCGCAGTGCCATCGTGATCGGGGCGGGGTTTGGCGGCTTGGCCGCTGCCCTGCGCCTGGCGGCCCGCGGCGTTCAGGTGACAGTGGTGGATCGGCTGGACGCAGCTGGCGGGCGTGGCCGGGAATTCGTGCACACCGCACAGGGCTTGCGTTTTCAATACGACGCGGGCCCCACCGTGTTAACCGCACCCATTCTGTTTGAAGAGCTGTTCACCTTGTTTGGCGAAAACCTGGCGGATCATGTGACGCTGCTACCCGTCGCCCCCTGGTACCAAATGCGCTTTGCCGACGGCACGCAGCTGGACTATGGCGGCACTACCGAGCAAATTCAGGCAGAAATCGCTAAGTTTTCACAGGCTGATGCACTGGCCTACCCTGCTTTTCTGGCGCATTCGCAAAAACTGTTCAACAAAGGCTATGTCGAACTAGGCACCCAGCCCTTTCTGGGCTGGGTGTCGATGCTCAAGGCACTTCCGGCCATGCTGCAGCTGCGAGCCGACCGCACGGTGTATGAACTCACCTCTCGGTACTTTTCAGACGAGCGGGTGCGCCGTGCCTTCAGCATCCAGCCGCTGTTGGTGGGCGGCAATCCGTTTGACACCACCAGCATTTACAGCCTGATTCACTTCCTGGAGCGGAAATGGGGCGTCTGGTTTCCGCGCGGCGGTATGGCACGCTTGATTGACGCGCTGGTGGCCTTGGGCCAGCGGCATGGCGTGCAATTCATTTGGCAGGCCGATGTGCAGGGCATCACAGAGCATCAAGGCCAAGCCACCGGCGTGCAACTGGCCGATGGGCGGCAGCTGAAGGCCGACCTGGTGGTGAGCAATGCCGACGCCGGGCACACGCTGGCCAAGCTGATGCCCTCTGCGCTCAAAAGACCCCGGCAGGTTGCCAGCAAGCAGTACTCGATGGGTCTTTTCGTCTGGTATTTCAGCACCCGTCGCCAGTACACGGACTTGGCGCACCACACGATCTTGTTTGGTAAGGGCTACCGCGAGGTGCTACACAAGATTTTTGAAACTGGCCAGCTCACCGACGACTTGAGCATTTACCTGCACCGCCCCACCGCCACCGATGCGCAGTACGCCCCAGCGGGGCATGACAGCTTTTATGCGCTGGTGCCCGTGCCCAACTTGTCAGCCCCTATCAACTGGGAAACCCAATCAGCGCCCTTCAAGGCCCTGTTGCAGGCTGAGCTGACGCGCCGGGTGCTGCCGGGCCTTTCCGAATGCATCGTGCATGAGCACTGGGTGACGCCGAAGTATTTCGCCGACGCGTTGCTGTCGCCCCTGGGCTCCGGCTTTTCCATCACCCCCAAGCTGACCCAATCGGCCGGGTTTCGCTTTCCCAACCGTTCGGCAGACCTGCCGAACCTGTATTTCGTGGGCGCGGGAACCCATCCGGGCGCGGGCGTTCCGGGCGTGGTCACATCTGCCAAGGTGGTGGAGCGGCTGATTTTTGGAACAGTGCAATGATCCTAGGATGAGGTCAGACAACATGCGCCCGCAGGCCATCATGAATCACCACGCCAAGTCGTTTTCATGGGCAGCGCGGTTTTTGTCGCCTGATGCCCGAAGCGATGCGGCTTTGCTGTATGCCTTTGCCCGCACCGCCGACGACTATGCCGACGAAGACGCACTAGGCAGTTTGCAGGATCGTTTGGCCAGCCTGGCCGATTTGCGCAGCCAGGTTCTCAACCCAGTTGCCGACGCGCCAGCCACCCTGGCCAGCATCACAGGTCGCATGTTGCGCTCGCACGAGGTGCCGCGGGCGGTGCTGTTTCACTTCATGGACAGCTTGCAGGCAGACGCCGGGCCGCGCACCATACAGACACAACAGCAACTGCTGCGTTTTGCCTACGGCGTTGCGGGCACCGTGGGGCAGATGATGCGGCCCGTGCTGGGTGCACCAGCCAGCGCCGACGAATATGCCATTGCCTTGGGGGTAGCCATGCAACTGACCAACATCGCCCGCGACGTGGTGGAAGACGCCCAGCGCGGGCGCTGCTACATACCGGCGCAATGGGGCGTCAGCGCACGCCTGATGGCCGCACCCAACAATGCGCATGAACGTTTGCAGGCCTTTGCCGCCATTGAGCGGCTGCTCACGCTTGCGGATGATTTTTACGCGCATGCCCATGCGGGTATCGGCGCGATTGAAGCGTCAAACCAGCGCGCCATCCGCCTGGCAACACTGCTGTACCAGTCGATTGGCCACCAGATCGTCAAGCGTGGCCCCGAGCTGTTTTGGGAAGGGCGTTGCTCGCTGAGCACACCCTACAAGCTGTGGTTAATTGCCCGCATGCTTCTGGCACCTGTTCGCCCACCCCGCCCGTCAGGACGCAACGTGTGGCGCAGCGATCTGGCGCATCTGGCCGACACGCCCGGTTTTCCGGTGTAGTCATGAAGTCGGCCACGGGCTTGTGGGATATCGTCATCGTGGGCGGTGGCCTCAGCGGTTTGGCCTTGGCAGCAGAGTTGGCTGCACCGGAATTTGCACACCTGTCGGTCTTGGTGCTGGAGCAGCGCACGCGCTACACGCGTGACCGCACCTGGAGCTATTGGCGCGAAACCGTGGGCCAGACGCACCGCTACCAGCACCTGGAGCGCGCCCGCTGGAGCCGGTGGTCTGTGGGTATGTCGGGCCGCAACAGTTGTCATCCGTCCAGCCGCTACTGCTACGCCACACTGGATGCCGACGCGTTCTACCAAGCCGCGCAGCACAGCATAGGCAAAACCACCCATGTGCAGCTGCGGCTGGGTACGCAGCTCAGCAGCATCCGCACGGGTGACGCCGCACTGCACATCACCCTGGCCAACAGCCAGACCGTGGGTGCGCGGCATGTGTTTGACGCCCGACCCGCGCCGCATGGTCAAACCGCCACCGGGACGTTGGTACAGCAGTTTGCCGGCTGGGAGGTGCACACGCAGCACGATGCATTCGATGCCAGCACGGTGCAGCTGATGGCCTTTGAGCCGCATGCACAAGGCCTGCATTTTTGGTATGTGCTGCCCTACGGCCCCCGCCAGGCCCTGGTGGAAACCACCTGGGTGTCACCTGCCAGTTGGCAGCCCGACTTCACGCAGGAGCTGCAAACGCAGCTGGCGCAGCGCCTGGGGGCCAAGCCCTACACCGTGGTGTACCGGGAGCAGGGCGTGCTGGATCTGTCAGCGTCGCCACCGGCCAGCACCCGACCCGGCATTACGGCGCTGGGCCGCGGCGGTGGAACCCTGCGGCCGTCCACCGGCTACGCGTTTCTGGACAGCCTGGCGCACGCCCAGCGCCTGGCTGAATCGCTGCGGCAAGCGCTCAACGCCGGCACCTGGCCCCGCTGGCAGCCACCCGCCTTTGAGCGGCCGCCCGCGCAGGCATGGATGGACGCTGTTTTTCTCAGCACGCTGGCGAACGACTGGGCACGTGCACCGCATTACTTTTGTCAGCTCTTTGAGCGCGTGCCGCCCGACACGCTGGTGGCGTTTCTGGCGGGCCAGCCCACTCTGGTGCAATGCGCTGCGGTGATGCAAGCCCTGCCTATGGCCCCGTTTGCGGCGGCGGCTGTGCAGCGTGGTTTGGGTTGGCGCACAGCCACGTCAAATGGCTAGCACTTCACGCTGGCTTGGCTTGGCAACAGCCGCCGCGCTCGCACTGGTGGTGCTGCACGTGCTGGAGGCCGGCTGGCCCGCGCTGGGCTGGTGGGCGTTTGTGCTGTTGTCGCTCACGCTCGGGTTTGGGCATGGCGCGCTGGACGGGGTGCTGCTGGTGGCGCAGTTCAAACCGCTGGGCAAGGCCATTTGGGTCGGTGGCGGCTATTTGCTGTGTGTGCTGGTGGCTGCACTGGTGTTAAGCCAATCGACAGGACTGGCCTTGCTGGCCTTGCTACTGATGTCGCTGTGGCATTTTGGACAGGCCCACAACCAGTCCATGTTGCACCGCATCGGTGTGGGCGGTGCCAGCGTGATGTGGCCTGTGTTGCTGGCGAGCCAGACGCTGGGGGCCTTGCTGGCACCCGTGTTGGGCGACAGTTTTGGCTGGGTGTGGCCGGTTTGGCGGGGGCTGGCGTGGCTATGGCTGGCGGTAGCCGTGGTGAGCCTGCTGAAAACCCTGCTGGCCCAACAGCCGCTGGCCGTGGCCGCCGAGGTGGCCAGCGTGGGCTTGTTGTACCTGGTGCTGTCGCCGCTGCTGGCGTTTGCACTGTTTTTTGGGCTGTACCACTGCGGCCTGCACATCCGCCAGGTGCATGAGGCAGTCAGGCGAAACACGCCATCAACCGGCTATAACAAATGGCAACTAATGGCCCTTCTGGTGACCCTTGTCGCCACCGCAGCCCTGATGGCGGTGTTATGGACGTACCTGGCGCAACCCGCCTGGCGCGACACCACCCTGAACACACAGGTCTTGCAATGGATCATCGTGGCACTCGCTGCGGTCACGCTGCCGCACCTGGTGCTGATCAGCGCCAGCGCACGCTGGTTACAGCCTGAAAGCTAACAAAATCACATCAAAAGGGCCACTCGCCCCTTTGTATACTTCTCAAGCAGCTATCAATTAAATAGCGTTTTCAAACGCTAACCGCCTCGCAAAGACCGTGCAAACAGCCCCAAACCGCCCACCAGCAGCACCAGAATAATGAGGAGATCCAGCAGCGACATGGTGCGGATGCTGATGCTCAAACTCATCAACACGCCAAACACAATCGCGCACAAAGCGCCTGCCGCCAGAATCCAGCCCCAGACCGACTTGGCGTTGTAAAAAATCCAGCCCACGCCAAACATAAACGGGATCAACAGCCCGCCCCCAGTGATGCCAATGCCACTCCCGCCGCCCAGTGGCACACGAAACAGCGCATAGCCCAGGCTGAAGCCATGCGAGACCACGATGTTGTCCAGCAGCAAGTAGCCACCCGCACAGGCCATGATCAGGCCCAAAACAAAAATCGGCGTACCGCCGGGTGTGCCACCGGCACCGCGTGAGTAAGGCATGGTTTTTTGCTCCGCTAGTTCCTTGAATCGACTGCTGACACCATATTCACCAGCTGCGCATTTTGAATAGACGCCCTGACCCGCAGCGGTACTGCACGCAAGGCATCAATTCCGCCTTCATCGAACAGCGCCTTCCACGTGTACACGGTTTGCCGCGCAACGCCCACAGCGACTGCAATTTCTGCGGGCGTCTTGCCCTTTTGCAGCAGCCGCCGGCCTGCACCCGCTTCCTTGTCGCCTCGTCCATCGCCTTCTTGACCATGATTCATATCTCCAAACAACGCGTTGTAGACATAACGCATCGGGTCAAGATTGGTTGTCATGTTTTTTGAAACGCTCAATAGAACCGTGCCGTCGGCTGCGCGGCGGGGGGATTCGATGATGAAAGATTTGGTAGTAGGGCCGCGAGCGGGGGCGGTGCTGGTGCGGGTGGTGGGGATGCTGAACAGGGACTGGGTGGGGCTTTCTTCAATCACGCCGCGCTTGATTTGCTGGTCGTTGAAGACCAGTTGTTTGACTTTGAGTTGGCGGTCGTGGCAGGGCATCGGTAGGCTCCGGTCGGGTCGTGCGGTTGCGCTGACGATTATCAGCAGAGAGGGCTGCGCTGGGGTGCAAATTGCTACTACTTTAATAGCTTTTTGAGCAGTTTCTACCTGGGCTGGAGCGCTAAACAGTACATAAAGAAAGCTCTGATTCAACCCCACGGATTGAACAAAGCCACGCCCGCTTTGGCAAAGTCATCCACATCGCGCGTGACCACCGTCAGGCCGTGTCGCACAGCAGTGGCGGCAATGATGAGGTCGGGTTGCGAGAAGGTGTGGCCTGATTTGCGGCCCGCTTCCACCAGCAAGCGCCAGGTGAACATCACGTCTTCAGACACGGGCAACACACGCTGCTCAAACATAGGGCGCACTTGCTGCGCCAGCCAGAGTTGCAACTCGGCACGGCGATACACATCAGGCAAGCGCTCGATGCCGAAGCGGATTTCGGCCAGGGTGACCGTGCTGACAAACAAGGCATCGAGCGGCTGTGCGGCGACAAACGCCACCACCTTGGGGTCTGGCCGGCTCTTACGCAGCTCCGACAAGACGTTGGTGCCCAGCAGCCAGGCGCTCACAGTGCGACATCGCGTACGGACATGGCCTGGCGCGTCGGCGTCAGTTCGATGTCTGGGTGCGGACACGCCTGAAACGCATCCACCAGCGCCTGCCCGCTACGCGCACCGCGCAACCGTTGGTACTCCTCCAGCGCAATCACCACCACCGCATCACGGCCATGCACACTCACGTGCTGGGGCCCCTCGCTACGAACCTGGCGCACCAATTGGCTAAAACGCGCCTTCGCATCAGCCAGCAACCAATGGCTGGATAAGGTGGTGTGCGGGGGTTGGGGTACGCTTGAAAATGTAGTCATGTTGACCAGAATAACAGCTATCGGTAAAACTTCAAGTGTGTCTTGCAAGCTGGGGCATGGCCCCAAACTGAGGCACTGTGCGGCGCGCTCGTCCGTAAAAAACATCTTCAAAGCAAACCATGGTTCCCCACCTCATCACCGCCCTGACCGGACCCATTAACGAGCTGGAGCAGCGCATTCTGGACTCTATGCCGGCCATCGAGCGCTGGTTTCGGCTGGAGTGGATGGAGCACACGCCACCGTTTTACAGCTCGGTCGATGTGCGTAATGCGGGCTTCAAGCTGGCACCGGTAGACACCAATCTGTTTCCCACGGGCTGGAACCACCTGACGCCGCAAATGCTGCCGTTGGCGGTGCAATCGGCCATGGCAGCGATTGAAAAAATCTGCCCCGAGGCGCGCAACCTGCTGCTGATTCCTGAAAACGACACGCGCAGCAGCTTTTATTTGAGCGGTGTGGCCCAGCTCAAGCGGATTTTTCACATGGCCGGGCTGAACGTGCGGGTGGGCTCCATCAGCCCTGAGTTGAAGGTGGCCACCACGGTCGACCTGCCCAATGGCGAGCAGCTCACGCTGGAGCCGGTGATCCGCAAAAAAGGCGGCGGCAGAGGGCGTCTGGGCCTGAAAGACTTTGACCCTTGCACGATCTTGCTCAACAACGACCTGGCCGCTGGCGCGCCGGGCATTCTGGAAGACCTTCACGAGCAGTACCTGCTGCCGCCTCTGCACGCGGGCTGGAGCGTGCGCCGCAAGAGCCAGCACTTTCGGGCCTATGAAGAAATTGCCAAGCGCTTTGGCAAGTTGCTGGGCATCGATTCCTGGCTCATCAACCCGATGTTTACGCCCTGCGGCGAGGTGGATTTCACCAGCCCGGCCAGCCTGGACGCCTTGAGCGCCCAGGTCGATACGCTGCTGACCAAAATCCGTCGCAAGTACAAGGAATACGGCATCAACGAAAAGCCATTTGTGGTGGTGAAGGTGGACAACGGCAACTGCGGCATGGGCATCATGGCTGTGCGGGAGGCCAAAGAGGTGTTGGCGCTTAAAGACACCGGGCGGCAACTGGCACCAGGGCAAACCCGCTGTGAAATCGTCATTCAGGAAGGTGTGCAAACGCACGAGCGCATGAACGATGCGGTGGCCGAGCCGGTGGTCTACATGATGGATCGCTATGTGGTGGGCGGTTTTTACCGCATCCATGCCGAGCGCGGCACACACGAAAGCCTGGCCGCACCGGGTGCCAGCTTTGTGCCCCTGGCCTTTGCCGAAAGCGCCCAGCTGCCCCAGCCAGGCCAGAAGCCGGGCGTGAGCGTCCCCAACCGCTTTTACATGTATGGCGTGATTGGCCGCCTGGCCATGCTGGCAGCCAGCTATGAGCTGGAAGCCACCGACCCGGATGCCGAGGTCTACGAGTAGGCACTGGCGAACAGCCCACGCGCTGTAGTTGCTGCATTGCAACAAAACTGTCATTGAGTCGCTTTTTGGTTGAAATCTGGAGTTGAACCCCTGTCAGGGCGAGCGCACAATCGCGTTCCCTTCAGACATGGAACCCCTGCCGACAACCAGGCAAAAACGGGGTAGTTCAGTGCAAAGCTCGAAATCTTCGCTGGCAGCGCTCACCGTGGGCGCAATTGGTGTGGTCTATGGCGATATCGGTACCTCGGTGCTGTACGCCATGAAAGAGATCTTCGGATCTGGCCACGTGGCATTCACCCCCGACAACGTGTACGGCATTCTGTCCATCATCTTCTGGACGTTGACCGTGATCGTGTCCATCAAGTACGTGGTGCTGGTGCTGCGGGCGGACAACGAGGGCGAGGGCGGGCTGGTGGCCATGCTCACGCTGGCCTCGCGCGCGGTGCACCACAAGCCGGCGCTGCGGCGGGCGCTGCTGGTCATCGGCATCTTTGGCACCTGCCTGTTTTATGGCGATGGCGTGATCACCCCAGCCATCTCGGTGCTGGGCGCGGTTGAAGGGCTGGAAGTGATCTCACCACAGTTCAAAAAATATGTGGTGCCGCTTTCGGTGATGATTTTGCTGGGGCTGTTCATGGTGCAGCGGCATGGCACCAGCGGCATCGGCAAGTTTTTTGGGCCCATCACCCTGGTGTGGTTTGCCACGCTGGCCGCTTTGGGGCTGTACCACATCGTGGACTACCCGAGCATTTTGCAGGCCCTGAGCCCGCACTACGCGCTGCTGTTCATCTGGGCCAACCCACTGACCAGCTTCATCATTTTGGGCGCGGTGGTGCTGTGCGTCACCGGGGCTGAGGCGCTGTATGCCGACATGGGCCACTTTGGCAAGCGGCCGATTCGCCTGGCCTGGTTCAGCGTCGTCATGCCTTCGCTGACCCTGAACTATTTTGGCCAGGGCGCGCTGCTTTTGAAGCGCCCCGAAACGGTGAAAAATCCGTTTTACATGATGGCCCCCGACTGGTTTTTGATTCCCCTGGTGATCCTGGCCACCGCTGCGGCGGTGATTGCCTCACAGGCCTTGATATCGGGTGCGTTCTCCGTCACCAAGCAGGTGGTGCAGCTGGGCTACCTGCCGCGCTTGCGCATGCTGCACACCAGCGCCAAAGACACCGGGCAAATCTACATACCCTTTGTCAACTGGGCGCTGTTTGTGGCCATTGCGTTTGCGGTCATCATGTTCAAGTCCAGCGGCGCGCTGGCCTCGGCCTACGGCATTGCGGTGTGTACCGACATGTTGATCACCACCATCCTGACCTTTTATGTGGTGCGCTACGCCTGGAAGTACCCGTTGTGGCTGTGCATTGCGGCCACCGGCTTGTTCTTTGTGGTCGACTTTGCGTTCTGGGCGTCCAACATGCTCAAGCTGCTGGACGGCGGCTGGTTCCCGCTGGTCATTGGCGGCCTGATTTTCACGCTCATGACCACCTGGAAACAGGGCCGCAACCTGTTGGCCGACAAGCAGAAAGACGAAGGCCTGGATCTGGCCACTTTTCTGGAATCAGTCTTCGTCAGCCCACCCGCGCGGGTCAACGGCACAGCGGTGTTTCTGTCGTCTGAAAGCGGCACCGTGCCCAATGCCTTGCTGCACAACCTCAAACACAACAAGGTGCTGCACGAGCACAACCTGTTCGTCACCGTGCGCAACCACGAGGTGCCGTGGATCGGTCTGGACAAGCGGGTCGAAATCGAATCGCTGGGCCACGACTGCTGGCAGGTGGTCATCAACTACGGCTTTAAAAACAACCCCGACGTGCCCAAAGCCCTGCAGCAAATCAAGGGTCGCGGCTGCGAAATGGAAGCCATGAGCACCAGCTACTTCCTCTCGCGCGACGTGGTCATCCCCACTGTAGGCGGTGGCATGGCCCCCTGGCGCGAAAAACTCTTCGCTCAAATGCACCACAACGCCAGCGGCGTGGCTGACTTTTTGAAGCTGCCCAACAACGCGGTGGTGGAGCTGGGCAGCAAGATCGAGATTTGATTATTTTTTTAAAATAAATCGCTTATTTGAGTTTTTTTGTTAAAGTCTTTGTTTATTCAAGACGAAAGCAAAAAATGCTGATCGAGTTTCGGGTCAAAAACTTTCGATCCCTGCGCGACGAGCAGGTGCTCAGCCTGGTGGCGTCGCCCGACAAGACGCTGCGCACCACCAACACCCTGGAAACGCACATCAAAGCCGCGCCTGCGCTGCTGCGCAGTGCGGCCATTTATGGGGCGAACGCCAGTGGCAAGTCCAACCTCATCAAGGCCTTGCAATACATGCGTCGTTTGGTGGTGGAGTCGGCAGGCCTGCCCCCAGAACAAGCCTTCGCCGTGCGGCCGTTTTTGCTTGACGGCGCGTCTCCCGACAGCCCAACCGAATTTGAAGTCACCTTTTTGCTTGACGGCGTGCGTTACCAATACGGTTTTGCCCTTATAGCTGAGCGCATCGTGAGTGAGCACCTGCTGGTTTACAAGGCGTTCAAGCCGCAGCGCTGGTTTGAACGACACTTCGATGCCGACAGCCAAAAAGATGTTTATGAAGTAGGCCCCGCGCTGAAAGGGCCGACAAGTACTTGGGAGGGAGCAACAAGGCCGAATGCCTTGTTCCTGTCGATGGCGGTACAGCTCAACAGCGAGCAGTTGTTTCCCGTATTCAGTTGGTTTGTTAGCCAACTGGTTGTCATCAACGAATCGTCGCTCTTGAGCCCAGGTTTCGTCTGGGGCAGGCCAGTAAAACCGGGTGACAGCGAAGGCCTTTGCGACTTCTTGAAAGCCGCTGACATCAGCATTGCGCGTATTGAGGAGGTGACCAACAAGGCGCACAGCCGCTCCCTGCGCTTTGATTTGGCGAGCGGTAAAGCCGACAGGAGCTACAAAGAGTCCGAGCAAACTGAACTGCGCTTTCACCACCAAACGCCTCACGGAACCGCGATATTTGGCCTGGAAGATGAGTCCAGCGGTACCCGTAACCTGGTGGCTCTGGCCGGGCCAATGCGTGAAGTCTTGCACCAGGGGCTCACCCTGGTCATCGATGAGCTGGATACCAGCCTGCATCCCTTGTTGGTGCGTCGCCTGGTGCGGCTTTTTCACGAGCCCTCCATGAACACCGGCGGCGCACAACTAATTTTCACCACCCACGACGCCTCGCTTCTGGATGCCCCCGATTTGCTTCGTCGCGATCAAATCTGGTTGGTCGAAAAAGATACCGACCAAGCTTCCCGATTGGTCAGCTTGTCCGAATTCAGCCCGCGCAAAAACGAAGCACTTGAACGCGGCTATCTCATGGGTCGCTACGGCGGGATTCCGTTTCTGGGCGACTTGCCACAAGCGGCCCACTGATGGGCCGCGACAACGCCCCGCAGGTGCGGCAGGGCGGGCAACTGGCCCGCAAACGTGGCAACAGGGCCAGCTATGACCGCTTACTTCGGCGAAATTCGCGCGGCCTATCGCCTGCACACCACCCGGTTCAATGCCCACACACACCCAGAGCCGTTCACCGACGTAGCAGGTCTGGTGAAGCTGCTCATCACCCTGCACGGCTGATACCGTTACACCATGCAATTCTTCAAAGACTTCAGCCTCTCCGCCTTCACCGCCGGTTTCGTGGCCGTGCTGGTGGGCTTTACCAGTTCGGTGGCCATTGTGTTTCAGGCGGCGCTGGCGTTTGGGGCCACGCCCGCACAGGTCAGCTCGTGGATGTGGGCGCTGGGCATTGGCATGGGGGTTTGCACGGTGGTGCCGGCGCTGGTGCTGCGCCAGCCGGTGATGGTGGCCTGGTCCACGCCCGGTGCGGCGGTACTGGCCACGGCCGGGCTTGCAGGCGGATTTTCGATGGCGCAGGCCGTGGGTGCCTTCATGGTGGCGGCTGCGCTCACCGTGCTGGTGGGCGCTACCGGCTGGTTTGAAAAAATCATGAACCGAATTCCGGCGGCGCTGGCGGCGGCCTTGTTGGCCGGGGTGTTGGGGCGCTTTGGTTTGCAGGCGTTTGCGTCAGCGCAAACCGCGCTGCCGCTGGTGCTGTTGATGCTGGCCAGCTACCTGGTGGCGCGCCGCTTGGTGCCGCGTTATGCGGTGGTCGTCACCTTGGTGATTGCTATTGTTTTCATAGCTGCTCGAGCAGAATTTGCCTGGGCGGGTATCGCTTTTGGCATCACAACGCCGGTTTTCACCGCGCCAGAGTTCAGCGTGGCGGCCATCGTCAGCCTGGCCATTCCGCTGTTTGTGGTCACCATGGCCTCGCAAAACCTGCCGGGCGTGGCGGCCATTCGCGCAGCGGGCTATGACATGCCGATTTCAAAAATCATCACGCTGACTGGTGTGGCCACCCTGGTGCTGGCGCCGTTTGGCGCGTTTGCGTTGAACCTGTCAGCGATTACCGCCGCCATTTGCATGGGCCGCGAAGCCCACCCCGACCCGGCGCGCCGCTACACCGCCGCCGTGTCGTGTGGCGCGATTTACCTGGTGATTGGCATCTTTGGCAGCGCCGTCACGGGCGTGCTCACCGCTTTCCCCAAAGAGCTGGTGACGGCGATTGCCGGGCTGGCCCTGCTAGGCACCATTGGCAACGGCCTGGCCATGGCCATGAAAGACGAGGCCCACCGCGAACCGGCCCTGATCACCTTTTTGGTGACCCTGAGCGGCGTGGTGGTCGCTGGCATTGGCTCAGCCTTTTGGGGTGTGGTGGCAGGCGCGGTGGCGCTGTTTGTGCAGAACTACCGGCGTGGGCCCGCGCGTTAGGGAGCCTGTTGCAGGCTGCGGGCTAGACCGGGTTGGTGGTCGAACTGGCTACCTTTGTATGCCTGCGTGGGCGCCGCAACACCCAACCGGCGATCGCGGCCATCAGCAGCAAGACCAGGCTGCCATCACGCCCATGGGCGTTGACGGTGCAGCCACCGCCGTCATCGGTGCTGGCGGACGCGTTGGGCGCGCCGGGGGTGACGCTGGTAGATGGTGTGTTGGCAGACGGGGTGGTGGCGGTGGGCGTTGTGCTGGACACCTGCGGCACCGAGGGCACAGGCGTGACCGCCGCCAGAACGCCTGCAGCACCTGGCTCCAGGGTAAAGCTCACGTCGCTGAAGCGGGTGAGCAATTCCACGGGCAGCTCTTCGTTGCGTGCGCCTTTGATCAGCGCGCCCAGGCTGGCAATGCGCGAATCCGCATTGGTTTGGGCCTTGACCAGCACCGCATACTCGCCCGGGGGCAAACGGCCTGCCAGGCTGGCCGTGTACTCGCCGTCGTTGGCGCGCTTGTCGGGGCTGACGCCATCGTCGCGCAGCGCCAGGTTGCTCAGCACCAGGTTGCCGGCTTCGTCATACACGTCGGCCGTCACCACCGCCGTGCGGATGCTTTTTTCGCCGCCCAGCACGGCGCGAATCGCCAGACCCCCCGCCGCGCCCACGCTGCCGCCGTCCACGGTGCTGGACAACGCAATGAGCGCATCGGACGAGGCTTCCAGGCCAATGCCGTCCACCATGGCCGCACTGGCGCGCACCCGTGCCGTCCATTGGCCCACGCGGTTGGCGACATCGGTGCCGATGGAAAACGACACCACACCTTCCTGGGCATCGTTGTCAAAGCGGATGCCACTGGGCAAGCTGGCAGGGGTGAACACGCTGCCGTTGGGCGCGACCAGGCTGAACTGCAGCTTGGCGGCGTCGGCGGGGTCAAAGAACAGCTCCACGCTGACCTGGCCATCGGTAGCCGCGCTGGCCACGCGAAACGCCGAATTGAACTGGCCGTTGGCCGCCAGCGGCAGCGATTGATCCAGCGCCAGCGAGGCATAGCTTTCGGCGTGGGTTTCCTTGGCGCTGCGAACCAGGTCTTTGGCCGCCTCGGCACCGTTTTTGGCGCTGTTGTAGCTGCCGCCTGTTTGCTTGGCCAGCTGGGTCAGGTTGACCACATTGCCAGCGGCCGACTGGGCGCGGGCCTGCTCGCGCCGCTGCAGGCCTTGTGCGGGGGTGCTGCCGCTGATGCCCAGCGGATTGACCGATACCCGCGCCAGGCGTGCGCTGGTGGCCGCCTCCACCGGCAAGGTGGCCTCGGTGCCGGTGAGCACATGCAGGGTGGACATGTCGCCGCGCTGGCGCACGGCAGCCAGTAAATTCAACGACTGCGTGAACGCGGCCAGCCCGTCAAACGCACCGGTGGTGTCCGGCGTGAGTGCGTCCAACGCCGCCACCACAGCGGCCTTGCCCTCCGGCGTGCTGGTGGTGTAGCCCAACGCGGGTGCGCTGGTACCCGGCGAGGCGACGATGGCAAATTGCGTGTTGGCACCCGCCTGCGACACCAGGGCTTTGGCCGCCTGAATCAGCGACGCAAACCGGTCGGCGGGCAGTGTGCGATCGACCACCAGCACATCGCGAAACACCGGGTTGGGCGCAAAAATGACGTTCAACTTGGCGTCGAACCCGGCCACAGGCCGCGTCAGTTGCAAGGTGTTGGGGTTCACGCCGCGAAAAGCCTCAAAAAATGTACGCCCATAGCCGCGCGCGCCCGCCGGATCCTGGTCGGTCGGGCGCGTCAGGGTTTCCCACGCGCTGCCGCCGGACAGGTCAGCGCCCGTTGCGTAGACCCGGGCCTGGGCCGTCTGGCGCTGGCTGGGGTTGGTGTAGTCGGCTGGTGTGCTCAGCGACAGGAAACCCAGATGGTCGTTCATGATGGAGTTTTTGGGCGTGTCCACACCCGACGGCGAACCCGGGTCTCGCAGGTCCAGGGGTTTGTTCGCCTCCACGTATTCGTCCAGCAGGCCGTAGGTGTAATGGCCCAGTTCATGCGCAATCACCTTGCCCAGCGCGTCGATGGATTCCGGGCTTTTCTGAAAACTCAGGTGGTTGAAGCTGGACGCATTGCGGGTGCCAAAGCCAGCCACATTGGCGGCAGAGCGGTCATCGGTGTTGATCATCTGGATGTTGACGTTCTGGCCGAATTGCTTGTTGCGGTAGACGAAAACGTTGCCGATGCGGTGGCGGCCCTCGGTCATTGTGAAGATGCTTTGTGCGGTCACACGCAGCACCGCCGTGATGTAGTCGCGATCCAGCGTCTGGCTCGGGTTGTTTGCCTGCTTGGGCGGGTTGTCGTAGTCCCAATCCACGTTGACCACGTAGTCAACCGTGTTGACATCGGCTACCGCCGTCAGGGCGTGCGAGGCCGCAACGGCGTTGAGATTGACCGGCAAGGTCAATGCGCCCATCAGGGCGTAGACGACCGCTTTTTGTACCGCGTTGCGGCGCCAGGGCTGTGATGAGGAAGACATGTGGCTTTGACCTTTCAAATGCAAAGGGTTGATATAAGAGCTTGAATTCAACCCGCAGGCGGCCCATCTGACCATGGTCTGTTTGGACCAGTCAGAGCACGGTGTTTAATGCTAAAAAGCACCTCCAGCCCATATGAAATCTGCTCAAACAGCTACTATTTAAATAGCAAAAAATAACTGTATCGCTGCACATACTTCCCCATGTCGCGGTTTTGTGCCCTTCGCGTAAGCTTCGCGACCCGTGCGTCCTGGAACCCTAGCCCATGAACATCCTCTTCGTTGCTGACCCGCTGGCGTCTTTCAAGACCTACAAAGACACCACCTTTTCCATGATGCGCGAGCTGGCCCGGCGCGGCCACGCGCTTTCCGCGTGCGAGCCGGGGCAGATCAGCTGGCGCAGTGGTGGCGTGGTGCAAGCCCAGGTGCGGCAGATCACGCTGACCGGGGCGCTGGACGACTGGTTCGTTCAGACCGCTACGCCCACCCAGGCTTTGAGAGACTTTGATGCGGTGGTCGTGCGCAAAGACCCGCCGTTTGACAGCGAATATTTCTACGCCACCCACCTGCTGGAGCAGGCTGAGCGCGAGGGGGCGAAAGTGTTCAACAAGCCGGCGGCGCTGCGTAATCACCCGGAAAAACTGGCCATCATGGAATTCCCCCAGTTCACCAGCGCCACGCTGGTCACGCGCAGTGCCGACGAGGTGCGCGCGTTCCATGCCCAGCACCACGACATTATTTTGAAACCGCTGGACGGCATGGGCGGCATGGGCATTTTCCGCGTGAAGGCCGATGGGCTGAACCTGGGCAGCATCATTGAAACGCTGAACCTGGACGGTGCCCAGACCCTGATGGTGCAGCGCTTCGTGCCCGAGATTACGCAGGGCGACAAGCGCATTCTGGTGATTGCGGGAAAGCCCGTGCCCTTCAGCCTGGCCCGCATTCCCCAAGGCACTGAGGTGCGTGGCAACCTGGCGGCAGGCGGCAAAGGCGTGGCGCAGCCGCTGTCGGCACGCGACCTGGAAATTGCCAACACCGTGGGCCCGCTACTGGCCCGGCGCGGCCTGCTGCTCATTGGCGTGGACGTGATTGGCGACTGCCTGACCGAAATCAACGTGACCAGCCCCACGTGCTTTCAGGAAATCACGCAGCAAACCGGCTTTGATGTGCCCGCGATGTTTGTGGATGCGCTGGAAGCCGCCGTGGCGATGCCCGCTTGATCGCCGGCATGTCTGAATCGCAAACAATCGCGTACCCCACACGCAAACCTGACCTCTGGGGCTACATCTGGGCAGCCACCTGCCTGGCCATCGGTTTTGGTGCGCTCACCCTGGCGTTGCTGCTGCCTGTATCGCCGGAACTGGGTGCCAACCACCCCTTGGCCTGGCAGCCCCAACACGCCCTCGCACGGCTCTGGACCTTGTGGACCGCCGCCTGGATTCACCTGTCGTGGGCGCACCTGGTGGGCAATCTGCTGGCCCTGGGGGCGCTGGCGGTGCTGGGCCATTCGATACGGGCGGGTACGGCGGCCGCCGTGGCCTTGCTGGTGGCCTGGCCACTGGCCACCGCCTCGCTGGTGCTGTGGCCACAGGTCACGGGCTATGCCGGGCTTTCAGCACTCATTCATGCGGCAGCCCTGGTGTTATTTGCTCAAGCAGCTATCTATTCAGTAGCAAAACCATTTGCATATGTGTTGCTGGTGGGCGTGGGGCTGAAGCTGCTGACCGAACGCGCCTGGCAGCACCCCGTGGTGTTTGACCCGTCCTGGGGGTTTAACGTGGTGGTGGCCTCGCATTTGGGGGGTGCATTGGCAGGGGCCGTCAGCGGGTTTGTGGTGATTGGCTTAGCCCGCGCCGCGAATCTTGTGCACCAGCGCCGTGGTTGAGTAACCGGCCACAAACGGAATGGCCAGGGCGCAGCCACCGTAGCCCTCCACCACTTGGGTCTCGGCCAGCTTGGCCATGTCGTAGTCGCCGCCCTTGACCAGGATGTCGGGCTTGATTTGAGTGATCAGTTCCAGGGGCGTGTCTTCATCAAACCAGGTGACTAGGCTCACCGATTCCAGTGCGGCAATCAGTTCCGCCCGGTCTTGCTGGTTGTTCAGCGGTCGGTCGGGGCCTTTGCCCAGGCGGCGGGCCGAGGCATCGGTGTTGAGTGCCACCACCAGGCTGCCGCCCAGCGCACGTGCCTGCGCCAGGTAGGTGGCGTGGCCCCGGTGCAGTACGTCAAACACCCCGTTGGTGAACACCACAGGCCGCGGCAATTGCGCCAGCCGCTGCGCCAACTCGGGCGCGGTGGCGAGTTTGTTCAGGAAGCTGGGTGACATGGGGGCAAGGACGCGAAGGGCGCGAAAGTTACGCGAAGGACGCGAACGAGCAGCCAAAATTTTCTGGTTTTCTTTTGCGTCCTTCGCGAAATCTTCGCGCCCTTGGCGTCCGGAAACTGGATGTTCAGGCCGCTGCGGATCCCGGAACAGGGCTGACCAGCGTGGCCGCCAACTCCTTGCGGTAGCGGTTGAGCTCCTGCACGGTAGAAAAGCTTCTATCCATCAGCAGGCTCAGGTTGTGCAGGATGCGTTCGACCACCTTGGTTTCCCAGACGGCGTCAAACTTGATTTGCGTGTCCAGCCAGGCTTCCAGCCACTCGGGGTTGGGCAGGCGGCTTTGAATGGTGTCGCGCGGGAACAGGGCTTTGTTCACATGCAGGTTGGTGGGGTGCAAGGCTTGCGCGGTGCGCCGGGCGCTGGCCATCAGCACGCCCACTTTGGTGAAAGCGGCCTTGGCTTCGTTGCCAAAGTTGTTGATGGCACGCTTCATGTAGCGCAGGTAGGCACCGCCGTGGCGGGCTTCATCCTGGCTGAGCGTGGTGTAAATGTGTTTGATGACCGGCTCGGTGTGCCATTCGGCCGCGCGGCGGTACCAGTGGTTCAGGCGGATTTCGCCGCAAAAATGCAGCATCAAAGTCTCTAGCGGCGGAGCGGGCTCAAACTCGAAGCGTACGTCGTGAAGCTCCTGCTCGGTCGGAGCCAAATCAGGCCGAAAGCGCCGCAAATACTCCATCAGCACCAGGGAATGTTTTTGCTCTTCAAAAAACCAGATCGACATGAAGGCGGAAAAATCGCTGTCGTCTTTGTTGTCACGCAAAAACATTTCGGTGGCGGGCAGGGCGCTCCACTCGGTAATCGCATTCATTTTGATGGTCTGGGCCTGCTCGTCGGTGAGCTGGCTGGCATCAAACGAATCCCAGGGAATGTCTTTGTCCATGTCCCAACGGACCGATTCGAGTTGCTTAAATAATTCGGGGTAGAGCATTGACGGCTTTCAGAGCTACACGAATTTTATGCGCAGCGTGTGACAAATGAGAAGAACTGTCATTTGGCTTGGTACAAGCAGCAGGGTCTTGGACAAGTTGTCATCATCCGGGCTTGTTCATCAGGATGCGATGCAACCCGAAAGGGCCGCCTAATGAACAATCTCGGATCAGGTTGAACCCATTTCAGGAGATTGCGCGTATGTCCACCATGAACCCCAGCACGTTGACCGTTGCCGCCCTGCTCAGCCTGGCCTGCGCAGCGCCTATCGCCGCCCAGACCACGCCGATCTGCCCGGCGGTGCTCAACCACACCTTCCCCCGCCTGCAAGACGAAAAGCCGCAGTCGCTATGTCAATACAGCGGCAAAGTGGCGCTGGTGGTGAACACCGCCAGCTTCTGCGGCTTCAGCGGTCAATACGAGGGACTGGAAGCCCTCAACAAAAAGTACAAAGACCAGGGCCTGGTGGTGCTGGGCTTTCCGTCCAACGATTTTGAGCAGGAAAAGGGCAGCAACAAAGAGATTGCTGCTTTTTGCGAGAGCACCTTTGGCGTGAAATTCCCGATGTTTGGCCAAAGTGCCGTCAAGGGCGACAAGGCGAACCCGCTGTTTCGTCAGTTGGCCGAAAAGGAAGGCGCGCCCAAGTGGAATTTTCACAAGTACCTGATCGCCCGCGATGGCACGGTGGTGGACAGCTACAGCGCCATGACGGCACCGACCGATCGCTCGCTGGTGAAAGAGATCGAAAAGCAATTGGCACGTAAATAAGGGCCAGCCTCATCATCAGCTCATAAACGAGACATTGCCAGATGAAAACTATCCAGTCATAATTCGACCCAATCGTTTTCCAATTCGTCTTGTACGCCAGTCCACCCCAACATGTTCACAAAAATTTACCAACTTCTGTTGAACACCCTGGGGAACTGCTCAGCCCAAGCCGCGCTCCATTGGCAGGTGTGTCGCAAGGCACCCACTGACAGGTTATTGCTGCGAAGCCTTCTGGGCGTGTGCCCAGTTGCAATCCCGAGGCGGATCTTCTCCTCCTCCCTCCCTCCCTTATTCCCTTCGGGGCGCTTCGCAGCATTTTTATTTTCCACCCGGCCGGAGCTGGCCGCATGAAGCTGGCCATCGTGGGCTCTGGCATCTCCGGCCTGGCGGTGGCACACACGCTGGCGGGGCAGGCCGACATCACGCTGTTTGAGGCGGGTGATTATTTCGGCGGTCACACCCACACGGTCGATGTGACGCTGCCCAATGCGCAAGGCACGCCCATCACCCACGGGGTTGACACCGGTTTTCTGGTGTTTAACGAGCGCACCTACCCCCATCTGATCAATCTGTTCGAGCAGTTGGGCGTGGTCACGGCCAAGTCAGACATGTCGTTTTCCGTCAAGGTGCCGGCGCAAGGCCATGACGGCCCGCTGGAGTGGAGCGGTTGCAACCTGAACACCGTGTTTGCCCAGCGCAGCAACCTCATCAAACCCCGCTTTTGGCGCATGTTGACCGATTTGTTGCGCTTTAACGGCCTGGCCACGGCGCTGGCCAAAGACGGAAAAGACAGCGAATTGATGCAGCCGCTGGGCGACTTTCTCAACCAGCACCGCTTCAGCGCGGAGTTTCGCGATTGGTATTTTTTGCCCATGATTGGCTGCATCTGGAGCTGCCCGACCGATCAGATGCTGCAGTTCCCGGTCAGCACCCTGGTGCGCTTTTGCCACAACCATGGACTGATTCAAGTGACCAACCGCCCCCAGTGGTGGACCGTGGCGGGCGGCGCGCGCCACTACGTTGAAAAAATTGTGGCCCAGATTGCCGATGCGCGGCTGAACACGCCCGTGCAGTTGATCGAGCGCGACGAGCAAGGCGTGCGCGTGATCACCCAGGGCCGCGCCGAGCGCTTTGACAAGCTGGTGCTGGCCACGCACAGCGACCAGGCCCTGGCGCTGCTGCGCGATACCAGCGCTGACGAGCGCGAGGTACTGGCTGCCATCCGCTACCAACCCAACCGTGCGGTATTGCACACCGATGCGTCGGTACTGCCTCAGCGCCAGGCCGCCTGGGCGGCGTGGAACTACGAAAGATCGACCCCCGACAACGAATCGGCCCAGGTCTGCCTGCATTACCTGCTCAACCGCCTGCAGCCCCTGCCGTGGCAGCAGCCGGTCATCGTCTCGCTGAACCCCGTCAACCCGATCGCGCCCGACAAAATCATTGACCAATACAACTACGCCCACCCCGTGTTTGACTTGCCCGCAGCCCGCGCGCAAAAGCGGGTGCCCGGCCTGCAAGGCCAGCGTCACACCTATTTTTGCGGTGCCTGGGCGGGCTACGGGTTTCACGAAGACGGCTTGAAATCGGGCCTGGCCGTGGCCCGGCAACTGCTCACCGAAGTCGCTGGGGTGCCTGCATGAAGCCCGCCACACCGCAAATCGGCTTCGGCCAGGTGCGCCACACGCGCCTGCGCCCCGCGCGCAATGCCTTTGCCTACCCCACCTATTTTTTAATGCTGCCCCTGCGCGCCATGCGCCACAGCGGCAACGGCGAGCTGCCGCGCAACCGCCGCGCACCTTTGAGTTTTTACGACTGCGACCACGGCGATGGCCGCGCCGACAGCCTGGCCTGGCTCGATGAATTGCTGCACACAGAAGGCATCACCGACGCCACCGGCGAAACCTGGCTGCACTGCTACCCCCGCGTGCTGGGCCACACCTTCAAGCCGGTGAGCTTTTGGTACTGCCACGCAGCAGACAACAGCCTGCGCGCGGTGGTAGTGGAGGTGAACAACACCTTTGGCGAGCGGCACTGCTACTTACTAGACAAGCCCGCATTCGGCGCAGAAATCACCGCGACCAAGGTATTTCACGTCTCGCCGTTTTGCAACGTCGAAGGCCGCTACCGCTTTCGCTTCATGTTTGACGCAGCCCGCAGCCGGACCGTGGCACGGATTGACTACGACGACAACGCTGGAGCGCTCTTGCAAACCAGTGTCAGCGGCACGCTACAGCCCGTCAGCACCGCCAGCTTGCGCAAAGCCTTGTTCAAACACCCGTTGATGACGCTGGGCGTCGTTGCCCGCATCCACTGGCAAGCCGCACGCCTGTTTGCCAAACGCGTGAAATTTTTCAAACAACCTCCGGCACCCACTTCTTTTGTGACGCGATGAATTCCACTGCTTCCAGCTCCTCGTTTGCCATTCCGCCCGACGCACCGGCTGCGGCGCGAACCACCATCAAGCTCTTGCAAAACCTGCAAGTCGGCTCGCTCACCGTGCAAATGCCCGACGGCACCACCACGCGCTTTGGTAAAGATGCCACGCCCCATGCCACGCTGCATTTGCGCAGCTGGGAGGTATGCGCAGCCGCTTTGAAGTCGGGTGACATCGGCTTTGCCGAAACCTATATCGATGGCCATTGGAGCACGCCCAATCTGGTGGAGCTGCTACAAGTTTTCATAGCCAACCAGGCGGCGGTTGACGGCATTATTTTTGGCTCCTGGCTGGGCCGCCTGGCCTACCGCATTCGCCAATTGCTTAACCGCAACACCAAATCGGGCAGCAGCAAAAACATCCGCGCGCATTACGACCTGGGCAATGCGTTTTACGAGCTGTGGCTGGACGACACGATGAATTACTCATCGGCCTTGTTCTCTGGCGACCTGAGCCAGACCATGGCACAAGCCCAAAACGCCAAGGTGCGCCGCGCGCTGCGCATGGCTGGTGTGCAGCCGGGCGACCGGGTGCTGGAAATCGGCTGTGGTTGGGGCGCGTTGGCGGAGATGGCCACCACCGAATTTGACGCGCGCCTGGTGGGCGTGACGCTCAGCCACGAACAACTGGCCTGGGCGCAACGACGCATGGCCAGCGCCAACACTGCGGCCAAAGCGGATTTGCGCTTGCAGGACTATCGCGACATTCAAGACGGCCCGTATGACGCGATCTGCTCCATCGAAATGGTGGAAGCCGTGGGCCGCGAATATTGGCCAGGTTATTTTGAAAGCGTGGCCAAGCTGCTCAAACCCGGTGGCCGCGCCTGTATTCAAAGCATCGTGATTGCCGACGATGCCTTTGAGCGCTATGCGAACACCACCGACTTCATTCGCCAGTACGTCTTTCCCGGCGGCTGCCTGCCGTGCCCACGCGAGTTCAAGCTGGCTGCGGGCCATGCGGGGCTGGTGGTGGTCGACGAGTTTGCATTTGGCGCTGACTACGCCGAAACCCTCAAGCGCTGGCGCGAGCAGTTTCTGGCGGAAAAATCGCGCGTGTTGGCGCTGAAATTCGACGAGCGTTTCATGCGCTTGTGGGAGTTCTACCTGGCGTACTGCGAGGCCGCTTTTGCCAAGCAAAACATTGATGTGGTGCAGTACACGCTGAAAAAGTCAACAGGTCCATCACTATGAAATTGATAGCTGCTCCAGCAGGTTTTACCTGGGCTACCTGCCTGTTTGGCTTGTATTTGTGCATCGCCATGGCCTGGCCGACCGCTTACGCTGGAACCGCCGCCTCCGCCGAGTCCAAACCCGAGGTGCTGGCCCAGATTCCCACGGCCCGTGCCGGTGGCAAAGGCTTGCTGCGCTTTTGGGGCTTTGAGGTTTACAACGCCAGCCTCTGGGTGGCACCCAGCTTCAAACCAGCCGAGTTGGGTGAGCACCCCATCGCGCTGGAGCTGGAATACCTGCGCAAATTCGGTTCCGAAGAAATTGCCCGTGTGTCGCTGGAAGAAATGCGCCGCAGCGGCGGCTTCAGCGAAGCGCAAGGTCAGCACTGGCAAAGCACGCTGGCCAAGATGTTGCCCCCCGTCAAGCCCGGCGACCGCTTGCTGGGCGTTTACCGGCCCGGTGTGGGTGCGGCCTTTGTGTTCAATGGCAAGCCGATTGGCGAAATTGCCGATGCGCAGTTTGGCAAGCTGTTTTTCGAGATCTGGCTGGGCCCCAAAACCTCACAACCCAAGCTGCGCGACCTGCTGCTGGCGGGGGTGAAGTAGCCATGTCCGCCCGGCAGCCCTTCAGCCATTCCAACAGCCTGCTTTATGGCCTGCTGGGCTTGCCGCTGGCCTTTGTGGCGCTGCCGCTGTATGTGATCCTGCCCAACCACTACGCTAAAGAATTTGGTGTGCCACTGGCCACGCTGGGCGCAATTTTGCTGGGCGCGCGGCTGTTTGATGCCTTTATTGACCCGCTGCTGGGCCGCTGGTCTGACCGCTTGTTTGCCCGATCTACCCAAGCGGTGTTGATGGTGTGTGCGGTGGCGGCACTGCTGCTGGCGATTGGCTTCGGTGCCCTGTTTTTCCCGCCCACGCGCGACCCTTCGCTTCTGGTCGCCTGGGCCACGGTCGCGCTGGTGTTTACCTATGCCGCCTACAGCCTGCTGAGCGTGGCCCACCAGTCGTGGGGTGCCATGCTGGGCGGCGACGAGGCGCAGCGCAGCCGCATCGTGTCGTGGCGCGAAGCGCTGGGCCTGGTGGGCGTGTTGATGGCCTCGGTGCTACCGGTGGCGGTGGGGCTGCCGGCCACCACGGCGGTGTTTTGTGTGGTGCTGGTGCTGGGTTGGTTGGCATGGCGGCAATCGGTGCCACCCGTTGCCAAGTCCAACGCCCACTCCGCTGCAACCGACATCTGGCTGCCCTGGCAGCGCCCTGAATTCCGGCGTTTGATGGCGGTGTTTGTTTTCAACGGCATTGCCAGTGCCATTCCAGCCACGCTGGTGCTGTTTTTTGTGCAAGACCGGCTACAGGCACCGCAAAACATGGAGCCTGCGTTTTTGGGCAGTTACTTTTTGTTTGCCGCGCTGTCCATTCCCTTTTGGCTCTGGTTGGTCAAAAAAATTGGGCTTGCGCGCACCTGGTTGGCGGGCATGGTGCTATCAATTTTGGTGTTCGTCTGGGCCACGCAGCTGGGCACCGGCGATGTGTGGCCCTTTATTGCCGTGTGTGCGCTGTCCGGCATGGCGCTGGGAACTGACCTAGCCTTGCCGGGAGCCATGTTGGCCGGCCTGATTGACAAAGCCGGTGACCGCGGGCAGTCCGAAGGCGCTTACTTTGGCTGGTGGAACTTTGCCATCAAGCTCAACCTGGCCCTGGCCGCCGGTCTGGCCCTGCCGCTTTTGGGCCAGTTTGGCTACAGCCCTGGCGCACGCGACGAGTCGGCGCTGATGGCACTCACTGCGGCGTATTGCGTGCTGCCCTGCATTCTGAAAGCCGTGGCGGGCGTGCTGCTGTACGCCACGGTGATTCGCCCTGCCCAACACCTTCATTTGATAAAGGCCACCCCATGAAACGCCGCTTACTTCTTGCCGCCACCGCGGCCACCACGTTGGCAGGCTGCGCCTCGCAAACCATCGACGACTACGCCACCGAAAAGCCCGTGCTGGACCTGCGCGAGTACTTCAACGGCATCGTCGACGCCTGGGGTGTCTTCACCGACCGCTCGGGCAAGGTGGTGCGCCGCTTCACCGTGGTGATGACCTGCACCTGGACCGGCGACGATGGCGTGCTGGACGAAGCCTTCACCTACTCCGACGGTGAAAAACAGCGCCGCATCTGGAAGCTCAAACGCTTTGCCGACGGCCGCTACACCGGCACTGCTGATGATGTGGTGGGCACCGCGCAAGGCCAGGCCAAGGGCAATGCGTTTTACTGGACTTACGTGCTGTCGCTGCCGGTGGACGGCAAGGTTTACGAGGTGCGGTTTGACGACTGGATGTACCTGATGGACAACAAGGTGCTGCTGAACAAAGCGGTGATGAGCAAGTTTGGCTTTACCTTGGGGGAAGTGACCTTGTCCTTCACGAAGCGATGAATCCTGCACAGGCGAAAAAATCAATGGAAACTGCCTTCAGCCCAGGAGAAATAAGCTCAAGCAGCTATATAAAAAGGAGCAAACCAGGTTTGTTCTCCGCCTTCAACACCAAGCTTGTGGACTGGAAAGGCAAGTCGGTCTGGCTGGTGGGCGCGTCCACCGGCATTGGCCGCGCCACCGCCAGCGCCTTGCATGCGGCCGGTGCGCGGGTCTACCTGTCGGCCCGCAACGCGCAGGCGCTGGACGCCTTCGTGGCAGAGCACCCCGGCGCGGTGGCGCTCCCGCTGGACGCAGTCGATCTGCCGGCCATCAAAGCTGCCGCCGCCAGCATTGCCGCCGTGGGCCCGCTGGACATGGTTTTTTACTGCGCAGGCTACTACCGCGAGCTGCGAGCCACCGAATTCAGCTTGAGCGAAATGCTCAAGCACGAGCAGGTCAACTACGTCGGCGCCCTGCATGTGCTGGACGCTGTGCTGCCGTTGATGCTGGCACGCGGCGCGGGCCACATCAGCCTGGTCAGCAGCGTGGCGGGCTTTCGCGGCCTGCCCAAGAGTCTGGCCTATGGGCCCACCAAGGCCGCGCTGATCAACCTGGCCGAGACGATGTACGTGGACTTGCTGGCTTCCGGCATTGGTGTGAGCCTGGTCAACCCCGGTTTTGTGGAAACGCCGCTGACGGCGCAAAACGACTTTGAAATGCCTGGCCTGATCACCTCCGAGCAGGCTGCCAAGGAAATTTTGAAAGGCTGGGCCGATGGCGAGTTCGAAATCCACTTCCCCCGCAAATTCACCCGCTGGATGAAGCTGCTGCGCCTGCTGCCCTACCGCGCCTTCTTTCCGGTGGTCAAGAAATTCACCGGCTTATGAGCAGCGGTGTTGAGCAGAGTGAGGCGGTTGCGCGCATCGTGCATTTCTTTGAGACCCTGTCGCCGCAGGCTGTGGCCCAACTGGGCAACATCTACACGCCCGACGCCTACTTCAAGGATCCATTCAACGAGGTGCGCGGCGAGCCCGCGATTGTCAAGATTTTTGCCCACATGTACGTCGCGCTAGACGCCCCGCGCTTTGTCGTCACCGGCCAGGTGGTGCAAGGCGATCAGTGTTTTCTGGTGTGGGATTTCAAGTTCTTCTTCAAAGGAAAAACTGGCAAAGAACAGACCGTACGCGGCACCTCACACTTAAAACTGGCCTCCGATGGCCGCATCACCTACCACCGCGACTACTGGGACGCCGCCGAAGAGCTGTACGAAAAGCTACCTGTGCTGGGCAGTTTCATGCGGTGGTTGAAAAAACGAGCTGGTGGCTGAAAGCGGGGCCAGGGACGCAGAGGCCGCGAAGGATTCGCGAAGGACTCAAAAGAACAACCAAAAATTGAATTGGCATTTTCAAAATTTTTGACTTACTTTTGAATTTTTTCGCGTCCTTCGCAACCTCTGCGTCCTGCCCCCGCCTCCGAATTTCAACTCGGAACCGTCTCCGAAAAACTCACCCGCAGCGCCAGCTTGTCGTACAGCTTGAGCAAATTGGGGTGTGGCGTGCGCCAGTCAATCTCGGGGAAGCGAAAGTCCAGGTATCCCAGGGCGCAGCCAACGGCCACGTCGGCCAGGCTTAGGTGAATGCCAGCGCAAAACGGCTTGTCGCCCAGGCCTTTGTCCATGGCAACCAAGGCGGCGCGGGTTTTATCGATCTGGCGGTCTATCCACACCGTGCTGCGCTGGGCCTTGGTGCGGCCCGCCCAGTGGGCTTCCAGCCGTGCCGTGATCAGGGCGTCCAGCACGCCATCGGCCAGCGCTTCCCAGGTTTTGACTTCAGCGCGTTCGCGGCCCATTTGCGGAATCAGCTTGCCCACCGGCGACAAGGTGTCCAGGTATTCCACGATCACCCGCGAATCAAACAGCGCCTCGCCGCCTTCCATCACCAGGCAGGGCACTTTGCCCAGTGGGTTGCTCTGGCCAATGGTGGTGTCGGCCGCCCAGACGTCTTCGGTGACGAACTGGTAGTCCAACTTTTTCTCGGCCATCACGACGCGCACTTTGCGCACGTAGGGGCTGCTGGTCGAGCCAATCAATTTCATGGGTGGGGGTTTCTCTCTGAGAGGGTGTCGAAATAGTCATGACGATTCTAGTGTGATGCAGCCCGCCAGGATGTCAATCGGCTGACTTGGGCCGCTTTTGCGTGCAAAAAGTGCTGCTTATGCGCACCAGATGCGCACAAACAGCTATCGTTTTGATAGTAAACCGCGCAGGCTCCCCACCTACAATCCCACCATGACCTTCTCGACCATCTCCGCCCTTTCCCCGCTGGACGGCCGCTACGCCGGCAAGCTGTCCGCGCTGCGCCCGCACTTGAGTGAATACGGTTTCATGCACCGCCGGGTGCAGGTTGAAATCGCTTGGTTCATTGCCTTGAGCGACGCCGGGTTTGACGAATTCAAACCCCTTTCCACTGATGACCGTGCCCACCTGAATGGCCTGGTCGCCAACTTCTCCGAAACCGACGCGCTGGCCATCAAAGAGATTGAAAAAACCACCAACCACGACGTGAAAGCTGTGGAGTACTGGATCAAGTCCAAGTTGACAGGCCGCCCCGCGCTGCAGGCTGCTGCCGAGTTTGTGCACTTTGCCTGCACCAGCGAAGACATCAACAACACCAGCCACGCGCTGCAACTCAAAGCCGCGCGCGATACCGTATTGCTCCCCGGGCTGGACGCGGTGGCCGCCAAGCTGCGCGAGATGGCCCACGCCTATGCCGCTGTGCCCATGCTCAGCCGCACGCATGGTCAAACGGCCAGCCCCACCACGGTCGGCAAGGAAGTGGCCAACGTGCTGGTGCGCCTGCGCGTGGCGCGCGAACAGATGGCCGCCGTGCCGCTGCTGGCCAAAATGAACGGCGCGGTGGGCAACTACAACGCCCACCTGGCCGCCTGGCCTGCGTTTGACTGGGAAGTCTTTTCACGCAACGTGGTCGAGTGCGACCTGGGTTTGCAGTTTCAGCCTTACAGCACGCAAATCGAGCCACACGACTACATGGCCCAACTGTTTGACGCGGTGGCCCGCACCAACACCATCCTGATCGACTGGAGCCGTGATGTGTGGGGCTATGTGAGCCTGGGCTACTTCAAGCAGCGCCTGAAAGCCGGCGAAATCGGCTCGTCCACCATGCCGCACAAGGTCAACCCCATCGACTTTGAAAACGCCGAAGGCAACCTGGGCCTGTCCAACGCCTTGCTGCGCCACCTGGCCGAAAAACTCCCGATTTCCCGCTGGCAGCGCGACCTGACCGACAGCACCGTGCTGCGCAATATGGGCGTGGCGCTGGGCTATTCGGTGCTGGCCTGGCAGTCGCTGCTCACCGGTTTGAACAAACTGGAACTCAATGAAGCCGCGCTGGCGGCTGACCTGGACAAGTCGTGGGAAGTGCTGGCCGAACCGATTCAAACCGTGATGCGCCGCTACGGCATCGTGGGAGCCTACGAGCAATTGAAAGAAGCCACGCGCGGTCAGACCGTGAACTCGGCTGATCTGCATGTGCTGATTGGGTCGCTGGCGATTCCGGCGGCGGACAAGCAGCGGCTGCTTGAGATGACACCGGCCAGCTACATCGGCAAAGCAGCTGAGTTGGCGCGGCGGGTGTAGCAAGGGTTAATTTTCAATCAAACCGGCCATCAGCCCATATATTCATTGCTCAAGCAGCTATTGAATAGATAGCAAAGTAGAACAACCCATGGCCATCAAATCCACCATCTTCAAAGCCAACCTGCAGGTGGCCGACATCACCCACAGCTACTACGCCGACCATGCGCTCACCCTGGCCCGTCACCCCAGCGAGACTGACGAACGCATGATGATCCGGCTGGCGGCGCTGGCCATCAACGCCCACCAGCTGCAATCGGTGTGTCACGGCGACGGGACGCTGGCCTTCGGTGATGGCATGTCCAACCCCGACGAGCCCGACGTCTGGCTGCGCGACTACACCGAGCGGCCCCGGCTGTGGATAGAAGTGGGCCAGCCCGAAGACAAACCGCTCACGCGCGCCTGCAGCAAGGCGGACCAGGTGCTGGTCTACTGCTTTGCCCATTCGGCCGACCTGTGGTGGAAGAGCATACAAACCAAACTCACCCGGCTGGAAAAACTCCAGGTTTGGCGCATCCCCAGTGAGGCCTCGCAAAGCCTGGCCAAGCTCGCCCAGCGCAGCATGCAGCTGCAAGCCACGATACAGGAAGGCAGCCTGATGATGAGCAGCGATGGCGGCACGGTGGAGATTGAGGTGGAGCGCTGGAAGTAGCCTTATAGATCGCGGGGATTGCTACCGCTGGCCAAGTTACACCAACGAGTCAACCCCAGAGCGTCTATCGATTCTCCAACCGTTGGCTTACGGTGTAGCCGTGATCGTACAGCGGCATCGAGGTTGACTGACAAAGTGCGCTTGCTCGCCCAGTCAAGGCTTTGCATACGATAAAGATTTTGTTGAAGCCAGAATTTCCATTAGGGTTTGGAGAGACAAAGAATGCAAGCGTTTTGTCACCTGGATTCTCGTGCCTTGCCCATGCAGAAGCAGTGATCAACTCGCCCTATCGGCAGGCCGCTTGCCGATCCATTTCCGTCAGCCAGACAGTCTGCGGAAATGTGGAGGCGAAACTTAGTCTGGTTTGATCACAGACCGCTGGGGCTTATGCAGATTTTCCAAGCGCTTATCGACACCCATAAAAAAAGGCGGGGATTACTCCCCGCCTTATTAAGTTGCGCTAACAACGTCGATCAATTATTCTTAAGTTGAAGCTCTCAGCAATTGAGAAATCTCTTCAGCTTATGTTGCACCAATCAAGGTGTAACAGGGCGAATGTAGCGGTGTTCCCAAGCTGCACCAAAGTTAGCCGACACGGTGCCGTTACCAGCGCGTGTGAAGGCCTTACCAATGATGGGCAGGCCGTTGCCGCCTGCGGAAGGTGCAACACCGGTTGCCACGCCAGGTGTAGCGACATTGGCCCAACCGTCACGGATCGTACCTGTGCTGAAGTCAGTGCGGGCGATCTCGGCACCCAGAACGGACTGGCCGCCGGGTGCATTGAACGTCAACACGCTGGTCTCACCGCACAGACGGAAGCCAGGTGCGGGT
>JAAFIW010000021.1 GCA_013297875.1 Comamonadaceae bacterium | reverse complement strand
TGTGGAGATAGACGGCCACCGAACAGGTGGCTCCAAGAGTTGGGGCCGCGTTAGCGTCCCCGTTTAGCCGCTTTGAGCGGCTCACAATATTGAAAACCCCCGGCTTTGCCGGGGGATGGTTATTCAAAGGAAATGGGCTGCTAGCCCATGCATTTCCTGCTCAAGCAGCTATTTATTTAGTAGCAATACTCAAACCAAAAACCAGTCGCTTAACCTGGCAGCAATACTGAGCACCCCGTCGTCTTGCGCGCCTCCAGGTCGCGGTGCGCCTGCTGCACATCAGCCAGCGGGTAGCGCTGGTCGATGCGGATTTTGACCGCACCGCTGGCCACCACGGCAAACAAATCGTCGGCCATGGCCTGGTTGGCCTCGCGGGTGGCGATGTGGGTGAACAGGGTTTGGCGGGTGACGTAGATCGAGCCTTTGGCAACCAGCATGCCGGGGGCAAATGGCGGCACGGGGCCGGAGGCGTTGCCAAAGCTGGCCATCAGGCCGAAGGGGGCCAGGCAATCCAGCGACTTGTCCCAGGTGTCTTTGCCCACCGAGTCGTACACCACGTTCACGCCTTTGCCAGCGGTGATTTCTTTCACGCGCGCTGCAAAGTCTTGCGTGCTGTAGTTGATGGCATGTGCCGCGCCGTGCTCAAGCGCTAAGGCACATTTGGCGTCGGACCCGGCAGTGGCGATCAGTTGCAGGCCCAGGGCTTTGGCCCACTGGCAGGCGATCAGGCCCACGCCACCCGCAGCGGCATGAAACAGCACAAAGTCGCCCGCGTGCAAGCCAGCCTGCGGCAGGGTGCGCTTGAGCAGGTACTGCGCTGTGAGGCCCTTGAGCATCATGGCGGCACCGGTTTCAAAGCTGATGGCGTCGGGCAGTTTGCAGACGTTTTTGGCGGGCATCACCCGCGCCTGGCTGTAGCTGCCGGGCGGGTTGGCGGCATAGGCGGCGCGGTCGCCAACTTTCAAGTGCGTCACGCCCTGGCCAACAACCTCCACCATGCCTGCGCCCTCCATGCCCAGGGTCTGCGGCAGCTGCATCGGGTACAGGCCGGTGCGCTGGTACACGTCGATGTAGTTCAGGCCGACCGCATGATGGCGAATGCGAATTTCGCCGGGGCCGGGGTCGCCCACGGCGACGTCGGCCAGTTGCAGTTGTTCAGGGCCGCCGTGTTGGCTGATGCGGATGGCTTGGGTCATGGGGTTTCCTCAAAAAAATTGAGCGGGTATGCTGCCATGAAACGCTTATCGCCGCAGCCGCTCCCTACACACCATGATTCAACTCGAAAACAAAGTCCCCCCGCCCATCGTGGCATTGGTGCTGGCCCTGTTGATGGGGCTGGCGCTGTTCGTCGGCCCGCAGCCCAACACCTCGTCGGTCTTGCGCCTGCCGGTGGCCGTCGGCGTTGCGCTGATGGGCTTGGCCTTCAGCGTGGCGGGTCTGGTCGCTTTTCGCCGCGCACACACCACCGTGAACCCCTTGCAGATCGACAAGGCATCGTCACTGGTCACATCGGGCGTGTACCGCATCACCCGCAACCCCATGTATGTGGGCCTGCTGCTGGTGCTGCTGGGCTGGGCCACCTACCTGGCCGCCATCTGGTCACTGGCTGGGCCGCTGGCGTTTTATGGCTTCATGAACCGGTTTCAGATTGAGCCGGAGGAACGGGTGTTGAACCGCTTGTTTGGGGAGGCTTACCAAGCTTATTGTGGGCGGGTGCGGCGTTGGTTGTGAGTGCTCATGCAAGGTTCATCAATTATTGAGCGTTTCAAAAAACATGACGGCTGGAACGCTCAATCCCTCACCCCAGCCCTCTCCCGGAGGAGGGAGAGGGTGAAAACAGTCCAATTCACTGTCGTGAATTTGGAAGAGATCAATAGCGTGATACCCACTGCCAGGGCGGTCTATCCAGATCGTCAAGGTTTTGCACACGGGTTTCACCAAAGTCTTTTTCCAGTTGAAGGCAAATGCCACCTTGTTCTTCAAGTGCCGCAACCAGACGCTGCGCGTGCGACACCACGATGACTTGGGAGCGTTGCGCTGCATGAGCAATCAACCGGCCGAGGGCAGGCAACAGGTCAGGGTGCAAACTTGTTTCAGGCTCATTGAGCACCAATAACTTGGGTGGGCGCGGCGACAGCAAGGCGGCTACCAGTAGCAGGTAGCGCAAGGTGCCGTCAGACAGTTCGACTGCTTTCAGCTGGCGTAGCAAACCTTGTTGCTGCATCACGGTTTCAAAGCGCCCGTCATTCGACTCAATTGACACGCTGGCACCAGGAAACGCATCAGCCACTGCCGCGCGTAAGGCTTGCGGATCCCCAATTTCACGAATGGTTTGCAGCGCAGCAGCCAGGTCGCTGCCGTCATGGCTGAGCACCGGCGTGTGGGTGCCAATTTGCGGCATGCGTGCCGCAGCGCCTTCGTCTGTCCGAAAATGATCGTAGAACCGCCATGAGCGTATTTGCTCCCTCAGTGCAAGCAATTCGGGCGCTTGAACCGGGTCGGCAATGTTGAAAACCATGCTGTCAAAGTCGGCCAGGTGCTCGTGGAGTACCTGCCACTTTCCGGTGTCGCCCCGCGAGCGAACCAGGGCACCACGCCGCTGCACCAACATCGCCGACGGGCGCGGCAACGCACCGGCCCAGACGCACTCCCCTTTAATAATGGGATCCAGAGAAAACGCCGACATGCTTGGCGCAGGAAACCCCAAGTCAATGGAATAGCTGAACACGGATCCGGCAAAACCGAGACCCATACTGACCGATTTTCTTCGCGGTCCTCCTTGAATCGGTGCATCGCCTGACCGCATGGCGCTGGAAAGGCTTTCCGGCCCAGCCCACAAAGTTGAAGCCAGACCCCCTTCCCGTGCCAGCGACCGGATCACGCCACCTTGCGCCGTTTCGGCCAACAGCCGCAACGCGCGGTAGGTATTGGATTTGCCGCTGCCGTTGGCACCCGTGATGACATTCAACTCCCCCAGCGGAACGATGAAGTCGCGCAGCGTTCGGTAGTTTTGAACGGCAAGCGTGGTGATCATGGCGTGGTGGAAAACCGATCAATCAAAAAGCCGCCGCCGAACCCGCCGTCAATAAGTCCCCGCATAAGCCCCGCCATCCGCCATCACGTTCTGCCCCGTGATGTAGCTGGCCTGCTGGCTGCACAAAAACGCGCAGATTGCGCCAAATTCCTGGGGGTTGCCAAAGCGCTGCGCGGGGATGGTTTTGCGGCGGGCGTCCATGATGGTGTCAAGGGCCTGGCCGGACTTGGTGGCTGCGCCTTGCATCGTGGTGCGCAAGCGGTCGGTGTCGAACGCGCCGGGCAGCAGGTTGTTGATGGTGACGTTGGCCGCTGCCAGTTTTGGGTTGCGGGCTACGCCGGCCACAAAGCCGGTCAGGCCGCTGCGGGCACCGTTGGACAAGCCCAGGATGTCGATGGGGGCTTTGACGGCGCTGCTGGTGATGTTGATGATGCGGCCAAAACCGCGTGCGGCCATGCCGTCTACCGTGGCTTTGATCAGCTCAATCGGGGTGAGCATGTTGGCGTCAATGGCTTTGAGCCAGGCCTCGCGGTCCCAGTCGCGAAAGTCGCCGGGGGGCGGGCCACCGGCGTTGGTGACGACGATGTCGAAGTCGCGGCGCAGGGCGAACACCGCGGCGCGGCCCTGTTCGGTCGTAATGTCTGCCACAACTTGTTTCACTTCAGTTGCGGCATCGATTTTTGTGCCAAATTGCACACTCGTGCTGATCTGGTGCGCACGGGCAGCTATTAATTCCGTAGCGGCAACGCCCAAAGCCTCAACGCCTCGCGCGACCATCACCACATTTACCCCCTCTTTGACCAGCGCCTGCGCGCAGCCAAAACCCAAGCCTTTGCTCGCGCCGCAGACCAGCGCCCATTTGCCTGCTATTCCTAAATCCATAATAATTTCCTGTTACTTCAACGGGTGGAACGCGATGTTAGCGATGTGTAAGAGATCAATGAGGCGCTGGGCTGCAACGGCTTGCTGGCTGTGCATGGCATGGGCAGTGCCAGGCATGGCGGCCGCGCAGGGTTTCAAGTTTTCCAACCCCGACCCCGACGAGGTGGCCGAAAAGGCCGCACAGGCCGAGCGCGATGGCAAGACCCAGGCCCAATTGGCCACACCCTGCCGCGCCAAGATCAAGAACCAGAAAATCATGGTGCTGCTGGCCGAGGAGCGCAACGGTGTGATGGTGGCCAGCCAGAACAATTTCGGCCGCCATGTGGATGCCATCAACAACCGCCTGCAGGCCTTGGGGCTGAAGACTTACACCGCCGCGCAGATTCGTGCGCAGGTGGCGCAGGCCGAGATTGATGCCTACTTCAAGAACAACCCCGATGGCGCGCTCAGCGCCTCGCGCCGCTTGGCAGCGGCTTATGTGCTCAAGGGCCTGGTGACCAGCCGGGCCGAGCGCAATGCCATCATTAACGTGAACCAGGTCACCATCAACATGGACTTCATGCTCAGCACCTCGGGCGGCGCGGTCGTCTCCCAGGCCAGGGCCAGCAATGCCAGCTATGCCGGCAGCGATACCACCGGCATGGCGCTGACCCTGGTTGAAGAGCGGGCACAGGAAGTAGTGGCCCAGTTGTACAGCGACTATTGCCGCAAGGCTGGCGGCAAGTAAGTGCGCAAATTTTTCGGTTTGTCTTTTATTGTTTAGGGGAATTTTTATGTTGATCAAACAGCAATTGTTGGCCTGCGTCGTGATGGCATCGTGCGTGGTGGGTGCCTATGCCCAGCCCAAGTTCGGCAACCCGTCACCCACGGCAGGCACCTCCACCTCTGACGCGGCCAATGCTGCGGCCGACCAGGCGGCTTACCAGGAGGTGGAATACAGCAACAAAGCCAAGCGTGGCCCGGCGCTCGTGGTGATTCCCGGTGAGGTCAAGAGCAACAACGCGGGCTTCATGCAGAAGTTTGGCCCCAACAACATTGCCGACTTTGGCGAGCTGGAGCTGTCGCAAGCCAATTTCCCGGTGCTGGAGCGATCCAACCTGGGTAATCTGCTGCAGGAAGTCTCGCTGGCCTATAACCTGGGCGACCCGGCGGCCGCGCGCAAAACCATGCAGATGGGCAAGCTGAAAACCACCAAGTGGGTGGTGAAGTTTGATATTTTGAAAGCCGAGCAGATTTCGCAAAACGACAAGGGTTTTGACGGTCGTGCCGTGGGGAGTTTGTTGTCGATTTTTGGCGGTGGCATGGCCGGTGCAGCTGCGGGCACCGTGGCAGGCTCGGTGCGTACGCAAGACTCCACCGGCGTGTGGCTGATTGGCATGCGCTACAAAATCATGGATGCCAACACCACCCAGCAAGTGGCCCAGGGCTACAAGGAACTGAAGATGGAAGTGGGCAGCACCGGCACCAGCGTGATGGGTGCCTCCAGCAGCGCAAAAGGTGGCGTGGGTCTGGACACCATGGTGCAGCGCCTGGTGCAGACAGCGGTGTGGGACATCGACGCGAAGTACAAGTAATCCATCCCCCCTCTATTGCCACGCACCTGGAGTCAACAATGATCCCCATCACACAGCTGGGCAAGTACCAGATCAAGCGCCAACTGGGCAAAGGTGCCATGGGCGTGGTGTACGAGGGCTTTGACCCCTTGATCGAGCGCACGGTGGCCATCAAGACCATCTTGCCCGCACAGTTAAACAGCGCCGAGGCCGCCGATGTGCTGGCCCGCTTCAAGCGCGAGGCGCAGGCGGCCGGGCGTTTGAACCACCCGCACATCGTGGCCATTTACGAGTATGGCGAAGTGGTGGCGCAAGACGAGCAAACCATGATGGCCGCGCCGGGCAGCACACCCGCAGGCGAGCGCGTGGCCTTCATCGCAATGGAGTTTGTCAAAGGCAAAGAGCTGCGCGATTACCTGGAAGCCAACGAGCGCTTTTCGCTGCCCGAGGTCTCGCGCATCATGGGCGAAATGCTCGATGCTTTGCAGCATGCGCACGCCAATGGCGTGGTTCACCGCGACATGAAGCCGGCCAATGTGATTTTGCTGGACGACGGCAAGGTGAAAGTGGCGGACTTTGGCATTGCGCGCATCGAAGCCTCGCAGCTCACACAGGCAGGCACCATCATGGGCACGCCCTCATACATGTCACCCGAGCAGTTCATGGGCCAGACGGTGGACGGGCGCAGCGATATTTTTTCCTGCGGCGTGATCCTGTACCAGTTTTTGACGGGCGAAAAACCGTTCACCGGCAGCCAGACCACCATCATGTACAAGGTGCTGCGCGAAGAGCCCACACCGCCTTCCGAGCTGAATATCACCCTGCCCAAAGGCCTGGATGCCGTGGTGCAAACCGCGCTGGCCAAAAACCCGGCGCAGCGTTACCAGACCGCTGGCGAGTTTTCACAAGCCATTCGCAACGCGGTGTTTGGCCTGACGGTGTCCCCCGACTTTGCTTTGTTGGGCCTCGAAGACCCCACGCTGCCGCCCACACAGCGCATGGTCGCTCAGCCCGTGCGTGCAACCCCTGTGCCTGCACCGGCACCTTTGCCAAAACCCACAGTTGCCAGTGAAGACATTACCGTGGCACCCGCTCGCCTCGCGGCAGCTGTGCCGCAGGCAGCTTCTGCGGGGCCTGACACACAAGCCGCGGCACCGGCACACGGTCAACGGTCAAAAATGCCTTTGTATGCCGCTGCAGCGGCAGGTGTGATCGCCGTGGCAGGCGGCGCGTTTGTGTTGCTGGGCACTGGCGAGAAGAAGCCCGCCGTGGCCGCTACACCTGCCGCGCCGACAGCGCCCGTCGCTACCAGCCAACCCGCCCCGGTGGCCGTCGCTGCGGTGGCCGTGCCTGCTGTGCCGGTTGCCCCACCTGCTGCTGCCGAACTGCCCCCTGAGCCCGGTACCATGATCCTCAGCGCAGTGGGCGTGGCCGACAGCAAAGACCCGCGCTTCAACGGCGATGCCGCCGCTGCGCAAGGCTTCGCGCGCGACGACGCGAAGCGCCGCCTGATTGAAAAAGCCCTGGCCCTGTATGTCGATGCCGGTTCGCTGGACAAAAACCATTTGGTGCTGGAGCAAAAGCTGCTCAATACCTCCAGTGGATTTATCAAAACCGTCATCCGCGAAGGTGCCAGTCCGTCGGCCGGTGGCTTGATCGAAACCGAAACCCGCGCCGTGGTGCGCGTGCGCGAGGTGCAGAAGTCGCTCAACCAGCTCTCGCGCGAGGAGCGAATTGACTTCATCCGCAAGCAGGGCGACCCCAAGGTCTCGCTGCAAATGATCATTCGCAGCGGCGAAGGCACGCAGGCCCTGCCGCCCGAGCGCTCGCAGCTGGCCGAAAACGTGCTGAAACAGCGCATCAAGTCGTTTGGCTTTCGCGTCTGGTCGCCCGAGGGCGAGGCCAAGGTGACCGACAAAGCCAAGGTGGCCGACTTTGAGGTGCAGGGCGAGGTGCGCTTGAAGCAACTATCAGCCAAGCTGGCCGCCTCGGGCCTGACGATTACCAAATCGGTGCTGACCTCCTGGACCATCAAGGCGGTTGACAAGTCCACCGGAGAAGAAATTTACCTCAACACCGTGCTCCCCAAAAACCAGAGCTGGGCCTCCGAAGAGCAGGCCCTGGCCGACATTGGCAAGCTGGTGGGCGACGAGTTTTCGCGCGGCTTCTTCTTGCAGCACTTCAACTACGGCACCCAGAAAACCAGCCTGACGATTAGCGGCGTGCCCGACGCCACCACCGGTGCCCTGCTGCTGCGCGAGCTGCGCGCCAGCCGCCAGGTGCTGGACGTGCAGGCGTCTGCAACCCCCGGTCAATACACCTTGCAACTGGCCGACGGCAGCGCACCCGACATCGTGCAAGAAGCGCTGGTGGCCCCGTTGAACGCCAAGCTGGGCCAAGCTTGCCTGGCACTGGCCGGCTCGGCCGGGGCCGACGTGACCGTGAGTTTTTCTGCAGCTTGCGCCACGCCCGATGTGCGCGCCAAGCTGGAGGGCGCAGCACCGGCCGGTGCGCTGCGCAAGGTCAAAGCCTCGGTTTGATTAGCCCCAAGGGTTGAAGACGGTCAGCCCTGGAATGCCTTCAAAGTCTTTGATGTTGCGCGTCACCAAAGTGAATTGATTGCTCAGCGCAATCGCCGCAATCATCGCGTCTTCTGCAGTGCACGTACGGCCCAGTTGCTGTTGCCGCGCAGCCAGTTGTCCGTAAATGGGGGCGCAGCGGGCGTCCAGACTCAAGCAGCGCTGGTTGAACTCTTCTTGAACCAAGCCATCGGTAGCGGCATACAGCGCGTCGCGTCGTTTGCCTGCAGGCATGAGCGCCAAGCCCAGTTGAATCTCGCACAGGGTGATGGCGCTGATAAAAATGTGCTTTACGGGCGTTGCCGCAAACCAGTTCAGAACTGCCGGGCTTGGTAGAGGCTTGGTGAGTTCAGAGATGACATGGGTGTCGATGAGAAACATGGCGGGCAAGAGGCTTAACTGCCCGTGTCATGCGGCGGAAACTGTGGCGCGCGTATGGCATGGCGCGGCACCAGATCAAGCTCGCCCAATCCCGCAAAGCGGGCCCGAATGCGACTGCCCAGATCGCAATTTGCAGGCGCAACAGAATCAAGCTCATTGGCCGCCCGGGTGAGGATGCGGCGCACGGCTTCCTCCATGGCAATGCCTTGCTGGGCCGCTTGTACGCGCAAACGGGTTTTGACTTCAGGATCAAGGTTGCGAATGGTCAGAACTGACATGACAAACTCTCCGAGTGAAAAATGCTTTCATTGTAGGCAATGACAGCATTGAATGCACGCAAAATAGGCGTTGAAAATAAGCCCAGAATTTCCATTAGGGTTTGGATAGACAACGGATGCAGTTGCGAGTCAGTTTTGACCCGACTGAGGAGGCCCATGGCCTGTGCCATGGGCGACGAAGAGGGTCGAAAATGGCCGCAAATGCGCCGTTGGAATCCAAACAGCACCGAAGGTGCGCCTAATGGAAAATCTGGGTTAAGTGTGAAGCCCGCCGATACGCCGGATTCTGTGCGTTGAGGTTGCCCCCAACGTGACCGCCATTACTCTGGGCCGCCGGTCACCCGGACGGCTCGATGCTACCTACCCGCCAACTCTCCGGAACCAGATCAACGTTGGCCTACTTGGTATTGCTGCGCGTAGAGATTGCCCGTTTCACCCTGGGTGCTTCGCACCCAGGCTGGCTGACAGCACCCAAGCTTGCGCTTGGAATCGGCTGGCTTTCGCCATCCGACGCCGGCTTTCGCCGACACTGACAGAACACCCAGGATTGACACTCACCCAGACTCGTCTCTGTTGCTCTAATCCTCACCTCACGGTGGACAGCCGTTAGCTGCTACGCCGCCCTATGCAGTCCGGACGTTCCTCCAGTGCTTGGTTTCCCAAATTGCACCAGCGACGGCCTGGCGTGCTTCACGGGTGGATTATCTCAGTCTACCCTTTGCTATACATTTCATAGCTGCTCCAGCAGTCTTTACATGGGCTGGTAGGCGCTTTTATACGGAACACGCACGCAACTCATGTCCGTCATTCCCGCGCAGGCGGGAATCCACGTCAGGGCGCTGCCAAAGCCCTCGGCCGTCCAGTTCGGGCGGCTGGATCCCCGGCTGCGCGGGGACGACGGCTTGAAGCGTGTTGATCGGCCTCCACCATTTTTTGTTCGTAAGCAGCCCACAAACGCTGCTCGATATCAACCGCCTGGGGAATATCGTGCACCCAGGTGTCGGTTGGCTTGCGGCCGGCCTCTGCGGCGTAGCGGCTGCTGGGGACGGTGACGCCCACGGTCGTCATGCGTTGGCGCAGCGATGCGTGCGCATCAAACGGATGGGGAATCGGCGCGGTGCGCATGGTTTTTATAAAGTGCGCCGACTGCATGTGCCCCACAAACCCGCTGGCCACCGCATATTCGAAATTCAGGCGGCCGTCGGCTTGGTGGTTGCGGGCAAACAGCGCGCTTTTGGTTTGCTTGCGGTAATGGGCGTAAGAGGCCATTTTGATCAGGGCGCGCACCAGGCTGCCGGGCGAGACCAGCTTGGCGGCTGCAAGATCTGCCGCAACTTCCCTGGCGCGTGTGGTGCGTTGCGCCGCCGCCTGAAACAGCGACTGCCAGCCCCGCAGAATGCAAAAAGTACCCAGGGCAGGGCGCAGGTGGCGCATCTGTTGGCAGTATTGGTTGTAGTGGTGCAAGCGGTTGCCCAGCTGCGCGCGCCGCGTATCTTTCTCGCCGGCAAAGTGCGCCAGTTCATGCGCCAGCACGGCATCGGCCTCGCGTCGGCTGAGCAGGCGCAGCAGCGCCAGGCTGATGAACAAGGTGCGCCCCTGCAGGGTTTGCCGCCCCAGGCGCAAAGGCGCTTGGGCCACAAAAAAGTGGGTGTCAATGCCTGCCACGATCTGGTCTGGCGCGGCGGTGTTCAGCTGCGCGGCGGTCTGGCGCACATGGGCCCACAAAAGCGGCGCTTGCGCCTCGTCGACCCGCTCGCCCGCCACCCGGTACACACCGATTTCAAACCGGCGAACCGCCAGCGCGGTGTAAATCACCCCTGCCGCCGCCACGCACAAGCCCACCACCACCAGCCACTTGAACAGATAGATTTCCAGAAAGTACACCGGCAGCCAAAAGCACAGCCAGGCCACCAGCCCCGCCTGCACCAGCAGTTGCACCGCGCCCACCCCGCCGCCCAACCACCCACCCAGCACAAACACCGGCTGCTGCAGCCGCGGGCGCATTCGCACACACCCCGCCAGGCCCAGCGCCATGGCAAGGGCCGTGCCACTGAGCGCCAGCGCCCAGAACGACACCTGATGCACCACATGAAACTGCCACAAGTCCGACAGCGGCGCGCAGGTAGACGCCCGGTAAGCCGCCAGGCCCGGCTCGCTGCGCCCGCAGACTTTGGACGGTGTGATCTGCCGGTAAAACGTCAGCCGCTCGTGGCGCTGTGAGTCACTGAGCCGGCTGTTTTGCAGCGTCTCCTGCTCCAGCGCCATTAGTGCTTTGGCATCGGCCGTTCGCTGCACATAGCCGGTGAACGCCCAAGACAGCAGGGGAATCAGAAACAAAGCCAGCAGCGCCGCGGCTGCGGACTTCAGCAAGTCTTTGTGTGCGAAACGTTTCCAGGGGAACAACATGGCAGCTTTAGCGGTTGACCATACGACGAAGGTTTTATACCAGCAACTGGGCAATTCAGCACCGATTTTGTTGCATAAATGACCTCCAGCCCATGAATACATTGCTCAAGCAGCTATCTATTTTGTAGCAACTGAAAACCTTCTACCCCCCATGCACCGACGCAACCCATGCCGCACAATTCACACCCCACCACGTATCCGAAAGCCCGCCCCATGCCCTTCGATCACATTCTGCAAACCATCGGAAACACCCCCCACATCCGCATGCAGCGCCTGTTTGGCCCCGGCCAGCACGTTTGGATCAAGTCCGAGCGCAGCAACCCGGGCGGCTCGATCAAAGACCGTATTGCGCTGGCCATGGTGGAAGACGCTGAAAAGTCTGGCGCGCTCAAACCCGGCGGCACCATCATTGAGCCCACCTCGGGCAACACCGGCATTGGCCTGGCCATGGTGGCTGCTGTGAAGGGCTACACGCTGGTGCTGGTGATGCCTGACAGCATGAGCATCGAGCGCCGCCGCCTGATGCTGGCCTACGGCGCCAGCTTTGACCTGACGCCGCGCGCCGGGGGCATGAAAGCGGCCATCGCCCGCGCGCAAGAGCTGGTGGCCCAAACGCCCGGTGCGTGGATGCCCAGCCAGTTTGACAACCCGGCCAACATCGAGGTGCATGTGCGCACCACGGCGCAGGAAATATTGACCGACTTTCCCGATGGGCTGGACGCGCTGATCACGGGCGTGGGCACCGGCGGACACCTCACGGGTTGCGCGCGGGTGCTTAAGGCGGCGTGGCCGCAATTGAAGGTGTTTGCGGTGGAGCCGCTGGCCTCGCCGGTGATCTCGGGCGGCGCGCCGTCGCCGCACCCGATTCAGGGCATTGGTGCGGGCTTCATCCCCAAGAACTTGGATACCACGCTGCTGGACGGCGTGATTCAGGTCGATGCTGAACCCGCTCGCGAGATGGCCCGCCGCTGTGCCCGTGAAGAAGGCATGCTGGTGGGCATTTCCTCGGGTGCCACGCTGGCCGCGATTGCGCAGAAATTGCCCGAGTTGAAGGCCGGTGCGAGGGTGCTGGGCTTTAACTACGACACCGGTGAGCGCTACCTGTCGGTGGAAGGTTTTCTGCCCGCATGATCAGGGTCTCGGAGCTCAAATTCGCGCTGGATCATTCCCCCGCAGCGCTGCCCCAGCTCGTCTGCGAGCGGCTGGGTATTCAACTTGACGAGTTGGCCAGCTGCCATGTGTTCAAGCGCAGTTTCGACGCCCGGGGCGCTCAGGTAAGGGTGGTCTACATCGTTGATGCGACCCTGCACAGCGAAGCGCTCACGCAAGCGCTGTTGACCCGCCATGCGGATCACGCGCACATCACCCCCACGCCCGATATGCAATGGCGCGCCCCCGTTCAAGCCCAGTCAGACCTGCCCGTGCGCCCCATCGTCGTGGGCTTTGGCCCCTGTGGCATCTTCGCCGCGCTGGTGCTGGCGCAAATGGGATTCAAGCCCATCGTGCTGGAGCGCGGCACCACGGTGCGCCAGCGCACGCAAGACACCTGGGGCCTGTGGCGCAAAGGGGTGCTCAAACCCGAGAGCAATGTGCAGTTTGGCGAAGGTGGTGCCGGCACGTTTTCAGACGGCAAGCTGTACAGCCAGATCCGCGACCCGCGCCACCTGGGGCGCAAGGTGATGCAGGAGTTTGTGAAAGCCGGAGCACCCGAAGAAATCTTGATCGCCGCGCACCCGCACATTGGCACCTTCAAGCTCGTCAAGGTGGTGGAGCACATGCGCGAGCAAATCATCGCGCTGGGCGGCGAGATTCGCTTTGAGCAGCGGGTCACCGATGTGTTGATTGAAGCGGGTCACATCAGAGGTCTGACGGTGCTGAATCAGGCCACCGGCGAGAGCCACGAGCTGCGTGCCGACCACGTGGTGCTGGCCCTGGGCCACAGCTCGCGCGACACGGTGGAAATGCTGCATGCGCGCGGCGTGTACCTGCAAGCCAAACCGTTTTCGATTGGCTTTCGCATCGAGCACCCGCAAGGCGTGATTGACCGCGCCCGCTGGGGCAAACATGCAGGCCACCCGCTGCTGGGCGCGGCTGACTACAAGCTGGTACACCACGCCAACAACGATAGATCGGTCTACAGCTTTTGCATGTGCCCCGGCGGCACCGTGGTGGCTGCCACGTCAGAGGCGGGCCGGGTGGTGACCAACGGCATGAGCCAGTATTCGCGCAACGAGCGCAATGCCAACGCGGGCATCGTGGTCGGCATAGACCCGGCCGCTGACTTCCCCGGCGGTCCGCTGGCGGGCATGGCCTTGCAACGCGCGCTGGAATCCAACGCCTATGTGCTGGGCGGCAGCACCTACGAAGCGCCGGGCCAGTTGGTGGGCGACTTCATTGCGGGCAAACCGTCCACCGCGTTTGGCAGCGTGTTGCCCTCGTATAAACCGGGTGTGAAGCTGGGCGACTTGCACGCTGCACTGCCCAGCTATGCCATTGAAGCCATGCGGGAAGCCCTGCCCGTTTTCGGCAAAAAAATCAAAGGTTTCGACATGCCGGACGCCGTGCTCACTGGCGTGGAAACCCGCACCTCGTCACCCGTCAAGATCACCCGAGGCGACGACTACCAAAGCCTGAACGTGCGCGGCCTGTACCCGGCGGGCGAAGGTGCCAGCTACGCGGGCGGCATTTTGTCGGCCGGGGTGGATGGGATTCGGGTGGGGGAGGCGGTGGCGCGGGCGATGAGGGGTTGACATGGCCGTTTACATGCCAAAACAGCCACCAGCCCAGGTTAAATCTGCTCAAGCAGCTACAAATACAGTAGCAAATTGACGCGCCTTTAGTCCCGGGCGCGCTGCTCCGAACGCGCGAAGGTGTACACCACGCCCACGCCCACCGAGCCGCCGGTTTTCTGGCGCACCAGGGGGCTGGATTCGTTGGCAGCGCCGGCCACCGTGTCCAGCCGCGCAAAGCCAAACAGCCGCCAGTCGGGGCTCAGGCTGCGCGAAACCGTGGTGCCAAGCCGCCAAGACACCAAGCCACTGCTGGCTGAATAAGCGGCGCGCTGGGCCGTGGCTTCGGCCGGTGTGACCTCGTAAAACGTGCGGGCCAGTTTGCGGTCTGCCACGATGGCGCTGACGCTGGCGCTATAGGCCCAGCCGCTCGGTGACCGGCGTTCAAAAATCAGCTTGGGCTCAAAGCTCAGGCCCCGATGCGCCGCACCATCGCTCAAATCAAACACCGCCCGCAGCGGGAACTCGGCACGCCAGCGGCCATTGCCAGGTCCCTCACCCAGGTTCCATTTCAAGCGCGGGCCCACTTCCACCAGCGTGCCCAGCTTGCGCATGCCCCGGCGGGCATCCAGCTCGGCATTGGAGCCAAAGGCACCGGCCAAGCCAATGTCCACCTCAAAGTCTGGCGTCTTGAACGCACGCAGCCCCACGGCGTCGCGGTCGGCCCGAAGCACCTCGCCGCGGTAGATGAAAAAGGGCAGGGCCAGCGCCCGTTTCACCTGCTGATCAGAGCCGGGATAGGCCTGCTGCGACACACCCAGCGTGAACGCACCCAGCTCCCACAGCGGCTGGGCCGTGGCATCCGGGGGCTGCTGGGCCATGGCACTGGTGCATGCAGCAAGGGCAAAAGCGCAGGCGGAGGTGCGCACGGGGGTTGATGGCGTGTTCATGGGTTTGGATGAGTTACTGAATGGTAAAAATATATACCGTTCGGTTCAATTTTGGTGAATCACCTATATGTGGCGTGGCTATTGGTGCGTTGAAATTCAAGCCAAAATCGCCACCAGCCCTTATGAAAACTGCTCAAGCAGCTATCAAAAATAGAGCGTCTAAGGGCTGATGCCTGACCTGAATTGCAGGGGGCTCAGTCCCACGCGGCGTTTGAACTCGCGGCTGAAATGGGCCTGGTCGGTGTAGCCTGCGGCGTAGCCCACCTCGACCAGGCTCATGCGGGCGTTGGCCAAATGCTGCGAGGCGATCTGGGCGCGGGCGCTGGCCAGCACGGCGCCAAAGCCCACACCTTCCCGATTCAAGTGACGCTGCAAACTGCGGGCACTGGTGTTCAGCGCCTGCGCCGCCAGCGCCAGATCGACATCTTCACAGCGGGTCAATTCCAGCCACTGGCGCAGCCGCTCGTGCCAGCTGGATGCTATCGCGCCGACCTGTGGCTGTTCAACGATCGTCGCGGTGACCGGCAGTTCCCAGGTCAGTGTCCATTGCCTGGTTTGACCGGCGAAAAACTGCGCATTCAATTCGGTGCACGATGCTGCGTCTGGCACGGGCCAAACCCGCATACCACTGGCCCAACCAGCACCCACGTTGACACAGCCCACGCGCTGCAGCAAGGCCACCAGCACGCCCAGCACCACCAGGTCTTCGGCGGGGCTCGGTGGGTCACTGCCTGCAATGGCCAGGTGTTCATGGGTGACTTCAAACGGGCTGCGCACCGATTGCACGATGCGGTGGCGCGAATGCAGGTAACGCTCCAGCCGCAACCACGCCGCCAGCATGCGCAGCGGCTGGCCGGGGTGAACCAGCAGCGCCACCAGCGGTTCATCGCGCAAGGTCAGCACGCCTTGCCCCACCTGCAGCAGCCCTGCGGGCCCGCGCGCTTGCAGCACCTGCATGACCAACTGGCGTTTGGCATCCAGCGGCACGGTGGCCGCTTGCAGCCAGGCCTGCGCGGGGCTGGGCAAGCCCAGGCTCTGCATGCCGGCATGCAGGGCCCGCAGCATGGCGGCGCTGGCAAAGTCGGCAGTGGGTGCGGGCATCAGGCGCCAGGCACCCGAATGGGTACCGAGGTGGGTAACGGCAAGCCGGCTTGGATCAAGGCCCGGTGAACCGCGTTGCAAATGGCACCCGCACCGGCGACGATCGCGGTTTCGCCCGCGCCGCTGGGTGCTTCAGAAGACGCGATCAGTTCAATTTCCAGCTGCGGCGTGTCGGCCAGGCGGGGCAGGGCGTAGCCTGCCAGACTGGTTTGCGCTGCTGTGCCTGCAGGCGCGGTGAGCTGCTCAAACAAGACCATGCCCATGCTCCAGATCAAATTACCCTCTACCTGGGCGCGTACCGAGTCAGCGTCCAGCATGCGGCCACAGTCGTGGGCACACCAGATTTTCCGCACCCGAATGGCGCTGGGCTGGCGCTGCGCATCCAGCAACAGCGCCACCTGGGCCACAGCCGCAGCATAGCTTTTGCCTTTGTAGATGCCACAGCCCACGCCAGTGGCTTCAATCGTCATGCCTGATGCTATTGGTTGTGTAGCTGCTTGAGCAGTATTTACTTGGGCGGCTGGCGTTTTTCCCTCTAAACGGGCGGCCGCCTCCAGGCAACGTGCCAGGCGCTGCGGGTCGCCCACTTTCGGGTCAGCACCGCCCGCTGGCTGGCGCAGGTGGGCCAGCCGGAAGGCCACCGGGTCACGCTTGGCGGCGCGGGCTGCGGCGTCTATGGCCAGCTCAATGGCCAGGTTGTTGGGGCCCGCACCCAGCCCGCGCCAGGGGCCTGTGAGCACGGGCAGACGCGTGAGTTTGAGCTGGCGCTGCTGCTGGCCCAGGTCGTAAGCCGGCTGCTGGCCACGGGCGGCACCGTCGTCGCCCAGCAGGTGGGTGAGTGCTTGCAACCAGGGCGGCAGCACCGCATTGGTAAACAGCACATGCGAGGTGGACAGGGCATGCTGCCAGTGGGTGATGCGCGGCTCGCCCGACGCATCGCGCCCGAGCTTGACGCGCAGGCGGTGCGACGACGGCGGGCGATGAAACGCGGCCTGAAATTCATCTGCGCGTGACCACTGCACTTTGACCGGCCGACCCAGGGCCTGTGCAATCAACGCCGCCTCTCGCTCCACCGTCACGATGGTTTTGCCGCCAAACGCACCGCCCATGCGCATCGCGTTGACCTGAACCTGCTGCTGCGATAGGCCCAGCTCGCGCGCCACCGTGTCGCGCACGTAAAACGCGTCCTGCGTGCCACACCACAGTTGCACATGCCCCGCTGCATCGAACTGGGCCACCGCGCAGCGCGGTTCGATGAAGGCGTGGCTGGCCAGCGGCACGTCCAGCCGCATGTCCAATGTCCATGCGGTTCCGGCGGGCACTGAACCCGTGGTCTTTGTGAACGAGGTCTGTGCGTCCACGTCAATCAGGCGCTGCGAATCGGTCTGCGCCAGCGGTGGTCTCTGCCACTGCGCCTGGGCCGCGTCATGCAGGCGCTGCAAAGCCCCTATGCGTGTGGCCACCAGCGCCGGCCCCGCCAGCTTGGGGTGCCGCACCACCGAGTGAAAACCAGGCACCGCCCGCACGGCCGCTTCGTTCCAGCTTTGCAAGGGGCTGTCGCCCGCTGTTGCGTCTGCCCAGGGCGAGCGAAGTACCAGGGCATACAGCATGTTGGGTAGGCGTATGTCGGCCGCAAACAGGGGCTGGCCGCGCAGCAGCGCGTCCAGTTGCGCCATGGGCGGCGGCGGGCGCTTGTCTGTGCGGCTGGCGAACACCCGCAGTTGCTCGGGTGCCATCTCCTGCGCCTGCAGCGCCAGCGGGGGCGTGGCCAAATCGGCCAGGCTGATGCGCGCGCCATCGCCCTGAACGGAGTCGCCCGTCAGGCTCAAGCTGCTGGCACTCTGGTTCAGGCGCTGTGCCGCGCGCTGTAGCAGCGCCTGGCGCAAGGTGTAGCAGGCCCGCGCCAGCGGCAGCCACAGCTCGCCCACCGAGTCGCTGCCCACCGTGGCTTTGGCGCGAGGAATGTCTTGTGTCGATGGCAGTTGCACCGCAATGGCTTGAGCCGGCACGCCCAGCTCGATGCTGGCCAACTCGCGCAGCGCCGTGAGAATGTTTTGCCCCATTTCCATGCGTGCGCTGTACAGCCGTAGTTGGCCCTGTGCTGTCACGCCGATCCAGCCCAAGGCATCGTCATCGGTGGGCTGGGGGCGCTTGGGTATGGGCGGCAGCAGGGAGCACCCGGTTGAAAAAGCCACGCTCACGGTGAGTGCACCCGCGAGCCATGCGCGGCGTGACAGGGCGGTCATGATGCAGCTCCCGCCATCATCAACTGCGCTGCGCGTTGCACGGCCTGGCGAATGCGGTCGTAGGTGCCGCAGCGGCACAGGTTGCCATTCATGGCATCGTCAATCTGCTGTGCGCTGGGCGAGCGGTTACTCTGCAACAGCGCCACAGCCGACATGATTTGCCCGGCCTGGCAGTAACCACACTGCGGCACGCGCAGCTCGGCCCAAGCCTGCTGCACCGGGTGCAGCGCACCCGAGGTGCTGAGCCCTTCGATGGTTTTGACTTGTGCCCCGGCCAAGGCACTGCAATTAACAACGCAAGCAGGGGTCGCACGGTCGTTCACATGCACCGTGCAGGCCCCGCAGGCGGCCTGGCCACAGCCAAACTTGGTACCCACCAGCCCCAACTCTTCACGCAGGTACCACAGCAGCGGCTCATCAGCTGCCGCACCGGTTACTTGAACCGATTGCCCATTGACTTGAAACTGCACTGACATGCAATGCCCCAAAAACGATGAAGCGGGCAATTTAGGCCGCTTGGCGCGTCGGGTATTGAAGATTTACGCCATCGAAGGTGTCGCGCACAAGCAGTCCAGTTCGCCGCTTTCCGTTACATTCAGTTATCAATTTGCAGTTCTTTAGCCAATGACCTGACCCATGTCCAACCCTGTCCCCCCTCCTGCCCCTTTGTTGCAACGCTGCATTGATGAAGCGGTTCAGCGTGGCAAAGGGCTGATGGAGCGCTTGATTGCCCTGGCCATCGAGGAGTTGGGTGAACGCTCAAGCGGCAGCGTCAGCATGGATGAGCGCCGCTTACTGGCAGATGCGGCGCAGCAGCTGAACCAGCACCGGCTGGCCTTGATCAACGGCTTTCCGGCGGCGCTACAGGCCGAGATTGCCCAGGCGCAGAGCGGGCCGGCGGTACCCAAGCCGGCCGCCGCTCCGATGAGTTTTCGCGATCTGGAGTTGATGGGGGAAAGCCAGGTCGAAGACAGCGTGGAAATGCTGCGTGCGCTGCAGGCGGTGGAGATGGCCGTTGACGCGCCACTGGGTGAGCTCAATGGGCTGATCAGTGCGGTGCAGGGTCTTCAGGCGGTGCGTGCAGAACGCAACCCGCTGCGACCCCAGGTGTATGTGCAGGCACTGCGCAAGCTGGTGCGCACGGTGGACGTGACACCCGCGATTCAGGCGCGCTGGGTGCGGCTGATGGGCCGGTCGCTGGGGCGCGAGCTGGTGGGGGTGTACAAGGCCTTGTTGGCGCTGCTCAATGCCCAGGGCGTTGAGGGCGTGGGCTACACCGTGTTGCCCTCAACCCAGGGCGCTGGCGGGCGGGCCCGGGCGGACAGCCCATCGGCCGGACTTGCCGGCCCTGGCAACGCTGCTGCGGGGCCACCAGCTGCCAACGTGGCCAGCACCGATATGCCCTCATCGGCCGTGCTGACCCTGATGCAATTGCACAAGCTGTTGTCGGGTCAATTGGATGAGCCTGAAACCGGTGACCCGCGCGGGCAGGCCACCAAGGCCGCGCCCACACCCCAGTATTCACCCACCGTGCCAGCGGCGCTGGAAGCGCTGCAAGAGATGCGGCAGCTGGACCAGGTGATGCAGCGCTTGAACCAGCGCCACCACGACCAGCAGACATCGCAGGGCGCGGGCCCGGGATCAGGCCAGGCCAGGCCTGCGCGCCAACCCAGCAAAGCCGATGCCCGCACAAATGCCCGCACAAATGCTCGCACCACAGGGCAAATGCTGGCGCTGGAGGTGATCAACCTCATGGTGGAAAACATTGCCAACGATCCGCGGCTGCTGCCAGCGGTGCAGGCCTGCGTGTGGGAGCTGCAACCGTCGCTGCTGCGCCTGGCTTTGGTGGACCCCCGGTTTTTCAGCGACAAGGCCCACCCGGCGCGTTTGTTGTTAGACCGCATGGTGCAGCGCAGCCTGGCGTTTGAAAGCGAAACCGCGCCTGGCTTTCCGGAATTTTTACGGCCCTTGCGCGATGCGATTGTGTTGCTCGATGAATGTGAGATCACTAATGCCGATCCGTTTGCCATGGTGTTTGCCCAGCTCGATGCGCACTGGCGCGAACAGGAGCAGGAAGAAAAAGCCATACGCGAAAAAGCCGTCAAAGCCTTGATGGAGGCCGAGCAGCGCAACCTGCTGGCTGAGCGCGTGGCGCAGTCGTTTCGCTTGCGCGGCGATGCACAGCAGGCGGCACCGGAGGTCATGCGGTTTTTGTGTGGCCCTTGGGCACAGGCCGTGGCCAAGGCCAAGCTGGCCCAGCCCGATGCCAGCGCCGACCCACGGGGCTATCTGGGCCTGGTGCCTGATTTGTTGTGGAGCACCCAAGTGGCCCTGGCCCGCCAGCAGCGCCAGCGGCTCATGCGCCTCATACCCACGCTGGTAGGGCAGTTGCGCGAAGGGCTGCGCTTTATCGACTACCCAGCCGATCAAACCCAGAAGTGCCTGGACGAGTTGATGGCGTTGCACGAGCAAGGCCTGCGAACCGCTGCGCCGCCCGCAGAGCCTGTGTCGGCACCCACCGCCAAAACCCCGCGCGAGCAACTGGAAGCGCAGCTGGAGGAGGCTGGCGACAGCGAACCCTGGCTGGCACCTGCCGAAGCCCAGGACTCCGGATTTTTTGTATTTGCCGACACCGATACCCAGGACTTGCCCGAGCCCAGTCTGAAAGCCTTGGCAGACGCACCCTCAGGCGCAACGCAGGTGTTGGCAGACCTGACCAACGAGCTGTCGGTGGGTGCCTGGATTGACCTGCAGGTCAAAGGCCGTTGGCTCAGGCTACAACTGACCTGGGCCAGCCCGCATGGCACCTTGTTCATGTTCACCGGTGCGCACGGTGCCGCCCATTCGATGACGCGCCGGCTGTTTGACAAGCTATACGTGAGCCAGCAGATTCGCGTGGTGGCCGGGCAGGCCCTGGTCGAAGGCGCGCTGGATGCGGTGGCCAACCGGGCGCTGAGCAACAGCATCGGCATTGACCTGGCGCTGTAGCCTGCCAGCCCCCGCCGGATCAACCGGCGGGATGGCGCTCTTCAGGCTTGTTGAGATTGAAGCCGCGCGATGCGCTCTTTACGCCTGTTGAGATTGAAGCCGCGCAATGCGCTCTTCAATGGGGGGGTGCGTGCTGAACAGTTTGCCAATGCCGCCGGTGATGCCCATGGCCGCCATGTTTTTGGGCAATTCGCCGGGCACCATGCCGCCCAGGCGGGCCAGGGCGTTGACCATGGGTTGCTTGCGGCCCATCAGGTCGGCGGCACCTGCATCGGCCCGGAACTCGCGCTGGCGGCTGAACCACGACACGATCATGTGGGCCAGCACGCCGAGCGCCAAGTCCATCACCACGGTGGTGATGTAGTAACCGATGCCGGGCGCATCGCTGGTGTTGCGCAGCACCACTTTGTCCACAAAGTAGCCGATCACCCGCGAGATGAAGATCACAAAGGTGTTCATCACGCCTTGAATCAAGGTCATGGTCACCATGTCGCCATTGGCAATGTGGGCCACCTCGTGGCCAATCACGGCCTCTACCTCTTCGCGCGTCATGCCTTGCAGCAAGCCGGTCGACACGGCCACCAGCGCCGAGTTTTTGAAGGCCCCCGTGGCAAAGGCGTTGGGCTCGCCGTCAAACACGCCCACCTCAGGCATGCCAATGCCCGCCTTGTCAGCAAACTTGCGCACGGTTTCCACAATCCAGGCTTCGTCTGCGTTTTGCGGCTGCGCAATCACCCGCACGCCCGAGCTCCACTTGGCCACGGGCTTGCTGATCAGCAGCGAAATAAAAGCGCCACCAAAGCCCATGATGAGCGCAAAGCCCAGCAGCGACATCAGGTTCAATCCGTTGGGGGTCAAAAAGCGGTTCACGCCCAGCAGGCTGGCCACAATGCCCAACACGACCACCACCGCCAGGTTGGTCATCACAAACAAAATCACGCGTTTCATGGTTTCTCCGTTATGGGCATCGAAATCGCCCTGGCGCGAAAGATACGGCCCAGGTGACAAAAATCAAGGGATGTCCGATGCCCAAGAGGGCTAATCGGCCTGGCATACCGCCTGAAATTGCTATTATTTATGTAGCTGCTTGAGCAATAAATACATGGGCTGGTAGCTGTTTTGGTTTAAAAAACTTCATGGGTGCAGGTGCATGTAGTCAATTTCCAGGAAATCCACCACCTCTTTTTTCCACCTGGTTTCGACGAAGCTGACATGGTCGGGGTGGACGTTGTAGTCCTCATAGGTTTGTGCCGATTCGAATTCCATCGACAGGCCGAAATCAAAGCTGTTTTTTGGGCTTGTTTGCCGCAGGCATTCAAAGTTTCGAACCGTCGGAACCGATGCCAGCGCCTGCGCCGCCACAAGGAAAGAAGACTCCATCTCAGAGCCTGAAGCGTGCTTGAGCTTGAAAACAACGGTGTGTCGAATCACGGTGATGTCTCCTGATGTGTGGGCAACCAGCGGTTTGTCCGCCGTGCCGCGTCGTTATGGGTAGGCAGAAATTATGGCTGTCATGGGCCTCGAACCCGGCCTTCTCGCTGGGGTCTGAAAACCTGTGCATCGTCATAAAAACCCGGCGTCTCGTTCGCCGCCCACCAGCCGGGCACACCCAGCACCGGCAGCGGGGTGAACGGCTTGGTGGCCAGCCATTGCGGGGTGAGTTCGGCAGCCAGCCAGGTGTCGGTAGATGCTATTGAATCTATAGCTGCTTGAGCAAGTAATACGTGGGCGACATGCTGTTTTCGCGCAAAAACCAGCTTTTCCAGCAGCGCATGGCCCACGATGAGCAATTGGGCCTCTTGCCAGAGGGTGCGGTGGATCACAAACAGCGCCTGCCAATCGTGCGCCCGCAGCGCCGCCCACAGCGGCTCGGGCGCCTGTAGCAGCGCGCCGTTTTCGTCAAACAGGGTCAGCGCATCGCGCAGCGGCCCGCGCGTGGCTTGCACGCCGTGCGTGGCGATGGTTTGTGCTTGCAGCTGGTTCAGGCGGCGCTTGGTGTGGGGCAGCAGGTGCCAGCACAGGCCATTGAAAAAGTCGTGCAGGTTGTCGCGGGTGGGGCACTGGCCGCTTTGAAAAATATAGCGCTCGTAGGGCTCTGCCTCAGGCAAGGCGGATTGTGGGACGAACTGCACGGGGCATCGGCCAACTGCATTGAGCGCCTCGTGAAGCGGCTGGCCGGATTCGACGGCCTGCGCAAGGGGTTGGCCCACCGTTCGCCAGGGCTGCAGCCAGGGCGCTTGCCAGTCAACCGCCTCTACACCCTGCGCCACGGCAGCGCTTCGCCTGATCGCAAGGGTTTGAGTTGAGCCTGGCCAAAGGGAAAGGACTCGGGCGGCGTCCAGCTTTCGCGGCGCAGCGTGACAGTGCCGGTGTTGCGCGGCAGGCCGTAAAAGGCGGGGCCGTTGAAGCTGGCGAAGGCTTCCAGTTTGTCCAAAGCGCCTGCCGTGTCGAAGGCTTCGGCATACATCTCCAGAGCGGCATGGGCGGTGTAGCAACCAGCGCAGCCGCTGGCGTGTTCTTTGAGCTGGGCGGGGTGGGGCGCGCTGTCGGTGCCCAAAAAGAAACGGTCGTTGCCGCTGGTGGCCGCTTGCACCAGGGCCAGGCGATGCACCTCGCGTTTGAGCACGGGCAGGCAGTAGTAGTGCGGGCGAATGCCGCCCACAAAGATGGCGTTGCGGTTGTACAGCAGGTGGTGTGCGGTGAGGGTGGCAGCGGTGTGTGCGCCGGCTTGCGCCACGTACTGCGCAGCCTCGCGGGTGGTGATGTGCTCGAACACGATTTTCAGCTCAGGGAAATCACGGCGCAAAGGGATGAGTTGCTGGTCAATGAACACGGCTTCACGGTCAAACAGATCAATCTCAGGCGAGGTGACTTCGCCGTGAACCAGCAGCAGCAAGCCGTGGCGCTGCATGGCCGCAAGCACCGGGTAAATCTTGCGCAAATCGGTCACGCCGGCATCGCTGTTGGTGGTCGCGCCCGCCGGGTAGAGCTTGCAAGCCACCACACTGGCCTCTTTGGCGCGCGCGATTTCGTCAGCGGGCAGGTTGTCGGTGAGGTACAGCGTCATCAAGGGCTCGAATTGCACGCCTTTGGGAACTGCGGCCAGGATGCGGTTTTTGTAAGCGAGCGCCTGCGCTGCCGTGGTCACGGGCGGCCTGAGGTTGGGCATGATGATGGCGCGGCCAAACTGGGCGGCGGTGTGCGGCACCACGGTGTGCAAGGCCTCGCCATCGCGCACATGCAGGTGCCAGTCGTCCGGGCGGCAAATAGTGATGCTGGGGGTGATTGCGTCAGTCATACAACGAATTGTCCACGACGACTTGAAAGCGGACTTGACTGGACGCGAAAGACGCGAAGAAACGCGAAGGACGCGAAAAATTCATAAAAAAAGGACATCCAAAATTTCGGATGTCCTTTCGCGTCCTTCGCGTAGTTTTCGCGCACTTCGCGTCCTTGCCCCCGATTTCAGTGCTGCAGGATCTTGTTCAGGAAATCCTTAGTGCGCGCCTGGCGGTTTTCCGGGTGGTTGAAGAACTCGTCTTTCGAGCAGTCTTCCAGGATGCGGCCACCCACGTCGATGAAGATCACGCGGCTGGCTACTTTGCGGGCAAAGCCCATTTCGTGAGTCACCACCATCATGGTCATGCCTTCTTTGGCCAGCTTGACCATCACGTCCAGCACCTCGCCCACCATCTCGGGATCCAGTGCGGATGTGGGCTCGTCAAACAGCATCACGATCGGGTCCATGCTCAAGGCGCGGGCAATGGCCACGCGCTGCTGCTGGCCACCCGAGAGCTGGCCCGGAAATTTGTCTTTGTGAACCATCAGGCCCACGCGGTCCAGCATTTTCAGGCCGCGCACCCGGGCATCGTCTGCCGAGCGGCCCAGTACCTTGATTTGTGCAATGGTCAGGTTCTCGGTCACGCTCAGGTGTGGGAACAACTCAAAGTGCTGGAACACCATGCCCACCCGCGAGCGCAGCTTGGGTAGATCAGTTTTAGGGTCATGCAGCGCAACGCCGTCGACGTGAATCGTGCCCTTCTGGAAGGGCTCCAGCGCGTTGACCGTCTTGATCAAGGTGGACTTGCCTGAGCCCGACGGGCCACATACCACCACCACATCGCCCTTGTTGATGCTGACATTGCAGTTGTTCAACACTTGGGTAGGGCCATACCATTTGGAAACGTCTTTGATTTCGATCATGTGTGTTCTCCAGTCTAATTTTTAGCGAATGATGGCGATCTTGGCTTGCAGGCGTTTGACCATGTAAGACAGGCCAAAGCAGATGGCGAAATACACCACGGCTGCCAGCAGGTAAGCCTCTTCCGGTCGGCCATAAATTTTGCCTGCCGTCACGAAACCTTTGAGCAGGTCGTAGGCGCCAATGGCGTAGACCAGCGAGGTGTCTTGAAACAAGATGATGGTTTGCGTGAGCAGCACCGGCAGCATGTTGCGAAAGGCCTGCGGCAATACCACCAGCCGCATGTTCTGGCTGTAGGTCATGCCCACAGCCTGACCCGCATGCACCTGGCCACGCGGAATCGACTGGATGCCGGCCCGCATGATCTCGCTGAAGTAGGCGGCTTCAAACGCAATGAAAGTGATGGTTGCCGACAGCTCTGCCCCGATCGGCCGGCCGATGATGGTGGGCACCAGCAGGAAGAACCACAAGATCACCATCACCAGCGGAATGCTGCGCATGCCGTTGACATAAATGGTGGCAGGGATCATCAGCAGCTTGTTGCCAGACAGGCGCATCAGCGCCAGGATGGTGCCAAAAATGATGCCGCCAATCGTGGCAATGATGGTCAGTTGCACACTGAACCACAGACCCTTCAACACGAATTTGTTGACGATGTCCCAGTTGAAAAAACTTAAGTCTAGGCCGCCCATATCAATGCCCTCCCCCGGTTCCACCTGCCACGATGTAGCCCGGAATTTGAACCTTCTTTTCAATGAAGGCAAACACCCGGTTGACCGCAAATGCAGAGGCTGCATACAGCGCGGTGACCGCGATGTAAATCTCAATACCCCGCGAGGTTTCTTCCTGCGCCTGCATCGCAAACATGGTCAGCTCCGCAATAGACACCGCAAACGCCACCGACGAGTTTTTCAGCAGGTTCATCGACTCGCTGGTCAGCGGCGGCATGATGATGCGCACCGCCATGGGTAGCAGCACATAGCGGTAGGTTTGCCAGGTATCAAACCCGACAGCCATGGCGGCATAGCGCTGACCACGGGGCAATGCCTGAATGCCCGCGCGCACCTGCTCGGCAATACGGGCTGAAGTGAAAAAGCCCAATGCGAACACCACCAGAACAAAGCCAGGCACTTCCTTCATCGGCGGTATCAGCTTGGGCACCACGAAGTACCACAGGAAGATTTGCACCAGCAGGGGGATGTTGCGAAACAGCTCCACCCAGGCATTGGCCAGACGCACCAGCCAGGGGCTATTGGGCAGGGTGCGCAGGGTGCCGATCAGGGCCCCCACGACCATGGCCACTACCCAGGAAGTGCCAGCCACCGAGAGTGTCCAACCCCAGGCGTCAAACATCCATTGCAGATAGGTTCGCCCACTGCCATCATCATTTAGAAAAACTTTCCAGTCCCAAGCCATATCAGTGTCTCCGCCTCTGTTGTTGGAAGTATTTTTTTGAGCAAGAGTGATGCCATGCACCGCACCCACTTACCCAGACCTTAAAGCAGAAACCCCGCCAGAGCAAGCACTGTGCGGGGCTTCTTGTTAAGCCATCAGGTGCGGCTTATTTCTTGGCGTAGTCTTCCATGGGCCTGTCGTTCGGCGCATTCCAGGCAGCCTTGGTGCTTTCGCTCACGGCATAGCCCACGCGGGTGTTCTTCGGTGGGATGGGCTGCATGAACCACTTGTCCCACAGCTTGGCCAACTCGCCGGATTTGGCCAGATCCCTGACGGTGTCGTCGCCAATTTTCTTGAACGCGGCATCGTCTTTGCGCACCATGATGGCAATGGGCTCCACGCTCAGCACTTCGCCCACGATCTTGAAGTCGGCTGGGGCTTTGGATGTGGCGATGTTGCCAGCCAGAATGGCACCGTCCATCACAAATGCATCGGCACGGCCCGACTCCAACAGCAGGAAGCTGTCGGCATGGTCTTTGCCAAACACTTCCTTGAAATCAACGCCGGTGGCGCGCTCGTTTTTGCGCAGGGTCTGCACCGATGTTGTGCCGGTGGTGGTGGCCACGTTCTTGCCGTTCAATTGGGCAATGGCAGTGATGCCGGAGTTGGCCTTGACGGCGATGCGAACTTCTTCCACGAAAGTTGTGGGCAGGAAGGCCACGTCTTTCTGGCGGGTGGCGTTGTTGGTGGTCGAGCCGCACTCAATGTCCACGGTGCCGTTTTGTACCAATGGAATGCGGTTTTGTGAGGTCACGGGCAGGTATTTCACTTCCAGCTTGCGGCCAGCTGCTTTTTCCACATTGGCAATGATGCGATCGCAAACTTCAACGTGAAACCCGGCGTACTTGCCGTCACCCAGGGTGTAGGACAGGGCACCAGAGGAGTCACGTACGCCCATGGTGATGGTGCCAGAGGCTTTTACTTTGGCCAGCGTGTCGGTGGCCTGGGCCGATGCACCGGTGACTAGGCCGGTTACCGCGAATGCTGCAACGGCAGCGGCTATCAATTGCTTCTTCATGAAAAATCTCCTGTGGTGAAGCGTTGGAAAAACAAGAACTGACAAACGAGAACTGAACAATGAAATTTTAGGAAGTTGGCCTTGCGGGATTACCCTGGAAATCAGCTACATCAGGGTAAGCCTATCGATGCGACTAATTGGGTACCTGGTCGGTGGGGTACTTCCAGAAGTCGCGCAGCAAGTAGCTCACGGGCAGATTCAGCGCGGTGTTACGGGGAGGAATCGGTTTCATGAACCATTTTTCATAGATGGGCTGTATCTCGCCGCTTATGATCAAACGGCGCATTTCGTCGTCTATGAGTTTCTTGTAAGCGGGGTCGTTCTTGGGCAGCATGATGGCCAATGGCTCAGTGGTCAAAAATTTGCCCACCACTTTGAGCGCAGCCGGGTTGGCACGGTTGGCGGCCAGGCCGTACAGCAGCACATCGTCCATCAAGAACGCCTCGGCTTCGCCTTTTTCCACCATTTCCACACCGCGCGCGTGGTCGGGTGCTTCCACGATGTTGATGCCTAGCAACCGTTCGCGGTTGGCTTGCTTGGCCGCTTTGAGTGGTGTGGTGTCGACCGTGGAGGCCAACTTTTTGCCTCCCAGGTCTTCAATACGTTCCACCTTGCTGTCGGCCTTGACCAGCAGGCGTGCGCCGGTGATGAAGTGTGGAATAGTGAAGGCCACTTTCTGGCGGCGCTCGGCATTGTTGGTGGTGGAGCCGCATTCCAGATCGGCCTTGCCCTGCTCGATCAACGTGATGCGGTTGGCTGGTGTGACCAGCATGAGCTCAACCGCCATGTCTTTCGCGCCGGTTTTTTTGCGCACCGCATCGGCCAGTTTCAGGCACAACTCCAGCGCATAGCCCACGGGTTTTTTGTCGCCATCTAGGTACGAAAAAGGCACCGATGATTCTCGGTGGGCAATGACCAGTTTGCCGCCCGATTTGACGCGGTCCAGCACGCTGGGCGGGTTTTGGGCGTGTGCGTTTGCAATCCACATGAAGGCGAGCAAAGTAAGGTATCGATTCAATGCAACCACGGTGACTCCAACAACTGAAGGTGAATAAAGCAGGCTTCGTGCCCGCCATATTGTTACACCATGTTGCAATCAGCGCGTGTCAACAGCGGTTGTGTAAGTTTTTCGGGCACGAGCAGGGCCTCAATCTGCCCGCGGGTCATGATGCCCAGCATCTCGGCCACTTCGTCTATGGGCTTACCCGTAGCAATAGCGGTTTTGGCAATCAAAGCAGCTTTTTCGTAGCCAATGATGGGGTTCAGCGCCGTGACCAGGGTCACCGATTCGCGCACCCGTTTGGCCAGCAACTCGGTGTTGGCCTCGATACCCGCCACGCAATTGGCTTGCAAGGTCAGGCAGGCATTACTCAGATGCTCAATGCTTTTGAACAGGCTCCAACCCATGATGGGCTCAAAGGCGTTCAGTTGCAACTGGCCCGCTTCCGAGGCCATGGTGACGGTGATGTCGTTGCCAATCACTTCAAACGCCACCTGGTTCATCACCTCGGGAATAACCGGGTTCACCTTGCCTGGCATGATGGACGAGCCGGCCTGACGCGCGGGCAGTTTGATGTCGCCAAAACCCGCTTGTGGGCCGCTGGACAGCAGGCGCAAGTCGTTGCAGGTCTTGCTCAACTTGGTGGCCACACGCTTGAGCACACCCGACAGCTGAACAAATGCACCGGTGTCTTGCGTCGCTTCAATCAGGTTGGCGGCTTTCACGACCGGAATGCGGCTTTCCTCGGCCAGGAACTGGCAGGCAATCTCGGCATAGCCATGCGGTGCATTGATGCCGGTGCCAATGGCAGTGGCGCCCAGGTTGATTTCCTGAATCAGCGCGCGCGCTTCACGCAGCCGGGCTTCGTCTTCGCCAATCATGATGGCGTAAGTCAAAAACTCCTGGCCCAAGGTCATGGGCACGGCGTCTTGCAACTGGGTGCGGCCAATTTTCAAAATGTTTTTGAACTCATCGGCTTTGGCCTCAAAACCCCGGCGCAAGGTGGCCATGGAGCCCAGCAAACGGTCAATGCCCGACCACAGCGCCAGCCGCACCGCAGTGGGGTACACATCGTTGGTGCTTTGCGAGGCATTCACGTGGTCGTTGGGGTGCAGCACGTCGTAGCGGCCTTTTTCAAAGCCCAGCTTTTCCAGCGCCAGGTTGGCAATCACCTCATTAGCATTCATGTTGGTCGACGTGCCCGCGCCGCCTTGAATCACGTCCACCACAAACTGGTCGTGGTACTGGCCTGCAATCAACAGATCGCAAGCACCCATGATGGCGTTGGCCCGTTTCTGGTCGAGCGCGCCCAGTTGCACGTTGGCGCGAGCGGTGGCTTTTTTGACGAAGCCAAAGGCGCGAATCAAATCGGGCATGGCCGAAATTGCAGTGCCCGAAATCGGAAAATTTTCTACAGCGCGTGCCGTGTGCACGCCCCAGTAAGCGTGGGCTGGAATCTGCTTGTCGCCCAAAAAATCGTGCTCTACGCGGAAGGTGGAAGTCATCGAATCAATCATGTTTTGCGATGGAGCGAACTGTAAAAGTCTGCGCGATGAAACGCCAATGCTGTTTGCGCGCCGTGTTATGAAAAAAATTTATAACCATGATTTTCATTGGTGGAAACCCGATGCAAAACCTGTGTTCACGGCGCAATAAAAAAGCCTGTTGGCAATGCCAACAGGCCTTTTTTTCCGGGAAACGCCGCGCCCCGGCGGTTTGCTGGAAAGCGCTCAAGCCTCAGCAGGAATACGCAGCTTCTGGCCGGGGTAAATCTTGTCCGGGTGGCTCAGCATGGGTTTGTTGGCTTCAAAAATGACCATGTACTTGTTGGCATTGCCGTAGTACGTCTTGGCGATAGCCGACAGTGTGTCGCCACGCGCCACATCGTGGTACTGGGCTTCATCTGCAGGCTCCGAAACAGCCAGCAGGTTTTCCACGTTTTGCACGCTGGCCACGTTGCCGCAGCACAGGGTGACTTTTTCGCTGGCTTCCTGGGTGGGGGCCTGGCCTTGTACGGTCACCTTGCCTGTGGCACCGTCAAAGCCTACGCTCAAGGCTGTCAAGCCGAGGTTTTGGGTTTCGATGTAGGTATGTATTGCCGCTGCCGCTTTGGCGTTGAGGGCTTCCAGGTTCGGTTGCTGTGCAGGGTCGGCAGCGGCGGTGGCTGCAGCCTGCTCGACTTCTTTGCCACCAAACAGTTTTTCGCCGGCGTCTTTGATGAATGACAACAGTCCCATGAGAGTGCTCCTAGAGGTTTTGGTTACAGGGTTGAGAAACGCGGATGGGTTTTTTGCGCCTGGCTGGCGCGCCCGAGGATTCCATCCGCGCGTCCCGGCAAACTGTAGCGGGTAAAACCCAGGCCACTGTGACGAAATCAGGTGCGGCGACGGTTTATATTGCGTCGATGACTTTTTTGGCAATCGATGTGGGTAATACCCGCCTGAAGTGGGCCTGCTACGACAGCGCCCAGCCCGGTGCAAGCCTGTTGGCGCAAGGCGCGGAGTTTCTGGAGAACATTGACAAGCTGGCCGATGGTGCCTGGGCCGATCTGCAGGAGCCGCAGCAGATGCTGGGGTGCATCGTGGCCGGCGACGCGGTGCGCCGCCGGGTTGAAGAGCAGATGGAGCTGTGGAACGTCACCCCTCGCTGGGTCGTGGCCAGCCCGACCGAGGCGGGCGTGGTCAACGGTTATGACAACCCCAGTCGTCTGGGCGCAGACCGTTGGGTGGCCATGATTGGGGCGCGCCACCACGTATTGGCTCAAGGCGCGCCGCGCCCGGTGATCGTGGTGATGGTGGGCACCGCAGTAACGGTCGAAGCCATCGACACGCAGGGGCAGTTTCTAGGCGGCATCATCCTGCCGGGTCACGGCATCATGCTGCGCGCGCTGGAGTCGGGCACCGCGGGCCTGCACGTGCCCACCGGCGAGGTGCGCACCTTTCCCACCAACACCAGCGACGCGCTGACCAGTGGCGGCACCTACGCCATTGCGGGTGCCGTGGCTCGCATGACCCAGCACCTGCGCGACCACTGCCAGGCTGAGCCCGCGCGCATCATGACCGGCGGTGCTGGCTGGAAAATGGCACCCAGCATGGTTCAGCCCTGCGAACTGGTCGACAGCCTGATCTTTGACGGCTTGCTGGTGATTGCGCAGACGCGGCTGGCTGCCGGGTGATCGGGCGCGAGTTGGCACCTTGCGCCTCCCCAGGGTGATTTGACGCTGATTTTTCAATCAAACAAGCCGCTTGTGCAATCCCAGTGAGCACAAGCAGCTATTAAAAACGTAGCGAAAGACTACAGCACTTCACTCGCAAAATCAGCCAGTCGCGAGCGCTCGCCGCGTGCCAGCGTGATGTGGCCGCTGTGTGGCCAGCCTTTGAACTTGTCCACTGCGGCGGTCAAGCCGGAAGAACCTTCGGTCAAGTAGGGCGTGTCGATCTGCGCCAGATTGCCCATGCAAATGATCTTGGAGCCCGGCCCGGCGCGGGTGATGAGCGTTTTCATCTGCTTGGGTGTGAGGTTTTGCGCCTCGTCAATGATCACGTACTTGTTCAAAAACGTGCGGCCGCGCATGAAGTTCATGCTCTTGATCTTGATGCGGCTGCGGATCAATTCGTTGGTGGCCGCGCGGCCCCATTCGCCCGCGCTGGTCTCCGTCTTGGCCAGCACCTCCAGGTTGTCGTCCAGCGCGCCCATCCACGGGCCCATTTTTTCTTCCTCGGTGCCCGGCAGAAAACCAATGTCTTCGCCCACGCTCACCGTGGCACGGGTCATGATGATTTCGGTGTAGCGCCGGTCGTCCAGCACCTGCGTGAGGCCGCTGGCCAGGGCCATCAGGGTTTTGCCCGTGCCGGCCGTGCCGGTCAGCGTCACGAAATCAACTTCCGGATCCATCAGCAGGTTCATCGCAAAGCTCTGCTCGCGGTTGCGGGTGGTCACGCCCCAGACAGCGTTTTTGGCGTGGCCGTAGTCTTTGAGTGTTTTGAACACCGCCGTTTTGGCACGAATTTCGGTGACGCGGGCATACAGGCTGGGCTCGCCCGGTGCCTCGAAATACACAAACTGGTTGACCAGCAGGCTGGGCACGATGGGCCCGGTGATGCGGTAAAACGTGTGCTGGCCCGAGACCCAGCTTTCCACCGTCTTGCCGTGTTTGGCCCAAAAATCGGCGGGCAACGCCAGTGCGCCGGAATACAGCAGGTCGCCGTCGTCCAGCGTTTTGTCGTTCTGGTAGTCCTCGGCGGCCAGGCCCAGCGCGCGGGCCTTGACGCGCATGTTGATGTCTTTGGAGACCAGGACGACCTGGCGGCCCTGATACAGGTCGGTCAGAGCCTGCACCACACCCAGAATCTGGTTGTCGGCCTTGCCTTGCGGCAGGCTGGTGGGCAGTGTGTAGTTCAGCGGCTGCGTCTGAAAAAACAGGTTGCCTGTGGCTTCGCGGTGACCGGTGGTTGACAGCTTGAGGCCGGTGGTGATGTCCGCGCCGTCGCCACCCGCCAGCGCGTCCAGGGTGCGACTGGTCTGGCGGGCATTGCGGGCCACTTCGGTCATGCCTTTTTTGTGGCCGTCCAGTTCTTCCAGCACGATCATCGGCAAAAAGATGTCGTGCTCTTCAAAGCGAAACAGGCACATCGGGTCGTGCATCAGCACATTGGTGTCCAGCACAAACAGCTTGGCCGGGCCGGTCGATTTGGTTTTTTTGGCGCGTGGCGCGGCCTGCACGGTGGGGGCCGACGGGGCGCGCTTGCGCGTTTCCACCTGAATCATGGCTTCTGACGGGCTGGCGGTGCTCAGGGGCGGTGCGAAAGCGGCCGGGTGCTCCGTGGCAGGTGTTTCGCCACCGCCGCGTGGATCAAAGTCCAGCGCTTGCGGCCTGCCGGCGGCGATAGGATCAGCAAACTGCGCCTGCGATTTTCGGGCGGCCTTCGGCTGTGTGCGGGCCGGAGCATCGTAGGCTTCCGGGGACAGCAGGGCGGCGCGCTTGGTGGGGGCAGGGGGCAGTGGCATAGGGCTGCAGACTCACAAAATGAGGGGGCCTCTGATTGATCAGAGGTGCCTTAGGGATGAAAAAGCGAAAAAGCCGCCAGGTGGGCCAGGCGGCTTTTTCGGGTTTAGCAGTGAAGACGCTCAGCGCCACAGTCAATTGCATCAAAACATTATGCACAGCGCCAGTGACGCTTTCAGCACAAGAGAAGATCAGGCCGCTTTTTTCAGCGCCTTGACTGCCTTGAGCACCTCTTCCACATGGCCTGGCACTTTCAGGCCGCGCCATTCGGCTTTCAAAATGCCATCGGCACCGACCAGAAAGGTGCTGCGCTCAATGCCTTTGACTTTTTTGCCATACATGATTTTGTTTTTCACCACACCAAACATGTGGCACATTTTTTCCTCGGTATCCGCAATCAGCTCAAACGGCAATTCCAGCTTGGCCTTGAATTCGTCGTGCGAGCGCATGTTGTCGCGCGACACGCCGAATACCGCTGCACCCGCTTTGACGAAGTCTTTGTACTTGTCACGAAACTGCATGGCTTCGGTGGTGCAACCTGGGGTATTGTCTTTGGGGTAGAAATACAGCACCATGGTTTGGCCCAGATGCGAGATATTGCTGACTTTTACGCCGCCGGTGGCGTTTGCTTCAAATTCGGAGAGGGGTTTGTCGACAATGATCGCCATTAATAAATCTCTCTCTCGTATGACAGGCTGTACAACACAAAGTCTGGTGGAAAAACTCTGAGAGGCATAACCTTGGGGTGATTTTTTTCTTTTGCAACCAGGCTGCCAAGCCCAACCGCAACCCGCAATTTTAACCCGAAACGCCTATCGATCCCTCAAGCGATCCGCCAGCAGGCTCCAACAACAAGGCTGCAACCACTTTGCGGCCTTCACCGGCCAGAATGTTGTAGGTGCGGCAAGCCGCTGGCGTGTCCATGGTCTCCAGACCAATGCCGCGGGCCATGAGACCTTGCAGCCAGGCAGGCTGCGGAAAGCGCAGCCGTTTGCCACTGCCAAAGATCACCAGTTCGCAGTCCAGCTCGGCGAGACCCGCAAAGTGGCTGGCGTTCAGCTCGGAAAAATCACTGCAAGGCCAGGGCTGGCGCAAGCCCTGCGAACTGAGCACCACGCTGTGGGTGACTTTTTCGCCCTCAGCACCTTGCACCACCAAAACCCAGCCGGGGCCGTGTGCGCCAATGGTTTGAACGTTGAACTTTTCGGGCTGTAGCTTCATAGGGTGTGGTCAAATTATAGGTTTTCACCCTTGCAAACTTGCGGCGAAGGCTTTATGAAAACCATTCAAAAATCCAGCAAATTGGCCAATGTGCTGTACGACATCCGCGGGCCCATCATGGATGCGGCCCGGCAGATGGAAGACGAAGGCCAGAAAATCATCAAGCTGAACCTGGGTAACCTGGCCGTGTTTGGCTTTGATGCGCCCGAAGAAATCCAGCAGGACATGATTCGCAACCTGCCCAATTCGGCAGGTTACTCCGACAGCAAAGGCATCTTCGCCGCCCGCAAAGCGGTGATGCACGAAACCCAAAAACAGGGCATTGCCGGTGTCACGCTGGATGACATTTACCTGGGCAACGGTGCCAGTGAACTCATCACCATGGCCACCAATGCGCTGCTGGACGACGGCGACGAGCTGCTGCTGCCCATGCCCGACTACCCGCTGTGGACAGCGGCCACCAGCCTGTCGGGCGGCACGCCGGTGCACTACCTGTGCGACGAGGCCAATGGCTGGATGCCCAACCTGGCCGACATCCGCGCCAAGATCACGGAGAAGACCAAGGGCATCGTCGTCATCAACCCCAACAACCCCACCGGCGTGTTGTATTCCACCGCGCTGCTGCAAGGCATTGTGGAAATCGCCCGCGATCATGGCTTGGTAATTCTGGCTGACGAGGTGTATGACAAGGTGTTGTATGACGGCGTGCACCACACGGCCATTGCCAGCCTGTCCACCGACGTGTTGACGCTGACCTTCAATTCCTTGAGCAAAAGCTACCGTTCCTGCGGCTACCGCGCCGGTTGGCTGGTGGTGTCGGGCAACAAGAAGCGCGCCACCGACTACATCGAAGGCCTGAACATGCTCTCCAACATGAAGCTGTGCTCCAACGTCCCCGGCCAGTGGGCGATTCAAACTGCTCTGGGTGGCTACCAGAGCATCAACGACCTGGTCTGCGAAGGCGGTCGCCTGCGCCGTCAGCGCGACCTGGCCTACGAGCTGATTACCGCCATTCCCGGCGTCAGCTGCGTCAAACCTGTGGCTGCGCTGTACATGTTTCCCAAGTTGGATCCAGCCGTCTACCCCATCGAAGACGACCGCCAGTTCTTCCTGGAACTGCTGCGCGCCACCCGCGTGATGCTGGTGCAAGGCACGGGCTTTAACTGGCCTGCGCCAGACCATTTCCGCATTGTGTTTTTGCCGCACGAAGACGACTTGCGCGAAGCCATCAACCGTATTGCCAAGTTTTTGGAGGGTTACCGCAAAAGCAACGGCACCGACAACGCTGCGGTGAGCAAACCATCCGCTATTAAATTGGTAGCTGCCCGAGCATAGTTTCTCTGGGCGGCAAGCACTTTTTACTTAAAAATTCTATGAAATCGATTCAAGTAGGCCTGTTAGGCATCGGCACCGTCGGTAGCGGTGTGTTCAACGTGTTGCAACGCAACCAGTCCGAGATCATTCGCCGCGCGGGACGCGGGATTGAGGTGACGATGGTGGCCGACCTGGACACCACCCGCGCTAAAAGCGTGGTCGGCGACGCCGCACAAGTGGTGGCCGACGCCCGCGCTGTGATTGCCAACCCGAACATTGATGTGGTCATCGAATTGATCGGCGGCTACGGCATCGCCAAAGCCCTGGTGCTGGAGGCTATTGCGGCTGGCAAACACGTGGTCACGGCCAACAAGGCCTTGCTGGCGGTGCACGGCACCGAAATTTTTCAAGCCGCGCAGGCCAAAGGCGTCATCGTCGCGTTTGAAGCAGCGGTGGCCGGTGGCATACCCATCATCAAAGCCCTGCGCGAAGGCCTCACGGCCAACCGCATTCAATGGATCGCCGGCATCATCAACGGCACCACCAATTTCATCTTGAGTGAGATGCGCGACAAGGGCCTGGACTTCGATGTGGTGCTCAAACAAGCCCAAGCCCTGGGCTATGCCGAGGCCGACCCGACGTTTGACATCGAAGGCGTGGACGCTGCCCACAAAGCCACCATCATGGCCGCCATCGGCTTTGGCATTCCGGTGCAGTTTGACAAAGCGCATGTCGAAGGCATCACCCAGCTGACGGCCACCGACATCAAATACGCCGAGCACCTGGGCTACCGCATCAAGCTGTTGGGCATTTCCAAACGAACCGGCGCTGGCATCGAGCTGCGCGTACACCCCACGCTCGTGCCCACCAAGCGCCTGATTGCCAACGTCGAAGGCGCGATGAATGCGGTGATGGTGCATGGTGATGCCGTGGGCACCACGCTGTACTACGGCAAGGGTGCAGGCAGCGAGCCCACCGCCAGCGCCGTGATTGCCGACCTGGTCGACATCGCCCGCATGCTGGACGCCAGCGCCGCCCAGCGCGTGCCCGCCCTCGCTTTCCAGCCCGGCGCGATGAGCAATTTGCCCGTGCTGCCAATGAGCGAAGTCGTCACCAGCTACTACCTGCGCCTGAAAGTGGCCGACAAAGCCGGCGTGCTCGCCGAAGTCACCGGCATCGTCGCCCGCGCCGGCATCAGCATCGACGCGGTGCTGCAGCGCGAGGCGGATGAGGTGGCGGGGGAAGACGGCACCTTCACCGACCTCATCATGCTCACCCACGACACCCGCGAAGGGGCGATGAATGACGCGATTGCGCAAATGCAGGCACTGCCCACGGTGCTGGCGGCGATTGTGCGGATTCGCAAGGAAGAGTTGGCTTAGCACCTGGCTTGACATGCCCTACACACTGACACCACAAAACCGGGTGGATGTACCCAAGCACATTCAAGATCATCTAAAAATTGGGCCAGGCGGACGTGTCGAATACGAGTTGCCGGCCGATGGCACTGTACGCATCTTGGCGGTGCAGAAGTCCCAACCAACAGATGGTGATCGGGTTCGGATGATAGGTGCTGCACTATTGCCTCAAACAAGAAAAAAGATATGAACTACCTCTCCACCCGCGGCCACCCCGACCGAAAACGTTTTTGTGAAATTTTGCTGGAGGGCTTGGCACCTGACGGCGGTTTGTATTTGCCAGAGTTTTATCCACAGGTCGATGCTGCCACGCTGGAAAAATGGCGTGGGCTGGCTTACGCCGATTTGGCGTTTGAGATTCTGTCTTTGTACATCGACGATATTCCTGCCGCAGATTTACGGGCGATTTGCCGCAAAACCTATACCCGGGAAGTTTTTGGCACGCCAGAAATCGTGCCGCTGAAAAAGCTGGAAGACGGCCTGTATCTGCAAGCCCTGTCCAACGGCCCCACCTTGGCTTTCAAAGACATGGCCATGCAGTTGCTGGGCAATTTATTCGAGTATGAATTGGCCCGGCGCGCTGAGCAGTTGAATATTCTGGGTGCCACCAGTGGCGACACGGGCAGCGCGGCGGAATATGCGATGCGGGGCAAGCAGGGGGTGCGGGTGTTCATGCTCAGCCCTCTGGGGCGCATGAGTCCGTTTCAGCAGGCGCAGATGTTTAGTTTGCAGGATGCAAATATTCACAACATTGCGGTCAAGGGTGTGTTTGACGATTGCCAGGATATGGTGAAGGCCGTGTCGAATGATTTGCCGTTCAAGCGGGAATACAAGGTTGGCACGGTTAATTCCATCAACTGGGCGCGCTTGTTGGCGCAGGTGGTGTATTACTTTTCCGGCTATTTACAGTCTGGTGCGAGTCGGGTCAGCTTCACTGTCCCTTCCGGCAATTTCGGCAATGTCTGCGCCGGCCACGTCGCCCGCATGATGGGTTTGCCGATTGACAAACTGGTGGTAGCCACCAATGAAAACGACGTGCTGGATGAGTTTTTCCGCACCGGCGTGTACCGGGTGCGCGGCAGTGCTGATACGCACGAGACATCCAGCCCGTCGATGGATATTTCCAAGGCGAGCAATTTCGAGCGTTTTGTGTTTGACCTGCTAGGACGCGACGGCGCGCGCACGCAAGACCTATTTGGCGCGCAGTTGAGCCAAACCGGGCGGTTTGATTTGAGTGCAGACCCCTTGTTTCAGCAAGCCGCCAGCCGCTACGGTTTTGCCAGCGGCAAGAGCACGCACAGCGACCGTTTGGCAACCATTGCCCACACCTACCAACAACAAGGCGTGATGGTGGACACACACACGGCCGATGGCCTGAAGGTGGCGCATGAAAACCTGCAGGCTGGCACGCCGATGCTGGTGCTGGAAACGGCGCTGCCCATCAAGTTTGCGGCCACCATCGTCCAGGCGCTGGGCATTGAGCCGCCGCGCCCGCCACAGTTTGAGGGCATTGAAGACCTGCCCAAACGCGTGACCGAGATGGCGGCAGACGCGAAGGCCATCCAGCACTACATCCGGGCGCATTGCTAAGGTTTTTTGAGCCAAATGGGCATGTCGCCCAGGTATAGATTGCTCAAACAGCTATCTAATCGATAGCAAATTAGAACGCTGAGCGCACATGGTTTTCACCTTTGCGTCAGGTGCCGGGCCGGGCTTACCATGGTGCGATGCCGCCCAACGATTCAGCGCATCCCGCAACCAAGGCCCCACTTCCGAGCGACACGGCCAGCATCCTGGAGCTGGCGGCCCGTTCGCTGCTGAGCACGCTGTCCACCGTCAGCCAGGGCATGTTTTTGGTGGACAGGGCAGGGCGCATTGTGTGGATCGACGAGGGCTACCAGCGGTTTTTGCCGCTGCTGGGCTTTGCTTCGGTGAACCAGTTTGTCGGCCACCTGGTGGAAGACGTGGTGCCCAACACCCTGATGCGCAGCGTGCTGGAAACCGGCAAGCCAGTACTGATTGATCTCTTGACCAACGACGCCGGCACCTTTGTGGTCAGCCGCATCCCCCTGCGTGGCGACGATGGTGCGGTGATCGGTGCCCTGGGCATTGTGTTGTTTGACCACCCCGAGACCACGCTGCAGCCGCTGATCAGCAAGTTTGCCCACCTGCAGCGTGACCTGGACGACGCGCGGCGGGAGCTGGCCAGCCAGCGGCGCAGCAAGTACACGCTGGCCAGCTTTGTGGGCTCCAGCCCGGCGGCCGTCGAGGTCAAGCGCCAGGCGCGGCGGGCGGCGCAGTCGTCCAGCCCGGTGCTGCTGCTGGGCGAAACCGGCACCGGCAAAGAGCTGCTGGCCCATGCCATTCATGCTTCGTCAGGCCGCGCCAAGGGCCCGTTTGTCAGCGTGAACATTGCTGCCGTGCCCGACACCTTGCTGGAAGCCGAGTTTTTCGGCGTGGCCGCCGGTGCCTACACCGGTGCCGACCGCAAGGGGCGCGATGGCAAGTTCAAGCTGTCAGACGGTGGCACCTTGTTTTTAGACGAGATTGGTGACATGCCACAGGGCTTGCAGGCCAAGCTGCTGAGAGCGCTGCAAGAGGGCGAAATCGAGCCGCTGGGCTCTAACAAGCTGGTGCCGTTTGACGCCCGGGTGATTGCCGCCACGTCGCGTGACCTGGGCGCGCTGGTGCGGGCCGGCCAGTTCCGCGAAGACCTGTATTACCGACTACATGTGCTGCCAATTCGTGTGCCCCCGTTGCGCGAGCGCGCCAGCGACATTGCGGCGCTGGTGGAGGTGCTGGGCGAAGACATGGCGCACCGTGCGGGCAGCCCGCACATCGAGCTGGGGCCCGACGGCCTGGCACTGCTGGCCGCCCAGACCTGGCGCGGCAACATCCGCGAGCTGCGCAACGTGCTGGAACAAGCCGCAATGCGCGCCGACTCGCCCCACATCAGCGCCGAGCAGATCCAGGAGGTGCTGGACGAAGCCGGTGTGCAGCGGCTGCCCGTGTCCTCAGTCCCGGTGGCCATGCCAGTCGAACGGACCCACACCGCCGCCGTGCGCCCTTTGGCCGAACAGGTGGCGCAATTGGAGCGCCAGGCCATTGCTGATGCAATGGTCGCCACACGGGGCAACAAAGTGGCCGCCGCCAGGCTGCTGGGCATCTCGCGGGCAACTTTGTACGAGCGTCTGGGTGGCTGATGCAGATGATTAAACGCTACTAAATTAGTAGCTGCTTGAGCAATGAATCTATGGGCTGATGGCCTAAACGGCCGAAAAATCCCGCCTGAATGTGCGCTCCCCGATCCGTCATTCACGCGCACGCGGGAATCCACCTTTGCGGCACCACTCATACCTTTTCGGCGTGCACCCCGCTGCCTGGATTCCCGCCTGCGCGGGAATGACGGACGCACATAAACTGCCCAATAAAAATACATATGACTAACATTTATACATATTTTATTGTCTGAATTTCAGTCAATTCTCATCGGCTTCAGAAAATAAGCTAACAAAATCAACAAGCTAAGCCCTGGCACACGCCATGCAATGTAGGTGCAGGTATTCGCACACACAAGGAGACAAGCATGAACCGTCGTCATTGGGCTGGGCTGGCTTTGGCGGCCGCCATTTCTGTTGTATCGCCACTCACAGCCGTACAGGCCCAGAGCAAAGAGATCAAGATCGCGCACATCTACAGCCGTACCGGCCCGCTGGAGGCCTATGGCAAGCAAACCGCCACCGGGTTGATGATGGGCCTGGAGTACGCCACCGGCGGCACCATGATGGTCAATGGTCGCAAGATCGTCATCATCGAAAAAGACGACCAGGGCAAGCCCGACTTGGGCAAGTCGCTGCTGGCAGCCGCTTATTCAGACGACAAGGTTGATCTGGCCGTAGGCCCCACGTCGTCGGGCGTGGCGCTGGCCATGCTGCCGATTGCCGAGGAATACAAAAAAATCCTGATCGTCGAGCCCGCAGTGGCCGATTCCATCACCGGTGAAAAGTGGAACAAATACATTTTTCGCACCGGCCGCAACAGCTCGCAAGACGCGATTTCCAACGCGGTGGCTCTCGACAAATCCGGCGTGACGATTGCCACGCTGGCGCAAGACTATGCCTTTGGCCGCGACGGCATCAAAGCCTTCAAAGAGTCGGTCAAGACCGCCAAAATCGTGCACGAAGAGTACCTGCCCACCAACACCACCGACTTCACCGCCGGTGCGCAGCGGCTGATTGACAAGCTGAAAGACCAGCCGGGCCGCAAAGTGATTTTCATGCTGTGGGCGGGTGCCGGTAACCCCTTCAAGATTGCCGACCTGGACCTGAAGCGCTACGGCATCGAGATTGCCACCGGCGGCAACATCTTGCCCGCCATGGTCGCTTACAACCAGTTCCCGGGCATGGAAGGCGCGGCTTACTACTACTTCGGCTTTGCCAAAAACCCGGTGAATTTGCACCTGGTGACCAACCACTACACCAAGTTCAAATCGCCACCCGACTTCTTCACCGCGGGTGGCTTTGCATCGGCCATGGCCATCGTGACCGCGTTGAAGAAAACCAATGGCGACACCAACACCGACAAGCTGATCGCCACCATGGAAGGCATGAGCTTTGACACGCCCAAAGGCACGATGACCTTCCGCAAGGAAGACCACCAGGCCATGCAGTCGATGTACCACTTCCGCGTGGCACCGGGTGCCAAGGTCGGCACCATGGCCGATCTGCATCTGGTCAAGGAAATCTTGCCGTCCGAGATGAACGTACCGATTCGCAACAAGCGGTAGACACTCGTTTTCACGGGGGCGGCCGCCCCTCTTTTTGTTCGATCCGATGGCGAACTCCGGGATACACCGGAGCCGGTTTTCTAACAACCTGGAGACACGCATCATGACGTTCAAGTTATCGCGCATCGCTGCGCTGGCCATTGCCCTGACCAGCGGCGCAGCCTGTGCCGCAGTGAACCTGCCGCAGCTCAACATCGACAAAACCCAGACCACTGTTTCAGGCCTGTCAGCCGGTGGCTTCATGGCCGTGCAGTTGCACGTGGCTTACTCGGCCACCTTCCAAAAAGGTGCGGGCGTGGTGGCGGGTGGTGTGTTTTATTGCGCCGAAGGCTCGGTGGTCAACGCCACCGGGCGTTGCATGGCCAGTCCGGCCGGCATACCCACCAGCGCGCTGGTCACTACCACCAACAACTGGGCCAGCCAGGGCTTGATTGACCCGGTGGCCAACCTGCAAAGCTCCAAGGTGTACATGTTCTCGGGCACGCTGGACAGCGTGGTGAAAACCGGCGGTATGGATGCGTTGAAGACCTACTACAACAGCTTTGTGCCGGCCGCCAATGTGGTCTACAAAAAAGACATCGCTGCCGAGCATGCGATGGTGACCGACGACTATGGCAACGCCTGCGCCACCAAGGGCGCGCCCTACATCAACGACTGCAATTTCGATCTCGCCGGTGCGATGCTCTCCCACCTCTACGGCAGCCTGAACCCACGCAACAACGCGACCCTGCCAGCGGGCAACTTCGTCGAGTTCAACCAGAGCGCCTTCATCACCAACCACGGCATGGCCACCACCGGCTGGGCCTACATCCCGCAGGCCTGCCAGGCCGGTGGCACGGCCACTTGCCGGCTGCATGTGGTGCTGCATGGTTGCAAGCAAAACATCAGCGATGTGCAGCAGCAATATGTGCAGAGCACCGGCTACAACCGCTGGGCCGACAGCAACAACATCGTCATGCTGTACCCGCAAACCAGCACGGCCGCTACCAATAGCTGCTGGGACTGGTGGGGCTATGACAGCGCCAACTACGCCAAAAAATCGGGCCCACAAATGGCGGCCATCAAGGCCATGGTGGATCAGGTGTCTGCGGGTAGCACACCCACCGGCACCACCACCTTGGCCGCGCCTACAGCGGTCACCACATCCAATGCCACCACCAGCAGCATGCAGATCAGCTGGACGGGCGTCGGCGGTGCAGCGGGCTACAACGTGTACCGGGGTGGCAACAAGGTCAACGCGCTGACGGTTGCGGGCACCAGCTACACCGACGGCAGCCTGGCCCCCTCAACCGCCTACAGCTGGACTGTGAAAGCCGCTGACGCCAATGGCGCGGAAGGCTTGGCATCGGCAGCCGCCGCAGGGACCACGCTGGCCGCGCCCACGGGTGCGACCTGCAGCACATCAAGCAACTACAGCCACGTGCTCGCAGGCCGGGCCACCACCAACTTTATCTACACCTACGCCAAGGGCTCGGGCCAGAGCATGGGCTTGTACAACGTGTTTGTGACGAACACGCTCAAGCAGACCAGCCCCGGCTATTACGTCATTGGCACCTGCCCCTGAGTGGAGTCATTGGTTTGTTGTCCACTGAAAACCTCACCATCCGCTTTGGCGGGCATGTGGCGGTGAACGCTGTCACCTGCAGCTTTGCGCCGGGCACGCTCACGGCCATCGTGGGCCCCAATGGCGCAGGCAAAACCACCTACTTCAACCTTATCTCCGGGCAACTGAAGGCCAGTGCGGGCACCGTGTTGTTGGCAGGCCGTGATCTGACCGGCCTGAGCGCCTCGGCCCGCACCCGAGCGGGCCTGGGTAGGGCCTTTCAATTGACCAATCTGTTTCCCAACCTGAGCGTGCTCGAAAACGTGCGGCTGGCGGTGCAAGCCCAGCGCGCGGGGCCACACCGGCGCGGGCTGAACCTGTGGAGCGTGTGGAGCGACCACAAAGCCCTGACCACCACCGCACAAGAGATTCTGGACATCGTGGCCATGCAAGACAAACACAGCACGCCGGTGGCCAGCCTGCCCCATGGCGACCAGCGCAAGCTGGAAGTGGCGCTGCTGATGGCGCTGGATCCGCAGGTCTATATGTTTGACGAACCCACAGCGGGCATGAGCGCCGACGAAGCGCCTGTCATCCTCAAGCTGATTGCGCATTTGAAACAAGACAAGACGAAAACCGTGCTGCTGGTGGAGCACAAGATGGATGTGGTGCGCGAGCTGGCTGACCGCATCATCGTGCTGCACAACGGTAGCCTGGTGGCCGATGGGGAGCCTGCGGCGGTGATCGCGTCGCCCATCGTTCAAGAAGCGTATTTGGGCATTGGCAGGGAGGCCGCATGAGCGACTACCTGCTGGCCTTGTCTGGTGTACACACCCACATCGGGGCCTATCACATCCTGCACGGCGTCGACCTGCTGGTACCCCGCGGCCAGCTCACCATGCTGCTGGGGCGCAATGGCGCGGGCAAAACCACCACCTTGCGAACCATCATGGGTTTGTGGCAAGCGTCCAAGGGCACCGTGCGGTTCGCTGACCAGGACATCACCCGCCTGGCCACGCCGCAGATTGCGCAGCTGAACATTGCCTACGTGCCCGAAAACATGGGCATCTTTTCTGACCTCACGGTGAAAGAAAACATGCTGCTCGCGGCCCGCAGCGCCAGCCGCGCCAACCAGATGGACGAGGCGCGGCTCAAATGGATTTTTTCGCTGTTTCCGCCGGTGGAAAAATTCTGGAACCACCCCGCAGGCAAGCTGTCGGGCGGGCAAAAGCAGATGCTGGCGGTGGCGCGCGCCATCGTGGAGCCGCGCGAATTGCTGATCGTGGACGAGCCCAGCAAAGGCCTGGCCCCCGCCATCATCAACAACATGATTGACGCGTTTGCCCAGCTCAAAGCCAGCGGCGTGACCATCTTGCTGGTCGAGCAAAACATCAACTTCGCCAAACGCCTGGGCGACCGCGTGGCCGTGATGGACAACGGCGTGGTGGTACACGCCGGCAGCATGCACGCACTGGCCGAAGACGAAGAATTGCAGCGCGACTTACTGGGCCTTTCGCTATGAGCCAACTCAAACAAATTGACTTCGACTGGAAGCCGCTGGCCCTGGTGCCCGCACTGGCGCTGGGTGTGTTCCCCTTCATCGGCTCCAGCTCCACCTGGCTCACGCTCACCGTGGCAGGTCTGGCGATGGGCATGATCATTTTTATCATTGCCTCAGGGCTCACGCTGGTCTTCGGCTTGATGGACGTGCTGAACTTTGGTCACGGTGTGTTCATTGCATTGGGTGCGTTTGTCGCCACCACCGTGCTGGGCAGCATGAGTAATTGGACGGGCTCCACCGAGCTGTGGCGAAACCTGGTGGCCGTGCTGCCCGCAATGGCGGTGGCCATGCTGGTGGCCAGCGCGGTGGGCATTGCGTTTGAGCGCTTCCTGGTGCGGCCTGTGTATGGCCAGCACCTCAAGCAGATTCTGATCACCATGGGCGGCATGATCATTGGTGAAGAGCTCATCAAGGTGATTTGGGGCCCCGAGCAGATTCCCTTGCAACTGCCCGGCGGCATGCGCGGTGCCTGGTTGGTGGGCGATGCAGCCATTGAAAAATACCGCGTGGTGGCGGTGGTGGTGGGCCTGGTGGTGTTTGGCGTGCTGCTGTACACGCTGGCACGCACCAAGATTGGCTTGTTGATCCGCGCCGGTGTGCAAGACGGCGAAATGGTGCAGGCCCTGGGCTACCGCATCAAGCGGCTGTTTGTCGGCGTGTTTGTGGTGGGTAGTGCGCTGGCAGGGCTGGGCGGTGTGATGTGGGGGCTTTACCAGCAAAACGTCACGCCGCAAATGGGCGCGCAGGTGAACGTGCTGATCTTCATCGTCATCATCATCGGCGGCCTGGGCTCCACCACGGGCGCGCTGATTGGTGCCTTGCTGGTGGGTCTGATGGCCAACTACACCGGCTTTCTGGTGCCCAAGGTGGCGCTGTTTTCAAACATCGCTTTGATGATGGCTGTGCTACTTTGGCGGCCGCAAGGTGTCTATCCGGTTGCGAACAGATGACTCACCAAAAGTTTGTCATTCCCGCGCAGGCGGGAATCCAGGTGCGAAGTCGTTGCGAGTCAGGGTGCTTCTGGCGCGCTGAGGTGGATTCCCGCCTGCGCGGGAATGACGGAGTTATGTTTTTGCCTGAGCGCTCACTATGCTGACCCGACTCCTTTCCAACGACTTTCCGCGCAGCCGCGTGCTGGCCGTGTTGCTGATCTCGCTGCTGCTCGCGCTGGCCTTTGCGCCGTTTTTATTTCCCGGCGTGAAAGCCTTGAACGTGGCGGCCAAGGTGCTGGTGTTTGTGGTCCTGGCGGCCAGTTTTGACCTGTTGCTGGGCTACACCGGCATTGTGAGTTTTGCGCACACCATGTTTTTTGGCATTGGCGCTTATGGCATTGCCGTGGCCAGCACGCGCCTGGGTGCGAGCTGGCAGGCACTGACGGTGGGGTTGGGGGGCGCGATCGCTTTGTCGCTGGTGTTGGCTTTGGCCGTCGGCCTGTTTTCGCTGCGGGTACGGGCCATCTTTTTCGCCATGATCACCTTGGCGGTGGCCTCGGCATTTCAAACGCTGGCCTCGCAACTGTCCGACATCACTGGCGGTGAAGACGGGTTGAACTTCAAGGTGCCGCAGTTGCTGTCGCCCAGCACGCAGTTTCTCAGTGAGCCATTTCTCGGCGTGAACATCGACGGCAGGTTGCTGTGCTACTACCTGCTGTTTTTTGCGGCGCTGGGTTTGTTGCTGGCCTTGCTGCGCATCGTCAATTCACCATTTGGCCGTGTGCTGCAAGCCATCCGCGAAAACGAGTTCCGGGCCGAGGCCATTGGTTACCGGGTGGTGGTCTACCGCACCCTGTCCAGCGTGTTGTCGGCCCTGTTTGCCTGCCTGGCCGGTGCCATGCTGGCGCTTTGGCTGCGCTACAACGGGCCCGACACCTCGCTGAGCTTCGAAATCATGATGGATGTGCTGCTGATCGTGGTGATCGGCGGCATGGGCACGATTTATGGCGCGGCCATTGGTGCCGCGCTGTTCATGGTGGCGCAAAGCTACCTGCAAGACCTGCTGCGCCTGGGCAGCGAAGCCGCCACGGGCCTGCCCTGGCTGGCCGCGCTGCTGTCGCCCGACCGCTGGCTGCTGTGGCTGGGCGTGCTGTTTGTGTTGTCGGTGTATTACTTTCCCACGGGCGTGGTCGGTCGACTGCGCAATCTGCGTTAGCTCAAAAATGAAGGAGACTGTGATGACCCGCTTTTCGGTGCTTTTTTCGGCTTCTTTGGCTCTGCTGGCCGCTTGCGGTGACAGCGGCGACAACCCGGTGCCGCCGCCCAACATCAAGCCCAGCTTCGTGGGCAGCATTGTTCAAACCACTTACGACGGCAACAGCGACGACTTGCTCACCGCAGGCCTGGGCCGAACCGGCCTGGCCGCACCCTTGCCACCCGCCTACGCCGACCCCTTGCGCCCCACCGCCGCCGAGCTGCGCCGCACCGCCATTCACACCAATTACCGCGCCCTGCTGGACATGACGGCCGCCGGTGGCTATGGCACTTTGTATGGCCCCAACGTGGACGCTGCAGGCAACGTCACTACCTCGGAAGGCAAGGTGGCCGGCACGGAATTCATTGCCTACAGCGACGACGGCACCGGCCAGAAAAACGTGACCCTGATGGTGCAAATCCCCAGCACCTTCAACCCGGCCAACGCCTGCATCATCACGGCCACCTCGTCAGGCTCGCGCGGCGTGTATGGCGGTATTTCCACCGGCGAGTGGGGTCTGAAACGCGGCTGCGCGGTGGCCTACACCGACAAGGGCACCGGCGGTGCCGCACACGACCTGCAAAACGACACCGTGCCCCTGATCGACGGCACCCGCGCTGGTGCCACAGCCGCCGGCAAAACGGCAGCTTTCAACGCGGGCCTGTCGGCCAATGACCTGGCCAGCTTCAACACCGCCAGCCCCAATCGCTTTGCGTTCAAACACGCCCACTCCGGCCAGAACGCCGAGAAAGACTGGGGCCGCAACACGCTGCAAGCGGTGGAGTTTGCGTACTACGTGCTCAACGAACGGTTCAGGAACCTGAACCCTGGCAACACCATCGTGATCGCCTCCAGCATTTCCAACGGTGGCGGTGCAGCGGTGGCGGCTGCCGAGCAGGACACGCAAGGCCTGATCAGCGGCGTGGCGGTGTCTGAGCCCGCAGTTGAAATGCCCGCCAGCCCCAGCATCACCGTGCGCCGTGGCAATACCGCTGTGGCGGTGAATGGCAAAACCCTGGTGGACTTCACCACCTATGCCAACCTGTTTCAGGCCTGCGCCGCCTTGGCACCGTCGATAGCCAGCGGCCCCTTTGCCGCAGGCTACGCGGGCAGCTTTGCGCTGCCCGCCTTCCCCGTCGCACCCAACCGCTGTGCTGCCTTGCAAGCCCAGGGCTTGCTAACTGCCACGACCACGGCAGCTCAGGCCGAAGAGTCATTGCAAAAGCTGCAGGCCTACGGCTGGGAGGCAGAAGCCGCCGTGCTGCACCCCTCGCACATCGGCTTTGAAGTGGCCCCAGCCGTGGCCGTGACCTTTGCCAACTCGCTGGCCCGCGCCAGCGTGCGTGACAACCTGTGCGGCTTCAGCTACGGCGCCACCACCGCCACCGGTGCCATCACACCCCTGGCCCCTGCCGCCCTGGCAGGCATGTTTGCCAGCGGCAACGGCGTGCCACCGTCCAGCGGGGTGAACTTGGTGAACAACAACAGCCGGTTTGGCCCCTCGCGCGACTTTTTGTCGTTCAACGCAGCCGGTGTGGCCGACTGGAACCTGGACGGTGCGCTGTGCCTGCGCAACCTGCTGACAGGCAGCACGCCCATGGCCCAACGCTTCCAAACCGGCCTGGACGAAACCCGCCGCAACGGCAACCTGCGCGGCAAACCCACCGTCATCGTGCATGGCCGGGCAGATGCTCTGCTGCCGGTCAACCACACCTCGCGCCCCTATGCCGCTTTAAACAAAACCGTGGAAGGCAGCGCCAGCCGCCTGAGCTACATGGAAGTGACCAACGCCCAGCACTTTGATGGCTTCATCGGCCTGCCCACCGTGCTGCCCGGCTACGACAGCCGCTATGTGCCCCTGCATGTGTACCTGAACCGCGCGCTGGACGCCGTGTACGACCACCTGAAAACCGGCAAGGCCCTGCCCCCCAGCCAGGTGGTGCGCACCACGCCGCGTGGCGGCACGGCAGGCGCTGCACCGGCCATCACGGCGGCCAACGTACCGGCGTTCAACCCGTCGCCAGGCGCGGCCGATGCCCTGGTGTTTGGCACCAACAGCGTTCAAATTCCAGACTGAGTTTCAGTCGTTCACAGCTCCTGCCGGGCGCAGCCATGTCTTACAGCTCCCACTACCTGACCTGCGCCGGGCGCGAGATTCACTTCACGGAATGGGGCAAACCCACCAGCCCGGTGGTGGTGGCCTGGCACGGCCTTGCCCGCACCGGGCGCGACATGGACGAGCTGGCCCAGCACCTGAGCAGCCGCTACCGCGTGATCTGCCCCGACATGATCGGCCGTGGCCTGAGCCAGTGGAGCCCCGACCCGGTCAATGAATACCAACTGGCGTTTTACGCCCGTATTGCTTTGGAGCTTTTTGACGGTTTGGGCATTGCACAAGCGCATTGGGTCGGCACATCGATGGGCGGAGCCATTGGCATGGTGGCCGCCTCGGGCCTTGGCGCACACAGCCTGAAAGGCCGCATCCAGTCACTGGTGCTCAACGACAACGCACCCGAGCTGGCAGCGCCCGCCGTGGACCGCATCAAGGCCTACGCCGGTACACCCCCCGCGTTTGACACCATGGTCCAGCTCGAGCAGTTCTTCCGCCAGGTCTACCAACCCTTTGGCTGGCTGAGCGATGCGCAGTGGTGCCGCTTGACCGAAACCTCCACCCGCCGCCTGCCCAACGGCCAGGTCACCCCCCATTACGACCCCGCCATCGCCGCCCAGTTTCACCACCACCCCGACGACTACACCAACTGGCAGCACTGGGACGCACTGGATATTCCCGTGCTGTGCCTGCGCGGGCAGTTGTCTGACCTGGTGCTGGGCGAAACCACGCACGAGATGCAAACCCGCGGCCCCGGATCACGCGGGCTGCTGCAAGTCATTGAAGTGCCCGGCTGCGGGCACGCGCCAGCCTTGAATGTGCAGCAGCAGTTGGCGTGGGTGTCGGGGTTTATCGAGCAGCATGGTGTATCGACAAGACCCGCACAGCGTGAGCGTGTTTCAGTCGGCAGCCACCTGCGCAAGGTCTCAAATTAAGCCAAAACGGCCATCAGCCCATATATTTATTGCTCGAGCAGCTATCTATTTTGTAGCGAATAAAAATCGCAGCGGCTTTCGGGTGCAAACAAATCCACCCGATCCGTGATGATTCCATCGGTACCCAAATCAATCAGCCGCTGCGCCGCCCATTCGTCGTTCACCGTGTAGCTCAAACAGCGAAAGCCCGCGCTTTTGGCTTGTGTGACGCTCGACGTATTCCACAACGCGTGGTTGCACACGATGGCCTGGCAGCCCAGGATCAGGGCAGTTTCCAGCCAGCCGGTCCACAGCGTGTCCAGCAGCAGGCCGCGTGGTAGCTGGGGGGCAGATTCCATCGCGCCTTGCAGCGACTCGGGGCTAAATGAGGTGAGCAGCGGCGGCACAGCCGCATGGGCCCACAGCGCGGCGGCGTGGGTCGCTACCACCTGGCCGGTGCGGTGCTCAAGGCCCGGCGTGGGCTTGATTTCAATGTTCAGCAAATGGCCGTTGGCCAGACAGAAGTGGGCGATGTGGGTCAGCGTGGGCAGGGGCTCGCCTGCGAACGAGCGACTATGCCAGCTACCCGCGTCCAGCTGCGACAAGCTGGCCCAGCTGTGTTCACCCGCCGTGCCGTGGCCGGTGGTGGTGCGCTGCAATGTGCTGTCGTGCAACAAAAACGGCACTTCATCGGCTGACAGTTTCACATCACACTCAAACATGCGGTGGCCGTGCTGTGCGCCCAGGCGAAAGGCGGCCAGGGTGTTTTCAGGGGCCAACTTGCCAGCGCCGCGGTGGGCTATCCAGCGGGGATAGGGCCAAAGGGTTTCTTGTGTCATTTCGGACCCTGAGACAGCGAAGGATCCAGCACCACCCGCAGTTTGCCGCTTTGCACCTTCACATCGGCAATGCCCATGCGGGCAATTTTTTCAGCCTGGGCGTTTTTGAAGCTGTAAATCGGCGAGCGTTGCAGGGCTTGCTGCATCAGGGGCGCGCCGTATTGCTTAATCAAGGCCAGGCTGCGCGGCGGCACACCCGCCAGTTGAATGTCCTGAATCTGGGAGTCGTCCAGAAAAATTTCACCGGTGGTGCTCTGGTAGCGCGGCTTGGCCGATACCACCACGGTGCCAGTCAGTGGCTGCTGCGCCAGCGTCACGATGCCATCAAACCCTAGCTGAATGCGGTCTGCGCCCTCGGGCAGGCTGATTTTCGGGTTTTGCAGCTTGATGCAGGTCAGCGGCAGCGGGCAGTTCTCCACCGGAAACTTCGGCGCAATGGCCTCTTGAATCTGCTGCGGTGAAAAATCCAACGTCAGCTTGCCATCGCTGATGCCGCAGCCGGTCAGCAGGGAGATCACGGTGAGCAAGGCGAGGGTCAAGCGGTGTGGCATGCGCTGGGCCGAGGGTGAATTCGGTTTCATAAAAGATGAAGATGCTATTTTATTCATAGCTGCTTGTCCGCTCTGGATTTGCACAAGAAGGTGTTTTGGAACAAAAGCCATTCAGCTGATGAGTGGTGGCGAGCGGCAAGGGTTGATTCGCTATCTGTGGATAGGGGCAACCCGTTTTTACTATGAAAACTATAGCTTCTTGATCAATATTTACGTGGGCTGAAAGTCGATTTGATACCAATTTAATCTGCGCTGGCCGTTGTCACAGTTAACCGTTGATAACGATGCAGTTGCCGCGTGTCGCGCAACTGTCATATCCAGGGCCTACGGTTGCGTGCCTTTTGGCAACAAAACTATCGAGCGTTTCAAAAAACATGACGGCTGAACGCTCAATCCCTCACCCCAGCCCTCTCCCGGAGGGAGAGGGTGAAAACAGTCCAATTCACTGTCGTGAATTTGGAAGAGATCAATAACTGGAGCTCTGAATGATGAATCAAACCACCCGTGTACTGGCTGTGTCGGCTTTGGCGCTGGCGGCCCTGGCCGCTTGCGGCGGCGACGATGCTATTGCAACAGCACCCGTTGCTAAATACCCCACGCTGAGCGGCCAACTCCCGTTGGTCATTGGCCACCGCGGCGCCAGCGGCTACCTGCCCGAGCACACGCTGGAGTCTTACAAGCGCGCCATCGAGTTGGGCGCTGACTTTGTGGAGCCTGACCTGGTGGCCACCAAAGACGGCGTGCTGATTGCCCGCCACGAGCCCAACATCACCAGTACCACCGATGTGTCAACACGCGCTGAATATGCCGCGCGCAAGACCAAAAAAGTGGTGGATGGGGTGGAGGAGGAAGGCTGGTTTGCGTCGGACTTCACGCTGGCCGAGATCAAAACCCTGTTTGCCAAGCAGCCTGTGGCCGAGCGCGACCAGACGCAAAACACGCGCTACCGCATTCCCACGTTTGAAGAAGTCATTGAGTTGGCCAAGACCGAAGGTGCCAGGGTCAACCGCACTGTGGGCGTGTACCCGGAAACCAAGCACCCCACCTTTCACAACAGCATCAACCTGAGCCTGGAAGACCGCTTGCTGGCCATCCTGGCCAAAAATGGCTACACCACCAAGGCCTCGCCGGTGATCATTCAGTCGTTTGAAGTGGCCAATCTGAAGTACCTGCGCGCCCGCACCCAGGTGCGCATCGTGCAGTTGATTGATGCGGACGATGTGAATGCCGATGGTTCGATTGCTCTGGTAGCGCCTTACGACAAGCCCTATGACTTTGCGGTGGCCAGAGACCCGCGCACCTTCGCCACCATGCTCACACCAGCGGGCTTGAAAGAAATCAAGACCTATGCCGACGGCATTGGCCCGTGGAAGCCGTATTTGATCTCGTGGAAGTTCAACAACGGGGCTGACGGCAAGCCGATGGATTTAAACGGTGACGGAAAAATTGATCAGCGCGACCGCGTGATGATGCCTCCCAGCGACGTGGTGAAAAATGCCCACGCTGAAGGCCTGATCGTGCACGCCTTCACCTTCCGCAACGAGCCGACCCGCCTGGCGTCTGACTTCAAGGGCGACCCCAAGGCGGAATACCAGCTGTACTACAAACTCGGCGTAGACGGTTTGTTCAGCGATTTCCCGGACACCGCTTTGTCGGCACGCTGATAAGCGCGTAGGCTTTGCCTCGAAACCCCAAGCACTGCTGGCCGGTGTTGGGGTTTTTTTACGCGGGTAGTGGCGCGTAAGTTGCTATGCTGTTGTCAGGAGATGTGAGCATGCACAAATTTGATGAGATGTATTCCCAGGCACAGGGCGCTGGCCAATCGCAGTCCCAAGGCCCTGGCGGCCAGTTTCAGAGCCAGGGTGTACGGGCGCACTATGAAAACTATGCCCAGTGGCTGGCCCGCCAGAGTGACGCGGCGATGCGCGCCCGGCGGGATGAGGCGGAGATGATTTTTCGCCGCGTGGGCATTACCTTTGCGGTCTACGGTGCCAAAGACGAAGACGGCTCGGGCACCGAGCGCCTGATTCCGTTTGATCTGATTCCCCGCATCATTCCGGCTCACGAATGGGCGAGCATGCAAAAAGGCTTGGTGCAACGCGTCACCGCGCTGAACCGGTTCATACACGACGTGTATCACGGTCAGGAAATCATCAAAGCTGGCTTGGTACCGGCCGAGCAGGTGCTGAACAATGCGCAGTTTCGACCCGAAATGATGGGTGTGAACGTGCCGCACAACGTGTATTCGCACATTGCCGGCGTAGATATCGTGCGTGCGCCCAATGCGAAAGGCGAAGGCGAGTACTACGTGCTGGAAGACAACCTGCGGGTGCCCAGCGGCGTCAGCTACATGTTGGAAGACCGCAAGATGATGATGCGGCTGTTTCCCGACCTGTTCAGCCAGCACCGCGTGGCACCGGTGGCACACTACCCGGACCTGCTGCTGGAGACCCTGCGTGCCTCATCGCCCGCCACCACGGCCGAGCCCACGGTGGTGGTACTCACGCCGGGCATGTACAACAGCGCCTACTTTGAGCATGCATTTTTGGCGCAGCAAATGGGCATTGAGCTGGTTGAAGGGCAAGACCTGTTTGTCAAAGACAACTTCGTTTACATGCGCACCACCCGCGGCCCCAAGCGGGTCGATGTGATTTACCGACGGGTCGACGACGATTTTCTGGATCCCAAGGTGTTCCGATCAACATCCACCCTGGGCTGCGCGGGCCTGCTGGATGTCTACCGCGCCGGCAACGTGACCATCTGCAATGCGGTGGGCACCGGCGTGGCCGACGACAAATCCATCTACCCCTATGTGCCGCAGATGATCGAGTTTTACCTGGGCGAAAAACCGATTTTGAACAACGTGCCCACCTACATGTGCCGCAAGCCTGACGAATTGAAATACGTGCTGGCCAACATGAAAGACCTGGTGGTCAAAGAGGTGCATGGTGCCGGTGGCTACGGCATGCTGGTCGGGCCCGCGTCCACGGCTGCCGAGGTTGAAGACTTCAAAAAGGCGGTGATCGCCAACCCCGACGGCTACATTGCCCAGCCCACGCTCAGCCTGTCCAGCTGCCCCACCTATGTGGAAAGTGGTATTGCCCCGCGCCACATCGATTTGCGCCCGTTTGTGCTCAGCGGCAAAGAGGTGCAAATGGTGCCCGGCGGCCTCACGCGCGTGGCGTTGAAAGAAGGCTCCCTGGTCGTCAACTCGTCGCAGGGTGGGGGAACAAAAGACACGTGGATATTGGAAGTTTGAGCATGACCCATAAATACGGACTTGACCGGACGCGAAGGGCGCGAAAGTACGCGAAGGACGCGAAAGGAATTCATAAAACTCTTGGCTGTTTTTTCGCGTCCTTCGCGCAGTTTTCGCGGCCTCTGCGTCCTTGCACCCGCCCCCTATCCCCAAAGGCCCAACCATGCTAAGCCGCACCGCCGATCACCTGTTCTGGATGTCTCGCTACACCGAGCGGGCCGAAAACACCGCCCGCATGCTGGATGTGAACTACCAGACCTCGCTGCTGCCGCAATCGGCCGCTGTGGCCCAGGTGGGCTGGCAGGGCTTGCTGTCGATCAGCGAGTTGCTACCCGCCTATCAGGAAAAGCATGGCGACATCAAGCCCAGCAAGGTCATGGAGTTCATGGTCAAGGACGAAGGCAACCCCTCGTCCATCGTGTCGTGCCTGCGTTCGGCGCGCGAGAACGCACGGGCGGTGCGCGGCTCGTTGACCACTGAGGCCTGGGAGACGCAGAACCAGACCTGGCTGGAAGTCAACCGCATGCTGAAAAACCACGAGTTTGAGCAAGACCCCGGCCAGTTTTTTGAATGGGTCAAGTTCCGTTCGCACCTGTCGCGCGGGGTAACGGTGGGCACCATGCTGATGGACGAGGCTTTGTACTTCATGCGCCTGGGCACCTTCCTGGAGCGGGCCGACAACACCGCTCGCCTGGTCGATGTGAAGTTCCACGCGGTGCAAAGCGACTTTTTTGGCAACGCCAACGAGAAAGACCAGGAGTACGACTTCTACCACTGGAGCGCGATTTTGCGCAGCGTGAGTGCCTTTGAGATCTACCGCAAGGTCTACCGCGACGTGATCAAGCCCGAGCGCGTGGCCGACCTGCTGATCCTGCGCCCCGATATGCCGCGCTCGCTGCATGCCAGCCTGAACGAGGTGGTCAGCAACCTGGCCATGGTGGCCAACGACCAGTCACAGGAAACGCAGCGCCGGGCGGGCAAACTGCGTGCCGATCTGCAATACGGCCACATCGACGAGATTCTGGCCACCGGCCTGCATGCGTTTTTGACGCAGTTCTTGAACCAGGTCAATGAACTGGGTGCTCGCATCAGCCGGGATTTTCTGGTGCCGGCACAGTAAACCTGTCCAGAAGCGAAATTCAAGGCAAATCGCCTTTACGCCCAGGCAGATTGAGCTCAAGCAGCTATATTTTTAAGAGCAAACGCAGTTCAGGTCGACTCGGTTGGCGCGGGCTTTTCGGCCATCGCCCCCAGGCGGTGCTGACTCAGCTCCTGTGACAGGCGCTCAAATTCGGCCAGTAGCGGGCCGCGCGCGGCGTAGAACACGCTGATTTTCCCCATCAGCGTGCGCACATACAAACGCGGGGCAATCAGCCATTCCAGGCCGGGAACGCGAATGAGTTTGCAATAGGCCAGGTCGTTGAGATCGACTGATTTGTTCCAGATCCAGGTCTGCAGCAAGGCTGTGCTGCTCAAGGTGGTGCGGCTGGTGAGGATGGCCCACAGCGTCCAGCTCAGCAAGGCCATGGCGGCCACCGTCCAGCCCAGGCCGTTGGATTGCCACCGGCCGGTGCTGCTCAGCTGCCCTGATTGCCACAGCAGAAACAACCACACGGCACAACCGCCGACGATGCCCACCGCCAGCGCTTTGAACGGACGGGAAAAGGCCGGGCCGCTCACCGTGCCGCCAGTGGGCGTGAAGCGAAACAGCGGCATGCCCAGCATGGCATGGCCCAGCGTGGGCCCGGCAGCGGTCGGCGTCATTTCTTGTCTTTGAACAGCTCGTCCATCTTCTTTTGTTCCTCATCGCCGGAGTTGGCTGCATCAGACGCTGCGGGTTCGGGCATCAAGGCGGTGTCGCTTGACGTGGACGGTGCAGAAGAGCCGGGTGTCAGCACAGCGGGTGCGCTGGGTTGTGCGGTGTAGTTGTTATCTGGCGGTGCCTCGATGATGACTTTGTCGGTGTCAATCTTGACCTCTTTGTCCAGGAAGAACGTGACGGTTTGCGGGAAGAAAATCACCACGGCAACGAGCATCAGCTGCATGATGATCCAGGGAATGGAGCCCATGTAAATGTCGCTGGATTTGACCGCCACCGGAATGCGACCCTCCTTGAATAGCGTGTCTGAAATGCCGCGCAGGTAAAACAGCGCAAAGCCAAACGGTGGGTGCATAAAGCTGGTTTGCAGGTTCACGCACAGCAACACGCCAAACCACACCAGGTCAATGCCCAGCTTGTCGGCCACCGGTGCCAGCATGGGCACCAGAATGAAGGCAATCTCGAAGAAGTCCAGGAAGAAGGCCAGGAAGAACACAAAGATGTTCACCACAATCAAAAAGCCGGTCTGCCCGCCAGGCAAGCCGGTGAGCAAATGCTCCACCCACTTTTGCCCGTCTACGCCTTGAAATACCTGGCTGAAGACGCGCGAACCGATCAGGATGAACACCACCATGGCCGTCAGGCGCATCGTGCCTTTCATCGCGTCCCAGGTCACAGCCCAGTTCAAGCGTTTACTCATCGAGGCCAGAATCATGGCACCCACCACGCCCATGGCACCGGCTTCGGTGGGGGTGGCAATCGCACTGTCTTGAAACGGCAGGCCGCCCATCGAACCCAGCACGGTGAAGATCAGAATGGCCGAGGGAATGATGCCCTTCAGGCATTTTTTCCACAGCGCCCAGCCGTCCAGCGTGCGGGCGGTTCGGGGTACGCCCGGCACGTAATGCGGCTTGAGCTGCGCCAGCGCAAAGGTGAAGAGCGCAAAGAAAGTGATTTGCAACAGCGAGGGGCCCCAAGCGCCTTTGTACATGTCGCCCACGGGCTTGCCCAGCTGGTCAGCCATCACCACCAGCACCAGCGAGGGCGGCACCAGCTGCGTGATGGTGCCCGAGGCGGCCAGCACGCCGGTGGCGTAGCGCATGTTGTAGCCGTAGCGAATCATCACCGGCAGCGAGATCAGCGCCATCGCAATCACCTGGCCTGCCACCGTGCCGGTGATCGCTCCCAGGATGAAGCCCACGATGATCACCGAGTAGCCCAGGCCACCACGCACCGGGCCAAACAGCTGACCCATGGAGTCCAGCATGTCTTCGGCCAGGCCACACTTTTCAAGAATGGTGCCCATGAAGGTAAAAAACGGAATCGCCAGCAGCAACTCATTGGACAGAATCGAAAAGATGGCTAGCGGCAAATTACTTAAATACGCAGCGGGAAACCAGCCCATCTGGATGGCCAGAAAGCCACAGCCCAGGCCCAAAGCAGCCAGCGAGAAGGCGACCGGAAAGCCGATCAACATGACGACGACAAGGCCCGCAAACATGACGGGCGCGAAATTTTCCATTTGCATGGTGTGTGTGTCCTGGAATTGTTGGAGTAATTATTGGAGTTATGGGGTGGGGTGGCCGCTTACTGCAGAGGCTTTTCGTAATGCGTGTCCATGGCGTACTTGCCTTGCAGGTACGCCACGCGCTTAATGATTTCGGCTACGCCTTGCAGGAACACCATGCCAAAACCCACCGGCAGCGCCAAGGTGGCTGGCCAGCGGATCAGGCCGCCCGCGTTTTGCGACATTTCACCGGTTAAAAACACCCGCAGGAAAAAAGGCCAGCACATCCAGGCCATCACGCCCATCACGGGGAGTAAAAAGAAAATCAGGCCAAACAAGTCCACATAGACCGGGCCATTTTTTTTCAGCTTGCCGTAAAAAATATCCACCCGCACATGCTCGTTGAGCTTGAGCACCAGGGGTGCCCCAACCATCACCATCCAGGCAAACATGTACCACTGGATCTCCAGCAAGGAGTTGGAGCTCCAGTCCACGCCGTAGCGCACAAAGGCGTTGCCTGCGGAGATCATGGCGGCAACGAGCACGGTCACCGAGGCCAGCTTGCCAAAAGATTCACTGAGCCAGTCGATGCCGCTGGCAAATTTAAGTAGGGCGTTCAAGAATTTATCTCCTCGGGGTGTGTCGTCTCGCATGATCGGGCATGCACATTTCGAGCAAGCATCGTAAGCGGCAAGCGCTGAAGAAAGCCTGACACTGATACCTCGGGTTTTCCCCTGGGGATCGGATGATGCACCGCCCAAAGTGACCAGTCATTGGCCAACACCTGAATAATCCACCGCATGAACTCTATCGCCCCCCACGCCACCCACATCGACAGCCCCGCAATGCGCGAGGCCGGTCGCGAGCTGTTGTCGCTGGCCTTAATGGACGCGCGCAATCACAGCCTGCACCTCCTGGGTCTGCTGGAGCAGCGCGCAGGCCCGGCGGCGTTTGCCGCACACTGGCTCGTCGGTCATGTGGCTTGGTTTGCCGAATACTGGATCGGCCGCAACACCCAGCGCGCCCAGGGCAGCGCCTGCCCGCGCATGCCCACCCGCCTGGCGTCCATCGAGCCGCATGCCGACCGGTGGTATGCCGTGCCCATGACCGGGCCGGTGGGTCAGGCCAATGGCTTGGCTATTCCCCCCACGGCGGCTGGCGACTTGCCAGACCCTGCGGCATTGCGTGCTTATTTGCTGGACACGCTGGAAAGCACGCTGGATTTGCTGGCCAAGACGCCCGATGAGGCCGATGCGCTGTATTTTTTCCGCCTGGCGCTGCTACATGAAGACTTGCGTGGCGAGCAATTGGTGGAGTTGGCACAAAGCTACGGTGTGGCCTTGCCCTTGAGCCTGCCCGGTGGGCCACCGCCGCGCGAGCCCCTGCTGCTGCCTGCGCAGCGCTGGATGCTGGGCGCCGCACCGAACCAAACCGAGCGGGGCCGCTTCGTGTTTGACCGGGAGAAATGGGCGCATGAGGTGGCGGTGCCCGAGTTTGAGATTGATGCACAAGCTGTCAGTTGGGCGCAGTTCATCGAGTTTGTGGCCGATGGCGGCTATGACCGTGCCGAGCTGTGGCTTCCCGAAGGCTGGCAGTGGGCGGCCCAGCACCAGCGCCGCGCGCCACGTGATGTGGAGCAAATGGGTGTGGCCAGCGGCGCTGTGATGCAAACCCTGTTTGGCAAAACCACCCGCATGGCCAGCAACCAGGCCGCCCAGCACGTCAGTTGGTGGGAGGCTGATGCCTGGGCGCGCTGGGCGGGCCGGCGCCTGCCCAGCGAGGTGGAGTGGGAACTGGCGGCCGCCCAGGCCGCACGCCGCGGGTTTCGCTGGGGCACTGTGCACGAGTGGACGGCCGGCACGCTGCGACCCTTTCCCGGATTCACGCCAGACCCCTGGGCCAGCCAGCCCGACAGCGGATTGCCCCCGCCTCGCGTGCTGCGCGGTGCCTCATTTGCGACCCGTGCGCGCCTGCACGACACCCAGTTTCGCGGCTTTGCCCAAGCTGGGTGGGACACCGGGTTCGTTGGCTTTCGCTCGTGTGCGATTTAGCCCGGTCAGATCCGGGTTCAGCGCAACTGAGGGGTTCAGTTACTACATTTTTGATAGCTGCTTGAGCAATAAATACCTGGGCGGATGGCTGTTTTGGCTTCAAAACCGCTCAGCAAGCCAGAAAAAATCGAGTGGTGAACTTCCTGGGCGGTTCGGGGTCCGGGGCGCGTTATCATGGGTACTGTGGGTGACTGCCGGAAAGTTGCCAATTTATTCAATGAAATCAATACCTTAGCTGCTACCGTGCGTCTTAACTCCATCAAGTTATCCGGCTTCAAATCATTCGCCGAGCCCACCAATTTCATGCTGCCCGGCCAGTTGGTCGGCGTGGTGGGCCCCAATGGTTGTGGCAAGTCCAACATCATGGATGCGGTGCGCTGGGTGCTGGGCGAGTCGCGCGCCAGCGAATTGCGTGGCGAGTCCATGCAGGACGTGATTTTTAACGGCACCAACACCCGCAAGGCCGCTTCGCGCTCGTCGGTCGAATTGGTGTTTGACAACGCCGACCACCGCGCCGGTGGCCAGTGGGCGCAGTTTGCCGAGATCGCGGTCAAGCGCGTGCTCACCCGCGACGGCACCAGCAGCTACTACATCAACAACCAGCCGGTGCGCCGGCGTGACGTGCAAGACGTGTTTCTGGGCACGGGCCTGGGGCCACGGGCCTACGCCATCATTGGCCAGGGCACCATCAGCCGCATCATCGAGTCGCGCCCCGAAGAGCTGCGCTTGTTTCTGGAAGAGGCCGCAGGCGTGTCCAAATACAAAGAGCGCCGCCGTGAAACCGAAAACCGCCTGTCGGACACGCGTGAAAACCTCACCCGCGTCGAAGACATCCTGCGCGAGCTGAACAACAACCTGGACAAGCTGGAAAAGCAGGCCGAGGTGGCCCAGCGCTACCAAACCCTGCAGGCCGATGCCACGCTGCGCCAGCACCAGCAGTGGTTTTTGAAACGCACCGAGAGCGAAACCGAGCAGGGCCGCTTGAAGGCCGAGGCCGACAAGGCGGTGAACGACCTGGAAGCGCGCATTGCCGATTTGCGGCATGTGGAGTCCGATTTGGAAACCATTCGCCAGGCGCACTACGCAGCGGGCGATCAGGTCAACCAATCGCAGGGCTTGTTGTATGAAGCCAGCGCCGAAGTGGGGCGGCTGGAAGCCGAAATCCGCTTCGTGGTGGAAGGCCGCCAGCGCGTGGAGCAGCGGCTGGTGCAACTAAGTGAGCAGACCGCGCAGTGGACGGCACGCGGTGACGATGCCCGCGCAGAGTCTGAAAACCTCGCCGCCCAGGCCGAGCAGTCCCAGGAGCAAGCCGCCGTGTTGGCCGCTCAGGTGGAAGACCAGGCGGCCCTGCTGCCCGCCCAAGAAGAAGCGCTGCGCCAGGCCCAGGCCAGCGCCGACGCGCAGCGCGCAAGCGTTGCCCAGGTGCAGCAGCAAATTGGCGTTCTGGCAGCCGAGCAGCGCAGCGTGGCAGATCAATCGCGCCAGCTCAATGCGCGCCGGGAAAAGCTGGTGGCCGACCAGAAAACCCTGGCTGCGCCCGATGAGGCCCGCCTGGCCGGCCTGCAAGCCCAGCTGGCCACCGCACAAGAGACCGCGCAGGTGGCAGATGCCCGCCTGCACGACCTGCAGGCCGAGGTGCCGCAGCTGGACGACGCGCGCCGCACCCGTCAGCAAGCGGTGAACAGCGAAAGCTCGCAGTTGGCGGCCCTGTCTGCCCGCGTGGAGGCGCTGAAAGCGCTGCAGGAAAAAGTCAAAACCGACGGCAAGCTGGCCCCCTGGCTGGCCAAGCACGGCCTGCAAGGCATGACGGCGCTGTGGAGCCGCATTCACATCGAAACCGGCTGGGAAAGTGCGCTGGAAGCGGCCTTGCGCGAGCGCCTGGGCGCGCTGGAGGTCTCGCGCCTGGACATGGTGCGTGCCTTTGGCAGCGACGCGCCACCGGCCAAGCTGTCCTTTTATAGCCCACCGTCTGCCGGCGCGCCCGAAGCGGCGGCGGTCTTGCCCCGGTTGGCCGATTTGCTGCGCTTGAACGACGCAGGTCAACGTGCCTTGTTGGGCGACTGGCTGCACGGCTGCTACACCGCCGCCAGCTTTGAAGAAGCCCTGGCCGCGCGCGACCAGCTCAAGGCAGGCGAGGTGATTTACGTCAAAACCGGGCATGCGGTGGCGGCCCACAGCGTGAGCTTTTATGCGCCCGATTCCGAGCAGGCCGGCTTGCTGGCGCGCAGCCAGGAAATTGAAAACCTGGAAAAACAGATTCGCGCGCAAGCCTTGATCAGCGAGGAAGCCCGCGCCGCCTTGGTGCGCGCCGAAGCCGCCTACACCGACGCCTCGCAGCGCCTGGTGGTGGCCCGGCGCGAAGCCAGCGAAAGCCAGAGCCGCGCCCACGCGCTGCAGGTGGAGACCCTGCGCCTGACCCAGCAAGCCGAGCAAACCCGTGCCCGAAGCGAACAACTGGCCGGTGACCTGGCTGAGGTGGATGCACAACTCGATGAATTGCAAGAGCGCAGCGTGACGGCCGAAGCCCAGTTTGAATCGCTGGACATGCAACTGGCCGACACGCAGGAGCGCCATGCCCAGCTCGATGAACGGGTAATTGCCGCGCAACGCAAATTAAGTGAGTGCCGCGACCAGCAGCGCAGCCTGGAGCGCCAGGCGCAAGAAGCCAGTTTTGCCCAGCGCAGCATGCAGGCCCGCCAGGCCGAGCTGGCTCGCGCCATTGACACCGCCACCCAGCAACTGCAGTCCATCGCAGCCGAGCAGCAGCGGGCACAAGACGAGCTGAGCCGCCTGACCGATGCGTCGGCTCAGGCCGGTTTGCAGGCAGCGCTGGCCTTGAAGCTGGCACGCGAGCAGGCGCTGGGTGCCAAGCGCAGCGAATACGACGACCTGACCGCCAAGCTGCGCGCCAGCGATGAGCGCCGCATGCAAGGTGAGCGCGCGCTGGACCCGCTTCGCCAGCGCATCACCGAGCTGCAACTGAAAGAACAGGCCGCGCGGCTGGGCCTCGAGCAGTACACCCAGCTATTGGTCGATGCCCAGGCCGACCTGGAAGCCGTGGCCTTGAGCGTGACGCAGAACAACGTGAAGCTGGCGGGTATGCAAGGCGAAATTGATCGGCTGCAGCGCGAGATTGCGGCGCTGGGCGCGGTGAATCTGGCGGCGCTGCAAGAGCTGGGCACCGCCCGCGAGCGCAAGCAGTTTCTCGATGCGCAGACCGCGGACTTGACCGAGGCCATGACCACGCTGGAAGACGCGATCAAGAAAATCGATGCCGAAACCCGCGACCTGCTGTCGGGCACCTTCAACAGCGTGAACGAACACTTTGGCCGCATGTTCCCCGAGCTGTTTGGCGGCGGGAATGCGCGCCTGGTGATCACCGGCGACGAAATTCTGGACTCGGGCGTACAGGTGATGGCGCAACCACCGGGCAAGAAAAACCAGACCATTGCCTTGCTGTCAGGCGGTGAAAAAGCGCTGACCGCGATTGCGCTGGTCTTTGCGATTTTCCAGCTCAACCCCGCACCGTTTTGCCTGCTGGATGAGGTGGACGCGCCGCTGGACGATGCCAACACCGAGCGCTATGCCAAACTGGTTACGGCCATGAGCCGCGAAACCCAGTTCCTGTTCATCAGCCACAACAAAATTGCGATGGAAATGGCCGAGCAACTGATTGGTGTCACCATGCAGGAGCAGGGCGTTTCGCGCATCGTGGCGGTGGATATGGAGTCTGCCGTGGGCATGGTGGAGGCGGCTTGAATAGGTGCAATGACAAATGACCTCGCCGCTTGCGCGGCTTGCTGACAGATGACCCAGCCCGAGATCTCCCAGTCATTCGTCATCGCTGCGCAAAGCGCGCGTCATCGGTCATTCGCAGGTACTTGCTAACAAACAGGAAACAGCGTGCATGAGTAACTTCACCGTGGGCTTGGCGATCTTGGGTGGTTTGGTGCTGGCGGCCATCGTGGCGCATGGGGCGTGGACATCGCGGCGCAACGCGCCCCGCCAGGCCCTGCCCGAGGGGCACGTGGAGCCGGGTCAGGGTAATGCCTTGTCGGTGGAGTCATCGTTTGATGCGCCGCTGCCGCCCTTGCCTGCTGTTCCCCTGCCCAGCCTGGATCGCAAGAACGCGCTGGATGCCCTGATCGACGTGCTGACTCCCATCGCGCTGGACGCACCGGTATCAGGCGACGCTGCCATCGCCGCCCTGCCACCCACGCGCCGCGCTGGAAGCAAACCCTTCTCCATCGAGGGTTTGAGCCAGGCCAACCAGTGGGAGGCACCGGTACCCGGGCGCCGCTACAGTGCGTTTCAAGCAGGCGTACAAATGGCCAACCGCACCGGCGCACTGAACGAAATCGAGTTCTCCGAATTTGTGGTCAAAGTGCAGGCCTTTGCCGACACCCTGAGCGGCTCGCCCGAGTTCCCCGACATGTTGCACGAGGTCGCCCGCGCCCGCGAGCTCGATCAGTTTTCCAGCACCCACGACGCGCAACTGAGCTTCACTCTGCGCGCCCGCAGCGCCGCCTGGAGCCCCGGCTACATCCAGCAAAACGCAGCCCGCCTGGGCTTTGTGGCCGGTGCCATTCCAGGCCGCCTGGTGCTGCCCGCACGCATTCCCAACGTGCCGCCCTTGCTGGGCCTGAGCTTTGACACCCAGGCCGCACTGGCCGACGACCCGGCCCAGTCGGCCGTGCGCGAGATGACCCTGAGCCTGGATGTGCCCCAGGTGCCCCGCAGCGAACAACCCTTTGTGCGCATGCGCGAAGCCGCCATTGCACTGGCAGCGTCGATGGACGGCATCATCACCGACGACAACGGCCACATGATCCGCACCGAGGGTCTGGACGTGATTGGCGCCGGGCTGGAACAGCTGTATGACACGCTGGACCAGCGTGATTTGTCAGCGGGTTCGCCGCTGGCCAGAAGGCTGTTTTCTTGAGTGAAATAGTGGCAGCTTAGGAGTCAAACAGCTCCATTTCCCTATCCTGGGTGCTTGGCACCGGCAGCCATAGCCCACCTAAAATCCCATAGCTTCCTCACAGATCCCAACTCTCCATGTCCGACACCACCCCCCCGCCCCCACCCCAAGACGAAAACCAACTCATGGTGGAGCGCCAAGGCAAGCTGGCCGCGCTGCGCGCCGCTGCCAAAGCAAACGGCACAGTGCCCTTTCCCAACGACTTCAAACCCAGCCACCGCGCGGCGCAGCTGATCGCCGATTACGACGACAAAACCCCTGAAGAGCTGGTGGCCCTCAACGCCCAGGCCAGCGTGGCCGGCCGCATGATGCTGAAACGGGTGATGGGCAAGGCCAGTTTTGCCACGGTGCAGGACGCCTCGATGGGCACAACCGGCGGGCGCATGCAGGTGTATGTGCAGCGCGAGGCCGTGGGCGAGGCGGTGTATGAAGATTTCAAGCACTGGGATTTGGGCGACATCGTGGCCTTTGAAGGGCGGGTGTTCAAAACCAAGACCGGCGAGCTGTCGATTCACGCCACGCGCGTGCGGCTGCTGACCAAAAGCCTGCGGCCGCTGCCTGACAAGTTTCACGGCATGGCCGACCCTGAGCAGAAGGTGCGCCAGCGCTATGTGGACCTGATCACCGACGACGCGGCCAGGGCCCGCTTCATCGCCCGCAGCAAGGCGGTGGCCAGCATTCGCCAGTTCATGGTGAACCACGACTTTTTAGAGGTGGAAACGCCGATGCTGCACCCCATTCCCGGGGGTGCGAATGCGCGGCCGTTTGCCACGCACCACAACGCGCTGGACCAGCAAATGTTTTTGCGCATTGCGCCCGAGCTGTATTTGAAGCGGCTGATCGTGGGTGGATTTGAGCGGGTGTTCGAGATCAACCGCAACTTTCGCAACGAGGGGGTGAGCGTGCGCCACAACCCCGAGTTCACGATGATGGAGTTTTACGCGGCCTACTGGAATTACCAGGACTTGATGCAGTTCACCGAGGCGCTGATTCGCGATGCGGCGCAACAAGCCGTCGGCACGCTGCACTTAAGTTACGGCGGCAAGCCGGTGGACTTGAGCCTGCCGTTTGAGCGGCTGACGATTCGCCAGGCCATCGTGAAACACACCGAGGCCGCTGACAAGGTTGACGACCGCGACTGGCTGACCCACGCGCTGCGCAAGCTGGGCTTGAACGAGGCCAAACACAAGCTGTCTGAGCGCAGCCTGGCGGGCCTGCAGGTGCTGTACTTTGAAGAAACGGTGGAAGACAAGCTGTGGCAGCCCACTTTCATCATGGAGCACCCCACCGAAATCTCGCCGCTGGCCCGCGCCAACGACGCGCGCCCCGAGGTGACCGAGCGCTTTGAGCTGTACATCACAGGGCGCGAGTTTGGCAATGGATTCAGCGAGCTCAACGATGCGCAAGACCAGGCGGCGCGCTTCCAGGCCCAAGTCAGCGCCAAAGACAGCGGCGACGACGAAGCCATGTATTTCGACCACGACTTCGTGCGCGCCCTGGAATACGGCATGCCGCCCACCGGCGGCTGCGGCATTGGCATTGACCGGCTGATGATGCTGCTGACCGACAGCGCCAGCATTCGCGATGTGATTTTGTTTCCGGCCTTGCGGCACGAATCCCATGTTTGAACTATTTGACCCGCTCTATCAGTTTGCGCGACCACACTTCATCAACTCGCTGTATGCACTGAAGCTGTCACTGTGGCTGCTGGTTCCGCTGCTGATTCTGGAGACGCTGGCACCAGCCCGCAAGCTGCACTGGCCCACCGTGGTCTTTAACATCGTCTATGCGCCATTTTTTATGGCATTTGCGGGTATGGCCCTGACGCCGATCACGATCTACATCTATCCACACATGCCACTGAATGTCTTTGGCGGCAACCCAGTGGCCTGGCCGTGGTGGACGGCGGCGCTGGTGGCCCTGGCTTACCTGGTGGCATTTGATTTTTGCTACTACTGGCTGCACCGAGCGCAACATACCTGGGGTTTCATTTGGCGTTTCCATCACTTTCACCATGCCGACGTGAATGTGTCGTCATCGACCTCTTTTCGTCATCACTGGCTGGAAGAGTCTTTTCGCTACTTCGTGGTGGTGGTGCCGACTTTCTTTCTGTTTGCCAACCCGTCACCGGCCGTGCCTTGGTTGGGACTGTTCATGGGAGGCTATGGCCTCTTCATCCACTGGAATACGCGGCTGAGCCTGGGGCCGCTGTCGGGTGTCGTTGTGGGGCCGCAATACCACCGGCTGCACCACTCGATCGAGCCCGCGCACATCAACAAGAATTTTGCGATTTTCTTTCCGTTCTGGGATCGCGTGTTTGGCACCCAGTGCCTGCCCGATCCGGTCAACCCGATGCAAACCGGTATCCAGGCGGTGCCAAGTCCCAACAACCTGCTGCAGTTACTGCCGGTGCCCGTGCTGCCCAAGCCGCCAGCGCGCTGAGGGTTTGCACTTGCCGGTCCAGGTAGAAGCATTTTCAGTATCGAATCAGCCACCAGCCCAGACATTCATTGCTCGAGCAGCTACATATTTCGTAGCAATCAAACCGGCCACACCACCCCGTTGTCATTCAAGATCGCGTCCAGCGGCACGTCGTGTGGCTCGGGTTCAAAGTCGTCCACATAGCTGCCGGTGTAGCCCAGGCCCACGGCGAACGGTTTGGGTTGCAGGCTGGCCAGGGTTCGGTCGTAAAAGCCACCGCCGTAGCCCAGGCGGTAGCCGCCGGTCGAGTAGCCCACACAGGGCACAAACAGCAGCGTCGGCACAATCACCTCGGTGTCTTTGGGTTTGGGAATGCCGTAGGCATCTTCTTCCATCTCGCAGCCGGGGTACCAGGCGTGAAACACCATGGTTTTGTGCAGTTTGTTGACCACGGGCAGGCCAATCAGGCGGCGCTTGGGCTGCTCGATGAGCTCGCCGTCTTCCTTCCAGCGGTGCAGCGCAGGCAGCGGGTCAAACTCGCCTTTGATGGGCCAATACGCGCCGATCACGGTGTCGGGTCGGTCAAACAACCAGATACGCATCACCCGCTGTAACAAGTCGGCGCGCTGTAGCCGGTCTGGCAGGTTCAAGCGTTGCTCAATCAGCGCGCGGCGCAAAGCGGCCTTTTGTTCGTATTTACTCACTGGCTTATCCATAATCACCCTATGAAGTTCACATTTATTCTGACAGGGCTTGCCCTGGCCCTCAGCGTTGGCGCTGCGCATGCCCAAGCCACAACGCCCAAGACGGACGAACTCGTGCTGGAAATGAACCGGGCCTACAAGGCCCGCGACACCCGCAAGCTGGCCCAATTGCTCCCCCAAGTTCGTGGCCACGCCCTGGAGCCCTATGCGGCCTACTGGGAAATCAGGGCCCGGCTGGACACCGCCACCGATGCCCAGGTGCAAGACTTTTTTGCCCGCTTCCCCGGCACCTACCAGGAAGACCGCCTGCGCAACGACTGGTTGCTGCTGCTGGGCCAGCGCCGCGACTGGACTAATTTTGCTGCCGAGTACCCCAAGTACCGCATGAATGACGACCGCGAGGTACGTTGCTACGCGCTGCTGGTCGAGCATGTGAAGGGCGTGGCCTCGCCCAGCGCCGCTGACGAGGTGCGCCGCCTGTGGCTCTCGCAGCGCGATGCCGATGATGGCTGCACCAGCGCCGCCAGCCGCTTCATTGGCAGCAAAGAGGCACCGCGCATGGCCGCCGTCGACGCCTGGCGCAAAGCAAGGCAGGCCATCGAAGCCAACCGCCCGCGCGCAGCCGCCGATGCGGTTGAAATCGTAGCCCCCGAGCTGACCCACCTGGTGGCCGAGCTGAACGGCAGCCCCACCAAGTTTTTGACCAACCGCTTCGGCGCGCCCTCGCGCAACAACAAAGAGCTGGTGACCCTGGCGCTGATCAAACTGGCCACCACTGACAGCGACGGTGCTGCGGCCCAGCTGAGCACCCAATGGGGCAAACATTTGAGCGCCGAAGAGCGCAACTGGGTCTGGGGCGTGATTGGCAAACAAGCCGCTGGCCGCCTGGACAGCGAAGCCCTTGGCCACTACACCAAAGTGAGCAAGTTCAGCGATTTAAGCGACGAGCTGCTGGCCTGGAAAGCCCGTGCCGCCCTACGCGCCTCCAGCACACCCCGCTGGAAAGAGCTGCTTGCCGCCATTAACGCCATGAGCGACGAGGGTGCGAAAGACCCCACCTGGGTCTATTGGAAAGCGCGTGCCGTCAAGGCGCTGGACACCACGGCCGACGGCCAGGCGCAAGCCCAAAAACTGTTCCAGAGCATCGCCTCGGGCCGTGGTTTTTACGAGCAACTCGCCCTGGAAGAAACTGGCCAAAAAATCACCGTGCCCGTCAAACCAGCAGCCGTCACAGCGGAAGAAAAAGAAGCCGCCCGCTTAAACCCCGGCCTGAACCGCGCGCTGTACGCCATCGCCATTGGCCTGCGCGCCGAGGGTGTGCGCGAATGGAACTACAGCACCAACCTGGCTGGCAGCGCCAGCGCAGGCACCGACCGCGGCCCGATGGCCGACCGCGAGCTGCTGGCTGCTGCCCAGTTTGCCTGCGACCGCGAGGTGTGGGACCGCTGCATCAACACCAGCGAGCGCACCAAAGACGCGGTGGACTGGGATCAGCGCTTTCCCATGCCGCACCGTGATGCAGTCGTCAAACGCAGCCGCGAGATTGGCCTGGATCCGGCCTATGTGTACGGCCTGATCCGACAGGAAAGCCGCTTCATCATGGACGCCCGCTCGGGCGTGGGCGCCGCCGGCCTGATGCAGGTCATGCCCGCCACCGCCCGCTGGACGGCCAAGAAAATCGGCTTGACGAACTTCACCGGCGACCAGATCAACGACCGCGACACCAACATCGCCATTGGCACCGGCTATTTGCAACTGGTGCTGCAAGACTTCGCCGGCTCCATGCCGCTAGCCGCCGCCGCCTACAACGCCGGGCCGGGCCGGCCGCGCACCTGGCGCAATGGCCCACAGATGGAGGCGGCTGCCTGGGCCGAAAACGTGCCATTTGCCGAGACGCGCGACTACGTGAAGAAAGTGCTGGCCAACACCACCAGCTACGCGGCCATCGTCACCGGGCAACCGCAGTCACTGAAAGCGCGGCTGGGCACCGTGGGGCCGCGGGATGAGGCGGCTGCGCCGGTGAATAAGGATATTCCGTAGATTGCCGCGAAAACTCAGCGTCTTCCCATCCCCTACCCTGGCTTGCGATGCTGATGCCTGACGACCAGCACCTGAATGCCATCGCCGAAAGGTCGATACACCAGCGAATACGGAAACAGCTTCAGATGAAATACCCGGCGTCCACTACTTAGTAATGCGCCGCTGCCTGGGTTTCGCTCCACCAGCATTGCGATTCGGTCGACTTCTGCCACAAAGCGACGGGCCACAGCGAGGCCAGCCTGGGTTTTGTAGAAATCTGAAGCTTCAGCAATATCCTTTTCTGCGGCCGGGTGAACCGTATACGTCATGTTGGGTCAAGCAAGTCGTGCGTACAGTCGTTCCATGACCTGCTCACGCGGCAGTGGCTGCACCAGACCGCTATCTAGCTCAGCTGCACGCTGGTCTGCCTCCCGAACCCATGCGTCTTCTAACTCCGCGTCGGTATCCAGGCTGACAAGCAGCCGCTCCAACAGGTGGGATCTGTCGCTTGCCGTTAGTTTTAAAGCCTGCGCTTCGAGTGCTTCAAGTGTGGTGTCCATTCATGCGCTCCAGTGATTCAAGGCGTGGCCTAAAGCTTGCCACAACTCGACTGACACAGCGACTTGGCATTCAATTCACCGCGCCCTATGCAACCAAACCAACCACCGGTTCCGGTCATCGGCAATCCACAAATGCCCCTTATCGTCCTCCGCCCAACCCACCGGCCCACCGGGCTTGCGCGCGCTTTTGCCCGCCTCTGTGCCTTTCGCAGGCCCTGGGTCATACAGCAACTCCACCGGCGCACCCACTGGCGTGCCGTCGGCCTGGGTGTCGTAGCGCACCAGGCGCTGGCCGCTGGTGCGGTAGCCGTGAAAGCTGACCAGCAAGCCGCTGCGCTGCGCTGCCTGGCCAGGCACGAAAGCGGTCTGGCTGTATTGCATGTGCAGCGGGGCGGCGTGGGCCGGTAGCAGGGCTGCGGGGGCCTGGGTTTTGGCGCAGGCGGCGGCCTGGAAGCCGGGCACGGGTTTGCGGTTTTCCACGCAGCCGGGCCAGCCGTAGTGGCCCCCTGCAACCAGCTTGTTGATTTCTTCGGCGGGGAAGCTTTCCTCGGGGAAGTCGATGTTGTTTTCCGCCTGAAAAATGCTGCCCGAGGGGTGTGCCGCCAGCGCCATGGAGTTGCGCAGGCCGGTGGCAAACGGGGTTGGGCTGCTCAGCTTGCCTTGGGCATCAAACCGGGCCACATACACCGCAGCCTGGGGTTTGGGTGCGCTCATTTCGGGGCAAGTGGGCATGCCATCGGCCGCACCCGCTTTCTTGTCGCACCGGTCGGTCGCCGCGCCCACATTGATGTACAGCACTTTGTCAGCACTAAACACAAACTCCTTGAGCGGGTGCCGACCTTCCATGGGCAGATCGCTGACCACGGTTTCCAGAACCACGGCGTCTGAGCCCGGCTTTGCAAAGCGCGAAATGCGCGAGGCCTCGCCCAGGTAGACGCGCCCGTCGGGCCCCAGGCGCAGGCCGTGTGGCCGGTCCAGGCCCTTGAGCAGCTCTTTGGCGGTAGTCGTGCCTTGGGCGGTGTTGACCGATACCGCCAGCAAGCGGCCCCGGTTGGGCTCCCAGCTGCCCATGTCTACCACCAGCAACTCGTCCACGCCCTCTTTTCGGCCCATCCACAGCACGGTGCGTGGCATGCGCAGGCCCAAGGCGGCGGTGCTGACGATATCGGCGCACCAGTCGGCCTGGGTTTTGGCAGCCAGGCTGGGGAACTTGCTGCAAGCGGGTGTTTGGGCGGTGGTTGTGGAGGTCATCAGCAGGGCTGATAACGCCAGGCAATAGGTCAGAAGATGTTTCATGGTGCTATTTTCAGGCCTGGAATTGACCGTTTGCCATGCATTGGCAACGCCGTGGCGTTAAATTCGTCTCATGAAAAAAATTCTCATCCTCGGCGGCACGGGTTTCGTGGGCCGTCACATCTGCGAAAAGTTGGTTCGCATGGGCTGGCAGGTTACCGTGCCCAGCCGACGGCCTAACGACGCCAAATCGCTGCAAATGCTGCCGCGCGTGGAGCTGGTGCAAGCCAATGTGCACGACGGGGCTGCGTTGACGCGGCTGCTGCCCGGCCACGATGCGGTGGTGAACCTGGTGGCCATCCTGCACGGCAACCAGGCGGCGTTCGAGCGGGCTCATGTGGCGCTGCCGCGCACCCTTGCGCAGGCCTGCCAAACGGCGGGTGTGCGCCGCATGGTGCATGTCAGCGCGCTGGGTGCCAGTGCGCAAGGCCAGGCGATGTACCAGCGCAGCAAGGCGGCGGGTGAGGCGGCGCTTCAAAGCGCTGGCTTGAATCTCACCGTCATTCGCCCCAGCGTGATTTTTGGGGCCGAAGACAAATTCATGAATCTGTTTGCGCAGTTGCAGCGCGTGTTTCCCGTCATGCCGCTGGCCGGTGGCAGTGCCCGCCTGCAGCCCGTGTGGGTCGAAGACATTGCCGATGCTGCGGTGCAATGCTTAAAAAATGATAGCGGCTTGAGCAGTATTTACGAGGGCTGCGGCCCGGATGTGTTCACATTGAAGCAATTGGTGCAACTGGCAGGCACCCTGGCCGGTTGCCCGCGCCCCGTGCTGGATTTGCCTCTGGCCCTGGGCCGCCTCCAAGCCCTGGCCATGGAACTGGCCCCCGGCCAGCCGCTGATGAGCCGCGACAACCTGGACGCGCTGGCTACTGACAACGTGGCCAGCGGCACGCTGCCGGGGCTTGCGGATTTGGGCATCACCGCCGCGCCTTTGATGGGCATTGCCCGCGACTACCTGGGTGTGGATGCGTGCGGCACCGGGCCGCGCAGTGCGCTACTGGGCTTGCGTAAAACCTCGGGGCGGTTTTAAGGAACCTCTGCAAAACCCCTGACGGCCAGCCCGAACGCAGCCTCGGGCGCATCGAGGTGTTGAAATACTCACCAATAGCAACACTATTAGTTTCATTTTCCGTCTAGCGCTGCATCCCGAACTGCATTCGTTCTGGCTCACTATCGGGTTTGCAGAGGTTCCTTAAGGAACGCAGCTTGATCTTAGACCAGCCTTCCTGGAGTCGATTCGACGAATTTGTGTGTGTCCGCAAGGAATTAGCGTGAATTCCTTAACGAATTCTCCAGTCCCTACTTCTGGCCTGACCCCTAAGATATACAAGCCGCAATGAAAAACACGAATTGTTGCAGCAAATTGCTCCTATCTTCTAATACAGGATTTTCACCATGAAATTGACTCCATTTGTACTGGCAATTGGCCTGACCACCCTGGCTGCGGGGGCTCAAGCGGCGGGTACTGCCAACGTGAACGTGCAAAACAAATGCGACAAGCCACAGGCTTATAAAGTGGAAACCACCGGAAGCGCACTGGATACCAGCCTGCCTCCCAGATCCAGCAAATCCACCAAATTGAACCACGGTGACCGCATCAAGGTTGGGGGCAATGTGGTGCACACCGTTGCCGCGTCGTCAGATGGAAAAACGGTGATCGTTTGCAATAAATCCAATAGGTAATCCCCCGGCTATGCCGGGGAGACAGTAGCAGTTTGACGTATGCGTGGGTATGGATGTCCATCGCAGAAACTTCCAATCGTGAGCCGCCAAGCAAACGAAAGGAAGAAA
>JAAFIW010000028.1 GCA_013297875.1 Comamonadaceae bacterium | reverse complement strand
TCCATATACAGCCTTGCACTGAAGTGGCGATCAGCAACCTTAACCCAAATTCACAAGAATCCCTTTGTGAATCAACAGCTTGCGCTAATGGCTTCCATTAGAGATCGGCGCTAATGGAAAATTTGGGATTAATTCACCGAGTCCTGGGTTGCGGATCCCGTAGCGCATGAAGCCACTGCCAAAAACGACGCGAAGCGAGGTCATCCGTCATCCGCTGCGCCGATAATCGCGCCTTTCCCTGAACTCCCAACAAACACACCCAATGGCTCAGTACGTTTACACCATGAACCGGGTTGGCAAGATCGTGCCACCCAAGCGTCATATTCTCAAAGACATCTCCTTAAGCTTCTTCCCCGGCGCCAAGATTGGCGTGCTGGGTGTGAACGGCTCCGGCAAATCCACCTTGCTGAAAATCATGGCCGGGCTTGACAAGGAGATTGAGGGTGAAGCCACGCCCATGCCGGGCCTGAACATCGGCTACCTGCCGCAAGAGCCCAAGCTGAACCCCGAGCACACCGTGCGCGAGAGCGTGGAAGAGTCGCTGGGCGAGGTGTTTGCTGCCAAAGCCAAGCTGGAGGCCGTCTACACCGCCTACGGCGAGCCCGACGCTGACTTTGACGCGCTGGCCGCAGAGCAGGCCCGCCTGGAAGCCGTGATTGCCACCGCTGGTGCCGATTCGGAGCATCAGCTGGAGATTGCCGCCGACGCGCTGCGCCTGCCGCCGTGGGATGCGGTGATTGGCGTGCTCTCGGGCGGTGAAAAGCGCCGCGTGGCCCTGTGCCGCCTGCTGCTGTCGCGCCCCGACATGCTGCTACTGGACGAGCCCACCAACCACCTGGACGCCGAAAGCGTGGACTGGCTGGAGCAGTTTTTGCAGCGCTACTCGGGCACGGTGGTCGCCATCACCCACGACCGCTACTTCCTGGACAACGCCGCTGAGTGGATTCTGGAGCTGGACCGCGGCGCGGGCATTCCGTACAAGGGCAACTACAGCAACTGGCTCGATCAGAAACAAGAGCGCCTGGTGGGCGAGCAAAAAGGCGAAGAAGCCCGCGCCAAAGCGCTGAAGAAAGAGCTGGAATGGGTGCGCCAGAACCCCAAAGCCCGCCAGGCCAAGAGCAAGTCGCGTCTGGCCCGCTTTGAAGAGCTGAGCGACTTTGAATACCAGAAGCGCAACGAAACCCAGGAAATTTTCATCCCCGTGTCCGATCGTTTAGGCACGCAGGTCATTGAGTTTCATGGCGTGAGCAAGTCGTTTGGCGACCGGGTGTTGATCGACAACCTGAGTTTTCAGGTGCCCGCTGGTGCCATCGTGGGCATCATCGGCCCCAACGGCGCGGGCAAATCAACTTTGTTCAAGCTCATTGCTGGCAAAGAAAAACCCGACAGCGGCCACGTGGTGATTGGCTCCACCGTGAAAGCCGCGTTTGTGGACCAGACGCGCGACGACCTGACCGACAACAAAACCGTGTGGGAAGACGTCTCGGGCGGTCTGGACATCTTGAACGTGGGCAAATTCCAGATGGCCAGCCGCGCCTACTGCGGCCGTTTCAACTTCAACGGCGGCGACCAGCAAAAAAAGGTCGGCATGCTCTCGGGCGGTGAACGCGGACGGCTGCACCTGGCCAAAACCCTGATTGCTGGCGGCAACGTGCTGATGCTGGACGAGCCCAGCAACGACCTGGACGTGGAAACCTTACGCGCCCTGGAAGATGCCTTGCTGGAGTTCGCTGGCAGCGTGATGGTGATCAGCCACGACCGCTGGTTTCTGGATCGCATCGCCACCCACATCCTGGCGGCCGAGGGCGACAGCCAGTGGACGTTTTTCAACGGCAACTACCAGGAATACGAGGCCGACAAGAAGAAGCGCCTGGGTGAAGAGGGCGCCAAGCCCAAGCGGGTGCGCTTCAAGGCGCTGGGGTAGTCCGGTTTACTCGATTGGATGGCAGGTCGGTGGCACCGCCACGCAACTTGCTCACGGTGTTTTTGCATTCCCGCCTGGGTGGTCGTGGATGGGTTGCCGCCCCATGGCCAGCAAATCTTGATGCCGCACCACACTGGCATTCGCCGATGCTGCGGCTTGCGCCGCAAGCCGTTTAGGCGACAGCTCGGCCACCACCTGGCGCAAGCACCGGTGCGCGGGGTCGGCGTTGACCCTGGGGTGCCAGGCTTGCACCACCTGGTCAACCGGTATGGTCACCGGCAGCTGGATGGTTTTGAGGCCCAGGCCGGCGGCGACGTGGCGCACCAGGGGTTCGGGGGCGCAGGCCACCATGCTGGAGCGGGCGGCGGCCATTAGCGCGCCATAGCCGCTGGGCACGGTCAGCGCAATCTGGCGTTGGTAGCCGGCCTCAGCCAGGTAACTGTCGACCGGTTCGCGAGCCCGACCGCGCTGGGCAATGGCTACATGCTGCTCGGCGGCAAAGCGCTTCAGGGTCACGCGGCCTTTGAGTAGGCGGTGGCCGGCCTGCACCACGCCCACCACGCGCTGCTCGTACAGCGTGGCGGTGTGAATTTCCGGGCCCAAGTCACGCAGCACGCCCACATCGAGGTCAATGCGGCCCTCGCGCAGGGCCATAGCGTCGCTGTCGCTCTCGGGCACAAAACGCAGGCTGGCCAATGGCATGGTGGTGCGCAAGCCCGCCAGCAGCGCCACGCCGTAGACCGTGCCCATGCCCTCGGGCGCGCGGATGACGAACTCGCGCTGCACACCCGCCAGCGCCAGGCCGTCGCCCGGCTGCATCAGCTCCTGCGCCTGTGCCATCAGCTGGCGCAGCGGCTCGCGCAGTTCCAGCGCACGGGCGGTGGGGATGAGCTTGCGGCCCGCGCGCACCAAGATGGGGTCGCCCAACGCCTCGCGGATGCGCGCCAGCGTGTGGCTCATGGCCGGTGCGCTCAGGTGCATGCGCTGCGCGGCCTGGCTCACGCTGTCGGCACTGAGCAGCACGTCCAAAGCGGCCAGCAGGTTCAAGTCGATGGATTTCATTTGGTGCAGTGATGAGTTCTAAACAATGCACTGTACAAACATTTGAGTGCCATTCACACTGCGCCCATGAATACCACTGAACCCAAGCTGTCTCCCACACCCAAGGCCCTGAAGCTGACTTTGGCCATGCTGCTGTTGATGCTGGTGCTGGCCGCGCTGGATCAAACCATTGTGTCTACCGCGCTGCCGTCGATGGCCAAAGATCTGGGTGGCACGGCCCGCATGTCGTGGGTGTTTTCGGCCTATCTGATCTCTTCCACCGTGGCGGTGCCGCTGTACGGCAAGCTGGCTGATTTGCACGGTGCCAAGCCGGTGCTGCTGGTGGCAGTTGGCCTGTTTTTGCTGGGCTCGGTGCTGTGTGGGGCCAGCCGCGACATGAATGAGTTGATCCTCTCGCGTGGCCTGCAGGGCGCAGGTGGCGGCGGTTTGCTGACCCTGGCCATGATGGCGGTGGTGCGCATTTTCCCTGCCGAATCACGTTCGCGCTTGCAGGGCTTGTTGGGCGCGACCTATGGCCTGTCCATCATGTTTGGGCCACTGGTCGGCGGCTACCTGGTAGAGCATGCGTCGTGGCGCTGGTCGTTTTTCATCAACCTGCCGGTGGGCCTGCTGGCTTGGGCCGTGCTGGCAAGGAATTTCCCCAAAGTCGCCGCTGTTGGCAAGGGCCGCATGGACTACCTGGGCGCGGTGCTGCTGAGTGCGGCCCTGGTCAGCCTGCTGATGAGCACCCGACCGGCAGACCCCGGGCAGTTGCCAGCTGTTGCCTGGGCTGCGTTGGGCGGCGTGTTGGTGGTGGCATTTGTGTGGGCGCAGGCCCGCGTGCGCAGCCCGCTGTTGCCCCTGTCCCTCTTTGCCCAGCACGGTTTCTCGGCGGCCATGTGGCTCAGTGCCGCAGGCGGCTTTGCGCTGTTTGCGGTGGTGGTTTTCATACCGCAATATTTCCAGATCGCCCGTGGGCTGTCGCCCGCCAGCTCCGGCTGGCAATCGATGCCGCTGATGGCCGGCGTCACCGTCGCCTCCATCGCCTCGGGCCGCCGGTTGGCCAAGACTGGGCAGGTGCGTGGCACAGCCGTGCTGGCCTGTGCGGTGGCGGCCGTGGCCTTCGCGCTGCTGGGATTGCTGCTGCGGAGTCATACGCCATCGCTGGCCTGGGTATCGGTTTGCCTGTTTCCGCTGGGCATGGGCATCGGCGCGCTGTTTCCGCTGGTCACCGTCGTGGCGCAAATCTCGGCCCCGCTGCCGCTGATGGGCATTGCCACCGCCAGCCCGGTGATGTTTCGCACCGTGGCCGGCGCAGTCGGCGTGTCGGTGCTGGCGGCGCTGTTCACGCACGAGATGGCCAGGGAACTGGCCTTGCACGCAGTCGGCGTCTCGCCACAAACCGTGTTTGGCCTGGCCCTGAGCGAGGTGTTTGGGGTGTCGGCGGCGGTGTCTGCGGTGGCTTGTGTAGCGGCTTGGCGGATGCCGGTGCGCTTGGCAAGGCCAGAAACAGGCGATGAAAAACGGGATGGTGAGCTATTGGGTCGCGTGGGTCGCGTGGCCTGAACGCAGCGCGATCACGGCAGTTTTTTGCTGCCCGCTTCGTCCCCCACCACCACTCGCGCATACCGCGCAAAGCTCCAATAAGCACTCGCCCAGTCCAGCAGCACGACAAACCGGTTGCGAAAGCCGATTAAAAAATACACGTGGGCAAACAGCCAGAACAGCCAGGCAAAGTAGCCCGAAAAACGCAGCTGGCCCAAGGGTGGCGCGGCCAGGTCGACCACGGCGGCGTTGCGGCCGATGGTGGCCAGGTTGCCGTAGTCTTTGTAGACGAAGGGCAGGGTGGTTTGGCCCTTGATCTGCCGCAGCAGGTTGTTGGCGGCGTGCTGGCCCATTTGCTTGGCTGCCGGGGAGACGCCGGGCACCGATGTGGGCGCTTGGCCTGGGCGGTGACTGGTGGCGGCTGCCAGGTCGCCGATGACTTGAATGCTGGGATAGCCGGGAATGGACAGATCGGGCTGCACCTTGACGCGGCCTGCGCGGTCGGTGGTGCACGCGGTGGCGCGCGCGATGTGTGCGCCCAGCGGCGAGGCCGCCACACCCGCTGCCCACACCACACATTTACTATTGATTTGATAGCTGCTTGAGCAATCTTTATCTGGGCTGACAACTGATTTGACGGTTAAACCGTCTGCATCGATGTGGGTGACCTGGGAATTCAGGCGTACCTCTACCCCCAGCCGGTTCAGTTGCTCCAGCGCCCGCTGGCTTAACGATTCGGGCATGGCCTGCAGCACCCGTGGCCCGCCTTCAATCAGCAGCACCTGGGCGCCGGCCGGGTCGATGTTGCGGAACTCGCCGGGCAGGGTGTGGCGGGCAATTTCAGCCAGCGTGCCCGCCATCTCCACACCTGTGGGGCCTGCGCCAATGATGGAAAACGTGAGCCAGGCCTTGCGTTTGGCGGGATCTGGCTCCTTCTCGGCGGCCTCAAACGCCATCAGGATGCGGCGGCGGATGTCAAACGCGTCGTGCAGGGTTTTCAGGCCCGGCGCATGCTGGGCCCATTCGTCGTGGCCAAAGTAGCTGTGGGTGGCTCCTGCGGCCACGATCAGGTGGTCGTAGGGCAGGGCGGTGTCATCGTCCAGATGCACCTGTTTGGCCTGTGCGTCAATGCTCACCACGTTGCCCAGCAGGGTGGTGAGGTTGGGCTGTTTGCGAAACAGGTTGCGAATGGGTGCCGCAATGGCCGGGGCTGACAGACCGGCGGTGGCCACCTGGTAGAGCAGCGGCTGAAACAGGTGGTGGTTGGTGCGGTCAATGAGGGTGATGGCCACCGGCTTGCCGCGCAAGGCCTTGGCGGCTTCCAGGCCGCCGAAGCCGCAGCCAATGATGAGGACGCGCGGTGTGGCTGCGGGGTGTGTGGGCGTGGTGTTCGTCATGTGCCGGATTATCGGCAGTCGCGCGGTGTGCATATTGCACTGCACCAATTGACATAGGCGAAACAGGTAAGCCAGTCTTTAAAATAGTGACGAAAAAAAGTCTGAATACTCGTTGTTCAATATAGAAATAGCCTTTCCGCCCTTGCAGATTGTGCTCAAGCAGCTATTCAATTTATAGCTGATGAGGGATCAAAAGAAGCACACAAGGGCAAACTTTTCAAGTCAAAGGCCTCCCGGTGGAATCTGTTTTGGAGCTTGCCATCTGGTCCGCGATGACCGGCGTGATCCTGGTGCTGATCTGCGTTGCCGTGGCTGATTTTCTATTCCAACGCTCGGTGGCAGCGGCACGCAGCGTGGCGTTTATGGTGCTCACGGGCTTGTCGTCGGTGCTGATGTCGGGTCTGCCGCAAGCCTTGTTTGCCGGTCTGGATGAACACATGCTGTTGCCGTTGAAGGCCGCATTCGGCCCTTTGAGCGGCGCATTGGCACTGACTTATCTTGGCCTTTGGGTGCGCATCGCCGACGAGGACCGGCTCGTGCGTCGGGTGGTTTCAAACGTCAGTCTCTTGTTGGTGGTGGCGGCGGCGCTGCTGGCGGCGGCGGCACTGACTGGTTGGGGTACCCGCGAGCAAGTGCTGGCAACGGCAGCGCTCGTCAACGGCGTGTCGGCCGTGTGTGCCGCGATCGTGGCGCTGCGGGCCTCTACCCTGGGTGATTCATTGGCGCGCTGGATGTCGGCGGCCTGTATGTGTCTGGCCGGCATGGTTGCAGGCTTGTATGCCAAAGGGCTGGGCATATCAGCTTTTGGCGTGGCAGGCTTGGGTGCCTGGGCAAGCGCCTTCACAGCAATTTGTACGGTGGCTTACTTTCTGGTGGTGATTGGCCTGACGGTGCAACGCAACCGGGAGTTGCGGCGCATTGCCCGCCTTGCCAGGGGCTCGGACGACGAGTCTTTGGGCTTGCCATCGGGCGTGCGATTGGTCACCCAAGTCGACGATGCGATCTGGCGCAGCGCACGGGTCAAGCGGGAATGCCTGGTGGTTGCCATCAGCGTGGCCAACTTGCTGGAGCCCGATTTGATGTTTGGCACCCGCGCACAAATGTCCATCGTGACGGCGCTGACCGCACGCATCCGTCGCGTGGTCGGGTTTCGCAATGTGGTTGGGCTGTACCACCCGCGCTGTTTTGTGTTGGCTGTTTCTGCCGTGCAAGACCCCAGACGCGCAACGCTGTTGACCACGCGTTTGCTCAGCGCCCTGCGCCTGCCCGTGCGCATCAAGCAAAAAGCTGAAGGCATTGAGTTTGAGCCGACGGTGGGCATCGGCGTGGTACGTCTGTTGGGCATGGGACATGAGGCATTGAAAGTCATGAACAAGGCCGAGCAACTGGCTTTGCAAGCCAGCCAGTCGGGTGGCATACTGGCGGTGCATTGGGATCGCGATGAGGAAGCTGATGCGTCAGCCCACGCCGTGAAGGCAGAGTGATCGGCGCTTGACCCTCGGCCCAGTTGCAGGTCGACCTCAACAGGCAAAATTGGTCTCATGGATCCTCGTACTGCGTTCATTTTGAGCACCGTGTTCATGCTGTTGACCGGCGGCATTCTGGGGCTGGTGCACAAAGGGCTGTCTACGGCCATACAGCCGGCAGCTGCTGACTGGCGCATTGGCACCCTGCTGGCTGCGGGCGGATCGATCTTGCTGGCCGCGCAGAGCGCCGAATCGGCCTGGCTTGTTTTGCCAGCAGGCAACGCGTGCCTGCTCCTGGGATACACCTTGTATTGGCGATCGGTCCGGCGTTTCGATGGCGTGGCAGACACGCGGTGGTTGTTTGCTCCCGCGCTGTGCGCCAGTTTGCTGTTGACCTGGTTTGTGGTGGTGCAACCGATTCTGTGGGTGCGGGTGATGGTCGCTAGCTTGGGCGGGCTGGTGGTCGTATTGGGTTGTGCTTTCAGTTTGTTTGCGCACCGTGGTGCACAGATGGAGGTCAGCCGCATCATCCTGGTGGCGGTGATCGGGGTGATTTCCAGCTTCGCGGTGATTCGGATGGCGTATTTTTCGGCCTACATGCGCGATGTCAACTCCATCCTGGCACCCGACCATCTATTGAACATCTTCGCGCCCTTGAGCATAGCGGCGTTGCCCGTCATTGGAACGACGGCTTTTTTGGTGATGTGCCTGCAGCGGCTGCGCACCGAACTGGCATCGCGCGCCGTGGAGCTCGATCAAAAAAATGAGGCGCTCAGGCAGGCTATTGCGGCCCGTGAAGATGCTGAGCGCATCGCCCGCCACGACCTGAAAACACCGCTGGCCAGCATTGCCGCCACGCCGGGTTTGCTGCGTGCGGGCCGCAGCCCGGATGCCGAGCAGGAGGTGCTGCTGGGCATGATTGAAAACGCCGCGCGCCGTGCTCTCAGCATGGTGAATCTGTCGCTCGATCTGTACCGCATGGAGCAGGGTCGCTATGACTTTCGCCCGCATGCCGTCGATCTGGCTGCCGTGACGAGAACGGTCATGCAAGACATTGAGCCCCACGCCGCTTCCAAGCAGGTGCGCATGCAGCTGTCGGGCGGCGACAGTCCTGTCACGGTGGCCGGGGATGACTTGCTGTGTTTCTCCTGCATTGCCAACGTGCTGAAGAACGCGGTGGAGGCCGCCAGTGACGGCTCCACCGTGTCGCTGAATCTGCAAGGGGGTGCATGGGTGGCGCTGAGCGTGCACAACAACACCGCCGTGCCGCTGGCGCTGCGTGAGCGTTTCTTTGAAAAATACGCCACGCAGAACAAGGCTGGCGGCAGCGGCCTGGGCACCTATTCGTCGCAGCTTATGGCCCGGGTGCAAGGGGGCCGCCTGACCATGACGACCTCTGACCTGGATGGCACCACACTCACGCTGGCGCTCAAAGCCGCATCAGACGCGCTTCAGGCTGCCAGCTCGCCCGGTGGCTACCCGGTCACGGCGCCGATGGCGCTGCATGCTGGCGGCGATCCGACCCCCGCAGAGAGCAGCTTGAAAGCGCTGGTGGTGGACGACGATGCCTACAACTGCAAGGTGCTGGGCTACCAGCTGGCAGCTTTGTCCGTGGAGGTGGACACGGCTTTGAACGGCCGCTGCGCCGTAGAGCGTTGCCTGGTGCAGCGCCCCGATATTATTTTTATGGACATCCAGATGCCGGTGATGGATGGCCTGCAAGCCCTGCAGCGTATTCGGGAACTCCAGCGCGCGCGCCGCCAGATACCCAGCACCATCGTGGCGTTTTCGTCTGACGACGATCCGGACAGTCAAACGCGGTTTGTCAGTTTGGGGTTTGACGACAGCATTGCCAAACCAGCATCGCCACGGGTATTGGATGCGCTGCTCAGGCGTGCACACCCACTTGAACAGGCGTCGCAGACCCCGTTTCAACCCGCGCGCCCGATGGCTGCGCTCATGCCCGATATGGCGGCGTTCATGGCCTCCCGCCTGGAACTCGTCGACCAGCTGGACCGTGCCGCAACAAGCCGGGACGATGCCCTGGTGCGCAGCCTGGCCCACAAACTGAACGGTAGCTTTGCCATGTACGGTTTTGCGTGGGCCTCAGACCTGTGCGCCCGGCTGGAAACCAACCCCGAGCGGGTCAGCGATGCGCCAGCTGCCGTACGCAGCCTGATCGAGCACTTGCGCGTGGTACCGGTGCTTGCCTGGACGCAAGCGGACGCCGCTTCATAATTTCACAATGGCTGCGCCTGCAGACCCATCTCAGACCCATTACCGCATCACCCAGACTTGCAAATGACCAAAGCCTCCATCCTCGCCATCGATGACGACGACATGGTTCTCCAGTACTTGAGCCGTACCCTGAGCGACCGCTTCACCGTGATCACCAGCACCGATCCCGCAGCCGCCGTCGCGCTGGCCCAAACCGACAAACCCGACCTGGTTTTGTGCGACATCGACATGCCCGGCATGGACGGCGGTGCCGTGTGCGCGGCCCTTGCCGACCACCCCAGCACCCGCGACATTCCCTTCGTCTACCTGACAGCCATGGTGTCGCCTGCGGAGGTCAGCGAACTGGGGGGCTATGTGGGCGGCAAACCCGGGGTGTCCAAGCGCGCCAACCGGGCGCAATTGGTGTCTTGCATCGAGGCGCAGTTGCAGCGCTAGTGCTTGATTGAATAAGTCCGCCCGATGAGATACGTGCCTCAGACCGTCATTCCCGTGTAGGCGGGAATCCAGGCGCGACGACTACGCAGAAGGCGAGGTTTGTAATCGCGAAGGTGAATTCCCGTCTGCGCGGGAATGGCGAATTTGTAGACGTCTTCACACTTCATGGGGCCGGATCAATCATCAGGTCACAGATTCAAATCAAATACGAATACAGCCCATATAAACATTGCTCAAGATGCTATGAAATAGATAGCATCTTCATGCAGACTGTCAGTCAGCGCTGAGCCCGTCACCAGCCTGGTCACACAAACTCCTTGGCGACTGTCTAACTTCTGTGAACGGCGAAATCGTTTCGTCGATGTTGGAAAGGCAGTTATGAAATCTCTTTTTTTGAGCGTGGCGCTGCTCGCCGTGGCACCAGCCACGTGGGCCCAGTCGGCTGTGTCGCTTGCGCCTGCGGCGGCAAGCGCGGGTTCGCCACAAGCGCCCCGTCCGTTGCCCGCGCAAGCACCCCAGCCTGCGACGGGTGCCAGCACGGTGGTGGCCATCGTCAAGGTGCCCAAGCCCTGGTATGCACCACGGGCGCTGGTGGTCAGCAAGATGCGCGACACGGTTGCGCAATACGCGTCGCTACCGGGCTTGCAGTACAAGGCGTTTTCGTTTGCGCAGGCCGATAGCCAGTTTGGCGGCATTTACCTGTGGCAAGACCGCCCGGCGGCGCAAGACTGGTTCAGCCCTGCCTGGTTTGCGCGGGTCGAAAAAGAGCGGGGGGTCAAGGGCCAAGTGCGCCTTTTGGATGCGCCCGTGGTGTTGGACAACATGACCGGCAAGCCCACGCTGAAACCCACCGACCAGTCGGTGGCCACCCTGGTCACCCTGGCCACGCCAGCGCAGGTAACCCGCGAACGCCTGGTGCGGGAATTTGACGCCGCCCTGCCCACCTACCGCCAGGTGCCAGGGCTGTTGCGCAAGTACTTCATCATCACTGACGATGGGCAGTTTGGTGGCGTGTACCTGTGGGACACACCGACCAGTGCCCAGGCCTGGTTCACCGACGCCTGGCACGCGCGGGTGCGCAACACCTATGGTGCCGATGCCAAGCTGGAGTGGTTTGATACGCCCATCATGGTTGCCAGCAAACTGACAGCCCCTTGATAAACCCAGATTTTCCATTAGGCGCACCTTCGGTGCTGTTTGGATTCCAACGGCGCATTTGCGGCCATTTTCGCCCCTCTTCGTCGCCCATGGCGCGCGCCATGAGCTCCTCAGTCGGGTTAAAACTGCCTGGCAACTGCATCCGTTGTCTATCCAAACCCTAATGGAAATTCTGGGATAAACACAATGAAAAACCCCCATGAAAATCACCCCTGTTGACGAACAAGTGCTCCAGCAGGCCACGCAAGGCGATTTGCGGGCGCTGGACAAGCTGCTGGTCACCATCCAACCCGGCGTGTTTAACCTGTGCGTGCGCATGCTGGGCAACCGCGACGACGCAGCCGATGCGTGCCAGGAAATCCTGCTCAAAGTCACCACACACCTGGGCAGCTTCAAAGGCGAAGCGGCCTTTACCACCTGGGTTTATCAGGTGGCGCGCAACCACCTGCTGAACGCCGTCACGCGCACCCGCGAGGTGCCCGAGGTGTCGTTTGAGTCCTTAAGCGAAACCCTGCAGGCGGGGCTGGACTTGGGCCGCGACACCTGGGACAACCGGGCGCTGCAACCCGACGAAAAACTGGCGGCCCGCGAGATGGCAATCACCTGCACCCAGGGCATGCTGATGCGCCTGGACCGCGAGCACCGCCTGGTCTATCTGCTGGATGCGGTCTTTGGCCTGGAATCGCACGAGGCCGCGCAGGTGATGGACATCACAGCCGCCGCCTACCGCAAACGCCTGTCGCGCGCCCGCCATGCGCTGGACGGTTTTTCTCAGGCCACGTGCGGCGTGGTCAACCAACAGGCACCCTGCCAATGCGAAAAACAGGTGCACGCCCTGCAGTGCCTGGCGCGCTCAAGTAAACCGCAGCGGCCACCCGCCTTGCGCCTGGACGACCAGGAGCGTGCGCACGCCGCACAGGCGCTGGATCAAATCATGCAGATGAGCGACATGGCCGCCGTGCTGCGCAGCCACCCGCAGTGGCGCGCGCCAGACCGGCTGTTGGCAGCGATTCGGGTGGTGCTGACCACGCAGACCCCCACCCACACGCTTCAGTCATGACGGTCAAGCCACCACGGCCAACAGCACCGTCTCCCCCGTGGCCACCAACGTTTCTTTCCCGTCATTGATGGCAAACAGATCGCAGGCCGTAAACGTCTGCTGCTTGCCGGGCTTGACCACCCGCGCCCGCGCCACAAACGAATCGCCCACTGCCGGGCGCAGGCAGTTGACCGAGTAGTGCGAGGCCACCACCTGGCCCACCAGGGTGGCAGCCGCATAGCCGCCAGCGGTTTCGATCATCGCACCCATCAGGCCCGCGTGCAGAAAGCCGGTGTGCTGACCCAGGTCGGGGCGCCAGGCCAAGCCCACATCGGCCTCGCCGGGGTCGGCGCGCAGCACCTGAATACCGCACCATCGGTGGAGCGCGGCGGTTTGGTTTACGGCTTGCAAGGTAGCGAGCCAATCGGTGGGTTGTGTCATGCAGATTCCTGGTGGGTGGCCGCGCGACATGGCGCGCCTGCTCAGTTAGACAGCAAACGCCTGCCGGGTGTGACATCGCTGTGCAAAAAAATGGATGACTTGCACCCTGATGCTCCTCTTTATATAGCTGCTTGAGCATATTCCACAAGGGCTGGACGCCATTTTTATCGTTAAAGACCCTCTGCAAAACCGCTCAAGGTTCAGATGCAAGGCGAAAAACTGGCCGACGCGGGGTTTGCCTGCTACGCCAGCAACGCCCGCGAACTCAACGCCAAGGGTGCAGCGGCTGCCACCCGCGGTGGCCTCATCGCAGGCAGCAAGGGCGCGCTGCCTGACGGTTCTGGAAAAAGCAGTCTTTCAGGAACAAGAACTTCGGATAAACCTGAACGTAGTCTGGTGCTTCGACCGTAGACTTCACACTTTGGAGAAGCACCCGATGCCCAACGCTCGAACCGCCAATGCCGTCCGTCTGGAGTTCGCTCCCGACTCCCTGGTCCGAACCAATCTTTCAGGCGCGGCCTTCACCGGCGACTGGCTCTGGGTGGCAGGCGATGAAGCCTGCGGCCTGGATCGCCTGCGTCGGCTCGACACCGTGGGCGGCGAGACGCTGCGCTTTGGCCAGGTGCGCGACTTCCCGCTTGCCGATCTGCTGGACCTGCCCGGCACGTCAGAAGAAGAGGCCGATCTGGAAGGCATGGCTGTGGTTGATGGCTTCCTGTGGGTGGTCGGCTCGCATGGCCTGAAGCGCAAGAATGCCAGGCATGACCGGGACCACGCTGACAACGCCAAGCGGCTGGCCAAGGTGGCGCTTGACGGCAACCGGCGCCTGCTGGCCTGCCTGCCCATCGAGCCCGACGCCCAGGGCGAGCCCTGTCTGGTACGGCTGGCGCAGGACGGTCGGCGTGCGCTGCGCCTGAAGGGAGATGCGCAAAACAACCTGCTCACCCGTGCGCTGGCCGACGACCCCCACTTCGGACCCTACATGGCCATCCCGGGCAAGGACAACGGCTTGGACATCGAAGGCCTGGCCGTGGATGGCAGTCGGCTGTTGTTGGGCCTGCGCGGCCCGGTGCTGCGCGGCTGGTCGGCGCTGCTTGAGATCGCCGTTGAGGCCCGCGGTGACCAACTGCGCCTTGCGCCCCTGGACGACAGCGGCACGATGATCCGCAAGCATTTCCTGCAGCTTGACGGCCTGGGCGTGCGGGACCTGCACTTCTCCGGCGACGACCTGTACATCCTGGCCGGCCCGACGATGGTGCTGAATGGCGACATCCGCGTCTTCAAGTGGCCTGCCGCACGGCCCTTGCTGGCAGCCAACCGCGAGCCAGCGCGTTTCGAGAGGGCGTTGACCGAGTCGGTGCCACTGCCACATGGCCGTGGCACCAACCGTGCCGAAGCCATTTGTGACCTGCCGCCGACGCTGTCGGGCGGCCAAGCGCGCTGGCTCGTGCTGTATGACGCGCCTGGCGTTGATCGCCGGGAGGGCGAGCACACCGTCTTCGGTGACCTGCTGAGCCACGATTGAGATCGTCTGCCCCGGTCTGTCTCAGCCGCCTGGAATGGTTCGGCCTAATATGCAGCCATCCGCAGCCCATCTGCACCAACCGACCCTGACCCCCATGCAACTCGGCGACTCCCGCACCGGCAAACTGGCCAACAACCTCACCGGCTTTGGCCGTGCGCTGCGCCGCGCGGGCGTGCCGGCCGACAGCGCGCGCATGGCGCTGGCGCAGCAGGCGGCGCTGCTGGTGGGCCTGGGCTCTCGGCCCGACCTGGGTGCCGCGCTGGAGGCGGTGCTGGTCAGCCGCGAGGCCGACCGCGCGGTGTTTCGCGAGCTGTTTGACCTGTACTTTCGCAACCCCGACATGGCCAGCAAGCTGCTGGCCCAGCTCTTGCCCAGTGCCGAGGGCCGGGCCGAGCCCAGCAAGCGCAGGCCGCGCGTGCGCGAGGCCTTGCAGCCGCAAAAGGCCTTTGGCCAGCCCGCCAAGCCCAAGCAGGAAGATCAAAAAGTAGAGTTCGATGCGGCCATGACCGCCAGCGACCTGCAGGTGCTCAAACACGCCGATTTCAATGCCCTGAGCGCCAGCGAATTCCACCTGGTGCAGCAACTGGCGCGTGAGGTGACCCTGCCCGTGCCGCAGGTGCCCATGCGCCGTACCCGCCCCGGCCCACGCGGCGCGCGCCTGTATTTTCCGGGTGTGATGCGCGCTGCCTCCCGCACCGGCGGCGAGCTGCTGCGCCTGCCGCGCCTGGCGCGCTGCGAGCAGCCGCTGCCGCTGTTGGTGCTGGTCGATGTGTCGGGCTCGATGGAGCGCTACGCCCGCCTGCTGCTGGCGTTTTTGCACAGCGCCACCGCCAATCACCGGCGGCGCGATGTGTTTGCCTTTGGCACGCACCTGACCGATCTCAGCCCCGCCTTCCGCCTGGGTGACACCGACGCCATGCTGGCCGCTGCCAGTGCCGCCATCGACGACTTTGCTGGCGGTACCCGCCTGGGCGACAGCCTGACGACCTTGCGCCAGCAACACACCCGCCGCCTGGTCGGCCGCCGCACCCTGGTGCTCTTGATCAGCGACGGCCTGGACACCGGCGAGCCTGCCGTGTTGCAACACGAGCTGGCCTGGCTGACCCGCCGCTGCCGCCGCCTGGTCTGGCTGAACCCCCTGCTGCGCTTTGAGGGCTACCAGCCGGTGGCGCGCGGCGCGGCGGCTTTGCACCAGCACGCGCACGGCATGCTGGCGGTGCACAACCTGTCCAGCTTGCAGGAGCTGGCCAGTAGCCTGGCACAGGTGATGCGGCGGTAGTCAGCCTGATTTTGAGCAAAAAACGGGTTCAGCCCAGAGATTCATTGCTCAGGCAGCTATCAAAAGCGTAGTAATCCCAGCACCAGGCGACACGCTGCGCGCGTGAAGCTGAGCTGAAATAATTGTTCTAAAATTGTTCCAAACAACATAAACTCCCCATCACCACTCCCGGAGCGCATGATGAAAATCGACATTCAGCTGCCCAGTTTCATTGAGAATTTCTTCCACTTACCCATGCAAAACCTGCTGGCCATGGCCATCGTGGTTCTGGCGGTGGCGATTTTGGTGCTGGTCTGGAAGCTGCGCAAATGAGCGCGCCCTTGCCTACCCGCGCCGCCCAGGCCGCGCTGGCCGTGCTGCAGCAGCGCGGGTTGGCCACCCCCAGCGACCTGCAGCGGCTGCAAACCCTGGCCAACCGTTTGTCTGCGCTTGACCACAAGCTGGCCGTCACAGAAGCCCTGCCCCTGCTGTTTGGTGCCGACACCCCGGCCGCCAACGCCGAAACATCGTTGCGCAAGCTGGTGATGCGCCTCAACGATGTGCAGGCAGACGCCGACATTCCCGAAACCCTGCGCCTGCGCCTGGAGGTGCAGCGCAAAAACCAGGCGCTGTCGCACCACCTGTGGTTCACCGGCACGGTGGGCAACTTGGCCGAGGCCCGCACGCACGACCTGGAGGGCGCTGGCCCGCGCTACGCAAGCCCCGCGCTGCCGCCGCAGCTGCTGGGCCAGTCTGCGCCCGGCCACGAGCCCGTGCTGCTGATCACCGTGAACGACAACGAGACCGCCGCCTTGCGCCAGGTGTTCCAAAGCCTGGGCCCCACGCAAACCTTTGAGCGCGACGGCTACCCCTACGAGCTGCTGGGCTACGCCGACCAGCGCCCCTTGATCGCCTTTCGCAGCCAAATGGGCAGCGTTCGGGTAGGTGCCGCCTTGCAGCGCACCCTCAAAGCCATTGCCCACCACCGCCCAAGCGCCGTGATTGCCCTCGGCATTGCCTTTGGCCGCAACGACGGCAAACAACAACTGGGCGATGTGCTGCTTTCAAGCCAAGTGCAAACCTACGAGTCCGAGCGCCACAACGAAAACGGCAGCCACACCTGGCGCGGCGAAAAAGTGCCCGCCGCCAGCCGCTGGCTGGAGCGCTGCACCCAGCACCCACCCCAAGGCTTCAAGCTGCACAAAGGCCTGCTGGTCTGCGGCGAAAAGCTGCTGGACAACGCCGCGTTTCGCGAGCACCTGAACCAAGAGTTCCCCACCCACATCGGCGGCGACATGGAAAGCACCGGCCTGGTCACCGCCTGCCACGACGAAAAAGTCGACTGGGTGGTGGTTAAAGGCACCAGCGACTGGGGCGATGGCACCAAAGCCACCGGCAGCGACGAAGACAAGCAAGCCCTGCAACAGCGTGCCGCCACCCATGCGGCGCTAGTGGCCTACAGCGCTATCTTTTTGGAAGCTGCTCCAGCAAGTAATCCCTGGGCGGAACCACCAAAACACCTAAAAACTGCTGTACTACCCGCCACCGCCCGCACCCAAGACCTGGACAACATTCGCCACCTGATTGAGCAACTGCCCACCGCTCAAAGCATGGGCCAAAAACCGCCCGCCGCCGCCAACCAAGCCCCCTCCGTACGCGAAGCCCTGCTGCTCTGGCTTCAAGACGACAAAGCCCCTGCCGTATTTGCCCTGCTGGGCGAATATGGCATGGGCAAAACCATCAATTGCCAGGGCCTGTACAAAGACCTGCGCGACCTGCGCCAGCAAGCCAACCCACCCACCTGGGCCCGCGAACCCCTGTATTTCGATCTGCGCAACCTGACACTTTTTGCCGACCACGACCCCAAAGCTGTGGTGCCACTGCCCACCACCCAGGCACTGATTGACAACCTCATCACCCGCGGCTGGTTCACCGCGCCCGGCCAGGCGCTGCCGCGCTTTGCCGATGTGCAAACCCTATTGGCTCAAGGCGCGCTACTCATCATTGACGGGCTGGACGAATGCCTGGTGCACCTTACCGAAAAACAGCACCCTAACTTCGTTAACGGTCTGCTCACCCTGTTGACGGACGCTGAGGCCGACGCGGCCAATGGCGTCCGGCTTCCTCGCCTGCTGCTGTCTTGCCGAACCAACTTCTTCAAGACCCTGGCTGACCAGCGCAACCTGTTCACTGGCCAGCACCGGGGCAAGGTAGGCGCTGATTGGTACCAAGCCCTGTTGCTTACCCCGCTCACGGAAACGCAAATCACCCAATACCTGGCCGCCGTGTTGCCTGGCCTGGAAAGCGCCCGCGCGCTTGATTTGATTGCCACCACTCACAACTTGCCCGAGCTGGCCCAGCGCCCCATGACGCTCAAGCTGCTCAGCGAGCACCTGAGCAGCCTGGAAGCTCTGCGCATGCAGGGCAAAACCGTCAACGGCGCGGCGCTGTACAGCCTGGTGGCCACCCAATGGCTAGAGCGCGACTTTGGCAAGCACCACCTGGAGCCCGAGTTCAAGCTGCGCCTCATGGCCGCACTGGCCGCGCACATATGGAAAAGCAAAGTGCGTTCGCTTGGCTACCAGGCCCTGCACACCTGGTTTCACCAGTGGCGCGAAACCCAGCCCGATTTGGCCCAGCGCTACGCCCCCGCCGCCTACAACCAGATCAAGCTCGAAGAAGACCTGCGCACCGCCACCTTCGTGGTGCGGCAAGACGGGGATGGCGAGCAACAAGCCGAAGGTTTCCGCTTTGCCCACAGCTCGCTGGCGGAGTTTTTTCTCGCCCGCTATTTGGCTGACGCGGTGATGGCCAACCTGCCCGAGCACTGGGCGTTGCCCATCCCCAGCGCGGAAACCCTGCATTTCTTGGGCGAACTGCTTGCGCTGGATCAAGAGCGCCTGAAGCTTGAGCAGCCAATTGCGCCCAGCTTGCAGACCACACTGAATACTTGGCGCACCGCCTATCGGCCTCAAGCCTCGGAATTGATGCTGAAGTACGCATTGATCGGCAAGCCGGGTGACCTTGCCCCTAGACCCTTGCTAGCTGGTTTTGTACTCACTGGTGCTGAACTGAGCGAGTGGGTGTTTGGCAACCCCATTCAGCCACCCGACCAGCCGCTGCTGCCCATGCAAGCCTGCGATTTTTCAAGTGCCCAATTGCGCGCAGCGCAGTTCCACCATGTGCGACTGGATGGCAGCCGGTTTGACGGGGCGGTGCTCGATGTGGCGGCGTTTCAGCATTGCAGCGCCACGGGGACGCAATGGCAGAAGGCGAGTTTGGTGGGAACTGTGCTTCGACAGTGTGATTTGAGGCAGGCGGAGTGGGAGCCGGAGGGGAAGAGGTATCGGGTGCAGGTGGTGGGTTGCAAAGACACACAAAGTGAGGCGAGTCTCCGTTTGCAGGGCGCAAGCCCGCCTCCACCGGGCGTTTCTGATGCGCAACTAACCTTTATGAATGGTCACAGGCGGGATGGCGATAGAAGCCGTACCTACTCAATAAACAGCGTGGCGTTTTCAAGGCACGGCAGCCGCTTGGCCTCCGGCTCCGACGATGCCACTGTGCGGCTTTGGGACGCTTCTACCGGAGAGTTGTTGCAAACCTTAGCAGGGCATCAATTTGTTGTTACTGGCGTGGCTTGGTCATACGATGATTCGCGCATCGCCTCCAGTAGCCGCGACGGGATGGTACGGATTTGGGATGCAGCCGCCGGGCTGATGCTACACAGCCTTACAAGTCAGGACGGTTGGTTTACTTGCGTGGCATTTTCGAGTGATGGGAATATTGCTGCTGGTTCAACTAACGGCTCAGTTTGGCTATGGAATGTTGCTACCGGGCAGTTACTACATAGGCTAACTGGGCACAGCAATGAGATCAGCAGCGTGGCATTTTCAATCGATGGAGCAAGTATCGCCTCTGGCTCCCATGACCATACTGTGCGACTTTGGTGTACGGCCACAGGGCGGTTGCAGCAAACCATGGTTGGGCATAGCAATAGGGTCACAAGCGTCGGGTTTACCAGCGATGGCGCTTGCATCGTATCGGGCTCGTCCGACCGCACAGTGCGAATTTGGAATGCCGGTACTGGTCGGTGGCTAAACAATTTAACCGAGCATGATATTGGGGTTAACAGCCTGGCATTTTCGGGCTACGGCTCACGAATTGCCTCAAGTGACGGGAATACCGTGCGGGTTTTCGACATCACAACTGGACAATGGCTACTGAGCATACTCTCAAGTCAAGCTCCCGTGAAGTGCGTGGCATTTTCAAACAGCTCCACTCATATAGCGTACGGCGACGATGATGGCAGTGTATGGCTGCGGGATGGCATTAACGGACGACCATTGCACACACTTACCCAGCAGGACTTTGGGGTAAACAGTGTCGCGTTTGCGCGGGACGGCGCTTGTATCGCTTCCTGCTCCAAAGGCAAAACCCAAAGACTGTGGGATATCGCAACCGGGGAATTATTGAACACTTTCTCCCGGCTTGATCTCCTTGTAACCAGCATCGAATATACTGCACACGGGGCCTACACGGTTTCGGGTACTCGCTTCAACACCATACTGGTTTGGGATACGGGTACTGGAAAATTGCTGCGCACGCTGACTGGCCATCAGGCAGGGCTAACTGGAATCGCCTTATCAGCTGATGGGACGCGCATTGCCTCAAGTTCGTTTGACCGTACTGTTCGGATTTGGAATATTGAAACCGGACAGTTGCTGCATATATTGAAAAATCATGGTGATGGCGCAACCAGCGTTGCGTTTTCGCACGATGGCACTCACGTAGTATCCGGTTCTCGTGACAAGACCGTGCGTGTTTGGAATACAAAAACTGGACAACTGCAAAGAGCTTTACTTGGTGTTGAGGACGCTGTTACAAGCGTGGCTTTTTTGGGTAACAGCATGCGAATCGCTGCTGGATCCTTGGACGCGACTGTCCGACTTTGGGATATCACGACCGGACAATTGCTACATACGCTGACTGGTCATGACAATTGGGTAACCAGCGTGTCGAGTTCGGGCGATGGCAGTCTCGTCGCATCAGGTTCCTACGACAACACCGTGCGAATTTGGGATGTCACCAGCGGAATGTTAGTACGCGTCTTGAAGGGGCATAGCGACTGGGTAAACAGTGTTGCATTCTCACAAGACGGTAAGCACATCATCTCTGGCTCGGATGACACTACGTTGCGACTTTGGGATGCGGCTACTGGACAGCAACTAAGAGCCCACTGGGCCGGCACCCTAGGCACCGTGCCCAGCCACGCCACCTGGCGCCCACCCGCCACCGAAACCGGACTGCCCGAATTCGACAAATCCCCAGCAACCGACGGCGGTGCTCTGCTCAGCGCCAGCGGCGACGCCTGGCGCATGCTGGCCTGGCGCATCTGGGACCACCCCAGCGCCCCTGGCCAGTGGACGCAGCTGCCGCTGGATGTCTATGACTGACCCAAGCGCAACGCCTGCTGTTTCAAGCTAAATGAGCCGCCAGCCCTAATCTTGCCGGCGTATTCAGCGGACTCGTAGTTTTGAGCAAAAAATGGTTTCAGCCCAGAGATTCATTGCTCGAGCAGCTACGAATTAAATAGCAGAGCGCACGCCCTCTGGTCAGGTGCGACGGCCATTGTTTGGCACCACCACGCAGCCTGCAATGCGCCAGCGCTTGTCTTTTTGCTGTTGCAGGCTGTAGACCGCTAACCATTGGCCGCCATCGGCATCGCTCATCGACACGCGCAGCAGCACCTGGTCGTCCTGGCGTTCGGGTTTGAAAAAAGCGGTGGACGAAGGCCGGTACACCACCGGGTATTGCTCGCGCACCATGGCCAGAAAACGTGGCGCAGAGCCAAACATCTTTTGAATGGTGGGTGCCGCAAACGAAAAAGCCTTGCTGGCATCGTCTGCTGCAAACGCGTCTAGCTGGGCCTGCACCACGGCCACCACTGCTTTCTCGTCAGCTGGAGCCAGCGCCGGTTGCGCTGCCTGCGCGGAAGGTAGCACCAGCGCTGCCAACAGCAGCGCCATGCAGTAACCGCGCATCCAGATGGTGATGAGGTGGGTATAAATTTGCATGGCGGCGTGGTGAGTTGCAGCCAAAGCATGCGCCCAACGAATTGGCATGGCATCGGCGTCGGACATTCAGCTCGCCGGTCAGCAGCAACCCATCAAGCCCGCAAAAACCCCAGCGGCTCAAAGTTGCCCCTCACCACGGCCTCGGGTTTGATGCCCCACCAGTCCCGCGCCACGCTGGCGTAAAGCTGGCGAAAGTCGGTGGTGTAGAGCAGGTTCTGGGTGCTGTCCAGTCGCGTCAGATCAGGGGCCTGGCCGTACCAGCCGCCGCGCACGGCACCGCCTGCGATGAAGTGTGGGGCGGCGGTGCCGTGGTCGGTGCCGTTGCTCTGGTTTTGTCGGGGGCGGCGGCCAAATTCGCTGAAGGTCATCACCAGGGTGCGATCCCAGGCGCCCAGTTCGGTCAGTGCGCCTTTTAGCGCCACCATGCCTTCGGCCAGTTGGCGCAGCAGGTTGGCGTGGGCCGGTAGCTGGTTTTGGTGGGTGTCAAAGCTGCCCAGGGTGAGGGTGATCACGGGCACGCCGGTCTTGCCTTTTTGCGAGGCCACCACCTGGGCGGCGGCGCGCACGCTGTTCCCAAACCCACCGGCCGGGAACTCGGTGGTGAAGTTGAATTTGTCGCCACGCAAGCCCTGGGCGGCTTGGGTCACGTCGTTTTCCACCCGCAGCAGGTGCTGCAGCGCGGCATTGCCCTGGGCGGCAGTGGGCATGGCAAAACGGGCCTGGTTGACGAAGGCTTCCGGGTTGTTCAGCGACACGGCGCGGGCACCGGCCAGCGGGCCAAAGTCGCCGCTGCCAATCAGCACACCTTCGGCGGTGAAGGCGTTCTGGCCTGCATAGCCGCCTTTCATGCCGCGTGTGACCCAGCCGTCGTCCAGGTATTCGTTGGCTTTGGACGCGGTTTCCCAGATTTCAATCGAGCGAAAGTGCGACAGATTGGGCTGCGGGTAACCCACGCCCTGCACGATGGCCAGCTCTTTTTTGTCCCACAGCGCGGTCAAAGGTTTGAGCTGCGGGTGCAGGCCTGTTTTGGCCTCGAGTTGCAGCACCTCTTCTTTGGGCAGGGCCACGCTGTTGCGAAGCTGGTAGTAGGCCGGGTCGGCAAAAGGCACAACGGTGTTCAAGCCGTCGTTGCCGCCTTTGAGTTCGATGAGGATGAGGATGCGGTCGGCCGGGCGGGCAGTGGATTGGCTTGCAGCTTGCGCCCAAGTGGGCATGTGGGCGGCCATGCTTGAGGCAGCAAGCAGGGCGGTGAAGTCACGGCGTTTCATGGTGTTTGTCCTGGGTGAGGGTTGTCGACCTTTGCGTCCCCTGCGTTCAAAAAATTCGTCTGATGACTACTTCAACTGATACGCCGGATCCAGCGTGAGCATGCGAAGCCAGGCCACGCCCACCGTTCCGGGTGCTATGTTTTGTGTAGCTGCTTGAGCAAGCAAATCGTGGGCGAGTGCCTGTTTTGTTTCCAAACCGGGCTCCCGGTCGGTATGGCCACCGTAAGAAGCCAGGAAGCGGTCGGAGTCAAACGTGATTTTGGTCATGCCCTGGGCCACGCGCATCACGCCCTCGCGGCCCAGCAGGTTCAGGGCGGCGCGGGTGCTGGCAGGGCCGCTGGCACCGCCAGAAAAATTGGCCATCATGGTCTGGCGCATGTTGCCGCCCTGCATGTCTGCGGGCATCGTTGGGGCGGTCATCGCGCTATTCGCATCAGCCTGCATGCCAAGGCCTGCTTCGGCCTTGAACTCCACCGCGCGAAACAGCTGCTCGGTGAAGCGCTTGCGCTCCAGCAAGCTGGTGGCGTTGATCCAGTCGGTGTAGCCGGGCCAGCCTTTCACATTGGGTGGCATGAGCAGGTTTTGTCCCAGTTGGGCGCTTTTCAACACAAAGGGCATGGCATCGGTGTAGGAAAAGCCAAACTGGCGCACCGTGCCCACTACCAGGTCCACCGGCGATTTGATCAGGCTGCCGCGATTGGCCTCGGCCCAAAACGCATCGGACAGCAGCAGCTCGCGCAGCACGGTGGTGGTATCGTATTGGCTGGCCCGAAAGCGCTGGGCAACCACTGCCACCGTTTGCTCGTCCGGCTTGGGTGAGACGAACTCTTTCCACAGCTTGGTGGTGACAAAGCGCGCAGCGGCAGGTTGGGCCAGCATCACGTCCAGCGCGGCGTCGCCATCGAAGTTGCCGGTTTTGCCGAGCAGGGTTTTGTTGGTGTTGTCATGAAAAGCGGGACGGAATTTGAATGAGAAGTCGTCGCGCTCCACACTCCAGCCGGTGAACGCGCGGGCGGCTTCCTTGATGTCGGCCTCGGTGTAGCCACCGCCTTCGCCGATAGTGAACAGCTCCATCACCTCGCGGGCAAAGTTCTCGTTGGGTGCTTCCTTGCGGCTGTTGGCACCGTCCAGATACACCAGCATGGCCGGGTCTTTGGCCACCGCGTGCAGCAGGGTGCTGAAGTTGCCCAGGGCGTGCTGGCGCAGCAGTTGGTGCTGGTTCCACATGGCATGCGAGCGCACCACTTTTTGCTGCGAGGTGGCAAAGTGGTTGTGCCAGAACAGCGTCATGCGCTCTTGCAGCGGCGCTGTTGATTCGATCATCTCGCGCATCCACCAGGTTTTCAGCTCCAGGCCTTCGCGTAGCTGCTGCTGGCGCGCGGCCTGTCGCTCGTCCTGGGTTTTGAGCAAACTGTAGGGAATGGGCGGGGGCAGGGCCACGAAACCGGGTGGCGGGCTCAGGGGCCTGGCCCCCTTGGCGCGGGCCAGGATGTCATTGACCGCCCGCTCAGCGCTTTGGCCGGTAATGGCCTGCACCTGCGCTTGGGTGGGTGCAAAGCCCGTGCGCACCAGCAGGTGGCGCGCCTCCTGGGGATTGAGTTGACTCGGTGCAGCGTCTGCTGAAGCGGCCAGCAGGCCCAGGGCCAGCATGACCGCGTAGGGAAACCATTGCATCGTGTGCTCCTTTGGTGGGTTTCATATTCAACGCGCCAAGCCTAACGGCCGTTCACTGCGGCTTGGCAAAGCAGATGAAGACTGGGGCAACAGATGTAACTCTGTGAAAAGCAAAGCCCCTTTTCCGGTTTTTTCGATTTTAAAGTTGTAACAATGGCCGCTGTTACAAATACCGAAAGGCTTTTTTCATGTCTGCAACCGCTGCCCGTACCGACAAAATTCTGGTCGTTGATGACGATGCCCGCATTCGCGACCTGCTGCGCCGCTACCTGACGCAAGAGGGCTTCGAGGTGATCCTGGCCGAAGACGGCAAGGCGCTGAACCGGCTGATGCTGCGCGAAACGGCTGATTTGATCGTGCTCGATCTGATGATGCCGGGTGAAGACGGTTTGAGCATTTGCCGCCGCCTGCGCGCTGCCAACGACCGCACGCCCATCATCATGCTGACGGCCAAAGGCGAAGACGTGGACCGCATCGTGGGCCTGGAAGTGGGTGCCGACGACTACCTGGGCAAACCCTTCAACCCCCGCGAGCTGCTGGCCCGCGTGCACGCGGTGCTGCGCCGCCGCCCCACGCAGGAAGCGCCTGGTGCGCCATCCAGCGAAAACGAGGTGGTGAACTTTGGCCCGTTCAATTTCGACATGGGATCGCGCGCGCTACGCAAAAACGGCGAAGAGCTGCCGCTGACCACCGGCGAATTCGCGATGCTCAAGGCTCTGGTGCGTCACCCGCGCCAGCCGCTGTCGCGCGAAAAACTGGCTCAATTGGCCCGTGGCCGCGAGTTCGAGCCGTTTGACCGCAGCCTGGACGTGCAGGTCTCGCGCCTGCGCAAGCTGGTGGAGCTGGACGCTGCTTCGCCGCGCTACATCCAGACCGTGTGGGGTGTGGGCTATGTGTTCGTGCCGGATGGCACGAATTGAGCGCCCCGAATCTGTTGACCCGGTTGCCTGCTGAGTTCGCATGAGCCGCACGAATGTGGGCGGCTTTGGCCGTGATGCAGGCCCCACCAGCAACATGCCGCTGACCGGGGGCGACGCACCGGGTGAAGCGTCGTGGGGCGTGGGCGCGCCCACTTATGCCGACCTGCGCGCCGCGGCTGAGCGCAAGGCCTTGCACGAAACCGGCCCCGCGCCGCTGGAAACCGGGCCCGCACCGATGGAGATGCGGCCGCGCCGGGGCTTGAGCCTGTTCTGGCGTACTTTCTGCATGCTGGCGCTGCTGTTGATGGGCACCATTGCCGCGTCGCTGCAGACCTTTCGGGCGCTGGAGTTTGAGCCGCGCAGCCTGCAGGCCGCGCAGCAGATTGCTTCGCTGGTGACCTTGAGCCGCTCGGTGCTGGCCTCGTCTGACTCGATTGCGCGCGTCACGCTGATCAAAGCCCTGGCTGACCAGGAAGGCCTGCGCATCACACCGCGTGAACCCAAAGACAAGCTCACACCCCTGCAAGGTGACAGCACCGAGCAGCGCATGATGCAAGAGGTCATCAGCCGCATTGGCCCCGGCACCGAAATGGCGTCCATGGTCAATGACCAGCCCGGTTTGTGGATCAGTTTTCGCATTGAAAAAGATGATTACTGGCTGATGATGGACAGAGCCCGCCTGACGCCTGCGGGCAACCGCATCTGGCTGATGTGGCTGCTGATTGCGGTGGGCCTTAGCATCACCGGTGCTGCCTTTATTGCCGGGCGCATCAACAAGCCCCTGCGCGAGTTGAGCTTTGCTGCCAGCCGTGTGCGCGAAGGCGATTTTGAAGCCAGCCGCCTGGACGAGCAGGCGGCCAGCAGCGAGATTCGCGAGGTGAACATTGGCTTTAACCGCATGGCCAACCAACTGGCCAAAATCGAACAAGACCGCGCGGTGATGTTGGCCGGTATTTCGCACGACTTGCGCACGCCGCTGGCGCGTTTGCGCCTGGAAACCGAAATGAGTGTGGCCGACGAAACCGCCCGCGAGCACATGGCGGCTGACATCAACCAGCTGGACGCCATCATCGACAAGTTTCTGGACTACGCGCGCCCCGACCATGTGGCGCTGCAACCGGTGTTGCTGGACGACGTGATCGACGCCTGCCTGTACCCGCTGCAAGACCAGAGCGACATTGTGGTGAACCGCGAAACCGTGGCTGGCTTGTATGTGATGGCCGACGAAGTGGAGCTGGCACGTGTGCTGACCAATCTGCTGGAAAACGCGCGCCGCTACGGCAAATCGCCCGACACCGGCATCACCCGGGTTGACCTGGCCAGCAAGATTCGCGGTGACTGGGTGCTGGTGAAGGTGCGCGACCACGGCAAGGGCGTGGCAGCCGAAACGCTGCCCAACCTGATCAAACCGTTTTTCCGTGGCGACGCTGCCCGCACCGCCGCCACCGGCGCGGGCTTGGGGCTTGCGATTGTCGACAAGACCATGCAGCGCATGGGTGGCATGTTTGGCCTGGCCAACACCGCATCGGGCGGCTTGGCCGCGCACCTGAAGCTGCAACGCGCCAAGCTGGTTGCGGAAGGCAAAAAAGTGGGCCATCTGGCGGGTAGCCCAGGTAAATAAAGCTCAGGCAGCTATTGAATATGTAGCAAAAAAAACGGGGAGGGCGCAGGCAGCAAGTACCTGCCTTGTCAGCGCCACCCCCCGGCGTGTACAGTGACTGAATGAAAAAACAACCCACACCCAAGCTGGCCAAGCCCCCCCGATCCACACCTGCCAAAAGCCTGAGCATTGCCGTCGTTGGCGCGGGCATGGCAGGCATTGCCTGTGCGCGCACCCTCATGCAGGCGGGGCACCGGGTGGTGGTGTTTGAGAAAAGCAAGGGCCTGGGTGGCCGCATGTCTACCCGCAGCACGCCGTTTGGCAGTTTTGACCATGGTGCGCAATACTTCACCGTGCGTGATGCGCGCTTTGCCAAGGCGATTGAAACCACCCCCGGCCTTGTCAAGCCCTGGAGCGCCAACAGCGTGCGCGTGCTGGACGACCGGGGCCGAGTGGTCAGCGCCGGTTTGCCCGCGCGCGAGCCGCATTACGTCGCCACGCCCGGCATGAATGCGCTGGTGCGCCAGTGGGCACAGCCGCTGGTGCTGGCCAACGCCGTTCACCTGCAAACCCAGGTCAGCATGATCGAGCGCGATGCGCTGAACCCCGCCTGCTGGCAGCTGCGCACCGTGGGCACCGACGACGAGCGCCATGTCTACCCCGGTTTTGACGCTGTGCTGCTGGCCATACCGCATGTGCAAGCACTTGAGCTGCTACAAAAATTGCAGCTTGAAAGCCAAGGCCCCAGTGCCGCAGTGACTGACTTCATTGACAGCATGGCCCTGGTGCAGGTCGCCCCCTGCTGGACGGCCATGCTCGCCTTCCCGCAAGCCCTGCAACCCAGCATGAGCCACCTGGGCCCACAGTGGAACGCCGCGCGCAGTACCCACCACCGCATCGCCTGGGTGGCCCGCGAATCATCCAAACCCGGCCGCGCCTCCATTGAGCGTTGGACCGTGCAGGCCAGCGCCATGTGGTCCAAAGAGCACCTGGAAGACGACGCCCCGCGCGTGCTGGCCAAGCTGCAGCGGGCGTTCGCCGAGCTCACCGGCATCCGCGCCGAACCCGCCCATGCCGAGGTGCACCGCTGGCGCTACGCCAAAACCGAGCAGCCTATGGACGTGAGCCATTTGTGGTCAGCCCATGAAGGTCTGGGCGTTTGCGGCGACTGGTGCCTGGGGCACCGGGTGGAAAACGCGTTTGTCAGCGGGCTGGAGTTGGCGCTGGCGGTGCACGCGGGTTGAGGTTTTAAATCCGTATCCCGCCGTTCACATTGAACACCTGCCCGCTGATCCACGCCGCTTGCGGGCTGCACAGGTAGACCACCATGCTGGCAATGTCGCTGGGCCGGCCAATCGTGCCCAGCGGGGTGCGGCTTTTCAAATAGTCTTCAAATTTCTTGCCGGTGGCCGCATACATATCGGTTTCGATGGCACCCGGCGCGACCGCGTTCACGCGTATGCCGCGCGCGCCCAGCTCTTGCGCCCAACCGGTGGTCAGCGTGTCGATGGCGCCCTTGGTGGCGCAGTAAATCAACGCGCCGCCCATGGCCTGGCTGCCGGTCACAAAGGTGCTGAGGTTGACGATGCGGCCATCGGCGGCCTGCCCCACCTGGCCCTTGAACTGCAGTGCAAAGGCTTTGGCCGCCAGGGCCGGTGCGCGCACGTTCAGCGCCAGTTGGCGGTCAATGTGCTCGGGCGTCACCGCGTCCATGCCCAGCATTTCGATGATGCCGGCGTTGTTGACCAGGATGTCGATGTGGCCGGCCAGCTGGGCGGCCTGGGTGAACAGGACCTCGATCTGCGCTGGGTGGCTGAGGTCAGCCTGCACGGCATCTGCCTGGCCACCGGCCTGGCGAATGTCGTCCACCAGTTGCTGCGCCGCCGCAGCGGATTGGGCGAAGTTAATGATGACGCGGGCACCGGCTGCTGCCAGTTGCCGGGCCGTTTGCGCGCCAATGCCGCGCGAGGCACCGGTGACCAGGGCGACGCGGTTTTTCAAGGGCAGGGTGGATTCAGACATGTTCAAGGCTCCAGTTTCAAAAGGGTTGGCGGGCGGAAACCGCCCAGCCCACCAGCTTGGGCGCGAAGCTGAGAAACTTCAGGCCCTTGAACCTAGAAACAGCAGTTGACCGCTTGTTCCGGTAACTTTTTCCAATGAAATCAAACACTTGTAGCGTTGAGCCGCATCACCAGTTAGGTGAGAACGCTACGCACCCGATTGAGCCACCCTGGCGCGCGCTGGCCGCGTTGCTCCGCCTAGCAGGCAAGAGCCTGCGTCGTTGTCGCGCCTTGCCAGCTCACCCCATGGCGACCCACTCGGGTGCGTCCAACTGCTGTTTCTAGGTTGAAACGACACACCCGTTCGGAATCACCGCACATGTTGACCGCTGATGACCTGAAGCTTTTGGCCGCCGTGCGCGAATCCGGCAGCCTGACCGTGGCCGCCCAGCAGTTGGGCAAGGCCACCTCCAGCGTGTCGCAAGCCGCGCGCAAGCTGGAGGAGCGCCTGGACGCGCTGCTGTTTGACCGCTCCGGCTACCGCGTGGCTTTGACGCCGGCCGGGCTGGAGCTGGCGCAGGGTGCGGCGCGCTTGCAGCAAGAGTCGCAGCGCATCACCGAGCGGGTGCGCCAGGTGGCCCGCGGCTGGGAATCGCAGCTGCGCATCGTCAGTGACGAGCTGGTGAACTTTGATGCGCTGCTGCCTTTGGTTGCCGACTTCCAGCAGCTGAAAAGCGGCGTGCAGCTGCGCTTTTTGCACGAGTGCCTGGGTGGCACCTGGGAAGCGCTGCTGGAGCAGCGGGCCGACATCGTGGTGGCCGCCACCAACGAGCCGCCAGCCATTGCGTCGCTCAAATGGTTTGAGCTGGGCACGCTGCAATGGGTGTTTGCGGTGGCACCGCACCACCCGCTGGCGCATCAAAGCCAGCCCGTCACCGGTGAACAGATTGCCCAGCACACCGCTGTGGTGGTGGCCGATACCGCCCGCTGGCACCGCCAGCGCAGCTACGGTGTGCTGCCCAACCAGACGGTGCTGGCCGTGCCCGGCATGCGCCACAAGATTGCGGCCCAAAAAGCGGGCTTGGGTGTGGGCTGGCTGCCGGTGACCCGCGTCAGCCAGGAATTGGCCAGTGGCGAACTGGTGGCCCTGAGCACCGACTTCGCCCGCGAGCCCAACGTGCTGTACGTCGGCTGGGTGGCGAAGAAAACCGGCCCCGCGCTGGACTGGTGGACGCGCAAACTGGCTGATCCGCGCTTGGCACAGCGGCTGCTGGCTTGGAGCTGAAAGCCATGCCCTACACCGGCCGCTTCGCCCCATCGCCCACCGGCCCCTTGCACGCCGGCTCGCTGGTGGCTGCGCTGGCCAGTTGGCTGGATGCACGGGCGCATGGCGGGCGCTGGTTGGTGCGCATGGAGGATGTGGACACGCCGCGCTGCGTGCCGGGCGCAGCCGAGCACATCCTGGCGCAGTTGGCCGCCTGCGGACTGGTGCCTGACGAGCCGCCGCTGTTTCAGTCCACACGCGGTGATGCCTACGAGCAAGCGCTGGACGCCCTGCTTGCCAGCGGACAGGCTTATCCCTGCGCCTGCTCGCGCGGCGACATCGAGCAGGCGCTGAGGGCGGCAGGCATGGAGCGGCCCCGGCATGGGGAGCTGGTGTACCCGGGTACTTGCCGCGCTGGCCTGGGCGGGCGGGCGGCGCGGGCGGTTCGGCTGCACACCGGCCTGTTCAAGCCGGTTTTTGAGCCAAATCGGCCATCAGCCCATGTAAATACTGCTCAAGCAGCTATCAATTCAGGAGTAAATGAACCCATCATCTGGCACGACCGCAGGCTGGGTGAGCAGCAGCAACACCTGTCCAGCGAGGTGGGCGACTTCGTGCTCAAGCGTGCTGATGGCCTGTGGGCCTACCAGCTGGCCGTGGTGGTGGACGACGCGGCGCAGGGCATTACCCATGTGGTGCGCGGGCAAGACCTGGCTGATAACACCGCCCGGCAGATCTGGTTGCAGCGTTGCCTGAACCTGCCCACGCCGCAGTACCTGCACACGCCGCTGGTGCTGGGCGCGGACGGGCACAAGCTGTCCAAGCAAAACGGCGCGCAGGCGCTGGATTTGAGCGATCCGCTGCGGGCGCTGCAAGCAGCCGGTGCGCAGTTGGGCTTGCATGATCCGGCTACACAGCGGCTGCCATGGCTACGGGCAATGGTGCGACAATGGCAGATGCTTTTTGTTGCAACTGCATGAGGTCAAATGTATTCATGCAAGATGCGTCAACATCCCCTGGAACCTGATATGTCTTCATTTAATTTGGCCTGGAACCGCGTGGTTCTCGTGTTGATGGCATTGCTGTTGTTATCTTTTAACGCCACCGCGCAGGTTTGCGGCATTCCTGGAAAAGACGGTGTGGCCACGCCGTCTGGCGTCATCAACAGCTACCACGCAGGCAGTGGCAGCAGCAGCGCCAACCAGGTCACAGTTGCCAGCACCACGGGCCAGCGAACCAACACACGGGCTTTACAGGCTGGCGATTTGGTGTTGATCATTCAAATGCAAGACGGCACCACGCCGGCCAACGCGGGCTTGCACGAGTACGCCAACATCGTGTCGATCAGCGGCAACGTGCTCACGCTGAACCGCACCTTGACCAATACCTATGTGCAAAACGTCACCACCAATCTGGTTCGAACATTTCAGGTGGTGTATGTGCCGCAGTATTCGTCGGCCGCGCTCAGTGGTACGGTGTCGGCAGATCGGTGGACCATTGCCACTGCCAATGGCCAGGGCACGGGCGGCATTGTGGCAATGGATGTGGCCGGCAGTCTGGCGTTAACCGGCACCATCGATGTCAGCGGCGCCGGTTTTCGTGGCGGCGCAGGGGTGAACGATAACGCCAACCGCACAGGCGGCTTGTTCACAGATGCCGACTACGCGTTTGATCCCGTCAATGCGAACGGTGCGCTCAAAGGCGAGGGCATTGCGGGAACCCCCAGGCTGGTGTTTGCTGGCGTGACGGCGGCTGTGGATTATTTTGCCCTCATCGCGCAGGGTTACGCTGGTGGAGCGGCGGGGCGTGCTGCACAAGGTAACGCGGGCGGCGGTGGCAATGACGGCGTGCCGGCGACCGGAATGAACCAATACAACTCTGGTGGCGGCGGCGGCAGCAACGGCGGCGCTGGTGGACAGGGGGGCTGGAGCTGGGGCAATGCCGACGGGTCGGTTCGTGCAGATGCCGGTGGGCGGGGTGCGGCAGCCTTGACCACCAGCATCACACGGCTGGTATTGGGCGGCGGCGGTGGAGCGGGCAGTGCGAACAACAACGCCAACACGGATGCCATCACGAGTTGGCCACCCATCATCAATGGCACCACGCGGCCTACGCCGCCGTTTACAACGTCGACCACCGCTTTTTTTAACGGCGCAGACGGTGCGATCAGCCACAGCGGCGCGTCGGGCGGGGGCATGGTTCTGGTTCGTGCCGGCACCATCACGGGCGGCGGCACCATCAATGCCAACGGTTACTTTGCCTACAACACCCAGGGTGGTTCTGAGGCCGGCGGTGCCGGTGGTGCAGGCGGTACTGTGGCCTTGCTCAGCGGCAACGGCACCTCCGGCGCGTTGACCATCAATGTCAACGGCGGCGGTGGCGGCTACACCAGCTATTTCGACCACGGGCCGGGCGGTGGCGGAGGCGGTGGCGTGGTCATTACCAATTTTGCGACGGCTACGGTGAATCGCAATGGCGGCCTGCAGGGTTACGACGGATTCATCACTGCGGGAAACAGCAGCCCCAAGACCTATTCGTCAACCGTGGGCCAGCTCGGCGTGTTGAGCACCGCAGGCGGCACACCCACCGGCGTGGTGGGCGGCGCCAGCTGCCTGCCCGTGTTGCAGGTGAGCAAAACCAGCTTGCAGCCCACCGTCACGGCGGCCATCGGTGCCACCACCACCTATGCCATCAACATCAGCAACAGCGGCGGTGCCGCCACCAATCTGTATTTGCTGGATGCTAATTTGCCTCCCGGTTGGGCCTACACCAGCACGCCCGCGACCACCTACGCCTACAACCCCATACCCCCTGGCGGTGCCTCCGCAGGGGCTGAAACGACTGCGGCGACGCTGCCAGCAGGCCTGCCGGTCAGCAGCGCCAGCACCGTCAATTCAGCGGTCGCCATCTCGCTGCGCGCCAACGGTGCTGCGCCGGGTGTGGTGCCTGCCACGGGCAGCAACTCGCCGACATTTGGCAGCTTTTTTGTGCCGCAAAACGGCAGCATCACCGTCACCTATGCCGTCACCATTCCCGACACGGCCACGGCGGGCACGTACCACAACCCGGCCGGTGTGATTTTTCTGGATCCCACCCGCACCGCTGCCGACGCCTTGCGCATGGTCACGCCGCAAACCAGTGCCAATGCCAACCGGGCTGGCCTGAACTACAGCGCCAACACCAGCTACGCCAGTGGCTCCACCACCAACGTGACCGGCAGCAACTTCAGCGGCTTGCAGGCCGGCCCCGCCAGTGACGATGTGGTCTTGCTACCTGATTTGTCGGTCACCAAATCGCTGAGCACCACCACCTTCACCGTGGGCGGCAGCAACCTCAGCTACTTGCTGGTGGCCCGCAACAACGGCAGGCCGGTGGCCGACCAGATTTTTGCCAACTCCCAGGCCACGGGGCAATCGGCCACCGCCGTGGTGTCCACGGCACCCACCGTCACCGACACCCTGCCCACCGGCATGACACTCACGGCCTTGGTCAACAGCAACCCTGGCGTGTGGACCTGTACGCCCAACGGAGTCAGCACCACCTTTGCCTGCAGCGCCAGTGCGGCGGTCTATCCGATGGCGGCGGCCAGCAACCTGGTGACCATCACGGCATCGGTCAGCGTGTCGGCAGCAGCATGCCCGGGCCCACGAACCAACACGGCCAACATCACCAGCGCCGCTATTGGCGAATCCAACCTGGCCAACAACACCGCCTCGGTGGCCACGCCGATTGGCTGCAGCGCCAACCTGGCTATCACCAAGACTAACAACGTCACCACCTTGGTGGCCGGCTCCACCACCGCCTACACGGTGACGGTATCCAACCTGGGCCCCGCTGCGGCGGACGGTGCGGTGGTGCGCGACACGCCGTCGGCGGGGCTGAGCAGTTGCACGGTCACCGCGTGCAGCGGCTCTGGCGTGTGCCCGGTGGCCGGCTTGTGGCCGAATCTGTTTACGGGCGGTGGGTTGGCGCTGGCCAGCTTTGCCAGCAACGCCACGCTGAACTTCGTGGTGACTTGCAACGTCAGCGCAACCGGGCAGTAGCGCACCCAAATTGGTGAGAGGAAATCGGTGGGAGGAAATAGGTGAGAGGAATTGTGCGAAACTTCGGCTTCTCTAATTCTAATTTCTTACTTGGAACTTATGTCGCTGAATCGTTTGAACGCACTGTTTCTGGCCACTTCATTGGCTTCTTTGGTTGCATTGACCGCCTGCCAGACCAACCCACCTGCGCCACCGGCTGCCGCACCTGCAGCCAAACCAAGCGCCAATTCGGCAGCACCTAGCGCCGCGCCTGCACCCAGCAGCAGCGGCGTGACCGGTGCCTTGAGCAGCCTGGGTTCGCTGGCTTCGTCTGACAGCGGCAGTGGCACTGGTGGGAGTAAAAGCAGCAACCTGCTGGGCGCAGCGGTGGATTTGGGCAAGGCAGCCAGCATCACCGATGCCGATGTGAAGCTGATGGCCCAAGGCTGGGCCAAACAGTCTGACGCTGAAAACACGGTGGCACCAGCCTCCAGCCCTTACACCAGGCGCTTGAACAAACTGGTGGCCCGCCTGGGCACCTACGACGGCGTGAAGCTGAACTACAAGGTATACATCTCCAACGAGGTCAATGCCTTTGCAATGGCTGACGGCACGGTGCGCGTGTACAGCGGCTTGATGGATTTGATGACCGATCAGGAGCTGATGTTTGTGATTGGCCACGAGATTGCGCACGTCAAGCTGGGCCACAGCACGGCGTCGATCAAAAATGCCTACCAGTCGTCAGCCATTGCCAAAGGTGCCACAGCGGCCCTGTCCAGCAGCAAAGGTGGCTCGGACATCATGAACCGCGTGGGCGGGAACCTGAAAGGCATTTTTGAAAAGGCGCTGACCTCCGCCCACTCGCGTAGCCAGGAATCTGATTCAGACCTGTACGCCGTGAAATTCATGAAGGCCAACAAGATTCCCACCACGGCAGGCGTGAGTGCGCTGATGAAGCTGGCCAAACTGTCTGGCCCCAGTGGCTCGTCGGTGCTGTCGTCTCACCCCGACCCAGAAGCGCGCGCCAAAGCGGTGGAAGTCGCGGCCAAGTAAGCGGGTGCTGCGGCTAACATGCCTGCATGACGCCAGACACTGACCTCGCCAACCCATCCGCTGCAAACATTGCCCACCCCCGCGCCATTCGCAGCTACGTGCTGCGCGCGGGGCGCACCACGATCGGCCAGGCCAAGGCCTTTGAAACCCTGGGGCCGCAATTTTTATTGCCTTACCAGGACGCACCGCTGGACTTGGCTGTCTGTTTTGGCCGCCAGGCGCCCACGGTGCTGGAAATTGGCTTTGGCATGGGCGATGCCACCGCCAAAATTGCGCAAACCTTGCCGGATATCAATTTTTTGTGCTGCGAAGTACACCAGCCCGGTGTGGGCGCGCTACTCAAGCACATCGGCGAGCGCGGTATTGCCAACATCCGCATCGTGCAACACGACGCGGTGCAGGTGCTCTCCCACATGCTGGCACCGGGCCAGTTAGCAGGCATCCACATTTTTTTCCCCGACCCCTGGCACAAAGCCCGCCACCACAAGCGTCGGCTGATCCAGCCGCCGCTGGTGGCCCAGTTGGTCACGCGCCTGGCACCCGGTGGCTACTTGCATTGCGCCACCGACTGGCAACCCTATGCGCAGCAAATTTTGCAGGTGTTGTCAACCGAGACCGGTCTGACCAATACCGCCACCACGGCTGACGGTTTTGCGCCCAAACCAGCCTATCGGCCCCTGACCAAATTTGAAAACCGGGGCATCAAATTGGGGCATGGCGTGTGGGATTTGGTGTTTTTGCGTGCTGAGCACAAAGACAGAGCTACCCATTAACCCGCATGCCGCAACTCCCTGTTGCCGCGGCGCAGGCATGGGAGTAATGTATGTGGCATTATTTTTGCGTTGGGTTTTTCGTTTACTTACAAAAATGGAGCTTTATATGACCGACCACCTGATTGCCTCGCTCCGCACCCGTCGCACGCTCCTGGGCGCGGCGGCGGCCTGCCTGATGGTTCCAGCCTGGAGCCAGACAAGACCGGCTGCGGCCGGTGTCCGAAAAATTGTGGTGGGTCAGTCGGTGCCGCTCACCGGCGCGGCCAGCGAAATCGGGCTGGCTTTTGCCGGTGGTGCCAAGCTGTTTTTTGATGCGCACAACGCTCGTAAAGACAACCCCGGCTTCACATTTGACTTAAAGCAGCTAGACGACGGCTACGAGGCCAAGCGGGCTGGCGAAAACGCCAAAAAACTGCTGGCCGAGGGTGCCGATGTGCTGTTTGGCTTTGTGGGCACCGCCAGCAGCGACGCCGCTGCCGCCGTGGCAAAAGCCGAAGGCGCGACGCTGTTTGGTCCGTTTGCGGCGTCTGACATGCTGCGTGGAGCCGACTTTCCCACCGTATTTCATGTGCGCCCCAGCCTGGCCGACGAAGCCATGCGCATGGTGCGCCACACCTCCACCCTGGGCCAAAACCGCATTGCCGTGCTGGCCGAAGACGACGCCATGGGCCGCGCAGGCCTGGCTGCGGTCAACGCCGCCATTGCCGAACTCAAGCTGCCGCCCTTGGTGGCCAGCGCCTTTGTGCCAGCCAACAGCGACAAGGTGGACGCCGCCGTGGCCGAGCTGGCCAAGGGCCAGCCCCAGGCCATTATTCAGGTGGCGCTGTTTAACACCACCGCCGCCTTTATTCGCAAAATGCGCAAAACCGGTTACGCCGGTGGATTTTTGAATTTCTCGGTGGTGGGGATTGACCCGCTGTTTACCGCTTTGGGCAAGGAAATCGGCGGCGTGGTGGTGTCGCAGGTCGTGCCCTCGCCGCGCAGCTCGGCCACGCCCATCGTCAAGGAGTACCTGGCCGCGGTGGACAACTCCGATCAATCGCCCAGCTACGAAAGCCTGGAGGGCTTCATCGCCGCCAAATCGCTGGCCGAAAGCGTGCGCCGTGCCGGCAAGGGTTTTGACAAAGCGGGTCTGCAGCGCGCCATGACGGCGCTGAACAACTACGACGTGGGCGGCTTTCGCATCAACCTGCGCGCGGGTCTGCGCGACTCGGTGCGGGCGATTGATCTGGTGTCCATCACGCCCGATGGGAAAATTATTCGCTAGTAAATTGATAGCTGCTTGAGCAGTATCTACATGGGCTGTGAGCTGTTTTTGATGTTTAAGGAACCCAGAGCACCGCAGTAGCGCCCGCGCACCGCTACGATTGGGCCATGCATTCCCCTTTTGACCCCGTTCCCGCTTCTTCCCCGCTTCTTGCCAACCTGAACGACGAGCAACTCGCTGCCGTCACTTTGCCCGCCGAGCACGCCTTGATCCTGGCCGGCGCAGGCTCCGGCAAAACCCGGGTGCTCACCACCCGCATCGCCTGGCTGCTGCAAAACGGCCACATCACGCCCGGCGGCGTGCTCGCCGTCACGTTTACCAACAAAGCCGCCAAAGAAATGATGACCCGCCTGTCGGCCATGCTGCCGGTGAATGTGCGGGGCATGTGGATTGGCACCTTTCACGGGTTGTGCAACCGGTTTTTGCGGGCGCATTACAAGCTGGCCAATTTGCCGCAGAGCTTTCAAATACTCGATACGCAAGACCAGCTGTCGGCCATCAAACGCTTGATGAAACAAAACAACGTGGACGACGAGCGCTTTCCGGCCAAACAAACCATGTGGTTTATTGCCAGCTGCAAAGAAGACGGTCTGCGCCCCGGTGCGGTGCAGGTGCGCGACGATGAAACCCGCCGCAAAGTCGAGATATACCAACTGTATGAAGACCAATGCCAGCGCGAAGGCGTGGTGGATTTTGGCGAATTGATGCTGCGCAGCTATGAACTGCTGCGCGACAACGACCCCATTCGCGAGCACTACCAGCGGCGCTTCCGGCATATCTTGATTGACGAGTTTCAGGATACCAACAAGCTGCAATATGCGTGGATCAAGATGCTGGCAGGTTCAGAGTCCGCAGTATTGGCGGTGGGCGACGACGATCAGAGTATTTATGCCTTTCGCGGTGCGCGGGTGGGCAACATGGCTGATTTTGTGCGCGAGTTTGCGGTGCAGCACCAGATCAAACTCGAACAAAACTACCGCAGCTACAGCAATATTTTGGATAGTGCCAATGAATTGATTGGCCATAATAAAAAGCGCCTGGGTAAAAACCTGCGCACCACGCAAGGGCCCGGCGAGCCGGTGCGGGTATATGAGGCCACCAGCGACTTTGCCGAGGCGACCTGGATGGTTGATGAAATGCGCCAGCTCCAGCGTGACCAGGGCATCGAAGCGGGTTATTCACGCAAGGAAATGGCGGTGCTCTACCGCAGCAACGCGCAGAGCCGGGTGATCGAAACTGCGCTGTTCAACGCCAAGGTGCCCTACCGCGTGTATGGCGGTTTGCGCTTTTTCGAGCGCGCCGAGATCAAGCATGCACTGGCGTATTTGCGGCTGCTGGAGAACCCCAACGACGACACCAGCTTTCTGCGCGTGGTGAACTTCCCGCCGCGCGGCATCGGCGCGCGCAGTCTGGAGCAACTGCAAGACATCGCCAAATTCAGCGGCTGCTCGCTGCACGACGCGGTGAGCGCCGCCACGGGCAAAGCGGGTGCCAACATCGGCGCCTTTGTGGCCAAGCTGGATGTGTTGCGCGAGCAGACCGCGCAAATGACGCTACGCGACATCATTGAAGCAGTGCTGGAGCATTCCGGGCTGATCGAGCATTACAAGGCGGACAAAGAAGGTGCCGACCGGGTAGAAAACCTGGAAGAGCTGGTCAATGCGGCCGAGAGTTTTGTGACGGTGGAAGGGTTTGGACGGGATGCGGTGGCGCTGCCGGTGGATGAACTGGGGGCGGGGTTGAGTCAGAGTCCTGCGAGTCAAGGCTTGGACACACGCATGCCCCCACCCCAGCCCTCCCCCGGGAGGGGAGGGAGTGAGTCCGAATTCACTGAATTGCTCCCTCCCCTTCCGGGGGAGGGCGGGGGTGGGGGCATGAGCGCCACTTCCTCCATCAACAGCGACCAACCCCCCGACGCCACCGGTGAAACCCTCAGTCCCCTGGCAGCGTTTCTCACCCACGCCGCCCTCGAATCCGGAGACAACCAGGCCCAGGTCGGCCAAGACGCTGTGCAGCTGATGACCGTGCACTCCGCCAAAGGCCTGGAGTTCGACTGCGTGTTCATCACCGGCCTGGAAGAAGGCCTGTTCCCCAACGAAAACGCGCTCAGCGACCACGAAGGCATTGAGGAAGAACGCCGCCTGATGTATGTGGCCATCACCCGCGCCCGCAAGCGCCTGTACCTGTCGCACAGCCAGACCCGCATGCTGCACGGCCAGACCCGCTACAACCTGAAAAGCCGCTTCTTCGACGAGCTGCCCGAAGCCGCCCTGCGCTGGCTCACGCCGAAGAACCAGGGCTTTGGCTCTGGTTTCAAAAGCAGCTGGGGTGCTACAAATTCAGGAGCTGCCCGAGCAGGATCTACATGGTCGGGTGGCACTTTTGGATCCAAAAAGGCCGTAGAAGAGAGCGTGCCCGAGCAAAAAGCGCCGTCTGGCCACGGCATACGAAAAGGCATGAAAGTCTTTCACACCAAGTTTGGCGAGGGCACCGTGCAAGCGCTGGAAGGTGTAGACGCCGAAGCGCGCGCCCAGGTGAACTTTCCGCGCCACGGCGTGAAGTGGCTGGCACTGAGCGTGGCCAAGCTGGTGCCGGTTTAGGGTTTGCTGCCTGCGGGGCCTGTGGCTCGGTCAGGGTAAAAAGATTATCCCCGGAGCCCGTTTTCTTTGGCTCATCCATTCTTAGTACGAAATAACCTAAAAACAACATAGCGTAATAACCTAAATATAAAATGACAAAATAACCTAAAAATAACAATTACGGAAACACACCATGGCAACGCCCGCAGTGAATCTAGCCGCCTCCCTCGAAATTCTGAAGCAGCTTCAGGATCGGGGGTTGGTGGCTATCCGGGCGAGTGATGTGACCCGGGTACACCGGGAGCGGTTGCTCAAAAATGGGTTCATCCGCGAGGTCATGAAGGGCTGGTACATCCCTACCCGTCCTGACGAACTGGGCGGAGAAAGCACTGCCTGGTACGCATCGTTTTGGACGTTTTGCGCGGGCTACCTGACCGAACGATTTGGCAATGATTGGTGTGTCAGCCCCGAGCACTCCCTGACGCTTCATGCGGGCGACTGGGCGGTGCCTCGGCAGATATTGATCCGCTCCCCGAAAGGCGGCAACAAACCAACCCCGCTTCCCCATGAAACGTCGATCTTTGATTTGCGCCTGGAAATGCCCCCGGCGCAGGATATTGAAATCAAAGACGGGCTGCGCGTGTTCAAACTGCCTTCAGCGCTCATCTCTTGTTCCCCTACGCACTTCGCAGCACAACCCATCGTGATGCGGGCAACCCTTGCCGCCATCACGGACGCTTCTGATGTATTGAGCCGCCTCCTTGAAGGCGGGCACAGCACGGTCGCCGGACGATTGGCGGGTGCTTTCCGCAATATTGGACGAAGCACCATCGCTGACAACATCGTCGCCACGATGCGGGCCGCTGGCTATACCGTCAACGAAACCGACCCTTTCAAAGGCTTGCCACCCATGGCATTCGCCTTGCGGGAAACTTCCCCATACGTCAACCGGGCGCGCATGATATGGGACAAGATGAGGGCCGATGTCCTGCAAAACTTCACGGCCGTGCCACAGCAGACAGATACCGCCTCATACCTTCATCATCTGGATGAGGTCTATGTCAGCGATGCGTATAACTCCCTGTCGATTGAAGGCTACCGCGTCTCCCCTGAGCTGATCGAGCGCGTTCGGTCTGGCCACTGGAATCCGACCAGTGTTGAGGCCGACCGCAATCATCGAGATGCTCTTGCGGCGCGCGGGTACTGGCAGGCCTTCCAGCAGGTCAAGAAAAGCGTCGAAAAGGTTTTGAGCAACCAGAACGCGGGACTGATCGCCAGCAGCGATCACAGCGCCTGGTACCGCGAACTGTTCGGCCCGAGTGTCAGCGCCGGATTGATCAAACCTGCTGATCTCGCGGGCTACCGCAACGGCCCGGTTTATATCCGTCGTTCGATGCACGTGCCGCCGCGTTACGAAGCCGTACGTGAATTAATGCCTGCCTTCTTTGATCTGTTGCAGAACGAACCAGAACCAGCGGTCAGGGTCGTGATGGGGCACTTCATGTTCGTCTACATACATCCCTATTTCGATGGCAATGGGCGCATGGGACGATTTTTAATGAACGTCATGATGGCATCTGGAGCTTACCCGTGGACGGTGGTGCCATTGGAACGACGCACCGAATACATGGCGGCATTGGAGCAAACCAGCGTCATGCAAGACATCGCACCCTTCGCAAGCCTCATTTCATCGTTGGTCACAGTGAAGACGGATAGCTAAGGGATAAGCGGTCAATTGCTGTTTCTAGGATTATTTCCGTCGCCGCCAGCCCCGGTATTGGCCTGGGCATACTTGCCCACATGAAACTCCAACTATTAAGCGACCTGCACCTGGAAGTCGACCCCAGCTTCATTCCCCAACCCGCGCCCGACGCCGACCTGCTGATACTGGCCGGCGACATTGGCGCGCTGCCTGATGCGCCCTTGTCGCGCCACGGCCAGCCAGACTGGTGCCTGACCCGCTTTTCGCCCAAGCTGGGCAACTGGCCGGTGCCGGTGGTCTATTTACCTGGCAACCATGAGTTTGACGGGCAGGACTTTGATGCCTGCTATGCCGCCCTGCGCGCCCATGCCGAGGGCTTGGGCATGATCTGGTTGGAAAAAGAAACGCTTGAAATGGGCGGTGTGCGCCTGATCGGCACCACCTTGTGGACCGACTTTGACGCGCTGTGCCATTGGCCCCAGCGCATGCCCGAGAGCGCACCGGGCGCCATGACGCACCGCCTGAATGCGCGGCAGAGAGCCAGCCATGCGGCCAACTTCTACCTGAACAAAGTCGGCACCACCCGCCACAGCCAGCCCTTTGATGCCACCGCCGTGCGCGACGAAGCGCTGGTGTGCCAGGCCTGGCTGGCGGCGCAGCTACAGCAGCCGTTTGATGGCAAAACCGTGGTCATCACCCACTTCGCTCCCAGCCTGAAAAGCCACGACCCGCGCTACGGCATCACCCCCGGCACCGCCGGTTTTTGCAATTCGCTGGACGAGCTGGTGCCCCTGGCCGATGTGTGGCTGCATGGGCATTTGCACTGCCCCAGCCACTACCACATTGGCAAATGCCAGGTGCGGACCAACCCGCTGGGTTACGCCAAAAGTGGCGAGCAGGCCGGGTTTGAGCCGCAGTGGGTGATGGAGGTTTGAGCCCGTCTGCCGGTCTGCTTGTTTACGCCGCGTTGCCCATCACGGCTGAACGGCCTCATCCCCGCAGCGCAGACAAGCGCTGCGCCGCCGCATTCGCCAGCCCCGCCATCCACACCATCTCGTAGGCCACCCAGCGCTGGCAGTCGCTGGCAAATGCGGGGCTCAGTGCCAGGGTGTGACCGCCCCGGTCGCTGGTGTGTAGCCAGCCCTCCTGCATGGCTTCCTGCACGATGTTGCGCACCGTGCCGCGCGAGCTTTGAAAGCGCTCGGCCAGGCTCACGCTAGGGGCAGCGGCCAGCCACTGGTCGCCGCTTGGGTGCATCGTGCGCACGATCTCCATCAAGGTCACATAGCCGTTTTCGCGCCGCATGATGCGCTGAATGCCGGCAAAGCTTTCGTGCAAGGTGAACTGGTCGTGCAGATAGGCCAGCACCTGGTAGCTCAGCACCTCGCCCAGAAAGCCGGGCAGGGCGGCCAGGCGCTGGGGCGTGTCGGCCAGCGGCAGCACGGGGGCAATGGCCTGCAGCACGCCGCGCAGCCACTGCAGCGAGGGCGCAATCATCTTGTCGGTAGGCACCAGCAGCTTGACCCGTCGGTCGCCGCTTGCTGGCACGCGCTGCAGCTGGCCGGTGAGCACCGCCAGACTGAGCATGGCCTTGATGCGGGTCGGCGTGGCCAGCGCACCCACCTGGGCCTGCTGGCCCGCCGCAAACAGCTGAACCACCCGCGAATACGTCACACCCGGCTCACTGCGCCCGGCCTGGTGGTGCAGGTACATCACAAACGCCACCAGCGCAAAGCGTGCGTGCTCGCGCATCACCCGGTTCAGCGCCCAGCTGTTTTGGTAAGCCGCTTGCAGCTGCGTGGCAAATTGGTGGCACACCCCCGTGAAGTCGGGCTGCGCCTGCAATTGCGCCGCCTGCAGCGCCAGCGCCTGGCGGTCCAGCGTGCCGGGTTGCCACAAATGGGGTGGGTGCTTGATCCAGGCGGCTTGCATGTGTGTGGCGGTTTGGGTGCCTGCGTGATGTTGCAGTTTCAGCGAAAGGTGTGCTTTCAGGGCAGATGCGGTTTAAGTTTGCCATTTGCGCAGCGTTTGCAGCCGTAAGCTCAAAACAAAAATACACAGATTGGCCGCGAGCGTGCAGCGCCTTGCATCCGCTTTCGGTTTTGTGTCGTCTCTTGGAGAGAAGCAAAGCGCCATTTGTATGCAAGCCGCGCAAGCCCTCGCGGCTCAGCGCAAATTGCTCCCGAATTGATAGCTGCTTGAGCAGAATTTACAAGGGCTTGAAGCCCAAAACAGTATTCACAGGCTCTTAACAAGTCCTTCTCACCCAACCCAGGAGCCAGCATGGCCGTCAACACCGCCCCGACCTTTTCCCCGCTGCGCGCCAATGGCAAATTGCTGATCCCCGTTGGCACTGACCAGGATTCAGCCCAGGCGGTGGTGGTGCTGCCCGATGGCAGGCTGTGGTTAGCGGGCCAGCACAACATTAGCGCAACATTTGGCTCGGCTGACTTTGCACTGGTGCGCCTGACGGTCAGCGGCGCGCTGGACACCAGTTTTAACCCCACGGGCACAGCCCCCGGCAAGCTGCTGCTGGATGTGACCGGTCGCAACGACACGGTTAGCAGCGCGGTGCTGCAAAGCGACGGCAAACTGGTGGTGCTGGGCACCAGCAACAACGCCGGCAATCTGGACATGAGTATCGTGCGGCTGAATGCCGATGGCAGCCTGGACACCAGCTTTAACCCCAGCGGTGCCAAGCCTGGCAGCTTGCTGCTTGCAGTCGGCGGCGGCGCTGACCGGGGCACCAGTTTGGCATTGCAAGCCGATGGCTCTTTGGTGCTGGCGGGCACCGTGGATGTGGGCAGCAGCATCATCACATCAAACTTTTCCGTGGTGCGCTTAAGCGCAACCGGCACGCTGGACACAGGTTTTAACGCGGCGGGCGCGGCCCCCGGCAAGCTGGTGCTGCCCTTTGTCGGTACCACGGCCAAAGTGCTGGTGCTGGCTGACGGAAAACTGCTGCTGGCGGGCAGCACGGGTAATCAGGACTTTGCGACCGTGCGGGTGAATGCCGACGGCACGCTGGACACCAGCTACAACAGCACAGGCCAAGTCATCGTGCCCGTCGGTACAGGCTCGGACCGTTGCGCCAGCGCCGCCCTGCAAGCCGATGGCAAGGTCGTTTTGGTCGGCACCAGCGTTAATGGCATCAACAACTTCGACATATCGGTGGTGCGGCTGAACGCCGATGGCAGCCTGGACACCAGCTTTAATGGCACAGGCAAACTGATTTTTGGCACGGGTAGCGGCAATGATTCGGCCAGCAGCATCATCGTGCAAAGCGACGGCAAGTTGGTGATCACCGGCACCGTCGGGGCAGGCAGCGTCAGCAACGCCATCTTTGTGGCCCGGCTCAACACCGACGGCAGCCTGGACACCAGTTTTAACGCCACCGGCTTGGTCACCCAGCAGGTCGGCCCATTTCGCAATGCGGGCAACAGCGTGATCCAGCAGGCCGACGGCAAACTGGTGGTGGTGGGCGAAAGCTTTGGCACCAATGGCGACATCGCCGTCATCCGCCTGAACGCTGATGGCAGCCTGGACACGACTTTTGGCCTGTTCCCGCTGGCCACGCTGGGAGGCAGCGTGCGCTACAACGAGGGCGACCCGCCGATTGCGCTGGACATTGAAGTCGGTATCGGCGATGTGGATCTGGCCGCGCTGACCTCGCTGGACGGCAGGGCGGGTAACTACGCGGGGGCCAGCGTGACCCTGGCTCGCACCACTGGGGCGAACGCCGACGATGCCTTCAGCGCGCGCGGTAATTTGGTATTCACTGGAACAGGCGATGTGGTGCTCAGTGGTATCGCTGTGGGCACGTTCACCAACGGCGCAGGCACGCTGGCCATCACCTTCAACGGCAACGCCAGCCAGGCGCGGGTCGACGAAGTGCTGTCCAGCATTGCGTACGCCAACACCTCCAAAGCACCGCCGCGCAATCTGGACATCGGTTGGAGCTTCAACGACGGCAACGTCACGGCGCAAGGCACGGGCGGAGCCAAAACCGGTACCGGCACCAGCCGCGTGGAGATCTTTAACGTGAACGACGCGCCGGTCAACAGCGTGCCCAGCGCTGTGCAAACCACGCTGGAAGACACGCCCATCGTCTTCAACGCCGCCAACGGCAACCTCATCAGCACCAGCGACCCGGACGCTGGCGGCGCGTCCATCCGCGTCACTTTGACGGCAACACAGGGCGTGCTGACCTTGAGCGGCACAACAGGCCTGAGCTTCGACTCCGGCACCACCAACGGCAGCGCCAGCATCGTCGTGTCTGGCTCGCAGGCCAACCTCAACACAGCCTTGAATGGCCTGAGTTTTGCCCCCGCGCCGGGCTATGTGGGCAGCGCCAGCGTGCAAATCAAAACCGAGGACCTGGGGCGCTCGGGCGGCAGTGGCAGTTTGAATCAAATCGACACCGATACCGTCAACGTGCAAGTCAACGCGCCCACCGCCGTGGTCACCAGCGTCACTGCCAGCAGCCCCAACGGCAGCTACAAACTGGGCGATGTGATCGACATCACCGTGAGCTTCAACACCGCCGTCATCGTGGCAGGCGGCGTGCCCAGCCTGCTGCTGGAAACCGGTGCCACCGACCGCAGCGCCAGCTACCTGTCGGGCAGTGGCAGCAATGCCTTGACGTTTCGCTACACCGTACAAGCTGGCGATATCAGCGCTGACCTGGACTACGCCAGCGCCGGTGCCTTGGCTTTGAACGGCGCCACCCTGCAAAACCGCAACCTGGTCAACGCCACCCTCGGCTTGTCCGCCCCAGGCGCAGCCGGTTCACTGGGCGCCAACCAGGCCCTGGTGATCGACGGCATTGCGCCCACCGTCAGCATCGCCAGCAACGTGGCCGCGGTGAAGATTGGCGAGACCGCCGCGATCACCTTTACCTTCAGCGAAGACCCGGGCGTCAGCTTTACGGCAGCCGACATCACCACCACCGGCGGCACCTTGGGCGCATTGGGTGGAGCCGGTCTCACCCGCACGGCTACCTTCACCCCTGCCGCCAACACCACGGCCAACGCCAGCATCACCGTCGGTGCTGCCAGCTACACCGACGCAGCCGGTAACACTGGCGCAGCAGGTGCCACACCTGCGCTGGCCATCGACACCCTGGCCCCCACGGTGTCAATTACCAGCAACGTCGCTGCCGTGAAGGTTGGCGAAACCGCCACCATCACTTTTACTTTCAGCGAAGACCCAGGAGGCAGCTTCACGGCAGCTGACATCACCACCACTGGCGGTACCTTGGGCGCCATCACAGGTGCTGGCCTGACCCGCACCGCCACCTTCACCCCGCCGGTCAACACCACGGCCAACGCCAGCATCACAGTGGCAAATGCAAGTTATACGGATTCGGCAGGCAACACCGGCAATGCTGGCGCTATACCTGTACTGGCGGTAGACACGGTGCGCCCCACCGCCACCGTGGTGGTGGCCGACACCTCGCTGACCGTAGGCGAGACCAGCGGCGTCACCATCACCTTCTCCGAAGCCGTCACTGGCTTGACCACCGCCGACCTCGCTGTGGGCAACGGCATCGTCTCGGCCTTGGCCACAGCCGACGGAGGCATCACCTGGACAGCCACGCTCACACCGAGCGCCAACACCGTAGCGGCCACCAACAGCATCACGCTGGACAACACTGGCATTGCCGACCTGGCAGGCAACACTGGCACCGCCACCACCGCCAGCAATACCTACGCGGCGGAAACCTCCCGCCCGGCGTTTGCCAGCGCCGCCGCCAGCGGCACCATCCTGGTGATGAACTACACCGACGCCAGCAATCTCAATGCCGTGAACATTCCGGCCGTGGGTGCTTTCGCGGTGACCACCGGCGGGGCGGCCAACGCGGTGACCGCAGTGGCCGTCAACGCTGCCGCCAAAACCGTCACGCTCACGCTGACCACCGCCATCACCTTCGGCCAATTCATCACCGTGGCCTACACCGACCCGACAGCAGGAGACGACGCCAACGCCATTCAAGACACAGCGGGCAACGACGCCGCCACCTTAAGCGCCACAGCCGCTACCAACAACGCAGCGGCCCCACCGGCACCTGCTGAAGTGCCCAACCTGGACGCAGATGGCGACGGCGTGCCCACCGCCCAGGAAAACCTGGTGCGCCCGCTCGCGCCCGCCGGCCTGACGGGCGACGGCAATGGCGACGGAGCGTTGGACAGCGGGCAGCTCAATGTCACCTCGGCCCCGTTTCCGGGCAACCCAAGCCGCTTTGTCACCGTGGTGGCCGACGCCAACAAAGGCATCACCGACACCGACCCCGGCCAGGCCGTCATCACCAACTTCAAGTTCGAAGCGCCACCGGCCAATCTGCCGAGCGGTGCCACCTTGGCCAACCCCATCAGCTTCAGCGCCGTCATCGGGGGCACAGGCCAAACCGAAACCTTCAGCATCTTTGTCGATGCCAATACCAACCCAAACGGCTACTGGGTGCAAAACAAGCAGGGCATCTGGAACAACATTGCCACCGGCATTGAGCAGGTAGGCGACAAGATCAGGATTGACTTTGCGATCACCGACGGCGGTCCATTCGACGCAGATGGGATGCCTAACGGCAGCATTGCAGTCACTGGCGGGGCGGGCAATATGCCTTTGACGATCATCGGCCAGCCGCCGGATTTGTCACCGGGGACTTTCTGGTTCTAAAGCAAAACGCTATATTTTTCGTAGCTGCTTGAGCAATGAATATATGGGCTGATGGCCGTTTTGACTTAAAAACCGTCTCCCACCCACGACAAACGGCTGACCCATTCCAGTCGTCATTCCCGCGCAGGCGGGAATCCAGTTTCGCCCGCTTCAATGGGTCACCCCGGATTCCCGTTATGTGGTCAGGGCAGATGTGGTCTAACTTTGCCATTTCCCCCTGTTTTGCCGACTTAAGATGGTTGCGGTGGGCGTGTTTTTGTGAGTAACCCCACCCCGCACAACCCTGGTTTGCCACCTGCTGATGCAGCGAACGCTCTTTATTTGATAGCTGCTTGAGCAGTATCACCATGGGTTAGGCCCCGTTTTATCGCAATTGTTGCAATTGAAAGATGAAAGCGCCCGATGCCTGATATCACCCGCCCTCGCGGCACGCTGTTTGGCCCGACCAACTTCTCGGCCCGCACCGAAAACCCCTACGGCTTGGCCGATGTGGGCTACCTGGCCAGCCCCAGCTTTGTCGACATCGACGGGGACGGTGACCTGGATGCCTTGATTGGCAACGAGGTTGGCAACATTTTGGTGCAACTGAACACCGGCAGCGCCACCCGCCCGGCCTTTGCGGCGGCCATCACCAACCCCTACGGCTTGGCCGATGTGGGCTACCTGGCCAGCCCCAGCTTTGTCGACATCGACGGGGACGATGACCTGGATGCCTTGATTGGCAACAACGTTGGCAACATCGTGGTGCAATTAAATACCGGCAGCGGCACTGCGCCCGCCTTTGCAGGGGCCACCACCAACCCCTACGGCCTGGCCGATGTCGGAACCGTCGCCAAGCCCAGCTTTGTCGATATTGACGGTGATGGTGACCTGGATGCCTTGATTGGCAATGAACTTGGCAACACCGTGGTGCAACTGAACGCCGGCAGCGCTACCAGCCCGGCCTTTCCAGTGGCCATTACCAACCCCTACGGCCTGACCCGCGTGGGCACCTCCGCCAGCCCCAGCTTTGTGGACATTGATGGTGATGGTGACCTGGATGCCTTGACGGGTAACTACGACGGCAACATCGTGGTGCAACTGAACACCGGCAGCGCTACCAGCCCGGCCTTTGCTGCCGCCACCACCAACCCCTTCGGCCTGGCCCGTGCGGGCTTTTATGCGAGCCCCAGCTTTGTGGATATTGACGGCGACGGTGACCTGGATGCGCTCAGCGGCAATACCGCTGGCAAAACCATCGTGCAACTGAACACCGCCAACCCGGTCGCGCCCATCACGGCCACCACCGCCAGCGGTACCTATGGCGCAGGCAGCGTGATCAGCTTCACCATCGCTTTCAACGAAGCCGTGATCGTGACCGGCACACCCAGCATTACCCTGGAAACCGGCAGCACCGACCAGGTGGCCACTTACACATCAGGCTCGGGCACCACCACGCTGACCTTTAGCTACACCGTGCGCGCGGGCGACACCTCGGCTGATCTGGACGTGGTCAGTGCCAGCGCCCTCAGGCTCAATGGCGGCACCATCCGCGATGCGGCAGGCAACGACGCCCAGCTCACCCTGGCTGCCCCGGGTGCAGCAGGCTCCTTGGGTGCGAATGCCAATATCGTGATTGACAACGGCGTGACCCCGCGCGGCGCGTTGTTGCCCATACCCGCCTTCGCTGCCCCCACCCCCAATCCTTACGGTCTGGCCAGTGTGGGCTTCTCGGCCAGCACCAGCTTTGTCGACATCGACGGCGACGGTGACCTGGACGCCTTGATTGGCAACAACGTTGGCAATACCGTGGTGCAACTGAACACCGGCAGCGCCACCCGCCCGGCCTTTGCAGCAGCCACCCCCAACCCCTACGGCCTGGCCGATGTGGGCAGCAACGCCAGCCCCAGTTTTGTGGACATTGACGGCGATGGCGACCTGGATGCCTTGATGGGTAACTCGGTTGGCAACACCCTGGTGCAACTGAACACCGGTAGCGCCACCCGCCCAGCCTTCGCAGCAGCCACCACCAACCCCTACGGCCTGGCCAATGCGGGCGGCTACATCAGCCCCAGCTTTGTGGACATTGACGGTGACGGTGACCTGGATGCCTTGATTGGCAACCGAGATGGCAACACCGTGGTGCAGCTGAACACCGGCAGCGCCACACGCCCCGCCTTTGCAGCAGCCACCACCAACCCCTACGGCCTGGCCGACGTGGGCAACGTCGCCAGCCTCAGCTTCGTGGACATTGATGGTGATGGTGACCTGGATGCCTTCACGGGCAACTACGACGGCAACATCGTGGTGCAATTTAACTTTGGCAGCGCCACCAGCCCGGCTTTTTCAGCGACCACCACCAACCCCTACAGCCTGGCCGATGTGGGAATCTCCGCCAGCCCCAGCTTCGTAGACATCGACGGCGACGGTGACCTGGATGCCTTGGTTGGCAACAGGGCTGGCAACACCGTGGTGCAACTGAACACCGGCAACCCGATAGCGCCTGTCACCTCCACCGCCGTCGACGGCAGCTACGGCTTGGGCAGCGTGATCACCCTCACAGTAGCCTTTAACGAAGCTGTGATCGTGACTGGCACACCCACCTTGCTGCTGGAAACCGGTGCCACCGATCGCACCGCCACCTACTCGGGTGGCTCGGGCACCAACACCTTGAGTTTTCGCTACACCGTGCAAGCCGGTGATGTGTCGACAGACCTGGATCAGTTCAGCAGCACCGCGTTAGCCTTGAACAGCGGCACGATTGCCGATGTTGCCGGCAACAACGCCATCCTGACGCTGGCCGCACCCGGTGCAACCGGCTCGCTGGGTGCCAACAAAGCCATCGTGGTTGACGGCGTGACGCCCACCGTCACGTCGGTCACCAGCAGCACCGCCAACGCCACCTACAGAGTGGGCGACACCGTCAGCATCCAGGTCAACTTCAGCGAAGTCGTCACCGTGACCGGCACGCCCCGGCTCACGCTGGAGACCGGTGCAGTGGATCGTGTCGTCAACTACGCCAGTGGCTCCGGCACCAACACCCTGACCTTTAACTACACCGTGCAAGCAGGTGAAGTCTCGCCAGACCTGGATTACCAAGGCGCCAATGCCCTGGCCTTGAACGGCGGCACGATCCGTGACGCCGCACCGAACAATGCTGTTTTGACCTTGGCCGCGCCAGGCGCTGTGGGCTCGTTAGGGGCCAACCAAGCCATCGTGATCGATGCTGCATCGCCCACTACCGTCACCTCGGTCAACTCCGGCACCGCCAATGGTGCTTACAAAGCAGGCGATGTGCTGAGCGTGCAAGTGGTTTTTTCTGATGCCGTGACGGTGACGGGCACACCGCAATTGACGCTGAAGACTGGAATTGTGAACCGTGTGGTGGATTACGCCAGCGGCTCCGGCACCAACACACTGACCTTTAACTACACCGTGCAAGCGGGTGATACGGCCGCTGATCTGGATTACATCAGCACATCGGCCCTGGCTTTGAATGGTGGCGCGATCCGCAGCGCCGTCCTCACCCTGCCCACGCCAGGTGCGGCAGGCTCGCTGGCTGCCAACGCCAACCTCGTGGTTGACGGCGTTGCCCCGCGTGGCGCATTGCCACTCACGCCCGCCTTCGCCGCGCCCACCCCCAACCCCTATGGTCTGGGGAATGTGGGTTTCCACGCCAGCCCCAGCTTTGTCGACATCGACGGTGACGGTGACCTGGATGCCTTGATCGGCAACTTTGCTGGCAACACCGTGGTGCAGCTGAACACCGGCAACGCCACCAGCCCGGCTTTTGCTGCGCCCACCACCAACCCCTACGGCCTGGCCGATGCGGGCAGTCTGGCCACCCCCAGCTTTGTCGATATCGACGGTGATGGTGACCTGGACGCCTTGATTGGCAACGGCGATGGCAATACCGTGGTGCGGCTGAACACCGGCAGCGCCACCAGCCCGGCCTTTGCAGCAGCCACCACCAACCCCTACGGCTTTGTCAATATGGGTGGCGTAAATTCCGCCATCCCCAGCTTTGTGGACATCGACGGTGACGGCGACCTGGATGCCATGATTGGAATCAGCGATGGCGTCACCGTGGTGCAACTGAACACCGGCAGCGCCAGTAGCCCAGCCTTTGCGGCGGGCACCACCAACCCCTACGGCCTGGTGGGTGTTGGCAGATCGGCCAGCCCCAGTTTTGTGGACATCGACGGTGACGGTGACCTGGATGCCTTGATTGGCAACAATGCTGGCAACACCGTGGTGCAACTGAACACCGGCAGCGCCACCCGCCCAGCCTTTGCGCCAGGCACCACCAACCCCTACGGCCTGGCGGATACAGGTGGCTATGTCTTCCCCAGCTTTGTGGATATTGACGGTGACGGTGACCTGGATGCCCTGATTGGTAACCAGGGTGGTACCACCGTGATGCAACTGAATACGAGCAGCCGGGTAGCCCCCGTGACCTCCACAGCCACCAATGGCACTTACGGCGTGGGCAGTGTCATCACGCTGACCGTAGCCTTCAACGAAGCCGTGATCGTGACCGGCATGCCCACCCTGCTGCTGGAAACCGGTGCCACAGATCGCAATGCGGTCTACACCGGCGGCTCGGGCACCAGCACCTTGAGCTTTCAATACACCGTGCAAGCCGGAGATGCCAGTGCCGACCTGGATCAGTTCAGCGCCAGCGCCCTGGCCTTGAACGGCGGCACGATCCGCGACGCAGCAGGCAACAACGCCATCCTGACCCTGGCCGCACCCGGCGCAGCCGGCTCGCTGGGGGCCAACGCCAACATCGTGA
>JAAFIW010000001.1 GCA_013297875.1 Comamonadaceae bacterium | reverse complement strand
CCCCGACAACGCGGCTTACGCACCGGGCGCTTTGCACGGGGCGGACTTTCTGGATGGGGGGGAGGGTGATGACACCCTGTTTGGTCAGGGCGGGGCCGACGTGTTGTATGGCGGGGCGGGTGCTGACTTCCTGGCTGGCGACGACAGAACAGATTTCTTGCTAGCCACATTTCACGGGGCCGACTACCTGGATGGGGAAGACGGTGATGACTACCTGTACGGCGGGGGCAAAGACGACACCCTGTACGGCGGCGCGGGCAAAGACTATCTGTCTGGTGACGACAACGCAGACAAACTGGCCGGCGAGTTTCATGGGGCCGACTACCTGGATGGTGAGGACGGTGATGACACGCTGGTGGGCGGTGGCAAAGATGACACGCTGTATGGCGGCGCGGGCAAGGACAATTTGTCCGGTGACAACGACGCCGACAAGCTGGCAGGCGAGTTTCACGGGGCTGACTACCTGGATGGTGAAGACGGCGACGACGCGCTGTTCGGTGGGGGCAAAGACGACACCCTGTATGGCGGTGCGGGCAAAGACTATTTGTCCGGTGACAACAATGCGGACAAGCTGGCCGGCGAGTTTCATGGGGCCGACTACCTGGATGGCGAGGAAGACGACGACACGCTGGTGGGCGGGGGAAAAGATGACACTCTGTTCGGTGGCGCGGGCAATGACTATCTGTCCGGTGACAACGACACCGACAAGCTGGCAGGTGAGTTTCATGGGGCTGACTACCTGGACGGGGAAGGCGGCGACGACAACCTGTATGGCGGTGGGGGTGACGATGTGCTTGTTGGCGGTGAGGGCAACGATCGCTTGAATGGCGATGCGCCAGGTACCACCCTGGCCGCGCAATACCACGGGGCCGATGTTCTGGAGGGCGGTGCGGGCAATGACACAGTGGTAGGCGGTGGGGGCAACGACCTGCTGTATGGCGGCGATGGTGATGACTTCATCAGCGGTGACGATGCGCTGAGCACCACCGAGGTGGGCCAGTACAGCGGGGATGACACGATTGAAGGGGGCGCGGGGGCCGATTTTGTGCTGGGTGGGGCTGGCAATGATGTGATTGACGGCGGCGCGGGCAATGACACCCTGCGTGGCGACGCTGGCAACGATGTGCTGGTTGGCGGCACGGGAGACGATGCGTTGGCCGGCGGGGGGCAAGCTGACACTTATGTGCTGAATCTGGACGGGGGCAATGACGCCATTGAAGACGATGGGTCGGACGGCTCGCGCAATGTGATTGCGTTTGGCTTCAACCCGGATTCGGTCACCAGCGTGACCCGGCAGGGGCAAGACCTGGTGGTGGTCTACGGTGCTGCGGGCACGGGCAGTGTGAGGGTGGCGGGGTATTACTCCGGTGCGTTTGACCTGGGGGCTGCGGGGGACAACCCTCCGCAGCGCAAGATTGCCGAAATTCAGTTTGCCGATGGCATGGTGTGGGGGACGGCAGAGATTCTGGCGCTGGCACCGCCGCCCCAGCCAGGGCCTGACCCGCTGGCCGACCTGAACTTGCCTTACTTTGTGAATGCGCTGGTGGAGCGGGGCCAGGTTAAGGCTGCTGGCAAGCATGCCTTGACGTTTTCTTTTGCAACCAGCGCAGGCAATGGCGAGCGCGGCTTTGAGCTTTTTACCGAAGACCAGAAAAACCAGGTGCGTGCAGCCCTGGGCAAGTTCAGCGATGTACTGGATATTGGTTTTGCCGAGGTGACAGGTTCAGGCACGGCCAGTGCAGACCTGCGCTTCATATTTGATGACCTGACCTCCAACCAGGCGGGTGCTTATGCTGGCTATGCCAGCCCGGGCACAGGTGAGGTTCATCTGAACAGCACGCTGTACGCCCAGTTGTTCCCCGATGCGCAGGGCAACCTCAAGCCCCGGCAGTCATTGGGCCAGGGCGAGGCAGGTTTTGAAGTGATCTTGCACGAGGTGGGGCATGCATTGGGCTTGATGCATCCGTTTGAGGCGGAATACGCCTCGCTGCCAGGTGCAGAAGACAACACGCAGAACACGGTGATGTCTTACACCACGCAGGGTTCGCCCAAAACGCAATTGCAGGCGTTTGATGTGGCGGCGCTGCAGTTTTTGTACGGCGTGGCGGGTGCCACGCAAACCGGCAATGATCGCTACACCTTCGATCAGCGCTTTATCAGCGACGCATCGGGCACCGATGTGTTTGATGCCAGCGGCGAAGCGGTTGATGTTTCTATTGATCTGACGCCAGGTAGCTGGATTTATACAGGCGCAAAAGCGACGAGTATTCTGGTACCCGGGCAGTCGTTCATTGGCTATGGCACGCAAATTGAAAACGCCATTGGTGGCGCTGGCAACGACGCACTGACCGGCAGCGACACCGCCAATACGCTGACCGGTGGCCTGGGCAACGATGTGCTGACAGGCGGCAAAGGCGATGACCGCCTGATTGGCGGTGTTGGGGCGGATCGCTATGTTTTCAAGCTGGGGGATGGTCGGGACACGCTGACGGAAGACGGTGGCGACAGCACCGTCGTGATCAACGGCGTTTCGCTAGAAACGGCCACATATGCCGACGGGGTGCTTCGCTATGGCACGGGCGGCGACCAGATTACGCTGGATTTGAACCAGGTAACGCAGTTGGAAGTTGATGGGGTTGCCTACGCCGGTCAGGCGGTGCGGGACATGCTGATCGTGTCAACGTCTGATTCGGGTGACCTGGTGCTGGCAACCGGTGTCAGGGGGCAATTGCTGGGCAGCGGCAACTGGAATATCACGGGCAATGCCCGCAACAACCGGCTACAGGGCAATGCGGGCAACAACACGCTGGACGGCGGGGTCGGGGCTGACGCGATGGCAGGCGGCGCGGGCAACGATGTGTACGTGGTGGACAACGCGGGCGACACGGTGCTTGAAGCGCTGGACGGCGGCATTGACACAGTGCAAGCCAGCCTGAGCTACACGCTGGGCGACCATGTTGAAAACCTGTCGCTGACCGGCATGGCCCTGAATGGCACAGGTAATGCGCTGGACAACCTGATCAGAGGTAACGAGCAGAACAACCGGTTGGACGGTGGAGCTGGAAATGACACGCTGGATGGCGGCGCCGGGGCCGACGCGCTGACTGGGGGTGCGGGCAACGATGTGTATGCGGTGGATGACGCAGGCGACACGGTAGTTGAAACGCTGGATGGCGGTGCGGACACGGTGCAAGCCAGCCTGAGCTACACGCTGGGAGACCATGTTGAAAACCTGTCGCTGGTCGGCACGGCCTCAGATGGCACAGGCAATGCGCTGGCCAACCTGATCACAGGTAACGAGCAGAACAATCGGCTGGACGGTGGAGCCGGTGCAGACACGCTAACTGGCGGTGCGGGCAACGATATGTATGTGATCGATAACGCGGGCGACACGGTGGTTGAAGCGTTGGGCGGTGGCGTTGATACGGTTCAAGCCAGCCTGAGCTACACGCTGGGCGACCATGTTGAAAACCTGAGCTGGTCGGCGCGGCCTTGAACGGCACAGGCAATGCGCTGGACAACCTGATCGTGGGTAACGAGCTGAACAACGTGCTGGACGGTGGGGCCGGAGACGACACGCTGACCGGCGGCGAAGGCAACGACCGCTTGCTGGCAGGCGCGGGTGAAGACCGGCTGGATGGCGGTGCGGGCAATGACCGCTATGAGCTGGGCGAGACGGTTGGCCGCAAAACAATTACCGATAGCGCGGGCACAGACACCCTGGCGCTCGGGTGGCGGGTGGCCGATCTGGAGTTTGACAAGCAGGCGGGTGCTTTCGTCAATACGGCCACTGGGCAGCGGGTGGTGCTGCAGGGGTTTGATGCGAGCGTGGGCTTGGCGAGTTTTGCTGTGGAAGCCATCGAATTGGTGGATGTGCAAGGCCAGCTGGTGCAGCTGACTGCCCAGCAGGTGCTGAATCTGGTGCCCGGCGTTTTGATTGGCACGCCGGATGACGACGTGATCATCGGCACGGAGCAGGACGACAACATTTCCGCCTTGGCTGGCAATGACATCGTGAATGCAGGTGCGGGCAATGATGTGGTCAACGGCGGCGAGGGCAATGATGTGCTCAGGGGTGGCGAGGGCGACGACGAGCTGAATGGCGCGCAAGGTGCCGACAAACTGGTGGGCGGTTATGGCGCAGATACGTATTACGTGGACAACGTCCAGGATGAGGTGCAGGACGTTGCGCCCCTCATTCGTGAGTCGTGGCCGGATGGCGTTGCCGGGCGCAGGGTTTTGACTCCCGTTGCAAACGAAACCGACACTGTGTTCAGCAGCGTCTCGATGAAGCTGGGCGATGGGTTGGAAAACCTGACGCTGCAAGGCAATGAGGCGATCAATGCAACCGGCAACTGGCAGGCTAATACCTTGATTGGCAATGATGCCGACAACGTGCTGATTGGCAGTGGCTTGAACCGTGCGGTGGATGCCTATGGAATCATGCAAAACTCCTTCGTTGGCGATGCAGACGGAAGGCCTTACGGAATCCGGTTTAGCTTCTTTGACCCGGTCTCTGTTCAATCTCCGACACCCCGGAACGCCAAAGACGAGCGTGGCGCCGATTTGATCAACCGCGCAATATTCCAAAACCTCCTGGACGAAAAAGTGGGGCCCTATACCTACACCCCGCTCTCGGAAATGGTTTTTCAGGATCTGGAAGGCAACCGTGTAAACCTGCCAACCGGCCCGCAGCTTGGAGATACCTTGCGCGGCGGCTTGGGCAACGACCGGCTGTACGGCGATGTCGACAACGATTTGTTGGACGGTGGTGCTGGCGATGACCTGCTGGTGGGGGGCGGCGGCGCGGACACTCTGACGGGCGGCGCGGGCAATGACAGTTATGTGGTTGGCTCTCTAAAGGCGTCAATTGCATGGTGGGACTTTGGTGCAAGTGCCTTTGAGCCCACCATCGTCGAACAAGCGGGGCAAGGAGTGGACACCGTGCTGAGTGCGACAGATTGGGTATTGGGCACCAATCTGGAAAACCTGACTTTGCTGGACAGCTTGCGCCCGTATGACCCGCTTGGGTATGACGACGATGAGAATCTGGCTTTTGATTTCGGTATCTACATCGTAAGACCCAAGCGGGCGACGGGCAATGAACTAGACAACGTGATCACGGGCAACTCGCGGGACAACGAATTGTTGGGCCTGGCGGGCAACGACAGGTTGCTTGGTGGCGCAGGCAACGATTACCTCGATGGCGGCGAGGGTGCGGATGTGCTGCAAGGCGGCGAGGGCAATGACACCTATGTGATGCTGACCGCGCAAGATCAGATTGTGGAGAGCGCCGACGAAGGGACAGACAACGTGATCGCCAGCGTGGACTGGGTTCTGGCCACCAATCTGGAGAATCTATTTTTGCAGGATGGCAGCGCCGTGACCGGTTGGGGCAATGCGTCTGACAACTTCCTGGCCGGCAACGCCAACGACAACCAGTTGTCGGGTTTTGGTGGAAGTGATGTGCTGGAGGGCAATGCTGGCAATGACAGCTTGAACGGTGGTCAAGGCAATGATCGTTTGAGTGGCGGCGAGGGCGCGGACCAGCTTGTAGGCGGCGAGGGCGACGACGAACTGGACGGGGGCAGCGGTGCGGACTCGATGGTGGGAGGCGCTGGTGACGATGTGTACGCAGTGGATGACCCGGGCGACAGGGTGAGCGAGGCAGTCGGTGAGGGCTATGACACCGTGGTCTCGTCGGCGAGCCACACGCTGGGCAGCAACATAGAAGAGCTGACGCTTGTTGGATATGAGAACGTCGACGGCACCGGGAACGAACTTGACAACAAGATTCAGGGCAACAGTTCGAACAACATTCTGCGTGGGCTGGGCGGCAATGACTATCTGGCTGGCGGCTATGGTGAAGACCAGCTGCACGGCGGTGCGGGCGATGATGTCTATCTGGTGGTGAACGGTGGCAGTGCCGTGATTGAACTGGCTGATAGCGGTCACGACTTGGTTAGATCAAGTGTTGACATCACACTGGCTGACCATGTTGAAGATCTGGAAATACTGGTGGAGGATGCCGCAGTTTCCGGGGGGTACAACCCTTACTCTAGTGGTCGCAGCGCAGGCGGAAACGATCTGGCAAACAGCATTCGGGGTGGATACTATGCTGACGACTTGAGGGGCCTTGGCGGCGATGACGATCTAAACGGCTGGTCGGGCGACGACACCCTGGACGGTGGCGACGGCGCAGACCGGCTGTATGGTGGCGATGACTATGTCGCCAAAGATACCTACTACGGTGGCACTCTCCTGGCAGCCAACAACGATACCCTGCGCGGCGCAGCCGGTGACGACTGGATCAACGGGGGCTCGGGTAACGACAGTCTCTACGGTGGTGAAGGCAGTGACACCCTGATTGGCGGGCACGATGTGTCGCCCGGCACAGTCTTGGGTGAGTTGCAAGCACTGTCCAACAACGACTACCTGGACGGTGGCACCGGCATTGACACCTTGCAGGGCGGCACCGGCGACGACACTTACGTGGTGGATGGCGTGGCCAGCCTGAACACCGGTGGGCAGGCTCCAGGGCTGGATCTGTGTGCCGTGGCTACCCGCTTTGGCATGGACAGCGCGCCCCAGTACACCTGGGTCAGTGACAGGCTTACCGAGTTGGCAGGCCAGGGCTATGACCTGGTGTATGCCAGCGCCTCGGTGGTGCTGAACCAGCCAGACCAGGCAGTGGAAATGGTGATTCTTGAAGAAACTGCCCCCATCCGGGACATCGACGCCAGCACCGGCGAAGGTAGCCAAAATCTGTATGGCAACAGCGGCAACAACCGCTTAGACGGCGGTGCAGGTGCTGATGAAATGGTCGGCGGGATGGGTAACGATAGCTACGTGCTGGACGACGCGGGTGATCGGGCAATCGAACAAGACAACCAGGGCCAGGACACCATTCGCACCACGCTGAACGCCTACACCCTGGGCGACAACCTGGAAAACCTGGTGCTGGAGGGCAATGCCAACTTGAACGGCAGCGGCAACGCGCTGGACAACGTGCTGATTGGCAACAGTGGCAACAACACGCTGGACGGCGGTGATGGAGCCGACACCCTGGCGGGCTGGCGGGGTAACGACCTGCTGCGCGGGGGCGCGGGGGCCGATACCTACGCAGTTTCGCGGGGCGACGGTAGCGATGTGATTGACGACAACCAGGGCAATAGCCGTTTGCATTTCAGTGGCGACATATTGGCCTCGCACCTGACGTATGAGAAATCGGGCAACGACCTGGTGATCAAGGTGGTGGGTGGCGATGCGGTCAATGGTGCGACGGTGACGGTGCGCAATTGGGTCGGTGCCACCGAGCGGGTCAACCAGATCAGCTTTTGCAACGACACCACGGTGCTGCTGACCGACAGCATTCTCACGCCTACCAACAAACCGCCTGTGGCCGTGGCCGATACGGCCAACGCGGCGGAAGACGGCCCGGCCGTCACCGGCAATGTGCTGACCAACGACAGCGACTCGGATGTGGGTGACAGCTTGAGCGTGCAAGCACCCGGCACCAAAGCCGGTGCCTTTGGCAGCCTGCAACTGGGTGCCAGCGGGGCTTATACCTATACGCTCAACAACGCGGCAAACAACGTGCAGTCGCTGGCGGTGGGCCAGACGGTCACGGAGACCTTTGCCTACACGGTGCAAGACCAAAAGGGTGCGACGGCCACCAGCCAGCTCACGGTGCGGGTAGCTGGCGTCAATGATGCGCCGGTGCTGGTGACGGCGCAGCCCGACGTGTCCGTCAACGCCGGGGCCGCAGTCAGCATCGTGCTGTCAGCTGGCATGTTCACCGACATTGACCAGGGCGACGTGTTGAGCTACAGCGCAAGACTAGCCAATGGCAACGCCTTGCCCGGCTGGCTCACGTTTGACGCCACCACCCAAACCTTAAGCGGGATAGCACCCAGCGCTGCAGCCGCGCAAGCGCTTGACGTGAACTTCACAGCGACAGACAAGGCGGGTACCAGCGCCACGGACACGGTGCGCCTGAATGTTGGGGCGGTGGTCGTCGTCAACAACCCGCCTGTGGCCGTGGCCGACTCAGCCAACGCCGTAGAAGACGGCCCGGCCGTCACTGGCAATGTGCTGACCAACGACAGCGACCCGGATGTGGGTGACAGCTTGAGCGTGCGGGCACCCGGCACCAAAGCCGGAACCTATGGCAGCCTGCAATTGGGTGTAAACGGTGCCTACACTTACACGTTGAACAACAGCGCCACGAACGTGCAGTCGCTGGCCCAAGGCCAAAGCGTGACCGAGACCTTTGCCTACACCGTGCAAGACCAAAAGGGTGCCACCGCCGCCAGCCAATTGACAGTGCAGCTGGCCGGTGCCAATGACACACCGGTGCTGGTGACAGCGCAGCCCGACGTCTCGGTGAACGCCGGGGCCGCAGTCAACCTGGTGCTGCCAACCGGCATGTTCACCGACATTGACCAGGGCGATGTGCTGAGCTACAGCGCCAGGCTGGCCAATGGCAATGCATTGCCCAGCTGGCTGGCCTTCAATGCCACCACCCAAACCTTGAGCGGGACAGCGCCCAGCGCGACCACTGCACAAGCAATTGATGTGAGCTTCACCGCCACCGACAAGGCTGGTGCCAGCGCCTCAGACACGCTGCGTCTGAATGTGGGCGCGGTGATAGCTGTTAACAAACCACCGGAAGCGGTGGCCGACTCAGCCAACGCCGTAGAAGACGGCCCGGCCGTGGCAGGCAACGTGTTGACCAACGACAGCGACCCCGACGCAGGCGACACGCTCACGGTGCAGGCACCCGGCAATCGCCAAGGCACTTACGGCACGTTGCAGCTCATGGCCGACGGTGCCTACAACTACGCGGCCAACAACACGGCGGTGGCTGTGCAATCACTCGCAGCGGGCCAAACGGTGACCGACACCTTCGGCTACACGGCGCAAGACCGGGCAGGTGCCACCGCCTCCAGCGAACTGAAGGTGACCCTCACGGGTGTGAACGATGCGCCAGTGCTGGTAACCCCGCTGGCTGACGTGGCCGTGGTGGCGGGTGGGCCGGTGAGCCTGCTGCTGGCACCGGGCATGTTCACCGACATTGACCAGGGCGATGTGCTGACCTACAGCGCACAGCTGAGCAGTGGCAGCGCCTTGCCCGCCTGGCTGAGCTTCAATGCCCTGACGGGCTTGCTCAGCGGCACCGCGCCCAGCGCTGCTGCTGCGCAAGCGCTGGATGTGCGCTTGGTTGCCACCGACAAAGCCGGTGCCAGCGCCAGCGACACGGTGCGCATTTCGGTGGCTGCTGTGGTCAACCAGGCACCGCAGGCCGTGGCCGATGTGGCCAATACGGTGGAAGATGGCCCGGCCGTAACTGGCAATGTGCTGGCCAACGACACCGACGGCAATGCGGGCGACAGCTTGACCGTGCATGCACCCGGCAACCAGAGCGGAACCTATGGCAACTTGCAGCTGGCGGCCAGTGGCGCGTACAGCTACACCTTGAACAATTCGGCCACAAAAGTGCAATCGTTGGCACAGGGCCAAAGCGTGACGGACACCTTTGCCTACACCGCAAAAGACCCCTCCGGTGCCACGGCCACCAGCCTATTGACGGTGACGGTGGCGGGCATGAACGATGCGCCGGTGCTGGTGACGCAGCTGGCCGATGTGGCAGTGAACGCCGGTGCGGCGGTGAGCGTTGCCATCGCCCCGGGTATGTTCACGGATGTTGACCAGGGCGATGTGCTGACCTACAGCGCCAGGCTGGCCAATGGAAGTGTTTTGCCGAGCTGGCTGGTCTTCAATGCCAGCACCGGCCGCCTGACGGGCACGGCGCCCAGCACGGCGCAAGCGCTTGACGTGAGCCTGATAGCGACCGACAAAGCCGGTGCCAGCGCCAGCGACACCCTGCGCATCACCGTGGGCACGGTCGTGAACACCAACAAACCGCCTGTGGCCGCGGCCGACTGTGAGCATGCGGTGGAAGACGGCCCCGCAGTGACCGGCAACGTGCTGAGCAATGACCGTGATCCAAACGCTGGAGACACCTTGAGCGTGCAGTCGCCCGGAACCCGCCAGGGCACGTATGGCAGCTTGCAGTTGGGTGCCAACGGCGTCTACACCTACACGCTGAACAATGCCGATGCCAAGGTGCAGTCGCTGGCGCAAGGGCAATGTGTGACCGAAACCTTTGCCTACACCGTGCAAGACCAGAAAGGTGCAACCGCCACCAGCCAGCTGACGGTACAGATCTCGGGCGTGAACGATGCACCGGTGCTGGCCAAGCCACTGGCCGATGTGGCGGTGAGTGCGGGTGCTGCTGTGAACATCAATCTGCCTGCCGGCATGTTCACCGATGTAGACCAGGGCGATGTGCTGACCTACAAGGCCCGCCTTGCCAACGGAAACGCCTTGCCCAGTTGGCTCAGCTTCAACGCAGCCAACAAAACCCTCACAGGCACGGCACCCAGCGCTGCCGCCGCGCAGGCGATTGACGTCAAACTGACAGCAACAGACAAAGCCGGTGCCAGCGCCAGCGACACCGTGCGCATTTCGGTGGCTGCGGCAGTTCAGACCAATAAACCGCCCGTAGCTGTGGCTGACACCGCCAACGCCGTAGAAGACGGCCCGGCCGTCACCGGCAATGTGCTGAGCAATGACAGCGACCCGGATGTGGGCGACAGCCTGAGCGTGCAGGCACCTGGCACCAAAGCCGGTACCTATGGCAGCCTGCAACTGGGTGCCAGCGGGGCCTATACCTACACCGTGAACAACAGCGCCAGCACGGTACAGGCGCTGGCGCAAGGGCAAAAAGTAACCGAGACCTTTGCCTACACCGTGCAAGACAACAAGGGTGCGACGGCCTCCAGCCAGTTAAGCGTGCAAGTGACGGGTGTGAACGACGCCCCGGTGCTGGCCAAACCCTTGGCCGACGTGACGGTGAATGCGGGTGCGACCGTGAGCCTGAGCATCGCTGCGGGCATGTTCACCGATGTAGACCAGGGCGATGTGCTCAGCTACAGCGCCAAATTGGCCAACGGGAATGCCTTGCCAAGCTGGCTGCGCTTTGACGCCACGACCGGCCGCCTCACCGGCACCGCGCCGGGCACGGCCCAGGCGGTGGATGTGCGCTTCACAGCCACCGACAAGAGCGGCGCAACCGCAACGGACACGGTGCGTGTGACGGTGGGCGTGCAAACCCCCACCACCGGCGTGTCGCTCACCGGCACGAACGGCCACGACACATTGACTGGAACGGCTTTTGCAGACCGACTGGATGGCGGCAAAGGCGACGACACGATGACAGGTGGCAAGGGCGACGATGTCTACATCGTGGACAGCTATACGGCGTGCCGCGGCGATGATGACGATGACGACAACTCGGATCATGACGATGATGATGACGACCGGGAGAATGACAAAGCTTATGTTTCAGCTTCAGGTGGCAACGAACGCGAGCACAACCAGATGATGCGCACGGATGCGTCAACCACCTTGCGCGAGCGCAGTGGCGAGTACTTGAAAAGCAGTGGGGATGACGATGAGGACGACGACCATGAAGATGGGTGCATCCCCGGTGGTGACAAGGTGGTAGAGCTGGCTGATGGTGGCGTGGATACGGTGGCCGCGTCTATCAACTACGTGCTGCCTCAGCATGTGGAGAACCTGATGCTCACCGGCTCCCAAGCGCTGACGGGCACCGGCAATAGCGCCAACAACGTGTTGGTGGCCAATGCCGCTGCATCGGCTTTGTATGGTTTGGCAGGCGACGACACGCTGGTGGGGCGCGGCGCAGCCGACAAGCTGGTGGGTGGCGACGGCAACGACAAGTTGTACGGCGAAGGGGGCAACGACATGCTGGATGGAGGCGCAGGTGACGATCAACTGTGGGGCGGCGCTGGCAACGACACCATGAGCAGCGGAGGCGGTAACAACCTGGTGGCAGGGGGAGCGGGTGACGATACGGTCACTGGGGGTAGCGGCATCGACCTGGTGGTGGCGGGCCAGGGTAACGACACCGTCAGCACACTGGCAGGCAACGACTTTGTGGATGGGGGTGCGGGAAACGACGCCCTCAAAACCGGCGCAGGTGTTGATTTCATCGCGGGCGGCAAAGGCAACGACACGCTGGAAGCCGGCGCGGGCAAAGACGTGATTGCGTTTAACCGGGGCGATGGACAAGATTTGTTGCTGGCAACAGACAGCGACAGCCAGGGCGACTTGATCAGCCTGGGCGGCGGCATTCGCTACGCTGACTTGAGCCTGAAGCGCAGCGGGCAAGACTTGGTGCTGGGCTTGGGTGCCAACGAGCAGATCACGCTGAAGGACTGGTACGCCAGCAACAGCAACCGCAGTGTGGCCAGCCTCCAAATGCTCACAGAAGGCGGTGACTACAACGCCCAGTCAAGCGACCGTTTACTCAAGAACAAGGTGGCCGTGTTCGACTTTGCAGCGCTGGTGGTCAAGTTCGATGCGGCCCGCCAAGCCAACCCCAACCTGACCAGCTGGGCCATGAACACCAGTTTGAGTAGCACCGTGCTGGAAACCTCCAACACCCACGCCCGGGGCGGCAACCTGGCCTACCGCTACGCCAGCGAATACAAGGCCAACGAGGGCTACGGCAGCGACTTGGGTGAGCAGGCTGTGCGTAACCTGGTAACGGGCTTGAGCGCCACCACAGCGCAGGCGTTCAGCAGCGCGCCTGCGCCCAGTACGGGCACAGGGGGCATTCAATTTGTCAACCCCTGGATTGCCTTGCAGGCGGGAACTGATTTGCTGGTGGGGCAAAGCGCCATTGCCAGCAACCCGATTGGCCGCATCGAGTCGTCCAGCGCTGACGCCTTGTTGTTTGCAGCCTTGAACACAGCGACGCCCAACGGGCCCAAGCCATCTTGGGCCGCGTAGCCGGGCCGGGGCTCAGCCCGTTGGCGCATGACTTTGCGCCCGACTTGCTGACCTTGCAGGAGAGCCCGCCCTCCAATCCGCCCCGCGTGGCGGTGCTGGGTGTGGTGGTGTTGCTGGGTGCCTTGCTGTCTTGGGCGTTTTGGGCCAAGCTGGACGTGGTGGCTACGGCCCAGGGGCGGTTGGTGCCGGTCAGCTTTACCAAGGTGGTGCAGCCGGGCGAGCCAGGTGTGGTGACGCAAATTCTGGTGCGCGACGGCGATGTGGTGACAGCGGGCCAGGTGTTGCTGCGGTTGGACGCCCGCTTGTCGCAAGCCGATGCCAGCACGCTGGAGGCGGATGGCTTGGTCAAGCGCTTGACGATTGCCCGGATTGATGCCGAGCTGGCGGGGCGTGCGTTTATGGTGCCGCCGAAAGTTCCATCGCATATGGCGCAGCAGGTGCAAGCACAGTTCGAGGCGCGTCGTCAGTCGCTGAATGACGCGCTGGCGCAAGACCGCGCGGCACTGGAGAAGGTGGATGCCGAGCTGGCAGCGGCTCGCCAGACTCTGATCAAGCTCAGAGATGTACTGCCCATCGTGCAAGGCGTCGCAGACAAGCACGAGCGCCTGGAAAAAGAAGGTTTCATTTCCCCGTTGGCGACAGCCGACAAGCAACGTGAGCTGATAGAAAAAAGCCGCGAGTTGCAAGCACAGATTCAAACGGTGAATGCGCTGAAAGCCTCACAGACGCAACAGACCAGCAAGATCGACGCAGTGCGTTCCACCTACCGCACGCAGCTGGAAAACGAGCGCTTGGAAGCGATGGCCCTACTCAGTCGCATTGATCAGGATGTGCAAAAAACCTCGGTGCGCGCGGGCATGCTGGAGGTGCGCTCACCAGCCGACGGTGTGGTGAAAGACCTCAGCGTCACCGCACCGGGCGCTGTCGTTCAAGCCGGGGCTTTGCTGATGAACGTGGTGCCCCGCAATGAACCGGTCCAAGCGGAGGTACTGCTGAACACGGAAGATGCGGGCTTTGTGGCAACTGGTCAAAAAGCACAAATCAAGGTCGGCGCTTACCCGTTTCAAAAGTACGGTTTGCTGGCAGGCACAGTCCAGCTCATTGCCGCCGACACGACAGACAACCGGCAAGCAACTGGCGCGCCACAAGCCCCGACGTTTCGTGCGCTGATCAAGCTCAGTGAGCAACATTTGCGTTCGCCCAGCGGTGAACGCCTGGCTTTGTCGCCCGGTATGTTGGTGGTGGCCGAGGTTCACCAGGGCAAACGCACGGTGATGGAGTACCTGCTTAGCCCTGTGCAGAAGGTGACGATGGAAGCCGGGCGCGAGCGGTAGCCCGCCTCGCTCACCGCCCAAATTCCTCCCCCATCTCACGGGCCCGGTGCTTGGCTGCGTGCAGGGCGCGCATGAACAGGTTGCGCACGTCGTCTTGTTCCAACGACTGGATGGCCGCGTGGGTGGTGCCGCCTTTGGAGGTGACGCGGGAGCGCAAAATTTCAGGTGGTTCGGCTGACTGCCGGGCCAGCTCGGCGGCACCGGCGAAGGTGGCAATGGCCAGTTGCAGGGCCTGCTCGCGGGGCAGGCCCATGTCGGCTCCGGTCTGGGCCATGGCTTCCAGAAAGTAAAACACATAGGCCGGGCCTGAGCCAGACAGTGCAGTCACGGCGTCCATCTGCGCCTCTTGCGCCAGCCACACAAACTGGCCGGTAGGCGTGATGACTTGTTCCACCGCCAGCCGGTCTTCGTGGCTCGCGCCCTCGCGTGCAAACAGGCCCGAAATGCCCCGGCCAATCAGTGCGGGTGTGTTGGGCATGGCGCGCACCACGCGGCTCACGCCCAGCCATTGCGCAATGCTGTCGCTGCCAATGCCGGCGGCCACGCTCAGGTGCAACGCTTGTTTGGTGTGAAAACGCGTTTGCATCGCCACCTCTTTGAACACCTGGGGCTTGACGGCCCACACCACCAGGCTGGCCGCTTCCAGCGCAGCGCCGGGGCGGTCCAGTGCGGCCAGATTGAAGTTGGCCTTCAGCGCTGCCTGTGCATCGCCATAAGGCTCCACCACCAGAATGCGCGACAGCGGCGTGCCGCTTTTGATAAGCCCGCCAATCAGGGCGCTGGCCATGTTGCCGCCGCCGATGAAGGCAATGCTGCCGGTGGTGTGCGAGGAAGGGGTGGTCATGGTGTTCGGTCGGAGAGTTTTCAAGTCAAAAGTGCTTGTCGCCCAGTTAAATCAAGCTCAAGCAGCTATTGAATCAATAGCATAACAGCGAGTTCACGCCACGTGTTTGCTGACACCGTTCGGGCTCTGGCATCCGTTGCGCCAGCCCCACGCCGCATGCCTTACGCGCTGAGCCGTTTTGATGGAATTCCAAAGGTGAGACTGCGTGCAGCGCTGCCCTCATCTGTCATTCCAACTCAAACCGCACCGTCACCCGCGTCCCCGGCATGGCCGCATCCGGATTCACCACGTCCAACGTGACGGTGGCGTTGTGCTGCTTGGCAATTTCCAGCACGATGGGCAGGCCCAGGCCTGAGCCGTCCACTTGGGTGCCCAGGGTTCGGTAAAACGGTTGAAACACCAGCTCGTGCTCGGCTGGCGCAATGCCGGGGCCGGAGTCGTCGATTTGCAGCAAGAGGGCTTTGTCCAGCGGTTCGGCCAGCACACGGGCGGTGACGACGCCAGGGTTCGCGGCGCTGGAGGGGGTGTAGCCGATGGCGTTGTCCAGCAGGTTGCGGATCAGCTCGCTGATCAGCGTCGGGTTGCCGCGCAGGGTGCCGCCCGCTGCGGCAATCGGCGCGCCTTCGTAGCCCAGGTCTATGCGTTTGTCCATGGCGCGAGGCAGGCTGTCGCGCACCACGTCCATGGTCAGTTGCGCCAGGTCACATGGCACGCGCACCTGGCCGCCGCCTTCGGCGCGGGCCAGGGCGAGCAACTGGTTCACGGTGTGGGTGGCGCGCATGCTGGCGTAGCCAATCTGTTGCAGCGACTGCTTCAACTCTGCCTCACTCGCACCCTCGCGCGCCGCCAGGTCGGCTTGCATGCGCAGGCCCGCCAGCGGAGTTTTCAGCTGGTGGGCGGCATCGGCCAGAAAGCGTTTTTGGGTGGCAATCGAGTCTTTCAGGCGGTTGAGCAAGTCGTTCACCGAGGAGACCAGCGGTGCCACTTCCAGCAGCACGCCCGACTCGTCCAGCGGGCTTAAATCGTCGGGTTTGCGGGCGCGGATGCGCTCTTCCAGCTGCTGCAGTGGCTTGATGCCGCGCACCAGCGCCAGCCACACCAGCAGCACCGCCAGCGGCAGGATGACGAACTGGGGAAACATCACGCCCTTGATGATTTCGGTAGCCAGTACCGAGCGCTTTTCGCGGGTTTCGGCCACCTGCACCAGGGCGGTGGCCGATGGGGCACCGGGAATGTCCAGCGCCACCCAGGTGTAGGCCACGCGCACGTCTTGCCCGCGCATTTGCGCATCGCGCAGGCGAACCAGGCCGGCGCGGGGCGCTTCATCGTCGGGCATGGGCATGTCGCGCTCGCCACTGAGCAGCTCGCCGCGGACACCTTGCACCTGGTAGTACACCAGGTCGGCATCGTCGGCCCGCAGAATTTCGCGGGCCGATTGCGGCAGGTTGAATTGCACGCGGCCCTGGCTGACAGTAATCAGTTGCGCCAGGGCCTGGGCGTTGTATTCCAGCGCCCGGTCAAACGGTTTGTTGGCAATGCTTTGTGCCACCAACCAGGTCAGCGCCAGGCTCACCGGCCAGATCAACAGCAGCGGCGTGAGCATCCAGTCCAGAATTTCCCCAAACAGCGAGCGCTGCGTGCGCTGGAAGAGGCTCATGCTGCGCAGATCCAGATCACGGGATTTTTTCCAGGCAGTAGCCCAGGCCGCGCACGGTGGCAATGCGAATCGGCCCTTTCTCGATCTTTTTGCGCAGCCGGTGGATGTACACCTCAATGGCGTTGTTGCTCACCTCTTCACCCCATTCGCACAGCCGCTCCACCAACTGATCTTTGCTGACGAGGCGCCCCGCGCGTTGCAGCAGCACCTCCAGCAGGCCCAGTTCGCGGGCCGACAGCTCAATCATCTTGCCGTCAATGCTGGCCATCCGGCCGGTCTGGTCATACACCAGCGGGCCGTGTTTGATGGTGTTGGTCGCACCGCCCAAACCCCGGCGCGTGAGTGCCCGCACGCGGGCTTCCAGCTCCTGCAGGCTGAAGGGCTTGGCCATGTAGTCGTCAGCACCGTAGTCCAGGCCCTTGACGCGTTCTTCCACGCTGTCGGCGGCGGTGAGAATCAAGACCGGCAGCTTGGAGCCACGGGCGCGCAGCTTGCGCAGCACCTCCAGGCCATGCAGCTTGGGCAGGCCCAAATCCAGAATCAGCAAATCAAATTCGCTGTTGGTCATCAGCGCGGCATCAGCCTCGCTGCCGCTGGCCACGTGGTCGACCGCCGCGCCCGACGCGCGCAAGGTACGCAACAAACCATCGGCCAGCACCTGATCATCTTCGGCTATCAAAATTCGCATGGCTTGTCTCCGGTTTTCGTTGTGTGCAAATTTTAGGCTTCGATGACGGATGACTTCGACTACGCCGTGGATGACAAATGACGGCGCTGTCATGGCGCGCAGCGCGGTCATCAAAGCGCAGCGAAATCATCTGTCATCGCCCCCCGCGTAGGCTTCCAGCCCGATCGCCACCACCGTTGCGACCTCCACCCCTACCTCAGCCCGAAATTCGGCCTCGGCCTGCGCCACCGCTTCTTGAAACGCTTGCAGCCAAGCCAGCCCCGCAGTGGTGAAGCACACGCGTTTGGCGCGGGCGTCCAGTGGGTCGTCGGTACGTGTGACCAGGCCCCAGGCCTCGCATTGCGTCACCAGGTTGCCCATGGCCTGCTTGGTCATGTGGGCGCTGGCGGCCAGCTCGGTCAGACGTGCGCCTTGCACGGGCAGGTGGCGCGTGATGTGGATGTGCGCGGCGCTGACCTGGTCGCGCGCTGCGAGGTTGGAAAGCGCCAGCGGCACGTCCACGTTGTGCGCCATCAGCGCCAAAACCCGCGCGTCAAACCGTTGCATGGCGTGGCCCAGTAAACGGCCCAAATGGGTTTGTCGCCAGCCGGTGTCTCGTGTCTGATCGGTCATTCATAAATAGTAAATCAAACTGACCAAAATAAGCATTTACTCGTTTCAACAAGCCTACTACATTACTGGTCAAGCATCCAGCGTGTTCATAAAAGCAGTTCGATGCGGCTCTCGGCTAATTTCTTAACTCATTGATTCACAAGGGGATTTTTATGGACGTTCAAGTCAAAGGCGCACGCATCAACGCAGCCGATAGTGAAAAATCAAAGGCCTTGCAGGCCGCTTTGGCGCAAATTGAAAAGCAGTTTGGCAAAGGCACCATCATGCGGCTGGGCGAGGGCGAGGCGATTGAAGACATTCAAGTCGTCTCCACCGGCTCACTGGGGCTGGACATTGCGCTGGGCGTGGGCGGCTTGCCGCGCGGCCGGGTGATCGAGATTTATGGCCCGGAATCGTCAGGCAAAACCACCCTGACCCTGCAAGTGATTGCCGAAATGCAAAAGCTGGGCGGCCAGTGCGCGTTTGTCGATGCCGAGCATGCGCTGGACGTTCAATACGCGCAAAAACTCGGCGTGAACCTGCCCGACCTGCTGATCAGCCAGCCCGACACCGGCGAGCAGGCGCTGGAAATTGTGGACAGCCTGGTGCGCAGCGGCGCGGTGGACTTGATCGTGATTGACTCGGTGGCCGCGCTCACGCCCAAGGCCGAAATTGAAGGCGAAATGGGTGATTCATTGCCTGGCCTGCAGGCCCGTTTGATGAGCCAAGCCCTGCGCAAGCTCACCGCCACCATCAAAAAAGCCAATTGCATGGTGATTTTCATCAACCAGATCCGCATGAAGATTGGCGTGATGTTTGGCAGCCCCGAAACCACCACCGGTGGCAACGCGCTGAAGTTTTACGCCTCGGTGCGCCTGGACATTCGCCGCACCGGCACCATCAAAAAAGGCGAGGAATCGATTGGCAACGAAACCAAGGTCAAGGTGGTGAAAAACAAGGTGTCGCCACCGTTTAAAACAGCTGAATTCGACATTTTGTTCGGCGAAGGCATCAGCCGCCTGGGCGAAATCATCGACCTGGGCGTAGCCGCCCGCGTGCTCGAAAAATCCGGTGCCTGGTACGCCTACAACGGCGAAAAAATCGGCCAGGGGCGGGACAACTCGCGTGAGTTTCTCCGCGAGAACCCGGCGCTGGCATTTGAAATTGAAAACAAGGTGCGGGAATCCCTTGGGATTCCTGCGCTGGCACCATCGGTGGCAGCGTAATGAAGCGCAAGCTTCATGCACCGCCGTTTCGGCGAAGCTAAAACAAGGTGCGGGAATCCCTTGGGATTCCTGCGCTGGCACCCGCGGTGACAGCGAATGAAGCGTGAGCTTCATTGCGCGAGTGAGTACAAAACAGAACACAGAGGCACGGAGGCACAGAGGGAAGAGGAGGTTTTCGTGAAATCTCTTGAATGTCTGCACATTGCCCTCTCTTCTTACCTCTGTGTCTCTGTGCCTCTGTGTTCTGCTGGTTTCTGCCTGTCGTGGCGACCGGTAATTTCAAGTGAAAAGAGCTGCCAGCCCTTTAATCCTAGAAACAGCAGTTGACCGCTCCTCCCAGTAATTTTCACCAATGAAATCAAACACTTGTAGCGTTGCGCGAACTCATCAACCAGGTGAGAACGCTACGCACCCGATTGAGCCACCCTGGCGCGCGCTGGCCGCGTTGCTCCGCCTAGCAGGCAAGAGCCTGCGTCGTTGTCGCGCCTTGCCAGCCCACCCCATGGCGACCCACTCGGGCGCGTCCAACTGCTGTTTCTAGGTTAATTATTTTCTCGAACAGCTATCAATTTAGTAGTGATTAACACCGTGTCGTTCTTCGCCCCCACTGCCCCCAGCCTGAAAAGCCGGGCGCTGCGCCTGCTCAGTGCCCGCGAATACTCGCGAGCCGAGTTGGTGCGCAAGCTCGCGCCACACGAAGCGGAGCCCGGCACGCTGGCGTTGGCGCTGGACGAATTGCAGGCCAAGGGGTTCATCAACGAGCAGCGGGTGGTGGACTCGGTGGTGAACCGCCGGGCGGGCAAGCTGGGTGCCAGCCGTATCCGCCAGGAGTTGCAAAACAAAGGCCTGGACGCACAGGCCGTGACCGATGCCGTGGCCCAACTGCAAAGCACTGAGTTCGAGCGGGCGCTGGACATCTGGCAGCGAAAGTTCGGGCAACTGGAATCCACCCACACCGATCGAACCACCCAAGCCGCAGCGACCGCTCGTCAAATGCGGTTTTTGCTCACCCGTGGATTCAGTGCAGAGGTGGTGCGCCGGGTTCTGCGGCAGGCAGCGCTCGAGGATGAAAACGACGAATAGCCCAGGTACCTACTACTCAAGCCGCTATCAAATTAATATCAAGCGTACGTCACCCAGTCCTTGAACGCCGCGTCATCCAGGTGCGGCAAGGTGTTGTAGGTCACCAGCATGTGGCGCTTCGGGGTGAAGGCAAACTCGGTCACGCTGCTGTTGCGGATGCGCAGGTTCAGCTCAATGGTGGTTTCGCAGCTTGTGCCCAGTACCTGGCCCACGGCGGTTGAAATCGGGCCGCCGCTGGAGACCATCAGCACGTTTTGTCCGTGGTGTGTGGCACGCACATGATCCAACGCGGCCACGATGCCGGCAACAAAGTCGGTGTAGCTGGGCATGCCAGCGGGGCTGACCACACCGGCCATCCACTGGGTCAGGCCATCACGCAGCAGGCGAAAGTGGTGGCGGTACATCTCGGGCGAATCGGGCTTTTCCAGTTTGTGGGGGTGAATGGCGGCAATCACTGCTTCGCTGTCGTATTCATTCAAGCCGGGCAGGGCCAGCGGCTGCAACTGCAAACCGGCCCCGTCGGCAATGCCGGCATAGGTTTGGGCATGGCGCTTCAAGGTGCCGGTGATGGCGGCGTCAAACACCAGACCTTTGCGCTTGAGGTAGGTGCCTAGCTGCACCGACTGCTGGTGGCCCAGCGTGCTCAGTTGGTCATAGTCTGCCGCGCCAAAAGAGGCCTGGCCGTGTCGGATGAGGTAGAGGTTGCCCATGGGGGCATTCTGTTGGCCCGTAGTGCAGGGGCACTGTCAATCGGGGGACTTGTGCCGCCTGGCCTGTCGCGCAGGCGGCAAGCAGACAAGATCAGGGTGCTGCCGGAAGCAACTCCCCAATGCCGTACAGCGCGGCCAACTCCCGCAGCCGCGCGGGCATGGCTTTGACGGACAAGGTTTTGCCTAGCGCCGCGGCTTCGCGGCGGCATTCGAGCAAGACCGCCAGTGCCGACGAATCAAAGCGCTGCAAGGCCGATGCGTCGGCCACCACCGCCTGGTCGGCTTGCGCGCGCAGGCTGAGCACCAGCATGTGCGCGCAGGCCGAAGCTTCGGCGTGGGTCAGTTGCGCGGGCAGCAGCATGGCTTGACGATCTGAACGCGCCAGGGCTCAGGTTTTCTTGGCAGCGTTGCGGCTGTTGCGCTCGGCCAGTGCCGTGATCAGGCCATCAATGCCCTTGGCGTTGATCTCTTGCGCAAACTGGCTGCGGTAGGTCTCCACCAGCCAGACGCCCAGCACGTTCAGATTGATGATTTTCCAGCCAGTGCCCTGGCCAGCTGTTTTTTCCAGGCGGTAATCCAGCTGGATCGGGTCGCCACGGCCGGTGACTTCGCTGCGCACGGTGACCTCGGTGTCGCCGGCGCTGGCCCGCAGGGGTTTGATGGTGATGGTCTGGTCGTTCACCTGGGCCAGCGCGCCCGAGTAGGTGCGCACCAGCAGGGTTTTGAACTCGTCCTGCAAGCGTTTTTGCTGCTCAGGCGTGGCCTGCCGCCAGGCTGGGCCCACGGCCGAAGCGGTCATGCGGGCAAAGTTCACGTTGGGCATGATTTTGTTGTCGACCAGCGCAATGATTTTGCTGGTGTCGCCGGCCTGAATGGACTTGTCGGTCTTGATGGTGTCCATCACCTCCGCTGACAGGCGCTTGATCAGCGCATCGGGCGCCTCGTCGGCAGCGCGCGCAAACGGCGTGAAGGCAAGGGCTGCGCTGGTGGCCAGCAGGGGGAGCAAGCGGCTGAAGAATCGACGGTTCATGGTGTTTGACTTTCAGGTAGCGGGATATTTCCGCTCGGTTTTAACGTGTGGAGGGCAGTATTGAGATGTGAAGGCCGTGCATGAATTGCAAGCAACTGAAACAAGTGCCTAGGGCTTGGGAGCTTGGGCCGCAGGCTCGGCCGGTGGTGCCGGTGGATCGGGGTTGTCTTCACCACCGGTGGGGCGTTTCAGCGCACTGCGGCGCTGCAAAAACGCGTCGCGGGTGAAGCTGTATTTGTCCAGTGCAGCTTCGTCCAGCACGCTGCTGGCGCGCAGCAGGTTGGCCCGCACCTCCACCACGCGCAGCGCGCCCAGCACGGTTTGTGTTTTGCCGTCGGCATAACTTAAGGGGTTGCCCAATGCGTCCACCGGTATGGCCAGCGTGTCGCGCACGGTGGAAGGCCCCAGCAGTGGTAGCACCAGATACGGGCCAGAGGGCACCCCCCAGTAAGCCAGGGTACGGCCCAGGTCTTCTTTGTGGCGGTCGATGTTCATTTCACTGGCAACGTCCAACAGGCCACCCAAGCCCAACACGGTGTTGATGTTGAAGCGCAAGAAACTCTCGGCGGCTTCTTGGGGTTTGAGCTGAAACACACTGTTCACCGATGACCACAGGTCGCCCAGGTTGCCAAAAAAGTTGCTCACGCCGGTGCGCACCCGGCGTGGCGTGACGCTTTGGTAGGCTGTGGCAACTGGCTTGAGAATGGCTTCGTCCACACCTTCGTTGAAGCTGGAGACGCCCCGGTTAAACGGCTCAAACGGGTCGTTGGGGCTGGTGCGGGGGCCGCTGGCGCAACCGGTGGCCAGCACCAGCAGCACCAAGCCAGCCAGTTGAACCGCGCGTGTTCGCAGCGACTGAAAAAGTACGGTGTTCATTTCTTGCTTCCGTTCCCTGTGGCAGTGCCTGCCGGTGTGCTGCCGTCGGCGGCCTTGCTGTACAAAAACTGGCTGATCAGGTTTTCCAACACCACGGCTGACTGTGTGGATGCGATGGTATCGCCAGTGGCCAGATTTTTCTCGGAAGCACCCGCTTCAATCCCTATGTATTGCTCGCCCAATAACCCACTGGTGAGAATTTTTAGCGATGAATCTTTGGGAAAGGCGTAGCGGGTGTCCAGGTCCATGTTCACGCGGGCCTGAAACGACTTGTCGTCAAACACGATGGAGTCCACCCGGCCCACGACCACACCGGCGCTTTTCACCGCCGCCTGGCGCTTCAAGCCGCCAATGTTGTCAAACTTGGCCGACACGCGGTAGCCCGAGCTGAAATTCAAGCTCAGCAGATTGGCCGCCTGCAGCGCCAGAAACAGGATGGCCGCTGCGCCCACCAGCACAAACAAGCCCACCCACACATCGTTTTTTGAGCGTTCCATCGTGATCCCTAAATAGAAAACATCAAAGCCGTCAACAAAAAGTCCAAGCCCAGCACGGCCAGCGAGGCCACCACCACGGTGCGGGTGGTGGCACGCGACACACCCTCGGGCGTCGGTTGGGCATCAAAACCCTGCAAAAGTGCCACAAACGTGACGGTGAGGCCAAACACAAAGCTCTTGATGACGCCGTTGCCCACATCGCGCCACGCGTCTACGCCGCCCTGCATCTGGCTCCAGAAGGCTCCGGCGTCCACGCCAATCATGGCCACGCCCACCACCCAGCCACCCATGATGCCCACCGCGCTGAACACTGCGGCCAGCAGGGGCATGGTGATCACACCGGCCCAAAAGCGCGGTGCCAGGATGCGGCGAATCGGATCCACCGCCATCATTTCCATGGCGCTCAACTGCTCGCCGGCCTTCATCAAACCAATCTCTGCCGTGAGCGACGTGCCCGCCCGCCCCGCAAACAAGAGTGCGGTGACCACCGGCCCCAGTTCCCGCACCAGGCTCAGCGCCACCAACAACCCGAGTGCCTCTGACGAGCCGTAGCGCTGCAAGGTGTAGTAGCCCTGCAGGCCCAGCACAAAGCCCACAAACAGGCCCGACACGGTGATGATGGCCAGCGAGTAGTTGCCCAAAAAGTGAATCTGGTCGCGCACCAGGCCAAAGCGGCGCAAGGTGGGGCCCAGCAGCAGCACCAGGCGCAGAAACAAGCGCGCGCCACGGCCCAAGTCGGCCAGCTTGTTGCGCACCGCCAGGCCCAGGTCTGATGGATTGAGCCAGCTCATGCGCCGTGCCCCCCGCCAAAGTCTTGCGCCACCGTGGGGCCGGGGTAGTGAAAGTGAACCGGGCCATCGGGCAGGGCGTTCACAAATTGGTGTACCAGCGGGTCGGTGCTCTGGCGCACCTCGTCGGGTGTGCCTTGCGCAGCAACTTTGCCGTTGGCCAACACGATCACCTGGTCGGCAATGCCAAAGGTTTCTTCCAGATCGTGCGAGACCACGATGCTGGTGATGCCCAGTGCATCGTTAAGCTGGCGAATCAGACGCGCCGCGGTGCCCAGCGAAATCGGATCCAGCCCGGCAAACGGCTCGTCGTACATCACCAGCTGCGGATCCAGCGCAATCGCGCGGGCCAGTGCAACGCGGCGGGCCATGCCGCCCGAGACTTGCGAGGGCATCAAATCGCGCGCACCGCGCAAACCCACGGCGTTGAGCTTCATCAGCACGATGTCGCGAACCAGCGCCTCAGGCAAATCGGTGTGCTCGCGCAGCGGAAAGGCCACGTTTTCAAACACGCTCAAATCGGTGAAGAGCGCGCCAAACTGAAACAGCATGCCCATGCGCCGCCGGGCGGCGTGCAGGCCTGCTGCATCCAGTGCGGCCATGTCTTGCCCGTTGACGGTCAGTTGCCCCGAAGTGGCGCGGGCCTGCCCGCCAATCAGCCGCAACACCGTCGTTTTGCCGCCACCCGAAGCGCCCATCAGCGCCGTGACCTTGCCGCGCTGTACCGAAAAGCTCACGCCGTCCAGAATCAACCGCCCGCCGCCATAGCCAAAGCGCAGGTCGCGGCATTCAATCAAAGCGTCGGTAGAGGTGTCGGCGGCAGGGCTGGTCATGGGATGGGGTGAGCCGCAAAAGGTGCGCAATGCGACGGTCGGTTCATGATACGGGAAGCGGTTGACGCTGCTTCGCTGGCTTCGTGACACGGCGTAAACAAATGCAAACAGGTGGTAGATTGCTATTATTTATATAGCTGTTTGAGCAGGTTTTATATGGGCTGTTGCATTGTTTGGTCAACAAACGGCGTTATTCAGGCCCGAATTGTCCGCAAGGCCCGCCGCGTGATGTAGGCGGTGGCCGCGTTGGCGGGGGCCTGGCTCCAGCGCGCGCACAGGTCTTGCACCCAGGTGGGCTGCGACTTGCTGGCGTCGTTCAGCCAGTTGGCCACCGAGTTTTGCACGTAGCGGCTGGGGTCGGCGCGCAGCGGCTCCAGCAGGGCCAGGGCCAGCCAGGGCTGGGTTTTGAAGGCCTCGATCTGCGCACACCAAACGCCGCGCGGGCGCGTCAGCTCGCTGGCAAAGCGGCGAATGTTCTCGTCAGCGTCGTGTACCCAAGGCAACAGCTGCGCCACTGCGTCTTCGGGTGACTGCGCAATGGCCGCAATCAGCGCATCGCGCACCGCCATCCAGGCTATCTCGCGCACGCCAAAATGGCCATCAGCAGCAAAGCGGCGCGCAGCCTGCAACTGGCCAGCAAAGTCCAGACCGGAAAAAGCCACCCACTGCGAGGCCCAGCAGCGTGCCACGTCGCTGGCGTGCGTCGCAAGCGCGTGCGCCACGGCATCGCGCTGCGGATGCGCTGCAGCCAGGTCATACAGCGCGCGGGCAATGTGGTCGTGGCGCTTCATGGGCTTGAACGAAGGCAGCATGGCCAGCGTGTCGGCCAGGCGCTGGGCCTGCGGGTCCAGCCCCATGTGGCCGGCCACGGCGGGTGCCAGCTGCGCCAGGTCAATCGCCAAAAACTCGGTGAGGTTCACCGTGGGCACCAGGCCCTGGTTCAGCGCGGCCAGCACCTCGGTTGGAATGTCGGCGATGCGTGGCGCGCCTTTGCGGCGGGCCAAATGCCCGGTCATCACGCACGCAGCAAGAGCTTGATGTCGCCCGCCAGCGCCTGCGCGCCGGTGCCGCTGCGGGTGTACAGGCGAATGCGGCCCTGCGTGTCATACACAAAGCTGCCCGCCGAATGGTCCATGGTGTAGCTGGTGGGGGTTTTGCCTTCCACCTTTTTGTAATACACCTTGTAGTGTTTGGCCAGCTCGGCCAGCTTGTCGGGCTCCACGCGCAGCGCCAGAAAGCTGGGGTCGAAATTGGCCATGTAAGCCTTGAGCACGGCGGCTGTGTCGCGCTCGGGGTCTACCGTCAAAAACAGGCCTTGCAGTTTGTCGCCATCTTTGCCCAGCTTGGCTTTGACCTGCGCCAGCTCGGCCATGGCCGTGGGGCACACATCGGGGCATTGCGCAAAGCCGAAAAACAGCACCACCACCTTGCCCGCAAAATCTTTGAGGGTGCGCACTTGGCCGTTGTGATCGGTGGCGGTCAAGCCCTGGGCGTAGTCGGCACCGGTGATGTCGATGGCGGCAAACTGCGGTTTGCCCTCGGTGCAAGCCATAAAAAGGCTGCTAGTGCTTGCCAATACTGCTGGGGCAGCTAGATTTTTGATAGCATTCCGACGATTCATAAGGTTCCTGAAAAACACGCCACAAGACCGACAGCCGCTGATTTTCACCGCAACCCTTCACCTTGCCCGCCATGACGCCATCCGCAGCCCCCAAAAAAACCAACGCCATCGTCGCCTGCTGGCGCTTGGCGCGCGCCATCTGCCACCTGCTGCTGGGCCTGTTCGTCATCCGGTTTCGCTTTGCTGGCTTCACGCCTGCGCATCGCCAGCAGCGGGTCATCCGCTGGTCGCGCGAGTTCGTCGAATTGTTGGGATTGCAGTTGACGGTGCACGGCCCCTTCCCCGCCAAAGGCCCGCTGCTGGTGGTGGCCAACCACATGTCGTGGCTCGACATTTCAGTGCTGCACGCAGCCGGCTACTGCCGCTTTGTCAGCAAGGCCGACGTGAAGCACTGGCCGGTGCTGGGCGGCCTGGCCACTGGCATTGACACGCTGTACATCGCCCGCGAATCGCGCCGCGACGCGATGCGCGTGGTGCACCACATCAAAGACGCGCTGCTGAGCGGCGGCGTGGTCGCCATCTTTCCCGAAGGCACCACCAGCGACGGCACTGACATGCTGCCCTTTCACGGCAACCTGATTCAAGCCGCAATTTCCGCCAACGCGCCGGTGCTGCCGGTGGCGCTGCGCTATGAATACGTGGTCAATGGGCAACTGAGCACCGACACCTCGTATGTCGGCGAGCAGACGCTACCTAACTCGCTGTGGCGCACCGTCTGCGCCCCACCCGTGCGCGCCGTGGTGCGCATCGGCCAGCCGCAAACCGCAGACGGGCGCGACCGGCGGGTGTGGGCGGTGGATTTGCGGGCGGCGGTGATGGTGCTGCGGGAGGCGTCGAGTCGGGCTTGATCGGCATCGCGACGATGGGCTTGCATCACGTACAGTGGATGTCATGACGACGAACGCACCATTCGAAGACACCCACCCGGTCAAGAGTGGGCTGCGGTGTTTGCTGCTATTTGAGCCGATTTGCGCCGACTTTTCTTTATCAAGTCGCCAGCTTCTGCTGTAGCGGGTTGCGGTGAAAATCACGTTACCCAAATGAGAGACATCCCCGGCTTTTGGCAGAATGCTCCTCCTGAGCCTGTGCCAGTTGAGCCTCTCTTGCAAAAGTTTGTGCGCTCCCTTGGTGGCATAGTTGTTCATGACGTGATTCCTGAACCGCGCAACTTCCAAAATGCCGACTTCGCCTTCCTCGATGAAGGCGTCATAGCGGAACTAAAGGAGATCGAGACTGAGTTTTCGAGCACCGCCGCCTTTCGCGAAGGGTTCAAGACGCTGATGCATGAGCTACTCGATGAACAGCCAGAGTGGCGGCCGGACCTCTTCGGGGGAGACGGCAAAGTCCCTGGTTGGTTCCATCCCAGACTGGTCCGCCTATACAGACCTCCACTATCCAGAATCCTTAAGAAGGCGAATCGCCAGCTTCGGGAAACGAAGACCCACTTCGGTGTTACGTCAGACACAGGCACACTTCTTCTGGTCAATGACGGCTTCACGTCAATTAGCCCGGAATTTGTTCGGGCCCAGGTCTCTGAACTCCTATCGCACTCGTACTCGTCAATTTCATGCTGCATCTACATGACTGTGAATCGGTACGTTGAATTCCCTGGAGATCCGGAACCTAAGCTCCTCTGGGTCGCTGCCTATGGTGACACTGCGCCAGATTCGCTCGTTGCATTCGTTGACGACTTGGGACGGAAGTGGTTCGACTTCTTGGAAGGCGAGCTAGGCCCTTTTGCCCCGCGCTCTGAGCTTCCGGTCTCGGAAGACACGCTACGTGGTACTAGCGCCATCCGTCTTCCAGGAGAATGATGGGTTAACCTCGTCGTAAAGGGGGCTTTCTGCGGTAGCCTGCAGGCTGCGTCTCAAGTCAAACTTTGCCGACCTGATGCTACCAACTTTATAGCTGCCCGAGCAATCATTTCCTGGGCCGTAGCCCCAAAACACATAAAAACCCCAGCGTATAGGCCAGCACATCCAACCAATCCGGCGTGCTACCCACAATGATGCGCAGCACCGGGTTGGCAATCTTCCAGCCGTTGACTTGGGCGACGTACTGGCTCAACTCCACCGCATAAGCAATCAGCAGCGCCGCCACCGCCAGCGTGCGCGGGTGGGTGCGCAGCACGGTGGCCAGGCAGAAATACACCCACACCACAACCAGCACATCGCCCATGAAACCCCGCAGCCAGCCAATGTGGCGGCCGACGGTGGCGATCAGCACCAGCGCGATGAACAGGGCCAAGGCCGACAGAAAGGCCGAGCGGTTGAAATGAAAAAGTGCGGGGGTTCGCATTGACCTGGGTTATTGGGGCATCTAAAAATGCTACAAAATAGATAGCTGCTTGAGCAAATAATTCCTGGGCTAGCGCCCGATTCGCCTTAAATTTCTGCTTTGACGCGTATGGGGACGTCGGCACTCTCAAACGTCACCACATGGTCTACCTGCGGCTTGATGCCGATCCACTCGCCCAGCTGGTGGTCGTGGTGGCTGGGCACGTGGGCCATCACGGTCTCGCCGGTCTTTAGTTGCAGGGTGTACAAAAACTCGTTGCCGCGAAAGGCTTTGCGGGTGATTTGGGCTTTGGTGGGTGCGTCGTCGTCGTGCACGATGTCGTCAGCGCGCAGCAGCACGTCGACCTGGCCCAGCGGCAGGCGGGCCAGCACGTCGGGCGCAATGTCGTGCAGCTCGCCCACCGGGGTGCTCACATGCTTGTGGGTCACGCCGCCTTCGGTGTGCAGCTCCACCGTGGCCTGGCTGAACACGCCGTGGCCAATGAAGTCGGCCACAAAACGCGTGGCGGGGCGGTGGTACAGGGTGTAGGCGTCGGCCCACTGGTGCAGCGCGCCCTCGTGCATCACGCCAATGCTGTCGCCAATCGCAAAGGCTTCCAGCTGGTCGTGTGTCACAAAAAGGGCGGTGGCACCGGCGGTTTTCAAAATGCTGCGCAGCTCGTGCGCCAGCCGCTCACGCAGGTCGACATCCAGGTTGGAAAAAGGCTCATCGAGCAGCAGCAGGCGCGGGCGCGGTGCCAGCGCGCGGGCCAGGGCCACGCGCTGCTGCTGGCCGCCCGACAGCTCATGCGGAAAGCGCCGCTGCATGCCTTCAAGCCCCACCAGCGCCAGCACCTCGGCCACCCGCGCGGCGCGCTGCGGCTTGGGCAGCGTGTGCAGGCCAAATGCAATGTTGCGGCCCACGTCCAGGTGCGGAAACAGCGCGTAGTCTTGAAACACCATGCCCATGTGGCGCAACTCGGCTGGCACCCCGCCCGCCGCGTGGCTGACCACCGCGCCCGACAGCGAAATCGTGCCCCCGGTCACCGGCTCCAGCCCGGCAATGGCGCGCAGCAGGGTGGTTTTGCCGCAGCCGGAGGGGCCAATCAACACGCCGATTTCACCGGCGGCCAGGCCAAACGACACTTCGCGCACGGCGGGCTGCGGGCGATGGGGGTACTGAACGCTCAGTTGTGCGACTTCAAGGTACATCAGGGTATTGGGCAATCAAGCGGTAACACAGCGCATGGCTAAGCTGGCTGAAGTTCGTGGCTGTAGACAATGAACCCAGCGTGCTGGGCTACTTTGTCGTACAGGAGCCGCCCTGCCGTGTTGCTCTCTTGTGTTGTCCAGTAAACGCGCGAGGAACCGGCGTCTGTGGCCTTGGCATAGACCGCGTCAATCAGCGCCCGGCCAATACCCCTACCGCGTACGTCTGGGCTCGTGAACAAGTCTTGCAGGTAACAAACGTCTGCAAGACGGGATGTGCTGCTGTGAAACACGTAGTGGGCAAGACCCACCAGTTTCCCGTCCAACTCAGCCACCAAAGCACGCACGGACCCGCCATTCGCAAGGAATCGCTCCCACGTTTGCCGTGTGATCGACTCGGGAAGTGCCGTCGCTTCTTTGCGCCCGTAGAAAGCGTTGTACCCGTCCCATAACGGGCGCCATGCGAGGTAGTCGGTTTTTTCTGGCGTTCGGATTCTTGGGCTGATGTTCATGTTGGGTGCAATAGGCAAAGAGGTGAAAAAGCACGTGCCGCCGGGCCGCGTGGCTGAGTAGCAGCGCATGGTGGGTCATTCTAGATGCGTACAATTCTTATTTGCATCCGGGCATCTCAATGACAAATGACGCGCCCGTCGGGCTGCTATGACAAATGACTAAAAACCGTCGCTGTCATTTGTCATCGACGCCGCGATAGCGGCGAAGTCATTCGTCATCCTCCCAAGCGCTACAAGCTAGATGTCTCGCCAGCTGCTCCCTAAACTCCTGCTTATCGCCTTCGCCACCGTGCTGGCGCTGCCAGTGCTGGCCATTGCCGCCTCGTGGTTGCAGTTCAACGCCCAAAGCGCCCAGGTGTTGAGCGACCTGGCCAGCACTGTTTTGCCCGCCTATGCCTGGACCAGCCTGCGCCTGTGCCTGATGGTGGGCGCGGGGGTGGCGCTGGTGGGCGTGAGCTGTGCGTTGGCTGTCACGGTGTTTGACTTTCCCGGTCGTCGCACGTTTGAATGGGCCTTGCTGCTGCCGCTGGCCATGCCGGCCTATGTGGTGGCCTATGCCTACACCGACTACCTGCAATTCAGCGGCCCGCTGCAAACCCAGCTGCGCGCGCTGCTGGGCCTGCAAGGCCGCATGCTGCCTGAGGTGCGCAGCCTGGGCGGCGCGGCTCTGGTGCTCACGTTTGCGCTGTACCCCTATGTGTATTTGCTGGCCCGCGCCGCGCTGGCCGAGCGTGCCACGCATTTGATGGAAGCGGCCCGCCTGCTGGGCGCACCCTTGCGCCGGCGCATCACCAAAGTCGCGCTGCCGCTGGCCCGCCCGGCGGTGGCCGCCGGTGTGGCGCTGGCCTGCATGGAAACGCTGGCTGACTATGGCGTGTCCAGCTACTTTGGCATTCAAACCTTCACCACCGGCATTTACAAAGCCTGGCTGGCCATGGACAACCCCACAGCCGCAGCCATGCTGGCCACGTGCTTGCTGGCGTTTGTTGTGCTGCTCCTGAAACTGGAGCACAAAGCCCAAAAGCGCATGCGCTTTGCATCGGCTCGCAGCCTGCGTGGCGGTGCTGAATCGCAGCCCATACGCCTGCATGGCCGCAAAGCCGCCTGGGCCTGGGGCGTGTGCGCCGCACCCGTGCTGCTGGGCTTTGTGCTGCCCGTGCTCTTCATGCTGCGCCCGCTGGTGGCTGACTGGTCGGTGCTGCCCTGGGACAAGTTTGTCGGCTGGGCCTTCAACAGCCTCCGGCTGGGCGCTGTTACTGCCGCGCTGGCGCTGGCCGTGGCGCTGGCCCTGGCCTACCGCCTGCGCCGCGCGCCCGACGCCGTTACCCGCGGCGTAGCCCAGGTGGCCAGCCTGGGCTACGCCGTGCCCGGCGCTGTGGTGGTGGTGGGCCTGCTGCTGCCCGTGGGCTGGCTGCAAGCGCAAATGCCCGGCACCGCTGTGGGCGCGCTGGTCACCGCCACGGTGCTGGGCGTGGTCTGGGCCTACCTGGTGCGCTTTTGCGCCGTGGCCCTGCAAAGCGTGCAAAGCGGCTACGCCCGCATCCCCACCAGCCTGGACGACACAGCCCGCACCCTGGGCATCAGCGGCTTTGCCCTCATGCACCAGGTGCACTGGCCCCTGCTACGCCGCTCCGCCATGGCCGCCGCGCTGCTGGTCTTTGTAGACGTGATGAAAGAACTCCCCGCCACGCTGGTGCTACGCCCCTTCAACACCGACACCCTGGCCGTGGTGGCCTACCAACTGGCCAAGGACGAGCGGCTGGGGGAAGCGGCGTTGCCGAGTCTGGCGTTGGTGTTGGTGGGCTTGATTCCGGTGGTGTTGTTGAGTGCCACGCTACGGGGGGAGAAGAGGGAAACGCTACGAAAAACGTAGCTGCTTGAGCAATGAATTCATGGGCTGATGACCGATTTCACCTTCAACCCGTTCAACCCGGATTTCCCATGGGGCGCTCCTGTCGTCGCCGAATTGCATTCAGCAATACGGTAAAATGCCGTATGAATCCCAATTCGATCGAACTCCCATGAACACCCTGCTGACGACCCGCTTTGATCTGAAGATGGACGCTGCCGAAAAGGACATCGTGGCCCGTGCTGCGGCGCTGATGGGCACAACCATGGCGGGCTTTGTACGGTCGGCTGTCAAAGAAAAAGCCCAGGAGTTGCTGGATCGTGAGGCGACGCTGCGCATGTCGTCACAGGACTTCGACCAGTTTTCCCAAGCCATTCAGGGTGCTTTCAAGCCCAATCCAGCGCTACAAGATGCCCTGAAAGCCGCTGCCAAGGTGCAGCGTGCCTGACAACGATGCGGCTTCTGCACTGGATACATCGCACCTACAGGAACTGCTGCTCACAGACTGGATAGCGCTCGGGCATGACCGCAGCGCGTTTGACTGTGGTGTGCCGGCGTTGAATGAGTTTTTGCACAAGTACGCAGTGCAGCAAAGCCTCAAAGGCGTGACCACGGTTTACCTGCTGGTCGATGGCCGCTACAGCGCCGAGATTCTGGGTTTCTACGCACTGAGTGCCGCCCAGGTCGAAGCCGCGCGCTTGTCAGCGGCGGCGCAAAAGAAATTGCCTCGTTATCCCATCCCCTGTTTCCGAATGGGCCGACTGGCCTGCTCGGTACAACACCAGGGCCACGGCATCGGGCGCATTTTGCTGGGCTTGGCTGTCGAGCGTTGCTTGCGGGCGCGGTTGCAGGTTGCAGCCTATGCCTTGTTGGTTGAAGCCAAAGACGAGCAGGCTGCGCGGTTTTATGCGCATTTCGGATTCACGGCGCTAGCCGATGCGCCGCTAAGTCTGTACTTGCCACTCGGCGCTACGAAAAACATAGCTACTTGAGCAATGAATCCATGGGCCGACAGCCCATTCGAGCAAAATTGCCCCCCACTCGCGGGATGCCTAAGGCCCGTAAGCCTCCAGTTCGTGGATGGACCACCAGTAGCCACCGGTGGTGACCGCGCCGGTTTGTCTGATCTCGAAAAATTGATAAGTGGCCGGCTGCGGCAGCACAATGTCGGTGATGGGGTTGGTGCCAGCACCCGATGCGAGATCGACAAAATCGGTGCCGTTGCTGGATCCTCTGAGCAGATAGCCACGCGGGTAGTCGTTGGGATTTTGTTCGGTCTTCAACACGAAGCGCGCAACCAGGGTCGGCTGGCCCATGTTGACGACGAAACGCTGTCCCGGTGCCTGTACCTGTGTGCTGGCCCAGCGCGTATTTGGGGCGCCATCGACGGCGCTGGCGGCGTTGCCAGCGGCTGATCCATTGCTCTGGAATCCGGACACCGTCCAGCCGGCGCGGCTGATCGCGGGGGACGGCGCGGGGCCCGATCCGTAGGCTTCGACTTCATGGATGGACCACCACCAATAGCCGTCGGTGCCGGTTTGCGCAATCTCCACGAACTGGTAGGTCACGGCCTGGGGCAGCACGATCTGGGTGGTGGCACCGCTGCCCGAGCCCGAGGCCAGGTTGACAAAATCAATGCCGTTGTTTGACCCCCTGAGCACGAAGCTGCGCGGGTAGTCATTGGGGCTTTGGTCGGTTTTCAGCACCAGGCGGGAAAAGCTGTTGGGTTTTCCCATGTTGATGACGAATCGCTGGCCTGGCGTTTGCGGCTGCGAGGTCTCCCAGCGTGTGCTGGCGCTGCCATCAATGGCAAGGGTAGCGTTGCCGGTGGCCGATCCATTGCTCTGGAATCCAGAAACCGTCCAGCCGGTGCGGCTGAGCATGTTGGATACCGGCGGAACCACCGCGCCTGGCGCATACAGCTCCAGATCGTGGATGGACCACCAATTGACACCAGCCGTGCCGGTTTGCACGATCTCCAGGAATTGGTAGGTCACGGGCTGCGGCAGTGATATGTCCGTGGTCGGGCCCGATCCGGTGCCAGACGTCAGGTTGACATAGTCCACGCCATTGTTGGAGCCCTTGAGCAGATAGCCGCGCGGGTAGTCATCTGGATTTTGCGCGGTCTTCAGAACCACGCGTTCAAACGCGATGGGCTTCCCGAAGTTGATGGCAAAGCGCTGGTTGGGCGCTTGTACCTGGTTGGTGGCCCAGCGCGTGTTCGGATTCCCGTCGATGGCAAACCCAGCGTTGCCGGTTGCTGCGCCATTGCTTTGAAAACCAGCAACCGTCCATCCCGCGCTGCTGATCAGGTTGGCCACGTTAACGGGTAGGGACGCGCTGGTGCTGGCGCCCTTGTTGTCCACCACGGTGGCTTTGAGCGTGCGCTGCCCGGGGCTCAGGTTGGAGAGCGTCCAGCTGTAGGGGGCGGCGGTAGCGATACCCACCGACACACCATCGACCGACAGCTCGACATAGGCAACCGTGCCATCAATGTCTTTGGCCGATGCCTGCACCACCAGACCAGAGGCCGAGCTCAGCAGTGCGCCAGGCGACAGATTGGGGAAATGCACGCGCGGCGCATAGTTGCCCGAGACGGTGTTGAACGCGGGGCGACGGGCCAACCAGTTGAACAGATTCCGTGCAAACCGTTCGTTGTCAAACCGGTGTAGGTCGGTGCCAGCGCCATTGGCATTGAAAAACGTGTTGCGGTCAAAGTGGGCGGCAACGCGGCCCAGGCCCATTTCCGCAATGGCCAGTGAGGCATCGTTGGCCGCGGCGGGTTCAGAGCTGCCTTTGCCCTGGTTGATGCTGATGTTTCCGTTGTTGCGCTGCACGATACCCAGGGCTTTGGTGATGAGCGCGTTGGTCACACCGGCTGGGGGCTGCATCACCGTGATGGCCGAGACGCCTTCTCCATCAAAAATATTCACCCCATTCAAAATCGGGTGTGTGGGCGCAAAGAAATGGTTGTCGGCACGCTTGACTGCATAGGTGCCACTGTCCTGGTTCATCACCAGGCCAAAGCTGCCCATGAACTTCTGGTCCGATGAAGGCGCACCCGCCCAGTTCGGGCCGAAATTTCCGTCAGAGACGAACAGCACACCCCCGCCTGCTTGAACATAGGCCACCAAGGCATTTTTTTGCGCGTCGGTGTAGTCGGCGTTGTTCGAGCCAAACACAATCACCGCGTACTGGCTCAGGTTCAGCGTGTCCAACGGGACAGGCCTGGGTACCTTGGCCACAACCGGGTTTTCTGACATTTGTTCAACGGTGAAACCCTCGGCGATCAGGGCCGAACCCAGCTCCCCCCAGCCGTGGTTGCCCGGGTTGGTTGCAAAGTTGAACAGATCGGCACCTTGCTCATTGCTGCCCCCTTCCAGAAAGCCAACGGTTCCATCACCGCCGCGGATAAACAAAATTTTGTTTTGAGCCCATAACGGGGTGAGCGTTATGCAGAGCAAAAAGGCGCAAAACAAGGATTTCAGCCAAGGCTGGTACATAGGAACTTTCGGGTGGAATTGGGTGGGCCGACTCTATCTTTCATGTTAGTAATTAAGCGCTACTAATTGGTTGAATTTGAAACCCACTGCATCCTGGGTTGACCCAGGGCGCCAAACGGTTCAGCCACACGACGATCTTCACGGATCTGCGGGTGCATGAGCTGGGAGGAGCAAGATGAGTCGCGCCAATGACAGCGTTGCAGTGAATCAAGTCGGAGAGCCGGATGCGGGAAATCCGCACGTCCGGTTCGATGAGCGGAGACTGGAGACGGGGCCTAGGCTACCGCGTCAGTCTTCGACTCTACTGATTCCCGGTGGTGTTGTTGAGTGGGACGTTGCGGGACGAGAAGTGGGAAGTGCTATTGAAAGCGTAGCTGCTTGAGCAATGAAATCATGGGCTGGTGGCCGATTTGGCTGAAAAACGCGAGCGCTCGCTGCTTGTCGTCCATCCTGTCTGGCGGCTTGTTACACAGCAACTCATCAATGTCTTGGCGCGCCAAAGAACCGTGGTCGTGACGGTTCACGCCAGCGTGGTCTGCCGCACCGCATGCTCCCAGCGCTGCATCAACTCCGCTGCGCGTTGCGGGGCCAGGGTGGGCAGGAAGCTGCGCTCGGCGCGCCACAGGGTTGACAGCTCCTGGGTGCTGCCGTACACGCCCACGGCCAGCCCGGCCAAGTAGGCGGCACCCAAGGCGGTGGTCTCTGTCACGGCGGGTCGCACCACGGGAATGCCCAGCAAGTCGGCCTGGAACTGCATCAACAAATCGTTCACGCAAGCACCGCCGTCTACCCGCAGCTCGGCTACGGGGGCTAAGCCACCGGCCACGGCGTCGCGGCTCATGGCTTGCAGCAGGGCGGCGCTTTGGTAGGCGATGCTCTCCAGTGCGGCGCGGGCGATGTGGGCCACGGTGGTGCCGCGGGTCAAGCCGGTGATGGTGCCGCGGGCGTCGGGTTTCCAGTAGGGGGCTCCCAGCCCAGTAAAAGCGGGAACCATCATCACGCCGCCGGCATCGGGCACGCTTTGGGCCAGGGCCTGCACCTGGTCGCTGCCCTGGATGGCGTGCAGGCCGTCGCGTAGCCACTGCACCACCGCACCGCCGACGAAGACGCTGCCCTCGGTGGCAAATTCGGTTTTGCTGGTGGTTTGTGCCGCTGATGTGGTCAGCAGGCCATTGGTGGAGGTTTGAAACTGGTTGCCGGTGTGCATGAGCATGAAACACCCGGTGCCATAGGTGTTTTTGGCCATGCCAGCCTTGAAGCAGGCCTGGCCGAAGAGGGCGCTTTGCTGGTCACCGGCCACACCGCCGATAGGAATGGCCGCGCCGAGTACGTCGGCGCTGACGTCGCCGAACTGTGCGCTGGAGGGATATACGCGCGGCATCAGGTCATGCGGTATATCCAGCAGCGACAGCAGCTCGTCGTCCCACTGGTTGGTGTGCACATTGAACAGCATGGTGCGCGAGGCGTTGCTCACGTCGGTGGCGTGCACTTTGCCGCCCGTCAATTGCCACATCAACCAACTGTCGATCGTGCCAAACGCCAGCTCGCCTGCGCGCGCCAATTTGCGCGCACCGGGGGTGTGATCCAGGATCCATTTGAGCTTGGTGCCGGAGAAATAGGCGTCCACCAGCAGACCGGTTTTGGCCTGAATCATGTCGGCGTGGCCACCCGCGCGCAGACGCGCACAGGTGTCTTCGGCGCGGCGGTCTTGCCAGACGATGGCGTTGTGAATGGGCTGGCCAGTGGCGCGGTTCCACACCACGGTGGTTTCGCGCTGGTTGGTGATGCCGATGGCGCTGATGTCCTGGGCCCTTAATTTGGCCTTGGCCAGCACTGCCTGCGCCGTGGCCAGCTGCCCACGCCAGATTTCCATCGGGTCGTGCTCCACCCAGCCCGGTTTGGGGTAGATCTGCGGCAACTCCTGCTGGGCTTGTGCCACCACCTGGCCCAGGCGGTCAAACACAATGCTGCGGGAGCTGGAGGTGCCTTGGTCGAGGGCTAAAAGGTAGGTCATGACGCGATTCCAGGTGTTGACGATCTGATGACAGACGACGTGCCCCGAGGGCTGCCATGAAGAATGACCCGGAGCGCAGAAATGCCGGATTGCGAGGGCAAGTTAGTCATCTGTCATCAACGCCGCAACGCGGTGAAGTCATTTTTCATAGCCCGGCCACATCACACTGCACCTGCGCCTGCGCGAGCAGTTCAGGAAATGGCTCGGGTGGCGGTTCATCGGTGAACAGGCGCTGGATGTTGTGCAGCTGGGCCAGCTCCACCATGGCCGGTCGGTTGAATTTGCTGTGGTCGGCGGCCAGCCACACCTGACGGGCTTGCCCGATGATGGTTTGTGACACGGTGACCTCGCGGTAATCAAAGTCTCGCAACGAGCCGTCGGCCTCGATGCCGGAGATGCCAATCACCGCAATGTCCACACGAAACTGCTTGATGAAGGCCACGGCCGCTTCGCCCACGATCCCGCGGTCGCGGGCGCGCACCACACCACCGGTCACGATCACCTCACAGTCGGTGTTGGCCGACAGGATGGCCGCCACATTCAGGTTGTTGGTGATGACGCGCAGGCCCTTGTGGTGCAGCAAGGCCTTTGCCACGGCTTCGGTGGTGGTGCCAATGTTCAGGATGAGCGAGCAACCGTTGGGAACGCAGGTTGCCACGGTGTGCGCAATGCGTGCTTTGCCAGCGGCGTTCAGGTTCTCACGCTGCCGGTGGGCAATGTTCTCGATCGTGGAACCCGGCACGCTCACGCCGCCGTGAAAACGGGTGAGCAGCTTGGCCTCGGCCAGGCGCTGCACGTCGCGGCGCACGGTTTGCAGGCTGACCTGCAGCTTGTCGGCTAACTGCTCGACCGATGCGGTGCCATCGGCGCGCACCACGTCGAGCAGGCGGACTTGTCGGGGGTTGGCGTTCACGGAAGATGGCTCGTATCAATGGCTTGTCAAACTGAAGTGCACTCTATATCGAAACAAAACGAAAGCGATAAAGGGAAAACCATGACAAATAATGCACAAAATAGAACAACAATCGCGCCCTAATTTACCAAAACGAAACTCATCTACCGATGTCGTTGAACCTGAAAAACCAGGGTACCTATGCAGCTGTCGCTTGAAGCCGTCACCAAAAAAGTGGGCCCCGCCCAGTGGCTGTACCCGCTGAACCTACAGCCGCCCAGCGGCCAGGTCACGGTGCTGCTGGGTGCCACTCAGGCGGGCAAAACCAGTTTGATGCGCATCATGGCCGGGCTGGATGTGCCCACTGCCGGCCGGGTACGTGTTGACAGTGCTGACGTCACCGGCCAAAGCGTGCGCCAGCGCAATGTGGCCATGGTGTACCAGCAGTTCATCAACTACCCGTCGCTCACCGTGGCTGACAACATCGCGTCGCCGCTCAAACTGCGAGGCGAAAAAAACCTGGATCAAAGGGTGCGCGAGATTGCGCAGCGCTTGCACATCGACATGTTTCTGGAGCGCCTGCCCGCCGAGCTGTCGGGGGGCCAACAGCAGCGCGTGGCGCTGGCCCGGGCGCTGGCCAAAGGCGCGCCGCTGATGCTGCTGGACGAGCCCTTGGTGAACCTGGACTACAAGCTGCGCGAAGAGCTGCGTGAAGAGCTGACCCAGTTGTTCGCAGCGGGTGATTCCACCGTGATCTATGCCACCACCGAGCCCGGTGAGGCACTGCTGCTGGGTGGCTACACGGCGGTGATGGACGCTGGCGAGTTGCTGCAATTTGGGCCGACCGCGCAGGTGTTTCACCGTCCACAGTCGCTGCGGGTGGCCCGCGCGTTCAGCGATCCCCCTATGAATTTGATAGCTGCCCGAGCAGTATCCACAGGGGCTAGACTGGATCATGGGCCTGAATTGCCCTTGAATTTGCCTGCCACAGCCTCCGGCACGCTCACCGTGGGCGTGCGCGCCAGCGCGCTGCGCGTGCAGGCGCGTCCCGGCGACGTGTCGCTGGTCGGGCAGGTGGAACTGGCCGAGATTTCGGGGTCGGACACCTTTGTTCATGCGGCCACGCCGGTGGGCGAATTAGTGGCGCAGCTGACGGGTGTGCACTACTTTGATTTGGGCAGCCCCATCACCCTGCACCTACACCCCTCGCAGGTGTATGTGTTTGATGCCACCGGCGCGCTGCTGCTGGCTCCTGGTCAGAGGGCGCACTGACATGGCCAGCATCACCCTTGACTTGGCGCATGCCTACCGAGCCAATCCGCAGCGCGACGAAGACTATGCGCTGTTGCCCCTGAAGATGACGTTTGAAGACGGTGGCGCTTACGCCTTGCTAGGCCCCTCGGGCTGCGGCAAAACCACCATGCTGAACATCATGTCGGGCCTGGTCACGCCGTCGCAGGGCACGGTGGCCTTCAATGGCGTCAACGCCACCCACCAGACCCCGCAAGAGCGCAACATTGCCCAGGTGTTCCAGTTCCCGGTGATCTACGACACCATGACGGTGTTTGACAACCTGGCCTTTCCGCTGCGCAACCGCAAAGTGCCAGCAGACCAGATCAAAAAGCGTGTGGGCCAAATCGCTGAAATGCTGGAGATGAGTGGTCAGTTGAATCAGCGCGCCGCTGGCCTGGCCGCCGACGCCAAGCAAAAAATCTCCTTGGGCCGTGGCCTGGTGCGCTCAGACGTGTCGGCTGTGTTGTTTGACGAGCCGCTGACGGTGATTGACCCGCACCTGAAATGGCAGCTGCGCCGCAAACTCAAGCAGATTCACCACGAGCTGAAACTCACGCTGATCTACGTCACGCACGACCAGGTGGAGGCGCTGACCTTTGCGCAACAGGTGGTGGTGATGACCCGTGGCCGCGCGGTGCAGGTGGGCGGTGCCGATGCGCTGTTTGAGCGCCCCGAACACACGTTTGTGGGGCACTTCATTGGCTCGCCCGGCATGAATTTTCTGCCGGTGCAAGCCGCAGGCGGCTCCGTGACGATGGCAGGCTTTCCGGTGGCCACCATGCGGGCGCTACCCGCCGGGCCATTGAAGCTGGGTGTGCGGCCGGAATACGTCAGCTTGGCCAACCCCAACGAGGCCGGTGCTCTGCCCGTCACCGTGGCGCGCGTGCAAGACGTGGGCACGCATGTGATGCTGACCGCAACCATCGACGGCCATGCCATCAAGGCGCGTCTCAGCCCAGAGATCGCAGTGCCTACGGTAGGCGAAAGTGCCTGGTTGCAGGTGTTGGGCGAGCACACCTGTTTTTATAAAGACGAGGTTTTGGTGCCATGAGTACAACGACCAAACCGGTGAATCAGAAAGCCTGGTGGCTGATTCTGCCGGTCATCATTTGCGTGGCGTTCTCTGCCATCTTGCCGCTGATGACGGTGGTGAACTATTCGGTGCAAGACATCATTTCGCCCGAGCGGCGGGTGTTTGTGGGCACCGAGTGGTTCACCTCGGTGATGCGCGACCCCGATCTGCATGCCGCGCTGGGCCGCCAGCTCACCTTCTCGCTGGCGGTGCTGGCGGTCGAGATTCCACTGGGCATTTTGCTGGCGCTGTCCATGCCCGCGCAGGGCTGGAAGTCGTCTGCCGTGCTGGTGGTGGTGGCGCTGTCGCTGCTGATTCCGTGGAACGTGGTGGGCACGATCTGGCAGATTTATGGGCGCGCCGACATCGGCCTGGCGGGCAATCTGCTACAAAAAATGGGGGTGGACTACAGCTACACCGGCAACGCCACCCACGCCTGGATCACCGTGCTGGTGATGGACGTGTGGCACTGGACGCCGCTGGTGGCGCTGCTGTGCTTTGCGGGCCTGCGGTCCATACCCGATGCTTATTACCAGGCCGCGCGTATTGACGGGGCCAGCAAGTTCGCCGTGTTTCGCTACATCCAGCTGCCCAAGATGCGCGGTGTGCTGATGATTGCGGTGCTGCTGCGGTTTATGGACAGCTTCATGATTTACACCGAGCCCTTTGTGTTGACGGGCGGCGGGCCGGGCAACGCCACCACCTTCCTGAGCCAGTTCCTCACGCAAAAAGCCGTGGGCCAGTTTGATTTGGGGCCAGCGGCGGCGTTTTCCTTGATCTACTTTTTGATCATCTTGTTGCTGTGCTTCATCTTGTACAACTGGATGCAGCGGATAGGTACCAGCAGCACGGAAGGAGCGGGCCATGCATGAAAACCGTTTTCACAAACGCACGCTGTTCCTGATGGCCTACCTGGTGTTTGCGGTGTTGCCCATCTACTGGATGGTCAACATGAGCTTCAAGACCAATGAGGAAATCCTCTCCAGCTTCTCATTTTTCCCCCAGCACTTCACCTGGGACAACTACATCAAGATCTTCACCGACCCCTCGTGGTACTCGGGCTACATCAACTCGCTGATTTATGTGGCCATCAACACGGTGATTTCCATCTCGGTAGCCCTGCCCGCCGCCTATGCGTTCTCCCGTTACAGCTTTCTGGGCGACAAGCATGTGTTCTTCTGGCTGCTGACCAACCGCATGACGCCGCCTGCCGTGTTCTTGCTGCCGTTTTTCCAGCTGTACACCACGGTCGGTTTGATGGACACGCATGTCGCCGTGGCGCTGGCGCACCTGCTGTTCAACGTGCCGCTGGCGGTGTGGATTCTGGAAGGCTTCATGAGCGGCATTCCACGTGAGATTGACGAAACAGCCTACATCGACGGCTACTCGTTCCCCCGCTTTTTCGCCACGATTTTTCTGCCACTGATCAAGGCCGGTGTGGGCGTGGCGGCGTTCTTCTGCTTCATGTTTAGCTGGGTGGAGTTGCTGCTGGCGCGCACGCTCACCAGCGTGAATGCCAAGCCGATTGTGGCCACGATGACGCGCACGGTGTCGGCCTCTGGCATGGACTGGGCGACTTTGGCTGCGGCGGGCGTATTGACCATCGTGCCGGGCGCGATCGTGATCTGGTTTGTGCGTAACTACATCGCAAAAGGCTTTGCGATGGGGCGTGTATGAAGTATTTGAACCACCCCCGAGTCGCCTTCGGCGCCTCCCCCTCAAGGGGGCGCAGCCAGCGGCCCGGCGAAGCCGGTTCCGCGGCTGCCTGGGCCTGTCTTGCAGCGTGTGCAGTGGGTGTGGCTAGCAATGAGGAGCATAAGACGATGAACGCAAACACCTCACGCGAGAACCTACGGGTTCAAAACCGGGGGCAGCCGCGGAACGGGCTTCGCCCGGCCGCTGGCTGCGTCCCTTGGGGGAAGCGCCGTAGGCGCTCAGGGGGGGCTATGTTTAGCTGCGTCCCTTGGGGGAAGCGCCACAGGCGCTCAGGGGGGGCTATGTTTAGCTGCGTCCCCCTTGGGGGAAGCGCCACAGGCGCTCAGGGGGGGGCCTATGTTTGAGTGGATGGCCTGGACGCTGCCGGTGGCAGTATTTTTTACTTGCATCGTGTTGATGCTCGTGGGTATGACGCTTTGGGAAATCAAGTCGCCCACTGTGATGCGCAAGGGCTTTTTGCCCATCGAAACCACGCGCGGTGACCGACTGTTTATTGGGCTGCTGAGTGCGGCGTATTTGAATTTGATGTTTGTCGCCATCAGCGGCTGGCTGGCCGTGCAACTGGGGCAGGAGGGCGATTTGTCTATCTGGTGGAGCTTTGTGGCCTCGATGGGGCTGCTGGTTTTTGTCATGCGCAAGGGATAGTTTTCAAGTAGTTCGGCTCGTCACTTCCCCGAAAGCCGAACGATTTTTTCTGGTGGGAAGTTGTTTGTTAACTGTTGAGTCAACTGAAGGAGACAAGTCATGAAGTTACGTTATTCAGCGCTGGCCCTGGCCGCGTCCATGCTGGTCTGGCAGGGTGCCGGGGCGGGCGAAGCCGAGGCCAAAAAGTGGGTGGACAGCGAGTTCCAGCCGTCCACCTTGTCTAAAGACAAACAGATGGCGGAGATGAAGTGGTTCATCGAAGCCGCCAAAAAGCTGCAAGCCAAGGGCGTGAAAGAAATTTCAGTGGTCTCCGAGACCATCACCACCCACGAGTACGAGTCCAAAACCCTGGCCAAGGCGTTTACAGAAATCACCGGTATCAAGGTCAAGCACGACTTGATTCAAGAGGGCGATGTGGTGGAGAAACTGCAAACCTCGATGCAGTCCGGCAAGAGCATTTACGACGGCTGGATCAGCGACTCCGACCTGATCGGCACCCACTACCGCTACGGCAAAATTTTGAACCTGACCGACTACATGACGGGTAAGGGCAAAGAGTGGACCAACCCCGATCTGGACATCAAAGACTTCATCGGCACCAGCTTCACCACGGCACCAGACGGCAAGATGTACCAGCTGCCCGACCAGCAGTTTGCCAATCTGTACTGGTTCCGCGCCGACCTGTTCGCCCGCAAAGACCTGCAGGACAAGTTCAAAGCCAAGTATGGCTACGACCTGGGCGTGCCGCTGAACTGGAGCGCCTACGAAGACATCGCCGACTTTTTCACCAACGACGTGAAAAACATCGACGGCAAGCCGATTTATGGCCACATGGACTACGGCAAGAAAGATCCATCGCTGGGCTGGCGCTTCACCGACGCCTGGCTGTCCATGGCCGGCACGGCTGACATTGGCATTCCCAACGGCAAACCGGTCGACGAGTGGGGCATTCGCGCCTCGGCCGACGGTTGCAACCCCCAAGGCGCTTCGGTGTCGCGCGGTGGTGCCACCAACTCGCCAGCGGCTGTGTATGCGCTGACCAAGTATGTGGACTGGATGAAGAAATACTCGCCCAAAGAAGCCATCGGCATGACCTTTGGCGAAGCTGGCCCCGTGCCCGCGCAAGGCCAGATTGCCCAGCAAATCTTCTGGTACACCGCGTTCACCGCCGACATGACCAAGCCCGGCCTGCCCGTGGTGAATGCCGACGGCACGCCCAAGTGGCGCATGGCCCCTGGCCCCAATGGCCCGTACTGGAAGCAAGGCATGCAAAACGGCTACCAGGACGTCGGCAGCTGGACCTTCTTCAAAGACCACGACCCCAACAAAGTGGCCGCTGCCTGGTTGTATGCACAGTTCGTGACCGCCAAAACCACCAGCCTGAAGAAAACCATCGTCGGCCTGACGCCGATTCGCGAAAGCGACATTCGCTCGCAAGCCATGACCGACATGGCCCCTAAATTGGGCGGCCTGGTCGAGTTCTACCGCAGCCCCGCCCGTGTGGCCTGGACGCCCACCGGCACCAACGTGCCTGACTACCCCAAGCTGGCCCAGCTGTGGTGGAAAAACGTGGCCCAAGCCGTGACGGGTGAGAAGACCCCGCAAGGCGCGATGGACACGCTGGCCGAAGAGATGGATCAGGTGATGGCTCGTCTGGAGCGCTCTGGCATGGCCAAGTGCGCGCCCAAGCTCAACCCCAAGGGCGACCCCGCGAAGTACCTGAGCGATAAAGCCGCACCGTGGGCCAAGCTGGCCAACGAAAAGCCTCAAGGTGCAACCATCAACTACGACAAGCTGCTGCAAGCCTGGAAAGACGGCAAGGTTCGTTAAGCCGCTCTCAAAGTCAGTGTTTAACTGAGCTGTTTTGTCCCTGGCCATCGACGTTCAACGCAGGTGGCCAGCCGCAAGACGAAGCTTGTTTGCTACGAAATAGATAGCTGCTTGAGCAGCATTTATATGGGCTAGTGGCCTATTTCTCACAAATTATCAGCTTTAACCCCCATGACAGCCGCCTTACCCACATCGCGCCCCGACCTGATGGCTCGCTTGGCCCAGTCGCATCGGTACGACCTGGCCATCGTCGGAGGCGGTGCAACAGGTTTGGGCGTCGCGCTGGATGCCGCATCGCGTGGCTTGAGCGTGGTGCTGGTGGAATCGCACGACTTCGCTGGCGGCACCTCGTCGCGCGCCACCAAGCTGGTGCATGGTGGCGTTCGCTACCTGGCGCAAGGCAATGTTTCCTTGGTGCGCGAGGCCTTGCACGAGCGCACGACCTTGCTGCACAACGCGCCGCATCTGGCCCAGCCTCTGCCTTTTGTGATGCCCTGCTACAGGCACTGGGAAGCGCCGTTTTACGGTGTGGGCCTGAAGATGTATGACGCACTAGCGGGTCGCGCTGGTTTGGGCCCGACCGAATTTCTCAACCGTGCTGAAACCCTGTCGCTGCTACCGACGGCGCGTGCCGACGGCTTGAAGGGCGGTGTGAAGTATTGGGACGGCCAGTTTGACGACGCACGCCTGGCCCTGGCGATCGCCCGAACCGCCGCGCAACACGGCGCGCTGCTGGTGAACTACTGCGCCGCTGTCGGCCTGATTCATGACGCTGGCAAAGTCACCGGTTTGGTGTGTCGTGACCAGGAAAGCGGGCAAATCGTGCGCTTGGCAGCCGCTTGTGTGGTGAATGCAACGGGCGTATGGGTTGACAGTTTGCGCGAGCAGGACGCCCAAGCGCTGGGCCGCCCCAATGCTGCGATGGTGGCCCCCAGCCAAGGCGTCCACGTGGTGGTGGACAGAGATTTTTCGCCGACCAACCACGCGCTGCTGGTACCCAAAACCGCCGATGGTCGCGTGCTGTTTGCCGTGCCGTGGATGGGCAAACTGATTTTGGGCACCACCGACACGCCCCGGGACGATCTGGCGCGCGAGCCCCGACCCTTCGGCCACGAGATGGATTTCATTCTGGGTGAAGCGGCCCGCTACCTGCGCCGCGCGCCCACGCCGCAGGACATCCGTAGCGTGTGGGTGGGGTTGCGCCCGCTGGTCAAGCCGCAGGGCGACGATGGCGACGCCACCCAAAGCATCAGCCGCGAACACACGGTGCGGGTCAGCAAAAGCGGTTTGGTGACCGTGACCGGCGGTAAATGGACAACCTATCGCGCGATGGCCGAAGACGTGTTGCAGCGGTGTGTGGACAGTGCGCTGCTGCCGCGGCTGCTCAAATCAAAAACCGCCAATTTGCCGCTGGTCGGTGCCCAAGGCCCCCTCACATCAGGTGGTCGTGTCTGCGACGCGCCGGGTTTGCATTTGTACGGCGCTGAACAGGATCTGGTCAGCGCACAGCCCGGCTCCAACCGCATGCTGGCTCCCGGTTTGACAGCGGGCATGGTGCGTTTCGCCGCACACCACGAGTACGCCCGCACAGTTGAAGACATGCTGGCCCGGCGCTCGCGTCTGCTGTTCGTCGATGCTGTCTCAGCGGCTGGCCTGGCAGACGAAGTGGGCGAGTTGCTTCAAAAAGAGACCGCCTGCGACCCTCAAATCAGTGCGTTCAAAGCCTTGGCGCACAGCTACAGCGCAACCGGAATGGGCGCAAACAAAAAATAATTGCACTAGGGTGTTGACAGCGCGACGCAATCCAGTAGACAATCGCAGGCTGCGCCAGAAAAGGTGCAACACTATTTTTATCTAGCCCAATGAATGCGGCGTGAGTTGTAAGCGGTACATGTGACTGCAGATGGCTCAGGTGGCAGACGACGGGCCCAAGACTGATCCTTTTTACTGCGCAACATTGGGTTGCAGGTGTTCAGGGATGCAAGTTGGGAACAAAGACAAATGATCCAAACAGAATCTCGGCTAGAAGTGGCTGACAACACCGGTGCGAAATCGGTTTTGTGCATCAAAGTGCTGGGCGGCTCCAAGCGCCGCTACGCCAGCGTGGGCGATGTCATCAAAGTCAGCATCAAAGAAGCGGCCCCACGGGGTCGGGTGAAAAAAGGCGAGGTCTACAGTGCAGTGGTCGTGCGCACGGCCAAAGGCATTCGCCGTGCAGACGGCTCGCTCGTCAAGTTTGATGGCAATGCCGCCGTGTTGCTGAACAACAAGCTCGAGCCCATTGGCACCCGCATTTTTGGCCCGGTCACGCGTGAATTGCGTACCGAGAAGTTCATGAAGATCGTGTCGTTGGCACCGGAAGTTTTGTAAGGAGTCGCCATGAACAAAATTCGTAAAGGCGATGACGTTATCGTCATAACCGGTCGTGACAAAGGTAAGCGCGGAAAAGTATCCCTGCGCAAAGATGATTCTTATGTGTTGATTGACGGAATCAATATCGTCAAAAAGCACACGAAACCGAATCCGCTCAAAGGCTCTACGGGTGGAATTGTTGAAAAATCAATGCCCATTCATCAGTCCAATATCGCCATTTTCAACGTCGCGACCGGAAAAGCTGATCGGGTGGGCATTAAGTTGCTGGCTGATGGAAAGCGCGTGCGCGTGTACAAGTCCAGCGGTGACGAGATTAAATTGGCCTAAGGCGAAATATCATGGCAAGACTACAACAGCACTACCGCGAAAAAATCGCACCAGAGTTGATGACTAAATTCGGTTATACGTCACCGATGCAGGTTCCGCGGCTTACAAAAATCACCCTGAATATGGGTGTGAGCGAAGCGGTGGCTGACAAAAAAGTGATGGACAACGCCGTAGGCGACATGACCAAAATCGCAGGTCAAAAGCCAGTTGTGACAAAAGCCAAAAAACCTATCGCCGGGTTCAAAATCCGCGAGGGGCAGGCCATTGGTTGCATGGTGACCTTGCGCGGCGTCAAGATGTATGAATTCCTTGACCGCTTCGTGACCGTGGCTCTGCCCAGGGTGCGTGACTTCCGCGGTATTTCCGGGCGTGCATTTGATGGTCGCGGTAACTACAACATAGGCGTCAAAGAGCAGATCATTTTCCCTGAAATTGAATACGACAAAGTTGATGCCTTGCGCGGCCTCAATATTAGCATCACCACAACGGCCAAAACAGATGAGGAATGCAAGGCACTCCTCGCTGGTTTCCGTTTCCCGTTCAAGAACTGAGGCGTAGTATGGCTAAAGTAGCTTTGATTCAGCGTGAATTGAAACGCGACCGCTTGGTGGCAAAGTATGCAAAAAAGCATGCTGAGCTGAAGGCTTTGGCGGGAAATGCCAAGAAGAGCGACGAAGAGCGCGCCATGGCGCGCTTGGCTTTGCAAAAAATACCCCGAAATGCAAATCCGACTCGCCAGCGCAATCGCTGTGAAATAACAGGTCGCCCACGTGGTACGTTCAGGCAATTTGGTCTGGGTCGGGCAAAGATTCGTGAAATGGCGTTTGCTGGCGATATTCCCGGCATTACCAAAGCTAGCTGGTAGGTCGAGCAGGAGTTATAACTATGAGTATGAGTGATCCCATTGCTGACCTGTTGACGCGCATAAGAAACGCTCAAATGGTTTCCAAGGTAACTGTTTCAGTTCCTGCCTCCAAGGTGAAAACCGCGATTGCACAGGTATTGAAAGATGAGGGCTATATTGATGGCTTTCAGATCAAGACCGAAGACGGGAAATCCCACTTGGAAATTGCCCTGAAATACTACGCAGGGCGTCCGGTAATTGAGCGCATCGAGCGCGTGAGCCGTCCCGGACTGCGGGTCTATAAGGGTAGAGATGCCATTCCGCATGTGCAGAATGGTCTGGGTGTGGCGATTGTCACAACCCCCAAGGGCGTAATGACTGACCGCAAGGCTCGCGCTACTGGCGTTGGTGGCGAAGTCCTTTGCTACGTTGCCTAAAAAAAGAGGTTTGATATGTCACGAGTCGGAAAAATGCCGGTCACGCTACCTCAAGGGGTAGAAGTGTCCATTCAGCCGGATGAAATCAGCATCAAGGGTTCTGGCGGCAGTCTGTCGCTCTCTCAAAATGCCTTGGTTCGGATTGCCAACCGGGAGGGTAAGCTGAGCTTTGAGCCAGCCAATGACTCCCGGGAAGCAAATGCCATGAGCGGCACGATGCGCCAGCTGGTGAACAACATGGTGGTAGGTGTGACCAAGGGCTTTGAGAAGAAGCTGAGCCTGGTTGGCGTGGGCTACAAGGCTCAGGCACAAGGCACGAAGTTGAACCTGTCTGTTGGATATTCGCATCCAGTTAACAAGGATATGCCTGTTGGCATTTCAGTTGCCACGCCGACGCCAACCGAGATCGTTATCAAAGGTGCCGATCGCCAACGTGTTGGGCAAATTGCCGCTGAAATCAGGGCTATCCGTCCGCCTGAGCCGTATAAAGGCAAGGGTGTTCGATACGCCGACGAGAAGATCACGATCAAAGAGACCAAGAAGAAGTAAGGAGCTGAATCATGTTGACCAAAAAAGAACAGCGGCTTCGCAGGTCTCGTCAGACGCGGATTCGCATCGCAATTCAGGGCGTTGCTCGACTCACTGTGAATCGAACCAACACGCACATTTACGCCACGGTTATTTCCGGCGACGGAGCATCCGTGGTGGCTACTGCATCAACAAGTCAGGCTGATGTTCGCAAAAGCCTGGGTGGTGCGGGTCGGGGCGGCAATACCGCCGCCGCACAAGTGATTGGCAAATTAATAGCTGAAAAAGCCAAAGCTGCCGGTATCGAGAAAGTTGCTTTTGATCGCGCTGGGTTCGCCTATCACGGGCGAGTCAAAGCTTTGGCAGACGCAGCGCGTGAAGCGGGCTTGCAGTTCTAACCCTGTACGGAAACAATCATGGCAAAAGTTCAAGCAAAAACCCAAAGTGACGGTCCAGAAGACGGTTTGCGGGAAAAGATGATCGCGGTAAACCGTGTAACCAAAGTGGTGAAGGGCGGTCGTATTTTAGGTTTCGCTGCCCTCACGGTTGTCGGCGATGGTGACGGTCGCGTTGGAATGGGCAAGGGCAAGTCCAAAGAAGTGCCTGCAGCTGTTCAAAAGGCGATGGAAGAAGCGCGCCGGAACATGACGAAGGTGTCACTCAAGAACGGATCGATTCACCACAACGTGAAGGGTCACCACGGCGCTGCCAATGTCATGATGGCACCAGCTCCAAAAGGAACTGGAATTATTGCAGGTGGCCCTATGCGGGCTGTATTTGAAGTGATGGGCATTACCGATATTGTTGCCAAGAGCCACGGTTCTACCAATCCTTACAACATGGTGCGCGCTACGCTGGACGCCTTGAAGCATTCAACGACCCCTTCCGATGTTGCTGCAAAGCGCGGTAAATCGGTTGAAGAAATTTTTGCTTGATGATCGGAGCCGAAAACATGAGCGATTCCCAGACAGTCAAAGTTCAATTGGTTCGTAGCCCGATTGGTACGAAAGTTTCTCACCGTGCAACAGTGCGGGGGCTAGGGTTGCGCAAGCTGAACAGTGTCAGCGAATTGCAGGATACACCTGCTGTCCGCGGAATGATCAATAAGATCAGCTACCTCGTTAAGGTGTTGTAAGGTAAAGCTATGGAATTGAATAATATTAAGCCTGCGACAGGTGCCAAGCATTCAAAGCGGCGAGTCGGCCGTGGCATTGGTTCGGGTCTCGGCAAAACAGCCGGCCGTGGCCATAAGGGTCAAAAATCGCGAGCTGGCGGGTATCACAAGGTCGGTTTTGAGGGCGGTCAGATGCCTTTACAGCGCAGACTGCCAAAGCGCGGATTCAAATCGCAGAATCTCAAGTTCAATGCCGAGGTGACTTTGGCGGCCCTGGAAAAACTGACGTTTGTTGACATTGACTTGGTTTCACTCAAGCAAGCCGGATTAGTTGGTCAATTGGTTCGTAATGTCAAAATCGTAAATACAGGTGCCCTGAGCAAGGCGCTGAAGATCAATGGCGTTTCAGCAACTGTTTCAGCCAAAAAGTTGATTGAGGCCGTTGGCGGAACGGTTGCCTGATTCTACCAATTAATTGAGTAATTCACGTGGCTAATCAATCAGCGCAAATAGCTAAAACGGGAAAATTTGGGGACTTGCGTCGCCGGCTGATTTTCTTGCTGTTGGCTCTGATTGTGTATCGAATAGGTGCACACATTCCTGTTCCAGGAATTGACCCCAATCAATTGCAGCAGCTGTTCAAAGGTCAGCAGGGTGGCATATTGAGTTTATTCAATATGTTCTCTGGCGGTGCACTATCGCGGTTTACGGTATTTGCCTTGGGCATCATGCCCTACATCTCTGCATCGATTGTGATGCAGTTATTGACCTATGTGGTTCCGACATTTGAGCAGTTGAAAAAAGAAGGTGAATCTGGTCGCCGGAAGATTACGCAATACACCCGGTATGGAACCTTGGCGCTGGCTATATTTCAGTCGGTCGGTATAGCTTTGGCTTTGGAAGGTTCGCCTGGGCTTGTGTTGAATCCGGGAATGGGCTTCCGCGTGACAGCCGCCGTGAGTTTGACAGCTGGAACAATGTTTTTGATGTGGTTGGGCGAGCAAATTACTGAGCGAGGCCTTGGAAACGGCATATCTATACTGATCTTTGCCGGTATTGCGGCGGGACTACCAAGTGCCATTGGTGGATTGCTGGAGTTGGTGCGAACTGGTGCGATGAGTATCCTCGCTTCCGTGTTCATTGTTGCATTGGTCGGTCTGGTGACGTATTTTGTGGTTTATGTGGAGCGCGGGCAGCGCAAGATACTTGTTAATTACGCACGTCGGCAGGTTGGAAATAAAGTGTACGGAGGTCAGTCTTCGCATCTGCCTCTGAAGTTGAACATGGCTGGTGTTATTCCGCCGATCTTCGCCTCGTCGATTATTTTGTTGCCTGCAACCATGGTGAGTTGGTTCGCCACGGGTGACAGTATGAGATGGCTGAAGGACATGGCCTCCATGTTGACACCAGGCCAGCCTATTTATGTGTTTTTGTATGCTGCTGCGATCGTATTTTTCTGTTTTTTCTACACCGCGCTGGTTTTTAACAGCCGCGAGACCGCAGATAACCTGAAAAAGAGCGGTGCATTTGTCCCCGGTATACGCCCCGGAGAGCAGACGGCCAAGTACATTGACAAGATACTGGTGCGTTTGACACTGGCAGGTGCTATCTACATCACATTTGTTTGTCTGATCCCTGAGTTTTTGATTTTAAACTACAACGTTCCATTCAACTTTGGTGGGACTTCGCTGTTGATTATTGTTGTTGTCACTATGGACTTCATGTCCCAGGTACAGAATTACATGATGTCGCAGCAGTATGAATCGTTGCTGAAGAAGGCAAACTTCAAATCGTCTTAGATGGTTTTGCTTTCCAGACATGTAAGTATTGAGAGATTTTTGAATCGCGTTTGAATTTAGGAGCTTTGTATGAGAGTCTCAGCATCAGTGAAGAAAATTTGCCGCAATTGCAAAATTATTCGTCGCAATGGCGTGGTTCGTGTGATTTGCACGGATCCACGGCATAAGCAGCGGCAAGGCTGATTGTGAACCGTCATCTAGGATAGACAAATATGGCACGTATTGCTGGCATTAATATTCCTCCACATAAGCATGCGGAGATCGGTCTGACGGCCATTTTTGGAATCGGACGCACTCGGGCGCGCAAAATTTGCGAAGCCTGTGGCATTGAGTATTCAAAAAAGGTCAAGGATCTAACAGATGGGGATCTAGAAAAAATTCGGGATCAGATTGCGTTGATCACCATCGAGGGCGATCTGCGTCGTGAAACAACGATGAATATTAAGCGACTGATGGATATCGGTTGCTATCGTGGTTTCCGGCATCGTCGTGGACTTCCAATGCGTGGGCAACGCACCAGAACCAATGCACGCACCCGCAAGGGGCCTCGCAAAGCGGCAGCCTCGCTCAAGAAATAATCGCTAAGGAATTCGATATATGGCAAAAGCACCAGCAAGTAGCGCCGCCCAACGTGTGCGTAAAAAGGTACGGAAGAATGTTGCGGATGGCGTTGCGCACGTGCACGCGTCATTCAACAACACGATTATTACAATAACAGATCGCCAGGGAAATTCCCTTTCTTGGGCTTCCTCAGGCGGTCAAGGGTTCAAGGGTTCGCGTAAGTCGACGCCGTATGCGGCTCAAGTTGCCTCCGAAGTGGCGGGACGAGCTGCGATCGAACAGGGGATCAAGAACCTGGATGTAGAAATTAAAGGCCCTGGTCCCGGTCGGGAGTCTTCGGTGCGCGCTCTGGCGGCGCTAGGTATCAGGATCACATCCATCGCAGATGTAACACCTGTGCCGCACAACGGTTGTCGCCCACAGAAACGTCGTCGTATTTAATATTTAGTAAGCCCACCGCCAACCGCTTGTGAGCGTTTGGCTCCCACAAATTCATTGTGGCAGTTGATACAAAGGAAATTCAGTGGCACGTTACCTCGGCCCCAAAGCCAAACTATCTCGTCGGGAAGGCACCGATCTTTTCTTGAAGAGTGCGCGGCGCTCGATCGCGGACAAGGTCAAGTTCGACTCCAAGCCTGGTCAGCACGGACGCACATCGGGCCAGCGTACCTCCGATTTTGGCTTGCAGCTTCGCGAGAAACAGAAGGTCAAGCGGATGTATGGCATCATGGAACGACAATTTCGCCGGTACTTTGCGGAAGCAGACCGTCGCAAGGGCAACACAGGTGCCAATCTGCTATTTATCCTTGAATCCCGCCTGGACAACGTGGTTTATAGAATGGGATTCGGTTCAACCCGGGCTGAAGCGCGCCAACTGGTTTCGCACAAGGCCATTGTCGTGAACGGCCAGTCTGTCAACATACCGTCGTATTTGGTTAAGACCGGCGACGTGATTGCCGTGCGCGACAAGTCCAAAAAGCAGAACCGAATTGCGGAAGCCTTACAGTTGGCTCAACAGGTCGGTATCCCTGCCTGGGTTGAGGTGAACGCCGAAAAAGCGGAAGGTATTTTCAAGAAGGTGCCAGACCGCGACCAGTTTGCCGCAGATATTAACGAATCACTCATTGTTGAGCTGTATTCACGTTAAACAATCTTTCGACTGTTAGTTCTTGTCCCTACCTGCATGTCGCAGAGTGGGTGCTTCACCAGCCTTATCGGTTTAACGAGCCGAGGGTATTGAGAGGAAGACCGAATGCAAACCAATTTGTTGAAACCAAAATCCATTAATGTCGACCAGTTGGCCTTGAACAAGGCCCGTGTGACGCTTGAGCCGTTTGAGCGCGGTTACGGCCATACCTTGGGCAATGCCTTGCGCAGGGTATTGTTATCGTCCATGGTCGGTTATTCTGCCACGGAAGTAACGATCGCAGGTGTGCTGCATGAGTACTCCTCAATCGACGGTGTGCAGGAAGATGTTATTGGCATCTTACTCAATCTGAAAGGTGTCGTATTCAAGCTGCACAATCGGGATGAGGTTACGCTCAGCTTACGCAAAGACGGTGTCGGCGTTGTGACTGCCGCAGATATTCAAACGCCCCACGATGTGGAAATTGTGAACCCTGAACATGTTATAGCCCATTTGTCTCAAGGTGGCAAAATTGATATGCAAATCAAGGTCGAGAAGGGCCGCGGCTATGTGCCGGGTACCATGCGGCGCTATGGCGACGAGCCAACCAAGTCTATTGGAAGAATTGTGCTGGATGCCTCGTTTTCCCCTGTGAAACGTGTGAGCTACACGGTGGAAAGCGCCCGGGTTGAGCAACGCACGGATCTGGACAAGCTGGTCGTTGAAATTGAAACCAACGGTGCCATCAGCGCCGAAGACGCCGTGCGGGCGTCCGCCAAGATTCTGGTTGAGCAATTGGCTGTATTTGCGCAGTTAGAGGGTAGCGAATTGGCCGCATTTGATATGCCGGTTCAGCGGGCCTCGCAGCAATTCGATCCAATTTTGCTGCGACCCGTAGATGAACTGGAGTTGACGGTACGGTCAGCAAACTGTCTAAAGGCAGAGAATATTTATTACATTGGTGATTTAATCCAGCGCACTGAAAATGAGCTGCTGAAAACCCCGAATTTGGGGCGAAAATCATTGAACGAAATCAAAGAAGTGCTTGCATCCCGTGGGTTGACACTGGGCATGAAACTCGAAAGCTGGCCGCCCGCTGGCCTGGATAAACGCTAAATTAGTTGATTCAAATCTGTGCACCAGGCAGTACCTGATACGGCTGCTTGCTTAATAACGAAAGGAAAGCACTATGCGCCACGGACACGGACTTCGTAAACTGAATCGCACCAGCGAGCATCGTCTCGCCATGTTGCGAAACATGATGAATTCGCTGATCGAGCACGAAGCGATTAAAACCACGGTACCGAAAGCCAAAGAGCTGCGTCGGGTCGTGGAGCCGATGATTACCCTCGCGAAAGAGCCTACATTGGCGAACAAGCGTTTGGCCTTTAACCGCTTGCGCGACAGGGACAACGTCGTCAAGTTGTTTGCAGAATTGGGGCCACGTTACCAGACGCGCCCCGGTGGCTATACCCGCATATTGAAAATGGGATTTCGTGTGGGCGATAACGCACCGATGGCCTTGGTGGAATTGGTTGACCGTCCGTCGGGCGAGCCATTTACCGACACCGACAAGTCAGAATAATCTATAATCCGATATTGCCGCGCGATGGAGCAGCCTGGTAGCTCGTTGGGCTCATAACCCAAAGGTCGCAAGTTCAAATCTTGCTCGCGCAACCAATTTCAAGCCAATCACGTTCAATGTGTGATTGCATTTACCGAACGCCCACTTCTGTGGGCGTTTTTTTTGATGACTGAAACCCTGATCCTGACGCTTTACTGCCCTGATCGCCCTGGCATTGTGCATGCGGTGTCGGGCTTTTTGTTGCAGCGTGGGTGCAACATTGAAGAAGCTGCCCAGTTCAATGACCACGACACGGGCTTGTTCTTCATGCGGGTTCAATTCGCTGGCGTCGTCGCATCACTGGACGACCTGCATACGGCGCTAGCGCAGTTGGCCACCACATTGGGCATGACCTGGCGGTTGCATCCTGCCAAAGCGCTGATGCGAACGGTGTTGATGGTCAGCAAAGAAGGCCATTGCCTGAATGACCTGCTTTTTCGATGGAAATCCGGCCTGCTCGCGTTGGATATTCGCGCTATTGTCAGCAATCACCGTGAGTTCTATCAACTGGCGGCGAGCTACAACGTGCCGTTTCACCACCTGCCGGTGACGGCGCACAACAAGGCCCAGGTCGAAGCCCGGCAATACGAAATCATTGAGGCTGAGCAGGCCCAACTGGTCGTGCTGGCGCGCTACATGCAGATTTTGAGCGATGACCTGTGTCGCAAGCTTGCGGGCCGCGCCATCAACATTCACCACAGTTTCCTGCCCAGCTTCAAAGGTGCCAAGCCTTATCACCAGGCCCACTTGCGCGGTGTGAAGCTGATTGGCGCTACCGCTCATTACGTCACGGCCGATCTGGATGAAGGCCCTATCATTGAACAGGATGTCGCCCGGGTCGACCACAGCAAAACGGTTGAAGACCTCACCGCAATGGGCCGCGACACCGAAAGCCAGGTGCTCGCCCGGGGCGTGAAGTGGCACAGCGAGCATCGGGTACTGCTCAACGGCCACAAGACGGTGATCTTCAAGTGAACCAGGAGTCCAGGTGCTCAAAGCGGCCTTCATCGTGTGTACGGCGCTGCTGCTGGTGGCGCTCTACAAAAGCCCCAGCTTGCCGGATGCAGCAACCATCGCTCCTCAGTTGAGCGACGAGCCTCGGCAAGAAGCCATTGCGCCAGCGCCGTTCAAGACGGACAAGGGTGGCGTGACTTACACCATTGAGCCTTCGCATCGCTATGAGATTTACGGCTTGGTAGTGAGCAAATACAACACAGATAGTTGGTGGGGCTGGGCGCACAAGGCCTGGAACGACCACTTGAACGTGACCGATGTGTGCGTGGTCTGGGGCACCAATGCCTTGGGCGGCGGGTATCACGACCTGTCATTTTCAAGCGGCCAATGGACTTGCAATGTCCAGACATCGAGCGACGCTGCATGGCAGGCTTTTGACACGACCAAACTGTCCAATAACCACCTGCTGACAGACGATGCCCATGTGGCCAAAAAGCTCAAAAACATTCGCATTGGCGACCAAATTCACCTGACGGGTCATCTGGCGAACTACCGACATTTCTCAGGCAGTGGTTTCGCCCGAGGCACCAGCACCGTGCGCACCGACATAGGCAACGGTGCCTGCGAGACGATTTTTGTCCGTGAGGTCAACATCTTGCGGTCAGCACCCAGCCTGTGGCGCAACCTGACGTGGCTCGCGGCACTGGGCATGGTGCTGGCGGCCGGGCTCGGACTGGTGATGCCACACCGTGTGCGCGACTAGTCCGGAAAGGAGCCGCCCGTGAGCCGCATTCCGCCCATCCAATGCCTGTTGACTTTCGAAGCGGTGGCCCGCTTGCGCAGCGCCAGCAAGGCGGCCGAAGAGCTGTGTGTTACCCCCAGCGCCGTCAGTCACCGGGTTCGCCAGCTGGAGCAACTGATTGGCAAGCCCTTGTTTGGTCGTGCAGATTTCTCCCTGACCACAGAGGGCAGCGAGTACTTGGCCCATGTACGTGAAGGGCTTGCAAGTCTTCAACGCTTTCCAGGGCAAGGCAGTGCATCAGGCAAGCGCAAACTGCGTGTCGCTGTGACGCCGACCTTTTCGCGTTCTATTCTGATGCCGCGGCTGCGTGCCTTCATCGAGGCTTACCCGGAAATTGACTTGACCCTTCAGGTCAGCATCCCCTTGCTGGATGTGGTCGCCGAAGACGCTGACTTGATGGTTCGGTTCGGCACCGGCCGCTATGCCGACGTGGAGCATGTGTGTTTGATGACCGACGATGTCACGCCCCTGGCTTCACCAGATTTCGTGCGCGCCCACGGTCCGTTTGACACGATGGAAGAGCTTCAAAACGCCAAACTCATCAAAAGTCCGCTGGAGCCCTGGCGCACCTGGTTTTTAGCCCATGGCGTAGACGCGGGTGACCCTGCAGATGGCTCGTCGTTCAACGACATCGGCCTGATGTGTGACGCCGCAGCCCAAGGCCTGGGCATTGCGCTGGTGCGCCTGAAACTCGGCGCGCCCTGGCTGGACAGCGGCGCGCTGGCCCGCCTGTCGCCGCGCAACGTGCCCAGCCCGCACGCGCACTACCTGTGCTGGCGCACGGGTGCGATGGATCGGTGGGAGGTGGCTGCCTTTGCCGATTGGTTGAAGGCGACGGTACGCTGACCTGCCAGCCATGGCGTTACGTCGCAAACTGAAAAAAACGGCACGTCTTGGCCTCAGTCAACGATCAGACGTGACGGATTGAAGAGAGTTAAGCGACCGGTGGAACAACGTGACAAGCATCAACTGCTCTTTTTAAGGTCAACAGCCCCATCAGGGTTTGCACGCCATTCAGCCGCATATCAAAGGGGCTTGTGTCTAACGCCACCAGCCCGGCGATTGGCTTTGGGTAAATCGCTGTAGGTTGCCTGCAACTGTACGGCCTTTGTTTGCAAACGATCCAATATGTCTCCTAGCAGAATCAACTCGTCCGGCGTCAGGATCGACATCAGGCGCATGTGGTGCGCGTGAACCAGAGGCCATAGTCCAACATAGATATCGTGCCCCTTGGGCGTTATTTCCACACGGACGTAGCGAGCGTTTGCCACCTCGTGCTGCCGTACGATCAACCCGCGGTCTTGCATTTCGAGCAAAGCCCGCGAGGTACGCACACGATCCAATTCCGCCAGTTCGGCCAGTTCTGATGAGCGCAAAGAGCCGTAAACCTCCAGCATCGCCAACAGTCGCCACTGTCTGCGCGAAATGCCAAAGCGCCCCTCGCACCATCGAATCACCGGTGCCCCAGCCACTGACAATAATCGACTGACCTGATAGGGCAGTACATCGCGCATGTCCTGCGGGCTGGCCAGTTTCGGGCGGTGGTGGTGCAGCGTCGTTGTTGACTTCAAGGTACTCCTTAAGTTGGATGGATTAGATCAATTGTCATTTTGCTGGCTAACATGCCCCAAGCAAAATCAGCACCAATTGAAGGGAATATCAATGATCCGCAGACGAAACATCATTCTGGGCGCGTGCACGGGCACCATCCCAATGGCGCAAGTGGCGTGGGCTCAACCGGCGGGACTGAGCAACCCGGTGCGCATTGTGGTGGGTTTTGCGCCCGGCGGCGGCAGCGACAGAGCGGCTCGCCTGATTGCCCAACGTCTGCAAACACGGCTGTCGACCCCGGTCATTGTCGAAAACCGGGTCGGTGCCGGCGGCCGTTTGGCCGCACAGCAAGTGGCCAAAACACCCAGCAACCAGACCGTGCTGATGATTGGCAATCCCGGCGTGATGACCGTTGCCCCATTGATTTTCGACAACCTCGGCTACAACGTCGACACTGATTTTGTACCCCTGTCCTATGCAACCGAATATGAGTTCGGCATAGCTGTCGGTGCCGGGCTACCGCTTAAACAAATGAGCCACATCCTCGCCTGGATTCAGGCCAACCCGGACAAAGCCAATGTGGGCGTGCCAGCCCTGGGCAGTTTGCCCCATTTCTTTGCCCTGATGATTGGTTTCATGTCCAGTACCAAGCTGGTGATTGCGCCGTATCAGGGCAGCGCGCCCATGCTCAATGACCTCGTCGCGGGACAAATCCCCATATCGATCGATACCTTGGATACGCTGGTTACTCAGCATGAGGCGGGCAAGATCCGTGTTGTGGCAACGTCTGGCAGCAAACGCTCTAGCCTGTTGCCCGGCGTTAGTACCTTCCGGGAAGCAGGGCTGCCGATCGCTGCGGTGGGATACAACGTTATGTATGCACCCGCCACAACACCCAAACCTGTCCAAGCCTTGCTGGCCAAGGCGTTATTTGAAATCATGTCCGAACCGGAGACACAGCAGAGCTTTCGGGCTGGAAAAATGACGCCTGTGGCATTGAACGAAATTCAAACGGTCGAGGCATTGAAAAAATTCAACGACCAGTGGCGACCAGTGATCAAACGGTCTGGTTTCAAAGCCGCCAGCTGATGCCTTGAGCGAATTCGTGCGCCCCAACATCCTGTTCATCGTTGCTGATGACCTGGGGTATGCCGATCTTGGCTGCTATGGCGGGCGCGGCTTTGACGGATTTGGACGTGACAGTGTGTCGCCCGCTCTCGATACGCTTGCTGCTGGTGGCATGCGCTTCACCCAGGGCTACAGCAACTCGCCGGTCTGCTCACCCACGCGCTTTGCGCTGATGACCGGGCGCTGGCAATACCGCTTGCGCGGCGCGCTGGAAGAACCCATCAACAGCCGAAGCAAGGGCTCCACCACGCTGGGTCTGCCACCGCAACATCCCACGCTGCCCTCCATGCTGCGCCAGGCGGGCTACCGCACCGCGCTGATAGGCAAGTGGCACCTCGGTTACCCACCGCATTTCAGCCCCTTAAAAAGCGGGTATGACGAGTTTTTTGGCCCGATGAGCGGCGGTGTCGACTACTTCACCCACTGCGGAACACAAGGTGCCCACGACCTCTACTTCGGGGAAGAAGAGCATCAAGAAGACGGGTACCTGACCGACTTGCTGTCACGCCGCTCCGTGGACTATGTACAGCGTATGGCGGCTCAGGAGGCGCCCTTCTTTCTGAGCCTGCACTACACCGCACCCCACTGGCCTTGGGAAACGCGCGACGACGCACACATCGCGCCCGACGTCGCAGCAAATCTGTTTGACCTGCAGGGTGGAAACATTGCAGCCTACCGCCGCATGATTCACCACATGGACGAAGGCATTGGCTGCATCGTTCAAGCCTTGCGGGACAACGGTCAACTCGACAACACCTTGATCGTCTTCACCAGCGACAACGGCGGCGAGCGGTTCAGCGACAACTGGCCGCTGGTGGGCGGCAAAATGGATCTGACCGAGGGCGGCATCCGCGTGCCCTACATCGCACACTGGCCTGGTGCTATCAAGCCGGGGCAGGTCAGCCCACAGCAATGCCTCACCATGGACTGGAGCGCAACAATGCTGGAACTGGGGCAAGCCCAGTCGCATGCAGCCTTCCCACTTGATGGCGTGTCATTGAGCGCTGTCCTGCGCGGTGGCCAGCCGTTCGCCCGCCCCATGTATTGGCGCATGAACCACCGCAGCCAACGCGCACTGCGCGACGGCGCGTGGAAATACCTGCGTGTTGACGGACATGACTACCTGTTCAACGTTGAAACCGACGAACGCGAACGCGCCAACCTCGCCACACGCGAAGGCGCACGCCTGTCAGCCATGCGTGAAGCCTGGCAGCAATGGGACAGCACCGTGGGTGCCATTCCGTCTGATGCCACCGTGAGCCTCGGCTACGGTGCCGCAGACATGCCGCAACGATAGATCCTAGAAACAGCAGTTGACCGCTTATCTCGGCAACTTTTACCAATGAAATCAGACACTTGTAGCGTTGCGCGACCTCACCCACTGGGTGACAACGCTACGCACCCAATTGAGCCGCCCTGGCGTGCGCTAGCGGCGTTGCTCCTCCTAGCAGGCAAGAGCCTGCGTCGTCGTCACGCCTTGCCAGCCCACGCCATGACGACCCACTTGGGCGCGTCCAACTGCTGTTTCTAGGTAGATTTCGTGCGACGGCCCCGCCTGAAAGCGCTAAGCCACAAACTGAAAAGGTCGACAGTTGGTCGTCGCGCTGGCAACCAGCACGTAGCGGCCATTGCGCAAGGCCCAGACCTGCGCATTCGACACCGCATGCGTTTTGCCAACTTGCAGTGCCTGGCCCACAGCCAACAGCCGCTCGCCTTTGGCAGGTGCCAGGTTTTGCACCGAATAGCCGGTGGTCGACGCCAACCAGCCCGCCGGCAGGGTGCAAGCTGCCGCGCTCACGCCGGCATAGTCAGCCAACAGGCCCACCACGCCACCTTGCACCACGTGACCATCAAAGGTGATGGCTGGTACCACGGGCAACTCAATCAGCGACGTACCGGCCGGGCTGAAGCCGGTTACCGATAAGCCCACCAGCCGGGAAGCCGGCATGCTACCAATGGCATCGATCAGGTCCTGGCGGAAGCCAGCCGTCAGACTGGGCATCAAGAAAACGGGTTGCTCCAAGGCCGGAGTTTCAAATTCACGCACAGCCGTACTCCTGAAAAGTGATGGGGTGAGCCATCGTCAAGGCAGGTGCTCACGGCGTCAGTCACAGACCGGACGCCAGAGGTTGAGCAAAATTCAGCGCCAAATCAAATAAGCATCAACCACGCAAGCCGACTCCGCCCTACAGTGCAGCGTATGCGTATCCAGAATTTTCAGGTTCAAGCTGTCAGCGTGCCCTTGGCACAACCGCACCGCACCGCTTCTGGTGTTGTCGCGGCCTGCCCCTTGGTGCTGCTGACGGTGAACACCGACGCCGGCATCGCGGGTCACAGCATGGTGTTCACCTACACCCCAGCCGCGCTCGGCCCGGTGGCGCAGCTGATTCGCAACCTGCAGCCGCTGGTGGTGGGTCAGGCGCTGGCACCGGTTGCGGTCAGCGACGATCTGAGTGCCCGCTTTCGCCTGCTGGGAACGCAAGGCCTGGTGGGCATGGCCCTGGCAGGGATTGACATGGCGCTGTGGGACGCCTTGGCCAGGGCGCACCAGCTGCCGCTGCAGGCGCTGCTGGGCGGCGCGCCCAAGGCGCTGAAACCCTACGGTGCGGTGGGCTACGACGGCGAGCTGGGCAGCGCTGCGGTGGCCGAGCAATGGGCGCAGCAAGGGTTTCGGGGCGTCAAAGCCAAAATTGGCTACCCCACCCTGGCTGAGGACCTTGCGGTGGTTCGCGCGATACGCAGCGCTATCGGCTCCGAAGTGGCCTTGATGGTGGACTACAACCAATCGCTCAACCCCACCGAGGCCCACTCCCGCTTGCAGGCGCTGGATGGCGAGGGCTTGACCTGGATCGAAGAGCCGGTGCTGGCACACCAATTTGCAGCCTTCGCCCAACTGGCCGCTGAAACCCACACACCCTTGCAGGCCGGTGAAAACTGGTGGGGGCCGCTGGACTTCGAGCAGGCATGGGGCGCTGGCCCGCTGGAATTGGTGATGCCGGATGTGATGAAGTGCGGCGGCGTGACCGGTTGGCAACGCATTGCGGCCAGGGCCCAGGTGCTGGGCACGCCGCTGTCCAACCACTTGTGGCCGGAATTGAGCGCCCAACTGCTTTGCGCTACGCCCACCGCGCACTGGCTCGAATACGCCGACTGGTGGAACCCGATCCTGAAAAACCCCTTGCGGATTGAGCAAGGGCTTGCCGATGTCACCGGCGTGCTGGGCAGTGGCGTAGAGTTTGATCCATCCGCTGTGCAAAGGTACCTGATATGAACGCCCCCCTTCCCCTGAATATCGGTTCAGATTTGCTACAAAAACAGAAGCTACTTGAGCAGGTTTTACCTGGGCTGAAGGCCGTTTTGCCTCAAAACGCGATTCTGTGGCACCACGAAGACACCACGCCCTATGAATGTGACGGCCTGACCGCTTACCGCCAACGCCCCTTGTGCGTGGTGCTGCCCGAGACCTATGCGCAGATTCAGGCGGTGCTGCAAACCTGCCATGCCTTGGGCGTGCCGGTGGTGGCGCGTGGCGCGGGCACCGGCCTGTCGGGCGGGGCCATGCCGCACGCGCAGGGCGTGACCTTGTCGCTGGCCAAGTTCAACAAAATTTTGAAGCTGGACAAATTGAGCCGAACCGCCGTGGTGCAGTGCGGCGTGCGCAACCTGGCCATCAGCGAAGCCGCCGCCCCGCTGGGCCTGTACTACGCGCCCGACCCCAGCAGCCAGATTGCCTGCACCATTGGCGGCAACGTGGCCGAGAACTCCGGCGGCGTGCACTGCCTGAAATACGGCCTGACCCTGCACAACGTCATCAAAGTGCGCGGCTTCACCATCGAAGGCGACGAGGTCACGTTTGGCGGTGACGCGCTGGACGCGCCAGGCCTGGACTTGCTGCCCATCATCGTGGGTAGCGAAGGCATGCTGGCCATCACCACCGAAGTCACGGTGAAGTTGGTGCCCAAGCCCCAGCTGGCCCGCTGCATCATGGCCAGCTTTGACGACATCCGCAAAGCGGGCGACGCAGTGGCCGCTGTGATTGCCGCCGGCATCATTCCCGCCGGCCTGGAGATGATGGACAAGCCCATGACGGCGGCGGTGGAAGACTTTGTGCACGCGGGCTACGACCTTTCCGCCGAGGCGATTTTGCTGTGCGAATCGGATGGCACGCCGGAAGAGGTTGAAGAAGAAATTTGCCGGATGACCCAGGTATTGCTTGGGTCGGGCGCTACAGAAGTGGTAGTGAGCCAATCAGAAGCCGAGCGCCTGAAATTCTGGAGTGGCCGCAAAAACGCCTTCCCGGCCAGTGGCCGCATCAGCCCCGACTACATGTGCATGGACTCCACCATCCCCCGCAAACGCCTGGCCGACATCCTGCTGGCCATCCAGGAGATGGAAAAAAAGTACCAGCTCAAATGCGCCAACGTGTTCCACGCGGGCGACGGCAACCTGCACCCGCTGATTTTGTTTGACGCCAACGACGCCGACCAGCTGCGCCGCTGCGAGCTGTTTGGCGCCGACATCCTGGAAACCAGCGTGGCCATGGGCGGCACGGTCACCGGCGAACACGGCGTGGGCGTGGAAAAACTCAGCAGCATGTGTGTGCAGTTTTCGCCTGAAGAAAACGAGCAGATGTTTGGCGTGAAACGCGCGTTTGACAGCAAGGGCTTGCTCAACCCCGGCAAAGTCATCCCCACCTTGCAGCGCTGCGCCGAATACGGGCGGGTGCTGGTGCGCGGCGGGCAGATGAGGCATCCGGAGCTGCCACGGTTTTAGAGAATACCGCTAGCTTTACTATCAAAATAGTAGCTGCTTGAGCAGAATCTACCTGGGCTGGTGGCGATTTTTATCCTTAATCTCTCGATCAAGGCCGCAAACACTGTTGCCCATCGATCACCACGATGTCGTCTTTTGCCGGGCCTGATTCGCGGCCAGCGGCGTCGTCGAGCAAGGCCAGGAACGTCGCTTGGAAAATCTCGGTTTGGCGGTTGGGCTCGTTGCTCCTGCCGCTCACTGACGGTGCGGGTGGTGGCACCGGCACAGGGGCTGGCGGAGGGGGTGGCACGGGCACAGGAGCAGGCGGTGGGGGCGGCGGAACAGGTACGGGTGCAGGCGGCGGCGGTGGCGGAGCCGGTACAGGCGCGGGCGGAGGGGGCGGCGGCACGGGTACCGGAGCAGGTGGCGGTGGTGGGGGCGGTACCGGCGCAGGAGGTGGAGGTGGAGGTGGAGGCGGAGGCGGAGGCGGAGGCGGCGGAGGTGGCGGAGGTGGTGGAGGAGGTGGAGGAGGTGGCGGAGGTGGTGGAGGAGGCGGTGGTGGAGGAGGCGGTGGTGGAGGAGGTGGTGGTGGAGGAGGTGGCGAACCTTTGGTCAAATTCACCGTGCCGTTCACACAATTGGTGGGGTCGGGTTGAGAGCACACCCGGTAGGTCAGGCCATAGGTGCCGTCAGCCAGCAAATTGGACACTACCAGGTTGGGTCCAGATATCGATACGCCGGCAGGCGGTGCCACCAGCGTGACGGCGACATTGCCCGTCGGGTAAGGCAAAACAGACGCCGGGTTGGAAACCTCGGGTGCCCCATCGGCCGTGGCATAAAAATCGTTGGTCAACAAATTGGCACTTCCGCCTGCGGTGGGCAGGCTGACGGTGTCGGTTGCGACGTCAATGCGGGTGTAGGCGTTGCTGGCCAGAATGCCGCCCTGGGCAACACCATCTGTGAATACCGTGGCCTGCGAACCCTGGCGCAACAACTCGGTGCCGCCACCGACGGAGATGTTGCGCGTCAGCTGGCCGCCGGTGACCACCACCGCATCGGCCTGGGCACCGGTACCCTTGTTCACTTGCAAGGTGTGGGTTTCAATGAGTATGTTGCCTGACGGGCTGGTCACCCGGGCCGGTGCGTTGGACAGGTCGGTGGCGTCCAGTTGAATCAAAGCTGGGGCCGCCGTCGGGGTCTTCAGGCACACCGCAAAGGCACCACCGCAAATGGCTGGGCTGTTGGTGGCACCGGTGATGGTGGCCGGCTGACCGAAGCCGGACGTGATGTAGATGGCCCCTGTGGGGGCGGTCGACGTCACGCTCACAGCGCCCCCGGCGTTCAAGCTGGCGGCGCTGGTAGCAGAGTCCGGTGCCACCACCACATTGCCAGCAGCCGTCGCCTGAATGTTGCCGGTGGTTGAGACCGTCCGGTTAAAGGTCAGCAAATTGGTGTTGCCAAAGCTCACCGAGCCGCTGCTGGAGACGGCACCAATGTTCAGGGGATTGGTGCCCACACCCTGAACATCCAGCATGTCCACCCCGCTGACCTCGATCAAGCCGGGGTTGGCGTTGGTCAGCGCCACATACATGTCGCCACCGCCGCCGCCGACCAGGCTGGCTACCACCGGATCGGGTGCCGCTACCCGCAACGGCAAGGCTGAACTGGCACCGATGTTCTGGTTGCTGCCCGTGGTGGCCAGGTAAACCGATCCGCCAGACTGGATGTCCGAAACAGGGGAGGTTGCACCGCGAAAGATGCTGCCGGTCGCCGTGAGCGAAATGGCGGCGGTGGACGGCGTGGTGCCCACATCAACCGATCCGAGGTTTCGCAGATCGTCAACCGTGACGTTCCCGGCGCTGAATAATTGCACCCTGCCACCCGAACTGTTGATGATTTGCAGGGTGCCCAGCTGATTTCCCGGGTTGGTCAGCGTCATGCCACCCTGCGACACTGCGACGAACACCGGGGTGACGATGGGCGCAGTCTGGCTGGTGGCGCTGCCGATGTTGTTCAATCCCAGGTTGAACGCTGCCACGATGCCGGACGTGCCGTCAACCGTTCCCACCGTCAGGCCACTGAGTGTGTTGCTGACGATCTGAAACGAACCAGTCGTGGCACGACCGCTGAGGGTCTGGAAGTTGTTGCCGGTGTTGTTCAATATCACCTGAGCACCCGCAGCATTGAGCTGGCTGACCGTGATGCTGCTGGACACCGGCGCACCCACCTGCCCGCCGGTGGTCACCAGACTGAGTGCGCTTGCATTGGCCGGAGAAATCGCACCGTCAATGCTGATGTCGCCGGTGAATGTCCCGCCACCCACCCGCAGAATGGGCACTGTGACAAAGTCCAGCTCGGCATCTGTGAGTGCCAGATTGGTGGTTTCACTGCCACCGCCCAAGGAAACAGGGCGGCTGACCGTGAAAGGGCGAAGAACCACGCGCGCGCCAGCCGCGCTGGCCGTCACGTTGCCCGCAATGTCCATGCGGTCGGCGATCAGTTCCAGGTCGCCAGCGCCGGTGCGGGTGACACTGCCGCCTGCGGCCACTTGAATCTGTTGTCCGGTGTTGGCATCGATTAACAGGCTGCCCAGGCTGTTGACACTGCCATTGCCCACGACGACGGCAGAACTGCCGCTGGTGGTAATGCCGTGGATGTCCACGGACGAGCCGCTAATAGAGGCAGTCGGTGCTGGCGGCAGTGCGCCCACCTTGACGCCAACGTTAGCGTTGCTGGTGCCCGTTACGCTGACCGCGCCGCCCGTGACGGAGCCACTTGAGTCAACATATACGCCGTAAAAATTGGCGGAAGTCCCGGTCATGTTGATGCCGCTGGTTCCACGGTTCAGGGCGGCACCCACAACAATGCCAGAGGCCGTTCCCGTGCCATTGCCGTTCATGCTCAAGGAACCGGTGCCCGAGACGTTACCTGCGACATAGATGCCGTCACCAATGGCCGATGTGTTGCCGTTCAGCGTGATGCTGGAGCCCGTCAAACTGTGGCTGCCTGGAGCCAAACCAATGCCATTGCCGCTGGAACTGGCACCGGTTACGGCCAAGGTGCCGCCTGTATTGATCGTCACCCCGCTGAAAAAACTGACCCCGTCGCCGCCGGACGCCGCCGTGGTGGTGCCGCCATTGACGGTGATGTTGCCAGCGGTGCTGCTGAGCGTGACGTTGTCCAGCTTGGTGGTGGCATTGCGCGCTGTGAGGCTGATCGCGCCATTTGCGGTGCTGAAGCTGGAGGTTGCAGCCGGATCGCCTAGGGTGATACCGTAGCCCGAGGTGGTTTCGGCGGTCAAGCTGATAAAGCCTGTACCGCTGGCGGCAATGCCTATCGGTTGCGGTGCCGGTACCGGGCCCGGGGGCACAACCATGTTGATTCCCGTGCCGCTTGGGCCAGTGGTTTCCAGCGTCATGCTCACATTGGGCTGCAAGGTGATGGCGTTGCCGCCGAAGATGCCGCCGACATCGATGGAATCCGTTGCGCTGATGGTGATATTGGTCAATTGCGACTCCAGGCCCGCCTCGTACACCGTGTTGGGCGGCAGGGGCGCTGGAGGGGCTGTGCCGCCGACAATGGTCATGGTGGCGGGGTCGAGGAGCCAGTTGCCGTAGGTGCCCTGCGCGGCCTGCGTGTTGACCTGGCCGCCCAGGGTTAGATTCAACTTTCCGGAAGTCTCCACCCGCCCACCATCGCCCGACTGCTGGCCGCCGCGCGCGGTGATGTGTCCGGCAAAGTGCGTGTCGCCGTCGGCCCACAGCACCACCGTGCCGCCCGTTCCGTTTTCTGTGGCATCGGCATGAATGCGGCTACCAGCTTGTGCCGTCGTGGTCTGCGCATTGGCAACGCGGCTGTCCTTGCCCTGCCAGCCGCCACCGATCAGCGCCTGGCCTCCCCCGTTGGCACCGCTGACGTCGAGCACCGCCTGGCCCGTCAGCAGCACATGTTTGCCCGTGGCATGCACCGTGCCGCCCATCCCGTTGTTGCCCTGTGCGCGCACGGCACCATCGATTTCGGTTTTGTCACTGGCCTTGAGCACCACCTTGCCGCCTTCCGCTGTGACGGCGGTAGCCTGAATCAAACCACTGTGCTTGAGCGTGCCCGCAAAAATGCCCACCGCATCGCCCTGCAAGCTTCCTAAGTTCACCGCGCTGTCGGTCGGTGCTTGCACCTGCATCACGATGCCCTCCAGCCCCCGGCCCGTCACATCCACCCGCTGGCCCGCAGCCAGCACCGTGCTGCCATTGGGCGACTGAATCAAGGCATGGGCACCCGTCTCCAGCTGCGGTGCCAGCAGCACCACATCGCCGCTGCGCGCCAACACGCTGCCGTTGACCGTCACGCTACCCGTCGCGGCTGCCCCATCGCCAAAACGCATGCGCCCCGCCAGCGCATCCGCATCGCTCATGCGCAGGCTGGAGGCAGTAAAGCCGTTGGTATCGACCACTGCACCTGCCCCCACGGTAATGCCCGAGGGGTTGACCAGCACCAAGCGGCCATTGGAGCCCAGCGTGCCAAAAATGGCTGAGGGGTTGTTGCCCGTCACCCGGTTGATCGAGGTGCTGGTGGCCGTTGGCTGGTTGAAATAAGTGCCCGTGCCCACCGGCACGTTAAAGCTCTGCCAGTTGATGGCCGAATGCGAAGTACCCGCGCCGTTCTGGGTGGTGACGGTGGTCTGGTTGCCCTGTGTGGTGACGGTGGCCGCCCCATGAACGGCCTGGCCACCGACCGGCTGAGCCAGGGCAGCTGCGCCAGCCACTGCAAAAGCGGCAGCAAACGCATGGGCCAAAGCCAGAGACAAACGGGTGGGGCTGTAGCCCTGGCTGGCGGGGCTGGCGCTGGGGCGCGGTGCAGCTGGGCAGGTGGCGGTGAGCAGAGGCATGGACATAAACACTCCAGGAAATCTGAATCAGCGTTGGGTTGCTATCTATTCAATAGCTGTTTGAGCAGGTTTTACAAGGGCTGAAAGGGGGTTTTAATCAAAAAATGAACATTTATTGGGTGCGACACCCGGTGTCGGTGACCACAATATCGTCGTCACCCAATCGCTGGGTGGTTGCGAGCAGGGCGGCAAATGTTCCCGGAAAACTCTCGACTTGCCGCTGTGGGTTGCTTTCGCTGCGCACGGGTGCGGGTGCGGGTGTGGACGCAGGGGGCGGTGTCACCTGCACGGGTGCCGGTGCAGGCGGCGGGGGCGCAGGGGGTGGCACGGGAGCAGGGGGTGGCGGTGGCACCGGTGCGGGGGGCAAGGGCGCTGGCGGCGGAGGCACCGGCACGGGAGCAGGTGGTGGAACGGGTGCGGGCGCCGGTGCGGGTGGCGGCGGCACAGGTGCAGGTGCAGGGGCCGGTGCTGGAACCGGTGCTGGCGGCGGAGGAGGCGGAGGAGGTGGTGGCGGTGGCGGTGGCGGTGGCGGTGGCGGTGGCGGTGGCGGTGGTGGCGGTGGTGGCGACGGGGCTTTGGTAAATGACAGGTTGCCGTTCTGGCAGTAATAAGGGAATGCCGTTGAGCAAATTTGGTAGACGCCCGTGTTGATCCCGGCGGCGGCGTTAGCACCGACGATCAGGTTTCCACCGCTGATGGTGGTGTCGAACGGCAGCGATACGCCGGACACCGTGACGCTTGCCAGCGAAACCGGTGTGGAGGGTGGCGGAACCGGCGTGCCAAGCGCCACCTCTATGGCGTCGTTGGCAATCAGGCTGAAGCTGCCACCCGTGTCTGCGATGGTTCCGCTATCGGTGCCCGGGAAAAGCCGGGTGAAGTAGTTGCTGGACAGCATGCCCGTGTCGGCTATGCCATTGCCCATGGGGTTGGGCAAACCGAAGGGCAGCGAGTTGCAGTTGGTACTGAAGCATGTGGGAACGGTGATGCTGCCTGCAGGTGCCAACAGCACCGCGTCACCGGGGGTGCCGCCGGTCAATTGCAAGGTGCCCGTGGCCGCCACGGTCATGTTGCCTGTGGTGCTGGTCAGTACCGCATGGTTGGCAGCATTGGCCTGCAAGATGACCGAACCGCCTGCATTGAGACACAAGGAGACGCCGGTTGTGGCGCAGGTGGTGCTGGCATTGGCGGCACCAGCCGTTACGGTTGCATTGCCACCGGCACCGGCAAACAAGCCGATGTTGCCGTTGACAGCCGTCAGACTCACCTCCCCGGTGGGGGCAGATACTGCGGCGCTACCAGCGGCCAGCGGCTGAATCACCAAGTCGGCGGAGGCGTTGTTGCGCAGACTGACATTGCCGTTGCTGGAGGTCACGGGCCCTTGAATCTGAAGGTTTCCCACAGCGTTGGTCACGGTGATGTTGCCAAAGGCTGCAATGCTGTTGACCTCGCCCGGCGTGCCCGAGAACGCCAGGTTTACCGCGCCAGCAGCGGTTGCCGTGGCAGCCAGACCTGTTGATGCCGCGATGTTGATGGGTGTAACAACCCCCCCCACGCTGCCATTGACCGCTTGTAAAACCACCGAGCCATTGGGTGCCGAAATAGCATGCGGCGCTGGGGCACTCGTCGTGATGTTTCCAGTGCCGGCGACCACACGAATCGCCGATGTGGCTGGCGCAAAGCCGGTGTTGGTGGAGGGTGTTGACAAGGTGCCCAGAACAGCTGCAAGCGCAGAAATCTGAATGTCGGCACCCGATGTGGTGACCGACGTGAACTGGGCCGTAGGCGCGGAGGTGTTCAGCAAAACCGCGCCAGTGGTTCCGGTGTCGCTCACACTCAAAAAGTTGGCTATCTGGTTGCCTGGCCCTGGCAGGTTCAGCCCACCGACCGAATTGGACGACCAGGTGGCGGCGACGACGGGGGAGGTTTGCGAGATCGGTGCGACGTGATTCACCGTGGCGCTGGTGGGCGATGTGATGCCGTTGACGCCATCCACCGTGCCAATGAATAGCGTGGTGGGGCCTACGCTGTCAGTGAAAGAAAAGGTGCCCAGCGGTGCTGTCGCCTGGCCGGCCAGTGTGTTGACGTTGTTGTTTGGCGTGTTCAGCGTGATGGTGCTGCCCACCGCAGCCAGGTTGTTGGCTTGCAAAGACGCCGTTTGGGTGATGGTTCCGCCCGACACCAAGCTTAAATTGGTGACCAAGCCGGGGACGACGGTGATGGGGTTGGACACCACGATGTTGCCTGAGGTGGCTGAGCCCACATTCAGGGTTCCCGTCGTGACCAAGTCCAGTTCCGCATCAGACAGCTCCAGCGTATTGACGGCAGTGTTTGTTGTTGAACCGAGGTCAATCAATGTTGAATTGGTCTGCGGTATCAATCGAACCCTGCCGTTGCCCACGCCGCCTGAATTAAGACTGCCGCCCAAATTCATGGTGTTTGCTTCCAGCGTGATGGTGGCACTGTTGGTGGCGACGCTGCCGCCGGTCATGTTGATGGCCAAGCGAGGCGGCGCGGGCGTTGGCGCGGGCGCTGCGGTGCTGCCTTGCAGTGTGATGTTGGTCAGCAGGGTGCTGCCTACGTTGGCACCCGCGACCAGCTGCAACCCATCGCCGTTGGCCGCATTGGAGCCGCCCTGCAAGATGATGGACGCACCACCCGTGGTCACCGCGCCCGCCACCCGAAGACCCACGCCCTCGCTGGTGGCTGGCGATGTGGCGTTGCCGTTGATCTGAATACTGCCGGTGGCGCTGTTGATCACCGTGCCCGTATCCAGATTTGCACCGTAGGCAGGCGCTCCCAGGCCGACGCCCGCTGCGGTATTGCCCGTCAAGGTGATGCCGCCGCTGGCGGAGCTGATGGTGCTGCCCGCTATCAGCAAGCCGCTGGGCGAGCCTACGCTGTTGCCGCCACCAGCCAGGGTACCGGTCAGGCCGAGCGTACCCGTGCCCGTGGTCTGAATCAGCGAACCGCTATCGATTTCCAGGGCATGGGAGTTGTTTGGGCCGGTGGCCGACACACCCAGGTTGCCGCCAGCAGACGTCAGGCTTGTGCCCGACAGGCGGATGCTGGAATTGGCGCTGGTGACGGTAATGGCTCCGGTGCCAGCGTTGAGCACGCTGCCCACTGCCAGCACGCCTTTTGAATCGGAATTCGTACTGCCACCATTCAATGTGATGGAGCCACCGCCAGAAGAAATGGTGGAGCTGGTCAGCTCAACAGCCCCGACATTGGTGCCGCTGATGTTTCTGCCTTCCAGGGTGACGGTGCCGCCATTGCTGTTTAACTGAGAGGCCGCACCCAGGACAACCCGCCCGCCATTGGTTGACGGTGTTGACACATCTTCAGCAAAACCGGCCTGAAAGTTCAGATTCAACGGGCTGACAGTCGCCGAAATCGCAACGCCCGGATCAATGATGATGTTTTCATGCGCCACCAGCTTTAAGGTGACCGGGGCTGAGGGCACCACCACAAGAATGGTACCGGTTTGAATCCGGATGCTGGATTCATTGGGAGGTCCAGGTGGCCCGGGAGTTGGCGCTGGTTGGGTGACGCCCCCCGTGGTTTTGATCGTGACGTTACTGCCCGCATTCAAGGCAGTGGTGATCAAGCTCGGCGCAATGAATGACTCATTGCCAGACCCACCGTTTTCACCGCCATAAACAGCCGGTCCAGGCGCTGCAGCGAGTGCCGTCGGCACGCCGACTCCAATGGTGATTTGATTCGGATCGAGCAACCACTCCCCACCCACCCCGCTGCCCGAGCGCGCATTCACCCGGGCTGCCGTCTGTACATCCAGATAACGCTTGCCCGAGGTTTCCACCAGCCCGCCGTTGCCACTGAGCAAGCCGCCGCGTGCGCTGATGTCGGCTGCCGTGCGGGTGGCCCCATCGCTCCATAGCACCACGGTGCCGCCAGAGCCATGCCCGGTGGCATCGGCATTGACGGTCACGCCTGCTTCAGCGGTGGTGTTTTGCGCGTTGGCAATGCGGCTGTCGTGGCCCTGCCAGCCACCGCCAATCAAGGCCTCTCCGCCGCCGTTGGCACCGCTGACATCAACGACTGCCCCGCTTTTAAGCAGCACCTGTCGCCCGGTGGCGTGCACCTGGCCGCCCATACCGTTGGCCGCAGCAGCTTGCGTGCGGCCCGAGATTTCCAACTGATCGACTGCCTTGAGCACCACCTTGCCGCCTTCCGCTGTCACGGCGGTAGCCTGAATCAAACCACTGTGCTTGAGCGTGCCCGCAAAAATGCCCACCGCATCGCCCTGCAAGCTTCCTAAGTTCACTGCGCTGTCAGTCGGTGCTTGCACCTGCATCACGATGCCTTCCAGCCCCCGGCCCGTCACCTCCACCCGCTGGCCCGCAGCCAGCACCGTGCTGCCATTGGGCGACTGAATCAAGGCATGGGCACCCGTTTCAAGCTGCGGTGCCAGCAGCACCACATCGCCGCTGCGGGCCAACACGCTGCCGTTGACGACCACGCTACCCGTCGCGGCCGCCCCATCGCCAAAACGCATGCGCCCCGCCAGCGCATCCGCATCGCTCATGCGCAGGCTGGAGGCAGTAAAGCCGTTGGTATCGACCACTGCACCTGCCCCCACGGTAATGCCCGAGGGGTTGACCAGCACCAGGCGGCCATTGGAGCCCAGCGTGCCAAAAATGGCCGACGGGTTGTTGCCCGTCACCCGGTTGATCGAGGTGCTGGTGGCCGTTGGCTGGTTGAAATAAGTGCCCGTGCCCAGCGGCACGTTAAAGCTCTGCCAGTTGATGGCCGAATGCGAGGTGCCTGCACCGTTCTGGGTGGTGACGGTGGTCTGGTTGCCCTGGGTCGTCACGGTGGCAGCGCCGTGAATGGCCTGGCCACCGACCGGCTGAGCCAAGGCAGCTGCGCCGGCCACCGCAAAGGCGGCAGCAAACGCATGGGCCAAGGCCAGAGACAAACGGGTGGGGCTGTAGCCCTGGCTGGCGGGGCTGGCGCTGGGGCGCGGTCGACCTGCAGGTGCAGGTATGCACGCAGATGTGAGCAGGCGGCTAGGTGTGGACACGGGGTTCTCCAGGAATTTAAAATGCTATCTATTTAATAGCTGTTTAAGCAGGTTATATCTGGGCTGGTACGGCATTTCGGTCAAAAACAGCGAATGATGCACTCAGGAGCGGCAACCGGTGCTGCTGATGACCACGTCACCGTCGTTGCGACGGGTGTTGTCCCTCGAACGCTCTTGTTCGCTGGCATTCTGGACCAGCAGGCGCACGAAGCGGCTGAGCGCGTCGTCTTGTTGCCGCAGCGCAGCCAGCACCTGGCCGCGGGTGTCGGGATTGCCCAGCAGATTGACGATGATGTCCACGCGGTTGTTTGGTGCGGGCGGCTGCTTGGGCGGATTGTTGTTGGTGCTACTGGTGTCAGCAAGGGTTGGCGCGCTGGGGGGTGCAGGCGGCGTCACGGTGGGTGCGGGCAGGTTGGGCGAGGGCGTGGTCGGTGTCGTAACGGCCACGGTGGTCGTTGGCGGCGCGGCAGTGGGTGTTGGGGTGGTGACGACGGGTGTTGGGGTGGTGACGAGCGTCGGGGTCGGCACGACCGCAACCGGCGTGGGGGTGATGGCAGGCACGGTGAAGCGGCGAATGGCAGCGTTGTTGTCAGGCACCGTGTCGGCTTGGGCGGTGGCCACGCTGGCGCTCAGGCTGACGGCCTTGTCGTCTGGCAGGAAAAATACCGCCGAGGTGTTCACAGTCTCGTTGGGTGCCAGGCTTGCGATCACAAAGATTTGGGTGGCACCGCCAGGCAGGGAAATGGTGGCCGTGCCGTTGCCTGCGGAGGGGCCGGTGTTCTGAACCGTGATGGCCACTGTGTTGGTGGCACCCGCTGTCAGTGTGGCGTCGGCCACAGACACGCCAAAGTTCACCCTTGGCGTGAGGTTGATGCGGGCAGTGGCCACGTTGTTGGTGGTGTCAGCATCGGCCCTGGTGCCAGAAACAGAGACCACGGGCGTGAGAACACCTGTTCGCAGCGGGCCAACCGTGTAGTTCACGCCAATCACGGCGACTTCGCCCGGTGCCAGGTTGGTCAGCACCAGTGTTTGGGCAGCGCCCAGGCCCTCGATCTGTACGGTGATGGTGTCGGTGACCGCACCCAGATTGGACACCGTGACCGACAGCACGCCCGAGGTTCCCGGCACGATGGACGGCGGGTCGGAAAACGTCACCGCAGGGTCCGATGTGCCGGGAACGACCGCTGCCGGGCGGTCGCGCAGCACAGAGCCGCTTTTGCCATTCGGCGCATCCACCCGCACCCGGCCTGTGAATTCAAGCTGCGCCTTGCCCGACACCTGCACCTGACCCCCATCGCCGCCCAGCGGGCCGCCGCGTGCATCGATCTGCCCGGCGTAGCGCGTGTGGCCATCTGACCACACCACCACCGTGCCCGCACTGCCCGTGCCCTGGCCCGACACGTCGATGCGACTGGCCGCGTCCACCGTGGTGGCCTGCGAGTGGGTCACGGAGGCGTCTTTGCCGTTCCAGCCCCCACCCACCAACACCGTGCCGCCCTGAACTGTGCCGCTGGCCCGGATGCTTGCATTTGCGAGGGTCACCGTTTGGCCTTCCATCGTCACCCGCCCGCCGGTGCTGGCGGTGCCAGTGCCGCTGGCGTCCACAGTGCCGTCGGCCAGCAGGGCGTCATCAATCGCTTGAAGCACCACGCGCCCGCCTTCCAGCACCGCATTGCGCGCCACAATCGCCCCGCTGTGTTTGAGCTGGCTGGCAAAGATGCCCACGGCGTCGCCTTCCAGGCGGCCCAGGTTTACCACCTTGTCGGTGGGGGCTTGCAGCTCCAGCGTGATGCCTTCCAGACCACGGCCCGTCAGCATCACCTGCTGACCCGCAGCCAGGGTGACCACGCCGTTGTCAGCCTTCACCAAAGCCTGCGTGCCCACATGGATCTGCGGCGCAATCAACACAATGTCGCCGTTGCTGGAGCGCAGCACACCGTCAATTTGAATGCTGCCGCCAGAACCAGAAAAGCGGCCTTTGTTCAGCAGGCGATCGGCCTCACTCATGTTCAAGGTGCTGGCAATGAACCCAGCGGTGTCCACCACCGCGCCCGCGCCCACCACAATGCCCGATTGGTTGACCAGAATCACCCGGCCGTTGGACGACAGCGTGCCAAAAATCTTGCTGGGGTCGTTGGTCACCACACGGTTCAAAACAGAAGAGTTGGCACCTTGCTGCTGAAAGTGCGTGGTGTTGCCAGCCGGGATGTTGAAGGTCTGCCAGTTGATGACGGTGCCCGGGGTGTTGGTGACCGTCAGGCGATTGCCTGCAGCGTCAAACGTGGCCTGGCCCTGGGTGACGACCGGGCCAACCGGGTTGGCTTGCAAGGCCGCGTTGAGAAAGACGATGGACAAAGCCAGGAGCCGTTTGAGCGCGCCCAACCCATTGCTGTAAGCGGACGTGCGGCGTGCGGCTGGCAAACGGTGATGGAACATGCGGTAACTCATGAACGGTAACCATTTGATTTTGTCACGCAGATGTGTGTATTTGTCACCAATTTTGAGCATGAGCGGCCAAAGTGCTGTGCAAGAAGCCACAGCCGTGCCGGTTTGTGTGCGTCTCAGCGCTTTTTCTGCGTAATGGGTAACGCTGAATTGAGTTGCCGGACGGCGCTTACCGAAGTCAGCGCCAGCCCTGCACCTGGCTCAGCACGAACAGTTCACCGGTCATCGATCGGAGTCAACTGCCGCTCCTGATTCCATAGCTGCTTAAGCATGTATGGCTTGGGCAGTCAGGCTTTTTTGTCTTGAAACGCGGGTGCGGTTGCTATTGCGGTCGGCACTGTGTGTCGGTGATCACGATGTCGTCCGTGCCCAGCTCCCGATTGATGGTCAGGCCCACCAGGCGGGCAAACTGGCCGGGGAAGTTCTCGGTCTGTCGAGCCGGGTCGTTGCCCGTCACATTGGGCGCAGGTGCGGTTGGTGGCAGGGTCGGCGGTGTGGGCGGCACCACCACGACTGGGGGTGTTGGCGTGGGCAGCGTGGGCGTTGGTGTGGGTACCGTGACCGTCGGCGTGGGCACGGTCACCGTTGGCGTGGGTAGCGTGGGGGTGGGCGTCGGCACGGTTGGGGTTGGCGTGGGCAGGGTGGGGGTTGGTGTGGGTGCCGTGGGTGTGGGCGTTGGCGTGGTGACTGTGGGGGTTGGCACTGTCACCGTGGCAGTGGGCGTTACGCTGGGCACCACTGGCAAAGGGGGTGTTGGCGGCACCAGCAGGGCTTGCGATGCGCTGTTGTTGCCGGCAAAGGTATCGGTCTGAATGGTCGACACGCTGGCGGCGACCACATAGGCCACGGTGTCAACTGGCACAAAAAAATTGACCACGGTGCTGGTGCCGGTGCCCGGCAGCAAACCGATCACCAGGCTCACGGTGCCACCCGCCGGGTTGGTGATGACCAGGGTGCCCGTGCCTGCCGATGGCCCGGTGTTGTTCACGCTGACCGCCACGCCATTGGTCACACCCAAGGTCAGGGCGGTGGAGCCGACGGTTACGCCGAAGTTGACCTGTGGGAGCAGGTTGATGAAGCCGGTAGTGGAGTTGTTGGTTGGGCTGGTGTCAGGCAGCGAGCCTGATACGGTGACCACGGGGTTCAAGATGCCTGTGGCCGTTGAGCCGACCGCATAGGAGATCACCACGGTGGTGGTGGCACCGGGTGCCAGCGCACCGACATTCACTGTTTGGGTGCCACTGGGCAAACCGGTGACGAGCAGGCTGAGCGTATCGATCGTACCGCCCAGGTTGCCGACGGTGACTGTGAATTGCCCGCCGCTGCCCGGCACCGCGCTGGGCGGGGCAAAGGTAAACACGGCGGCATCGGCACCAGGCACACCGGTCACGATCACGCCCACTTGTGCGGTAGACGTGTTCGCCAACGTCGCGGTGGTGACCGTGCCTGCACTCGGAAATGCCACCACCAGCGCCGCGCTGTTGCTGGCGAAAACGATGGCATCGGCGTCCTGGCCAGCACCCGCGTTCAAGATCAACCCCAGCGCGGTGATGGTGACTGGACCCGTGGAGCTGACGCTGGCAAAACTGGCGGTGCCGCCACCGCCATTGAGGGTGACGTTGTTGCTGGGTACGGTGAGTGTGATACCGGCGGGGCCTGAAGTGATGGATGCCGACGCACTGGTGCCGCTGCCCCCGGTCAAGCCGACAAGCCCAACGGAAGAAACCACGGTGACGCCGCCTGCGCCGTCCACGTTCGCGCGTGAGCCCGCACCACCACCGCCGTCTATAAATACGCCGTCGGTGATGCTGCGCAGATAGACCGTGCCCAGACTTTTTATGGCCGCGCTGCCTTGGTCTGCATTGACATTGATACCAGAGGCCGTTGCTGAGGTGCTGCCGACCGATGTAATGGCGGCGCTGGAGGTGTTACCAACAGCGGGTGAGCCGTTTAGCGTTAATTGGCCTGTGGGGACGTTAACCACCACGTTTTGCGCATCCACCAGCGCGCTGGCGTTGGTGCCTGTGCCAGCCGCCAGGGTCAAGTCGGATGCTTGCACCGTCACGGTGCCTGCAGGGGCTTTGACGCTGGCGCTGCTGCCAGCGGTGGCGCTGCCGATGTTCACGGCACCTGTAGCGGTAATTCCCACGCCCGTTTGCCCTTGCACCAGGGCTCCACCTGCAACTGGGCCGGTGGGGGCGGTAATAGTTACGTTGCCACCGAGAGAGGTGTCCACATTAACCCTGCCAGCCGTTGCGACCACCGTCAGGGTGGAAAAACCGTCGCTTCCCCCCTGCGCCAGCAAGCCGCCGCCACCTGCATTGATGTTGATATTGCCGCTGGCCCGCAGAGTGGCCGCGCTGTTGCCGGCGCTACCGCCCAGCAGTTCGATGCCGGCAGACATGCTGTTGGCATTGAGGTTTAAAGTGCCAGCGGTCACATTCAGCGTGTTGCCAATGCCGCCGCCACCTTGCATGACCAATGCCCCTGGCAACACGCTACCGGCGGTGAAAGTGGCCGTACCCGCCACGGTGACAGTCGTACCTGCATTACCACCACCCGTCACAAACGGCGCACCTTCGACGCGAATCCGGGTGCCGTTCACGAACAGAGAGCCCGCAGAAACACTGAGCGGCGCCACCGATTCCGAGCCTAGAAAAACCCCGCTGCCGCCAGCTGTGCCCGTCAAACTCAAGAAGCCTGTCACGCTCACGTTCAGTGCGGCGGTATTGGTACTGGTGCTGCCAAAACTGACAGTGCCTACAAAAACCGTCATGGATCCGGCACTGATCGATACGGGAGCTGTTTCAGTACCCGCTGCGCCGAACGATACTTTTTGTGTGGTGCCTGCGATGTCCAGCAGGCCCGCTACGTTCGCTGCTGAACCAATCAACGACGAGGGGGCCAGGCGGGTTTGGTTGCCGGGGCCGCTGACGTCCAGGTATGCATTGCCACCCGCCCCAACGGAAAACTTGGGCGCTGACGTGGCAATGCGGGTGCTGGGGCTGCCAATGGAGCCGTTGGCATCCAGCACCACTTGGTTGCCGGCAGCCAATGTGCTGACGCCAATGCGGTTGATATTTCCGCCCGTAGCGCTGTTGATTAGCACAATGTCTTGCCCGGCATTGATGCCCGCGACTGTGATGTTGCCCCCCGTGCCGCCCGCATTTACCGCCAGGTAGACCGAGCCACCCGCATTGATGCCAGCGCTCTGGTTGATACCACCGGGGCCAGCGTCGCGCTCTGGTGTTGTGGGTGTGGGATTTAAGGATGAGTTGGCGGTGGCATACAGGTTGGCATTCGCACCGCTGAGCGTGATAGGGGCGCTGATGTTGATATCACGGCCGGCATCCAATCGGAAGGTGCCGCTCATGCCAGTTGCACCAATGCCACCGATGACGGAGATGTCGTTAGTGGCCTGTAGCGTAAGCGTGCCGCCGACCAGGCCGTTGAGCAAGGTGTTAATTGAACCATTGGTAAAAGTCTGCGTGACCAAACCCCCAGCGGGGAATGTCACGGAGCCGGGGGCTACCACACCCGAAATATCGATGATGATGTTCTTCGGGTCTAGCAAAATCGATCCCGCCGTGCCTTGGGGCGCTGCAATGTTGACCGTGCCGTTGAAGCCCAAATTCTCCTTGCCCGATACCTCGACTTGACCGCCATGCCCGCCGCGTTCACCGCCTCGGGCCTTGATATCTCCGCTGTAAGCCGTATTCCCATCCGACCACACCACCGCCGTGCCTGCACTGCCCGTGCCTTGGCCCGAGACATTGATGCGGCTGTTGCCATCCACTGTGGTCAGTTGCGAATTGCGCACGCTGGCGTCTTTGCCCTGCCAGCCCCCGCCCACCAGTACCTGCCCGCCCTTGGTTGTGCCGGTAGAGGCAATGTTGGCCCCTTGCAAGGCCACCGTGTTGCCCTCCACCGTCACCCGCCCGCCGGTGCTGGCGGCACCGGTGCCACTGGCGTCAACCTGGCCATCTACCGTGGCGGAATCGACCGCCTTGAGCACCACGCGCCCGCCTTCCAGCACCGCATTGCGCGCCACGATGGCCCCGCTGTGTTTGAGCTGGCTGGCAAATATGCCCACGGCGTCGCCTTCCAGGCGGCCCAGGTTCACCACCTTGTCAGTCGGTGCCTGCAACTCCAGGGTGATGCCTTCCAGACCCCGCCCCGTCAGCATCACTTGCTGACCGGCGGCCAGCATCACGGTGCCGTTGTCAGCTTTCACCAAAGCCTGCGTGCCCACATGGATCTGCGGCGCAATCAACACAATGTCGCCGTTGCTGGAGCGCAGCATGCCGTCAATTTGAATGCTGCCGCCAGAACCAGAAAAGCGGCCTTTGTTCAGCAGGCGATCGGCCTCACTCATGTTCAAGGTGCTGGCAATGAAGCCGGCCGTATCGACCACCGCCCCTGCGCCCACCACAATGCCCGCCTGATTGACCAGAATCACCCGCCCGTTGGACGACAGCGTGCCAAAAATCTTGCTGGGGTCGTTAGTGACAACCCGGTTCAATACCGACGAATCGGCACCTTGCTGCTGAAAGTGGGTGGTGTTGCCCGCCGGGATGTTGAAGGTCTGCCAGTTGATGACGGTGCCCGGGGTGTTGGTGACGGTGAGGCGATTGCCTGCAGCGTCAAACGTGGCCTGGCCCTGGGTGACGACCGGGCCAACCGGGTTGGCCTGCAAGGCCGCGTTCACAAACACCAATGAAAACAGCAGCAACAGCTTGAATGCGGAAAGCCAGGGCTGCGGCATGGCGATGGACTGGCTGTGAACGTGTTGTGATGAGCGCTTGTGCATGGGATGCCCCCTAAAGCATTAATCGGCCCATTCTGTCACGCAGGTGTTTGTTTTTGTTATGAAAAGTGGCCAACTTCGGCCAATGTGCTGTGCAAGAAACCACAGCCGCAGCGTTTTGTTTGATTTTGCTTGCAACGAATGCATCAGTTGGGCATCAACGCGCAGCGATGTCACCCGTCTTGCTTGACCTGCCGCGCCAAACACAAATCGGCCCAGGCCTTGGCTTTGTCGGGCAGGTTACGCAGCAAATAGGCCGGGTGGTAAGTCACCACCACGGGCACGCTCACGCTGCCCGCCTGGTAGCGGTGCACCCGCCCGCGCAGCTTGCCCAGGGGCTCGGTGCTGCCCAGCAGGCTTTGCACCGCAAAGCGGCCCATGGCCAGAATGATCTTGGGTTGCACCAGCTCGATTTGCCGCTGCAAAAAGGGCGCGCATTGCGCCAGCTCGGCGGCCTCGGGGTTGCGGTTGCCGGGGGGCCGGCATTTCAGGGTGTTGGTGATGTAGACGCCTTGGGGGCCGTTTGATGCGTTCGTGGCGCTGCGGGCAAGGCCAATGGCTTTGAGCATGTTGTCCAGCAACTGGCCGGCCGCGCCCACAAAGGGCTCGCCTTGCAGGTCTTCGTTTTCGCCGGGGGCCTCGCCCACCACCAGCCAGTCGGCTTGGCTGTCGCCGACGCCAAACACCGTGTTTGTGCGGCTTTGGCACAGGGCGCAAGCTTGGCAAGTGGCAACCGCTTGCTGCAGCGCAGGCCAGGGCATGGCCGCAATAGTGGCCATGCCGGGTGGTGCGTCAGAGGGGCTGCTGGCAGGCTGCTGAGGTGCCTGTTTTAAGTCTTTTGGCGCGACAGCCCTTATAGATACTGCTGAAGCAGCTATAAAAATAGGAGTGCTTGAGACGGGGGAGACGGCGGGCGCAACGGGCGCGGGCGCATCCGCCTGCGGCTGCCACACCCGCACGCCAATCTCAGCCAGCATGGCGCGTTGGCGTGTGTCCAGGTTCAGGCTCACAGCTTCAAACTCATCACCACCGCGTCTTCGCGCACACCGCCCAAGGCCGGGTAATACGCTTTGCGGTAGCCCACCCGGCGAAAACCATGCTGCTCATACACCTTGCGCGCGCGCTCGTTGCTCACGCGCACCTCCAGCCACAGCCACTGCGCGCCCTGCCCGCGCGACCAGATGGCCAGTGCGTCCAGCAGCACGCGGCCCCAGCCCTGGCGCTGATGCTCCGGGGTCACGGTGAGGTTGAGCAAATGCACTTCTTCCACGCCTTTCATGGCCACAAAATAGCCCAGCAGACTGCCGCCTGCGGTGAGCAACTGGGCCTGGTAGCCCGAATTGAGTGAATCGGTGAAGTTACCCGCCGTCCAGGGGTGAGGGTAGGCGCGCTGCTCCACATCGATCACCTGGCGCAGCCAGGCCGGTGTGAGCGGCTCAAACTGCGCCTCGATGGTGCCAATACTGCCATTGGCGGGGCTTAAAACGGCGCTCATATCAAGGCATGTGGGGGTGGGGGTGCGAGCCGCGCGGCCACGATGGCAGCGCGCTCGGCGGTAGTTTGGGCCACTTTATCGCGAACATACAGCGGTAGGGCCTGGGCGGCTGGCACTGCCTGACCAGCGGCCAGCGCGCTGGGGGCCAGGCGCAACAGGGCGGTGGCCGTGGGCAAGGCGTCCACCCGGGGGGCGTGCGGGGGCAGGCGCGAGGCATAGGCCGCAAAGGCGTTGCCGGCCAGGGTCTCGCCCGCATCGGCCTGTACGGCCTCGGGTTTGAGCAGATGCATGCCGCCCACGCGCTGCCAGGTGCCCGGATCGCTGCCAGCGTGAAACTGGTAGTGCGCGGCATACACCTCGTCCATGCGCGCGTCCAGCAGGCTGAGCACGCGCAGCGCGCCGTGGGTGTGCCGGGCCTCTTCGGCCACGGCCAGCAAGCTGTCAAGCGGCAGCAGCGGCACATCGGCACCAAACCCCAGCCCTTGCGCGACGGAACAGGCGGTGCGCAGGCCGGTGAACGAGCCGGGGCCGCAGCCAAAGGCAATGGCGCGTAGGTCTTTGAATGCCAATCCGGCTTGCGCCATCAGGCGGTTGATGGTGGGAATGAGGCTGGCGGAGGCCTGTGCGCCGCCGGTGCCGGTGTGTTCCCACACCGTACCGGCGGTGGTTTGCACGGCCACGGACAGGGTTTCGGTGCTGGTGTCAAAGGCGAGAAGGTTCACGGCTTGGAGTGTAAGCAGTGGGTTGTCCTGGCCCTGATGGTCGGCGTTGGGCATGCTTGCCGTTGATGTCGGGGTTTAGCGATGGCTCGCAAATAAAATAGCAGGATGCGCAGCCTTTTCCACTTTGCCTTCAACGTGACCAACCTGGATACAGCTCGCCAGTTCTATGGCGACGTTTTGGGCTGCAAAGAAGGCCGCAGCACTGCGACCTGGGTGGATTTTGATTTCTTCAACCACCAGATTTCGCTGCACCTGGGCGAACCCTTCAAAACGGCCGCCACTGGCCGCGTGGGCGAGGTGATGGTGCCCATGCCGCACTTTGGGCTGGTGCTGGAGTTGCCGCAGTGGCAGGCCATGGCGCAACGCCTGACACAGGCTGGCACAGCATTTGTGCTTCCACCCCAGCTGCGCTTCGCGGGCCAACCCGGCGAGCAATGGGCGATGTTTTTCTGCGACCCGTTTGGCAACCCGTTGGAAGTCAAGGGGTTCGAGTCGCTGGACACGGTGTACGCCGCGTGAGGCCGAGGCAGGTTCATTTTTAGTCGCTCAGCGACGTGGCAGCGAACCGATGACAAATGACAGCCGCCTGCGGCGCGCATGACGGAATGACAGGTGCGGCACTTGCCAGCTGGGCGGCGACCATTTTTATGACCATTTCGCCTGATTGGATACATGCCTCAGACCGTCATTCCCGCGCAGGCGGGAATCCAGGCGCGAGGACTACGCAGACGACAAGGTTTGCCCCTCGCTGGGGTGGATTCCCGCCTGCGCGGGAATGACGGATCGGTAGATGTCTGAGGCATGTATCTAATCAGGCCATTTCGGCCTTCAGCCCATGTAAATATTGCTCAAGCAGCTATTAAATTAATAGTGACTTCGGGCTTGCGTGGCCCTGGCTTGCGAGATAGGGGTGCGTCAGGCACCCGTTTCAACCAAAAAATTAACCGCTACGTCGCCCACTTGCCCGGGCCAGTGGTCATGCCGTGTGCGCATGTGTTCGCCGTACGATTGCGCCATGCGCGAATTTCCCCAAACCTTGAAGATCGTCACCGTGTTTGGCGTGGTGTTTGCCGCGCTGTTTCTGGCCGCCCAGTGGTGGCTGGCGCAGCAGCAGCGATCGACCTTCAGCGTCGAATCGGCGGCGGCGGGCCAGGTGCTGGTGATCAACCGGGCCCGCGACGGTCACTACCACTGGCCCGGGCGCATTGGCGATGTTGAGGTGAATTTTCTGGTCGACACCGGCGCATCACGCACCTCCATTTCGCAAGAACTGGCCACCCAAGCCGGTCTGAAGGCGTTTGACACCGCCCGGTTTTCAACCGCCAACGGCGATGTGCTGGGCAGCCTGGCCAAAGCCAGCCTGCAGCTGGAAGGCGGCTTGAAAATGGAGCGCCACACCGTGGCCGTGATGCCCCGCATGGACGACAAGGCGCTGTTGGGCATGGACGTGCTGGGCAAGCTGAAAATCGAGCAGTCGCAACGGCAGTTGCGCATCAGCTTGCCGAGTGGGGCACGGTGAAAACGCTTGCCCCGGTGAAATATGCGGGCTAACGCCTGAATTTCCCATCGGCACCCACCACCGAAATGTCGGTAAAGCTCAGGCCCGTGTGGTCGGTGGGGCCGTAGCCCACCACCAGACCACCCAGGTCAAATCGGTCCATGGCTTCCAGGCTGGCGTGCACGGTTTGGCGCGTGATGCTTTTGCCCGATCGCCGCAAGGCTTCGACCAATACCTTGGCCGCGGCAAAGCCCTCCAGCATGGCGGGGGACACCTCGTCCAGGCCTTTGGCTTTGGCGGTCTCGATGGCTTCCTTGACCATGGCATTGGCGGTAGACCGCTCGTTGGGAAACACCTGCGTGACCACCACACCGCGCGAGAACTCGCCCAGCGCTTTGGTGAAACCCGACGAGGCATTGTTGGACAGCGTGACCACCTGGGCGCTGGAGCCAGCGGCGCGCAGGGCCTTTACGCCGTCAATCACCGTGCTGCCCGATCCCAGAATCACCACCGCCTGTGCCTTCACTTTGGCCGCCAGCGGCGCAATCTGGCTGTAGTCGGGCTTGGCGCGGTCAATTTTCTCGACAAAAATAGGCTTGGCTTTGGTCTTGTCAAAACCCGCCTGCGCACCTTCCAGCGCGTCAGCGCCAAAGCTGTCGTTGACGTGCAGCACCGCAATGCGACCCACCCCTGTTTGAACCAGATGCGTGATGGCTTTTTCGGCTTCAATCTGGTAGGTAGAGCGCACGTTGAAGACGTAGCGCTTGATGGGCTGGTGCAGCACCATGGCACCGGTGGACGGTGCAATCAGCGGCACACGGTGCTCGTCCAGAATCGGCAAAATCGCCTCGTTGTGCGGCGTGCCTCGCGTCAAAAACAGTGCCACCACGTTCTTGTTCACCACCAGTTCCCGGGCGTTGTCAGCGGCCAGCTTGGGGTCAAACTTGTCGTCCATCGCGATGACATTGATGGTCTGCCCATTCACGCCGCCCCTGGCGTTCACCGCATCCAGGTACAGCTTGGCACCCTCGGCCGTTTCCTTCACACTCAGCGATACCACGCCCGTGAAGCCAGCCGTTTGGCCGATCAGAATCTCCGCATAAGCGGGCAGACCGCAGACCAATGCACCGAACACCCAAATCAGTTGCTGAAATGTCATGAAGCAGCCTTTGTCTCAAAATATTTATTTTTACAATTGTTGCGAACTGTGTGTTTCTAACCCCAAAGTTGTAAACAAGGGTGTTAATTTCACCGAGGGTTGCGCGAACCTGCCTTGAATCGTTGCGAAAAAATCTACAGCTCCCGGGGTTGCGGTTCCATCACCTCCTTCCATTTAACAATCTTCCTCCATGGACTACACCCGTTACCAAACCCTGCGCATCTCCCGCCGCGGCCCCGAGATCAACGGCATCGGCTCTGTGCTCGACATTCAAATGCGCGCGCTGAACGGCAAGCTGCCCACCGCCGACCACCAGGGCCACCGCGAACTCACCGAGATCTGGCGTGACGTATCGGCCGACGACAGCGTGCGCTGCGCCGTGCTGCGCGGCGAAGGCCAGGGCTTTTCTGGCGGTGGCGATTTGGCGCTGGTGCAAGACATGGCGGCTGACTTTGCAGTGCGCACCCGGGTGTGGAAAGAGGCGCGCGACCTGGTTTACAACATCGTGAACTGCGACAAGCCCATCGTGAGCGCCATGCACGGCCCAGCCGTGGGCGCGGGGCTGGTGGCGGGCTTGTTGGCCGACATTTCCATTGCCACCAAAACCGCCAAAATCGTCGACGGCCACACCCGCCTGGGCGTAGCCGCCGGCGACCATGCCGCCATGGTGTGGCCGCTGCTCTGCAGCATGGCCAAGGCCAAATACCACCTGCTGCTGTGCGAGCCGGTGAGCGGGCAAGAAGCCGAGCGCATCGGCCTGGTGTCGCTGGCGGTTGAGGACGACGAACTGCTGCCACGCGCCTACGAAGTGGCCGACAAGCTGGCCAACGGCTCGCAAACCGCCACCCGCTGGACCAAGTACGCACTGAACAACTGGCTGCGCCAGGCCGGGCCGGCGTTTGACACCTCGCTGGCGCTGGAATTCATGGGCTTTGCGGGGCCGGATGTGGTGGAGGGGGTGGCGAGTTTGCGGGAGCGAAGGGTGCCGAAGTTTTGAGGCGCAGCCAGGATCCGCACCAGTGCACGTTTTTACTATGTTTTTGATAGCTGCTTCAGCAAGCAACACCTGGGCGATTAGCCAAAAACCATGTAAGTCCAAGTCGCGTGAGTGCTATCCGTGGGCAGCCACCTCGGTCGAAGCGTCAAGGCTTCTGCAGTAACTCGGGCAGTGCCTTCAGGGCCATAATTTGGGCGCGCTTGTCTCAACCAAACTTTCAAACCCTTTTTAGGCAGCCCTCATTCAGACGAGCTTATTCAATCCGCATGGCCTTCAAACGCACACGCCCTGGCAAAAAGACTCCACTTATGTTGCAGGTAGAAGCTCGGCTTGGCTGCGTTCTCGAGGAAGACTATCGGCAGCACTACCTTGAAAAGGGATTCGGTCAAAAGCGCCTAGCCGATCGTTGGGGAGTGAAGCGCAGCACGGTTTTTGAGTCGAACTTGCGAAGCCGCAGTCGCAGTTGGGTGGAAATGCTGGGCCTACCTGTACGGCGTATCGAAGAGGACGATCTACCACCGTTGTCACGGGTACGCCCTGCATGCGAAGCTTGTGCTGAGGATTCTGTTTCTCTCGAACGCGCGCATTGGGTAGAAGCAAGTAAGGGCGGAAATAGATCGCCAGAGAACATTGTTCTTCTCTGCCCAAATTGCCACACAAAACTCGATCTACTGCGCGATCCAATCACAACTGAGCGCGCACGCGCAGCTTTGCTGCATCGCGTCGCAAAGAGTCTCTTGGCGGGCTCGGCTTGTACGCCGGAGCAGTTGCTTGAAATTTGCAAGCAAATCGTCGGTGCCAGGTCGGCCTAATGAACAAGTTTGCAACGCGCTTGGCGCGGCAGGTTGTTGGACGAGCCCGGTTTTGAAGCGCAGATTCGCTGGAAATCGCTTTTGGGCGAACGCATCCGAAATGGTGGCCGCGGCCATGCGGTGAAGTGAATGCCTTGACTCCAGCCCCGTGTCCGGTAGCCCAGCAAGTCACGGACGGAGAACTCCATTTCGTCAGTGTTGTGTATTCCAAGGGTTGATCACCGCCAACCCAGCCGCTTCAAAAGGGCCGATATTTCGCGTGGCGACGATCAAACCATGGGTCGCGGCCGTGGCGGCTATGTAGCCGCCTGCGGGTGCGATGGCCTTTCCTTGGGCGCGTGCCCGGGCGCGAAGCTGCGCGTAGGCTTGCGAGGCGGCTGCATCAAAGGGCAGGATTCGACCGGTGAACAAAGGCAAGACGCGTTGCTCAAGACTGGTGTGAAGCGTGTCTTGTCGTTTGCCCGATGGCAGTGCTGCAATACCGCAACGCAAGTCGGCGAAGCTGGTTGTTGATAGGTAAAGTGTTTTGATGATTTGCGCATCTATCCACGCCAATACGCCCCAATTACCTTTGAGTCTCAAAGGCTCGGACACGACGTCGGTGTCAAGAAGAATCATTCAAACTCATCGGTTCTGCAGATGATTTGTCGCGTTCGATCTCCAACTCAACGCCTCCTGCTTGCTGGCCAATTTCAGCCAACAAAGAACCAAGCTTGATGCGGCCTTCTGGCCGCGCGACGCTCTCCAGAATGGCGCGCACTTCGGCCTCGGTGCTTCGGCCCGCCATTGCGGCGCGCACACGCAAGGCACGGTGAGTTTCCTCGGGCAAATTACGTACCGTGATGGATGACATTGATTCTCCAGTCAAGCATTGATGGCAATGAGATCATTGCATCAGGAGTGCAATCATCGTATTTGGGCCGTAAAACAAGCTTCACCCGTACAAATTCACCGGATACACATTCGCAACCTCCCACATCAGCCCCTGGCCCAGTGCCTGCTCGGCGGGCTCCCACAGGCTGGCGTAGCTTGGGGGGGAGTGCTGGCCGGTGTGGGGCCAGTCGGAGCCCCAGACCAGGTGGCGCTTGAACAGGCGGGCCATATGGGCAATGTGCAGGGCAATGTGTGTTTGCAGTTTTGCGTAGGGCGCATCAGCGCCCAGCCGGTACCAGCCTGAGAGCTTGACCCAGGCACCGCCATCGGCCAGGCTTTGCAGCGCGGCCCAGTGGGCGGGCGGCACCGGCTGGCTGGCTTGCAGGCCAGCCAGGTGATCGAGCACACACGGCAGCGGGTGCGCGGCATGCAGGGCGGCAATCTGCGGCCACTGCGCGGGGTGGGCATACCACTGGGCGTGCCAGCCGCGCGCGCGCAGGCGGCCGGCCAGTTGCACAAAATCAGTCGCCGCACGGTCGGCGGCATTGCCAACGGGTGACACCAGGTTAAAGCGCACGCCGCGCACGCCGGCCGCGTGCATCGAATCCAACTCCGCGTCGCTGATGTGGGTGTCCACCACGGCCACGCCACGGTGGCGGCCAGCGCCCGCGGCTAGCGCAGCCAGCAGCACGCGGTTGTCGGTGCCATACACGCTGGGCTGCACCAGCACCAGGCGGCCCACGCCGTGTGCATGGGCCAGCGTTTCGACGGTGGCCAGTGGCGCGGCGCTTGGCTGGTAGTGGCCGGGCAGGCTGGGGGCTGCGGGGTCAAACACATGCACATGGCAGTCCCAGCCATCGCTGGGCGCTTGCTTGGACACCGCGTTAGCCCGCATATTTCACCGTGGGTGTCGAGTCTTTTTGCTGCGTACAAATTGGATTTGAGCAAAAGCGATCCGCATCACAGGAGAAAGTTTGCAAAAAGACGCTCACGGTGAAATATGCGGGCTAGCCCGAGGTGATGTTTCGCTCGCGCACCACGCGGGCCCACTGCGCCTGCTGGGCCTTCAAAAAGCGGACCACCTGGCCTTCGGGCCCGTCGGGGAAGGCTTCGCCGCTCAAGTTGCGGATGCGGCCCAGCACTTCGGGCTCGCCCAGCGCCTGGCGCAGGGCCTGGGTAAGCCGGGTTTTAAGGGCTGGGGCCAGGCCGGCGGGGGCCAGCACCGGGTTCCACTCCAGCACCTCGTAGCCGCTCACGCCTGATTCTTCCAGCGTGGGCACCTCGGGCAGGGCGCGAGCGCGGCGGCGGCTGGTCACGGCCAGGGGGCGCAGCTTGCCACCTTGAATATGGCCGAGCGACGAGGCCACATTGGCAAAAAACAGCGGCACCTGACCGGCCATCACATCGTTGAGCGCCGGGCCGCCGCCTTTGTAGGGCACGTGTACCAGCTGGGTGCTGGTGCGGTCTTCAAACAGCGCGCCCGCCAGGTGCTGGGCCGAGCCATTGCCCGACGAGGCATAGGCCAGCTGGTTGGGCTTGGCCTTGGCCAGGCGGATCACGTCTTTGACGGTTTTGGCTTCGTAGCTGGGTGTGCACACCAGCACATTGGGGAACAGTGCCAGCACCGCCAGCGGCGTGAAAGCGGTGTCGCTGTCGTAGGGCAATTTGGCAAACAGCGAGGGGTTGACGGCGAATGACGAGGCGTCCAGCAGCAGGGTGTTGCCGTCGGGCGCGGCGCGAGCCACCAGTTGGGCAGCAATCTGCCCGCTGGCACCAGGCTTGTTGTCTACCACCACGTTTTGCCCCAGCGCGCGGCCCAGGTGAGGTGCGATCAAGCGGGCCATCAGGTCGGCACCGCCACCGGCGGGGTAAGACACCACCAGGGTCACCGGGCGGTCGCTTTGCGCCCGGGCAATGGCGGGCCATGCCAGGGCGGCGGTGGTGGCTTGCAGCCACTGGCGGCGGTTGGGGTTGATGCGGAACATGGTCAAAGTCTCTTTTGTTAGCAAATCGTGACGGTGTACGAGAACGCATGGGCATCGCCCCGGCTGTGGCGCACTTCCACGCAGCGGCCCGCCAGATCGTAGGCCTGGCGCGTCACGCAGGCGCACGGGTGCCCGGGCGCGACCTGCAGCAACTGGGCCTGCGCCGCGGTGAACACGCCAAACCCGATTTCGTCCACCGCGCGGTGAATGTGCACGCTGCACAGACGGGCAAACGCCGGGTACAGCAGGTCGCCCCAGTCGGCACTCGCGTGCTGCAGCAGCGGCTCAAACAACGGCAGCGGCAGCCACAGCTCTTCGAGCAAACAGGGCTGCGCATCCAGTGTGCGCAGGCGCTTGATGCGCAGCGCCTGGTCGGCTGCTGGTAAACCCAGTCGGCGCGCCACATCGGCCGGTGCGCGCAGCACGTCGCGCGCAAGGATGTTCGACTGCGGCACCTGGCCCGTGCCCTGGCCAAACCGGAAAAACCGGAACATGGGCGCGGTGGACAAAACCTGCCGCACAAAGGTGCCCCGCCCATGCACCCGCTCAATCAAACCCTGCTGCGCCAGCAGCGCCAGCGCCTGGCGCAGGGTGCCCAGGGCCACCTGGTGCTCAGCCGCCAGGGTTTGCTCAGCCGGCAGCGCCGAGCCCGGCGGCCACTCGCCCGCCTGAATGCGGTCACGCAACGCCGTGGCCAGCCCCAGGTAGCGGCTTTGCCCGGCGGTACGGGGCACCAGATGCAGAGTGGGCAAGGTGTTCATGCTGTAGTCATCTAGAGGACTAGAAGAATAACGGGGATCGGGGCGGCGCAACAGCGTGCCGCGCGATAATTTCGCCCGTGCAAACCCTGGTCACCCCTCACACGCCCAACGCCTGGGCCCGCCGCATGGCCCGGTGGGTGCTGCTGTGTTTTGCGCTGTCGCTGGGGGTAGCCGTTGCGTCACCCCTGGTCAATCCACAGGCCATCCAGCTGATCTGCTCAGGCAGTGGCGCGATGAAGCTGATTGCGCTGGCCGACGACGGCACGGCACAAGTGACCCGCCACGGCCTGGACTGCCCGCTGTGCGCCAGTACCCACGGCGGCGCGCCGCCATCCGCCGACGCGCTGCCTCTCGCGCCACCCCGGCCGCTGGCCCTTGCGCTCGCGGCTTTTTTCTCTGCCCACATCACGCTGCTCACCGCAGCGCCCTTGCCTGCACGCGGGCCGCCTTAGATCTAGTGCTACTTAATTTATAGCTGCTTGAGCAGGTTTTACATGGGCTGACGGCCTGTTTGGCGTCAAGTCAGCCAGTTTTTCATGCGCAGGCAATGCCTGGCTGCAACTTGGGCCACACCCTGGGCGAGCCCTTCGTCTATCTGAAGTGCCCACGCTTTTTCTCGTGCGTGGGCCGAGCTGAACCCTTTTTTTTGACATCCCCATCATGAACCGATTTACTCCTGAATTCATAGCTGCTCGTGCTTTACTGGTCTGCACGTTAGTCACTTTTGGCTCGGCAAACGCCCATGTGGTGCTGCAAGAGCAGGCCGCACCGGCCGCTAGCATCTACAAAGCCGTCTTCAAAGTCGGCCATGGCTGCGCCGGTTCGCCCACGCGGCAACTCGCGGTGTTGATTCCGCCAGGCCTGACGGCCGTCAAACCCATGCCCAAGGCCGGTTGGTCGTTGGAGATGGCACCCCAGCGCATCAGCTGGACCGCCAAAACCCCCGCCGACATGCTGGCCCATGCGCACTACGACGAGTTCACATTGGCGGCCCGGCTGCCCGATCAGACCGGCGCGCTGTACTGGCCGGTGGAGCAAGTCTGCGAGGCGGGCCGAAACGACTGGACGCAGATTCCCGCTGTCGGCCAATCCCTGAAAGACCTGAAAAGCCCGGCGGCTTTGCTCACCGTGCAACCGGCGGCAGCGGGTGCTGGCCACAATCACCATTGATGACGAATGACCCATTTCACTTGGAGAAACCATGAGCCACCGACTTAAATTCTTTGCCCTTTCCGCCTTTCTGGCCTCGGTTTGTACAGCCCAGGCCCAACCGACCACAGTGAAAGTAGAAGCCGCCTGGGCCCGCACCAGCGTGCCGGGCCAGATGGGCACTGGTGCGTTCATGACGCTGACGGCCAGCCAGCCGCTCAAGCTCACCGGCGTGTCATCGCCCGTGGCGGGCGTGGCCGAGGTGCATGAAATGAAGATGGACGGCGATGTGATGAAAATGCGCGCCATCCCTCATCTGGACTTGCCCGCTGGCAAACCCGTGCAGCTCAAACCCGGTGGCTACCACGTGATGCTGCTGGACTTGAAGGCACCGCTCACGGTGGGCAGCACCGTGCCGGTAACCCTGCAACTGCAAGACGCCACAGGCCAGCGCAGCAGCCAACTCGTGCAACTGCCAGTGAGTGCGCGACCCCCCGCCGTGCCCGGCAAGCCTGACGATGCCGCCAGCCGGATGGATGCGCACAAGCCCTGAGGCACAGGCCAGGACAAGGTTTTAGATGCTTTTTGGCCGTTTGCGCAAGCCCAGAGCGCTCAAGCAGCTATTCAAAGCATAGCAGTCAAAGCGTCTCCGACGCATCAAAATCCAGCTCCACCTTGGCCCCATTCGGGTCGTGGCAAAACAGTTGCCAGATGCCGCCACCGGCTAGCTGGCGCAGGTCGTAGGTCATGCCAGCCGCATCAAACCGGGTTTTGACGGCCTTCAGCCCGGTGGCCGTGAAAGCCATGTGGTCGATCACACCAGCCGGTGGCGTGGGCACGGCGCGGTCAAAGTACAGGTGCAGCACGGCTTGCTGGCGCCCGCCGACATCGGCATACAGCCAGGCACCGTCAAAACCCAGCTCGGGCCGGTAGCCCACCTGCAGGCCCAGCAGGCCTACGTAAAAGTCCAGCGTGGCCTGCTTGTCGCCCGCGATGGCGGTGAAGTGGTTCATGCCAACAATCATGTGTATCTCCTTTTGTGATGTGCTTCAACACGTCAAGATCAAGGGGCCGCTGCTGCCGCGTGATTCCAGCCGCGCATGGGCTTGGGGGGCGGCTTCCAGGCTGTAGCGCTCAATCGGTGGCATTTTCAACGCACCGCTGTCCAGCGCGTCCCACACCCGTTGTGCGCGTTGGGCCATCAGGGCCGGCGTGTTCACGTAATCAAACACCACGGGCCGCGAAAACGTGAGCGATTTGGCAATCAATGCATCGGCGGGCATGTTCAGCGCTCCCGTGGCCTGGCCCAGGCTGATCCAGTGGCCACGGCGGGCCAGCGCGGCCAGGTTTTCGTCGCGCGCGGTTTCGCCCAGGCCGTCGATCACCACGTCGGCACCGCCGCAGGCTTGCTGTACCGCGTCGGCAAACTGGTAGTTACGGGTCACGATGACCTGCTCACAGCCAAAGGCGCGGGCCACGCGGGCTTTTTCGTCGCTGGACACGGTGCCGATCACCTGCGCGCCCAGGCGCTTGGCCCAGCTGCACACCAGCAGGCCCACGCCACCGGCAGCTGCGTGCACCAGCAGGCGGGTGCCGGGGCCAACCCGGCCCAGATCCCGCAACAAATAGTCAGCGGTGACGCCTTTGAGCAGCAAGGCGGCAGCGGTCTCGATTTCAATCTGCACCGGCAGCCGCACCACCCAGTCCGCGGGCACGCGGCGCACCGTGCTGTAGGCACCCGGCTGCGGGCCGATGTAGGCCACCCGGTCGCCCGGCAGAAAACCGGTGACCTGTGGGCCGACGTCGATCACCGTGCCAGCCGCTTCCATGCCCAGCACGCCGGGCTCGCGGTCAGACACCGGCAACATCTGCGGAATCCAGCCCCGGCGCAGGTAGACGTCGATGTAGTTCACGCCGATGGCACGCTGGGCAATGCGCACCTGGCCCGGCCCCGGGGCTGCAACCTGCGTGTCAACGGCGCGGATCGTGTCGGCATCGCCATAGCGCCGCACCGCCATGCCACGCGATGCAATGGCAACACCGGTTGGCAGCTCCACCTGGCCTTGGCTCCGGAGATCACCACCCTGGCGCAGGTAGCGGCGCAGGTTTTCAAAGCCCGCCTCATACACGCCTTGGGCCACCATGTCGCGCAACGTCTCCTCCTGACCAGGCGGCGTGTCAAAGGTCGACTCCCAATGCCAGAAAGTGCGTTTTCCGTCCGTAACCGGCTTGAGCTTGAGCGAGGCCACATAGCGCTGCAAGGGCACGGTGGCCTGCACGATGCAGTAGGTGCTGGTGTAGGTGGTGTCTGACAGCGTGAGCAACTGCTCTCGGATGTGGTTGCCATCCTTCAGCGTGAAGTTGCGAATGCAGCCCACCTGGTCGCTGCGCTCGCTGCCCTCGATGTGGCTGGCCTGCACCACGTCGTGCCACTGATCGTGGCTGTTGAAGTCGCGCAACACCGCCCAGACGCGCTCAATCGGCGCATCGATGACGGTGGAGCGGGTGACCTTTTGCAGCAAGCGAAACGCCTTGAATGCAGTTACTTCTTGAACTTCAGCTTGGAGCCGTCAAAGGTGGTGACCTGCGCCGCCATCAGGCCGTTGCGTGTGACGTAGGCGTCGGAGCCTTTGTAGGGCTCAGCCAGAAAATCAGCCTCGGCGCGCCACATCACGTTCAGCGTGTTGCCAACTTTGAACGAGCTTTCGGTGGTGAACTTCAGGCCTTTCAAGCCGTCAGGCCGTGGCTTGCAAAAGCCGGCGAACAACTCGCCCACTTTTTTCTGGCCCTTGACCACCGCGCCATCCGGCAGGTGAATTTCCACGTCTGGCGGGTACTGCGCCATCAGCCGGTTCCAGTCGCACTTGTTCAGCGCGTCCAGGTGCTCGTCAATCACTTTTTGAACCGTGGGCTGTTTTTTCAGCGGCGGCTGCTTCATGGGCTCGGCTGCCACAGCGAGCGTGGCGGCTGCGGCGAAGCTCAGTGCTACAAAGGTCTTGGCTATCAGGCTTGTCATGTTGTCTCCATCATGAGCGGTCTGTTGGTGTGCAGCTTTAACGCGCAGACCGCTGCTTCAGCGCGTCAAAGCCGGTTTGAAAAACGCCTTGTCCAATCGAATCCGTCAGCTCTCGCTCACGCCCCGGTGCGCAGTTGAATTCCGCGCTCCACTCGGCAAAGCAGCGGTCACCGTCGGTGATCGGCGTGAGCTTAATCGTGGCGACGTAGTTGCTCACGCCCATCGGGCTTTCCAGAATGCTGTAGACGCAACTGAAGTCGTAGTCACTCAAGGCCAGCAACTGCTCGCGGATCATGCCGCCGTCTTTGGTGTGAAAGTGGCGTATGCAACCTACGCGGTCGCTGGCCTGGCCGTTTTCAATGCGGCTGTCGGCAATCAAAGGGTGCCATTGCGGCAGGCCATTGAAGTCGCGAATGCGTGCCCACACGCTGGCCGCGCTGGACTCAATCACGCTGGAGACATAGATGTTCACCATGCCTTATTCCTTGGTCGGCCCTGGCGGCAGGGCCGCCTGCGCACCGCTGACGCTGGCGACCATGCGCTGCAAGTCGCCCCCGCCCCCATCAATGCCGATTTCCTTGAGCAGTTGATCAACCAAAGGTGCCTGCGCCCGGAAACGCAGCGCCGAGTTCACCACGCCATCAGCAAAGTTTCCACCACCGCCACTGCCGTCGCCATTCATGCTGCTGTGGCCGCCGCCCAGGCCATCAACGTGCATGATCTTGATGCCTTCAATCCGCTCCAGCGGCCGCACTGATTCGCGGATGATGCCTTCGGCTTTGTCCACCAGGCGCAGGCGCAGGGCCGACATGCGGGCCTCGGGCGTGAGCATGTTGTGCGCCTCGTTCATCAGGCGCAGGCCGTCGGCTTCCGTTTCGGCGCGTACCCGCATCGCCATCGACTCGATGCGGTTGGCATCGGCATCGGCTTCGGCTTGCGCACGGATCGCAGCGCCCCGGTCGGCACTGGCTTCTTTCTCGGCTTGGGCGGAAGACGTCAAGCGCAGTGCCTCGCGCTGCGCGACTTGCGCGGCACCAATCAGGTCGATGGCTTTCTTGCGCTCGGCCATTTCCACTTCGCGGGCCGTAAAGACTTTTTCTTCTGCGCTCACCGCCAGCGCACGGGCGATTTCTGCTTCGGCCTGGGCTTCGCTTTGGGCTTTGCTTTCGCGGGCAATCGCAATCGCACGCTGCTGCTCGGCCAATTCGAGGGCCATGCGCCGCTCGATCTCGGCGCTTTGAATCGCCCGCTCTTTGCCGATGCGCTCTTGCTCAATCGTCTGCTCCGAGCGGATGCGGGCACCGTCAATCGCCTGCTTGGCCGCAATCTGCGCACCTTCCGATGCCTGCTCGCGCTGGGCGCGCTCGGTAGACACCTCGGCGCGCTGGCGGGCCCGGGCCACCTCCACCTCTTGCTGCTGGCTCAGGCGGGCGTATTCGCTCTCGCGGTCAATGTCCAGCGAGAGCTTTTCGGCTTCCAGGTTTTTGTTGCGAATGGCGATCAGCGTGTCTTGTTCCACATCGTTGCGCTGCTTTTTGCGGTGCTCGATCTGCTCGGTCAGGCGCGTTAAACCCTCGGCGTCAAAGGCATTGCTGGGGTTGAAAAATTCCATGCTGGTCTGGTCCAGCTGGGTCAGCGATGCGCCCTCCAGCTCCAGGCCGTTTTTGGTCAAGTCTTCAGCCACGGCTTCACGCACGCGCCTGACATAAATGCCGCGCTTTTCGTGCAGCTCTTCCATGGTCATCTCAGCGGCGGTGGTGCGCAATGCATCAATGAACTTGCCTTCGACCAACTCGCGCAGTTGCGCAGGCTCCATGGTGCGCAAGCCCAGGGTTTGCGCGGCTGCGGCCACCGCAGCAGGTTGCGCCGCCACCCGCACATAAAACTCGGCAATCACATCGACCCGCATGCGGTCTTTGGTGATCAGCGCCTTGTCGCGCCCCCGGCTCACCTCCAGCCGCAAGGTGTTCATGTTCACCGGAATCACCTCATGCACGATGGGCAGCACAAACGCGCCACCATCCAGCACCACCTTTTGCCCGCCCAGGCCGGTGCGCACAAATGCCCGCTCCTTGGAGCTGCGCAAATACAGCCAGTGCATCAGCCAGACGGCAATGCCCACCACAATGGCCAGCACCAGCAAGCCAAGAAAGAAACTGCCAAATTGAGCGCCGGTCATTTTTGTCTCCTATCGGGTGATCTGCATGAAACGTCGGGTGGTCTCGGTGAGCGCCACCTCAGTGGGTAGGCGCTCCATGGAGCTGGCACCGTAAAAACCGTGGCAATCGGGGCAACGCTGCAAGATGTATTGCGCGTCTTCTGGTGTGGCAATCGGCCCACCATGGCACAGCACAATCACCTGCGGGTTCACCGCTTTGGCCGCCGCTGCCCAGGCATTGATTGGGGCCACGCAATCGGCCAGCTTCAAGGCGGTGCTGGCACCAATGGCACCACCGGTGGTCAGGCCCATGTGGCAGACCACGATGTCGGCACCGGCTTTGGCCATGTCGGCGGCATTCGCCTCGCTGAAGACGTAAGGGGTGGTGAGCAAGTCCATCGCGTGGGCGCGTGCGATCAAGTCCACTTCCAGGCTGTAGCCCATGCCGGTTTCTTCCAGGTTGGCGCGAAAGGTGCCGTCAATCAAACCCACGGTGGGAAAGTTCTGAACGCCCGAGAAACCCAGGTCGATCAAGCGCTTTAGAAACTGGTCGGGAATCATGAAGGGGTCGGTACCGTTCACCCCGGCCAATACGGGCGTGTGTTTGACCACTGGCAGCACCTCCAGTGCCATCTCGCACACAATTTCATTGGCATTGCCATAAGCCAGCAGGCCCGCCAGCGAGCCGCGCCCAGCCATGCGGTAGCGGCCCGAGTTGTAGATGACGATCAGGTCAATGCCACCAGCCTCTTCGCATTTGGCCGACAAACCGGTGCCTGCGCCGCCGCCCACCAAGGGCTTTCCAGCAGCTATTTTTTCTTTGAAGCGCGCCAGCAGCGCAGATCTCGCAATACGGGTCAAAACAGTTTCTCCTTGGCTTTTGTGTGTGGGGGGGCAATTTCATGCCACGCCGCCACCAGCGCGCGGGCAAAGGCCTCGTCGTTGATGTGGTGCGGCACACGCAGCAAGCGGCGCTGGCTACTGGGGCGAAAGTGCTGTTCGATGGTGGAAAACAGCATGCGGTTAGCAGGCTCGCTGTGAAACGGCTGGCCGGGTTTGTCGATGGCTGACACGCCGCCTTCGGGAATCAAAAACCGCACCGGGCCTTGCATGGCGTTGAGCTTTTTGGCAATGAACTCGCCAATCTTCTGGCACTCATCGACCGTGGTTCGCATCAGCGTCACCGTGGGGTTGTGGCGGTACAGGGTGCGTCCCTTGTAGCGCTCGGGCACGCTGTCCCAGGCACCAAAATTCACCATGTCCAGCGCGCCGCACGAGCCGACATACGGCACCGCCAGCTGGGCAAATACATCCATGCGGTGCGGCCCGGCAGACAACACGCCGCCGCCAATCTCATCGGCCACCTCGGTGGTGCTGATGTCCAGCACGCCGGCCAGCAATTTGGAAGCCACCAGCTTTTCCATGCTCTGGCCGCCCACGCCGGTGGCGTGAAACACCAGGCAGTCGTAGTCGGCTTCCAGCTGTTTGGCCACGGCCTGCACGCACGGCGTGGTCACGCCAAACATGGTCAAGCCCAAAGCCGGTTTGGTAATCGCCGATTCCACCGGCGGGTGGGCCACCATGCCGGCCAGCGCGTGGGCGGCATTGGCCAGTACTTTTTCGCTGATGCGGTTGATGCCCTGCACATCGGTGACCGAATACATCATGCAAATATCGCTGGGCCCCACATAGGGCCGCGTGTCGCCGCTGGCCATGGTGGAGACCATCACCTTGGGCACACCCACCGCCAGCGCCCGCATGCCCGGCGTGGCCAACGAGGTACCGCCCGAACCACCGGCCGAGATGATGCCGCCCAAGTCGCGCCGGGTGCCCAAGAAGTGGGCAAAAGCGGTGGCCATGCCGGTGACGGCGCTGCCCCGGTCGCCAGTGAACACGGCACTGTCGCCGCCCGGGTGGTAGCGGGCCACCTCGCGCGGGTGCACGCTGGCGGGTGAGGCTTTGCCCGAGGTGGACAGATCAACGGTGACCACCCGCAGCCCCAGCTTTTCCAGGCACTGGCGTATGAAAAACAACTCGCGTGCCTTGGTGTCAAAGGTACCCACCACATAAGCGGCGCGGGTGCTGGTGGAGGCAACCGGGAAATCAAAAATCTGCGCTGAGGCGGGAAACATCGAAGCGGGTGCGGGGCTTGATGACGGCGCTGGCGAGCCAGCCATGCCGGTGCGCGGCACATCAAGCCACTCGCCCGCACCGGTACCTGTGCTCGATGCGGCGTTCCACCGGTTCAGCCCACGCACCGTTTGCGGTGCGCGGTTGTCCAGTGAGGGTGCGCCGTCGCCATGCGCACGGCGCACGGTGAGCATTTGTGTGGGCTGGTTCGCAGCGGGCGGCGAATCGGCAGGCTCTTCGTCGGCCTCATCGTGCCCACCCGAGCGCAAACCCAGCAGGCGCTCTTGCAGTTCTTTGTCACCCGCCAGTTGCGAGGTGGCCATTTCATGCGCAATGCGGCCATTGACCATCACGCCAATGCGGCTGGACACCGACAGTGCCACGCCCAGGTTTTGCTCGATCAGCAGCACCGCAATATCGCCTTGCTGCGCCAGGTCACGCAGGGCTTGCGCCACCTGCTCCACGATCACCGGGGCCAGGCCCTCGGTGGGCTCGTCCATCACCAGCAATTTGGGTTGCAGCAACAAGGCCCGGCCGATGGCCAGCATTTGTTGCTCGCCACCCGACAGCTGCGCGCCGCCGTTGCTTTTGCGCTCTGCCAACCGGGGGAACATGGTGTAGACCCGCTCGACATCGCGGCGTTGCGGCGCGACCAATCTCAGGGTTTCGTCCACCGTGAGTGATGGCCACACGCGTCGACCCTGCGGCACATAGGCAATGCCGCGCTTTGTGATTTCGTTGGGCGGCAAGCCCAAAATTTCTTCGCCAAGCAGCCGCACGCTGCCCGTGGCAGGCACCAGGCCGGTGATGGCGTTGCACAGCGTGGTTTTGCCCATGCCGTTGCGGCCCACAATGCCCAGCACCCCGGTGTCGGTGCCCACGTCAATACGCAGGCTGACGCTTTGCAGCGCATGGGCGCGACCGTAGTAGACGCTCAGGCCTTCGACCACCAACACCGGGCCGCGTGCCACTGAGCTGTCTTTTTTGCCAAACCAGGCCATCAGTGCTTGCCTCCCATGTAGATGGCTTGCACCTGCGCATCATTTTCAATGTCGTTTGGCGTGCCCGACTTGAGCACGCGCCCGTTGTGCATCACCGTGACGTACTCCACCACGCGCAAGGCAATGTCCAGATCGTGCTCGATCAATACAAAACTCATATGCGCGGGCAGCGCGGTTAGCAGCGCCACCAACTCGCGCCGCTCGGCGGGTGACAGGCCGGCGGCCGGCTCGTCAAACAGAATCAGGCGCGGCGCACCGGCCAGCGCAATGCCAATTTCGAGCTGACGCAGCTGCCCGTAGGCCAGGTTGGCCACCAGCTCGTCGGCCACATGGGTCAAGCGCGCACGCTCCAGCAAATCGTGTGTGGCCAGCGTGGAAGCGTGGCTGGCGCGGGCTTGCAAAAAACTGAAGCGACCATTGGACACGCCGCGCACTGCCAGAAACAGGTTGTCGCGCACCGACAGGTCGCGAAACAACAGCGAAGACTGGTAGGTGCGTCGCAGCCCCTTGCGGATGCGCTCATGCGGAGGCAGTTCCGTGATGTCTTCGCCAAAAAACTGGATCCGCCCGGAGGTGGGCGGAAAGTCGCCGGTGATGGCGTTGAACAGCGTGGTTTTGCCCGCGCCGTTGGAACCGAGGATGGCGTATTTTTGTCCTGCCGCTACTGAAAGCGACACATCGTCAACCGCGCGCAAAGCACCAAAGGCGCGGGTCACGTTGCTGAGCACCAGGGCCTCGTTTGACGCGTGCGGCTTCGCACCGGTCGTTGCAACCGATGCAGGGCGCAGTTGAGTCACAGTAGCCATGGGCTCAGCGATCCGTCAAGACAAGTTAGGGGCAGCTTGGCACGTCGCGCGTGCCAATCTTGAAGTCCGCCGCGCTCATGCCCAGCGTCTGATCAATGTTGTCTACCTTGCGCAGCACCTTGTTGAACAAGTTGCCTTGGGCGTCTTTGACCACCTCGGTCACAAAGGTGGTGCCAATGGCCTGGCGGTTGTTGTCCAGGCGCACATCGCCAGTCGGTGTCTTCAGCACCATTTTGGACAGAGCCTCGCGGTACTTGGCCTGGCCGCCCGACAAGTCGCCCTTGACAGCATCCAACCCGTCCAGCGCGGCTTTCATGTTCTGGTAGTAGACATAGGCAAACAGGCTGGGGCTTGGAAAGCCACCGGCAGACACGGGGTAGGTGGCGCGGTAGTCGGCTACAAAAGCTCTCCACTCGGCTCCGTCAAATGAGTCGGCAATGGGGCCCGCAGACATGGTGCCGATCAGGGACTCACGGCGCTTGCCTTTGTAGTTCAGCACGTCCTGGCTCACGGTAATCGACCCACCCATCATGGGTTTGTCGCCACCGGCGTTTTCATACTGCGTCAGAAAGTTCACCGCATCCGCGCCGCCCAGGACTACCAGCAGTGCATCCACATCTTTGGGGATCTTGGCAATCACCGACGAGTAGTCTTTGCCACCCAGTGGCACCCAGGCTTTCTCCGTTACTTTGCCGCCCAGGCGGCAGTACTCGGACATGAAGCCCTGCACCTGCGAGTACGGGAAGCCGTAGTCCTCGGCAATCACCATCACGCGCTTGTAGCCCTTGTCCATGGCAGCTTTGCCCAAGCCCACCATCCACTGCGCGCCCTCGGTGTTGAAGCGAAAGAAGTTAGTGCTGGGGCTGACCAGGGTGGCAGCCTGCGCGCCAGAAGAGCCGTTGATAAAGGTGATGTTGGGTTGGGACTTGGAATAGTCCTTCACTGCAATGCCCTCGCCGCCCGACAGGGGGCCAACCATGATGTCGACCTTGTCTTGCTCTACCAGCTTGCGCGTGGCATTCACGGCCACATCGGGTGTGGCGTTCGAGCTGGCTTTGATGACCTCAATCTTGCGCCCAGCCACCATGCCGCCACGCGCCTTGACAGCCAGTTCGGCGCCCCGCATGCCGTCGGCGCCGCCTGCGGCAAACGGCCCCTCCAGGGTGGCAAGCAAGCCTATCTTCACAGGCCCTTGTTGTGCCCATGCGGAACCCCAGAGGGCGGTTGCTGCGGCCATGCCCAGCGCGGTGCGTACCAGTAGTCTCTTCGTTGCGTTCACGGTTGTCTCCTGTAGTGGGAAGTAAGTGGTTTACGCGACCGCAGGCGAGCTTTTAGCTTCTCCCACAGCCCCAGCAAACCGTCGGGGGAAAACAGCACAATGGCCAGAAACACGCTGCCAATAACCAGGTTGAAGCGCTCGCGGTTGATGATGTCGATGGCAAAGGTTTGCAGCAACACAAAAATCAGCGCACCCAGAAAAGCGCCCAGCGGGTTCTTTACGCCACCCAGCACGGCAATCACCAGGATGTTGATCATCCAGCCAGTGCCCACCGACCCGGGGCTCATCAGCGTGTTGTACCAAGCCAGCAGCACGCCGCCCACGGCCGCCAGCAAGCCCGCCACGGCGTAGGCGGCCACCCGATGGGCCACCACGTTAAAGCCCAGCGATGCCATGCGCCGGGGGTTGTCGCGGATGCCCTGCAGCGCAATGCCAAACGGCGCTCGCACCAGGTAGCTGATGAACCCGTAGCCCGCCACAGCCCAGAACAGGCACAGAAAATAGTAGGGCAACGGGTCGCGCATGTTCACGCCCCACAGTACCGGTGGTTTGATTTCACGCAGGCCCTGAAAGCCATTGAACACGCTGTAGTTTTGTAGCACCAGGTAATAGAACGCCACGCCGATGGCCAGCGTGATCATGATGGTGTAGATACCCTCGGTGCGCACCGACAGCCAGCCAATGCCTGCGGAGCACAGCACGGCGATCGTGATGGCGGCCGGCACGGCCACATACCAGCGCCAGCCCAGGCTGATCTCGGCATAGCTGCTTGTGCCCAAGACCGCCACCGCATAGCCCGCGATGCCTGCCACCGTCATTTGAGCCAGCGAGACCATGCCGCCGTAACCAGCCAGGAATGCCAGTGACAGTGCAATCAAGCCGAGGATGAGCGCTTGCGAGGCCACCTGAAATGTGAGAAAGGGCGTGGCCACAAAGGGTACGGCCAGCAGCACGATCAGCGTGACCAGCTGCCAGGCTTGAATGCCGCGCCACAGCCGCTTCAACGCGTGGGGCTGTGGCGTGTTGGGCTGCAGCTGCGACGCCCCGGGCACCCACGTCGGCACGGCGGCAGGCACCGTGCCGGTCTTCATGGCCCGCCGCCAATGCGCTGCGCTCATCGGGTGACTCCTCGACCGGTGGTTTGTGCTGTTTTAATGCCAAACTGGCCAACAGCCCAGAGATTCATTGCTGAAGCAGCTATGCAATTCATAGCGTCTAGACACCCCTGCGCACGATGTGAAGCATGCATCTGCAAGCGGCTCATGTCTTGCCTCCCATGATGCCGCGCGGCTTGAAGGCCAACACGCCAATGAGAATCACGAAGGTGAACACCACGCTGTAGGTTGGGGCATACACCAGGCCATAGGTTTCAGCCAGGCCCAAAATCACCGCGCCAATCGCTGCGCCCAACACGCTGCCCATGCCGCCAACGATGACCACAATCAGCGACACCAGCAACAAGCGGGTGTCTTCGCCCGGCACCATGGACAGCTCCACCGCACCAATCACGCCGCCAAACCCGGCCAGGCCCGCGCCCAGCGCAAACGTGATGGCAAACACCAAGTTCACATTCACGCCCGAGGCCGACAACATGCCCCGGTCGTCAACCCCGGCGCGAATCATCATGCCCACGCGGGTGCGGCTGAGCAGCCACCACAGGCCCAGGCCAATGGCAATGCCAAACCCCAGCAGACTGAGGCGAAAGGCCGAGTACGCATTGATCAGCGGAATGCCGCGAATCGGGCCTTGCAGCCACTCGGGCGCTTCCATCTGGTAGACCTGCCCGGTGAATATCCACAGCAGCAGGTCGGCCACCACGATGGACAAACCAATGGTCACCATGGTCTGGCGCAGCTCTTGCCCCTGCATGTGCCGCAAGATGAGCAATTGCATGATCAAGCCGGCAATGGCACAGGCCAGAAAGCCCGCTGCCAGTGCCAGCACCCACCACCCGGTTTTGGCCATCACCACATAGCCCACATAGCCGCCCAGCAAGTACAGCGAGCCGTGCGCCAAGTTCACATTGCGCATCAGGCCAAACACCAAGGTGAAGCCGCTGGCCACAATGAAGTACAGCGAGGCCAGGGTCAGGCTGTTGAGCAGGGTGACAAAGTACAGGCGTGTGTTGTCAATCGCCGCCCAGATGGAGAACGCGGCAATCGGGCCGCCGATCAGCAGCCAAAGCGCCAGCTGTGACCTGGACAAGCGTTTCACGCGGCGCGCTCCAGCGTGTTGGCCCAGGGCCGCTGCGAGGCGATCTCGGGCTTTTTCGCAAACACGCCGTCCTTCATCACTGCCAGCAGGCGCTTGGGCTCACGCAAAATCCCCAGGTTGGCCAGCGGGTCGCCATCGACCAGCAGTAGATCAGCCAGATAACCTTCTTTGATGGCACCCAGCTCATGGCCCTTCATCATGATTTGCCCGCCATACAACGTGGTGCTGCGAATCGCTTCCATCGGCGTGAAGCCCAGGTATTTGACGAAAAATTCGAGGTCACGGGCGTTCTGGCAGTGGGGCGTGAACGCAAAGCCATAGTCGCCGCCGGGCAGCACGCGCACGCCGCGTTTGTGCATGGCTTTGAGCGATTGCAGCGCGGCCTCCCACTCGATCTGAAAGCCCATGCCAATGGCTTTTTCGTGCGTCATGCCCCAGGGCTCTGACTCGTACAACAAGGCGTACAACACCGCAATGCCCGGTGCGACAAATACCCGGTCTTTTGCTGCTTCCAGCATGTCCAGGGTTTCGGTGTCGGTGAAGCTGGCGTGGTAGATCAGGTTGATGCCGTGGCGCAGCGCCTGCTTCACGCTGGCGGCCGAGCGGGCGTGCACCACGATGCGTTTGCCGCGCAGATTAACCTCTTGCACAGCAGCGGCCACCTCGGCGTCGGTCATCCAGGCGGTGTCAGCCGGCGAGTCGGGCGTGAAGTTATCGCCCGACAGGTTGATCTTGACGGTGTCCACGCCGTACTTCAAGAACATGCGCACCACCTTGCGCATCTCCTCGGCACCATTGACGTTCACGCCAAAGCTGTATTCGGGGAACGGCAGGTGCGACAGCGTTTCGTCGCCCAAGCCACCCGGCACCGTGATTTCTTGGGATGCCGCCAGGTAGCGCGGGCCGGGAATCTGCCCGCTGTTGATGGCGTTGCGAATCACCACATCCAGCCGCGGCTTGGCACAGGCTGCGCCCAGGCACGAGGTGAATCCGGCCTGCAGGTACCTCGCGGCCACCTTGGCACACCACAGCACATGCTCTTCCAGCGGCATGGCCTGAATGCCGGCCAGGGTGGCGGTGTCGTTCCACGAAAAATGGGTGTGGGCCTCGACCATGCCTGGCATGAGCGTGGCACCGGCCCCGTCAATCACCTGTGCATCGCCCGCCGACGACGAGCCCACGCTGCGGCTGACCTGGGTGATGCGGTTGCCCTGCACCCGCACGCTGCCGCTGAAGGGGTTCTGGCCGGTGCCGTCCAGAATTTTGACGTTGGTAAACAAAGTGTTCATGCTGACCACCGATTGGTTGAAGCGCCTGAATACGAAGATGCGTAGCCGCTGCGCACCGGCGGCGCGCGGTGGAACTTTCCGTCTTTCATCACCGCCAGAATGCGTGCCTTGTCTTGCAGCACGGTGATGTCGGTCAGCGGGTCGCCGTCAACCAGCAAGATGTCGGCCAGATAGCCCTCGCGTATGTAACCCAGCACCTTGCCCATGCGCATGATGGGCCCGCCCCAGGCGGTGGCCGAGAGCAGCGCTTCCATGTTGCTCATGCCCACTTGCTTGACGAAATACTCCAGGTCTTTGGCGTTGGTGCCGTGCGGTGTCCAGGCAAAACCATAGTCGCCACCGGGCAAGATGCGCACGCCGCGTTTGCGCAGGGCGCGCATGCTGCCCAGGGCTGCATCAAGCTCGCGGTCGTAGCCCATTTTGTTGACCACATCGGGTGTCAGGCCGTACTGGCTGGCGTTATGCACCGTGTTGATCAGCCAGGCCAGGCCTGGTGCCACAAAGTGCTCCAGCTTGTGCGCCTCCATCAGGTCCAGCGCCTCTTCATCGCAAAAACTGGCGTGGTAGATCACCTCGATGCCCAGCTTCACGCAGCGCTTGATTGAGGGCGTGGAACGCGCATGCGCCGCCACCCGCTTGCCCCAGGATTTAGCTTCCTGCACGCACACGGCCACCTCTTCGTCAGTGAACTGGCTCATCTCGCTGGGCATGCCGGTAATCGACTCGCCCGACAGGTTGATCTTGATCGAGTCCACGCCGTATTTGGTGAACATGCGCACGCAGCGGCGCATCTCGTCGGTGCCACTGACGACGGCACCAAAGGCAAACTCTGACTGCGGCAAGTGCGGTGCGGTGGTGTCGCCCAGGCCGCCCGGTACGGTGATTTCCTGGCTGGCCGCCAGGTAGCGCGGGCCAATGATGGTGCCGTCGTTGATGGCGTTGCGAATCACCACATCCAGCCGGGGTTTGGCAGCGGCTGCGCCCACGCAGCTGGTCCAGCCCATGTCCAGGTAGCGCTTGGCCACCTCGGCGCACCACAAGATGTGCTCTTCAGGCGGCATGCGCTGGATTGCATCCAGGCTGGGCTGGTCGTTCCACGAAAAATGGGTGTGCGCTTCGATCATGCCGGGCATCAGGAAGGCACCAGCTCCATCAATCACCTGCGCACCACGCACCGGCGAAGCCTGCATGCCGAAGCCCGTTTTGCTGACGCGGCTGATTTTGTTGCCCTGCACCAGCACCTCGCCGGTAAACGGCGCTTCGCCGCCGCCATCAAACACCCGCACATTGGTAAACAAGACATCGCTCAAGGCTGGTTCCTTCAACGCTGACGATCAAGAAAATCACGCAGGAGGCGGCGGCAATCGTCCACGCGCTCCAGGATCGGCCAATGGCCACATTTATTGAGCACTTCCAGGCGTGCCTGCGGTATTCGTGCGTTGAGCTCACGCGCTCCTGAAAGCGGTGTCACCGCATCTTCATCACCGCTCACCAAGAGCACGGGGCACTTGACTTGCTCAAGTGTTGTGGGTGTGGCTTGCGCAAGCAACAAGCAGTTGCGTGCATACCCCTCAGGGTCTTGCCCCATGATGCTTTCGCGTACATAGGCCACCGTGACAGGCTGTGTTTCCTTGGTGGAAGCGGAGAGCGCCGCAGTTGAAACGGCGATCGCCGCCTCAAAGTTGCCCCTTTCGCGTACCGCAGGCGCACGCCCACTCATGGCATCGCGCATCCCCTGCGAGGGTTGCAACAGCGAAGCAAAAAGCGTCATGCTTTTCACCAGCTTGGGCGCTTTGACGGCGACGTAGGGGCACACCATCGTGCTCAATGAATGCCCCACCAGATGGGCCTGCTGCACACCTAACGCACGACACACATCGATCACACACTGCGCCACCACATCCGGCGTGAGCTGGCCCTTGTGTGTGGTGCTTTCTGACAGGGCGTAGGCATTTTTGGAGCGCCCCGCTCCTGGCGTATCGATGCGGATCACTTGGTAGCTCTGAAGCGCGGGCATCAACGGTGCCCAGACATTCATCGAGCCACCCAAGCCGTGAATCATGACGACGGCTTCGCCCTCGCCCTGCACATCAACCGCCATCTTGTCGATCCATTGAATTGCCATGGTGCTGCCTCAGATGAAACGGTTTTCAATTGAGCCGATGCCATCGATCTCGATGCGCATCACATCGCCCGAGCGCAACCACTGCGGCGGGCTCATGCCCATGCCCACACCCGCGGGCGTGCCGGTGGCGATCACATCGCCGGGGTGCAGGGTGATGCCGCGTGAGCAGGTTTCAATCAGCGTGGGAATGTCAAAAATCATGTCTTGCGTGAGACCATCCTGGCGCAGCTCGCCGTTGACCCAGCCTCGCACGCGGGTGCGGCGGCCATCCATCTCGTCGGCCGTCACAATCCACGGGCCCATGGGGCAAAACGTGTCGAAACTCTTGCCCAAGTCCCACTGTTTGTGGCGCATTTGCACATCGCGCGCCGTCACGTCGTTAACCACCGTGTAGCCAAACACATGGTCCATCGCCCGCGCTTTGCTGATGTCTTTGCCGCCCTGGCCAATCACCACCGCCAGCTCGCTCTCGTAGTCAATCTGGGTAGAAACCGCAGCGCCCGGCAGACGCACCGCGTCGTGCGCCCCCACCACGCAATCGGCCAGTTTGGTGAACACAATCGGCCAGCCATCTTCGTTTGCCACGTTGTCTTTAAACACCGTGGTGGCCAGCTCGGCAGCATGCGCGCGGTAGTTGCGGCCCACGCAAAACAGGCTACGCAGCGGACGGGGCAGCGGCGCGCGCAGCGTGACGGCATTGACCGGCAAACGCGCGCCGGAAGCGGCGGGCAGGCTGTGGCCCTGCGCCAGCGCAGCAATCAAGGGCAGCACACCCGCCGCAGCGTCGGTCACCGCCAGCGGCGTGACCTCTTTGCCGCAGGGCGACACCGTGCCCACGTGGTCGCGTCCGCCCCAAGTCCAACTGGCCAATCGCATGCGATTTGTCTTTCGTTTGGTGTGGCTGACCGGGTGTCCAGCTGCGCCGCACAAGCGTTTGATTTACATAATTTTGAGACTTGTGTCTCAAAAATGGATTCGCGTATTTTGCTGGCGCGACCCGACGCACGCAAGGCGGGTTAGCGCCTGTTTACACCGGACAAACCCTGATTTACCGTGTCTGGTGCTGCGACCCGTAAATAGAGGAACAAATGACAGTGATGATTTCGCGCTCAGGCTTAGGCGTAAAACGCAGCCATAGCGGTGGCTATGGCGAGGCTTTGCAACGACAGCATGGGGGCGAAAGCGCGCTTTCATGTTCCGGTATTTACGGGTCGCAGTACCAACCATGGCAAAGCTGAGATACAAGTTAAGTGAACCACCCGCTGCCCCCGAGCGTGGGGTGAAAGCGGCGACCTTTAACCTGCTGCTGAGCACGGCAATGGACATCATTCGCGACGCCGGCCATATTCCCTCGGTGCCTGAAGTGGCGGTGCGCTCCAAGGTCTCGCGCGCCACGGCGTACCGTTACTTCCCCAGTCGCAGCGCGCTGATTACCGCCGTGATTGACAGCTCGCTGGGCCCCGTTCGCACCCTGGCCTCCGACACGCCCGATGGCCGCCAGCGGGTGCAGGAGTTGTTCCTGCAAACTTTTCCGCGCTTCAAGGAATTCGAGCCGCAACTGCGCGCCGCCGCCCAGCTGGCGCTGGAGCAATGGGCGCTGGAGCGCGCCGGTTTGCTGGAAGAAGAGCCCTACCGCCGCGGCCACCGCGTGCGCATCCTGGAACACGCGATCGCGCCGCTGGCCCCCCAACTCACCCCAACGATGCGCACCCGCTTGCACCACGCCCTGTCGGTCGTCTACGGCATTGAGCCCTACATGATTTTGAAAGACATTTGGGGCCTGCCCGACCGCGAGGTGGAGCGCACGGCGCTGTGGATGGCCAATGCGCTGATCGATGCGGCGCTGCGCGAGTCGGCGGAAAAAACCGAGCGCGCGGTGAAAAAACCAGGCAAACCCGTGTAGCGGCTTGATTCAAGGTAAAACAGCCGACAGCCCATATAAAATCTGCTCAATCAGCTACTCTATTCATAGCAAAACGGTACATCCATGATCAAGCAACTTCTATCTGCCGTGCTCTTCATGGTCGCCCTGTGCGCGCAGGCCCAGGTCATCAACATCGACAGCGCTGAGCTGGCCCGGCTGGCCGCCAGCGGGGTCACGGTGATTGACATTCGCACCGAGCCGGAGTGGAAGGAAACCGGCGTGGTGTCCGGCAGCAAGCTTTTGACTTTTTTTGATGAAAAAGGCCGCGCCGACCCGCCTGCGTGGCTGGCGAAAGTCAAAGCCGTTGCGCAACCCGACCAACCGGTGGTGCTCATTTGCCGCAGCGGTAACCGTACCCGCGCCGCCACCCAATTCCTGTCGCAACAAGGCTACAAAACGGTTTACAACGTCACCGGCGGTTTGCTGGAATGGCGCAAGGAAGGCCGGGCTGTGGTGCCCGCCGCGCCCTGAGTTGCGGTTACGCCAACCGACCCGCCGCATGCCCCAGGCTGAACGCCTCCTCAAACACCGAGTAACCCGCCCAATCGCTGTGGGCGAAGCTCAATCGCTCCTGATTTAATAGCTGCTTGAGCAGATTCTGCATGGGCTGGTGGCCGATTTGGCTTAAAAATCCGGGTGTGGGAATGGCCATGGCGTGGCCGTAGCGGGTGAGGGCGATCTGGGTGGTTTTGCCGGGCAGGTCGGGGTGGGCACCGGTTTGTGGGTCACTCAGCTCGGCCAGCAGTTCGTCGCGCCAGCTTTGCCAGCTGCGTTGCATCAATTGGGTTCGCCCATCGGGCAGATCGCCCAACGCGCGGTACAGGGTGAGCACAGTGGGGCCGATGTGGGCACCGGTGGACAGGCTCAGGGCCTGATGGCGGGCGTTTACATAGCCCAGGCTGGTGGAGCCGTAGACCACGTTGTCCCAGGCGGGGGCAGCACCGGGGCGGTCGATCAGCGGCTCGCGGATGTGCAGGTTGGCCACCAGCCAGGGGGCGTAACGCACAGCGGCTGCCGCCTGGCGCAGCACCGTGGGCGGGTTTTGCACCACGCGGGCCGCAATGAACAGGGGCAGGGCCACGATGCAGTGGGCGGCTTGCCAGCGTTCGGGGGTGCCAGTGGCCACGTCCAGCGCGTCGACCTCCACACCGTGCTTGGTCTGGGCAATGCGGGTGACCACGCGGCCGGTTTTCAGGCGGTCGCCCAGCGGCGCGGCCAGTTGCTGGGTGAGCCAGCCGTTGCCTTGCGGCCAGGTGAGGATGCCGCTGGTCGGGCCGTCGTCAACTGAGGCGGGCGCGTGTTTGCCAGCGCTTGGCTCGGGCGCGGCAAAACCGTGGCGGCTGGCAAAGTAGTGCACCCCGGCCCAGGCCGACACGGTGGCAATGCCAGCACCGTAGTCGTCGCGACAAGCGTAGTTGAGGTACCAGCGCAGGTGGGGGTCGGTCAGGTTGTGTGCGTCCAGCCATGCTACGAAAGAAATAGCATCCAGCGCTAGATGGGCTTGCACAAAAGGCCTGCCGAGCATGGGAATGGCAAATTTGGCCTGCTGTTGCAGAGCCTCAATGGCCTGGGCAAAGCGGCGGTATTGCGCCAGGGTGTCGGGCCCCACGCCCTCGACCGGCAGCAGGCCGTTTTGCCAGTGGCCGTTGAAATGCAGGCGCTCTTGCGGGCTGTGGCACAGGTGGCGCTCGTCGTACAGCCAGCGGCCCGCCACGCGCTGTCGCAGCCCCAATTCTTCCAGCAGGTTTTGCACCTCGGGCGCGTCGTCGCTGGGCACCGGCAGGTAGTGCGCGCCCAGCGGGCAGGTGATGCCGCCGACCTGCGTGCCCCGGCTGTTGCCGCCCGCGTTGTCTTCCAATTCCAGCAGCGCAAAGTCTTGCACGCCGCGCTGGCGCAAGGCGCGGGCAGCGGCCAGGCCGGCCACGCCGCCGCCAGCAATCAGCACCTGGGTGCGCCGGGCGACGGGCAAGACCCGGTTGGGCAGAGCGGCGCTTCTTAGCAGGTGACCGCGTTCGTGGGAGATGCCGTTGAAACCGCCCGTGATCTCATGCGCCGGTTTGCAGCCAGCTAGCGCCAGCGCGGATGCCGCCAGCAGTTGGCGGCGGGTGGGCGGGGTGGCAGGGGTCAGCATGGCGTGGCAGTATGCAGGCAAGCCCAACCCTCAACCCCCAAACCCAAAACAGAAGTCACCATGCCCCGCCCCATTCTTTCTGAGCAGCACATTCACCCCGCCATCCGCCAGCGCATCGCCAGCCACCAGCAAGACATCGTGCGCCAGGTGCAGGCGGCGGTGGCAGCCCACCCGGTGGTGGTGGTGGGCATGGCACTCAACCCATTTCCCAAGCAGGCCCGCAAAGCGCTGGACGCCGCCGGCATTGCCCACCACGACCTGGACTTTGGCAGCTACATGAGCCGCTGGCGCGAGCGCAATGCCTTGAAGATGTGGGCCGGTTGGCCCACGTTTCCCATGGTGTTTGTCAAAGGCACGCTGGTGGGCGGCGCTGATGATCTGGCCCGGTTGATTGCCAGCGGCGAGCTGAATAAGCTGCTGGCCTGAACGCACACCCACCCACCGGAGCCTGCCATGCAAGCCAGCACCTACTACGCCCGTTTTGCCAAAACCACCGCCAAGCTGTGCGGCCGCCCGCCGGTGTTCACGCTGGCCGTCGCCACCATCCTGATCTGGCTGGCTACCGGCCCGTTGTTTGGCTTCAGTGACACTTGGCAGCTGGTCATCAACACCGGCACCACCATCATCACGTTTTTGATGGTTTTTTTGATCCAGAACACCCAAAACCGCGACACCCTGGCCATTCAGCTCAAGCTGGACGAGTTGATCCGGGCGACAAAGGGCGCGCACAACGCGCTGCTCGACCTGGAAGAGTTGGAGCAAGACAACCTGGACGCCTTTCGCTGCAAGTACCAGGCCCTGGCCGCGGCAGCGCGGGCCGATCTGGATCGGGGGGTGGAGGACACAGGGACGCCGGCTGCGTGACCAGCAGGCTTGCGAATTTCAGTAACGACTCACGTCGACTCACATCGATGACAGATGACTGTCGGTGCTGCGCACCGACATGACAAATGACCCGGTGACCAACTGGCAAGTGACCTACCCGTCATTACGTCATGCACGCCGCAGGCGGCTGTCATTTGTCATCGGTTCGCTGCCAGGTAGCTGAGTAGTTACGAATTTCAAGCCAAACCAGCCACCGGCCCATATAAAACCTGCTCAAGCAGCTTCTCTTTTCATAGCGCCGGGTAGTCGGTATACCCCGCTGCACCACCGCCATAAAAGGTCTTGCGGTCCGGCGCGTTCAGCGCTGCGTCGGTGCGCAGGCGTTCCACCAGATCGGGGTTGGCGATGAAGAGTTTGCCAAACGCAATCAGGTCGGCACCGGCTGCCATGGACTGCTCGGCCAGGGCTTTGTCGTAGCCGTTGTTCAGCATCCAAGCGGCTCTACCGCCCGCTTGGGTGTAGGCGGTTTTGAAGGCGGCGTAGTCAAACGGGCGGTCGGGCAGCTCGCGGGGGCCGCCGGTGGAGCCTTCAATGATGTGGATGTAGGACAGGCCCATGGGTGCCAGCTGCTGGGCCAGGTAGGTGAACAGGGCTTGCGGGTCGGCATCGGTCACATCGTTGGCGGGCGTGACGGGCGACAGGCGCAGCGCGGTGCGGTCGCCGCCAATGTCCTGCGTGATGGCGGCCATCACCTCCAGCAACAGGCGGGCGCGGTTTGGCACGCTGCCGCCGTAGGCGTCGGTTCGCTGGTTGCTGCCAGACTTCAAAAACTGATCCAGCAGGTAGCCGTTGGCACTGTGCACTTCCACGCCGTCAAACCCGGCCACATGAATCGCGTTGTGCGCAGCCCGCACATAGTCGGCCACGATGCCGGGCAGCTCGGTGGCATCCAGCGCGCGGGGCATGGAGGTATCAACAAACTTGCCCACGCCGTCTTCGACCACAAAGGTCTTGGTTTTGGCCACGAGGGCCGATGGCGCGACCGGTGCTTGCCCGCCCGGCTGCAGGCTGGTGTGCGAGACGCGGCCCACATGCCACAGCTGCACCACGATGCGGCCACCGGCGGCATGCACCGCGTCGGTCACCACCTTCCAGGCGGCCAGTTGCTCGGGCGCATACAGGCCGGGCACGTCGGCATAGCCCTGCGCCTGGGCGCTGATGGCGGTGGCCTCGGTGATGAGCAAACCGGCGCTGGCCCGCTGCGCGTAGTAGGTGGCCGCCAGCGGGCCGGGCACGGCCTTGGGCGAGCGGTTGCGGGTGAGTGGGGCCATCACGATGCGGTTGGGCAGGTGCAGCGGGCCGACTTGCAGCGGGGAAAACAGGGTGGTCATGGGGCGATGGGGGAGTTGAAAAGCAGCGAGCTTAGGTTTTATGCACGGTCTGCGCTGGCGGGTGGAACAAAGCCCGTCAGGCCCTGGGTGACGGATCTGTCTCGCTGTCATCGCCCCGTCACGGTTTCAAGTGCTTACTCGGCGCTCGTTTACCTGGAGAAGACCCATGACAAAAAATCCATCCGCCCTGCTGGGCGTCTTGATCTCTGCCGCCGTGCTGGCCGCATGTGGCGGTGACGACGCTGCACCGGCACCCGTGGTCACCACCCCAACTGCCACCGCGCCCGCCACCCTGCAAGGCGTGTTTCTGGACGCTGCGGTTGAAGGCCTGGAGTACACCACCAGCAGCAATGCCACCAAAACACTCACCAGCGCCACCGGCGGTTTCAGCTGCCGGGTGGGCGACAACGTCAATTTCTCGGCCGGTGGCTTGAACTTGGGCTCGGCACCGTGTAGCACCACCATCACCCCGCTGATGTTGGTGGGCACCGTGGACGTGAAGAACGACGGCGTGGTGAACCGCGCAGTGGCCCTGCAAACCTTGGACGAGGACTTTGATGCGTTCAACGGCATCAAGCTCACCCCCGAAGTGCGCGCCGCCTTGGCCGCCCGCACGCTAGACTTTTCGCTGGCCCCGGCCGCGTTCAACGCCGCCTTGACCGCTACCCTGGCCGTGCTGCCCAATGCTTACAAAACCCGCATGGTCGACGAAGACCGTCGCTTGCAGGCCCGCGAGCATTTTGAAGATACGCTGGCATCCAAACTAGGAGCCCCCGTGAACGAAAGCTTTTCACAAACCAACGCCTTGGGCACCGTGGCCGTCACCGTCACGCGCTATGCCGTGCAAGCCTCCAGCTCGTTCTACATTCCCTATGAAGGCACAGGCAACGCAGCCTCAAAAGCCGAATACGCCAACGGTTTTCTGCCCGCCTACGGCTCTGGCCTGGCTTACAAAGGCAAATTGGCTGACGGCACGCTGGAGTTTTATGCCATCACCGACCGCGGCCCGAATGGCGACGGCCCCAAGATTGCCAAATCCATCGTGGAATCAGCAACGGCCACAGGCGTGTCGGACGCCAAAATTTTCCCGTCGCCCAGCTTCGTGCCCTCCATTGGCATCGTCACCCTGGGCAAAGACGGCGCGGTGCTCAAGTCACGCCTGCCGATCAAGGTCAGCGCCACGGTCAGCACCAACGGCCTGTCCTTGCCACCGGGACGCGTGGGTGCCACGGGCGAAGCGCCACTGACCGATGCACTGCGATACGAGCCCACCAAAGCCAACTACAGCGAAAACGGCATCGACCCCGAGTCCGTCGTATCTGACCCGGCCCGCAACGCGCTGTGGGTGTCTGACGAATACGGCCCGTTCATCATGAAGATTGACCCGGTCACTGGCGTGATCTTGAAGAAATACCAGCCCGGCACCGGCGCGGCGGATCTGCCCAACATCCTGCTCAAGCGCCGTGCCAACCGCGGCATGGAAGGCCTGGCGCTGGACCCCACCAGCAAACGCTTGCATGGCTTCCTGCAAAGCCCGATTTCTGACGGCGCGGTGGGCACCAGCAACGTGCAGGACTTTGCGCAGTTTTGCCGCTGGGTGGAGTTTGACCCTGAGACCGAGACTACGCGCCTGTATGCCTACCCGATTGACGGCACGCTGTACGACCGCAACCGCACCGGCAACGCCAAGCTGGGCGATCTGACGGCGCTGGGCAATGGCAAATTCGTGGTGATCGAGCAAGGCCTGGCACCCAACGGCAAGGTGTTCAACTGGTTGATGCTGGTGGAAGTACCCGCGAACGCCACCAACATTGCGGCCATTGGCTCCGAGCTGGAAAAAAACAGCATCGGTGCCACCCCCACCAGCCCGATATTTCCCAGCCCCACGCCCTACAGCGCGGTGGTCAAGCTCAAGAAAACCCTGCTGCTGGATTTGAACAAAACCGGTTGGCTGGCCGAAAAAGCCGAAGGCCTGGCCCTGGTCGACGACAACACCCTGGCGCTGACCAATGACACCGACTTCGGCATGAAAACCAATGTGCTGGATGCCTCGGGCGCCTCGATTGCCGGTGACGTGACGGCGTGCACGGTGAACGCCTCGGGCGTGCTCACCGGTTGCGCCGCCACCACCGCCGTCAGCGCCCGCGTCGCCCGCAACAGCGACCTGGATCGCACGCAGCGGTTGTGGATGATCAAGTTTGGCAAGAAGCTGAGCGAATTCAGCGTGCCTTGAGCCTGCAAGTTGGCCAATAAAAATCTGATGGAATTTAAATCAAACTAGCCTGTAGCCCAGGTGAATATTGCTCAAGCAGCTATATAAAAAATAGCAAAATCGGGCTCACACCCGCTTGACCACCGTCTGCTCAATCGCCCCAAACATGCTGGCCCCATCCTTGCCCTTCATCTCGATGCGGATGGTGTCACCAAACTTCATGTAGTCGGTGGCCGGTTTGCCGTCTTGAATGGTCTCGATGGCGCGTTTTTCGGCGATGCAGCTGTAGCCTTTGGTCCACTCTTTCTTGCCATCGACTTCTGATGCGCGGTTGCTCACGGTGCCGCTGCCCACGATGGAACCCGAACGCACGTTGCGGGTTTTGCAGATGTGGGCGATCAGCTGGCCGAAGTGAAATGTCATCTCCTGCCCCGCGTCACAGCGGCCCACGGTGCGGCCGTTCCACTGGCTTTGCACCGTGAGGTGCAGACGGCCTTTGTCCCAGCTGTCGCCCAGTTCGTCCAGGGTAACGGCCACTGGGCTGAAGGCGGTGGCGGGTTTGCTCTGGAAGAAGCCAAAGCTCTTGGCCAACTCGTCGGGAATCAGGTGGCGCAAGCTCCAGTCGTTGGCCAGCATCACCAGGCGTATGCCGTCCAGCGCCTGCTCGGGTGTGCTGGTCATGGGCACGTCGCCGGTGACCACGGCCACCTCGGCTTCAAAGTCGATGCCGTAGGCTTCCGAGGGCACGGGCACGTCGTCGCGCGGGCCTAAAAAGTCGTCGCTACCGCCCTGGTACATCAGCGGCTCGGTGTAGTAGTTGGCGGGCACCTCGCTGCCGCGCGCCAGGCGCACCAGCTCCACATGGTTGATGTAGGCCGAGCCGTCGGCCCATTGGTAGGCGCGGGGCAGCGGGGCCATGCACTGGGCGGTGTCAAAGGGGAACGGATGGGCGCTTTTCCCCTGGTTCAGCGCGTCGTACAAGTCCTGCAATTGCGGCGACATGAAGCCCCAATCGTCCAGCACCTGCTGCAGGGTGTCGGCAATGCCAGTCGCATAATGAGTCTGGCTCAAATCGCGTGAAACCACCACCAACTGGCCGTCACGTGAACCGTCTTTGTAGCTTGCTAGTTTCATGGGTATGTCTTCTGGTTAGGCCGCGCTCAAATTACGCATCGTGAAATGAATTTAACTAATCGAAATTTTAGCCGAGGGTTCCGTGTTGGCTGACAAGCACAGCGGTGGTGTGCGGGCGGGTATTCAATCGGTTGAAGTGGGCTTTGCCTTGCTGGACGCGCTGGCGCAGGCCCAGGGGGCCATGATGCTGCGCGATCTGGCAGCGGCCGCTGGCATGAGCGCGGCCAAGGCGCACCGCTACCTGGTGAGCTTTCAGCGCCTGGGCCTGGTGGTGCAAGACGCCGCCACCACCCGTTATGACCTGGGGCCTGCCGCGCTGCGCCTGGGCCTGGCCAGCCTGTCGCGGCTGGATGCGGTGAAGCTGGCGCGCGAGCGCGTGGCGCAGTTGATCGCGCAGGTGGGCCACACGCTGGCCCTGGCGGTCTGGGGCAACCACGGCCCCACCATGGTGCACTGGGAAGAAGCGCCCCAGGCCATCACCGTCAACCTGCGTCTGGGCGACGTGATGCCGCTGCTGTCGTCGGCCACCGGGCGCTGCTTTGCGGCCTACCGGCCGTTTGAATCCGTGGCCAAGTTGCTGGAACGTGAACTGGCCCAGGCCCGCCTGCTGGCCCAGCGCCACGCGGCCCACGCCGACCTGCCCACCACCCGTGCCCAGGCTGATGCGCTGCTGCGCCAGGTGCGCGAGCGTGGCGCGGCGCGGGTGATTGACACCCTGCTGCCAGGCGTGGTGGGTTTTTGCGTGCCGGTGTTTGATGCCGATGGCCACATGGTGCTGGGCCTGGTGGCGCTGGGCTCGGCCGCGACGTTTGACGCGCAGTGGGACGGCGCGGTGCATGGCCCGCTGGCACAGGCCGCGCAGCAGCTGTCGGCTGACCTGGGGTACGCGCGGTGAAACCGGTGTGGGTCGGTCGCCGGGCTCTGGGCCTGGTGCTGGCCGTGGGGCTGGTGCATGGCTGGCTGGCCACGCAGGTGCAGCTGGCCGATGCGCCGCGCCGGCAGGCCCCATTGCCCGCGATCCGGCTGGTCACGCCAACCCAGGTGCCGACCCAGGCTCAGGCACCGTTGCCCGTGACCCCAGAGACTGTTTTGAAGCCAAATCAGCCAAACGCCCATGTAAATAGTGCTCAAGCAGCTATTGGTTTAATAGCAAACAAAAACCCTCCGGTGGTGATGCCCGATGCGCCACCGGCGCGCGCCAGCACCCCACCCGCCCCCGTGCAAGCGGCCACCAGCGCGGCGTCCAGCCCTGCGGCCAACGATGTGTCTGTGCAACTGCCCGGCTCCACGCGCCTGACCTACGACATCAGCGGCCAGACCCAGCACCAAGCCTGGGACGGTGGCCAGGCCCAGTTGATATGGCAGCACGACGGCAACCAGTACCAGGCCCGCATGAGCTGGCAGATGCCTGACCGGGGCGCAGCCGGTGTGCGCCGCAACAGCCAGACCAGCGTGGGCCGCGTGGTGGCCGGCGGCCTGCAGCCCGAGCGCTTTGCCGACAGGGCCCGTAGCGAGCAGGCGGCCCATTTCGAGCCCCAGCTGGCGCGCGTTCGCTTCAGCGCCAACACGCCCGACGCGCCCTGGCAGCCCGGCACCCAAGATGCGCTCAGTGTCTGGTTGCAACTGGCCAGCCTGTTGGCAGCCAACCCCGGTGCCTACCCCACAGCCAGCCAGATCACGCTGCTAACCGTCACCGCCCGCGAAGCCCGCGACTGGGTCTTTCTGGTGGAAGGCCCGCAGTCGTTGAGCCTGCCCGGTGGCCCCGTCCAGACCCTCAAGCTCAGCCGCCTGCCGCAACGCGAGTACGAAGCCGCCCTGCAGGTCTGGCTGGCCACCGACATGCACTACCTGCCCGTGCGCCTGCGCACCGAATGGCCCAATGGCGACTACCGCGATGAACAATGGCGGGCTACGGATGTACCCTGACAGCCTTGAAACTGGCCTGTACGTTGCTAGCTATATGCTTGTACTGTCTTAACCAGAAAGAAACCCACCATGCAAATGCTGTATGACTCGGAGTCGTTTGTGGTTGTCCACCTGCAAGCCGGAGAGCCGCTGGCCGACCCCAGCCGCCCTGACGTGCCCGCGCTGGCCCGCCACGGCTTTGAAATTGTCGACAAGCGTTCGAACAAAGAGGTGTATCTGGACGGCTCCTGGGCTGAGTTGTTCCAACAGCAAATTGCCGCCTGGCAGCTGAAAACCCCCACCCAGGAAGAGGTAGAGGACACGCTGGACGGCTATGCGCAGATGGCGCAAAACCCTATCTTGGTGCATTGAACAGCGATACCAAGGGTTTTCATTGATTCGTCATACTTCAAAGTCTTACAAATTACCACATAGTTTTTATGTGAACTGATTGGTATAGAATACAGGCTGCATCGCCAAGCGGCGGGCAGTTTTTGTTCAACTACCTTTGGAGTTCTCATGAAAAAGTCCCTGATCGCAATGGCCCTGGCAGTGGGCATGGCCGGTTCCGCATTTGCAAAAGACATTGTTGACACCGCCGTCGGCGCTGGCAATTTCAAAACCCTGGTGACCGCCGTGCAAGCCGCCGGGCTGGTCGACACCCTGAAGGGCAAAGGCCCATTCACGGTGTTTGCGCCCACTGACGAAGCCTTTGCCAAGATTCCCAAGGCCGATCTGGACGCCCTGCTGAAAGACAAAGCCAAGCTGACCGCCGTGTTGACCTACCACGTGGTGGCCGGCAAGGTGATGGCCAAAGACGTGAAAGCTGGCAACGTCAAGACCGTGCAAGGCTCTGACATCACATTGGCCACCACCGGCGGCGTGACCGTCAATGGTGCCAAGGTTATCGCTGCGGACGTGGCTGCCAGCAACGGCGTGATCCACGCCATCGACACCGTGATCATGCCCAAGTAAGCGGCTTGATTAACCTGAACCGGGTTCGTCCGGTTTACCTGACGGCGGGTATGGTGTGCAACCATCCCGCCGTTTGATTTTTTGAAAGCCTGATTTATGTTGATTCGCCTGATCTACGCCAGTCGTGCCAAGCAGTTGGGCCCAATGGACGTCAAAGACATTCTGGACAGCTCGCGCCGCAACAACAAACGGGTGGGTGTCACGGGCGCGCTGTGCCTGTCCAACGGAATTTTTCTGCAATGCCTGGAGGGCGACCGCGCTGCGGTGAATGTGCTCTACCACCGAATCCTGCTGGACAACCGGCACACCGACCCCGCTATTTTGGATTTTGCTGAAGTCCACAAGCGGCAGTTTGGCGTCTGGAACATGGGCCTGGTCAGCGCGATTGCTGACAACCAGGCGATGTTTCTTAAGTACAGCCCAGGAGCTGACTTCGACCCCTACGCCATGAGTCCGCAAACCCTGCGGGAGTTTTTTGCCGAACTGATGGACAACACGCGGTGGCTCAGCTAGGGCCAACCGGTCGATGGGTAGCGTGCCTGCTGCTGGTGGGGGCAGTCGCTGCCTGTGCTAACCAGCTGCAACCTGTCTCAAATGCTCATCGCGGCGAGCAAGTGCTCAGCCTGTTACCTGCCGATGCGGTGCTGCTGGGCGAGCAACACGACGCGCCCGAGCATGCGTCCCTGGCGTTGCAGGCCGTGCAAGCCCTGGCCGGGCGCAGTGCGCTGGCCGCTTTGGCCATCGAAATGGCTGACGCACCCGCCAGCACCGCCGCTCTCAGGCCGGATGCCAGCGAGCAGGCCGTACAAACGGCCCTGAACTGGAACACTGGTGCTTGGCCCTGGGCGCGCTACGGCCCCACGGTGATGGCCGCCGTGCGCGCGGGTGTTCCCGTGCTGGGGGCCAACCTGCCGCGCACCGACATGCGCGCAGCGATGCAAGACGCCGCGCTGGATCAGCGCCTGAGCCCCGCTGCGCTGGCCGCGCAGCAGCAGGCCATCGTGGACGGCCACTGCCAGCTGCTACCACCGGGGCAGATCCCCGGCATGACACGCATTCAAATCGCCCGTGACCTGTCCATAGCCCGCACTGTGGCCCAAGCCGCCCGTGCCGGCCAGACCGTGCTGCTGCTGGCTGGTAGCGGCCATGTGGATCGCACACTGGGTGTGCCGCTGCATTTGCCGGCGCAATTGAAGTCAAAAGTGGCACTGGCCCAGACAAAGACTGCTCAAGCAGCTATCAAAAACGAAGCGTCCAATCAGCCTTTGGTGGACTTGGTCTGGGCCACGCCTGCATTGCCGCCGACCGACTATTGCGCCCAGCTGCGCGAGCAGTTCGGGCCGCGTCGGCCCCAGTGATCCGGCCTTTTTTTGAGTCAAATCTAGCTAACTTGCAACTTCGCAGAGCACAAGCAGCTACTAATTGAGTAGCAAAACAGGGCTCAGTGGCATGCGTAGATGTCGGGGTCGCCCGACAGCGACTCACTTTTCTTTGCGTCGCCAAAGAAAAGTAAGCAAAAGAAAGGCGACCCGCAGTCTGGGCCCTCCGCTTCGCTGCGGGTACCTTGCGGTGCTCAAACCCAGTGGGGTCACGTGCAAACTCGCCTGCGGCTCAAACAAGCACGTGCCCTGATCCACTGGGTTTTGCGCTCCTCAGCCCAGCCTGAACGGGGTTTCCTGGATACCTTGTTCAGTCCGAACGGAAATTTCAAACTTCATCGGGCCGGATCAATAGTAAAACGACCGAATCAGCGGGTGAAGCCTTCGCATGCACCTGCGTTGGGCCTGCCTTTGCATTCGCGCAGCAGGCGGCGTTCGCGCTCAGCGCGGGTTTCGCCGCTGCCCTGGTCAAAGGTGGCCTTGGTTTTTTTGGCCTTCTTGGGCTTGTCGGCTTTTGCCTCCCGCGCTTGCGCTGGCACTGGCGCCAACGCGATGGCACCTGCACCCAGGCTGAATGCGATGGCGACAACGATGCTGTGGACGATTGAAAATTTCATGGCTTCCTCCAAAAAACCCTGGCTCATCGCCGGGAAAATTCTCAAAAATGCCGGTCAAGCGTTGCGCTTGATCGCATCCGCCAGCACCCCCACCAACTGCTCGATCTGCGCCTTGTCCACGATGTAGGGCGGGCACAGCACCAGGTTTTCAGCCGCCGGGCGCACCAGCACGCCGTGGTGGTAACAGTCCAGAAAGATGTTGTAGGCGCGCTTGCCGGGTGAGCCGGCAATTGGCGACAGCTCCACTGCTCCGGCCAGGCTGAGTGAGCGGATGCCCACCACATTGGGCAGGCCTTTCAGTGCGCTGTGCATGGCATCGCCGAGCACCAGACCCATTTGCCCGGCCCGCTCAAACAGGTTTTCTTCTTTGAAAAGGTTCAGCGTTGCAATGGCGGCGGCACAGGCCACGGGGTGGCCAGAGTAGGTGTAGCCGTGAAAGAACTCCACGGCATGGTCGGGGCTGTTGGCGTTGGCGTTCATCATCGCGTCGTAAATACGATCGGTGCAGATCACGCCGCCCAGCGGAATCACGCCATTGGTCACGCACTTGGCAAAGTTCAGCATGTCGGGCACCACGCCGTAGTAGTCGGCCGCAAAGTTGCAGCCCATGCGGCCAAAACCGGTGATCACCTCGTCAAAAATCAACAAAATGCCGTGCTTGTCGCAAATCTCGCGCAGCCGCTTCAGGTAGCCCTGCGGCGGCAGGTACCAACCGGCCGAGCCCGAGACGGGTTCCACAATCACCGCCGCAACATTGCTGGGGTCGTGCAGCGGCAGGATGCGGTTTTCCAGTTCCAGCAAGATGTCTTCCTGCCACACCGGTTGCTGGTTGTGGATGTAGGCGTGGCTGGCATGTTCCGGGTGCAGCGGGTCGTGAATGAAGCGCATGTGGTCCACGCGCGGCAGCAGGCTGGTGCCATACACCTTGCGGTTGGCCGGAATGCCGCCCACGCTCATGCCACCAAAACCCACACCGTGGTAGCCACGCTCACGACCAATGAAGATGTTTCGGTGGCCCTCGCCACGGGCGCGGTGGTAGGCCAGCGCCACTTTCATCGAGGTGTCAGCTGCCTCGGAGCCAGAATTGCAGAACAGCACTTTGTTCAGGTCGCCGGGGGCCATGTTGGCAATCATTTCGGCGGCAATGAAAGCTTTGTCGTTGCTGGCCTGAAACGCGGTGGCGTAGTCCAGCGTGTCCAGCTGGGTTTTGATGGCTTCGTTGATGGGCTTGCGGTTGTGCCCTGCGCCCACACACCACAAGCTGGAAATACCGTCCAGCACCTTCTTGCCGTCATGCGTGGTGAAGTGCATGCCATCCGCCGCCACCAACACCCGCGGGTCTTGGCGGAAGTGGCGATTGGGCGTGAACGGCAACCAATGGTTGTCCATGTTGAACGACAAGGGGGGCGTGGGTTTGTCAATGCGGGCCATAAAAATCTCCTGAGACCAAGGAAAAGATAAGTGCACACGATACCCTGCGGCGTGCGCGCTGCCAAGCCACGCCGCGTCGGGCGGTCTTATGTAACGCGGCTGTACTGCTGCCACCAGGCGACACAAGCTCGTGCAAGGGCTGCGGTAGTGTCCACGCAGTGCGCGCGCACCGGCGAGGCAATCGCATCGAGTGCGACCGGAACCTCGGTGCAGGCAAGAATCACCCGGGAAGCGCCACGGTCCAGCAATGCCTGCACGGCCTGCTGTAGCGGCAAGCCACTGTGCGCCACATCGCCTGCTTTCACGCCCGCAATCGCCGGAAGCACCACTTGCTGAAGGGTTTGATCGTCCGGCTGCAACACTGTGCAGCCCCATTGCGCCAGTTGCTGGTCAAACAACCGGGCCGCCAGCGTGGCCTGGGTGGCAATGATGCCCACCGTCGCCCCGCGCGCCACCTCGCTGGTGACTTCCTGGCAGGCCGCATCAACAATGCTCAGAAACGGAACAGGGCATCTGGCCTGCAATTGCGCATGCCAGTGGTGGGCCGTGTTGCACGGCATGACCAGTGCGACGGCACCCGCAGCAATCAGGCGATCTCGCGCCGCCAGCAGAGCGGGCAGGGGCGACGGGCCGCCTTGCAAAATGGCGGCGGGGCGGCTGGGAATGCGCGGATCCGAGTGAATCAGCAGCGGCACATGGTCGGCATCATTACCGGCGGGCGTGGCCGCAATCACCTTGCTGAAAAAGTCGGCCGTGGCCAGCGGGCCCATGCCGCCCAGCACACCCACGACGCTGCCGGGATGGAGGTCAGTCATACAAAGTCCGCGCAGAACACGCTGCTCAGTTGGGTTGCAGGTCTTTGAAGGTCTGCATGTAGCCGTACAGCGCCACGGCACCGCCAGTGTGCAGGAACACGATGTTTTGCCCTTTCTTGAAATGACCTTTGCGGCACAGATCAATCAAGCCCGCCATGCCTTTACCGGAGTAAACCGGGTCCAGCAAAATGCCTTCCAGCCGCGCCAGCATCGTCACGGCTTCCACCATGCCGGGCGTGGGCACGCCATAGCCGCCGCCCACGTAGTCGCAGTTGGCCATCACGCTTGCGCGCGATACCGCGCCTGGCACGCCCAGCAGCTCTGCCGTTTTGACCGCCAGGTTGTACACATTGGTTTCCTGCGCCTCTTTGGCCGCGCGAACGCCAATGCCCAGCACCGGAATCTGGCTGCGCGTGCCCTCAAAGCCCGCCACCAGACCGGCTTGCGTGCCGGCGCTGCCGGTGGCGTGCACCAGGCAGCTGACGTCCAGGCCCTGGGTGGTGAATTGGTCAACCAGCTCAAGAGCGCACACGACGTAACCCAGTGCGCCAAGGGCGTTGGAGCCACCGCCGGGAATGACGTAGGGCTTTTGGCCTTTGGCACGCAGCTCATCGGCCAGCTTGGCCATGGCGGCATTCATGTCGGTGCCACCGGGCACCTCTTGCACCCGCGCGCCATACAAATGATCCAGGAACACATTGCCCGATTGCTTGTATTCCGCCAGCGTGGAGCCGGTCCGGTCTTCCAGCAGGATCTCGCATTTCATCCCCATCTTGGCAGCGATCGCCACGGTCTGGCGGGCGTGGTTGGATTGGGTGGCACCCTGGGTGATGATGGTGTCAGCGCCCTGCTGGGCCGCATCTGCCATCAAAAACTCGAGCTTGCGGGTTTTGTTGCCACCGGTGCCCAAGCCCGTGCAATCGTCGCGCTTGATGTACAGATTGGGGCCGCCCAAAGCCTCGGTCAAGCGTGGCATGAATTCCAGCGGCGTCGGGCCGTGGGTGATGCGAATGCGGGGGAAATGCGTGAGTTTCATGGGTACTTTCTTCTGGAGGTTGGTAAGGCGAAAGATGGATCAGGCCGACGCTGCGATGTCGCATGCGGCCAGCACAATGCGGCCGATCAACCGGCAATCGTCATCGGTGAGTGACAGCGGTGTGCGCAAATCCAGCAGTTGGCTCAGCACACCGTCGGACTGGGGTAATGCAGGCGTCTCGCCCAGATAGTGCCAATGCCCGTAGTTGCTGGTGAAGGCCACGGGTGCGACAGAACCGAACCACTTGATGTACAGGCCGCGCAAAGCACATTCGCGCAGAAAACGCTCAATCTGCGCAGCGTGCAAGTCCAGTGTGAACTGGATGGAGCTGGCCACAAACGCTTCTTTTGGGTGGCGCTGCGGGATGTGGATATGAACACACAGGCTCAGCTCGCGGGCCAACTGGGCGTAGATGTGGTTCCAACGCGTACCGCGATCGGCCAGCATCGCAATCTGCGGGCGCAGCAGCGCCGCGGCCAGGTTGGACATGCGCATGCTGAAGTTGGGCGTGATGTATTTCCAGCGCTCAAACACCTCAGGTGCCGGCTTGAGGATGTGCTGGTCATACATCATGTAGCTGCCCGACATGAGGATGGCCTGCGCGGCCACATCGTCATCGTCGGTGACCAGCAAACCGCCCTCGCCCGAATTGATGTGCTTGTAGGTTTGGGCGCTGTAGCAACCCACCTTGCCCCAGGTTCCGGTGTGTTGGCCGTCCCATTGGGCACCCATGGTGTGGGCGCAGTCTTCGACGATTGCCACGCCGTGCCGGTCGCAGATCTCGCGCACCGCCTGCAAATCGGTGATGTGACCACGCATGTGAGACAACAAGAACACCCGTGCGCCGCTGGTTGCCGCCTTGCGCTCCAGATCGGCCAGGTCGGTCACAAACTTAGCGGTGGTCTCCACCAGCACCGCTTGTGCTGCCGCGTGGGCAATGGCACCTGGCACCGGGGCCAGCGTGAAGGTGCTGGTCAGCACCTTGTCGCCCGGTTTCACACCCAGCGCCTTCAGTGCCAGAAACATCGCTGCGCCGCAGGAGCTGACCGCCACGCAGTACTTGCTGCCCACGTAGCGGGCGTATTCCTGCTCGAGCAAGGACGGTTCCGGGTAGCCCTTGCCTTGTTCGCCGTAACGATGCAGGCGACCGCTTCGCATCAGCGCGACCGCCTGTTCAATGGCGGCTTGCGGCAGTGGCTCGGGTGTGCTCAGGTCTTTGCCAAACCACAGACCGTCTGCGGCGCGCGGCGCAGGCGCGGCCAGTGGCAAGAGGTCATCAACAACAGTGGCCATACGTGATGCTAATGCGTGTGGCCAGCCAGCTCACCCAGCTCAAACACTTCGTGCGGGTAGTATTTTTTCAGCCGAATGTCGCCGGTGCGGGCGTGGCCTTCCATGCCCTCCAGCCGAGAGATTCGTGCGGCCACTTGGCCAACCTCACGGCTGGCACCGCGGGTCAGGCGCTGGTAGGTCACGGTCTTGATGAACTTGCCTACGCTCAAGCCGCCCGAGTAGCGCGCCGCGCCTTTGGTGGGCAGGATGTGGTTGGGGCCTGAGCACTTGTCGCCGTAGGCCACGGTGGTTTCTTCGCCGAGGAACAGCGAGCCGTAATTGGTGAGCCTGGCCAACCACCAGTCCAGATCGGCCGCAAACACCTGAAGGTGCTCGGGGGCGTATTGGTCGCTGATCTCAACCGCTTCTTCACGGCTGGAGACGTACACCACCTCGCCATAGTCACGCCAGGCAACCGTTGCTGCGTTGCGCGCCAAGTCTGGCAGGGCAGCCATGACCCGGGGCATGATATCGATGACCTTCAGCCCCAACGCACGCGATGTGGTGTACAGCCACACCGGCGAGTCCGGCCCATGCTCGGCCTGGCCCGCCAAATCGGCGGCCACCAGCTCGGCGTCAGCGGTTTCGTCGGCAATGATGGCTGACTCGGTGGGACCCGCCACCACATCGATGCCCACGCGGCCAAACAAGCTGCGCTTGGCCTCGGCCACAAAACGATTGCCCGGCCCCACGATCACGTCCGCAGGTTTAGCCGCATACAGCCCAAACGCCATCGCCGCAATGCCTTGCACCCCGCCGAGGGCCAGTACCGTGTCGGCACCGCACAGCTTCATGGTGTGCAAAATGGCCGGGTTGATGCCCGCCTGTTTGTGCGCCGGTGAGGTCGCCACAATGTTGGGAACGCCCGCCACCTTGGCTGTGCACACACTCATGATGGCCGACGCTGCATGGGCATAGCGGCCACCCGGTACATAGCAGCCAGCCGTGTTGACAGGAATCAGTTTTTGACCGGCGATCAAGCCTTCGATCAACTCGGTTTCAAACTCATGCAAAGAATCGCGCTGGCGCATCGCAAAGTCTCTGACCCGGGCATGGGCAAACGCAATGTCGTCCTTCACGCCTTGCGTCAGGCGCTGGCTGGCTTTGTGAAAGTCATCTTCACCCACCACCACTGGCCCGTGCCAGCCGTCAAAGTCGCGGGCATAGCGCTCAACTGCGTCGCGCCCATTCGTCTTGATGTCGGCCAACATGTGCTCGACGGTTTCGCTGGTGGCGCTGTCGATGGCTTCTTGCGGCGGGGTGGCCTTTTTCAAATACTCAATAGACATGAATGACTTTCAATAGAAGAAAACGGCTTCACCCTCTGCCCTTCCAGGGCACAACCCGGCGTTCCACAAAGCGCACCAGGTGATCAAACGCATAGGCAATCATGGCGATCACCACAATTCCCATGATGACAATCGGCGTCTGTAAAAACCGGGACGCTGACAAAACTGTGTAGCCCAGGCCAGAGGTGGCGGCGACCATTTCAGCAGCCACCAGCGTTGTCCAGCCAAAGCCAATGCCAACCCGCATGGCGGTAAAAATTTCTGGCATGGCAGACGGCAAAACCACCATGCGAATCACTTGCCAGCGCGTGGCACCAAACGAATAGGCCGCATGGATTTGCTCAATGGCAGCAGACTTGACGCCCGCGCGCGCACCCAAGGCCATGGGCGCAAGCACCGACAGAAAAATCAGAAGCACCTTGGACAGCTCATCGATACCAAACCAGATGATCATCAGCGGCAGGTAAGCCAGCGGCGGGATTGGGCGGTAGAACTCAATCGGCGGATCAAATATGCCGCGTGCTACCGGGCTCATGCCCATCGCAATGCCGAGTGGGATGCCAATCACGCAGGCCAGCAAGAACGCGCCAAACACTCTTAAAGTGCTGACCCAGACATGCTCCCAAAAACTGACGCCGGTGAAACCGTCTCTGAGCATGACGACAAATGCATCGATCACGCCCATGGGCGAGGGCAAGAACAGGGGTTTGATCAAGCCGACATAAGTGACAAGCCACCAAATGAAGATCAGGCCAGCGATCACCACCGCACTGATCTTCATGCTCTCACCCTGACCGGGCACACCATAGATTTCACCCGGTTTGGCAGGCTTGGCTTTCATCAAACCCGCCCACATGCCGTTACCGGAAGTTGTTTGCTCATCACTCATCATGGGCTCCTGCTTCATCGGTAAAGATGATCTGCAAAATCTCTTCTCTCAGGGCAATGAATTCTGGTGACGCTTTGATCTGCCGGGCATTGCCCGTTTCAAAATAGCGCTGGCTAAAAGGCAAATCAAACGTATGTGAAATGCGGCCAGGGCGAGGCGACATCACGATCAGTTTGGTGCCCATGAACAGCGCTTCCTCAACGCTGTGGGTGATAAAAAACACCATCTTTCCTGTGTCGCGCCACACTTTCAATATGAGCTCTTGCGCGCGCTCGCGCGTCAATGCGTCTAGCGCACCCAAGGGCTCGTCCATGAGCAAAATAGCCGGGTCGCTGGTCAGAGCGCGGGCAATGCCAACACGCTGCTGCATACCACCCGACAACTCATAAGTGGCCGATTGCTCAAACTGCTCCAGCCCCAGCAGCTTGATGAAATCTCGCGCAATGCCTTCGCGCTTGGCTTTATCGTGCCCCTGAATTTTCAAACCAAAGGCGACGTTGTCCAACACGTTGAGCCAAGGCAGCAGCGCATGCTTTTGAAACACTACCGAACGGTCTGCGCCGGGGCCCGTGACCAGCCTGCCATCCAAGGATATTTCGCCTTCACTGGGCGCCATAAAGCCCGCAATCAAATTGAGCAAGGTTGACTTGCCGCAACCCGAAGCACCCAGTGCGACAACGAAGTCCTTCTCGTGGATTTCAAGGTTGATGTTCTTGAGCGCGTGAACAGAGGGTTTACCGGGAACCGGGTAAAACACCGATGCGTTTTTGATGGCGAGTGCCGACATGTTGACCCCCCCAAGGGATAAATGTGCGTGCTGACCTGATACCTTGAGAGGTCAGCACGCGAAGCGAACAAGGGCGGACTACTTGCCTGCAGCCGCTTTGGCAAACTCAGCGTTAACAAACGGGTTGTAATTGTCTGCTGTTGCACTGATACGACCGGCACTCTTCAGAAACTCGGCTGTCGATTTAATCGTGGCTGCTGCACCGCCGCCCATCCAGTTGGCGGACATGGCCAAATCCGCATCAGGGTAAATAGTGCCGTCGAGCATCGGAACAACTGCAGCGGGTGATACACCCACACTCGCAGCGACGGCTTTGACCTTTGGCGAATCTGCGTTCCATGCGGCCTTGTTCTTGTGGTAATCCGCATTGATCTCGAACATGGCCCTCAAGAACTTGACTAGGCCGTCGCGGTTTTCAGCTGCGAACTTGTTGTTCGCAACCCATGCGTTGAAGGTATGAAAACCCGCTGCTTTTGCAACTTCGCCTGCGGTGTACATCACCTTGCCGTTTTCACGCAACTTCGTTTGAACGGGAACCCATACAAAAGCAGCATCGATGGCGTTTTGTGCCCAAGCAGCGGCGATTTCGGGTGGCGACATGCCGAGCAAGGTGACGTCTTTTTCAGTCATGCCGTTCATCTTCAATGCGCCCATGAGCGAGTAGTGGGCTGTTGAGCCGATCGGCACCGCAATCCGCTTGCCTTTGAGGTCGGCAGGTTTGTCGATGCCAGATCCATTTCTTGTGACCAATGCCTCGGAGCTATCGATTACCTTGCCAGCGGAGACCATCTGATAGGGCAAGCCAGAGCTCAAACCGGCAGACAGGGGAGAAGACCCGATTTCAGAAATCTGAATACCGCCAGAGGCCATGGCCGCGTTGACTTCAGCGCCAGAAGCAAACTGCCGCCACTCAATCTTCCAGCCGGTGGCTTTGTCAAGGCTTCCATCAGCGATGAGCGCCTTGTAGGGAAGCGGATCACCAAAATGGCCAATGACCACCTTGGTTTGCGCCATGGCTTGAGAGACCATCGTGAGGGTGAGGGCGGTGCCGATGAGCAGTGTTTTAAGCAGTTGTTTCATGGTTTCCATCCAGTGTGTTGATTGCAGATAAGTGGGGCAATTGGGAATGGGCTCACATGCAAGCATGCACATGACCAGAACGAATAGTAGGCACGGCGAATTTTCAAAAGTAGTGCCAGATTGATTTTTTATTGGTGCCAAAATGAAAACCCTAGGGTTTTTCATCACGGTTTCAAAAAGCGCACCATTTGGTTGCCAAGCGTTTTGCGGGAATACCCCTGGTTGGTGCAAAACGCCAAGAAGGTGCGCTGCAGGTATCGGCTAACTGGAGTCCAACATGAGAAGCAAACAAGAGATCACGGGCATATGGGCCAAGCTGTTCCCACGGTTCTCGGGCAGCAGCGCCACCTTGCAAGGGCAGGTCAAGGAGATGATGGCGCACTCCATCCTTATGGGCCTGGTGCCGGCGGGTGCCAAAGTGCCCACCAGCCGCGCATTGGCCGTGGCTTTGGGCCTGTCGCGCAACACGGTGTCGCTGGCTTTGCAGGTGCTGGTGGACAAGGGGTTTTTGATTGCGATACCCCGCAGCGGGCTGATGGTCAATGGCGATATTCTGCTGGGGCAAGCCGAGAAGTCACCGCCGCAAGCGGCTGCGCCTACGGGCATCCATTGGGACGCGCGGCTGGTCTCGCGTGTGGCGCATCAGCGCAACATCATCAAGCCAGCTAACTGGCAAGACTACCCCTACCCATTCATCTACGGCCAGTTTGATGCCAGCCTGGTACCCCTCAAAGACTGGCGTGACTGCGCCCATCAGGCGTTGTTTGTTCCCGCGGTAAAAAAATGGGCGCAAGACCATATCAACCGCGACTCGGACGCACTGCTGGATCAGATACAACACCGGCTGCTGCCGGCGCGCGGCATCATGGCCCGGCGTGACGAGATTCTGGTCACGGGGGGTGCGCAAATGGCCTGTTACCTGCTGGCCAATGTGCTGCTGGACCGCCAGACGGTGGTCGGCATTGAAGACCCCGGCTACCCCGATGCACGCAACAATTTTTTGCTGCGCAGTGACCATGTCAAGGCGCTGCCGATTGATGCCGATGGCTTGGTCGCCTCACGCGCCATGGGCCAGTGCGCTTATGTGTACGTCACGCCCAGCCACCAGTGTCCGACGACGGTGACCATGCCTTTGGCGCGCAGACACGCCATCTTGGCGCTGGCCAAAAAACGCGACGTGGTGTTGTTTGAAGACGACCACGAAAGCGAGCTGAACTTTTCTGGCAGGCCGCTACCGGCCCTGAAAAGCCTGGACACCGATGGGCGCGTCATTTACCTAGGCAGCTTGTCAAAAACCCTGGCGCATGGCCTGCGGATTGGCTACATCGTGGCGCCAGCCGAGTTGATTCGCGAGCTGCGCGCTTTAAGGCGCCTGATCATCCGGCACACGCCCGCCAACAATGCGCACACCGCCAGCCTGTTCATTGCACAAGGCCACCATGACGCGTTTATCCGCAAACTGAACGTAACCTACCGCGAGCGCCGCGAGCTGCTCAGCAGCGCATTTTCAAGGCATTTGCCGCAGTTTCACATCATGCCGTCACAGGGCGGCTCGGGCGCATGGGTCAAAGGCCCAGACGGGCTCGACGCACAGACATTGACCGAGAAATGCGCCGCCCGGGGTGTGCTGGTTGAGCCGGGCGATATTTTTTTTGCCAAGTCATCCAGCGCCAGCCAGCCGTATTTGCGTTTGGGTTACGCAGCCATACCAAACCACCTGATTGATACAGGTGTGCAAGAGCTTGCTAAGGCGTATCTGTCAAGCTGAATCAGGCGCTATAACTTTCATAGCTGCTTGAGCCCATTGATACCGCACTACCGCCCCAAACAATGCCTGAATCGGCGCTAAGCGATGGAAATCGGGCTGCCAGCCGCCTTGGATTTCAAGCTGTGTTCGCAATCTGCTGCGCCAGCCGCACCAAACCCCTGTCACTGCCCGCCGGTCCCAGCAACGACAAGCCCAGCGGCGCACCCAGGCGTTGGCCCAGCGGTAGCGTGATTTGCGGAAACCCCGACAAACCCGCCACGCACAGCATTTGAATCGAGCGGTTGCGGTAGCTTTCCAGTTTTTCGCCGCCATCGGTCAGCAAAGGCGCGATGTCAGCGACGGTGGGCATGACCAGCACGCCATCGGTGCCCAGCAAGTCGGCCAGATTCTTTTTAAACCGTTCGCGGTAGACATTGGCTACCGCAAACTGCTCGTCCGTCACGGTCTTGGACCAGGCAAAGCGCTCTGCAATGCCCGGTCCCAACGGCGGGCAATAGCGTTCAATCATTGGGCCGTTGACGGTCCATGCTTCGTGCCCCTGAATATGACGAAAGCGCCAGTAGGCGGTGTCTGGGTCGTCGTCCAGGATGACCTGGGTTGCATCGGCCTTGCCAAGCGCTGCCTCAACACGCGCCAAAGGCCCGGCCTGCGCCATCGTCACTTCTTCGTCCAGCATGCCCCATATGTCCAGCGGCTGGAGCAGACGGATGTGTGTGGGTAGGGCTGCCAGGTCTTCGCCCAGCAAAACGGTAGACACGCGAGCAAACGTTTCAACATCACGCGCAAAGTAGCCACAGGTGTCCAGGCTGGGCGATAAATCCAAAACGCCAGCCAGGCTAATGCGTCCGTGGCTAGGGCGAATGCCGTACAAGCCACAGTGGTTGGCCGGTGCCCGGACCGAGCCCCCCGTGTCACTGCCCAGGGCAAAGTCACACAGGTTGTTTGACACGGCCGATGCCGAACCCGACGATGACCCACCCGAAATACGGTCGGCCGCGGCACCATTGACGGGTACGCCAAAGTGCGCGTTGTTGCCGTTCATCGAAAACGCCAGCTCGTCGGTCACCGTTTTGCCAACAAATCGCGCGCCAGCGTCCAGCAAATGCTGCACGGTGGGTGCGGTTTTGGTTTTGATGCCTGACATGGCCAACACAAACGGCTGACCGCCGCCAGTGGGATAACCGGCCACGTCAAACAAGTCTTTCACACCAAAGCAAAGTCCCGCTAAAAGCCCTTCGTCGGCGTACGGAACCGGCGCATCAGGGTAGGGCAAAAAAGCATGAGCGGTGTCGTTGATAAGTGTCATGGATGGCAGTAAGCGATCCGTTGGACATCCCAGTTCAACAGATGGTGCGGCTGGCGGGGATCGAACCCACGACCCTTGGCTTCGGAGGCCAATACTCTATCCACTGAGCTACAGCCGCTGCTGTTTCAACAGCTTCGGATTATCGCCCACGTACGGCACTTCTATAATCGGGAGCTGTTCAGGTTGCTGGCCCAGCACCTTTTCCCCTTGTTGATTTTCTACAGGACACGCCATGAGCGAACCCTCTCACGAAGAAGCCCACACGGGCCCGATTAAAAATCCCAAGCAATTGTTGCTGGCCGTGCTGTTTTCGTTCGTGGTGCCCATTTTTGCCATCATCGCCTTGGTGTACTACGTCACCTCAAGTGCCAAACCCGCGGGCACCAGTGATGCAGCCAGCATGGCCCTCAGTGGCATGACGCAAGAGGCGCGCGACAAGGGTATGGCCGCCCGCATCCAGAAGGTAGGCATGGTCGAAATCCGCGATGCCAACCGTGCCCTGAAACCTGGCGAAGAGGTCTACAAAGCGCAGTGCGCGGCCTGCCATGCAGCAGGGCTGGCCGGTGCGCCCAAGTTGGGTGATGTCGGTTTGTGGGGCACACGCATCAAGACCGGGTACGACGTCTTGCTGAACTCTGCCTTGAAGGGCAAGGGTGCCATGGGTGCGCAAGGCGGTGGTGACTTTGAAGACACCGAGATTGGCCGCGCCGTGGTCTACATGGCTAACGCCGCCGGGGCCAAGTTTGCCGAACCACAACGCGCTGTGGCGGCAGCGCCTGCTGATGCCACCGTGGCCGCAGGTACCCCCACGACCGCCAGCAAGTAAGCACGCAGGTCGTGCTTCAAATAAAAAAAGCCACTGCATGCAGTGGCTTTTTTTAAGCCTGCTGACAGGCTTGGCGGGCCTGGCAGGGCTTAGCCCGCATATTTCACCGGGACCGCCGTTTTGAAGCGTTTTCATTGGGAAAGTCTGTGATGACCTCCCATCCAAATTGGATTCCATCAAAACGGCTCAGCGCGTGCCGCATCGTTTTGGCGGGCGCCTGAGCGCACAAGCCTCCTCCCCAATAGCAAGTGCTATTGGGTCGTCACCTTGCGCACCCATGCATCCCGCTAAAACGCGCGGCCCACGCTGCCCCGGTGAAATATGCGGGTTAGTTTTAGTAGTAGCCGCGCACATCGCGCTGCGCGTCCGACGTCATCGCACGGCTCAAGTCCGCCATCACGCGGGCGTCCGTCAGTGCGATTTCCCACATTTTCTGGTCTTGCGCGGCCTGCTGGCGTGCGGCCTTCCATGCGGAGAACCGTTGCTTGATGGTCGCAACCAGGAGGCCCAGATTCTCTGCGCGTGCCACACCAGGGTGTTGCAGGGCGTGCTCGGTATGGACAAAAGTGCTCATGGTGTGTTCCTTCTCGGTAAACGCGGTGGGCGTGATTGCCCGTTGCGTGGGGTAAATACTAGGGTTTACTCTGATATATGTCTAATTTTGATTCGTGATAGCTATCATTCACAGATCAAATGATTCCCTTTAACTTTCGCACCCTTGATCTGAACCTGCTGCGCGTCTTTGACCAGGTGATGAGCGAGCGCAACCTCACGCGTGCCGCCAGCAACCTGGCGATGACGCAGCCGGCGGTCAGCAACTCGCTGCGTCGCCTGCGCGAAGCGCTGGGTGATGATCTGGTGCGCCGCAGTGGCTATGGCGTGTTGCCAACCCCTCGGGCACTGGCGTTGTGGCCTGCAGTGGCCGATGCGCTGCGGCAGCTGGAAGCCTCGTTTTCGCCGGGTGACTTTGTGGCCGCGCGTGCGACCAACACCTTTGTGCTGGCCATGGCCGACGCCACAGCGGCCGAGCTGATGCCCGGCCTGGTGGCCATCATCGAGCGCGATGCGCCCGGTGTGTCGATGCGCAGCCTGCCTTTGACCACGCGTGACCCCCGGCGGCTGCTGGACGACGGGCAGATGGATTTGGCTGTGGGTTATTTCCCCGCGGTGCTGGCCGATCTCACCGCCCAGGCGCAGGCCGGTGGCATGGCGGCTTTCGAGCACCTGCGGCTGTATGACGGTGAGTATGTGTGTGTCATGCGCAAGGGCCATCCGCTGGCCAAAGGCCGGTTGACTGTGGCGCGTTTTTGCCAAGCCCACCACCTCTTGGTCAGCTTTTCGGGGCGGGCCTACGGCTTTGTCGATGAGGCACTGGCTTCGCTGGGCCACAAGCGACGCATTGTGTTGACGGTGAACCAGTTTTTCACCGCAGGCCGGGTGGTGGCCGCGTCAGACCTGCTCACGGTGCTGCCGCGCCACTTCGTCAAGGTGACGGGTATGACCGATCAGCTGGTGCTGCGCGAGCTGCCGTTTGAGTTGCCGCCGGTGCATGTCGACGCTTTGTGGCATCGCCGGCAAAACCAGCGCAGCGACCATGCCTGGCTGCGCCTGGCTGTGGCGGCTTCAGCCAAACAGGCGTTTGCCGCGCAAGGCGCCTGATGCCTGGAGCTCAGCGCACGACGCTGAGGTAGGCGCGGGCGGCGTCGCGCAGTTCCTGCGCTTCGTTGGGGTCCTGACCAGCCCGGGCTTCTGCGCTTTCCATCAGGCGGCGGGCCGGCTCAGGCAAGGCGCTGGCCGGTGCAGCGTGGGCTGCGCGCTGCGAGAAGTTGAAAGATGACAGAAGTTTGGAAACGGAAAACATCGGGGTAAAAGCGGGCGTTTGAAACTCGCTGGAGTGGAGACAAGGAAAGAATAAGGGTTTTCCCTAGAGTCTCAAACCCAATGTCGTGAGTTTTCTATGCGTTTCCGGCATACATCTGATCGATGTATGGCATGACACACCCATATTTACTATCAAATATATAGCTGCTTGAGCAGTATTTATATGGGCTATCGCGCGTTTATGCCGTCAAAGCAGGTGCTCATCACCAAATCGACGATTTGCGCGTCGGTGTGCTGCCCACCGGTCTTTAAAAACTCCAGCACCGGATCGCAGGCGCGGGCGTACAAGGTGTACAGCACGGCAATTGCGGGCAGTTGCGGGTTCAGCAAGCCCTTGGCTTGTGCCGCCTCAATCCAGCTGCCCAGCGTGTCGCTCACGTCCATCAGGCCGTCCATGTACTCGCGGCTGGCCATCAGGGTGTTGCGCAAGGTGGAGTTCTGGCTGGGCAGTGAGGGCATCTGGCCGGCCAGTTGCACCTCCATGGTCCAGCGGGCCACGGCTTTGAGTTTGTCCATTGGCGGTGCCTCGGGATCCAGGCTTTGCAAGAAGCGCTGCGCGCGTTGCATCACCTTCACCATGGCGGCGGCGGCCAGGTCTTCCTTGCTGGGAAAGTGCTTGTACAGGCTGGCCTTGGCGATGCCCACCGAGGCGGCCACCTCGTCCACGGTCATCGCATCAAAACCTTTTTCGCTCAGCAGGCGGTTGACGGTCTGGATGATCGCGTCTTCGCGTGCTTGCAGCATTTGCTCTTTGAAAGAGACTTTCGCGACTTGTGTGGTGGCCATGGTCTTAGAGTTTAGCGCTTGGCTTAGCGGTTGCGTCCATACCTTACTGCGCGGGCAAAAGCTGCGCGTGAGCGGTGGCCGTGAGTGCATCGCTCAGTGCATTGAGCACGTCAGACTCCAGGTTCCAGCAATGCCAGTACAGCGCAATCGGCAGGCAATGGTCGGGTGCCACGTTCACCAGATCGCCTTGCGCCAGCAGGCCTTGCACCAGCAACTGCGGCACCACGCTCACACCCCAACCGGCCAGCACCGCGCGCACCTGGCCCTCGGAGCTGGGCACAAACAACTGGTTCAGCGTGACCCGCTTCAACCCGAACGCCTGGCTGACAAACTCGCCTTGCATGTCGTCCTTGCGGTTGAAGGCCACAAAAGGCAGGTCCCGAAAGTTGTAGGGTGTCATGCCATGCGGGCAGTGCGCTTGAGCGTAGTCGGGCCGCGCGACCGCGACATATTCCATCGCACCCAGGGCCACCAGCTTGCAGCCGCGCAGCGCCTGCTTGAGCGTGGTCACGCAACCCAGCACCTGGCCCTGGCGCAACCACTCGTGCGTGAAGTCCTGGTCGTCGGTGATCACCTCCAGCGGCAAACCCTGGCAGGCCAGCTCGTTCAAGGCAGGCAGCGCCCAGGTGGCAATGCTGTCGGCGTTGATGGCAATGGAGATGCGCTCTTCCTCGCGCGTGCCGCCCGCGCTGCTGGGTGCCAGCTCTTTCAAATCGCGCTCCAGATCGGCCCGCAGCAGCCGCATTTGTCGGGTGTGTTTGAGCAACAGTTGCCCGGCCGACGTGGGCTTGAGTGGCCGGCTGCGCACGATCAGCACCGTGCCCACCTGCGCCTCCAGTGCACGCAGCCGCTGCGACACGGCCGACTGGGTGATGGACAGGCGTTGGGCGGCGCGCTCAAAGCCGCCCTCTTCCACGATGGCGGCCAGGCATTCCAGTGCGGCGGGGTCAAAGGTGCTCATGGTGTTCTATTAGTCAGGCTGATGTTTTCACTGAGAGTTTAATTTTTCTGTTAATTGAAAGCAACTCTGGGCACACTTGCAGGCTATGAAAGTCATTGTTTTAGGCGCCGGCATCATCGGCATCAGCACCGCGTGGCATTTGCTGCAGCGCGGTCACACGGTCACCGTGGTTGACCGCCAGCCGGCCGCCGCCCGCGAAACCAGTTTTGCCAACGCGGCGCAAATTTCGGTCAGCTACTGCGAGCCCTGGGCCAACAAGCATGCGCCCTTCAAGGCTTTTAAATGGATGTTTCAAAACGATGCACCGCTGCTGTTTCGCCCGCAACTGGACGTTCAGCAATGGCGCTGGGGCCTGCAGTTTTTAGCCCAGTGCAACGACGCAGCGTTCGAGCGCAACGTGGCCCAACTGGTGGCGCTGGGTGCCTACAGCCACGCCGCGCTGAAAGATGTGGTGCGAGAAACCGGCATTGAGTACCAGCGCCTTCAGCGTGGCATTGCCCACTTTTATTCCGATGCCAAATCGTTTGCCGAGGCAGGCGGCGCGGCCCAACTGATGCAAAAGTACGGCGTGCAACGCCGCGTGGTCAGCACCGCCGAATTGCTGAAAATCGAACCGGCTTTCCAGGCCTTTTCCAGCCAGATCGTGGGCGGCACCTACACCGCCAGCGACGAAAGCGGCGACGCACGCGTGTTTACCGAACAACTGGCAGAGCGCTGCGCCCAGGCTGGCGCGCAGTTTCTGTATGGCCACGACATTGAGCAACTGGAAAAAGCAGGCGGCGAACTGGAAGCCGTGCGCCTGCGCGACCGCACCACCGGCCAGGCCGTGCGCCTGGTGGGCGACGCGGTGGTGGCCGCTTGCGGCTCGTACACCGCGCCGCTGCTGCGAACCGTGGGTGTGGATTTGCCGATTTACCCCGGCAAGGGCTATAGCGCGACCTTCCCGATCTTGAAACCCGAACGGGCCCCCACCGTCAGCACGATTGACGACAAGATGAAAATTGCGATGAGCCGCCTGGGCAACCAGCTGCGTGTGGCAGGCACCATTGAGCTGGGTGGTTTTGATTTGTCGCTGGACAGCCCCATTGCCCGCGCCCGCTGCCAGTCCCTGGCGCACCGGCTGGAGCAGATCTACCCCGGCGTTTGCGACACCCGCCTGGAAAACGAAGGCGGCCAACCCCACTTCTGGTGCGGCCTGCGCCCGGCCACGCCGACCAATATTCCCTACATCGGCCAGACGCGGGTGCGCAAACTGTGGGTCAACTCCGGTCACGGCACGCTGGGCTGGACGCACGGCGCGGGATCGGGCAAAGCGATTGCGGAGCTGATCAGCGGGAACCAGCCGCAGATGGCGTTCACGTTTCGGGGCGGGTGAGTTGCTGTAGCGAATCGAATGGGCAAACCTCAGAACTCGCCAACAGGATCAGTAGACTCTGACCATGCAACTCAATCGTCTAGGGGCCGGGATTTTCACCATCGATGAGTTCCTGTCGGCAAAAGAATGCGCCAACTTCATCGAACAAAGCGAGTCAATGGGCTATTCGGAGGCGGCGATCCGAACAGAAGATGGGGAACGGCTGTTCAAGGACGCGCGGAGCAACGACCGCATCATCTTTGATAACTATGACCTTGCGTCAAGCTTGTATGCGCGCGCCAAGGTGCTGCTACCCAACGAGGAGCCTGGCTGGTTGCACTGCGGATTCAATGAACGCTTTCGTTACTACCGCTACGAAAAACAGCAGCAGTTCGCTTGGCACTTTGACGGAACGGTGCGCAAGAGCTCGGGCGAGGAAAGCGTTCTGACCTTCATGATTTATTTAAATGACGACTTCCGCGGTGGTCACACCGAATTCGGATGGGAGTCGGTAAAACCGGCGAGAGGCATGGCGCTGGCCTTTCCGCATCGACGCAGGCACCAAGGTTCAGCTGTCCACGAGGGTGTCAAGTACGTTTTGCGCACAGATGTTTTCTACACCCTGAATCCAACTGCCTGACGCGCAAGGGCGCTGCCTTGTCAGCACGTCAAGTCGCCAAAGTCACTACTGCTTGCGCTGCACCTGCAAATTGCGCTTGGCGTCTTCCGGATACGCAAACGTCACCACACCGCCTTGCACCTTGCCCATCACCAACATGTTTTGCGTGAGGGCATCTTTGTCGGCGCGGGAAAACGGCTTTTCGTAGGTGGCCACCACACCGTAAAACACGCGGGAGATGTTTTCCAGCGCGGTTTTCATGGCGGGGCCGTTCAGGTTGCCATCGCGGATGCCAAACATCGCGTAAGCCAGCAGGTAGGTGGTGTCGTAGCCCTGCGCGGCGGCCATGGGCACGGCCATTTTTTTCTGGTGTTTGCGTGCATAGGCGCTCAGAAATGCGGCACGGCGTTCGTTACTGGGCTCGGCAATAAAGGTCTGCGCCATCAATGCGCCGTCAGCGGCGTCTTTGGCACCGTCGATAAAGAACGGAAACGACAGCGGCCAGGCTCCCACCTGAGGCACGGCCCATTTCAGCTCCTTGCGGCCCAGTGCAATCACCGCGTTTTCTGGCCCCACGGTGTAGCTGAACACCACGTTGGCTCCGGCATCGCGCGCGGCCTTTAACTCGGTTTGCAGGTCTTTCACACCCAATGCAAAGCGACCCACGTAAACGGCTTTGAGGTTCTTGGCTGCCAAGGCCGCTTCCACGTCTTTCAGACCGGCTTCGCCATAGCCGGTGGTGTCCGCAAAAATCGCCACCCGTGTCCAGCCGCGTTTGACGATGTCTTCCACCACAAACGGCGCTTGAATCGCGTCTTTGGCCGAGGTGCGAAAGATGTAGCTGTCTGCCGCCGGGAACTTAGCGGTGATCGGCGTGCCGGTGGCACAGGGCACGATTAGCGGCTTCTGCGCGGTTTGAAACACCTCCAGCGATTTCATGGCCACGCCAGTGTTGCAAAAACCAATCGTGGCCACCACGCCGTCAGCCAGCAACTCCTGGGCACCTTTGAGCCCGACGTCCGGGTTGCCCTGGTCGTCTTTGATCACCAGTTGCAAAGGCCTGCCCAGGTAGCCGCCCACCGCATTGATCTCCCGAATGGCCAGCTCAATGCCGTTTTTCATCGGAATGCCAAAGTCGGACGACGGGCCGGTGAAGGGCCCGATCAGCCCCACCTTGACCGGCACGCCCGCCGTTTGTGCCGCCACCCCCAGCGACAGGGCGGCAGCCAAACCGGCGACCGCCGAAACAATCCACGAACGCATAACGTACTCTCCAATTGTGTCAAATTGCAAAGATTAGAGGAGAAGGCCGTGATCCAGCAAGAGGACTTTTACGGGTGCTGGTTACAGTACGACCCCGCCTGCGAATAAAAATTGCTACATTTTTAGTAGCTGCTTGAGCAGTATTCACCTGGGCATATGCCCGATTTGACCTTCAACCACCCTGTTTTTTGATGTCCGCCACCCTCGGCATTGACTTTGGCACTTCCAACAGCGCCGCCAGCTGGATCACGCCCACCTCAACCCACGCGCAGCCCATTGCGCTGGAGGGCAAGGCCACGTCACTGCCCACGGCAATTTTCTTCAATGCCGAAGACCGCAGCACCCATTTTGGCCGCGACGCGGTCAGCCACTACCTGGCGGGCACGCCCGGGCGCTTGATGCGCTCACTGAAAAGTCTGCTGGGCAGCTCGCTGGTGCTGGAGCACACCGAGGTGAATGGCCAGGCCATGCGGTTTCTGGACATCATCACCGTGTTTCTGGCCGAGCTCAAACACCGTGCCGAGGACCAAATGGGCACGGCCGTCACCCGCGTGGTGATGGGCCGCCCGGTGCACTTTGTCGACGACGACCCGCAGCGCGACGCGCTGGCCCAAGCCATGCTGCTGCAAGCCGCGCAAGCGGCGGGCCTGCCCGACATCAGCTTTCAGCTGGAGCCGATTGCCGCTGCGCTGGACTACGAGCGGCGCATCACGCAGGAGGCGCTGGTGCTGGTGGCCGACATTGGCGGTGGCACCAGCGATTTCAGTGTGCTGCGCCTGTCGCCGCAGAAAAAGAACGCCACCGACCGCACGCAAGACATCCTGGCCACGCGCGGCATTCACATCGGCGGCACCGACTTTGACCACAAACTCAGCCTGGAGCGTGTCATGCCGCTGCTGGGTTTTCGCCACATCGGCCCCTTGCAGCGCGAGGTGCCCAGCAGCGTGTTTTTTGACCTGGCCACCTGGCACCTGATTCACTGGCGCTACCAGCCCCGCGCGCTGCGCGAGGCGCAGGCCCTGAGCCCCGACTATGCCGATGTGCGCCTGCACCAGCGCTTGATGCGCGTGCTACACGAACGCCTGGGCCATCACCTGGCCAGCGACGTAGAGCAGGCCAAGATTGCCGCCAGCACCCACGGCCTTGCCGCCACCCTGGACCTGGCCTACCTGGAAACCGGCCTACACACATCCTTGAGCGCCACGCACCTGGGCGAGCACCTGCACCTGCAACTGCAACGCGTGGTGCAGTGCGCGCGCGACTGCGTGGCGAGTGCGGGCTTGGAGGCGGGCGCGTTGGATGCCACTTACTTGACCGGCGGCTCATCGGCGCTCACGCCGTTCCAGCAGGCCCTGCGCGACGCGTTTCCTGGCACGCCGCTGGTGCAGGGTGATTTGCTGGGCGGTGTGGCGGCTGGTTTGGTATGGGGCGCGGCTCAGTGACGTCTTTCACCGTTCAGGAAAGTGAGGTGACGTTCACCGCGATCCGCGCCCAGGGCGCGGGTGGGCAAAACGTCAACAAGGTCTCCAGCGCCATTCACCTGCGCTTCGATATTGCCCAATCGTCGCTGCCCGACGCCATCAAAGAGCGCCTGCTGGCCCTGGGCGACCAGCGCATCACCGACGGCGGCGTGGTCGTCATCAAGGCCCAGACCACCCGCAGCCAGGAGCAAAACCGGGCCGACGCCCTGGCCCGTCTGCAGGCGCTGGTCGACAGCGTGGCCACCCCACCCAAACCGCGCAAAGCCACCAAGCCAAGCGCAAGCGCCAAGCGCAAGCGGGTGGAAGGCAAGGTGGCGCGGGGCGATGTGAAGCGGCTGCGGGGGCCGGTGTCGGGCAGCGATTAGGGCACCAGAGATAAATTGCTACAAATAATATAGCTGCTTGAGCAATATATAAAGGGGCTGGTGGCCGGTTTGACCTTGATTCCTTGACTTGGACGCACTGCGCGCAACACCGCCGCCCGCAGTGGTTTTCGCGGTGCTTGTTATCCTAGAAACAGCAGTTGACCGCTTATCCCGGTAACTTTTACAAATGAAATCGAATACTTGTAGCGTTGAACGAGCTCACCAACTGGGTGACAACGCTACGCACCCAATTGAGCTGTCATGGCGCGCGCTGGCTGCGTTGCTCCTCCTAGCAGGCAAGAGCCTGCGTCGTCACGCCTTGCCAGCCCACCCCATGACAGCTCACTTGGGCGCGTCCAACTGCTGTTTCTAGGATCATCGCCCATCACGCCAAGGATGCCCGCCATGTATGTGCAACACATCTCCGTCCGCAACTTGCGGTCCATCGCCTTCACCGAGGTCGATTTCCTGCCTGCGCCACCGGCCGGTGGCGGTTTGATCACGCTGCTGCTGGGTGGCAATGGCGCTGGCAAAACCAGCATTCTTCGAGCGATTGCGCTGGCCTGCCTGGGCCCCAGCCTGGCAGAGTCCGGCTTCCTGCCTTACCGATTGGTCAGCAACCGGCTGCGCTCCAGCAGCGATAAACCCGCGCTGGCCGAACTGACGGCGCGGGTTGCGCTAACGGCGCAAGACGCGCACAAGGAGTTTGCTGCGGGCACGGTGCTGGCGCTGACCTGTGCCATCGAGCGCTGGGGCACCGGTGTGCAGCGGCGCGAGCGGATTGGGAAATCAAGTGCCCACATAGCGGGCGCGGCGGCAACCGATGCGCCGACCGATGCAGGTGAACGCTACCGCCAGGCCTTGTTTCAGGGTGATCTGTCGCACTATCTTGTGTTTGGCTACGGTGCCACCCGGCGGATCGAGGCAGCCAGCTCGGTGGACATGTCGGCCCGCAGCAAGAGCCGGGCACCCCGTTATCAGCGCGTGGCCGGGCTGTTTGAAGAGGGTGTGACCCTGGTGCCCTTGTCTTTCTGGCTGCCGGCCTACCAGGCACGCAACCCCGGTCGCGCCAAGCAGGTGGCAACCCTGATCAACAAACTGCTGCCCGAGGGTTGCAGTTTTCTGCCCAAACCACAAGAAACAGAAAACGGTACCGATTTTCTGTTCCGCATCAATGGCACCTCGGTGCCATTTGGCGCGCTGTCAGATGGCTACCGTGCCTACATCGGCTGGGTGGCTGACCTGATGTACCACCTGACGCTCGGTGCGGCCAGCGGCCACCGACTCGATGAGACCCAGGGCATTGTGCTGGTGGACGAGATTGACCTGCATCTGCATCCGCAGTGGCAGCGCAATGTGCTGCCCATGCTGGCCAGCGCCTTGCCGTTCATGCAGTTTGTCGTCACGTCACACAGCCCCCTGGTGGCCGCCAGCCTGCCGCGCCAGCAGGTGCGCGTGTTACAGGCACATGACGATGGAACCTCGGTGGATGCGCTCAATGAATCCATCAAAGGGCGTTCGGTGGATCAGATTCTGCGCAGCCCCTACTTTGGCCTTGATTCGACCCGCAGCGTGGACACCGAGCAGCGGCTGCGTAGCCTGACCGACAAGGTGCGTGGCGGTGATGTGCAGGCTTCGCTGGCCTACATGCGCGAGCTGTCGGGCGCGAGTGCGGACGTATGAAGCAGGATGCATAAATCAGGACACATCAAGCAGGAGGGCTGACCCATGGTGCGCTACGACATTGACCGGCCCGCTCTGCTGGCCTTGATTGACGCGGAGAAGCCCCAGTGGCGAGCCACCGCACAGGCCAAAACGCTGGCAATCACCGCCCGGGGACGCTACGACAAAGCGCTCGATGGTGAAGGCTGGGGTGACATCAAGCCCGTTTACATGAAGCTGCAAGCCAACAAATGCGCCTACTGCGAGCGCAAGTTGGCCGGGCCGCCCTATGGCAACCGGGAGCACGACGTGGAGCACTTCCGCCCCAAATCCCGACTGCGCGCATGGCCCCACAAAACCATGCACAAACATCTGGTGACTGATGGCCAGCTAAAAACCTACGGATTTCCTTTGGGGTCGGCGCACGACGATCAGGGCTATGCACGGCTGGCTTTTGAGCCACTGAACTACTGCACCGCATGCGCGCGCTGCAACCAGTCGTTGAAATCTGACTTTTTTCCGGCACGGGCCGCGCGCCAACTTCAAGCGGACGATCCGGCCAGGATGAAGTCTGAAAAAGCATTTCTGATCTTTCCGCTTGGCCGCCTGGATGACGACCCGGCCAACTTGATTACTTTTGCCGGCGTGGTGCCCAAGCCTGTTGCAAGCCGAGGGTTCAAGCGCGAACGCGCCGAAGTGACCATCGACTTTTTTGCACTGAACAGCGAGGATCTTGCGGAGGAGCGCGCCAGGATTTTGAAAGCGCTGTACTTCCCGCTGCGGGCCATTGCACAGGGCCCCGCCCATCCGGACTTCAATGACGCGCAGGCCGTGATGGCGCTGGCCACCTCGCCGCGCGCGCCGCATTCAGCGTGTTCCCGCGCCTTCCAGAGCACATTTGCTGCCGACCAGGCGCTGGCACAACAGTATTTTCAGCACGCGGTCAATCTGATTAGCCGCCTGGATGGGTAGGTGCGTGAAATATGCGGGCCAACGGCCCCGCAAACAGGCTCGTGCGTAGATTTTCACGCGCCCTGGCCTCCAGCTCGTCGTAAAAATAAGCCGTCGCATAGATGCGGGGCCTGGCCAGGAACCCGCTCAGGATTTCGCGGCGCTTGGGCTTGAAAACCGGGTCAGGCACATGCGCGTATTCGTCGCGGATTTGCTGCTCGTACTGTGCAAAGCGCTGCGGATCTGCACCCAGAATAGACAGGTCAATGTCCACCAGCACCTGCTCGTCTGGCGTCACGGGTAGCGCGGTGTGGCAAGTGGCCATGATCAGGGATTCGATGCGGGCTACCGACGGTGTCGCCACACCGGCTTGCGCCAAGGCGCTAACTGCCCACTCTGCGCTGCGCGCTTCGTTACCTGATACCCCAGTCTGTACATGCACCTCGTAAATCGCGTCATGAAACCACAGCGCCAGCGCCACTTCGTGTGGGTGCTCTGCAAGTACCTGCGCGGTGTCAAGCCATGCCAGACATTCCGCCAAATGTTGCAGGGTGTGGTACTTGCGGTGCGGTTCGCTGTAGCGCGCTTGCAGTGCCTGCAACACCGCAACGCCGTCGCCGCTTGCACCCACACCCGTCCAGGCAAGCCGCCACCGGTCTTGTGGCAACACTACTTTCGCAAAGTCGCTTCGCTGGCCGCTTTGGAGTCCCGGTCGCTGTAGCTCACGGGAATACCGTCGCGGGTTCCCGGCACGTACAGCTGGTAGTTTTTGAAGCTGCCGCCACGCTCGACCAGCGTGGTCCAGCGCTTGCCCTCCATCAGTGTCCAGTAGTCAAAGCCGGTGCCGCCTGGGGTTTGTTGGTGCACTTGGGTTTTGCCGTTGAAGTCGCCCCGCACACCATCCACCCGAATCGCAAAAGCGCCTGGCACGGCTGGAATGTCGGCCATCGTCATGCGCACGCCTTCGCTGCCGACGAATACCTTGATCAAGGCAAATTTGGCCGTTGCCAGATCGACCACAGGCAACACATCAGGCTTGGCTGGCGGTGCAGCCACTTCTGGTTTGGGCTCGCAGGCGGGCAGGCTGGCACCTTTGGCCGCCAGCACGGGGCAGGCATGCCGGGCGATGTAACCCGCGCCCTTGCTGGCCACCACTTCTTTTTCAATGGCCGGCCGCAGTGCAGCAAAACAGGCACCGCTGAAAACCCGTAATGCAGCCGTCTGGGGCGCGTCGCCTGTGGGCGTTGCCAGACCGGAAATCACAGCCAGCCCGACGTCTTCGTCGGCGCACTGGGCGGCACTGGGTGACTTGCCCAACGCAGGTTCGAAAAATTCCAGGGCCACCCAATGCTTGAATTGCAGGCGGGCTCTTTTGCCAATCGCAAACAGCTCTTTGGGATGGGCTTTGGCATAGGCATGTAGTGGCTCCAGGCATACGCCGGTGTCGTAAGCGTTTTTGCTGGCACAGGTGTCCAGGTCGGCCAGCGACTTGAACACCATCTTGTTTTGGGCAAGCGCAGGTGCCGCCAGCACCGCCAAACCAAGCGCACACAGAACACCTGCGCTGCGCGCAACGTACTTTGCCAATTTCATGCTGGGCCTCTCGTGAAAAACCGCCACAGTAACAAATTTAGCTTACTTGGAGAAGGCACCCGGCAAGGGGATGCTCAGGCCTTGGAGCGCAGAAAGCGAATCAACCGCCCCGCTTCGTCAGGCGGCAGGCGCGTGGCCAGGCGGATGAAGGCGGCTTCCATCTGGCAGATGCGCTCTTTGTCAGCCTTGGCGCCAGGCGGGCCCAGCAGCATCAACACGTCTGTGCCATACAGCCGGATCAACTCGGCCACCACCGGATCCAGCGAGGCTTTCACGTCAGTCTCGTAAGGAATGGCCTGGGGCTCGACGGTGGAGCTGCGAATCACCTCGCCCATGGCGGTGTAAACCGCGTTCAGCTGCTCGGGCAGCACATGCTTTGTCCATGCGGCCTGGCTGGTGGCCGTTGGGTGCAGCATGTCGTAGCAGGCCTTCAGGTCTTTTTGCTGCACCTGGGTGACCAGATCGGCCATGGCGCTCATGAATTGCAGGGCAGCGGCGTCAGACGATTGCGACACCCGGGTGGCCACCAGGGCTGAAATGGCGGGCAAGGCCATCTCGACCACCTCCTGGCGCGACTTGCCCTCGCGCACCGCACGTTTGAGCGGGGTCACCAGGCTGGCAAAGGCCGTCGGGTCGTGCTTTTTCAGGCTGGCAAAGGCTGGGTGCTCCGCCACTGCCTGCTCCAGCTTCTTGGCGTTCTCGTCAGCAAAGTAGGGCGGCAACACAAAGCCGCTGGCCACCACAAACAACACCAGAAACAAGCCCACAAACACCGCCACATAGCCGCCCTTGCGCTGCCCGCCTTCGGTCATGGCCACCGTGCAGACCAGCCAGGCCACCAACAGACTGCCCAGCAGCAGCCCCGCCATCAATGCCAATAACATTTTCATCTCCTCTTTTGACTGGGGTGGGAGTGTGCACTAGCCGGGTGGTGTTAGCTGACCTCTGCCTTTTGCTACTATTTCAATAGCTGGTTGAGCAGATTTTGCATGGGCTAGTGTGGTGTTTCATGCTGTTTGAACCAAAATAAAACCGATGGATTTTTGGACAGGTTTAGGCGCAAACCACAGCCATAGCGGTGGCTATGGCGAGGATTTGCAACGACAAGCTGGACGAAAAGACGCGGTTTTATGGTTCAAACAGCATGAAACACCACACTAGAACCCTATTTGCCTTGAAAAGCCCGGTCACCCATGCCCTGGCTGGAGCGCTCGGCAATCCAGCGCAGCAAGTCCACCCACATCTGGCGCATCTCGGCGTCCAGCGGCGTGCGCATGCTGTTGGGCAGCTCGATGGTGACCACCGGCACGCCCTTGTGCACGCCGCCGTAATTGCCCAGGGAGCCCGGGAAAATGCCCACCTGGTCCAGGTACAGGCGGCCCAGCTTGCCCGGCGGCACCCATTTGCCCGACTTGGGGCCGTCAAAGTCCAGCACGCCATAGGGTGCGTGAATGCTCACGATCAGGTGCGGCTTGAACTGCTCCATTTGCTGCACCACAAAGCGGCTTTCGGGCTCCGACAGGGCCCGCGGCCCCGGCCAGCGGCGCGGGTCTTTGCGTGTGCGCTTATCCCAGTACAGGGGTGCGTCAACAGTCCAGTTGGGCGTGGGAAAGTTGCGGTTCAAGTCCACGCCGCTGGCGTTCACCCGGCTGGGGGGTTGGCGCAGCACGCCGTCGGGGTTGAGCACGGGAATAAAGCGCCAGTGCACCGGCTGCGGCATCTGCACCGGCATCTGCTCGCGCTCCTGTGCGTAGCCCAGCCAGTGAAACGCCAGCGAGCCAGCCGACAACTCGTCACCATGAATCGCGCCAATCACCAGCACCCGCAGGCTGGCGCTGTCGGCCACCACGTCGCGCGTGAACAGCGGCATGCCCTGCACCGAGGTGGCCGTGCCCGCCTGCAAGCTGGCTTGGGCGCACAAACGGGTGCTGAGGTTGGGCAATTTATTGGCAAATTGGCCACACGCCCCTGTGGAATATGCTGGAGCAGCTATATAAAGCATAGCAATCAAACCGATGCAAACAGCGCGCAACCCCTGCCCCGTAAACTGCCTCGCATGAGCCACCACGTGTACAGCCGCTGCCCCAAATGCCAGCACACGCCCCTGCCCCGGGAACAGGCTTTTCCCGCCGCCTGCCCGCAATGCGGCGTGATTCTGGCCAAGGTCGGCCAAAGCCCGCGCCGCCGTGAAAACGACATCCCCAAGCGCCCGAGAGACGACGGCCCAGACCTTGACATCGACACCGACGACATCAGCAGCTGGACGGATCTGCTGCTGCGTGTGCCCCCGCGTGTGGACAGCCTGATGTTCTGGGCCCGCGTGGCCCTGCTGGCAGCGTTTGCCATCTGGGGCGTGGTGCTGATCGCGCAAGACGTGCGCACCGGTGAGATGGGCAACTCGTTCATTCACCGCCCTCTGTTGATTTTTCATGAAGCGGGGCATGTGCTGTTCATGCCGTTTGGCAATTGGCTAATGGTCATGGGCGGAACTTTAGGCCAACTCATCATGCCCGCCATCATGGGCGTCGCCCTGCTGCTAAAAAACCGCGACCCGTTCGGCGCGTCCATCGGCCTGTGGCTGTTTGGCGTGTCGGTCATGGACGTCGCGCCCTATATGTACGACGCACTCGACCCGCAGCTGATGCTGCTCTCGGGCACCACCGGTGAAGAAGGCGGACACGACTGGATTTACCTCTTCAACTCACTGGGCTGGTTGGCCAAATCGCAGTTCATCGGCCTGCTCACGCACAAACTGGGCGCGCTGGTGGTGCTGCTGGCGCTGGGCTGGGGGGCTTGGGTGCTCAAGCGGCAGTGGGGGAAGGTTGATGGGGATGTGGTGCGGGAGTAGCAAACATGAGTCCAAACCACCTATCAAGGCCGTTCACCCCTGACGAGCGCCGACAGCTTGAGCAATTGCTCACTGATAGCCCAAGCGCCGCCAAACGCTTCAACACAGGCCTTGAAAACGCCTTGGTTGCGTGGGCCGTGAGCATGCTGGTGATCATGGTTGTTTGGCTATGTGTTGTGTGGCTTGCCCGGCGGGCAATGGCTTGGGAGATTGGCTGGCACAGTCCGTACGCGCTTTGGATGGTGTTGATCTTGCTCGCATCGACAGCCGCGTGGGCAATTGTTTCGTCAGTTCGCTGGATGAAGGGATGGAAAGACTATCGACCCGAGCTCAAAGCCGATTTGGATGGGGGTCAGGTGATGGAGGAGCGCTACCGATTCACCGCGGCCAAGCGTTTTCAAGAGCCAGAGCATGGCGGTTTGCTGTATTGCTTTCACACCGACGATGACCGGGTGTTTGTGTTGTATGACAGCGAAAGCCAGGATCTGGGCGCGGCAGACGGCAACCCCTTGGAGAGCAGCTTCCAGGCCAGCAGTGAGCTTTGCCTGGTGCGGGCTCTCAGAACGGGATTTGTTTTGATCACACAGTTTTCCGGAACGCCGTTAGAGGTGGGCGTTCCATCCGAACTAAACCTTCCACCGAAGAACTGGCCGCAACCCGAAACCTACTGCGACATTCCCTGGGGTGAGCTGGAAACGCGACTGAGCGCTGCGTGACGCGCCTGACGCCCGAGCCCGCCATACGCGAATTCAGTCAGGTGGATGGCCTGTGCTGCGGCTAACTATTGAAAGCCACGGAGCCTGCACCGCCATCAGGCGTGCAAGGCCGGGGTTGGACTCCAGCGGGGCATCCAAAAATGCCATCAACTGGAGAAACCTGTCGTCATCCAGTGTGAAAAGCACCTGATCCAGCACCACCGGCTGAGCACGTTTGTCGGCGTCCTCCGGTATCAAGGGTGACTTGTCCTCACTCATCCCGCTCCCCCGCTTCATAAAGCGTCTCCCTTCCCATCCGGTCCATCACCAGCTCGGCCGTCCACGGCAGCATGAGTGCGCCGCAGCGGCTGTCTCGGTACAGGCGTTCCAGGGGGAGGTGTTTCATCATGCTTTGGCCGCCGCAGGTTCGCAGGGCGAGGCGGGCGATGTCGTTGGCGCCTTCCATCACGCTGTAGTGGGCGGCATACAGGCGCATTTTTTCGTCTTTGCTGGGGTTGGGCTTGGCCTCTGAGATGGCGCGCCAGAAAATGCTTTTCATGTTCTCCAGTTGAATGCGCATTTGCGCCACCGCGATTTGTTTAGTGGGGTACTGGCGGCGCTTGACGGGGGGCTCGCCCGGGACTTCACCGCGCAGGTAGCTCACGGTGAAGTCGTAGGCGGCGTTGGCCACGCCCAGGTACGTGGGGGCCAGCGTGAAGAACATGGCAGGCCAGGTTTGCGCGCCTTTGAAGTAGATGCCGCGCGGCATCAGTTGCTCGGCGTCACTCACCCACACGTCTTTGAACGTGAGGTTGCGGCTGACGGTGCCGCGCATGCCCAGCGGGTTCCAGTCGCCGCTGATCGAGAGGCCCTCCGACGTGGCGGGCACGCTGATGTACAGCGTGTCGCGGGCGTCGGGGGTTTTGCCGTCCACGTCTTCGGTGCACAAGATGCCGTAGTAGTTGGCGGCGCCCGACAGGCTGGCCCAGATTTTTTTGCCGTTGATCAGCCAGCCGCTGACGCCGTTGCGCTCCTCTTTTCGCGCTGCCGTGCCAAACGGTGCGCGGCCTGCGGCGGCGGCTGTGCCTTCGCTGAAAGGTTGGGCGTATATGGCACCGTCATTCACGATGCGGCTGAAATGCAGCTCGCGGCGGCTCATGTGCTCAGCACGCTGCTCAGGTGTCATCTCAATCCCATCGGCGAGCACACCCGTCCACATGGTGGAGCAGATGTGCATGTTCCAGGTAAGAGCTGTAGCCCCGCAAAAGCGGCCCACCTCGGCGGCCAGCATCATGTAGGTGGGGTAGTCGGCACCCAGGCCACCGTGCGATGCCGGCACACAGAGTTTGAGCAGACCTGCGTCTTTCAGGTCGACGTAGTTGGCAAACGGAAAGCTGGCGGTTTCGTCCCACTGGGGGGCGCGGGGGGCGAAGGTGGTTTTGCCCAGTTCGTGGGCCAGGGCCAGCAGGTGGCGCTGCTGGGGGGTGAAAGGCAGGTCGCCGACGGCGGGGGTGAAGTTGAGTTCGGACATGTAAGGCGCTCCTGTATTTGTAGCTGCTTGAGCAGGTTTTACCTGGGCGGGAGGTTGGTTTGTTTCAAAAGTAGCCGATCGCAGTCTTCCCGGTCGGCCAGCACGCAATGGGTCAGAGCCCGATTTCGTACCTGTATTGCCACGCGTCGGATAGACCGTGTCGTGAATCGGGATCTGACCCCCATTGCTTGCCCCGGCTCAGGCACCTAGAGACTCCAAAAACGCCAACACCACCGCGTCAAAGGCGGCTGGTGCTTCCAGGTTGAGCAAGTGGCCAAGGCCTGCGAGTTGCACGTACTGGCTGTGGGTAATTTCATCGGCCATGGCGCGAATCACAGCGGGCGGTGCGCTCTTGTCGTGCTGGCCGGCCACCAGCAGGGTGGGTACGGCGATGCGGGGCAGGTTGGCGCGTTGGTCGAACGTGAGCAGGGCTTGTAGCGCCAGGCGGTAGGTGGCGGGGTTCACGCTGGACATGCAATCAATGGCCAACTGCAGGTCTTGGGCCGTGGCGACAGGCCCGGCCATCTGCGGCACCAGCGTTTGTGCCAGCTGCGCCATGGTTTGCCCGGCATCCAGCGGGCCGGTGCGGCTGGTGATGAACTGCTGCTGCCAGGTTTGCGACACCGTGCCATCGGGCTTGCGGCCAAACGAGGGTGAGGTGCCCGCCAGCACGACAGCCCTTGCCAAATCTGCTCGGCGTGCTATCACTTCCTGAGCAACCATGCCGCCCATGCTGTGACCCAGCAAGACCACCGGGCCGGTTTGCAGGTGCTCTAACAACGTGATGCAAGCGTCGGCCAGGGCTTCAAAGGTGTAGGGGTTCACCGTGGCGCTGGCACCGTAGCCCGGCATGTCCCACGCCACCGCGCGAAAGCCTGCGGCGGCGAGAGACTGCATCTGTGGGCCAAACGCCGCATGGTTGCCACCGATGCCGTGCAGCATGAGCACAGTAGGGCCCGTGCCTTGGGAAATGAAATGCGGCAGGGTCGTCATAGGCACACCCGCCCCGCGTCGACAACGACCTGCCCATCCAGCGCCACCGTGCAGCCGCGCATCGGCAAATCGAAATGCCCTTGGGTGAATCGGCCCGCCACTTCATTGGCTCCGGTGCTGTACAAAAAATTGCCGGCGAAGGCCCGCAGCTCGGTGCCGTTGAAATCGCGCTTGTCGTACAGGGCCATGCTGTCCCAACGGGCGGCGGCGTTCAGGCCGTAGCCGATGTGGCTGACGGCGTAGGCGCTTTTGTCATTCGGGTCATCGGCCCAGGCGCTGATGTAGCTGCGCATCAACTCTGCATCGACACCCGAGCCGTCGATGCGGGTAATGTGATCGTTCTCAATCGTCAGCGAAATCGGCCGCTCGATGTAGCGCTTGAAGGTCAGGTTCACATCGCCTTCGGCCAGCACCAGCCTGCCGTTGACGCTGCCCGCCGCGGGAAAAGCCAGCACCAGGCCACCCGGCCAGTGGCTGAGCGTGCTGGGGGTGCGGGTGTAGCCCCAGTTGCCGCCCACGGTGGCCCCTTGCAGGCTGATGTGCAGGTCGGTGCCCGCTGGCGAGCTGACGTGCATGGCCTTGGCGCTGCGCAGGCGTTTGATATGCGTTTTTACCAGCGGCTCCAGCGCATCGCCAGGCACCAAGCGGGCCAGCACCTCGGGGTGTTCGTGGCTCACGTAGAGCACACGGGCGCCGCCTTTCAAAATGGCAGGCAGCTCGGCTGCGTGCATCAAACCCTCCACCGTGCAGTCCACCACCAGCGTGCTTGCTGATAGTGCAGCCACGACCGGCACTATATTTTGTATAGCTGCACTAGCGCCTGTGGAGCGGGCTACAGGCAGTTTTGATTCAAAAACACTCGAAACGGTGAGCGTGAATGCCTGGTTACCGATGCGGGCCAATGCCTGGCGCGCCAGCTCGGGCAGCTCTGGGCGGGTTTGGCTTTCGCACAGCACGGCCACCGTGTCGCCGGGCTGCAGTGCGCAGCGGCGCAGTACCGACTCAAAAGCGTCTATCCAGGCGGGCTCAAGCGTGTGGTGCATGATTGCTTTTCATCAATTGAGAATTCATGAAATTTCATGTAAATTCTAACCATGCCACCCCACACCGCACAACCCCCCAGTTTTTCAGCGCTTCAGTTTCGTGCCGCCTTGGGCATGTTTGCCACCGGTGTGACCATCGTCACCGCGCGCACCCCCAGTGGTGAGCTGGTGGGGCTGACGGCCAATTCGTTCAATTCCGTGTCGCTATCGCCCCCGCTGGTGCTGTGGAGCCTGGCGCGCGCAGCGGGCTCGCTGGCTGCTTTCAGCACCGGTTCGCACTACGCCATCAATATTCTGGCGGCTGACCAGCAGGCGTTGGCACAGCAATTTGCCCGCAAAGACATAGACCGCTGGGCCGCTGTGGCGTATGACCTGGGTGCCAGTGGTGCGCCGTTGCTACGAGGTTGTGTGGCCTCGTTCCAGTGCTACAACCGCAGTCGCTACGAAGAAGGCGACCATGTGATTTTTGTGGGCGAAGTCGAGCGCTGCAGCCACCGAGAGGGCGCGTCACCGCTGCTGTTTCACGGGGGCAAATTTTTCACCGAGCATCCTCTTTGACCTTGGCGGCGGTGGTCATGGCAGAGCGTTTCGTCGACACCTACCTGGGCTACTTGCTGGGCCAGGCCAACCACGCGTTGTTCAAAGACTTTGAGGCCCAGGTGCAAGCCGCAGGCCTGTCGTCCATCGAGTGGCGCGTATTGGCCACCTTGCACGACAGCCAGGCCATGCCGGTGAGTCAACTGGCGCAAGAGGTCTTGTCCAAGCAACCCACGGTTACCAAGCTGGTGCAGCGCATGGCCGCGCAAGGCTGGGTGGGTTTATGGGCTGATGTCAACGATCAGCGGCGCACGCTGGTGGCGATTGAGGCGGCGGGGCTGGAGCTGGTCAAACCGCTGATTGAGGCGGCAAAACAGCAGGAAGCCCAGGTGTTTCAAGCGCTAGGCGCTACAGAAATAGAAGCAATCAAACAACTACTATCCAGGTTGGCCAGAAGTTAAGGTGCGCTCGCAGCGGCCCTGCGCCGTCACCATGTCCCGCAGATCACTGGTCCAGGTTTGCGCAGCAGTGTCCAGCTGGATGCGTTCGCCGTCTACTGCCGTGAGGATTTGCGTGCCATTGACGGAAAAGCTGTAGACCGGCGTGCCATCGACCTGCACCGCTCGTATGCGCTGGTTGTCATAGGCCACGTCAACCGTGCGTTTCCAGATGCTGCGCGCAGGCAGGTAGAAAGCGGAGCAGATCCAGGTGACTTGCCGGGCCTGGGTGGGCGCGGGGGCAGCGGGTTTGCTCGCGGGCTGTGCCGCAAGAGAAGCCACCAAGCCGAGCGCACCAGCGGCCAGCAGGTAAGGCACGGCATTCGCGGTCACACAAGCCCCTCGGCAGGGGTGTCGGTTGCTTGCGCCAGCCTTTCGCTGCGCCAGTACACGTCGTCGCCACCGTTCAAGCGGTTGAGCACCCGTGCCAGCACAAACAGCAAATCGCTTAGCCGGTTCAGGTAGTGGCCTGGGGTTTCTTTCAAAGGTTCGATAGCACCCAGGGCCACCACCGCCCGCTCGGCGCGGCGAGCCACGGTGCGGCACACATGGGCCTGCGAGGCGGCGCGACTGCCCGCAGGGAGGATGAACTCCTGCAGCTTGGGTAGCTGGGCGTTGTGGTCGGCCAGGGCCTGGTCCAGCACCAGCACGGCTTCGGGTTTGAGCAGCTCAAAGCCGGGAATGCTCAGCTCGCCACCCAGGTTGAACAGCTGGTGTTGCACCTCGACCAGCAAGGTGCGCACGTTGCCTGGCATGTCTTCGCACAGCAGCACGCCCAGGCACGAGTTCAACTCGTCGACATCGCCCATCGCGTGCACACGCAGCGCGTCTTTGCGCACCCGGGTGTTGTCACCCAGCCCGGTGGTGCCGTCGTCGCCGGTGCGCGTGGCGATTTGTGTGAGGCGTTGGCCCATGCAGTGCAATCCTTTTTTGGTGAAGCGGTGCGGCGTGGTCAGTGGATGGACAGACTGGCCTGTTGGCTGTTGCGCAAGCCCGCCCGCGTGCTCGGCTCGGGCTGTTGGGCCAGTTGCTCAATGGCCTGCTGGATGATGCCCTGCGTTTCGACTGGCCGTAGCAGGCGGTCGCGGATCAGGCGTTCGCAGCTGCGCTTGGTCATGGAGTGGGGCTGTCCGCCCTGGCTGGTGAACATGAACAGCGTGCCTTTGCTGCTGGCCCAGATCAGCTGCGCACGCAACCAGCGGCGTTTCGAAAACAAATCGACCCAGCAGCCTTCGCGCAGGCCCGCCAAAATCTGCGCCGGATCCAGCTCCACCAGCGCAGCGGCTTCGGGTGCCTGCACAAATTCATCAATCAGCTCGTCTTCGGGCTCCAGCGGCACGGTGTTGGCGTGGTCGCTGCCGTCCAGCGGCGCGTAGTCGCTGGAATCGGCCTCATGCGCCTGGACTGGAGCTGCCGAGCCGTCGGCGGCACGCAGCTCGCTCAGGTCGGTGGGCAGGGTGTCAAAAAAGCCTGCTTCGTCCAGCTCTTTACGGGCCAGCCACACGTCGTGTGCGGCGCGGGCTTTGGGTTTGCGCTGCTCGGCGCTGGCCGGCATTTCAAAGTCTTCTTGCGGGGTCAGTGCGGCCTGTTCGGAGTCGGTGGCGTCCTGCAGGCTTTTGGCGCGGCGCAGCCTGAGCACCGGGCGGTGCAGCTTTTCCAGCGTGTCAAAAAACGCCTGGGTTTCGGCCGGCTCGTGCCCCACCTTGGCCAGGCCTTCACGCAAGGTGGCCAGCATGCGCGGAATCATCTCGAACAGCTTGGCCGGGGCCTTCAGTGTGGCCTCTCGTTTGACGCTCCATAGCAAATCGCTGACCACCAGACCAAACACGCCCGCGTCATTGTGGCCCGACGGGTCGGTCAGCTTGGCATGCGCAATCACCAGGGCCCAGGGGCCAAACAAAAAGTCCAGCACCACGCCGGGCACTTTGTCCAGGTCGGGCCGGGTGCTCAGCTCCCAGGCCACCTGGTCGGCCAGGCCCTGGCGCTGCTCGGCCAGACGGATGGCCGCCACCGCCTTGTCGCGCTGGGCCTGATCGGCGCTGTCTTCCTCGCGCCAGATTTCTTCAAACCCCTCCAGCGCCAAGGCAAAGGGCTGTGCGTCGGCAAAGGCTTCCTGCTCGTTGAGCAGATTGAAAACCGGCGAAACATTGCCAAAAAAACCGGCAAAGTCGGTGGAAAACTCGTCGTTGTATTTGAAGCTGCGCTCGGCCACCCGCTCAATCAGGCGACGGCCGGGGTGCCGCTCGTCGCTCAGGTAGCGCGGGTCCACCATGGCCAGGCGCAGCAGCGAGGGCTCCAGCGCCACAATGGCCTCGCGCACTGGGGCCAGCAGGCGCGGGTCTTGCGCCACCTGGTTCACCACCTTGCGCACCACCTCCAGGCCCAGCACCTGGCCCACCTGCTTGGCCTCTTTGCGCAACTGGCTGCGCACCAGCGAGCGCTGGCGTGCGCCGCCATACTGGCCCCAGGTTTGCGGGTTCAGGGGGCTGTCAATGCCCACTTCGCGCAGCGGCCGGTCTACCGCCGCCATGCGGCGGTATTGGACGGCTATTGCCGGGGCGTATTGCGGCTCGTCAAACCCGTCTATCGGTTGAAGCGCCTGCAACTCCTCGTCAATGGCTTCGTAATAGGCCGGTGCCAGCATTTGCTGGGCATGCGGCGCGCTGCGGTATAAAAAATCCTGAAACAGCGCGTCTTGCACCTCATAGGCCGACAGATCGGCGTAGCTGGCGGGCGGCATGTAGCCGGACTGACCCTGCTGCAGACCGGGGTCTTCGGAATCCTGACCGTCGCCCACGCCCGTTTGACCACCGGGGCCACCGCGCCCGGTGCCGCGCGGCACGCCTTTTGCGCCAGGGGCACCAGCAGCAGCGGCGGTGCGGGCACTGCCACCGCCGCCGCCACCACCCACGCCGGACGGCGTCTGCAACACGCGGTAGCTCGCGACCTGCACATTGGCCGTTTGCAGCCGGGTGGTGAGTGTTTTGTAAATTTGTTTCAGTTCGCGCGCAAAGCTGGGGGCCAGGTGGCGAATCCATAACGCCGACATGTCGCTGTCGTTGGTACCGGAAGACAGCAGGGTGCGCAGGGTGTCGGCAAAAACCTGGGGGCGCATGGGGTTGCGCTCCGGCTGCACGCTGGGCAAGCCCAGGGCCGTGCTCATCAAACCATCCAGCTCGCCCAATTGCTGCTCCACCGCGGGCAGCAGCACCTGCAACAAGCGCGAAGACTCGATGGCCTTGGCCACCTGGGAGTCGTCGACCAGCGACAACTCGGAAAAATTGGACATGGCGTAAGCCGCAGGAGCCGGTGCGCGCGCCTCCGACCGGGCATCTGCGGCGTCGTTGAACGCAGCCAGCAAGGCAACGGGGAACTGCACGCCCCAGTCGGATTTCTGCTTTTGCAGTGCCGACCAGGATTCCGCCAGGGTGTTGCGCTGTGCCACCACGGTGCTGCGGCTCTCGGCCTCCTGCAGGGCCGCCACCGCGTGCTCCAGCGATGCTTCCAAGGCCTTGCGGGCCAGGTCAGATGCCTCACGGAAACACTGTTGAACAACGGGGGAAGCAGATGGCATGAAAAGTCAGAGGTGAAGACGCTTTTGTCAAAGTGTACGTGTGTGGGGTGACGAACTTATCACTTCCTGGGTAACTTGGAGGAGCCAATATTTGTCAGGGTTTTTCCCGCACGCCACCGGTGGACGGAAAAACATGGCGGGCCGCTTGGGCAATGGGTGTTTACCCAAGGTTTTGCTTGCCCGACAGGTACCAAAGCAGCCGGTTTAGCGGTGTAGGCACGAAAAAAAGATCAAAACAGCCACACGTGCACATACAGTGCGCTCCAACAGCTATTTATTTCATAGCAATTCAAACACCCGCCGCGGCGCAATGTCTTGCAGGCAGCGGGTATGCCCCAGCGGGCAATCGCGGGCAAAGCAGGGGGCGCAATCCAGCGCGGGTTGGTAAGCCGGGTCTTGTTTGAGCCACAGCACCTGGGCTGCATCGTTCAGCGGCGGGGTGTGCAGCGGGCTGGACGAGCCGAACAGGGCCACTTGCGGCGTGCCCAGCGCGGCGGCCACATGCATCAGGCCGCTGTCGTTGCTGACCACGGCTTTCGCACCGGACAGAATGGCCATGGCCTGGGCCAGCGTGGTGCGGCCTGCCAGGTTGATGCAGTGAGGGGTGCGGGCAGCAATCTGCTCGCACAGCGCGGACTCCTTGGCCGAGCCCAGCAGCATCACGGCTTGGCCCAGCAGGCGGGCCAACTGCGCAAAATGATCGGCGGGCCAGCGTTTGGCAGCGCCGTATTCGCTGCCGGGCGCGAAGGCAAAGTAGGTCGCAGGCAGTTGGAACGCAGCCTGTGTTTCACGAACCAGTTGTGGCACCAGGCGCAGCCGAGGGCGGTCTTGGGCCACATCGGCATCACCACTGAGCGCCGAGTAAAACGGCACCATCGCCGGTCGGCTGCCTCTGGCCGGGTTTTTCAGCCGGTGCGTGAGCAAACCCACCCGCGCCTCCCCTAGGTAGCCCACGCGCTTGGGTATGTGCGCCAGCCACGGCAGCAGGGCCGATTTGAGCGAATTGGGCAACACATAGGCCACGTCGAAGCGGCCATTGATCTGGCCGGCCAGGTGGCGGCGGGCTTTCAAGTCCAGCCGACCATGGGCGAATGGCAAATCAATGCAATCGGCCACGGAATCCATCGCGCGGTACACCGGGCTGATGTGCGGCAAGGCCGCCACCGTGACCCGCTCGCCGCGCGCCTGCAAGCGGCGCATCAGCGGCTCCGTCATCACCGCGTCGCCTATCCATTGGGGGGCGATGACGAGGCTGTCCAGAGAATGACAAATGACTTCGCGCGGGGCGCTCGATGACAAATGACCTTTATGCGTTGCTTGCCCAGTCATCTGTCATCGAGCGCGCAGCGCAAGGTCATTTGTCATCAGTGCGCGTGAACGTGCTCACCCGCCGCCAGTTGGTACTGCGTGCCGCAGTAAGGGCACTTGGCGGGCCCACCGGTTGCTGCTGCTTTGGCCACATCGAGAAACACGCGCGGGTGGCCGCTCCACAGTTCCATGCCCGCCAGTTTGTTGGGGCAGAAAACGCCGCCTTGCGGGTTGAGCTGGGCGGCTTTAAGTTCGACGATCTTCATGAATATCCTTTGCTGATTAGTTCGGGATGGAGCGATATTGAATTGCAAATGACTTCTCAATCGCATAAGGCCAGCCGAATGCGCCTTCTCTCAAATAGAAGGTGACGCTATTTCCATTAATATCAAAAATTTGCGCGATGCCTTCAACAGATATTGGCTTAGCTGCAGAAGAAATTTTCCAATCAGCAAGTTTCAACGTATCTGCTCGCTTTAGTGAACTGCTAGGAATGCGCTCAATCAAGCGAGTAGTAATTTGGACCGGTTGAGATTCATCGAGTCTAAAATTCATAGCATTAACGATTAATACAAAAAACCAAGTCGCAAATAAAATACCAACCCCCATGAAGCCCATTGCAAGAAAACCAGTCGCAACCACATGAAATACAAAAGAAATTGTCTTGAGGAATGGTGTCTTCCTTTTTTTGTAGGCATCGTTAGACCAATTTCCAAAATAGGTAAGTAGCTGGTACAGGCAAATTAACAAAATAGCAGAAGTCAAAATCGCCCCGACTGGCAGCCATTGCAAAATACTGGGATTTAGCATTCTGAATGCCGGTGTTGTCTGATTACCGGCCAACAGGTACGCAAATGGCAAGATGATTAGCCCGGCAACACCAAGGACGCGCAAAAGCCTTTCTTGCCATGAGCGACGAGATGCTGCTGCATCAGCCCCACGTCGCTTTGACCTGTTCATTCTCCGTTGCTCGTGTTTGTCAGCTTCAGCAAAGGCGACCGAGTCTTCCTCGTTTAAATTTTGACGCTGACTTGGCATGTTCTATGAGCCAAGCTTTGTATTCGGCGTCGCAGCCAGAGATGGCAAACCATAACTCTCCGACATGGCATCTGCCCAGCTACGGTCTGTACCCAAGATTCAGACCTTGGCCAGCCAGCTGGCGTATTTGGCGTTGCGGCCATTGACGATGTCAAAAAACGCTGCCTGAATTTTCTCGGTGATGGGGCCGCGTGAGCCGCCATTGCCCCGGTTGCCAATCTCCACCCGATCCAGCTCACGAATCGGCGTGACTTCAGCCGCCGTGCCGCTGAAAAACGCTTCGTCGGCGATGTAGATTTCGTCACGGGTGATGGGCTTTTCAATGAGCTGAATGCCCAGATCAGCGCAGATAGAGAAGATGGTGTTGCGGGTGATGCCGTTGAGCGCACCGGCGCTGGAGTCAGGCGTATAGACCACGCCTTTGCGCACCACAAACACGTTCTCGCCCGCGCCTTCCGACACAAAACCTTGTGGATCCAGCAGCAGGGCTTCGTCGTAGCCCTCGTCAGTGGCTTCCATGTTGGCCAGAATCGAGTTGGTGTAGTTGCTCACCGCCTTGGCGTGAATCATGGTGATGTTCACATGGTGGCGCGTGAAGCTGGAGGTTTTCACGCGAATGCCGCGCCGCAAACCTTCGTCACCCAAGTACGCGCCCCAGGGCCAGGCGGCAATCATCAGGTGAATCTTGTTGCCCTTGGGCGAGACGCCCAGCTTCTCCGAGCCAATCCAGGTCAGCGGGCGGATGTAGCAGCTGGGCAGCTTGTTGGCGCGCACCACGTCCAAGGTGGCCTGCATCACTTCGGCTTGGGTAAACGGAATTTTCATGCGCAAAATTTTGGCGCTGTTGAACAGCCGCTCGGTGTGCTCTTCCAGGCGGAACACGCCGGTGCTGCCGTCTTGCAGGTGGTAGGCCCGCACACCTTCAAATGCGCCGCAGCCGTAATGCAGCGTGTGGGTCAGCACATGGATCTTGGCGTCACGCCATTCGACCAACTGGCCATCCATCCAGATTTTGCCGTCGCGGTCGTCCAAAGCGGGAGCAGTGGCGGGGGCTGGTGTGGGTGTGGCGCTCATCGGGTGTCCTTGGGGCTGAGGGTTGGGATGCAAAGCCTGCGATTTTACGGTTGCGCCTCCGGCTCGGGCCGCACCAGTTCCCAGGTGCTCAGCTTGCCACCCACAAAGGTGCAGCTAACGTGCGACTGGCCCTCATCCGTCCAGCGAAACACCTCGGGCTGCTGGTCGGGCGGCGACAGTTGCTGCCCCAGAGACTTGGTCATGCCCACCACGTGTAGCAGCGTCACGCCCGGCTGCAGCCGCGCGTTCAGCATCACCGCGCTGGCCACAAAACCCATCGGCTGGTTGGCCGCCTTGCGCAACACCTGCATGGTGCGCGTCAGGTGCAACAGCAGCCACATCACCATGGCCCCCACAGCTACGGCCACGCCGGCCCAGCTGTACTGGCGGTAGGCAAATGCGGTCAACAGCACGGCGGCTGCGGCGATCAGAACGGTTTGTACTTTCATGAGGCCGATTGTTGCAGGCCGCGTGCCACGCCGGCCGGCGTTGCGGCTGACCGTCACGCAGCAGCCCTGGAGGTTTTCGTCCTTAGCGATGGCCCATCGCAGATGGCGCAATGGCTCTTTTGGGCGATGTGCCGAATGCGGTGATTTGGAAAACTGCGAAGCCATCCGGCGCGTTGCCGGCCACCTGAACCCGAAGGAATACTCTCATGCAAGCCGCTACATCTCGCACGCTTCCTATTGCAAAGCAACAAGCCAAGGCCCAGCGCTTTGACATCTATGGCCCGATCCACAAAGCGCTTCGTCGCTGTATGGGCGGTACGCTCGCAAGGCTCGGTACGCTAGACCCGCACAACGAAGCAGAGAGAAATGTGGTGTTGAATGATCTGGATGCTTTGCTGACCCTGATGAATAGTCACTTGCAGCATGAAAACGACTTCATCCACACAGCGATAGAGGCTCGCAGACCAGGCGGCGCGCAACGCACCGCCGACGATCACACAGAGCACCTGGACTCCATCACCAGCCTGCAAGACGAATCACGCGCTCTTCGCAACGCCCCGCCGGCGCAGCGCCCTGCGTTGGCGCAACGCCTGTACAGCCATTTCGCGGTGTTCGTTGGCGAGAACTACATCCACATGCTGGTCGAAGAGACTCAAAACAACGCCCAGCTTTGGGTGCGGTACAGCGATGCCGAGTTGATTGCGTTGCATGACCTTCTGTTGGCCAGTGTGCCGCCGGTTGAAATGGCGCAAGTGGTGCGCTGGATGGCGGTGTCGCTGAATGTCTCGGAGCTCAACGCGATGTTCGTTGATATGCGCCAGAAAGCGCCTGCGCCGGCTTTTGAGGCGATGCTTGACGTGGCGCAGCGGCATATGAGTGCTGCGCGCTGGGCAGCATTGGCGCGCTCGCTGGGCTTGCCGCCTGTGCCGGGGCTGGTCAAGGTTTGAACCTAAAAACAGCAGTTGACCGCTTGTTCCGGTAACTTTTTCCAATGAAATCAAGTGCTTGTAGCGTTGAGCGTTCTCACCAGTTGGGAGAGAACGCTACCCACCCGATTGATCCACCCTGGCGCGCGCTGGCCGCGTTGCTCCGCCTAGCAGGCAAGAGCCTGCGTCGTTGTCGCGCCTTGCCAGCCCACCCCATGGCGGCCCACTCGGGCGCGTCCAACTGCTGTTTCTAGGTTGAAGTGACAGGCCGTTAGCCGCTGGTCAATTCCCAAGGTCAAACCATGCTTGTTAGTCGCCGATCCGCCAGCTCCGCTGACTGCTGCGCGGGATTCCAGCCTATCGACCGTGCGCGCCCACGCCTTGTGTTGGATTGATAAGGCCTTGGTTCAGCCGCGCTGAGCCACCCACCAAGCCGCCACTTCAGTGCGCGAGGTGGTCGTGGTCTTGTTGAGGATATTGGCAACGTGGCGCTTCACGGTAAACGGGCTGAGGTCCAGCGAGCGTGCAATCAGCTTGTTGCTTTGGCCTTGCGCCAGCAGATCAAGCACCTCTGCTTCACGCTCGGTGAGACCGGCTGGCAGATGCGCCAGATTCAGATCGGGCACTTGTGTCAAACCGCCTTCGCGAAGAGACAGCGCTTGGGCGGCAAGATCGCGCAGACGCTGCTGGCGCGGTGGGGCGAGCTTGTCTCGCCAAGACACGCCGGCCACTGCTGCCAGCACGGCGTGCCCCGCAAGCAAAGCTCCGCCCACGGGTTCACCCGCATCGAGTGAATCGAACCAGCGCGTCAGCAGTGCAGCAGCAGCGTCCAAACGGCCCTGGCGGCGTTGCGCCTCGACGCAAAGGATCACGCTTTGCCCTCCTGCCATCGAAGGTAGTCTCTCGATGGCACCCGGCGGTGGCATCAAGGCCTGCTCGGCTTCGGCATTGCGGCCATCGATCAATGCGAGCATGCCTTTGGCGACGGAGCACTCAAGCGTCCCGATGGGCCATTCAAAGGCGTTGGCCGCTTGCAGCCGATCCGTCACCGCTTGGCGTACCCAGTCGGTGTCTCCCAAAGCCCAGGCGCAACGCACTTCGCATAGCAGCGCCGAGCCAGCATGCGTACGCCGGTGCTCGGGGGTTGAGTTACGAAAGTCGGCACGAATCTCGGTAGCTGCTTTGTGGCAAGCGGCCTCATCGCCGACCAAGGGGTCGATTGCGAAGTGAAGCATGGTGTTCAGATTCAACGCCGAGCGAGGATTTCCGAGCCAGCGCAGTTCATCGTCCGCACTGGCCAACCAATCACGCGCCTCGCCAATGCGGCCTTCTCGCAATGCAAGTGTGGTGCGAGCTTGCAGAACGCCCAGGCGCAACAGACTGGCGCGCTCACCGGCGACCAGCGTCGCACCCTTCACGAAGCGCTCCAGAATTGGACCCATGCCGGGCAGACTGGCCAGAAAGCCAATCAGGTACAGCGGCTGCCATGCGCCAGCGTCGTGCACCGGCTCCAGATGAGCAAGCGCGGTCTCGATGTATCCGGCTGCCGCCTCGGTCTGCATCGTGGCAGATTGAATCCAACCGCAGTAGTACGCCGCCAGTGCACCGGCGGCTCCGTTCAGCCCGCGGGCGTGCAATGCTGCCATGCCGACGGCAGAGGTTTCCAGCTGGCCGCTGCTCAGCCCTGCCATGTGTTGGTAAGCACGGGCCAGCGCTGCCTCATTGACCACGCCCAGACGATCCAGACCTTCGGCGGCCTGCCGCATCGCATCAATGATGAGCTCAAAATCGAAGGCCTGAATCGCGCACAGGCCGCGCAGCAGATGAAGTCGCGGATCCTGCGCGAAGCTGGTCGGGGGTAGCAGCCCGAGCAGCCGCTCGATGGCCGGTCCGCCACCCAGAGATACCAGCGCCGGCCCGCGCACCGCGAGCCCAGATGCGGCGGCACGCCAAGCGCCGGCGCGAACCAGCCACGGGACTGCGCGCACGAGATCGGGTTCGTGTTCAGCAGCACGCTGCAGCAACTCGGGCAACTCTGCCGCGTGATCGCGCTGCAGGCGATCTTCAAGGAAGTTGCGAAACAAATCGTGCAAGCGCAGCGTGCGCGTCGCGTCGTCCAGAGGTGTCACAAACAGGCCTTCGCGCTCCACTTGCTCAAAATGCTCTTGCGCATCGGGCATGGCGCTCACATGGGCACAGCGCTGCGGTGTCAGCTCCGGTAACACCGAGCACCGAAGTAAAAACAGACGCAAGCGCTCATCCATGCCGGCCAGCACCTCATCGGCAAGGAAATCGTAAACATGCTGCCTGCCGGTGACTGGCCCCGCTTTTGCACCCACGGAAAGCATCAAGCGCAAGCCCGCTGCCCAGCCTTCCGTGCTGCGATGAAGCGCGTCGGCTCGACCCATATCGTCTCCGCGGGAGCGCAGCATGGCCTGAACCTCATCCGACGAAAACCGCAAATCGGTTTGGCGAAACTCCGAAAGCTCGCCACGCGCGCGCCAGCGCGCCAATGCAAGCGGTGGCTCGGTGCGACTGGAAAGCACCAAACCCCAATGCCCTGGCAACCAATCGATCAGCGCGTTCAGAAATTCGAAGGCCTGGGGGTCTGCAATGCGATGGATGTCGTCAAAAATCAGCAAACCGCGCGCGACTTCTGCTTCGGCCAAGGCATTGACGACTTCAGCTGCGGCTTGCTGCACGCCGCGCGAGCCCAGCGCCAGCGTGCCCAAGGCTGAAGGCGAAACACGCCAGGGCAGTTCCAGTGGTTCCAGAGCCGCCGTGAGAGCTGCAAGCAGACGCGGCACATCGTCCTCTTCGTCCGCACTGACCCACGCAACCGCTGTGTTTGATGGCAGCAAGGCCAGTTGCCTGGCCAACGCCGAGGTCTTGCCCCAGCCAGCAGGTGCAAGCATCAGCACCAGCTTTTGCTGCTGTAAGGCCTGGCTCATTTGTGCTTGCAATGGGCCGCGATCAATCAGATCAGCCCTTTGCCGGGGCGGTTGAATTTTGGTGCGGGCAAATGCTGGGTGAGCGTCTGACATGGCATCAAATTGTGCCTGAGCCCAGGCAGAAATTTGATCTGGCAGCATGGCCGCTGCCGGGCAGGGTGGCCCGATAAAGAGCCGTTGATGGCCCATTCAGCCGATGCCAATTGCTCGGCTCTTGAGCACCATTGTGGCTATGCAAAACGTGCTCATTCTCACTACGGCCAAACCAGTTGCGGCTGGCCAGTGGTTGACTGAAATCCCGAGTGCGCCAGCGCATTTGGGCATGCAGCTTCACCTGCTGGCACCTGGGCACGCTGCACGATGGCCTGGCACCAACGCCGACATGCTGCTGATTGTGTTCGACGGTCTGGGCAAAGCAGTGTTTGACGGTGCGGCTCAACGCATCGCTGCACCCTGTGTCTTGCGCCAGTGTGCCGGCACAGAGCTTCGGATCGTCAACCAAGGCAGCACGCCCATGCGCGTGATGACTGTACGCCCAGCCGCGCTTGACGCGGCCACTGACATCCCAACCCTGAACCCCAGTTTTTAACCCCAACCCCGAAGGAGTATCTAATGCCTCAACTTGCAATCCTGCCTGAGCGCCCACAGCTTGCACCGCTCAAAGCTTTAGCTAGCGCCAAAACAACCCAGCAACGCTTGCCCAATGGCCAGCTTGAAATGACGATTGAGCACGACACCCTGCGCGGCCTTGCGCCACCCATGCTGCGCTGGTGGTTTGAAAACATCGGTGGCACGATGCGATACCAAGGCCGCACCTACTCCAGGTATTTGATGTGGCATCCACGTGATCACATTCACTGGGAGCTTGCTGCCCCCGCGCCCGGCGGCGGGGCTGGCCAAGGCGCGCATTTCCGGATCGTGGAAGCCTTCGATGCGAGGCCAGAGTGGCATGTTGATTCGACCGAGCGGGTCGAAAAACTCGATGACACCGGCATCGCACTCGTGCGCCGTATCTTGGGGCACGAGGTGTTTCGCCTGGAGCACCGGTTTGGCGAAGCTGAGGGTGGCGCCAGCTACCGTTCACGCATGGTGGTTGGCGTAGCCAGCGGCTGGTTCAAGCCCGTGTTCAACGGCTGGGTGCAGCCACGAATATTCTCCGATGACATGGGCACGGCATGGCTCAAACACAACGTGGAAGAGGTGGGCTTGCTTGAAGCCTTGCTGCCACCGCTGTACGCTGCGCGGGCCGCCGATCGTGCAGACGCTTGACCGTGTGTCGATGATGCAAGGCGCATGGGGGCACACGCGGCGGCCAGATCCGTGGGCTTATGCGGTTGGGGCTGCTGGCGGCCCTCTCACAATCTACTTTCATGGTGCGCCAGGTGCGCCGAGTGAATTGGCGGTCTTCGACGCACCCGCTCGTGCCTGTGGCCTGACGCTGCTGTGTTTTGATCGTTTTGCGCTTGATGCAGCGCTGACAGGGCCTGCCTACTTCGCAGCGCTGGCCGCCGCTGTGCGTGCGGTTGCTGGCGAGCGCCAAGTTAACCTCATCGGGTTTTCAATCGGTGCTTGCGTCGCGCTGCACGTCGGCCGCCTGCTGGGGCCGCAGGTCAAACAACTCCATCTCGTCTCGGCGGCCGCGCCGCTTCAGGCAGGCCATTTTCTGCCAGGCATGGCCGGCAGGGCGGTGTTTCAGACTGCTATGGCGTCCCCTACATTGTTCAAAGCCATGACGCTGGGCCAGGCAGCGTTGGCCCGTTGGGCACCCGGGGTGCTGCGGTCTGTGTTGTTTCGCGGTGCCGCAGGCGCCGACCGCGTGCTTGCTTCAGATCCGACATTCCGTTCGTTCATGAGTGAGCTCCTCTTTAGCGGTCTGCGCAAAGGCCGGGCAGGCTATGTCCGTGACATCCTGGCCTATGTGCAGGACTGGTCCACGATGCCAGCGCAGGTCAGGGCGGACACGTTCTTGTGGCACGGCAGACTGGACAACTGGTCGCCCTGCGAGATGGCGACCCGCTTGCAGGGCGACATACCGAACTGCAGGCGACTGACGGTCATGCAAGACCTGTCGCACTACAGCTGCCTGTACCGGGCGGCACCGCTCATCTGTAACCAACTCGCCAACACCCGGTAACTGCAGTGCTTTCCAATGAGCCGCGAGCGCTCGAAGCCAAGACCCTCGAAGGTCGACAGTGCGCCGTTCAACAGAAATGCGGGCGAGGCCTTGCGACCCTCGGTGTCTTCCAGATATCCCTCAATGCGTCCGCCGCCGAGCTTCTTGATTTGCTCAACCGCGCCGGCCAGCGCGGCATGCGCCACGCCATTGCCGCGATGGCCTTTGCCCGAAAAGAAACAGGTGATCCGCCAATAGAGGAGTGTCGGATCGGTCGCGAAACAGGCGCGCTGGTTGTGAATTCGCGCAAGCTCTTGCGGCGATCCAAACTGGCACCAACCGACTCAGACTCGGGCAACGCCGACACAGCTTCATGTGCAAACAGCTTCCACATTGTTGCCGTCAGGATCAAGCAGAAAAGCCGCGTAGTAGGTCGGGCTGTAGTCTGGTCTCAGTCCCGGTGCGCCGTTGTCGCGAGCGCCGGCTTTCAGGCCCGCTTTGTAAAACGCATCGACCTGGGCTTGGCTTGCGGCGCGAAATGCGATGTGGCAGCCGTTCGCGGGCGCGTTTGGCGAGGGGTAGAGCCAAAACGCGGGGGCATCTGGCAGCCCGAACCCAGCCTGGGTGGCGTCGTTGTAGCCCAGAACATGCCCTAGAGACGCCAAGAGGGTTTGGTAGAACTGTTTGCTGGCTTCGAAGTTCTGGACTCGGATGCCGATGTGGTCGTACATGGTGGTTTCCTGCTTGATGAGTTGATCAAGCGCCCAGCATCCAGCATGGCTGCGATGCGGTCTTGGAAAATCTTGCGGTCGGCTTGGCGTAATTTGCGAAAGGCGTTGGGCGACACGCCCGCAGCCCGGCCAAAGGTGCGGACAAAGTTACTGAGGTCTGAAAAACCGACATCCAGTGCAATCTCGGTCACAGACGACTCCTTCTGTGCCAGCCGTCGCGCGGCATGCGCCAGCCTGGAGCGCACCAGGTATTGGTGCGGTGTTGCGCTAATCACGCGTGAAAACATGCGCAGAAAATGAAAAGCGCTCAGGCCAACATGCTGCGCGACGCGCTGCAGCGCAAGGCTTTCGTGCGAATGGGCTTGAATCCACATCGCAGCCTCCACCGCGCGCTTGCGATCGCCAGCCGTCGCGACAGTCGAACCGGGTTGGCGGGGCGACACCACCCGCACCATACGGGCTGCGAGCCACAGCCCGACTTCATCCAGCCCCACATCGCTGTGGCCCTCAGACACCGCTTGTGCCAACTCACCCAACACCATCAGCTCTGGCAGCGGTGGCAGACTGGCTGTTCGCCAGACCTTGCTATCGCTGTCAATCAAGTCGACGATGCCTGGCGAAAGATGGAACGCGAGGCACTCGTCGCCACAGACATGGTGGTCATGCGTGCACATGAATTCATCGCCTGGATAGCCCAGCAGCACCGAGCCTGCCACCAGTTCATGGGTGACCCCACGCACCCTGTAGCCAAAGCTGCCCTTGCGGACATATGACAGGGAGTAGCCCGTGTGGACCTCGGTAAACGGCTTGTCAGCCGGACTTGCATTGCAGCGGTAGTCCACCACTTGAATCGAGCCTGATTGCAGTCGGGTTGTCGTGAGCATGGTGAGTCTTCGCTGATTTACCCAGGTATTGCACCGGCGTCGAACAAACCCTGTTGCGAGACGGCGAGTGCCCCTTCAATCTGCAGCAGCCGCAGCTTGATAGCGATGCCACCGCTGGCTGAAAACCCGCCCAAATGCCCGCCAGCCGCCAGCACGCGATGGCACGGCACCACCGGCGCAAAAGGGTTGCGCCCCAGCGCCTGCCCGACCGCGCGGGCCGCAGCCGGCTCACCCAATTGACTGGCAATCTGCCCATAGGTCAAGGTGTCGCCAGGACGAATGGCACGTGTGATCCGGTATACGGCTTGATGGAATGCAGGCACGCGAGACATGTCCAGGCTGATGTCTTGCAAATCATCATGCTTGCCGCTTAACAAGCCTGCAATTCGTGCAATCGCTTCATGCACATGCGGGGGTGGCATTGTCTCGTGCGACTGTGGAAATGATCTGAAAAGGCGTTCGCGGGTCTGTGCCGCGCCGCGAGTTTCGGGAAGCTGCACGCCGACGATACCGCTGTCGCCCCAAGCCATGCCACACAAGCCGATCGGGGTGTCAAAGAGAGAGAACTGGATGGGTTGCGTCATGGTTGGCGCTCCATGAAAGCTCCGGGTTGATGTATCAGCCATTGTTTCAGGTCAAACGCCCTCACGTGCTCATGCGCCCCGTGCGCAACGCCATGGCCCAATCCGCTCTGCCGCGGTGCTCGGCCCGCCGGGCCATCGGCTCAAAGTCATAGGCCACGCAACGCAGGTCCACGATCCACCCGGCGGCTGTCTCGCGAGCCATGGCGTAGCGTGCGTGGGGGCTGCCGGTTTCGATGTGGTGCAAAAAGGGGTGGGCATCGTCGTACGCAGGCAAACCCACGCTGCCGGGGTTGACGATGGTGATCGGATCAGACGTCTCAGGCGACGCCACCACCGCCACACGCGGCACATGGGTGTGGCCGCAGATGATCAGGCTGGCGCGGGTGTGCGCGCCGGTGCCCAGGCGCGAGACGATTTCTGCCTGCGACGCCGCTCGCACGCCGCGCGAGCCGTGCTGGCCGAAATCGTCGGTCACCGTTTCCAGCCAGTATTGCAAGTCACTGGTGGGTGTGCCGTGGCATACAAACACTTGTTCGCTCAGCCACCGGGTGGGCGGCGCGCTGGCCAGCCAGGCGCGGTGGATGGCGTTGATTTCGCTGGCGGTGCAGGCGTCGCTGCGGTTCAGGCGCTCAGGCGGCAGCGTAAGCAATTGGCGCTCGTGGTTGCCCGCAATCATCGGAATGCGCCGCGCCATCAGCAAATCAGCCGTGGCGGCCGATTCCAGCGGGCCACCCAGGGTGTCGCCGGGGTTGATGATGAGGTCGGCACCGCCCTGGTCAATGTCAGCCAACACCGCTTGCAGCGCCGGCAAGTTGCCGTGGATGTCGGAAATCACTGCAATTTTCATTGAATTGGCCTCCAGCCCTTGTAAATACTGCTCAAACAGCTATCAATAAAATAGCGATATCACATCAACCCCCGCACCACATCCAGCGCCTGCTCAATCCGCTCCACCGCGTGAATGGTCAGGCCTTCAATCTCTTTGCTGCCCTTCCTGGGCGCATTGGCTTTCGGCACCACCGCCACGCTAAACCCCAGCTTGGCCGCCTCGCGCAGCCGCTCTTGCCCGCGCGGGGCGGGGCGCACCTCGCCGGCCAGGCCCACCTCGCCAAACGCCAAAAAGCCTTTGGGCAGTGGCTTGCCGCGCAGGCTGGAGGTTATGGCCAGCATCACCGCCAGATCGGCCGCCGGCTCGGTGATGCGCACGCCGCCCACGGCGTTCACAAACACATCCTGATCCATGCACGCCACGCCCGCATGCCGGTGCAGCACGGCCAGCAGCATGGCCAGACGGTCACGGTCCAGGCCCACCGACAGGCGGCGGGGCGAGGGGCCGCCGCTGTCTACCAGCGCCTGAATTTCCACCAGCAGCGGGCGCGTGCCTTCCAGCGTCACCATCACGCAGCTGCCGGGCACGGGCTCGGCGTGCTGGCTCAAGAAGATCGCGCTGGGGTTGGTCACGCCCTTCAGGCCTTTTTCGGTCATCGCAAACACGCCAATTTCATTCACCGCGCCAAAGCGGTTTTTGATGGCGCGCACCAGGCGAAAGCTGCTGTGCGTGTCGCCCTCGAAGTACAGCACCGTGTCCACCATGTGCTCCAGCACGCGCGGCCCGGCCAACGCGCCTTCTTTGGTCACATGGCCCACCAGCACGATGGCCGTGCCACTGGACTTGGCCACGCGCGTCAGGTGCGCCGCGCACTCGCGCACCTGCGACACCGAGCCGGGCGCCGAGCTCAGCTGGTCGGAATACATGGTTTGAATCGAGTCAATCACCGCAATGCCCGGCTGCTGCGCCTGCAAGGTGGCCAGGATTTTTTCCAGCTGCGTTTCGGCCAACACATTCACCCGCGACCCATCCAGCCCCAGCCGCCGCGCCCGCATGGCCACCTGCGCGCCGGACTCTTCGCCGGTGACGTAAAGCGTCTTCAAGCCCGCTCGCTGCATACTGTCCAGCGCTTGAAGCAGCAGCGTCGATTTGCCAATGCCCGGGTCACCGCCAATCAACACCACCCCACCTTCCACCATGCCACCGCCCAGCACCCGATCTAGCTCGTCTTGCCCGGTGGGTGTGCGGTCCACATCGCTGGCGTCGATGTCAGCCAGCGCGGTGACAGCCGATGCGGGGGCCAGCGACGCGTGTTGACTGCCCAGGCGGTTCTTGCTGGGCGCGGCACTCTGCGCGACCGACTCGACCAGCGTGTTCCAGGCCTTGCAATGCGGACACTGGCCCAGCCAGCGCGGGGTTTCGCCGCCGCAGTCGCTGCAGGTGTAGATGGTTTTTTCTTTTGCCATGCCCGCACTGTACTGATTTTATTTACAGCCAGAGCGCACCGGGCCGCGCCGGGCTGCTTTACAGGTGATAGCCGCCGTCAATATTGATCACCGCGCCGCTCACAAACGAAGCCTCGGGGCTGCACAGAAATGCCACCACGCCACCGACATCCTTGGGCATGCCCACCCGGTCGACGGCGGTGTTGGCTTTGATGAATTCTTTGGCGGGCATCATGGCAAACAAAGGCGCATTGAAATCATCGTCCAGCCCGCCAGGTGCCACGGCATTCACGGTAATGCCGCGCTTGCCCAAGTAGCTGGCCAGATACAGCGTGAGGCTTTGCAATGCAGCCTTGATCGGGCCGTAGCTCACCAAGGGGCCAAACGCAATGCGCGCCGTGCCGGAGCCCAGGTTCACGATGCGGCCATGGTTGGCCATCAGGCCCTGCAATTGCTGCGTCAGGAAGAAAACGCTTTTGTAGTTGGTTGAAAACACGGCGTCCAGGTCGTCCTCGGTCACCTGGTCAAAGCTGGCGATGCGCAGGGTGCCTGCGTTATTGATCAAGATGTCGAAATCTTGCCGCCCCCAATCGGCAAGCTGCTGCTTGAACTGCGCCACAAATCCAGCCAGTTCAGCTGTGCCCGTGAGATTGACTTGAATGGCGGCTGCTTTCACGCCTTTGGCTTGCAAGTCTTTCACGGTTTGCGCAGCGGAGTCTTGTTGCTCGCGGTAAGTGATGACAACACTTGCGCCCCTGTCTGCGAGGCGCAGCGCGGTTTCGCGGCCAATGTTGCGGTTTCCGCCGGTGACGAGGGCGATTTTTCCGGTCAAGGTATCTGCGGAAATGTTTGCGTTCACAGTGCTCATGGTCTGCTCCTGAAGTGGTTTCAAAACTCGGCAACAGCGCCGATGAAAGAACTGTATTTAGTTCATCAATTTTGATAAATGCCCAAAAAATTAAATAATTGTTTGTTTTTTATGAAATATAGAGGTGCCTGATGGATCGATTGGTTGCCATGCAAACCTTTGCCCTGGTGGCTGAGCTGGCCAGCTTTTCCAAGGCCGCAGAAGCCTTGCGGGTGCCCAATGCCACCGTGAGCACGCGCGTTTCGCAGCTGGAGGCGCATTTGCAAGTCAAGCTGCTGCAACGCACCACGCGGCGTCTGTCGCTCACTGAAGATGGCGCGGCGTATCTGGAGCGCGCGCTGCGCCTGCTAAACGACCTGACCGAGCTAGAAGCAAAAGTGACCGGTGAAGTGGCTGCACCCAAGGGCCGCCTGCGCATTGACGTGCCGGCCGCGGCGGGCCGCCACGTGCTCGCGCCGTATTTGCCCGAGTTTTTCGCACGCTACCCCGACATCACGCTGGACATCGGCAGCTCAGACCGCCCGGTGGATTTGGTGACCGAAGGCGTGGACTGCGTGATTCGCGGCGGCCTGCTGCATGACGAGCAACTGGTCGCGCGCAAGCTAGGCGCGTTTGAAGTCATCACCTGCGCATCGCCCGCTTACCTCAAACGTCAGGGCGTGCCCACATGCCTTGGGGATTTGAAAAGCGACAACCACTACGCAGTGAATTTCTTCTCGGCCAAAAACAGCAAAACCTTTGGCTTCGATTTCGAGAAAGACGGTGAAACCCTGGAAGTCATGCTGCCCCACCGCGCCAGCGCCAACGATGCCGACACCCAAATGGCCTTGTGCATGCAGGGCCTGGGCCTGATGCAGTACCCCCGCACCGGCGCCCTGCAAAACCAGCTCGATGGCGGTGCGCTGGTGCAAGTGCTGGCCCCCTGGAGCGCCGGGCGCATGAGCTTGCATGTGCTCTACCCCCGCAACCACCACCTGAGCTCACGCGTGCGGGTGTTTGTGGATTGGGTGGTGGGGGTGTATGCGCAGATGTTTGCGGGCTTGGAGGCTGGGCAAGCGCTTTAAGGTAAAAACGAGCTGTCGCCCATAGATTCATTGCTCTAGCAGCTATGAAATTAGGAGTAACTTCTAAGTGACCGAAACACCTCGCTTGACCACCGGCACCGCCTACGGCGTGCTGATGAACACCGCCAGCGAATGGCAGGTTTTGGCGTCGGCCATGCTCAACCCACCCTACCAAGCGCCACCGCAAGCGCCCGTGCTCTACATCAAACCGGCCAACACCTTCAGCACCAGCGGTGACCTGGTGCGTCTGCCAACCGGCGTGGCTGAAATTGAGGCCTAGGTGAGTGTTGCAATGCTCTTTAGCCCTGTAGCCCATGTAAATACTGCTCAAACAGCTATCAATTCAGGAGTGAGTGTGTTGCTGGTGTGTGACTGGACGGTGCCCCACACCAGCTACTTTCGCCCGCCGGTGCGCGCCAAATGCTGGGATGGCTCGCTGGCGATCGGCTCGGTGCTGGGCAATCTGGCAGATATTCAAGCCATCGATGTGCAAATTAACGGTGTTGTGCAGCCCCCCATTTCGCTGACCAAGCTGATCCGCAGCCCCGCGCAACTGATCGCGGACGTGAGCGACTTCATGACCCTGCGGCCTAGCGACTTGCTGATGTTGGGCAGCCCCGTGCCGCGCCTGCGCTTGAAAGCCGGTGACCGCATTCACATCAGCGCGCCGGGCCTGGGCGAGATCACGCAACAGGTGCTGGTATGAAACACGCACGTGTGGTGTTGGAGGGCCGCAGCCACGCGGCCACCGTGCACGACGATGCTTGGCTGCGTCTGGACGATGGCCGCACCATTTCGGCGGATGCCGTACAGCACTGGCTTCCGCCGCTGCCCACTGCAACCCCCAGGCCCCGCACCATCCTGGCCCTGGGCTTGAACTATGCCGACCACGCCAAAGAACTCGCCTTCAAAGCCCCCGACGAACCGCTGGCTTTCCTGAAAGGCGAAAACGCGCTGACTGGCCACAAAGCGTACACCCCGCGCCCGCCAGGCGTGCGATTCATGCACTACGAATGCGAGCTGGTCGTGGTCGTCGGCCGCACAGCCAAAAACGTGAGGCAGGCCGACGCCTACGACCACATTGCCGGCTACACCGTGGCTAACGACTACGCCATTCGCGATTACTTGGAAAACTGGTACCGCCCCAACCTGCGCGTGAAAAACCGCGATGCCTGTACGCCCATCGGCCCCTGGCTCGTTGATGCTGCAGACGTATCCGACCCCATGAACCTGGCCCTACAAACCACGGTGAATGGAAAAATTACCCAGCGTGGCAACACCCGCGACATGATTTTTAGCGTACCGTTTCTGATTGAATACTTCAGCAGCTTCATGACCTTGCAGCCCGGCGACATCATCCTGACCGGTACGCCCGACGGTGTGGTGGACTGCCCTGTCGGAGCGCAGCTTGCATGCGAGATTGAGCAGATCGGCTGCCTCGACAACACGCTTATTGAAGGAGCAATGACTTGAATTCCGGCCCGCTCATCTTTGGCATGCCTTGGCAGGTGCTGCTGGTCGGGCTCGGCTTGCTTGCTGCCATTGCGGGTTTGGCTTGGCTCAATCACCGATGGAATCAAAGCAGGCCATCGGCCCAAGCCGTGAAAGCCCTGGGTTGGACCTATGAAGACAGCACGCAGTTTGAGGGCCCGCTGCTGGCGGGTAAGTCGCACAAGCCCCAGTTCGACACACCAAGCGGCATGCCTTTGCCGCCTGCGGGCGGAAACTTCTGGTTCTCCACAGGCGGCGATTTAACGTGGCAAGACAGAGACCAGGCGACGCCAGGTGGCACCGATGTGCCCGCGACCACGCTGTATTACTGGCGATTCAAGGGCATGCATGTCCGTGGTTTTCACCCAGCCAGCGATGCCCAGCTGCAGCTACCCACGGCAAACCAATGGCCGCATGTGCGGCTGCGCTGGGACAAAGCGATTGAGCAGATGATGGGGCAAGCCCTCGCGCCAGAGCAGGTGGCGTATGAGTTTGGCGAACACAGCTTTTCTGTTGTGGTTTCTGGCATTCAGGTCAACAGCACGCAGCAAGCGATTCGTCTGGCTAGCGCATGCATCGCGCATTTAAAGGTACCGATTTGAAAACCCTCAAACACTTGATTAATGGGCAACACCAGGCCGGCTCGCACCACGTGCTCACACTCAATCCTGCGACACAAGAGCCTCTGGCCGAACTCCCATTGGGTGGCAAGCCGGAGATTGATGCAGCCGTGGCCGCCGCCAAAGCCGCCTTCCCCAAATGGGCCGCCACACCCGCACCGCAACGCGCCAAGCTGATGAACAAGCTGGGCGACCTGATCGCCGCCCATGTGAGCGAGATTGCGCTGCTGGAAACCAATGACTGCGGACAGGTGATTGCGCAAACCGGCAAGCAGCTCATTCCCCGTGCGGCCGACAATTTTTACTACTTTGCCGAGATGTGCACCCGAGTCGATGGCCACACCTATCCCACCGACACCCACCTGAACTACACGCTGTTTCACCCGGTGGGCGTGTGCGCCTTGATCAGCCCGTGGAACGTGCCCTTCATGACCGCCACCTGGAAGGTCGCGCCCTGCCTGGCGTTTGGCAACACGGCGGTGCTGAAGATGAGCGAGTTGTCGCCGATGTCGGCCGCGCGCTTGGGTGAGTTGGCGATGGAGGCAGGTATTCCGCCCGGTGTGCTGAACATCGTGCATGGCTATGGCGCAGAAGCTGGCGAGCCGCTGGTGGCGCACCCCGATGTGCGGGCGATTTCGTTCACCGGCTCCACGGCCACGGGCAACCGCATTGTTCGTGCGGCTGGCTTGAAAAAATTCAGCATGGAGCTGGGCGGCAAGTCGCCCTTCGTGGTGTTTGAAGACGCCGACCTGGAGCGCGCGCTGGATGCGGCGATCTTCATGATTTTTTCCAACAACGGCGAGCGCTGCACCGCAGGCAGTCGCATCCTGGTGCAGCAGAGCGTCTACGTTGAGTTTGCGCGGCGCTTTGCCGAAAGGGCGCAAGCCATTGCGGTGGGCGATCCGCTCGACGACAAAACGATTGTTGGCCCGATGATCTCCAAAGCCCACCTGGCCAAGGTGCGCGGCTACATTGAGCTGGGTATGCAGGAAGGTGCACAGCTGTTGTGTGGCGGGCTTGACGTGCCTACGCTGCCAGCGCGTGTGGCGCAAGGCAACTATGTGATCCCCACGGTGTTTGCCGATGTGGACAACCGCATGCGCATTGCGCAAGAAGAGATCTTTGGCCCGGTGGCTTGCTTGATCGCCTTTACCGACGAAGCCGACGCGATAGCCAAGGCCAACGACACCGTCTATGGCCTTTCCAGCTATGTATGGACAGAGAACATAGGCCGCGCCCACCGCGTGGCCGCTGCCATTGAAGCGGGGATGTGCTTTGTGAACAGCCAGAACGTGCGCGACCTGCGCCAACCGTTTGGCGGCACCAAGGCCAGCGGCACCGGGCGTGAGGGTGGCAGTTGGAGCTATGAGGTGTTTTGCGAGCCCAAAAATGTGGCGGTGTCGCTGGGGGCGCATCACATACCGCGCTGGGGCGTTTAGGCTTGCAGACAGGGGCGTTTTGTCATACAGTAAAACGTTAATTCGTCATACATTTTCAGGAGTGAACCATGTTGTCTGTCCGCCTCCCCGATCACCTTGAAACCCAGTTATCGGCCTATTGCGAATCCATGGAGGTTTCCAAATCGTCTGTGGTGCAACTGGCGCTGGAAAAGCACCTGAAAGCCGCAGCAAAACGCAAGCCTGTTAGCAAGTCAACCAACCCATTCGCAGCCTTTCGTGGCATTGGTAACCGCAAACACACGACGGAACAAATCATGCGCATGACCCGCGGTGATGGTTGGAACAAACCATGACCCTGGTTGACAGCAATGTTTTGATTGATCTGGTTCAAGATCAGGCGCAGTGGGCCAATTGGTCAGAAACACAGCTGTTTGAGGCGCAAAAGGCCGGAAGCCTGTACATCAACGCCGTGGGCTATGCCGAGTTGGTGCCTGCGTTTGACGCAGCCACGGCGCTGGATGGGTTTCTGAGCGGCGCAGGCATTGCAATTGCCCCCATTTCCTTGCCAACAGCCTATCTAGCCGGACAGGTCTTTTTGCAATACCGCAAGCAAAAAGGCACGAAAACCGGTGTGTTGGCGGACTTCTTCATCGGTGCCCAAGCCCAAACCGAAGGTTGGACCATCCTCACGCGCGACGCAGGCCGCTACAAAACCTACTTCCCCCGCGTCAAGCTGATCTGCCCCTAGTACAGGCAAGAAAGAACACATGGGAACCTTAGCCCTCGCCGCCAAAATCACCCATGTGCCCTCGATGTACCTGTCGGAGTTTGAAGGCCCGCATTTCGGTTGCCGCCAGGCCGCCATCGACGGCCACAAAGAGATCGACCGCCGCTGCCGCGCACTCGGCGTGGACACCATCGTGGTGTGCGATGTGCACTGGCAGGTCAACAGCGAATACCACATCAACTGCGCGCCCAAATTCGAAGCCGTGTTCACCAGCAACGAGTTGCCGCACTTCATCAAAAACATGCCCTATGCCTACCCCGGCAACCCCGCGCTGGGCCACTTGATGGCTGACAAGGCCAACGCCATGGGCATCAAAAGCCGCGCCCACAGCGACACCACCCTGGAGCTGGGCTACGGCACCCTGGTGCCCATGCGCTACATGAACGCCGACCAGCACTACAAAGTGATCAGCGTCAGCGGCTGGTGCGACTGGCACGACCTGGCCGAGTCAGGGCGCTTTGGCCTGGCGATGCGCCGCGCGATTGAAGGCGAGTACGACGGCACCGTCGCCCTGTTTGCCAGCGGGTCTCTTTCCCACCACTTCGCCGACAACGGCCGCGCCCCTGAATTCATGCACAAGGTCTATGACCCCTTCCTGGAGCAAGTCGACCGCCGCGTGGTGCAGCTCTGGGAGGCCGGCGACTGGAAAACCTTCATCGGCATGCTGCCCATGTACGCCGACAAATGCTGGGGCGAAGGCGACATGCACGACACTGCCATGTTGCTCGGCGCGCTGGGCTGGGACAGTTACACCGCGCCAGCGGAAGTGATCACACCGTACTTTGGCAGCTCGGGCACGGGGCAGATCAATGCGGTGTTTCCGGTGACAGATTTACCCCCTCTCCCTCTGGGAGAGGGCTGGGGTGAGGGCCGCGCGTAATGCCCCACCTCGTCATCCTCTACACCGCCAACCTGGATCGCGAAACTGATATGGGCGCGCTGTGTCGCAGCCTGGCTGACACCTTGTTGGCGGTGCGTGATGAGCAGAACAAGCAGGTGTTCCCAACCGGTGGCACGCGGGTGCTCGCCTACCCGGCGGCGCACAGTGCTGTGGCGGATGGGAAGGGGGACTATGCGTTTGTGTACCTGAACCTGCGCATGGGCAAGGGGCGCAGTGACGCTACTAAAAATATAGCTGGTCGAGCAATATTGGATAGGGCTAGAGCCCACTTTGACTCAAATTTCAAAGAACGGCACCTGGGATTGACGGTGCAAATCGACGAAGGGCAGGAGGTGTTTGACGGCAAGCACAGCAACCTGCATCCTTTATTTGCCGCTCCAACTTTGTAGGCGTGAACGCAAAGATCGCAGAGATTACGCAAAGCACGCAGAGGAACGGCCAGAATCTTTGGACTTCTTTTGCGCACTCTGCGTAAGCTTTGCGTCCTCTGCGTTCAAAAAGTATTCACTAAATGCTTGATTCATCACTCATCCACCAACTCGCCCACGAGCTGCAAGCCGCCGAGCAGACCCGCGTGCAGCTCACGCACTTTTCCCGGCGCTTTCCCGGCATGACGATGCAGGACGGCTACGAGATTGCGCGCGCCTGGATGCAACTGAAACAAGCGCAAGGCCGCACCGTCATCGGTCACAAAATCGGCCTGACCTCGCGTGCCATGCAGCAGGCCAGCCAGATCACCGAGCCCGACTACGGCACCTTGCTGGACGACATGCTGTTTGCCCCCGGCGACATTCCCACGCAGCGCTTCATTGCGCCGCGCGTGGAGGTGGAGCTGGCGTTTGTGCTCAAGCACAAGCTGCAAGGCCCACAGGTGTTGGTGGACGATGTACTGGCCGCCACCGACTACATCACGCCCGCCATTGAAATCATCGACGCCCGCATCGAGCAGGTCTGCCGTGACACGAAGCAAATGCGTAAAGTGCAAGACACCATCAGCGACAACGCAGCCAACGCCGGCATCGTGATCGGCGGCCAGCGCGTCAAACCCGGCGAGGTGGACTTGCCCTGGTGCGGTGCTGTGTTGCGGCAAAACGGCGTGGTCGAAGAAACCGGTCTGGCCGCAGGTGTGCAGGGCCACCCGGCGATTGGCGTGGCCTGGCTGGCGCAAAAACTGTTTGCTTGGGGAGAATGCCTGCAAGCCGGTGAAATCGTGCTGGCCGGTTCGTTCACCCGCCCGGTGGCAGCCAAACCGGGCGATGTGTTTGATGCGGATTACGGCCCGCTGGGTCGCTTTGAATTTCGATTTGTGTAGCGCCACACGCTGGAGAGAAATGAACGCAGAGGTTTCGCAGAAGTCGCAAAAAATTCATTTTGAAAGACACTGCTTTTTCGGCCTCTTTTCTGCGTTCTCTGCGTAACCTTTGCGTCCTCTGCGTTCAAAATCTCCTGAACTCTTCACCCAGCACACCGCCATGAAAACCCCCACCAACCTCTTCAAACAAGCCCTTCAAAAAAAACACCCCCAAATCGGCCTGTGGCTGGGCCTGGCCGACCCTTACTGCGCGGAAATCTGCGCGGGCGCGGGCTTTGATTGGTTGCTGATTGACGGCGAGCACGCGCCCAACGATGTGCGCAGCACGCTGGCCCAGTTGCAGGCCGTCGCGCCCTACCCATCGCACCCGGTGGCGCGCATCCCCGTGGGCGCGGGGCACATCGGCACCACGCTCATCAAGCAATACCTGGACATTGGCGCGCAGACCCTGCTGGTGCCGATGGTGGACACGGCTGATGAGGCCCGCGCCATCGTCAGCGCCAGCCGCTACCCGCCGCAGGGCATACGCGGCATGGGCTCGGCACTGGCGCGGGCCTCGCGCTGGCAGGCTTACCCGCAGTACGCGCACGAGGCCAATGACCAGGTGTGTGTGCTGGTGCAGGCCGAAACCGCCACCGCACTGCGCAACATCGACGCCATTGCCACCACCGAAGGCGTAGATGGCGTGTTCATCGGCCCGGCTGACCTGTCGGCCTCGATGGGCCACCCCGGCAACGCGGCTCACCCCGAGGTGCAGGCCGCGATTGAAGACGGCATCGCCCGCATCCTGAAGGCGGGCAAAGCGCCCGGCATTCTGGCCGCCACCGAGGCCAGCGCGCGCAAGTGGCTGGACGCGGGTGCCTTGTTTGTGGCCGTGGGGGTGGACACATTCCTGCTGAAGTCGGCAGCCACCCAGTTACGCGAGCAATTCAAGCCATGAAAATCATCCACCCCGACGAACAAGCCGCTCGCTTGCAACTGGCCGCCTGCTACCGCGTGTTCGCGTTGTTGGGCTGGACCGAGATGATCTACAACCACATCACGGTGCGCCTGCCCGAGTCGGTGAGCGATCAGGACAAACATTTCCTCATCAACCCCTTCGGCTTGCACTACAGCGAAGTTACCGCCAGCAACCTGGTCAAGATCAATGTGCAAGGCGAAAAGCTCGATGCTGATAACCCCTGGCCGGTAAACCCCGCAGGCTTCACGGTGCATGCCGCCATTCACAGCCACCTGCCCGAAGCCCATTGCGTGATGCACACCCATACCACCACCGGCCTGGCCGTGGCCTGCACCCAGGGCGGCTTGGCGCAAAACAACTTTTACTCCGCCCAGTTGCACGACCAGGTGGCCTACCACGACTTTGAAGGCATCACCATCCATGCCGACGAAGCGCCGCGCCTGCTGGCCAACATTGGCAACAAACCGCTGGTGATTCTGCGCAACCACGGCCTGCTGGCCTGGGGCGCCACCTTGCCGCTGGCCTTTGTGCGCCTGTGGACGCTGCAACGCGCCTGCGACGTGCAGGTGGCGCAAGCGGCGCTGGGCCCCGCCATTGCGGTGACCGAGGCTGTGGCACAAAAAACCACGCAAGACGCGCTGCAGTTTGACGCCCGTTTTGGCGGTGGGCAGGACGTGTTTGATGCGCTGGTGCGGCAGGTCGACAAGGTGGATACGGGCTACCGCAGTTGATGTGACAACTCCTGTTTTGATAGCTGCTTGAGCAATGAATATCTGGGCAGGAAGCACTTTTGACCACTATCCAAACCCCTGACTTCACTCCTTCCCCTCCCGGGGGAAGGCGGGGATGGGGGCATGCGCGTGCTGACGTTCATGCACAGCGTATCGATAGCCCCACCACTATCAAACAAACCTCGTATCTCATGCCCCCATCCCAACCTTCCCCCAGCGGGGGAAGGAGCCAGACACAACACACGGAATCCCACTCATGAAAACATGCATCGTTGGCGCAGGCGCCATTGGCGGCTGGATCGGCGTGCGGCTGGCGCAAGCGGGCTGCACCGTCAGCGCCCTCGCGCGGGGCGACACGCTGGCCGCACTGCACACCCACGGCCTGCGGCTGGCTGAAAACGGCAACACGCAGTCGCATCCAATCCAAGCCAGCGCCCACGCGGCCGACCTCGGCACGCAAGACCTGGTGGTCATCGCCGTCAAAGCCCCGTCCATGGCGCAAATCGCACCCGTCATCGCCCCGCTGCTGGGCTCGCAAACGATGGTGCTGACCGCGATGAACGGCGTGCCCTGGTGGTTTTTTGAAGGCTTTGGCGGGGCGTTTCAAGGCGCGTGCCTGCAAACCATCGACCCCGACGGCACCATCGCCCAAGCCATTCCCGCCCGCCACACCATCGGCTGCGTGGTGCACGCCAGTTGCTCCCTGCATAGCCCGGGTTTTGTGCAGCACCATTTTGGCAACAAGCTCATCATCGGCGAGCCCTCGGGTATCAAAACGGATCGTGTGCAACAGCTGTCAGCCCTGCTCACCCAAGCCGGTTTTGAGGCACCGGTGGCCGGGCAGATTCAGCAAGACACCTGGTACAAGCTGTGGGGCAACATGACCGTGAACCCGGTCAGCGCCTTGACGGGCGCTACCACCGACAAAATTCTGGCCGACCCGCTGGTGCGCCAGTTCATCAGCGCGGTGATGCTGGAAGCCAAGGAAATCGGCGCGCGCATTGGCATTCCCATCGCCCAGCAACCCGAAGACCGCCACGCCGTCACCTTAAAGCTGGGTGCCTTCAAAACCTCGATGCTGCAAGACGTGGAAAGCGGCAAGCCGGTGGAGCTGGACGCGCTGGTGGCCGTGGTGCGCGAACTGGGGCAACTGACCGGCGTGGCCACGCCTAATACCGACACCTTGCTGGGCTTGGCGCGGCTACAGGCGCAGGTGCGGGGGCTGTACCCAGTTTGATTTGCTATCGATTGTGTAGCTGCTTGAGCAGTCTTTCTATGGGCTATCCGACTGTTTGACATATAAACAGCCATGACCCGCGCCATCACCCCCGCCGCCTTTGCCACCCTGCTGCTCATCGCCCTCATGATGGGTGCTAACCACGTGTCGGCCCGCATCGCGTTCAACCACGGGGTGGACGTGGCCACGGCGGTGGTGGTGCGCAGCGTGGTCACCGCCTTGGTGGTCACAGCCTTGCTGCTGGTGCAAGGCGTCAAGCCCGCGTTCACTGCGCGCCACCGGCGGTTTTTGCCGGCCATTGGGCTGCTGGTGGGCATACAAAGCCTGTGCCTGTACTCGGCGGTGGCGCGGCTGCCGGTGGCGCTGGCGCTGTTGGCGTTTAACACCTACCCGCTGTGGACGGCGCTGTGGGACCGGCTCTTGTACAGCCAACGCCCACCACGCGCACTGCTGCTGGCCATGCCGGTCATCCTGATCGGCCTGGCGCTGGCCCTGGATGTGGCGGGCGCGGCATCGGGTCTGGGCGCGGCGGCGCACTGGGGGCAGATTGGGGCGGGTGTGGCCTTTGCGCTGGCGGCAGCCGCCACCTTTGGCGTGGCCCTGGTGCTCACCCAGCACGAGGCTGCCGACCTGGATGGCCGGGTGCGCACCGCCACCACCCTGAGCCTGGTGGGCGTGATTGCGCTGGCGGTGGTGGGTGCCCAAGGCGGCTTTCACTGGCCCAACGCACCGGCCGGCTGGTGGGGCCTGGCCGCGCTTACCTTCTTGTACGGCACAGCCTTCACCATCATGTTCACCGTGCTGCCCAAACTGGGCGTGGCGGGCAACAGCGCCATCATGAATGTGGAGCCGGTTTTTGCCCTGGTGCTGGCTTGGGCCTTACTGGGGCAAGCCATTGCGCCGGTGCAGGTTGCTGGGGCGCTGGTGGTGGTGGCCGCGGTGGTGTGGCTGGGCTTGCGCAAGCGGTCAACCTGACAGCAAGATGCTATTGATTGTGTAGCTGCTTGAGCAGTAAATACATGGGCTGTTGGCACTTTTCACACAAAAACAGCACAGATTCATTACCCAACAGGTAATTGAAGCAAGCTGCCAGACGGGCAAGACTGCGGGTCACTTTAGAAAGGATTCCGCATGAACTTCACTTCTTGGGCACCGTGGGCTGCAGGAGCCGCCTTCTTGTTGTTTGCGCTGTACACGCTGCGGCGCGAACCGTCCCACGCCAAAGGCCGTTGGCTGTTTCCTGCTGCGTTGTCCTTCGTGTTTTTGCTGTTTTCGCTGCAGGCGGTGTTGGTCGAAGGCCCGTTGGGTTTCTGGGCCGAGCACACCCGCAACCTGTGGGGCAACCAGATCTGGTTTGACCTGTTGTTGGCCATCGGTGTGGGCTGGTTTTTCATCGTGCCGCAAGCCCGCGCGCAGGGCTTGCGCCTTTTGCCCTGGTTGGTGCTGATCGTTTGCACCGGCAACATCGGTGTGCTGGCCATGCTGGCCCGACTGCTGTATTTGCAAGAGCGCCCAGGGCACTAGCCCCCGCTACCCCGTTACTACCCCACCTGCACGCGGCTGCCGCCCCCCGCCAGCGGTTGCACCCACACCCGCGCGGCGATGCGTTCGGTCATGTCGTTCACATGAGAGATCACGCCGACTTTGCGGCCTTGTGATTGCAGTTGGTCCAGCGCGTCCATGGCCACGCGCAGGGTGTCGGCGTCCAGGCTGCCAAAGCCTTCGTCGATGAACAGCGACTGCACCCGCACCCGGTTGGACGACAGCGAGGCCAGGCCGAGCGCCAGCGCCAGCGACACCAAAAACGACTCGCCACCCGACAGCGAGTGCACCGAGCGCTGCTCGTCGCCCATGTCCTGATCGACCACCAGCAGGGCCAGGGTGGCGGGAATGCGCTGCAAGCGGTAGCGGCGCGACAGTTCGTGCAGGTGGCGGTTGGCGTAGCCCAGCAACACGTCCAGCGTGAGGCGCTGGGCGTGGTTGCGAAATTTCTTGCCGTCGGCCGAGCCAATCAGGCTGTTGAGTTGTTCCCAGACCTTCAGCACGGCTTCCTGCGCAGCCAGTGCGCGCGCCAGCTCGGCAGTTCCCTGGCGGCGGGCGTCGTCCTGGGCCAGGGCCAGTTGCAGGCCGGTGGCCTGGGCCTGGGCAGCCTGGCGCTGGGTGGAAAGCGCGTGCAAGGCGGCTTGCAGCGCCTCGGCGCTGTCGGGCCCATCGTCTGCGGCAGGCCGGGTTTGCTGGTGCTCGTGCAAGCGGTCGCTGCGCTCCTGCAAGACGGTGGTGGCCTGGCGCGTGGCGGCGGCCAGCGCGTCTAGCTGCTGGCGTTCTCGGGCTAGCCATGCGGTAGACGGGGCCAGACGGGTTTGCAGCGTGGGCAGGTCCAGCGGGTCGCTTGGGTGCTCGCCCTGGCGGCTGTTGTAGTCGTCTACCCACGCGGCGAGCTGCTCGGCGGCGTGGTGTAGCGAGGTGTGCAAGGCCGTCTGTTGCGCCAGCGCCTGTTTGTGCGCTTCCTCGCTGCGCGCCAGGCTTTGTTGGTGCAGCTGGTGCTGCTGCTCGCTGTGCGCCCAGGCGGTTTTGGCCTCGGCTAGCGCCTGCGCCAGTTGCTCGGTGACGCGCTGCACTGGCTGGCCGTCCAGCAGCTGGCTGCGCTGCGACGTTTGATCGCGCAGGGCATCGCGGTGCCTGTCCAGCAGCTCGCGGGCACGGGCCAGTTGCTGCTGTGCGGTGTCGCGGCTGGCGTTGGCCAGTTGCGACTGGCTTGTCAGCGTGGCGATGTGATCGCGGGCCTGGCTGTGTGCCTGCTGTTGTGCCTGCCACCGCTGCACGTCTTGCGCGCAACGCTCTTGAAAGGCTTTTGGGTTGGCTTGCCAGTCGAGCAGCCACAGCGTGCCGCCAAATGCGTAGGACAGCCCGGCGTCGACCAGCTCGGCTTGGGCTGCGTCCAGTCGCGCCTGGCTTTGCTGGCCTTGGGCGGTGGTGGTTTGTATTTGCTGGTCGATGCGTTCCAGCGCACGCTCGGCGGCTTGCCAGGCGTCTTTGGCCTGCTGGTGTTGCTCGCCTGCGTGCTGGCGTTGGGCTTGGGCGTCGGCCACGGCGGTGGAGGCGCTGTGCCAGTCGGTTTCCTGCGCGTTGCAGCGGGCCAGTTCTTCATCATTCAGGCCATCAGCCCTTGCCAAATGCGCTCGAACAGCTCCTGATTCCATAGCAGCTATTTCGCCGCCCAGCGCGTGCGCCTGCCAGGCGCTGGCGTGCTGGCTGAGCTGCGCGTGCAGCGGGCCCAGGCGCTGCTGCGTGGCGGCGGCCTGTTGGCGCAGGGCCTCGGCGCGTGTGCTGTGCTGGGTGTGCTGGCGCTGGGTGTCCTCGGTGCGGTCGCGGCAGGTGCGCACCTCGGTTTGCAGGTTTTCCAGCACGGCGCGCAGCTGGGGCGAGTCGTTGAAATACGGGTGAGCCGTGGACCCGCAGACCGGGCAGGGCTGGGCGGGCACCAGCGCGTCGCGCAGGGTTTCCGCGTTTTGCGCGCAGGCGGCCTGGGCCACGGCCAGCGAGCGCTCAGCCTGCTGCAACAAGGCCTTGTGTGTGGGCAGCAGGGCGGCGGCTGCGTCGGCGGCGGTTTGTGCGGTGCTGGTCTCGGTTTGAAGCGCCAGTAGTTGCTCGCTGAGTTCTTGGCTTTGGGCCTGCTCGGCTCGTTGCGCGTCCCACAGCCCCAGGGCACTGCGCAGTTGCTGCTGGCGGCGGGTCAACAGGGCTTTGCGCTGCTGCACGGCGCTGATGTCGATGCGGGCCAGCAGCGCCTGCGCTTGCTGGTGGCGGGCCTCAGCGGCTTGGGCCTGGCTGTCGGTCTGGGTCTGGCGGGCCTGTGCATCGTGCGCCTGCTGCAGCGCTGCTGCCTGTTGCCCGGCCAAGGTGCTCAGTTGGTCTTGGCAGGTCGTGGCGTCGGCCAGGGCTGCGGCGCATTGGGTCAGCAGGGCCTGCCAGCGGGGCCATTGCTCAGCGAGCGGCTGCAGCGCGGCGTGGTCGGCCAGCCAGATGTCGGTGGCGCGCTGGCGGCTTTCGGCCTGGGCCAGGGCATCTTGTTGGTCGCGCAGATGCTGCTGCGCCGCGGCCAGTGCATCGCTGGCCCGCTGGTGAGCCAGGGCTGCTTCGTCGTGCAGCGGTTGCAGGGTGGCGATGCGCTCGTCCAGCGCGCGAGCGGCCAGCAAGGCTGGGGCGATGTCGACCTGATTTTGCTCACATTTTTGTAGCTGCTTGAGCAATACTTGCCTGGGCGTGAGACCATTTTGATGCTCAAAAGCCGCTTTTTCAAGCTGCTGGGCGGTTTGCAGCGCCTGTTCGTTGGCCTGAAGGGCCGCGCCCTGCAGCCGGGCCAGCTCGGTGGCCAGTGGGCGGGCGGATTGCACGGCTTCAATTTTTTGCAGCGCCTCGTGCCGGGCCGCTTGCGCGTCTTGTGCGGTTTGCTGGTCGGCCAGCGCCTGGCGGGCCTGCGCCTGGCGGGTTTGCAGGGCCAGGTGTTCGGTGTGCCAGCGCCAGCGGGCGTCCAGCCCCTGCTGCTCTGCGTTGAGCCGGGCCAGCGTGGCCAGCGCCTGGTTGGTGTCGGTTTGCAGCAGGGCGCGGGCCTCGTCGGCCAGCGGGGCCTGGTCGGCAAAGCGGGCATCGATGAGGTCTTTGGCCTGGCGCTCCTGCTGCGCCCGGGCGTAGGCGCGTTGCGACAACTGGCTGTAAACCGTGCTGCCGGTCAGCGTTTCCAGCAGCGCGCCGCGCTCGTTCTCGTCGGCCTTCAAAAACGCCGAAAACTCGTTTTGCGCCAGCAGCACGGCCCGGGTGAATTGCTCGAACGACAGGCCGATGCGCTGCTCGATCTCGGCCAGCACCTCGGTTTTGGTGCCGCCCAGTGGCTGCAAGCCGGGCAGTTGCAGTAGCGTCATCTCGGTCTTTTGCAAGCTGCCGGTGGCCTTGCCCCGCGCGCGCCGCACCGACCAGCGGGCACGCAGGGCCTGGCCGTCGGTGCCCACAAAATCAACCTCGGCATAGCCCTCGGTGCAGCCACGGCGCAGCAGGTTGCGCGCGTCTTGCTGGCTCAGGGTGTGCTCGCCCACGTCGGGCAGGCTCAAGTGACCGGCCTTGTGCAGCCGGGGCGTGCGCTCGTACAAGGCCATGCACAAGGCATCGAGCAAGGTGCTTTTGCCCGAGCCGGTGGGGCCGCTGATGGCAAACAGCCCGGCGGAGCGCAGCGGCTCCTGCTCAAAATCCACCGCAAACTCGTCCGCAAGCGAGGCGAGGTTTTTGCCGCGTATGGCGAGAATTTTCATTGTGCTGACAGCAACTCGGCAAAGGCCTGCTGCAGTGCCGGGGGCACGTCGGCTTGGTACTGGCTGCGGTACAGCTGCTCAAACACAGCAGCCGGTTGCAGGCCTTGCAAATCGTCCAGACTGGCGTGGGTCTGTGCGGCATCGGCAGTGCCGGGCAGCATCAGCCGCGTGTCAATTTTCGCCAGGCGCACCGGTTTATCAGCCAGCGCCGCCTCAATCTGGCTGCGCAGGCCGGGCTCGGGTGCGGTCAGCAGCACGCGCACTTCCAGGTAGGGTTGGCGTTGCGGGTCGGCCTGGTCGGGTACGACCAGGGCCTGCAGCGCAGCCAGCACCTCGGGCAGCGGCGCGTGCTGGGCAGGCACGCGCAGCAAGTCCACCGCGCGCGGCACCGGCAGGGCCGTGATGGCGCTGACCGCGCCGTCTGCCAGGTCCAGCTGCAACACCTGGTGGGGGTAATTCACTTCGGCAAAAGACAGCGGCAAGGGGCTGCCGCAGTAGCGCACGCCGTCTTGCCCGCCCACGCGCTGCGCCAGGTGCAGGTGGCCCAGCGCGGCATAGGCCACCTGCTCGCCAAACAGGCTTGCCGATAGCGCCTGGCTGCCACCGACCACGATGCGCCGCTCCGAGTCGTCCGAGGTTTGCCCGCCCAGCATGTGGCAGTGGCCCAGCGCCACAATGGCCTGGCCGCTCTGGCGCAGTTGCAGCGCATGGGCCAGCGCCTGCTGGTACAGCAGGGCCACGCCGTCAGCAAAGGGGTCGGCGCTGTCGCCCGCAGGATCAACATCCACCCGTGGCACATCGCCAGGGCGCAAAAACGGCACGGCCAGGCACCAGGCGGCCACCTGGCCCAGGCGGTTTGTCAACGGCACGACCAGCCGCTGCACCTCAATGTGCCCATCCGGCCTGCGCGGCACAAAGCCGACCACGGTCGCGTCTACCGTTTCCAGCAAGGGGCCGGGCGCTTCCAGTCGGCCGGGGGAGTCGTGGTTGCCGGCGATGATGACGGTGGCCAGGTGCGGCACGCGGGCCTTGGCTTGCTGCAAAAAGCGGTAGAGCTGCTTTTGCGAGGCCGCCGACGGGTTCGCGGAGTCAAACACATCGCCACAGATCAGCAGCGCGTCGGCCTGCTGGGCCACCAGGGTGTCCAGCAACCAGTCGAGAAAGCACTGGTGCTCCAGGCTGCGGTCAAAGCTGTGCAGGGTCTGGCCCAGGTGCCAGTCAGAGGTGTGAATCAAGCGCATGGCGCTTGGGCCCACGCTGCATTCGGTGGCAGTCAATTGACTTTCAAAGCCCGCCAGTCGATCAGGTTGTCGGCCCGGTGCGGAATGTCCACCGCCCGGCGCATGGCCCAGGGAATGACCTGGTTGTGCAGCGGAATGTGGCTGATGAATTCGTGGTCGGCCAGCAGCGCTTTTTCGATCAAAGCGTTGCGCGTTGCGCGGTCGGTTTCCTTGCGCACGCGCTCGATCAACGCGTCTTGCTGGGGGTTGCTGTAGCGGCCCAGGTTGAAGTTGCCGTCGCCCCCCGCGCCCACGCTGCGCACCAGCGATTGCAGGGTGTAAAACGCATCAAACGTGGGCACGCCCCAGCCCAGCAGGTAGATGCTGGCCTCGTTGCGCTGAATCATGGGGAAATAGGTGGCAAACGGCAGGCTGCGCAGCTTGGCTTTCACGCCCACTTTGGCCCATTGCGCGGTAATCGCCTGGCACAGCTGCTCGTCGTTGATGTAGCGCCCGGCGCTGCACGCAAAGTCCACCTCAAAGCCTTGCGGGTAGCCTGCTTCGGCCAGCAGCTTTTGCGCGGCGGCTGCGTCGTGCGGCCAGCGCACATCGGCCTTGGGTGTCCAGCCATTGATCTGCCGCGCAATCAGCGTGCCGCTGGGCTGGGCCAGGCCGCGCATGACCACGCGCTGGATGGTGTCGATGTCAATCGCCTGGTACAGCGCCTTGCGCACCCGCACGTCTTTGAGCGGGTTTTTGCCCTTCACATCGGAGCCCACCAGCTCGTCACGAAACTGGTCCATACCCAAAAAGATGCTGCGGTTTTCCGGCCCTTCCAGCACTTTCAGTGCGTCGTTCTGGCGCACGCGCGGCAGGTCTTGCAAGGTGGGGTCCAGCACAAAATCCACCTCGCCGGTCAGCAGCGCGGCCATGCGGGTGGCGTCGGATTTGATGGGCGTGTAGGTGACTTGCGTCACGTTGCTGGCGTATTTGCCCTTGCCCCACCAGTTGGGGTTGCTCTCCAGCACGGTGCGCTGGTCGGGTGTCCAGCTTTTAAGCATGAAGGGGCCGGTGCCCAGGGCGTTGCGGTGGGCAAAGTTTTCGTCTTTGGTGCGTATGTCTTTGGGCTCGGTCGATGCGTTTTTCTCGGCCCAGGGCTTGCTCATCATTCGCAGCTCGGTCAGCTGGTTCACCAGCACCGGGTTGGGCAGGTTGGAGATGATGTCAATCGTGGTGGGGTTGACGATTTCCACCCGGTCAATGCCCAGCGCATACACCGCAAAGTTCGACGTTTTGGCCTTGGCCCGCTCCAGCGAAAACTTGGCGTCAGCCGCCGTGAAGTCCGAGCCGTCGCTGAATTTCACGCCCTGGCGCAGGCTCAGGCGCAGTTGGGTGGGAGACATCAGCTTCCACTCGGTGGCCAGGCTGGGCTGGGGTTTGAAGGTTTTGGGGTCGTATTCCACCAGCGTGTCGTACACGGCGGCATGCATGGTGTTGTTCACGCCGACGTTCTGGGTGTGAATGTCCCAGGTGGACATGTCGGCGGCGCGGGCGAAGCGGAAGGGTTTGGCTTGGGCGGCGGTGGGGAGCAAAGTTGCGACCAGCGCTACAGCGCACAAGGTTTGCGTAAACCGGGACGTTTTCATAGGTTCCTTTTCGCGCTGGCGTGCGCTCATGGCTTGGGTTGAAGTGCAATCATTTTGACGGCTGGCGAAAACGTTTTGCTACTGGGGGCTTTGTTTTGTAGCCCGTGGGCCACCCCGATCAAACAAAGCGCTGTTTTGTGCGCAGATGCTGCCGCGTGTCCCACAGCTCACTCATCTGTGCTGGCTTGCTGGTTGAACGCGACCATCAGAGCGCTGACCCGGTGCGACTCGGGCGCTTGCAGCACTGCCTCGCCGCAGGCAGAGCAAAAGTGGCCCTGCACGCCCACCAGCGTGGTGGACTTTCCCTTGTAGTCGTAAGCTAGGTCACGGCAGTCTTCAGCTAGATTCGCTGCGCCGCAGGCGGGGCATTTCATGTTTCTGCTTTTTGAACGAATTCTCAATCCACCACCGTCGGCACCCGCTGCGCCAACGCGCACATCAGCTCATAGCCGACCGTACCCGCCGCCTGCGCCACCTCGTCAATCGGCAGCACCGTGCCGTTGCTGGCACGGCCCCAGCAGGTCACCTCGGTGCCGATGCCTGCTGGCACACCAGCAGCAACCACCGGCGTTAAGTCCACCGTCACCATGTCCATGCTCACCCGCCCCACCAAGCGCGTGCGCATGCCGCCCACCAGGATGGGTGTGCCGGTGCCGCAGTGGCGCGGGTAGCCATCGGCATAGCCACAGGCGGCCACGCCGATGGTCATGGGGGCTGGGGCGGTGAAACTGGAGCCATATCCGACGGTGGCCCCTGTAGATATTGCTTGAACAGCTATTAACTTCGTAGCAAGTGTCATCGTGGGTTGCAAGTCCCAGTGCGCGTCGGTGTGCTCGGGAAAGTCGGGCGCGCTGCCATACAGCGTGATGCCGGGGCGCGTCCAGTCGGTTTTCAAGTCAGGGTTGGCGCTGTGCCGCAAGGTGGCAGCGCTGTTGGACAGCGAGCGCTCGCCGGGCAGGTCGCGCGTGGTGTCGTTGAACACGGCCAGTTGCGCGGCAATGCCTTTGGTGACATCGGCGTCGCTGAAATGCGTCATCAAGGAAATTTCTTCGACCTGGGGCAGCGCGTTTAACCGCGTGAAGGCGGCGCGGTAGCTGGCGGGGGCAAAGCCCAGGCGGTTCATGCCGGAATTCATTTTCAGGAACACACGGTGGCCGTTGTTGGTTTTGTGGGCGGCCAGCCAGTCGATCTGCTGCGCGCAGTGCACCGTGTGCCACAAGCCCAGGCGCGAGCACAGCTCCAGGTCGCGCGGCTCAAATGCGCCTTCCAGCAGCAGCACCGGGCCGCGCCAGCCCAGGTCGCGCACGCGCTGGGCTTCGGCTAAATCGAGCAAGGCAAAGCCGTCGGCGGCGCGCAGGCCGTCGAAAGCTCGCTCGATGCCGTGGCCATAAGCATTGGCTTTGACGACCGCCCACAGCTTGGCGTCGGGCGCGGCCGCGTGGGCGCGGGCCAGGTTGTGGCGCAGGGCGGCGGTGTGGATGGTGGCTTGGATGGGGCGGGGCATGATCTCAGCGAAAGTGGATGAAAAATGACGCCGCTGCTGCGCAGCAGCCATGACAGATGACTGGAAGCCGGTTGCCTAGCGGGTCTGCAGTCATCTGTCATCCGCGCCGCAGGCGAAATCATCTGTCATGGAGTCGTTCAACCGCGGCGCGAAGTCAGATACCGCCGCCGCCAGAACGCATAGATCAGCACCGCCGACACCACCACCATGCCGCCCATAGCCCACCAAAAGCCCTCTTTGTCGTGAATCACCGGCATGAACTCAAAGTTCATGCCAAAGATGCCGGCAATCAGGTTCAGCGGCAGAAAAATGGCGGTCAGCGCGGTCAGGGTGCGCATCGTGTCGTTGGTGCGGTTGCCTTGCACGGAAAAGTGCATTTGCACCGCGGTTTCGGCGCTGCGCTCCATGCGGTCCACGTGGTGTACCACGCGCTCGATATGCTCCAGCAGGTCGCGGCTGCGCACCATCAGCAGCTCGCGCTCGCGGCGGGCCTCCAGCGTGGCGGGTTCTGGCCAGGTTTTGACGGCTTCAATCCAGTCCTGAATGGCGCTGCGCTGGTCTTCGCAGATTTCATCGAGCTGGTGCAGCGACAGGCGCAAATCGAGCAGCGACGACCAGTTCTGGAACTGGGCGCGCGGGCTCAAAAGCTCGGTCTGCCAGCGGTCCAGGTCGCGCGTGAGTTCGCGGCGCAGCTCCAGGTAGCCGTCCACCATGTGGTTGATGATGCGCAGCATCAAATCAGCCGGGCTGGATGGTGGGCGGGCGCCTGCGCTGCGCGACTCGGGCGAGGCGGTTTGCAACAGGCGGGCGGCATAGGCGTCGCGCACCGCGCAGTCGGTGGGGTGCACGGTGAGCAACACGCGGTCAAACACCGAAAAGCCCACCGGGCTGGTGTCAATGCGTTTGAGCACCTGCGGCATGGTGCTGGTGTGGGCCTGGTGCAGGGGCTCGCCGGGGTTGGTGGGGTCACGCTCGGTCAGGCCTGCGGCCAGGCGGCGAAACACCAGAATGTCGTACTCCGAGGTGTAGTCGTAATGCGAGGGCAGCTGGTTGTTCAACAGATCGGCCACGTGCAGATCGACCATTTGGGTGCCGCACAAGGCGCTCAACGTGGACTGAATCGACGCTTGGCTGACCTCAAACTCGCGTCGCGCACAGGCAATCCACAGGTAGCCGCCTTCAGGCAGGCTGGCAGGCAGGGCGCTGCTTTCCAGAATGCTGGTGGGTGTGATGCTGAAAATGCGCATACGGCCTGACAGGATGGGTTGAAAGCAATTTTTAGTGAAAAAGGGCTGTTAGCCCACATATATATTGCTCAAGCAGCTATATAAACAATAGCATTATCAACGCAGTGCACGGGCGGCGTCCAGCGCAAAATAGGTCAACACACCGTCCGCCCCTGCCCGTTTGAAGGCCAGCAGGCTCTCCAGCATCACCGCATCATGATCCAGCCAGCCGTTTTGTGCGGCGGCTTTCAGCATGGCGTATTCGCCAGACACCTGGTAGGCAAATGTGGGCACGCCAAACTGGTCTTTCACGCGGCGCACGATGTCCAAATACGGCATGCCGGGCTTGACCATCACCATGTCAGCCCCCTCGGCAATGTCCAGCGCCACCTCGCGCAGGGCTTCGTCGCTGTTGGCGCTGTCCATCTGGTAGACCTTTTTGTCTGCCTTGCCCAGGTTGGCTGCCGAGCCCACGGCGTCGCGAAACGGGCCGTAGAAGGCGCTGGCGTATTTGGCGCTGTAGGCCATGATTTTTGTGTTGACGTGACCGGCAGACTCCAGCGCCGCGCGAATGGCACCAATCCTGCCGTCCATCATGTCGCTGGGTGCCACGATGTCCACGCCCGCTGCGGCCTGCACCAGGGCTTGCTTGACGAGTAAGGCCACGGTGGGGTCGTTGACGATGTAGCCGTGCTCATCGAGCAGGCCGTCCTGGCCGTGGCTGGTGTAGGGGTCCAGCGCCACATCGGTCATCACGCCCAGCTGGGGGAATTGGGCTTTCAGGGCCCGTACAACGCGCGGCACCAGGCCTTCGTGGTTGAGTGCTTCCTGGCCGTCCGGGGTTTTCAGCGAGGGGTCAATCACCGGAAATAGCGCCATCGCGGGAATGCCCAGATCCAGGCACTGCTGGGCCACAGGCAGCAGCAAGTCCAGGCTCAAGCGGTCTACACCAGGCATGGATGCCACCGCCTCGCGCCGGTTTTCACCGTCCAGCACAAACACCGGGTAGATCAGGTCGTGGGCGGTGAGCTGGTTCTCCCGCACCAGGTTGCGAATGAATCCGTCGCTGCGCAGGCGGCGCGGGCGGCTCAGTGGGTAGGGTGCCGGGAAGGTGGTGGGTGAGGTCATGGCGAAAATTGTGCACTACTGTCCCAGTCGCCTTGATATGTGTACTTACGGTTTGCTCATTCATGATGTGTCACACAACTGACACAAACAGATGTGGATTTTTCTTGTAACCGACCGCCTGGTTTGATAAAGTCCGTCCCGGGCAGCTTGCTGCTCCCCGCTTTTCCTCCCTGAGCGGGTGCCTTGATGTGTGACAGCAAAAAGGCTTCCAACCCCAGCCGCGTGGCTGGGGTTTTTTTTGGCCCGGTGCCCCTTGTTGCGGCGCGGACAAGTTGGTGTGCAAAAGCTCACACACCCCTACACTTGGCAGCACATGCTCTGGATCAAAGCCCTTCACATCGTTTTTGTTGCCAGCTGGTTTGCTGGCCTTCTGTACCTGCCGCGCATTTTTGTGAATCTGGCCCAGGTGCCGCCCGGCTCGGATGCGGAGCGCCAGCGCCTGCTGCTGATGGCGCGCAAGCTGCTGCGCTTTACCACCCTGCTGGCCGTGCCGGCGCTGGCTCTGGGCTTGTGGTTGTGGCTGGGTTACGGTATTGGCCGAGGGCCAGGCAACGGCTGGATGCATGCCAAGCTGGGGGTGGTGCTGCTGGCGATGGGCTACCACCACAGCTGCGCCTCGCTTTTGCGACAGTTTGTCGCCAGCACCAATCGGCGCAGCCATGTGTGGTTTCGCTGGTTCAACGAGGTACCGGTGCTGCTGCTACTGGCCGCCGTGGTGCTGGTGGTCGTCAAGCCGTTCTAAGACCTGTTGCGCAAAGCCAGACCATGCACAAAACCGCCGCGTGGCCCTTGGCTCTGGTGTATGGCGCATTGATCGTCTACGCCAGCCTGTATCCCTTTGACGACTGGCACCGCCAAGGCGTTGCGCCCTGGGCGTTTGTCGACGCGGCCCTGCCCCGGTACTGGACGGTTTTTGACGTGATGGCCAATGTGCTGGGTTATGGGCCACTGGGGTTTTTGCTGGCCTTGGGTGGCTTACGCAGTGGGGTGGCGCGCGCTGCGGTGGAGCGCCTGGGTCAGTCGTCAGCGGCGCTGGAGAAGCGAAGCCTGGGTTTTGTGCTGATGGTCGTGATCGGTGTCAGTGTGCTGTCTTGTTTCTTGTCGCTGGTGCTGGAAGGTCTGCAAACCTACCTGCCCTCGCGCGTGCCGTCCAATGTGGACTGGGCGCTCAACAGCACAGGCGCAGCCCTGGGTGCTGTAACAGCCGGGCTGCTGGAGACCTGGGGTGCCATCGACCACTGGACCCGTTGGCGCGCGCGCTGGTTTGTGCAGGACGCGCGGGGGGCGCTGGTGCTGCTGGCGCTGTGGCCCGCAGCCCTGTTGTTCCCGGCCGCGGTGCCGCTGGGCTTGGGCCAGGTGCTGGAGCGCGTGGAACTGGCGCTGGGCGATTGGTTGGCCAACACGCCATTTTTGCAGTGGCTGCCACTGCGCGACATCGAGCTGCAGCCGCTGGTGCCCAGCGTCGAGGCGGTGTGCGTGGCGCTGGGCGCGCTGGTGCCCTGTTTGTTGGCCTACAACGTTGCGCTGTCCATCCGTCGCCGCGCTGCGCTGGGTTTGCTGATGTTGGCAGTCGGCGTTGGTGCGAGCACGCTGTCGGCCACCCTCAGCTTTGGCCCGGCGCATGCCTGGGCCTGGCTCAGTGCGCCGGTGCAAATGGGTTTGCTGGCTGCATGCGTGCTGGCCGTGTTGCTGCTGCCCGTGCCCGCGACCGGCTGCCTGTTGCTGCTGCTGGCGGCGCTGGCGACGCAACTGTGGTTTCTCAATCAGGCACCGACCAGTGTGTACTTTGCCGCCACGCTGCAAACCTGGGAGCAGGGCCGCTTTATCCGGTTTCACGGTCTGTCGCAATGGATGGGCTGGCTGTGGCCATTTGCCGTGGTGGGCTATGCGTTGGTGCGCCTGCGCCAGCGCCCGTGAACCCGATTCATAGAATCGGCACCATGTCTGAATCAAACACCTCCGAACGGCCTGGCACTTCGTACTACGAGCGCCATATTTTTTTCTGTCTGAACGAGCGCCACAGCGGCGAAGACAGCTGCGCCCAACACCGCGCGCAGGAAGGCTTTGATCGCTGCAAGCAGCAAATCAAAGCTGCAGGACTGTCCGGCCCCTGCCAGGTGCGGGTCAACAAAGCCGGTTGCCTGGATCGGTGCGCAGCAGGCCCGGTGGCGGTGGTCTACCCCGAAGCCGTGTGGTACAGCTATGTCGATGCGCACGACATCGACGAAATCGTCGAGTCACATTTGAAGAATGGCCAGGTGGTGCAGCGTTTGCTGGTGCCGTCCCACATCGGGCGGTGAGTTCGCGCCGGAGAAATATGAGTGGTTTGAGCCACCTGCCCATATAAAACCTGCTCAAACAGCTATATATTTAATAGCAAAAATGTATCCCAATCTCATTGTATGAACGCTCAAAGCCAGACGCTGAAGTTACAAGGCCCCGTCGGTAGCCTGCAAGCCGTTCGCGATGTGCCCGGTGAGTCGGCTTCGCGTGGGGTGGCTGTGATTGCCCACCCGCATCCGCTTTTTGGCGGCACCATGGACAACAAGGTGGTGCAGACCCTGGCGCGTGCCTTTGTGCAGGCGGGCTGGACGGCTGTGCGCTTTAACTTTCGCGGTGTCGGGGCCAGCCAGGGTGCATACGACGAAGGACGCGGCGAGGTGGCGGACATGCTCGCGGTGGTCGAACAAACCGCCACAGGGCCGCTGGCGCTGGCGGGCTTTTCGTTTGGTGCCCACGTGACCAGCCATGTGGTGCAGACTTTGTGGACCGCGCGGCAGATTGAAAAAATCGTGCTGGTGGGCACGGCGGCGTCGCGGTTTCAGGTGGCTGCTGTGCCTGCCGGGTTGCACGAGCAGACCGTGGTGGTGCACGGCGAGCACGACGACACCGTTCCACTGTCGGCTGCGCTGGATTGGGCGCGTCCACAGACACTGCCGGTTACCGTGGTGCCCGGCGGCGGGCATTTCTTTCACGGACAATTGCCTCTTTTAAAAAGCTTGGTGGTTCGCCATCTAGCGGCCTGAGTTGCCGCAACCCCTCTAGAGCGACCATGAAAAGACTTATACAAACCTTGCAAAAATCCCTGCGCCTGTGGGTTCTGGCACCCTGGCTGACCATGTTTGGCCTGGCAGCAACGGCCCAGACGGCACCGGCTCCCCCGGAAGTGGCTGCGCGCAGCTATTTGCTGATGGACGTGACGGCCAATCAGCTGTTGGCCGAGCGCGATATTGATACACCTGTGGAGCCCGCGTCGCTGACCAAGCTGATGACGGCTTACCTGGTGTTTGATGCCTTGCGCGCCAAGAAACTGGATCTGAACCAACGCCTGCCCGTCAGTGAACTGGCCTGGCGCATGCCTGGCTCCCGCATGTTTATTGATCCCAAAATGCAGGTGCCGGTTGAAGACCTGATCAAGGGAATGATCGTGCAGTCGGGCAACGATGCCACGGTGGCGCTGGCTGAAGGCGTGGGCGGCACGCTGGAGCGTTTTGTACAGCTCATGAACGAGCAGGCCAAAGCCATGGGTTTGAGCAAAACCAGCTACAAAAATCCCGAAGGTCTGACCGCCCCGGGACACACCACCACAGCGCGCGATCTGAGCGTGCTGGCCGTGCGCTTGATCAAAGACTTTCCGGAGTACACGCCGTACTACGCGATCAAGAAATACCGGTACCCAGGCACACCTGCGAGCAACGAGACCAACCGCAATCTGCTGCTGTTGCGCGATGCCACGGTGGACGGCCTGAAAACCGGTCACACCGAAGCGGCCGGCTATTGCCTGATTGCCACGGCGCAGCGCAACTTCCCCAACCTGCTGGCGATGGCCGCCACCGCCAATACGCCGACAGGCCCCGGCAGCCGCCGCTTGCTGTCTGTGGTGCTGGGCGCGTCCAGCGAAGTTTCCAGGGCCAACGAATCGCAAAAACTGCTCAACTGGGGCTACACCGCGTTTGAAGCCGTCCGTCTGTTTGACGCCGGGCAGCCCGTGTCGACGCCCCAGGTCTGGAAGGGCAAGCAAAACAGCCTGCGGCTGGGCCAGACCCGTGCCATCGTCGTGGCGGTGCCCACCGGCAGTGCCAACAAAATCACCACCCAGATCAGCCGACCCGACCCGCTGGTGGCACCGATCACGCAAGGTCAGGCCGTGGGAATGCTGAAAGTGAAAGTCGGCGAACTGGCATTGCCCGACATCCCGCTGCAGGCCCTGGACGACGTGCAGCAGGCCAGCGCCCTTGGGCGAGCCTGGGATGCCGTGCGCCTCTGGATCCGGTAGTTTGACAGCCCCAAGGGCCGGTATGTCGGCCAACATTTGCGCCTGATCGCGACCCAGGCTATACTGGCGGGCTTTTCCCGCGATTGGGGCGGGGAAACTTCATTGGGTAGTCCACTTTGCTGGTGCTACCTGCAAAAAGCGTTTAGGAACAATCATTCATGCCAACCATCAATCAACTGGTGCGTCAGGGGCGGGAGGTCGAAAAGACCAAATCCAAAAGCCCTGCGATGCAAAACTCACCGCAGCGTCGCGGTGTGTGTACCCGCGTGTACACCACGACGCCGAAAAAGCCAAACTCGGCTCTTCGTAAAGTTGCCAAAGTCCGTTTGACCAACGGCTTTGAAGTCATTTCCTACATCGGCGGCGAAGGCCACAACCTGCAAGAGCACTCGGTGGTGTTGGTGCGCGGTGGCCGCGTGAAGGATTTGCCCGGTGTGCGTTACCACATCGTGCGCGGATCGCTCGATTTACAAGGCGTGAAAGACCGCAAGCAGTCGCGCTCCAAATACGGCGCCAAGCGTCCCAAGAAGGCTTGAAGCAGCTTTTTTAACCATGAAAGCCCAGCGCTTTCTGTCATAAATAGGTGTTTGAATCGTCCTGGCAGACGGTCTCAAACGAAGTGACCCGAAGCACGGAATCGTCTGTGTGGGTCGAGTAAGTGAGGGTCTTGATGGCTCTCGCGGCATCTGGGAAATCAGCTGCCAACTGAAGCAAGAGGTGAAAAAATGCCACGTCGTCGCGAAGTTCCTAAACGTGAAATCCTGCCGGATCCCAAGTTCGGCAATGTCGAATTGTCCAAATTCATGAACGTCATCATGGAAGGTGGCAAAAAAGCGATTGCAGAGCGCATCATTTACGGCGCTCTGGAATTCATCGAAAAGAAAAACCCCGGCAAAGACCCGGTTGAAGCCTTCACCATGGCCATCAACAACGTCAAGCCCATGGTCGAAGTCAAATCCCGTCGCGTCGGTGGCGCCAACTACCAGGTGCCAGTTGAGGTGCGTCCCGTGCGTCGCCTGGCATTGTCCATGCGTTGGATCAAGGAAGCCGCCCGCAAGCGTGGCGAAAAGTCTATGGCCATCCGGCTGGCCAACGAACTGATGGAAGCGACTGAAGGCCGCGGCGGTGCCATGAAAAAGCGTGACGAGGTGCACCGCATGGCCGAAGCCAACAAGGCGTTCAGCCACTTCCGTTTCTAAACACAGCCCCCATCTATCAGGTCGCTTAAGGCTCGTGCCACCCGCTGTGGGTGGCGAGCCTGTGGCCTATCACGGAGATTAACTATGTCCCGCAAGACCCCCATCGAGCGCTATCGCAACATTGGCATTTCGGCCCACATTGACGCTGGTAAGACTACCACCACCGAGCGCGTGTTGTTCTACACGGGTGTGAATCACAAAATCGGTGAGGTCCACGACGGCGCGGCGACGATGGACTGGATGGAGCAGGAGCAAGAGCGTGGCATCACGATCACTTCGGCTGCCACCACCTGTTTCTGGTCGGGCATGGGCAAGACCTTTGACGAGCACCGCATCAACATCATCGATACCCCCGGCCACGTCGACTTCACCATTGAGGTGGAGCGTTCCATGCGCGTGCTGGACGGTGCCTGCATGGTGTATTGCGCGGTGGGCGGTGTGCAGCCCCAGTCGGAGACGGTCTGGCGTCAGGCCAACAAGTACAAAGTGCCCCGTTTGGCCTTTGTGAACAAAATGGATCGCACCGGTGCCAACTTCTTCAAGGTCTATGAGCAGATGAAGCTGCGCCTGAAGGCCAACCCTGTCCCATTGCAAATCCCCATTGGCGCTGAAGAGGGCTTTGCGGGCGTGGTGGATCTGGTCAAGATGAAGTCTGTGCTGTGGAGCGAGGCTGACAAAGGTGTGACGTTCACCTACGGTGAAATCCCGGCTGATCTGGTTGACAAGGCCAATGAGTTCCGTGAGAAGCTGGTGGAAGCCGCTGCCGAAGCCTCAGAAGAGCTGATGAACAAGTATCTGGAAGGCGTTGCGCTGACCGAGTTGGAGATCAAGGCGGCGATTCGTCAGCGCGCGATCGCTTGTGAAATCCAGCCGATGTTGTGCGGTTCTGCGTTCAAGAACAAGGGCGTACAAGCCATGCTCGACGCAGTGATTGAGTACATGCCCAGCCCGGTCGATATTCCGCCCGTCACTTGCATCGACGAAAACGACCAACCGACAACCCGCAAAGCCGACGACAGCGAGAAATTTTCTGCGCTGGCATTCAAGTTGATGACCGATCCGTTTGTGGGTCAATTGACCTTTGTGCGTGTTTACTCGGGGGTGTTGAAGTCTGGCGACAGCGTTTACAACCCGATCAAGGGCAAGAAAGAACGGATTGGCCGTATCGTGCAAATGCACGCAAATGCCCGTGAGCCGGTGGATGAAATTCGTGCTGGCGACATCGCTGCATGCATTGGTTTGAAGGACATCATCACCGGCGAAACGCTTTGTGATCCCGAGCACCAAGTGACCCTGGAGCGCATGGTGTTCCCTGAGCCGGTTATCGCGCAGGCGGTAGAGCCCAAGACCAAGGCCGACCAGGAAAAAATGGGCATTGCTTTGAACCGTCTGGCACAAGAAGACCCATCGTTCCGTGTTCGTACCGACGAAGAATCTGGCCAGACCATCATTGCCGGCATGGGCGAGTTGCACCTGGAAATCATTGTTGACCGGATGAAACGCGAATTCGGCGTGGAAGCCAACGTCGGTAAACCGCAAGTGTCTTACCGCGAAACCATCCGCAAAACAGTCGAAGACGCCGAAGGCAAGTTTGTGCGTCAGTCGGGTGGTAAGGGTCAATACGGCCACGTCGTGCTCAAGATCGAACCCAATGAAATGGGCAAAGGCATTGAGTTTGTAGACGCCATCAAGGGTGGTGTGGTACCCCGCGAATACATTCCGGCTGTCGAAAAAGGCATCATGGAAGCCGTCACGCAAGGCGTGCTGGCCAACTACCCGGTGGTCGACGTGAAGGTAACTCTGCACTTCGGTTCGTACCACGATGTGGACTCGAACGAACTGGCCTTCAAGATGGCCGCCATCTTCGGTTTTAAAGAGGGTTGTCGCAAAGCGGGCCCGGTGATTCTGGAGCCCATGATGTCGGTGGAGGTGGAAACACCTGAAGACTATGCGGGCAACGTGATGGGCGACTTGTCCAGCCGTCGCGGCATGGTGCAGGGTATGGACGACATGGTCGGTGGTGGCAAGGCCATCAAGGCCGAAGTTCCTCTGTCCGAGATGTTTGGTTATTCCACAACCCTGCGCTCCATGTCGCAAGGCCGGGCAACTTACACCATGGAATTCAAGCACTACACCGAAGCACCGCGTAACGTGGCCGAAGCCATTGTTGCTGCGCGCGCCAAGTAATTTTCACTGGTCTGCGATCACACGCCCTTGCGTGCCCGTGCGCAAGGATTCGCGATGTGATGCAGACCTAAAACCTGTACACGGGCACTGCTCTTTGGAGAATTGAGAAATGGCAAAAGGAAAATTTGAGCGTACCAAGCCACACGTGAACGTGGGCACTATTGGACACGTAGACCACGGCAAGACCACCCTGACGGCGGCCATCACCACGGTGTTGTCGGCCAAGTTCGGCGGCGAAGCCAAGGCCTACGACCAGATTGACGCAGCGCCCGAAGAAAAAGCGCGCGGCATCACCATCAACACCGCCCACGTTGAATACGAAACCGCCAACCGCCACTACGCCCACGTAGACTGCCCAGGCCACGCCGACTATGTGAAAAACATGATCACCGGTGCCGCCCAAATGGACGGAGCCATCCTGGTCTGCTCCGCCGCTGACGGCCCCATGCCCCAAACCCGCGAACACATCCTGCTGGCCCGCCAGGTTGGTGTGCCCCACATCATCGTGTTTTTGAACAAATGCGACATGGTCGACGACGCCGAGTTGCTGGAACTCGTTGAAATGGAAGTGCGCGAGCTGCTGGACAAGTACGACTTCCCAGGTGACGCCACCCCCATCATCCACGGCAGCGCCAAACTCGCCATGGAAGGCGACAAAGGCGACCTGGGCGAAGGTGCCATCATGAAGCTGGCCGACGCCATGGACAGCTACTTTCCCACACCAGAGCGTGCCATCGACGGCGCCTTCCTGATGCCCGTGGAAGACGTCTTCTCCATCTCCGGCCGCGGCACCGTGGTGACGGGTCGCGTGGAGCGCGGCATCGTCAAAGTCGGCGAAGAAATTGAAATCGTCGGCATCGTGCCCACCGTCAAGACCACCTGCACCGGCGTGGAAATGTTCAGGAAACTGCTGGACCAAGGCCAGGCAGGTGACAACGTGGGCATCTTGCTGCGCGGCACCAAGCGCGAAGAAGTCCAGCGCGGCCAAGTGCTGTGCAAACCCGGCAGCGTCAAGCCCCACACCCACTTCACCGCCGAAATCTACGTCTTGAGCAAAGACGAAGGTGGCCGCCACACCCCGTTTTTCAACAACTACCGTCCCCAGTTCTACTTCCGCACCACCGATGTGACCGGTGCGATTGAGCTGCCAAAAGACAAAGAAATGGTGATGCCGGGCGATAACGTCTCGATCACCGTCAAGCTGATCAACCCGATTGCCATGCAAGAAGGCCTGCGCTTTGCGATCCGCGAAGGTGGCAAGACGGTGGGCTCGGGTGTCGTGGCCAAAATTTTGGAGTAAACAGCCATGGCAACTACCAAACAAAAAATCCGTATCCGCCTGAAGGCATTTGACTACAAACTCATCGACCAATCCGCCGCGGAAATTGTCGACACAGCCAAGCGTACAGGCGCGATTGTCAAAGGCCCCGTGCCCTTGCCAACACGCATGAAGCGTTTTGACATTCTGCGTTCCCCGCACGTCAACAAAACCAGCCGGGATCAGCTCGAAATTCGCACGCACCAACGCCTGATGGACATCGTCGATCCGACAGACAAAACCGTTGATGCTTTGATGAAGCTGGATTTGCCTGCGGGCGTCGATGTTGAAATCAAACTGCAGTAAGCAACAACGCAAGTGATTCAAACGCGGACTTGCCTGACGGCAAAGTCCGCGTTATAATTTGAGGCTTCGCTTTTCCAAGCGAAGATTTATCAACCTTCTTTCGCAGTTCAAACGTTGTCGCCAATTGAAGTGACAGCGGCGGAAGTTTTGGAGAAAACAATGAGTCTTAGCAATCGCTTAGGGTTGCTGGGTCGCAAGGTGGGCATGATGCGTCTGTTCACCGATGACGGGGACGCAGTGCCCGTCACGGTGGTGGATGTATCCAGCAACCGCGTCACCCAGGTCAAAACCCAGGAAACTGACGGCTACGTGTCCTTGCAGGTCACCTTTGGTTCGCGTAAAGCGTCCCGCGTCACCAAGCCAGCTGCCGGCCACCTTGCAAAAGCAGGTGTCGAAGCAGGTGAAATCATTCAGGAATTCCGGGTTGCGGCTGACGTCGCTGCCAAGTACGCTGCGGGCTCCACGGTACCTGCCTCCGACATTTTTGCTGTTGGGCAAAAGGTGGATGTGCAGGGCACAACCATCGGCAAGGGATTCACCGGCACGATCAAGCGCCACCATTTCAAATCCCAGCGCGCATCGCACGGTAATAGCCGCTCACATAACGTGCCTGGCTCGATTTCGATGGCGCAAGATCCTGGTCGCGTTTTCCCGGGTAAAAAAATGTCTGGTCACTTGGGCGTAGACACCGTCACAACACAAAACCTAGACGTCATTCGCATTGACGAGGCTCGCCAGTTGTTGCTCATCAAAGGCGCAATCCCTGGGTCCAAGGGTGGATTTGTAACGGTGCGACCCGCCATCAAGGTCAGGCCTGTGGTTGATGCGAAAGGAGCCAAGTAATGCAACTAGAGCTCTTGAACGACCAAGGTCAAGCATCTGCAAAGTTTGATGCGCCAGAAACTGTTTTTGGCCGGGCCTACAACGAAGACCTGATTCATCAAATCGTGGTAGCTTATCAGGCAAATGCCCGTCAGGGAACGCGCGCTCAGAAAGATCGCGAACAGGTTCACCACTCGACCAAAAAGCCTTTTAAACAAAAGGGTACGGGTCGCGCACGTGCGGGTATGACGTCTTCGCCCCTGTGGCGTGGAGGCGGTCGGATTTTCCCGAACATGCCAGACGAGAATTTCAGCCAGAAAATCAACAAGAAAATGTATCGCGCCGGTATGGCATCCATCTTCTCCCAGTTGGCCCGTGAAGGCCGTCTGGCAGTACTGGATTCGCTTACGGTAGATTCACCCAAGACCAAGCCACTGGCTGCCAAATTCAAGGCCATGAACCTGCAGTCGGTGTTGGTGATTGCCGAGGAGGTTGATGAAAACCTTTACTTGGCATCGCGCAACTTGGTGAATGTTCTGGTCGTAGAGCCCCGTTACGCCGACCCGGTGTCTCTGGTTCACTACAAAAAAGTGCTGGTCACCAAAGGTGCCATCGACAAGCTCAAGGAGATGTTCGCATGAGCGCATCCGTGAAACCATTCGACGAAGGTCGTCTGATGCAGGTTTTGATTGCACCTATCGTGTCCGAAAAAGCCACGATGGTTGCGGATAAAACCAATACCGTGACTTTCAAAGTGCTGCAAAGCGCCACCAAGCCGGAGATCAAAGCTGCGGTGGAGTTGATGTTCAAGGTTGAGGTCAAGGGTGTTTCCGTCGTGAACACCAAAGGCAAAACCAAGCGCTTTGGCAAATCTATCGGCCGTCGTGACAACGTGCGCAAAGCCTATGTGATGCTGAAACCGGGTCAAGAACTGAATCTGTCTGGGGAGGCCGCTTAATCATGGCAGTCATCAAGATGAAACCGACCTCGCCCGGCCAACGTGCCGTGGTCAAGGTCACGCGTGATCACCTGCACAAAGGCGATCCCTACGCACCCTTGCTGGAGCCGCAGTTTCAAAAAGCTGGCCGCAACAACAATGGTCATGTCACCACCCGCCACAAAGGCGGTGGACACAAACATCACTACCGCGTCGTGGACTTTGTACGCAACAAGGATGGCATCCCGGCCAAGGTTGAGCGTATCGAATACGACCCCAACCGTACCGCGCACATTGCGCTGGTCTGCTACGCCGACGGCGAGCGTCGCTACATCATTGCGCCGCGTGGCCTGGAAGTTGGCAGCACTTTGCTCAGCGGTGCCGAAGCGCCGATCCGCGCCGGTAACACCTTGCCTATTCGCAACATCCCGGTGGGTTCGACCATCCATTGCATCGAATTGCAAATCGGAAAAGGTGCCCAGATTGCGCGTTCAGCGGGTACCTCGGCCACGCTGCTGGCTCGCGAAGGTACCTACGCTCAGGTGCGCATGCGCTCTGGTGAAGTTCGCAAGATTCACATCGAATGCCGTGCCACGATTGGCGAGGTTGCCAATGAAGAACACAGTCTGCGCCAGTTGGGCAAGGCTGGTGTGAAGCGCTGGATGGGTATTCGCCCAACCGTTCGTGGTGTTGCGATGAATCCTATCGACCACCCACACGGTGGCGGCGAAGGCCGGACCGGCGAAGGCCGTCACGCTGTAGACCCGTGGGGCAATCTCACCAAAGGCTACCGCACCCGCAACAACAAGCGTACACAAGTGATGATCGTGTCGCGTCGCAAAAAATAAGGTGTAAGCAATGACTCGCTCTCTCAAAAAGGGTCCGTTTGTTGACCACCACCTGGTAGTCAAGGCAGACAGGGCCGTCACAACCAAAGACAAAAAACCAATCAAGACATGGTCGCGCCGTTCTATGGTGCTGCCAGAGTTCATTGGTTTGACAATTGCCGTGCACAACGGCAAGCAGCATGTGCCGGTCTACATCACTGACCAGATGGTGGGCCACAAGTTGGGCGAATTTGCTCTGACGCGCACCTTCAAGGGTCATCCAGCCGACAAAAAAGTCGTGAAGAAGTAAGGAAAAGACCATGGAAACACGTGCAGTCCTCAGGGGCGTCCGCCTATCGGTCGACAAAGGCCGTTTGGTTGCCGATCTGATTCGCGGCAAAAGAGTTGACCAGGCTTTGAATATCCTGACATTCACGCAGAAAAAAGCAGCGGGAATTGTCAAGAAAGTTCTGGAGTCCGCCATTGCAAATGCCGAGCACAACGATGGTGCCGACATTGATGAGCTGAAGGTCAAGACCATTTATGTTGAGCAGGGCACCACGCTCAAGCGATTCACCGCGCGCGCTAAAGGCCGCGGCAACCGTATCAGCAAGCCCACGTGCCATGTGTACGTGACGGTTGGCAACTAACAGGGCCTGGAACAAATATGGGACAAAAAATCCACCCCACCGGCTTTCGCCTGTCGGTGAGCCGCAACTGGTCAAGCCGCTGGTATGCCAGCAACAAAGACTTTGCCGGCATGCTGGCAGAAGACATCAAGGTACGCGAGTACCTGAAAGTCAAACTCAAGAATGCTGCGGTTTCCCGTGTGCTGATTGAGCGTCCGGCCAAGAACGCCCGCATCACGATTTTCTCGGCACGCCCCGGTGTTGTGATCGGTAAAAAGGGCGAAGACATTGAGTTGCTTAAGAAAGAGCTGGCGTCCAAATTGGGCGTGCCCGTCGCGGTCAACATTGAAGAAGTGCGCAAGCCTGAAATCGATGCCAAGTTGATTGCCGACAGCATCACCCAGCAGCTGGAAAAGCGAATCATGTTCCGCCGTGCCATGAAGCGCGCCATGCAGAACGCCATGCGTCTGGGTGCACAGGGCATCAAGATCATGTCGTCGGGTCGCTTGAACGGTATCGAGATTGCGCGTTGCGAGTGGTACCGCGAAGGTCGCGTGCCGCTTCACACACTGCGCGCCGATATTGACTACGGCACATCCGAAGCCAAAACCACCTATGGCGTTATTGGCGTCAAGGTGTGGGTTTATAAGGGTGACACATTGGGTCGCAACGATGCGCCCGCAGCGGTGGAGCCCCGTGCCGATGACGAGCGTCGCCCTCGCGCACCTCGCCGTGATGCACGTCCTGGTGACCGCCCAGGTGCCGATCGTCGTGGCCCCGCGCCAGGTGCCCGCCGCCCGATGGGTGGCAACCAGGCGCCTGCTGACGGCAGCGACAAGCCTGCTGAAGCCTCTGGCGCAGCAATCCCAGGTGCTGATGCACCGAAATCTACCGTTAAGCGCGTACGCAAAGTTGTCGCGCCGGGAGCCACTGTGGCTGCCGACGGTAAAGGAGAATAACTATGCTGCAACCCGCTCGTCGCAAATACCGCAAAGAGCAAAAAGGCCGAAACACCGGCGTCGCAACCAGGGGAAACTCGGTTGCGTTCGGCGACTTTGGTCTGAAATCCACCGACCGCGGTCGTTTGACGGCCCGCCAGATCGAGTCCGCACGTCGCGCGATTTCCCGTCACGTCAAGCGTGGTGGTCGTATCTGGATCCGGGTGTTTCCAGACAAGCCGATTTCCCACAAGCCTGCCGAGGTGCGCATGGGTAACGGTAAAGGTAATCCGGAGTACTACGTGGCTGAAATTCAGCCCGGTAAGGTGCTGTACGAAATCGTGGGTGTGCCTGAAGAGTTGGCGCGTGAGGCGTTTCGCTTGGCTGCGGCCAAGCTGCCACTACGCACCACGTTCGTGGCCCGCATGATTGGCACTTAACTTCAGAAGGATTAGCAAATGAAAACCACTGAACTGCGCCAAAAAGACATCGCCGGTTTGCAAACAGAAGTCAAAGAGCTGCAAAAAGCCCACTTTGGCCTGCGTATGCAAAAAGCCACACAACAATTGAACAACGTCGCCCAGTTGCGCGTGACCCGTCGTGCGATTGCCCGTGCCAAGACCATCTTGGTTGAAAAGCAATCGCAAGCTGCTAGTTAAGGAATCGCCATGACAGAAACCAAATCTCTGAAGCGCACCCTGATCGGCAAAGTGGTCAGCGACAAGCGTGCAAAAACCGTCACCGTGTTGATCGAGCGGCGCGTCAAGCATGAGCTTTACGGCAAGATCGTCGGTAAGTCGAGCAAATACCACGCCCATGACGAAAAAGGCGAGTTCCATACCGGCGACACGATTGAAATCACCGAAAGTCGGCCGATTTCCAAGACTAAAAACTGGGTCGCAACCCGCTTGGTACAGAAGGCCTTGACCGTCTGATCTGGTTAGCCCAAACAAACGCCCCTACGCGGGCATAGCGCTACAAAAACGGCTCACAATGTGGGCCGTTTTCATTTTTATGGAGCTTTCATGATCAAGTTAGGCGACACCCTTCCAGCAAGCACCCTGATGGAATTTTCAGAGATCGAAGCGGAGGGTTGCAGTATTGGGCCCAATCCCGTTGACGTTGCAAAGGCCAGTGCGGGCAAGACGATCGCTCTGTTTGCGCTACCAGGGGCCTTCACGCCAACCTGCTCGGCCAAGCACGTGCCCGGCTACGTTGAGAAATTTGATGAACTGCATGCGGCGGGTGTCGACGAAATCTGGTGCGTCAGCGTGAACGATGCCTTTGTGATGGGCGCATGGGCTCGCGACCAGAAGACCGCAGGTAAGGTGCGCATGCTGGCCGATGGAAGTGCTGACTTCACCAAAGCGACCGGTCTGACCCTGGATCTGACCGGCCGAGGCATGGGTTTGCGCAGCAACCGGTACTCGATGTTGGTGAGAGATGGAAAAGTGACCGCCTTAAACATCGAAGCACCTGGCAAGTTTGAGGTGAGTGACGCCGCAACCATCCTGGCGCAAGCCAAGGGCTAGCCCAGATGGCGCAGACCGCTGCGCCACCTACAAGGCTGGGTGGGACGCGATTCCTAAAACCAAACGGCTGGTAACGAATCCGAGTTCTGGCCGCGGTAGAGGGGTTCGGGTGTCCCGAGTTTTTTGGATTGACTTCGCAGGCAATGCCGTCCACCTCTAAGATGCCCCCATGATCCCCAAATCCCGCTTCTGGGCCGACCTGTCTGCCCGAGACTTTTCCCAGCTCGACGCCCCGGCGACGGTCGCCGTGCTCCCTGTCGCTGCCATCGAGCAACACGGCCCGCATCTGCCGGTCAGCGTGGACACCTCGTTGGTCGACGGCGTGATCGCCGCGTCGCTGCCGCACCTACCGCCCCAGTTGCCCGTGTTGTTTATGCCGACCCAACAGGTGGGCAAAAGCAACGAGCACATCCGCTTTCCCGGCACACTCACGCTGAGTGCGGAGACGCTGATTCGGGTGTGGATGGAACTGGGGGCTTGCGTGGCGCGCACCGGTATCAAAAAGCTGGTGTTGCTGAACTCGCATGGCGGGCAGATCAGCGTGATGGACATCGTGGCGCGGGATTTGCGCGCGGCGCATGAGCTGGTGGTGTTCAGCACCAACTGGTTTACCCTGCCGCTGGGCGATGCGGTCAATGGCTTGTTCACTGCCGACGAACACCGCTTTGGCATCCATGCAGGCGACATGGAAACCTCGATGATGCTGGTGCTGCGCCCGCAGTTTGTCGACATGACCCAGGCACGCGATTTCCGCTCCACCGCCCAAGACCGCGCCGCAAACTACCCCATTCTGGGCAACGGCAGCAGCGCCAAGCTGGGCTGGCAAATGCAGGACTACAACGCCATGGGGGCAGCGGGCAACGCCACCTTGGCCACCGCTGACAAGGGCCGGGCCGTCATTGATGCGGCGGGGCTGCAACTGGCCCGCTTGCTGCAAGAGGTGCATCGTTTGCCGCTGTCCACCTTGGTTGACAAACCCGTGATCCCCTGATTAGAGTTTCCTTCGCATCTTGATTCAGTGATGTTATGATGCTTTGATGCGAACCACACTAGACCTGGAACCCGACGTCTTCTTGCAAGCCCGCCAAATTGCGCAGGCCGAGCGCACGTCGATGGGGAAAACCATCTCGCGCCTGCTGCGCGAGCGCTTTCAGTCGCCGCCACCGGCGCTGGGGCAAGATGGGCAACCACTGACCGCTGACGCGCAAGGCTTTGTGATGCGCAACGGCTTTGCTGTGCTGCCCCCCGGCGGACGCAAAATCACCCTGGAGCACGTACAGCGCATCATGGATGAAGAAGGCATTTGATGCGTGCCTTGCTCGATGTCAACGTTCTCATCACCCTGCTTGACCCCGATCACCCGGCCTCTCACGTGGCGCACCGGTGGCTGAGCAAGCACGCCGGTGGCACCGCCACTTGCCCCATCGTTCAAAACGGCGCGCTTCGCGTGATGACGCAGGCCAGCTATGCGCAAGGCGGCGTGCCGCTGACCTTGCGGCAGGTGCTGGCAGCCCTGAGCAAAACACTGGAGTCAGCCAGCCACGTGTTCTGGCCAGATGCGCTGTCGCTGGCCGACACCCAACTGTTTGATCACGACAAGATCTTCGGCCACAGGCAGTTAACCGATATCTATCTGCTGGGCCTGGCCGTCAGCCACAACGCTTGCCTGGTTACGCTGGATCAAAACATTCCGTTGAGTGCCGTTCGTAAAGCGCAAGCACACAATTTGCTTGTGCTGTAGACCACTTGATCGCAGCACACCCACTTCATCCACGCATGACCCCGCTGCTGCACCTCAAAGCCCTGGAAAAGCGCTACGCCAACGGCACCTTGGCCTTGCAAGGCATGAGCCTGGATGTGGCGCAGCACAGCTTTGTGAGCTTTCTCGGCCCCTCGGGTTGTGGCAAAAGCACAGCGTTGAAAATGATTGCGGGCTTGTCGCCAGTGACCAGCGGCAGCATTGAATGGGCCGGCTCGCATGCGGCGCAACCCGAGATCAGCTTCGTGTTTCAAGAGCCCACGCTGATGCCTTGGGCCACGGTGTTTGACAACGTGTGGCTGCCGCTGCGCATCAAAGGCCAATCGCGCCAGCAGGCCCAGGCCCAGGTCGATGCGGCGCTGGCTACCGTGGGCCTGAGCCAGTTTGCCAAGGTCTACCCGCGTGAGCTGTCGGGTGGCATGAAGATGCGGGTCTCGATTGCCCGCGCCATGGTGACGCAGCCACTGCTCATGCTGATGGACGAGCCTTTTGCCGCGCTGGACGAGATGACTCGCTTCAAGCTCAACAACGACACCCTGGCCGTGTGGCAGGCCAGCCAATTCACTACCCTTTTTGTGACGCACAGCGTGTACGAAGCCGTGTACCTGAGTCAGCGCATTGTCGTCATGGCCGCCCGCCCCGGCCGCGTGATTGCTGACATGGCGATTGACGAACCCTACCCCCGCAGCGAAGCCTTTCGTACCAGCGAGCGCTACAACCGCTGGTGCGTGCAGGTGTCCACCGCGCTGCATGAAAGCGCCGCGTGATGTCCCCCGTCCAGCGCGCCAGTTTTAATTGGGGTCAGAGTCCAATTATTTGAACCACTGTATGAGCACCGACACAACGCCCCAAAATAATTGGACTCTGACCCCAATTAAAAAGCCCGCCGGAGACTGGATACGCTGGGTGCTTCCGATCTTGCTGTTCATGCTGGCACTAGGAGCCTGGGAGGCCTTCGTGCGCATCCGAGAAATCCCCCACTACATCCTGCCCGCCCCGTCGCTGATCGCCGTCACGCTGTGGCAAAACCTGGGCTCGTTGATGACCAGCTGGCTGTTCACCATGAAGATCACGTTCTGGGCGCTGTTTCTCGCCGTCACCGGCGGCGTGCTACTGGCCATGCTGTTTGCGCTGAACAAGTGGGTGGAGATCAGCCTGTTTCCGTTTGCCATCGTGCTGCAAGTCACGCCCATCGTGGCCATTGCGCCGCTGATCCTGATCTTCATCGACAGCACCACCGCCGCGCTGCTGTTGTGCGCCTGGATCGTCGCTTTCTTTCCGATTCTGTCCAACACCGTCATCGGCCTGCGCAGCGCCGACCACAACCTGCGCGACCTGTTCACGCTGTACCGCGCCAACCGCTGGCAAACGCTGCGCCACTTGCTCATTCCATCAGCCATGCCCTACTTCATTGCGGGGCTGAAAGTGGCTGGCGGCTTAAGCCTGATTGGCGCGGTGGTGGCCGAGTTCACGGCTGGCGCGGCAGGCAAAGAAACCGGCCTGGCCTCGCGCATTCTAGAGGCCAGCTTTCGCACCGAAATTCCCAAAATGTTTGCCGCACTGGTGCTGGTGTCGCTCACTGGCATTGCGATTTATTTGATCTTCAATCTGGTGGGCAAGCTGGTGCTGGGGCACTGGCATGAGAGCGAAGTGAAGACCGATCGATGATCCGGGCTACTATTATTTTGATAGCTGTTTGAGCAAATAATCTCTGGGCTGTTGGCACTTTTGGCTATAAAAACATGATTCTTGAAGCTGTAGCCATTCCCCAGCCGCTGCGCGGCTTTGCATCCGATGCCGCTGCGTTTGACGTGCGCTTGCAAGGTGCCACGGTGGCCACCATTCGCCCCAGTGCCGGGCCGCCCACGGCAACGCTGGTCAGCGCCTTTGTCGACGCCCATGTGCACCTGGACAAAACCCACACTGTCAATGACGTGGGTGCTACCGAAGGCGATTTGTTTGCCGCCATCGAGCGCATGGCCGCACACCGCGCGCGCTGGACGGGCGCTGACCTGCACGCGCGCATGAACCGCGCGCTGCACGAGGCCTTCAGCTATGGCACGCGGGCGGTGCGCACGCACCTGGACTGGGTGACACGCGACACACCCGTGGCACTGGCGGTGTTTGAGGCGCTGCGCGAGGCCTGGGCGGGCCGGGTGGACTTGCAATGCGTGTCGCTCACGCCGCTGGACGTGTTTGACGCGCTGGCCGATGGGCAGCACATCGCCAGCCAGGTGGCGCAAGCAGGCGGCGTTCTGGGCGCTTTTGTTTACCGCAACGACCGCTTGACGGAGAAATTGCAACGCGTGTTTGATCTGGCGGTGGCGCACCAGCTGTCGCTGGACTTTCATGTCGACGAGGGCTTGCACGAAGACGCACGCGGCCTGCAAGCCATCGCCCATCTCACCATTCAGAACGGCTGGCAGGGTAGGGTGACCTGCGGCCACGCTTGCTCGCTGGCCATGCAATCTGAATCAAATGCCGCAACAGCCCTTGTAAATACTGCTCAAGCAGCTATTCATTTAATAGCGCTTCCCACCACCAACCTGTACCTGCAAGGCGCCTGGAACCGCACGCCGATTGAGCGCGGCATCACCCGCCTGAAAGAAGCCGCCGCCCACGGCGTGAACACCTGCATCGCCACCGACAACGTGGCCGACGGTTTTTATCCCTATGGCAGCTACGACCTGATGGAAAGCTTCAGCCTGGGCGTGCAAATGGCGCACCTGTCGCCCGCCAGCCAATGGCTCAATACCATCACCATCAGCCCCGCCCGGGCGATGGGCCTGCCGTGGGACGGCAAAATCGCCAAAGGCTGCCCCGCTGATCTGGTGCTGCTGGCCGCTCGCAACGACTACGAACTGCTCACCCCCGCTGGCCGACAGCGCACGGTGATTCGCAACGGACAAGCCCTATGACACCGCTCCAAGGATTCATTCAAGACATTGCGGGCATTGCCTACACCCAAGACGCCGCCACGCTGGACGCCAAAAGCCGCGACTACTACTGGTACAGCCCCATCCTGAAAGCCCAGCTGGACGGCAAACGCGGTGACCTGCTGGTGAAGCCACAGACTGAAGCCGACGTGATCCGCATCGCCGCTGCGTGCGCCAAACATCGCCTGAAAGTCACCGTGCGCGGTGGCGGCACCGGCAACTATGGTCAGTGCGTGCCGCTGGAGGGCGGCTTGATTTTGGATATCACCGGACTGAACCGGGTACTGGACATCCAGCCTGGCAGCGTGCTCTGCGAGGCGGGCATCTTGATCGCCGACCTGGAGCGCGCCGTGCGCAGCAGCCCCACGGTGCCCGGCGGACAAGAGATTTTGATGTTCCCCAGCACCCGCGACATCGCCACCATTGGCGGCTTCATCGCCGGGGGTTACGCGGGCGCGGGCACGGTGCGAAACGGCATTTTGAAAGACGCGGGCAATGTGACCCTGATTCGCGTGGTCACGCTGGAAGAAGCGCCACAAGTCATCGAGCTGCACAACGCCGACATTCAAAAAGTGCATCACGCCTATGGCACGAACGGCATCATCACCGCGCTGCGTTTGACGCTCAAACCGGCAGTCGATTGGGTGCACCACATTTCACTTTTTGATAGCTACGCCAGCGCACTGAGCTTTGGCGGCGAGGCGACGGAGGCCATCGGCAGCACCTTGGACGCTTTCTTGATTACCGCCGTCGAGCGCCGTATCGCGCCCTACTACCAGGCCGAGTTCGGCGAGCGTTTTCCCAGCAACAAAGACGCGGTGTTTGCGATGGTCAACCCGCAGTCGCTGCCCGCCTGGAGAAGCTTGGTTGCCAAGCATGGCGGCCTGGAAACCATGGCCCTGCCCGAAGCGGAACTCAAAACCCAAGGACTGTCGCCCGCCTTTGAATGCGCCTACAACCACACGACCCTGATGGCGCTCAAAGTCGACAAGAGCTGGACCAACCTGCAAACCGTGGCCCCGTGGACGCCCGGCGTGGGCATCGACGTGGCGCTGGTGGAAAAACAAATGCAGCGCTGGGGCGACGAGGTGCTGCAGCACCACGAGTTTGGTCGTCAGTTTGGAGGTTGCGTAGCCTTTGGTCTACCGCTGGTCAGCTACTTTGATAAAGACCGCCTGTACGAAATCATCAGCGAGTTTGAAGCCGACGGCTGCATGGTGTTTGACAACCATGTGGTGACGATTGAAGACGGTGGCATGAAGGAAATCGACACCGCGCAGATTGACTTCAAACGCATTGCTGACCCACATGGGCTGATGAATCCAGGAAAGACGCGGGGCTGGCTGGCTGGGTATGCGAAGGCGTGATGAAGCTTGCAAATTCAAGCCAAATCAGCCACCAGCCCATATGTTTATTGCTCAAGCAGCTATTTAAAACATAGCGTTTTCAAATCACCGGCAAATACAAGGTGGCCTCTACCTCCACCCACACCTCATCGCTGGGCAGCATACGGCTGACTTCCACCACCGTGCTGACGACGGGCTGTGCAAAGAACTGGCTGCGCACGCGGTTGTAGACAGGGTAGTGGCGCAGGTCGCGAAAGTACTGCACCAGCCGAGCCACATCTTTCAAGTCACCGCCGCATTCCTGCGCCATTTCGCGGATGCGGTTCAGCACAAACCAGCTTTGGGCGGCAATCGGCGCTTCAAAAATATCGACCGAGAGCTGGCCGGTGTCGTAACCCAAGGCGCGCAGATCGGCACGGGCGGTTTCGGGGAGTTGCTCGTAACGGGTGATGACGGTTTTTGAGGCGTCGACGGCAATCACGCCGCTCATGAACACGTAGTCGCCCATGCGGCGCCAGGCAGCGTAGTTGGCCAAGGTGGTCATGGCGCGCTCAGTCTTTTGGACACTTTGGCCAGAAAAGCCTCGCACTCGGCGCGGCTGACGTTGTTCATGTTGTGCAGTTGTAGCCAGGTGGTGGTGCAACTGCGCGCAAACAGCGCCCGCAGGCCACGGGTGAACAGTTTTTTACCAGGGTCGCCAATGAGTTTCAGCCACCACCAGGGCGCTCCGCCGGTGGTCACCACAGTTAGGCGCTTGATGTGGCGCAGGCCCGCAACCGCAGGCTTGCCCTTGGCGGGCGGTGGCAAAAACGCCACGCCCGGCAGCCACACCCGCTCCAGCCAACCTTTGAGCATGGCCGGTGGCCCATAAAACCAGGTGGGGTAGACAAACACCAAGTGCTCGGCCCAGCGTAGCGCATCCACATGTGGCTGAACACGGATCTCAATCAGGCCAGGGTTGGGCAAATAAGCCTCGCGTTCCTCGCGGCTGAGCACGGGGTCGAAGCCTTCGGCATACAGATCGATGCGCCGCAACTCGTGACCGGCTGTTTCCAACGCCCGGCAAGCGGCCGCGTTGAGCGCGGCGCTGAAGCTTTGAGGGTTGGGGTGGCAGTGAACAACCAGGGTTTTCAAATTATTTGACCAGTGCCTTCTTGACATCCTGCCCCACGCCCTTGTTGACAAACTGCAGGGTGGCCACTTTGCTCAAGTCCACGTCGCCCGGCTTGTACAGACCGGCCTTGACCATCTTGTCGTAAAAGTCCTTGATACGGGCCTCGCTCATGGTGCCAATACCTTTGCCAACCGCGTCGCCGCTGTCAACAATACCCAGTTTTTTCATCAGATCAATGGAACCCTGAATGCCTGCGTCAGTCGCTTCAGGGTTGGCTTTTTTGATCAGGTCGTTGGCGGCTCTGCTGTCGCCATACAGGTAGTTGTACCAGCCGATGATGGAGGCGTCGACGAACTTTTGCACCAGCGCGGGTTTGTTTTTCACCAGATCTTGCCGGGTTTCGACGGTGGTGCTGTAGGTGGAAAAGCCGTTGTCAGCCAGCAAATGCACCACGGGGTCGAAACCGGCCTGGGCCTTGATGCTGATGGGCTCGGAAATCGAGTAGCCCTGCTGCACAGATTTTTTGTCAGCCAGGAAGGGGCCCACGTTGAACACATAGGGCTTGAGTTGCTCATCCTTGAAGCCATGTTCGGCCTTCATCCAGGCCCAAAAGCTGAACTGGCCGTCTTTGCTGATGAACGCGGTGGGCGCTTTTTTCAGGTCAGAAAACTTTTCGTAGCCCTGGCCCGGGTGGGCAAAAATGGCTTGCGGGTCTTTCTGGAAAATGGCGGCCACTACGGTGGTGGGCACACCGTTTTTCACATTGTCAAAGGTCAGCAGCAGGTTGCCCGTCATCAAGAAATCAATCTTGCCCACCGCCAGCAGCGGCCGATTGTTCACTTGCGGCCCACCTTGCTGAATGTCCACATCGAGCCCGAATTTCTTGTAAGTTCCGTCGGCCACAGCCTGATAAAACCCGCCATGGCCGGCTTGGGCCTTCCAGTTGGTGGCAAAAACCACTTTTTCTTGGGCAAAAAGGCCTGATGTGCAAGCCAATAGCGCTGCAGCAGCTATAAATTTGGAAGTAACAGATTTCATGAAAGCTCCTTGAAGCAGGGGATAAAGAGGGGCCATGTCTTGTGCGCACCACGGTCGGGCAGGCACTCAGCAAATATGCTCGCACAAAACATGCCCAATTGGCTGCGGGTTTGTCATGAAAATGCACAAACCCGCATGGCTACCGCCATCACCACCCGTTGGAGCAAAAACATGACTTCCCATCCCACCAAGGGTGCTGCGCAGGAAGTGCGCATCATCGGCGGCCTGTACAAGCGCAGCAAACTGCCGGTGCTGGATCGCCCAGGCCTGCGGCCCACGCCCAACCGCGTGCGCGAGACCTTGTTTAACTGGCTGGCTTCCGTTAGTGGCGGTGATCTGACGGGCTGGCATTGTGTGGACGCGTTTGCCGGCACCGGTGCGCTGGGCTTTGAGGCCGCGTCGCGCGGTGCCGCGTCGGTGTTGATGGTCGAATCCGATGCTGCGCTGGTGGCCCAGCTCCACGCCACCAAAACCCGCCTGCAAGCCCATGGTGTTGCCGTGCAGCGCGGCGATGGCGCAAGTGCGCTGCGGGGCCTGCGTGCCGACAGTGTGGGCCTGGTGTTTATCGATCCACCGTTTGAGGCCAAGTTGTTTGAAGCTGCGCTGCAAGCCGCTGTTCGAGCGGTGGTGCCGGGCGGCTGGGTTTATCTGGAGGCACCTCAAGCATGGGCTGAGGCTGAACTGACGGCGCTGGGCTTGTCGGCCCACCGGTATGTAAAAGCCGGAGCCGTGCACGCGCATTTGCTGCAGCGGCTGCCGCACACCACCCCATAATCCGCGCAACCAACTTGCCCGAGTTCGGCACCTCCAGGAGACAAGTCTTATGAGCCGCAACGTGATTGCTGTGTACCCAGGCACCTTTGACCCCATGACCCTGGGCCACGAAGACGTGGTGCGCCGGGCCACCCAGCTGTTTGATCACGTGATCGTGGCGGTGGCGGCCGGGCATCACAAAAAATCCATGTTCACCCTCACCGAGCGCATGGACATGGTGCGCGAGTTGCTGCTGCCATACCCGCAGGTGGAGCTGGTCAGCTTCTCGGGCTTGCTGCGCGACTATGTCGTTGGCCGGGGTGCCAAAGCCATGATCCGCGGCCTACGCGCGGTGACTGACTTTGACTACGAGTTTCAGCTGGCGGGCATGAACCGAACCCTGATGCCCGAGGTGGAAACGGTGTTTCTGACCCCCAGCGACCGGTACCAGTTCATCAGCAGCACCTTCGTGCGCGAAATCGCAAGCCTGGGCGGCGAAGTGGATAAATTTGTTTCCCCGTTGGTGCAGCAGCGCCTGGCAGAGAAGGTGCGCAGCCTTGGGAGAACCTGATACCGCCACATTTTCCAGGGTCACTGTTGAACCGGGTCACCCGAAATGACATGAAAGCATGCTATATTTCGCGGTTCGCCGGAGAGGTGGCCGAGTGGTTAATGGCAGCAGACTGTAAATCTGCCCTCTTACGAGTACGCTGGTTCGAATCCAGCCCTCTCCACCAGCTTCGTAGAGAAGCGGCGTTGCTGCAATTTTGTACTTGGTTTCGTGTTTGATTGGTCAAAGAGCTGCGGGAGTAGTTCAATGGTAGAACCCTAGCCTTCCAAGCTAATGACGCGGGTTCGATTCCCGTCTCCCGCTCCAAAGACCGCGAGCGCATGAAATTTAAGTCGCTGAGGTTGTTACAGGCAGGTTCTGGCCCTTTTGGCTCAGTGGTAGAGCACTCCCTTGGTAAGGGAGAGGTCGCGGGTCCGATTCCCGCAAAGGGCACCAATTTTTGGTTGTATTTTGTTTTTGTATTCGGCATTTTTTCGTAATTCTTTGGGGATTTGAAGATGGCAAAAGGAAAATTTGAGCGTACCAAGCCACACGTGAACGTGGGCACCATTGGACACGTAGACCACGGCAAGACCACCCTGACGGCGGCCATCACCACGGTGTTGTCGGCCAAGTTTGGCGGCGAAGCCAAGGCCTACGACCAGATTGACGCAGCGCCCGAAGAAAAAGCGCGCGGCATCACCATCAACACCGCCCACGTTGAATACGAAACCGCCAACCGCCACTACGCCCACGTCGACTGCCCAGGCCACGCCGACTACGTCAAAAACATGATCACCGGTGCCGCCCAAATGGACGGAGCCATCCTGGTCTGCTCCGCCGCTGACGGTCCCATGCCCCAAACCCGCGAACACATCCTCTTGGCCCGCCAGGTTGGTGTGCCCCACATCATCGTGTTTTTGAACAAATGCGACATGGTCGACGACGCCGAGTTGCTGGAACTCGTTGAAATGGAAGTGCGCGAGCTGCTGGACAAGTACGACTTCCCAGGTGACGCCACCCCCATCATCCACGGCAGCGCCAAACTCGCCATGGAAGGCGACAAAGGCGACCTGGGCGAAGGTGCCATCATGAAGCTGGCCGACGCCATGGACAGCTACTTTCCCACACCAGAGCGTGCCATCGACGGCGCCTTCCTGATGCCCGTGGAAGACGTCTTCTCCATCTCCGGCCGCGGCACCGTGGTGACGGGTCGCGTGGAGCGCGGCATCGTCAAAGTCGGCGAAGAAATTGAAATCGTCGGCATCGTGCCCACCGTCAAGACCACCTGCACCGGCGTGGAAATGTTCAGGAAACTGCTGGACCAAGGCCAGGCAGGTGACAACGTGGGCATCTTGCTGCGCGGCACCAAGCGCGAAGAAGTCCAGCGCGGCCAAGTGCTGTGCAAACCCGGCAGCGTCAAGCCCCACACCCACTTCACCGCCGAAATCTACGTCTTGAGCAAAGACGAAGGTGGCCGCCACACCCCGTTTTTCAACAACTACCGTCCCCAGTTCTACTTCCGCACCACCGATGTGACCGGTGCGATTGAGCTGCCAAAAGACAAAGAAATGGTGATGCCGGGCGATAACGTCTCGATCACCGTCAAGCTGATCAACCCGATCGCCATGCAAGAAGGCCTGCGCTTTGCCATCCGCGAAGGTGGCAAGACCGTGGGCTCGGGTGTCGTGGCCAAAATTTTGGAGTAAACAGCCAAGTTTTTCCAAGGCCGGATCTGGCCAGTTGGCCTGGTTCCCGGCTTTGAGCAAGTCGAAGGGGTATAGCTCAATTGGCAGAGCGTCGGTCTCCAAAACCGAAGGTTGTAGGTTCGATTCCTACTGCCCCTGCCACCCGAAGACGGTGGTTTGAATCCCCTTTGATCAGCCCGCCAATTTTTGGCGGGTTTAGTCTTTTTAGTAGTGCGTTGAACTTGAAGCAGGACACAGCCCAACATGGCGACTTCAGACGTTGAAACAGTCAGCACCGGTGCCGACAAAGCCAAGTTAGCCATGTCTGTGGTCTTGGTTCTTGCCGCACTGGCTGGCTTTTACTTTTTGGCCAAGCAAGGGCCGGTTGCTCAATGGGGTGCCCTCCTCGTGGGTGTCGGCGCGGCCGTGGTCGTGTTTGTGACCTCGGAGCCTGGCAAGCAACTCCTGGCATTTGGGCGTGATGCGTGGCGTGAGGTCAAGAAGGTCGTCTGGCCATCGCGCAAAGAGGCGCTGCAAATGACGGGTTATGTATTTGCGTTTGTGGTGGTGATGGCCTTGTTTCTTTGGTTGACCGATAAGACGCTGGAATGGCTTCTCTACGACTTGATTCTTGGGTGGAGGAAGTGAGCATGACAGAAGCAGTGATTGAAGCCCTTGCCGCAGACATTCCTGCCGCCACTGCCGCGCCAGCGGCAAATCCGGATCTGCGGTGGTATGTGGTGCACGCCTATTCGGGCATGGAAAAGGCTGTTGAGCGAAACATCGTTGAGCGCATCAATCGCGCGGGTATGCAGGCTAAGTTCGGTCGAATTCTGGTTCCAACCGAAGAAGTTGTCGAAATCAAAAACGGGCAGAAAAAAACCACCGAGCGCCGCTTCTTCCCAGGTTATGTGCTGGTTGAGATGATCATGGACGATGACACTTGGCATTTGGTCAAGCACACCAACAAAGTGACGGGCTTCGTCGGAGGTGCCAAGAATCGCCCAGCCCCAATTTCTGAAGACGAGGTTCAGAAGATCGTCAGCCAAATGCAAGAGGGCAGCGACAAGCCGCGTCACAAGGTTGAGTTTGTGGTGGGTGAGTTTGTGCGCGTGAAGGACGGACCGTTCACAGACTTCAATGGCACGGTAGAAGAGGTGAACTACGAGAAGAGCAAGGTTCGCGTGTCCGTCACCATTTTTGGCCGTGCAACGCCGGTCGAGTTGGAATTCAGTCAGGTCGAAAAAACCTGATGCGGTGCATTGCGCGAATCGACTCCGCGCAATGTCCTTTTTTGAGAGTCGTTAATCACGGGGAGCCAAGACCTTTTGGTCACGGCGCTATCACCCGCTAGGAGTAAAACCATGGCGAAGAAGATCATCGGTTTTATCAAGCTGCAAGTGCCAGCTGGTAAAGCCAACCCGTCACCCCCGATTGGCCCGGCATTGGGTCAGCGTGGCTTGAACATCATGGAGTTCTGCAAGGCATTCAATGCCCAGACCCAAGGTGTTGAGCCCGGCCTGCCGTTGCCGGTGGTGATTACCGCGTTTGCGGACAAGAGTTTTACCTTCATCATCAAGACGCCGCCTGCGACGACCTTGATCAAGAAGGCCATCAAGCTGGATAAGGGATCGTCGACCCCGCACAGTGCCAAGGTTGGCAAGATCACCCGCGCGCAGCTGGAAGAAATTGCAAAAACCAAGATGAAAGACATGAATGCTGCCAGCGTTGACGCCGCCGTGCGCACCCTGGCTGGATCTGCCCGCTCGATGGGCGTAACTGTGGAGGGTGTGTAAATGACTGCTCTCACCAAAAAACAAAAAGCCCTGCAAGGCAAGGTTGACAGCAACAAGCTGTACCCCTTGACGGATGCGCTGGTCATTGTGAAAGAAGCAGCGACAGCCAAATTTGATGAATCCATCGATGTGGCGGTTCAGCTGGGCATTGATGCCAAGAAGTCGGATCAAGTGGTGCGCGGTGCCGTGGTGATGCCAAACGGCACCGGAAAAACCAAGCGTGTCGCCGTGTTCGCCCAAGGTGCCAAGGCTGAAGAGGCCAAGGCTGCCGGCGCTGACATCGTGGGCATGGACGATTTGGCTGCAATGGTGAAAGCCGGCAACATGCCCTTTGATGTGGTGATTGCTGCACCTGATGCGATGCGCGTGGTTGGCACTTTAGGTCAAATTCTTGGCCCACGTGGTTTGATGCCCAACCCCAAAGTGGGGACGGTGACGCCTGATGTCGCAACTGCGGTGCGCAATGCCAAAGCGGGTCAAGTCCAGTTTCGTGTCGACAAGGCGGGCATCGTGCACGCCACGATTGGTCGCCGTTCGTTTGAGGCCGACAAGTTGCAAGGCAATCTGGTCGCTTTGGTGGAGGCATTGAACAAAGCCAAGCCAGCTTCCAGCAAGGGTATTTATTTGAGAAAAATTGCAGTCTCGTCCACGATGGGTCTGGGTGTTCGGGTGGACATCCAGACGCTTGCGGCGTAGATGTAGAAATTTGATCAGCCCCAGGGTTGATCAAAGTGGTGGGCTACCGCTACCGGAAGGTGCGGCAGGCCATCCAAGACCGTTGGTGCGCAAAGTGATTTGTGCTTAATTGTTTGCCAACGCAGATGGCGATCCCGCTGCGGTGAAATTGGAAAATTTCCCAAGTCAGTTGGTCGCTGCATAGAGGCGTGTTGAATGGCGCAAGCCGGACAGCACATTTGTAAGGAGAAAAACTTTGAGTCTCAATCGCAGTGAGAAACAAGCCGTCATTGAAGAAGTGACAGGCCTCGCAGCTAGTGCTCAAACCTTGGTGTTGGCGGAATACCGCGGCATCACGGTCGCTGACATGACCAAATTGCGCAATGAAGCCCGTAGCAAAGGCGTGACGCTCAGCGTGTTGAAAAACACACTGGCGCGTCGGGCTGTAGCGGGTAGCGCGTTCGAGGTTGTTGGTGATCAGATGACCGGTCCGCTGATCTATGGCTTTTCTGTCGATGCTGTGGCTGCCGCGAAAGTGGTATCCGACTTCTCGAAGACCAATGAAAAATTGGTCATTCGAGGCGGTGCATCAGCAGGCAAAGTGCTGGATGTCAACGGGGTGAAGCAACTGGCCAATATTGCCTCCAGAGAGGTTCTGTTGGCGCAGCTGTGTGGCTTGCTCATGTCGCCTATTTCCCGTGCCGCTGTGGTACTGGGCGCATTGTCGGCAAAAAAAGGTGGTGGTGTTGAGCCCTCGCCAGAGGCGGTCGCCGCCTGAGGCGTCCCCTTGATCCAATAACTGAAACTAGGAAATTGAAAATGGCATTTGATAAAGACGCATTTTTGACCGCGCTGGACAGCATGACGGTCATGGAACTCAACGATCTGGTGAAAGCCATCGAAGAGAAGTTTGGTGTGAGCGCTGCGGCAATGGCAGCCCCTTCGGGCGGCGGCGGTGGCGGTGCAACGGCTGCGGTTGCTGAAGAGCAAACCGAGTTCACCGTTCAACTGGTGGAAATTGGTGCGAACAAAGTGTCCGTCATCAAGGCGGTTCGCGAGATCACAGGTCTGGGCTTGAAAGAAGCCAAAGACCTGGTTGATGCGGCACCAAAACCAGTGAAAGAAGGCATTGCCAAGGCCGATGCTGAGGCCGCCAAGAAGAAATTGGAAGAAGCCGGCGCCAAAGTCGAACTGAAGTAATTGGCTTGACTCGAAGGCTGGGATGTCTTTCAAGGCTCCCAGCCTTTGGTGTTTCACCGGGACACAGGCCATGGCGCTGCGCGCAGTCCCTGTGTTTTGTCGAAGCACAGGAAAGCAGACTCTCACCAGTCTTCTTTCCTGTGTTTTCTGACCCCAACGACAGAAAACATCTTGGTACGGGTGCTGTGCAATGCAGCACCGTCCGCCATGGTTGGTAGTGGCCAACCCACCAAGATCGCCGATGCGTCAGTACCCACTGGAAGCACGGGACGACCGTTGTTGAAGAGCTCATAGCCCGGAGATCTCATGGAACAAGCCGCAAAGTACTCGTACACAGAACGCAAACGAATCCGCAAAAATTTCGGTAACCGCGACAGCGTGTTGGAGGTGCCTTACCTGTTGCAGATGCAAAAAGATGCCTACACCGCTTTTTTGCAAGCCGAAGTGCCACAAAAAAAACGAACTGTAGAAGGTCTGCAGGCAGCCTTCGAAGCCGCGTTTCCAATCGTCTCGCACAACGGTTTTGTCGAGATGAAGTTTCTGGAATACAACTTGGCACGGCCTGCTTTTGACGTGCGCGAATGTCAGACCCGTGGCCTGACCTTTGCCTCGGCGGTGCGCGCCAAAGTGCAGCTCATCATTTATGACCGAGACTCTTCAACCTCCCAGTCCAAAGTCGTGAAAGAGGTCAAAGAGCAAGAGGTTTATATGGGCGAAGTGCCGTTGATGACGGACAAGGGCTCATTCATCATCAATGGTACCGAGCGTGTGATCGTGTCCCAGTTGCACCGGTCACCTGGTGTGTTTTTTGAACACGACAAAGGCAAGACCCACAGCTCGGGCAAGCTCTTGTTCTCGGCGCGCATCATTCCCTATCGTGGATCCTGGTTGGATTTCGAGTTCGACCCCAAAGATATTCTGTATTTCCGGGTTGACCGTCGCCGCAAGATGCCGGTGTCGATTTTGCTCAAGGCCATTGGCTTGAACCCAGAATCCATACTGGCCAATTTCTTTGTGAACGACAACTTCCGCTTGATGGACAGCGGTGCGCAAATGGCGTTTGTTGCGGAGCGTTTGCGTGGCGAAGTTGCGCGGTTCGATATCACAGACAAATCTGGCAAGGTTGTCGTGGCAAAGGACAAGCGCATAACAGCCCGTCACACCCGTGAGATGGAGCAATCGAACACCACCCACATCAGCGTGCCCGAAGACTTTTTAGTCGGTCGGGTGATCGCACGTGGCGTTGTGGACACTGACACGGGTGAGATTTTGGCCAAGGCCAATGACGAGTTAACAGAAGCCTTGCTGAAGAAGCTACGCGGCGCTGGCGTACAAGACATACAGGCGATCTACACCAACGAGTTGGATCAAGGCGCCTACATCTCGCAAACTTTGAGAATTGACGAGACGGCTGACGAATTTGCCGCGCGGGTCGCAATCTACCGAATGATGCGGCCCGGTGAGCCCCCAACAGAAGATGCCGTTCAGGCGCTGTTCCATCGCCTGTTCTACAACCCCGACACCTACGATCTTTCGCGTGTGGGACGAATGAAGTTCAACGCGAAAATGGGGCGCGCCGAATCAACGGGACCCATGGTTTTGAGCAATGAAGACATTTTGTCTGTGGTCAAAATCCTGGTTGACTTGCGCAACGGTCGCGGCGAAGTGGACGATATCGATCACCTGGGGAACCGGCGTGTGCGTTGCGTCGGCGAGTTGGCCGAGAACCAGTACCGAATGGGTCTGGCACGTATTGAGAAAGCCGTCAAGGAGCGCCTGGGTCAAGCTGAGCAAGAGCCCTTGATGCCGCACGACTTGATCAATTCCAAGCCGATTTCTGCTGCACTCAAGGAGTTCTTCGGTGCCTCGCAGCTCAGCCAGTTCATGGATCAAACCAATCCGCTGTCTGAAATCACCCACAAGCGCCGTGTATCGGCTCTTGGCCCCGGTGGCTTGACGCGTGAACGCGCGGGCTTCGAGGTGCGTGACGTTCACGTGACCCACTATGGTCGTGTATGCCCAATTGAAACACCCGAAGGCCCCAACATCGGTCTGATCAATTCTCTGGCGCTCTATGCCCGCCTGAATGAATACGGGTTTATCGAGACCCCGTATCGGCGCGTGGTCGACGAAAAGGTCACGATGCAGATCGACTACCTGTCGGCTATTGAAGAGGGCAAGTACGTGATTGCGCAGGCCAACGCGTTGTTGGACAAAGATGGCAAGCTGTCGGGCGATCTGGTGTCTGCCCGCGAGAAAGGCGAATCCATTCTGTGTAAGGCTGACCGCGTGCAATACATGGATGTGTCCCCGGCACAGATCGTGTCGGTGGCGGCCTCTCTGGTGCCGTTCCTGGAACACGACGATGCGAACCGTGCATTGATGGGTGCCAACATGCAACGACAGGCTGTTCCGGTATTGCGACCCGAAAAGGCGTTTGTCGGTACCGGCATTGAGCGGGTGTCGGCTATCGACTCCGGCACGGTTGTCACCGCCACGCGCGGCGGGCTTGTCGATTACGTGGATGCGACGCGCATTGTGGTGCGCGTCAATGATGCAGAAGCGCAGGCAGGTGAAGTGGGCGTGGACATCTACAACCTGATCAAGTACCAGCGTTCCAACCAGAACACCAATATTCACCAGCGTCCCATTGTTAAACGCGGTGACAAGATCGCCAAGGGCGACGTGGTGGCAGATGGTGCATCGACCGATTTAGGCGAATTGGCCTTGGGCCAGAACATGCTTGTGGCGTTCATGCCCTGGAACGGCTACAACTTCGAGGACTCCATTCTCATCAGCGAGCGCGTCGTGGCAGAAGACCGCTACACCTCTATCCACATCGAAGAATTGGTGGTGATGGCGCGTGACACCAAGCTGGGTGCTGAAGAAATCACCCGCGACATTCCGAATCTGGCTGAGCAGCAACTGAACCGCCTGGACGAGTCCGGCATCATCTATGTTGGCGCTGAAGTGATGCCTGGCGATACCTTGGTGGGTAAAGTGACACCAAAGGGCGAAACCACGCTGACACCCGAAGAAAAGCTGTTGCGTGCCATCTTCGGCGAGAAAGCCAGCGATGTGAAAGACACCTCGCTGCGCGTGGATCAGGGCTCGCAGGGCACGGTCATTGACGTGCAAGTGTTCACCCGTGAAGGCATTGTGCGGGACAAGCGTGCGCAGCAAATCATTGACGACGAGCTCAAGCGTTTCCGCCTGGACCTGAACGATCAACTCCGGATTGTTGAGGCCGATGCGTTTGACCGTATTGAAAAACTGCTGACAGGCAAGACCGCCAATGGTGGCCCCAGCAAGTTGCCCAAAGGTACGCTGATCGACAAAGCCTATCTGGCCTCCATCGAGAAGTTCCACTGGTTTGATGTACGTCCGGCCGACGATGAAGCGGCCTCGCAGCTCGAGTCCATCAAGAACTCGTTGGCACAAACCCGCCACAGCTTTGACCTCTCGTTTGAAGAGAAGCGCAAAAAACTGACCCAAGGCGACGAGTTGCCTGCTGGCGTGTTGAAGATGGTCAAGGTCTACCTGGCAGTTAAGCGTCGCTTGCAGCCCGGTGACAAGATGGCTGGCCGTCACGGCAACAAGGGGGTGGTGTCCAAGATTGTTCCGGTCGAAGACATGCCCTATATGGCCGACGGCACACCATGCGACATCGTGCTCAACCCGTTGGGCGTGCCATCGCGCATGAACGTGGGTCAGGTACTGGAAGTGCACCTGGGTTGGGCTGCTAAAGGCATTGGTCAGCGGATTGGCGATATGTTGCAAGCCCAGGCCAAGGTGGCCGAGCTGCGCAAGTTCTTTGACCAGCTGTACAACGGTTCGGGTCGTAAAGAAACGCTGGACGACTTGAGCGACAGCCAGATCGTCGAGATGGCGCACAACCTGTCCACAGGCGTGCCGTTTGCGACACCGGTTTTCGATGGTGCCTCCGAAGAGGAGATTCGCGCCATGCTCAAACTGGCCTACCCCGATGATCTGGTCAAGCTCAAGGGCCTGACTGCCGCGCGCACCCAAGCCCATCTGCATGATGGTCGGTCGGGCGACGCGTTTGAGCGCCCGACCACCGTGGGTTATATGCATGTCTTGAAGTTGCACCACCTGGTCGACGACAAAATGCACGCCCGCTCGACTGGCCCCTACAGCCTGGTCACCCAGCAGCCCCTGGGCGGCAAGGCCCAGTTCGGCGGTCAGCGTTTTGGCGAGATGGAGGTGTGGGCGCTGGAGGCTTATGGTGCCGCCTACACCCTGCAGGAAATGCTCACCGTCAAGTCCGACGACGTGCAGGGCCGTACCAAGGTGTACGAAAGCATTGTCAAAGGCGAACATGCCATCGAAGCCGGTATGCCGGAATCGTTCAATGTGCTGGTCAAGGAAATCCGTTCCTTGGGCCTGGACATTGAACTCGAACGTAGCTAAAGGAAGAATCAGATGAAATCTTTACTCGACCTGTTCAAGCAATTCACGCCCGATGAGCATTTCGATGCGATTCGTATCGGCATGGCATCGCCCGAGAAAATCCGTTCCTGGTCTTTTGGCGAAGTCAAAAAGCCCGAAACCATCAACTACCGCACCTTCAAGCCCGAGCGCGATGGTCTGTTTTGCGCCAAGATTTTTGGCCCCATCAAAGACTATGAGTGCCTGTGCGGCAAGTACAAGCGTTTGAAGCACCGCGGTGTGATTTGCGAAAAATGCGGCGTTGAAGTCACCCAGACTAAGGTGCGCCGCGACCGCATGGGCCACATTGATCTGGCCGCACCCTGCGCCCACATCTGGTTCCTCAAATCCCTGCCATCACGCCTGGGTCTCGTGCTGGACATGACCTTGCGTGACATCGAGCGCGTGCTGTACTTTGAAGCCTATGTCGTGACCGACCCTGGCATGACACCGCTGAAGAAATTCGGCATCATGTCTGAAGATGACTACGACGCCAAGCGCAAAGAGTACGGCGATGAGTTCATTGCCAAGATGGGTGCCGAAGGCATCAAGGATCTGCTGGACAGCATCGACATCGAGCAGTCGATTGAGCGTCTGCGCGGCGACTTGACGGGTTCCGAAGTCAAGGTCAAGAAAAATGCCAAGCGTTTGAAAGTGCTGGAAGCCTTCAAAAAATCGGGCATCAAGCCGGGCTGGATGGTGCTGGAAGTGCTGCCGGTACTGCCGCCTGATCTGCGTCCGCTGGTACCGCTGGATGGTGGTCGTTTTGCCACCTCCGATTTGAATGATCTGTATCGCCGCGTGATCAACCGCAACAGCCGCCTGCGCCGTTTGCTGGAGCTGAAAGCACCCGAAATCATTGCCCGCAACGAAAAGCGCATGCTGCAAGAAGCGGTGGACTCGCTGCTGGACAACGGTCGTCGCGGCAAAGCCATGACCGGTGCCAACAAGCGCGCGCTGAAGTCTTTGGCCGACATGATCAAAGGCAAATCAGGCCGTTTCCGCCAGAACTTGCTGGGCAAGCGGGTGGATTACTCGGGCCGTTCTGTGATTGTGGTGGGCCCAACCTTGAAGCTGCACCAGTGCGGTTTGCCCAAGCTGATGGCTTTGGAGTTGTTCAAACCCTTCATCTTCTCGCGCCTGGAAGCCATGGGTATTGCCACCACCATCAAGGCGGCCAAGAAAGAAGTCGAATCGGGCACGCCCGTGGTCTGGGACATTCTGGAAGAGGTGATCAAAGAGCACCCCATCATGCTCAACCGTGCACCCACCTTGCACCGCCTGGGCATCCAGGCGTTTGAGCCCATCCTGATTGAAGGCAAAGCCATTCAACTGCACCCGCTGGTCTGCTCGGCATTCAACGCCGACTTTGACGGTGACCAGATGGCCGTTCACGTGCCTTTGTCGGTGGAAGCGCAGATGGAGTGCCGCACCTTGATGCTGGCCTCCAACAACGTGCTGTTCCCCGCCAGCGGCGAGCCGTCCATCGTGCCCTCGCAAGACGTGGTGCTGGGGCTGTACTACACCACCCGTGAGCGCATCAACGCCAAGGGCGAAGGCCTGATCTTTGCCGACACCGGTGAAGTGCAGCGTGCCCTGGACGCGGGTGAAGTCGATCTGACGGCCAAGATCAACGTGCGTTTGACCGAGTACACCAAGGACAAGGAAACCGGCGAATTCACGGCGTCGACCAAGCTGTGGCAAACCACCGCAGGCCGGGCCTTGCTGTCGGAAATTCTGCCCAAGGGTCTGCCGTTTGCCAACATCAACAAGGCCTTGAAGAAAAAGGAAATCTCCAAACTCATCAACGTCTCGTTCCGCAAATGCGGCTTGAAAGAGACCGTGGTGTTTGCCGACAAGCTCTTGCAAAACGGCTTCCGTCTGGCAACCAAGGCTGGCATATCGATCTGTATTGACGACATGCTGGTGCCTTCGGAGAAGCCCGCCATCATCGAGCGCTCGGAAAAAGAGGTCAAAGAGATCGAGCAGCAATACGCCTCGGGTCTGGTGACGGCGGGTGAGCGCTACAACAAGGTGGTGGACATTTGGGGCAAAGCCGGCGACGAAGTCTCCAAGGTGCTGATGGCTCAGTTGTCCAAAGAAAAGACGATTGACCGCCACGGCAACGAGGTGGATCAGGAGTCCTTCAACTCCATCTACATGATGGCCGACTCCCAGGCTCGCGGCTCTGCGGCTCAGATTCGCCAGTTGGCCGGTATGCGTGGCTTGATGGCCAAGCCTGACGGCTCCATCATCGAAACACCGATCACGGCCAACTTCCGCGAAGGCCTGAACGTGTTGCAGTACTTCATCTCCACCCACGGCGCACGCAAAGGCCTGGCCGACACGGCGCTCAAAACCGCCAACTCGGGCTACCTGACGCGCCGCCTGGTCGACGTGACCCAGGATCTGGTGGTCACCGAGCTTGACTGCGGCACCCACGACGGTTCGCTGATGCGCGCCATTGTCGAGGGCGGCGAAGTGATCGAGTCTTTGCGCGACCGCATTCTGGGCCGCACTTCCACCGATGATGTGTTGCACCCCGAGACGCGCGCGGTGCTGGTCAAGGCACGCGAAATGTTTGACGAAGACAACATCGAAGAGTTGGAGACTGCTGGCGTTGACGAAGTGAAAGTGCGCACCGCACTGACCTGCGAGACCCGTTTTGGTCTGTGTGCCAAGTGCTACGGCCGCGATTTGGGCCGTGGCGGTCTGGTGAACAACGGCGAAGCCGTCGGTGTGATTGCTGCTCAATCCATCGGCGAGCCCGGCACCCAGCTGACCATGCGCACCTTCCACATCGGTGGCGCGGCATCTCGCGCGGCCATTGCCTCCAGCGTGGAAGCCAAGTCCAATGGCTCGATTGGCTTTAACGCCACCATGCGTTACGTGAGCAACAGCAAAAAAGACCTGGTGGTCATTGCCCGCTCGGGCGAGATCATCATTCACGATGAGCAGGGCCGCGAACGCGAGCGCCACAAGGTGCCTTACGGTGCCATATTGGCCGTCAAAGCCGATCAGACCATCAAGGCCGGCACGGTGCTGGCCAACTGGGATCCGCTGACCCGACCCATCATCACCGAGTTTGCCGGCCAGGTGAAATTCGAGAACGTGGAAGAGGGCCTGACGGTGGCCAAGCAGGTTGACGACGTCACCGGCTTGTCCACCCTGGTGGTGATCGACCCCAAGCGCCGTGGCGCAGCCAAGGTCATTCGCCCACAGGTCAAGCTGATCGACGCGACGGGCAACGAAGTCAAGATCCCTGGTACCGACCACTCGGTGACGATTGGCTTCCAGATCGGTGCGCTGATTCAGGTGCGCGACGGCCAGGACGTGGGTGGCGGCGAGGTGCTGGCCCGCATCCCGATCGAAGGCCAGAAAACCCGCGACATCACCGGCGGTTTGCCACGTGTGGCCGAGTTGTTTGAGGCCCGCAGCCCCAAAGACAAGGGCATGCTGGCCGAGATGACCGGTACCGTGTCGTTCGGTAAGGAAACCAAAGGCAAGGTTCGCCTACAGATCACCGACCCCGAGGGCAAGGTCTGGGACGAGCTGATTCCCAAAGAGAAAAACATACTGGTGCACGAAGGCCAGGTGGTCAACAAAGGCGAGAGCGTGGTGGACGGCCCGGCCGATCCGCAAGACATTCTGCGTTTGTTGGGCTCCGAAGAATTGGCCCGCTACATCGTTGACGAAGTGCAGGACGTGTACCGCCTGCAGGGCGTGAAGATCAACGACAAGCACATTGAAGTGATCGTGCGCCAGATGCTGCGCCGAGTGGTGGTCGACAATTCAGGCGACTCCAACTACATCGCCGGTGAACAGGTCGAGCGCTCGGAGATGCTCAACACCAACGACGCCCTGCGCGCCGAAGGCAAGCTGCCGGCCACCTTCAGCAACCTGCTGTTGGGTATCACCAAAGCCTCGCTGTCCACCGACAGCTTCATCAGCGCCGCGTCGTTCCAGGAAACCACGCGCGTGCTGACCGAAGCGGCCATCATGGGCAAGCGCGACGAGTTGCGTGGTTTGAAAGAAAACGTGATCGTAGGCCGCCTGATTCCAGCGGGTACCGGCCTGGCTTACCACCAGGCCCGCAAAGTCAAAGACCTGATGGACGAGGCCGAGCGCCGTGCCATTGCCGATGCCGAAGCGGCCGACCTGGCGACGGCAAACGAGGCCAGTGCGACGGCGCAAGCCAGTGAAGGCGTTGCCGCCGACTGAGCATTTTTGCTCCTGAAGTAATAGCGCCTCCAGCAACCTTTACAGGGGCTGGGGGCGTTTTTCATACAAATATCAACTGCCAGCCAATGAACCTAGAAACAGCAGTTGACCGCTTATCTCGGCAACTTTTACCAATGAAATCAGACACTTGTAGCGTTGCGCGACCTCACCCACTGGGTGACAACGCTACGCACCCAATTGAGCCGCCCTGGCGTGCGCTAGCGGCGTTGCTCCTCCTAGCAGGCAAGTGCCTGCGTCGTCGTCACGCCTTGCCAGCCCACGCCATGACGACCCACTTGGGCGCGTCCAACTGCTGTTTCTAGGTTGAAGTCATGCTGCTGCACCTGCTTTCCTCGCTGATGTTCTGGCTGCCGCTGGCGGTGGCGGTGTTTTGGGCTGTGGGTGCCTACAACCGCCTGGTGCGCTTGCGGGGCCAGGCGCTGAGTGCTTTTGCCGCGCTGGATCCGGCCCTGGTCAAGCAGGTGGAGTTGGCGCAGTCCAATCTGCCCGATATGGGGCTCACCGGTCAAACCCGTCCTGCCGACTTGGGTGACGAGGCAGACACCCTGTGGCTGGCCCTGCGCGCCGCCAGCCACCAGTTTTCAGCGTCCCTGTCGGCGTTGCGACCGCGGCCGCTGGACACTCGCCATGCCGCGGCGGTGGCTGCCGCCTGGGCGGTGCTGGAGATGTGCTGGAACCGCTTGCAAAACGAGGCACATGACTTGGCAGGCCCCGCGCTGCCTGAAAACCTGGTCACCCAATGGCAGCATTTGTCGTCGCAACTGATGCCTCTGCGCGAGCAATTCAACCTGTCGGTGGCCCGCTACAACCAAGCCATCGGCCAGTTTCCGGCCTTGCTCCTTGCCTGGCTGTTTCAAATGCAGTCGGGGCGGGAAATTTAGCTCGACGTGCCAACCCGCAAACCGTGCTGTCCCAACCACTGCAGCATCTGTGGCCACAGCACCCGGCCCACCGACTCCCTGAAATAGCCCATGTGCCCAATCGGCGGCACGCCCAGGGTGTGCGGCGTCCAGTCCACCGGCGTGACCTGCGCGGCGGTATATCCGCTGAAAAATGCGTCGCGTGAAGCCGGTGGTGCCCACAAATCGTCTGTGCTGACAGCTGCCGCAATCGGAATGCGCACTTGTGCAAATGGTGCGGTAACGGCCTCAGCCGCAGGGTCGTCAAAAAAGTAACGGGGAAAACTGCACCAGCGCTTCCAGTCGCGGTACACCCCCATTGGCAGGTCTTCGCCCATGCCGAATTTGCTCATCGGGTGGTAGCCATACAACCGGGTAGTGACAGGCCCGACCAGGTGCCACATCGCCCACGCCCGGTAGCGCTCGGGCTTGGGCATCCAGCCGTGCCAGCCCGCGCCGGTGCCGCACACGTAGGCGGCGCGCAACCCGTTCGGGTCGGGCAACTGCCCAATGGCGTGGCCGCCCAGGCTGTGCCCGACCAGCCACACCGCACCGCGTGCGCTGGCGTAGGCCACGGCTGCTGCCAGGTCCTGGCGCGACCAGTCGGCGTATTGCATCTCGAAGCCGTTCAGCGAGCCCTGCCTGGAGTCGCCCACGCCCCGGTAGTCGGTGGTGATGACGTTGATGCCGTGGGCCTGCGCGAACTGCGCAAACCGTCGGTAGAAACCGCGGGGCACAGCGGTGGCGCCTGCCAGCACAATGAACTGATCGGTGGGTGCGGTGTAGTGGGTGGCCGTGAGACGGTAGCCGTCGGCAGCCAGCAGAGGGGTGGTTTGTGCGTCGTTCATGTGGGAAAGTTTAGCACTATATAGACCAGTCGGTCTATTTGTTAATGATGCTGCTGAACCCACTGGAAGGCCTGCCAAGGCCATATCATCACCATCCCATGCCAGATTCCACAGCCCCAGACACCCCCGTAACTGAAGTCGACACCCGCAGCCGCATCCTGGCCGCGGCCCAACGGTTGTTTCGCAAGCGGGGGTACCACGCCACGGGCCTGAACGATGTGCTGGAACTCGCGCAGGCACCCAAAGGCTCGCTGTACCACCACTTTCCCGGCGGCAAAGAAGCCATTGGCGTGTGTGTGGTGCAAGACATTACGCAGGCGCTGTTGGACTTGCTCGCGCAGAGCCGGGCGCGTAGCACAGCAGCACTGCTGACCCAGGCAGGAGAGCAACTGGCCACCACCATGCAGCGCACCAATTTTGAAATCTGCACGCTGTTTGCCGCCTTTGCCGCTGAGCGCAAAAGCTCGCCACAACTGGGTCTGGCGCTGGCCGAGGCTTACGAGGCGCTCGCGGCTGCCATTCAAAGTTACCTGGAGCGCGATGGCATGCCCGCGCGCAGCGCTCAAGACACGGCCTGGACCATCACCGCGCTGCTGGAAGGTGGCTCGCTGCTCTCGCAAGCGCAGCAAAACGCCGACGTGTTTCGCCTCACCGTCAAGCAGGCGGTGCGGCTGTGCAGGCCTGAAAGATGAAAAATATGAATCAAACAGGCCATCAGCCCATGTATTTATTGCTCAAGCAGCTATGAATTTTGTAGTAAACAAAAGACGCTACCCAGCCCTGGCGGCTCATGGATACTACGGTTGCACACGCGGCCTGCTGCCCCGTAGGCTGTCACCTTCACCATGTTCGAAAGACACCATGAAACGCTTGATTCTTATGGGCTTGCTGGCGTTCGGCGCTGCCGCCAGCCATGCACAAACGTCGGATAAAGATGCGCTGTACATCAAGAGCCTGGCAGCCACCTGTTCCAACTGCCATGGCACCAATGGCGTGGCCTTGCAGGGCTCTAGCGTGGTGTCGCTGGCCGGTTTGAAGAAAGACTACATCGTCGAGCAGATGAAGGCTTTCAAGTCGGGCGCGCGGCCTGCCACCATCATGCACCAGCTGTCCAAGGGCTACAGCGATGCGCAGATCGAGCAAATTGCCGGCTACTTTGCCGCCCAGAAAAAGTAAGGAGCACACCATGAACCACTCCACTCATTACTCATCTGCACGCCGCTCCTTCCTGCAAAGCTCTGCCGCCTTGAGTTTGTTGGGCCTGGCCGGCTGCGCCAGCAACTCGATGACCGCCGGGATTCCGTCCAAAGCCAAGGTCGTCGTCATCGGCGGTGGCTATGGCGGTGCCACCGCAGCCAAATACGTGCGCCTGCTGTCAGATTACAAAATCGATGTGGTGCTGATCGAGCCCAACGACGCCTTCGTCTCCTGCCCGATCTCCAACCTGGTGGTGGGCGGCAGCAAACAGATTGCTGACGTGACGACACCCTACACCGGTCTGTCCAAAAATCACGGCGTCACCGTGGTCAAAGACATGGCCCAATCCATCGACACCGCCAAAAAAACCGTCACCCTCGCTGGTGGTGCCACTATTGCCTACGACAAGCTGGTGGTCTCGCCCGGGATTGACCTGATGATGGGCAGCATAGAAGGTCTGCAAGCCGCCCACGCATCGGGCCAGGTGCTGCAAGCCTGGAAAGCCGGCGCTGAGACGGTGGCGCTGCGCAAGCAGCTAGAGGCCATGCCCGACGGTGGTGTGTTCGCCATTACCATTCCGCTGGCCCCTTACCGCTGCCCACCAGGCCCCTACGAGCGCGCCTGCCAGGTGGCGCTTTATTTGAAGAACAACAAACCACGCAGCAAGGTGCTGATTCTGGACAGCAACCCCGATGTCACCTCCAAAGGCGCGCTGTTCAAAAAGGTCTGGGCCGAGCAGTACAAGGGCCTGGTGGAGTACCGCGGTGACCACAAGGCCACGGCCATTGACGCCAAAACCAGCACGGTGAAATTTGAGGTGCAGGAAGACGTGAAAGCCAGCGTGATCAACGCCCTGCCCAGCATGCGTGCCGGTGCCATTGCCGTGCAAACCGGCCTGAACAACCAGGCCAATGGCCGCTGGTGCGGCGTGAACTACCAAAGCTTTGAATCCACCGCCGCCAAAGACGTGTTCGTCATCGGCGATTCGATTCAAATCGCCCCCGCCATGCCCAAAAGCGGACATATGGCCAACGGCCACGCCAAAGTGGCAGCAGCCGCCATCGTGGCGCAACTCGCCGGCTGGGACATCAACCCCGCGCCCATGCTCAACAACACCTGCTACAGCTTTGTGGACGACAAAAACGTGGTGCACGTGGCCAGCGTGCACGAGTACGTGGTGGCCGAGAAAACCTTCAAAACCATTGCGGGCAGCGGCGGCTTGAGCGCTGCGCCCAACGAGCTGGAAGGTGTGTATGCAATGAACTGGGCGCAAAACATCTGGGCGGACACGCTGGCATGAGCCAGATGACAGATGACCGCGCGCAACGCGGGGCGATGACAAATGACGGTGGTCTTGCCGCGGGTTTTCGTCATCTGTCATGGTTCCGCGCAGCGGGCCGTCATCTGTCATAGCCCGACCCGTGACGACCCCTGTTTCGCCACCGCTGTGGCGTTTGCTGCAATCAGTCGCTACGGTTTTGATAGCTGTTCGAGCAGGTAATTCCTGGGCTACCGCCTCAAATCATGTAGAAGTTGCATTGCGCCCGGCAGTACAGTCGCTGGGCTTTGCCGTGCTGCGCAACCTGGGCCGCGCCCAGGCGCTGCGCGAGCAACTGGCCCGCCGCGCCCCGCCGCCCGATGCCGACGCACTGCTGTGCTGCGCCTTGGCCCTGGCCTGGGACGCAGCCAGCGCGCCCTACGAGCCCTTTACCCTGGTCGACCAGGCGGTAGGTGCCGCCAAGCGCAGCCCCGCCACCCACGCCCAGGCCAGCTTCATCAACGCCTGCCTGCGCCGCTTTCTGCGCGAACGCGATGCGCTGGTGGCCGCCACCGACGCCGACCCCGTGGCCCGCTACAACCACCCCCGCTGGTGGATTGCCGCAACCCGCCGTGACCACCCGACGCACTGGCAAGCCATTTTGGAAGCCAACAACCAGCAACCCCCGCTCACCCTGCGCGTTAACAAGCAAAAAGTGACTCTTGCCCAGTATTTGCTTGCTCAGGCAGCTATGAATATTGAAGCAAAACAGGTTGCTGAGTGCGGTCTGCAATTGCGCCAAGCGCGCCCGGTGCAGCAACTACCAGGCTTTGAAGAAGGCCACTTCTCGGTGCAAGACGCCGCCGCTCAACTGGCTGCACCCTTGCTGCTTCAAGGTTTGACCGGCCCGCTGCGCGTGCTGGACGAAAGGATCGAAGACGCACCCCGCCCGCTGCGCGTGCTGGACGCGTGTGCCGCCCCCGGTGGCAAAACCGCCCACCTGCTGGAGCAGTCCACGCCAGAGCAGCCCGTGCAAGTGCTGGCGCTGGATATTGACCCGTTGCGCTGCCAGCGCATCCATGAAAATCTGGCCCGCCTGGGACTGGCGGCCCAGGTGGTCGCCGCCGACGCAGCCGAACCCACGCAGTGGTGGGACGGCATACCCTTTGACGCCATCTTGCTGGACGCCCCCTGCACCGCCTCAGGCATCGTGCGCCGACACCCTGATGTGCGCTGGCTGCGCCGGGAAACCGACATTGCCCAGCTCGCCCAGCTGCAAGCGCGCCTGTTGCGCGTTCTGTGGCCACTGGTGCGACCAGGCGGGCGGCTGCTGTATTGCACGTGCTCGGTGTTCCGCGCCGAAGGGCAACAGCAGATTGAAACGTTTCTTGCGCGCCACACAGACGCGGCTTTAAGGCCCAGTCCGGGTCATTTACTGCCCCAAAACCCGCAGCAGGCCAAGCCCCTAGCCCACAATGATTTAGGTGAACACGACGGCTTCTTTTACGCATTGCTGGAAAAATCTCAGGCTCTTTGACAGAGCCAGCGCCTCTCCGTCCAAATGGATATGTCTGCTGGTGCTCAGCGCGTTTGCGGCGCACGCCGAGCCCGTAGCCCCGCCAGAAGTCAGCGACTTGCGCCTGGAGCGCGACGACGAGGGCATTTACCTGTCGGCCCGCGTGCGTTTCGAGTTGCCTGCGCCGGTCGAAGAAGCGCTGGTCAAAGGCATTCCCATCTTTTTTGTGGCGCAAACCGAGCTGTTTCGCGACCGCTGGTACTGGTATGACAAAAAACTCAACACCACCACCCGCCATCTGCGGCTGGCCTACCAGCCACTGACCCGCCGCTGGCGGTTAAACACCTCGGGTGCGCCGATCACCAATGCCGGCCTGGGGCTCACCTTGGGGCAAAACTACGACAGCCTGGCCGACGCGTTGGCAGCGACCCAGCGGTTTTCACGTTGGAAAATCGGCCAGCCTGGCGACGTGGAGCCCGATGCCACGCACAACCTGAGCTTCAGTTTCCGCCTGGATCTGTCGCAACTGCCCCGGCCGTTTCAGATCACCGCCCTGGGTCAGTCTGACTGGAGCCTGGTGGCCAGCCGCAACCTGCGCTTGCCTGCCGAGACCTTCAAGTGATTCCTTTTCCAAATCATTGCTGTAGGTCGTTGCTCCTTCTCGCCGTGCTACAGCACTGTCTTCGTCGTCGCGCCTACTACAGCGGTGATTTGGATAAGGAATGAACAGCCTGGGGCATACACCGTCGCCAGCGGCCAAGTCCCGCGCCTTGCGCTGGGCGCTGGGCCTGGGTGCGGCGGTGATGGTGGCCATCGGCCTGGTATTGCTGTTTCTGCTCACGCAGGCGACCAACAACCGCGAGCTGTACGAGCGCAATTACGGGCGGCTGTTTGTCATCAATGTGGCAGTGGCCGGCCTGCTGTTGCTGGTCATTGGCTGGGTGGTGGCACGGCTGATTTCGCGCCTGGTGCGCAAGAAATTTGGCAGCCGCCTGCTGGTCAAACTCGCCGCTATTTTTGCGCTGGTGGGCTTTGTGCCGGGGCTGCTGATCTACGTGGTCTCCTATCAATTCGTCTCCCGCTCGATTGAAAGCTGGTTTGATGTGAAGGTGGAAGGTGCGCTGGACGCTGGCCTGAACCTGGGACGCGTCACGCTGGACACCTTGGCCAACGATTTAACGACCAAAACCCGTGCGGCCAGTGCGCTGTTGGCCGACGCATCAGACGCCTCGGCAGGCCTGGCGCTGGAGCGCATCCGCGACCAGCTGACAGCGCGTGATGTATCGCTGTGGAGCGCCAGCGGCCAGCTACTGGCCAGCAGCGGCACCTCGCGTTTTTCGCTGGACATGGAGCGCCCGTCGCAGCAGCAACTTCGCCTGGTGCGAAGCCAGCGCGCCATGGGCTCGGTGGAAGGGCTGGAAGACGCCAGCCCGGCCAGCGCAGGCGGCAATGCACGGCTGAAAGCCCTGGCCATGGTGCCTAGCAACTCCTTGGGCCTATCGGGTGAGCCGCGCTTTCTGCAAGTGATTCAGGTGCTGCCGCCCAGCTTGGTGGCCAATGCCATTGCGGTGCAAGAGGCTAACCGCGAGTACCAGGAGCGCGCGCTGGGCCGCGAAGGGCTGCGGCGCATGTACATCGGCACGCTCACGCTCAGCCTGTTTCTGGCCGTGTTTGGCGCGGTGTTATTGGCCGTTTTGCTGGGCAATCAACTGGCCCGCCCACTGCTGGTGCTGGCTGCCGGTGTGCGCGATGTGGCGGCCGGTGACCTCAGCCCCAAGCCGGTGCTACAGGGCAAAGACGAGTTGGGCGGCCTGACCCGCTCATTTGCACAAATGACCCAGCAACTGTCTGACGCGCGCACCGCTGTCGACAAAAGCATGGGCGAGGTCAGTGCCGCGCGGGCACATCTGCAAACCATTCTGGACAACCTGACCGCAGGCGTCATCGTGCTGGATGCGCAAGGCCGCATCCAGTCGTCCAACCCCGGTGCCACCCGCGTGCTGCGCGTGCCCCTGGCCGCCCATGAAGGCCAATTGCTGGCTGAAGTGCCCGGTTTGCAGGAATTTGCCGCCAGCGTGCAAGCCGAGTTTGATGACTACCTGGGCGAGCGCCAGCACCATGGCCTGGATCATTGGCAACAGGCCTTTGAACTGGGCCGCGATACCTTGGGGGCCAACTCAAATACGATTAATTTGGTAGCGCGCGGTGCAGAGCTACCGGGCGCAACCCGGCTTTTAGTGTTTGATGACATCTCCGAAATGGTGTCTGCCCAACGCGCCCAGGCCTGGGGTGAAGTGGCCCGGCGGCTGGCCCACGAAATCAAGAACCCACTCACACCCATCCAGCTATCGGCCGAGCGTCTGCAAATGAAGTTGACGGGCAAGGTGCAGCCCGAGCAGGAGGCGCTGCTGAACAAATCGGTGCGAACCATCGTGGACCAGGTGGAGGCGATGAAGCGCCTGGTCAATGAGTTTCGCGACTTTGGGCGTTTGCCCGCTGCGCAGCTACACGCGCTGGATCTGAATGCGCTGGTCACCGATGTGCTGGCCTTGTATGGCTCAGACGATCGGGTCGACGCGCAGCCCAAAAATCAGCCGGTTGCCATGGAACTCGATCCCGTGTGTCCGCCAATTCTGGGAGACGGGCAACAGCTGCGACAGGTCATTCACAACCTGCTGCAAAACGCCCAGGACGCTGTAGAGCATGTACCGCAGCCGACCCACGCCTCGCAGCAGCCGACCCCTGTGACCCTGCGCACCCAATGGAACCCGTCCAGTCGCCGTGTGCGCCTGACCGTGCGTGACAATGGGCCCGGTTTTCCCGACTTTATTTTGAAGCGGGCCTTTGAGCCCTACGTCACCACGAAAACCAAAGGCACGGGCCTGGGCCTGGCCGTCGTGAAAAAAATCGCTGATGAGCATGGCGCACGCATTGATTTGAGCAACCGGGTCGTCGATGGCGTGGTTCAAGGGGCACAAGTGTCGTTATCATTCGCAGTTGCGACATAACAACACTGACCCATAAAGTATTAAGACATGGCAAATATCTTGGTGGTGGACGACGAGCTGGGCATACGCGACCTGCTCTCGGAAATTCTGAATGATGAGGGGCATACCGTTGATCTGGCTGAAAACGCTGCCCAAGCCCGCGCAGCCCGCGCCCGCATGCGCCCAGACCTGGTTTTGCTGGATATCTGGATGCCCGACACCGATGGCGTGACCCTGCTCAAGGAATGGGCCTCCAGTGGCTTGCTGACCATGCCCGTGGTGATGATGAGCGGGCACGCCACGATCGACACCGCGGTGCAGGCCACCAAAATTGGTGCCCAGGCATTCCTGGAAAAACCCATCACCTTGCAAAAGCTGCTCAAAGCCGTTGACCAGGCGCTGACCCGAAACCTGCCACGCAAGCCCGTGGTCTTTCAGCAGATGGTGTCGGCTACCCCAGCGGCAGCGGCCGATCTGACGGTGGAAGCTGCGATGACAGGGGGTGTGAACCTGCCCCCCGTGGTGGAAATGGGCCCCCAAGCCCGCCAGCAATTCGAGCTGGACAAACCGCTGCGCGAAGCGCGTGATGATTTTGAAAAAGCCTACTTCGAGTTTCACCTGGCCAAAGAAGGCGGATCCATGACACGCGTGGCCGAAAAGACAGGCCTGGAGCGCACCCACCTGTACCGCAAACTCAAGCAACTGGGCGTTGACCTGTCGCGCGGCAAACGCGCTGCCAGCGTAGCGCCAGGAGTGTTGTAGAATCTCAGGCTGCCTTGGCCCGGTAGCTCAGTTGGTAGAGCAGCGGATTGAAAATCCGCGTGTCGGTGGTTCGATTCCGCCCCAGGCCACCAATTTTACTTCCGCGATAGTCCGCGAAGGTGCGAAAAGCCATAAGTTTCAATGACTTATGGCTTTTTTGTTGTCCGCGATCATGCGCCTTCGTGTGTAGTAAGCCGCGCAATTGTGCAGTAAAAATCGCAGTAACTCAATGAGTTGCAGTAACTTGACTTTCAATTTCAATCGAAAATCCCAGCTACGCCTCGCGCACGCGATGGCAAACTTCGCGTTTGAAGAATTAAATATTTTGTGTGTTGCGCTAGAGAAAAGGTGGTTTCTCGAATGACTGTCGCAATCCTTCCACAATCCAAGCATTGCATTTCTTGCAAAGTCAGCCTGCAAAAAGCCCGCTACACCAAGTGTTAAATTAAAAAAGCGCTGCATTCGCAACGCCTCCGGCAGTCCAGCCTCGGACTCTAGCCAACACCCAAGCAACCGCCTACACAAGCCTTGTTGATTTCAGCAAAGCCTGATCGGCGTAGCCATGCCCAAAGAGTTTTCAGTGTCCGTGGTGAAGACCGCCATCCACAGAAACTCAAAAAGGAAATTCTCATGGCAACGGCACTACCCGCAGGCTTCAAACCAGCATTCACGCGCATCCAGCAAGAAGGCGACTTCGATTGCATCTTTGCATGCATCGCTATGCTTACCAAAACCACTCTAAAAGATGTCCGACAGCTCGCAGTGGATAAATTCAGACTGCCGAAGAACGGGCCTTACTGGGTGTCAGAAACCCTTATCGCGTCGCTCCTCGCACATCACCGCCTCGTAGCCACGATTTACAAAGAGTACGACAGCAACCCGCTACCTGATGTTGCCATCCTCATGGTGGACTATGACGAAGAAACGGAAATGGGTCGCCATGCACTTTTCCACCGCGCATCCATCCCCGACACACAAGGCGGCATCGCTCGGCAAGAGTACGTTGTTGATCCCGCATATTGGGTTGAGCCGCAAAAGCAAATTCGCGCGGACTGGAAGGCGCTAAAGCCAGCCTACTTGATTGGCGTACATACCATGGCCGCTACGCCTGCTACCAAGGCTGCGTAAGCGTATGCGCGAAGCAATCACAGGCTTTTACTATGGAGTCAATCCTCGCGTTTGGATTCGCAGCGCGTGGATTGAGCCAGAACCCGCACGTAAGTCTGGCCCACCAGCTCGAAAGCTGCTGATAGGCGATGCCATTTCTTTGGAGTTTAAGGAGCACACACTGGTGTGTACTCCTACCTTTCCGAGAAATGGCGTTCTGACATCTGCGGCTTTCAATCAATATGGCCTTGCACCGTTTGAAGTCTTCACGCGCTGGGTACCGAACGACGTGCTGCTTGATGACCTTGACATGAGCCGTCGCATAGGCATTCAGCTTGGCGAAAATCCCATAGGCAATGACGCTGGCAAAGAATGGCCAATCCCACGCAATGGTATCTGGTACGACTTTGGGCGTGTGTCAGACTATCTGCCTTTGCGAGAACAAGCGCTCGACACTTGCATCCGCTGGGCTGTGGAATTCAGGCGTGGTCTTGTATTTACGCCTGAGTTCGGTGCCAGTCTAAAACGACAAAGCCTTGTTGTGTGCAATACCTACAACATGGTGGAGCTGCTAACGATACCCAACAGCTCGATTGGTAAAAATCGGGAGCACATGCAGCAGTTCAGCGGTTTGTATCCGCCTCGTTACCCTGCAAACCCTAAAAACGCGTGGGGTTGGTTGCTACCAAGTGCTCCTTGTGCTCTTGAAATAAATGGGTTGAAGTTTGCCAATGTGATGGACTTTGCTCAGAACCCGACTCTTAGGGCACGAGCGGCAAGTGATTCGCCTGACAAACCCTTTGACATTGCAGAGCGATTGGCAGACGGCGTTAGACAGCTTCTGGTTCAAGACAAGCAGTTAGCCCAACTGGTGTGCATCAAAAGCATACCCATCGAGGAGTTATCGCAGCAAGCCCCACACAAACATCATGCCTACTGGCGTGAACTGCTCAGAGCAAGGCAGCGAGTGCCTTAGTGCCTAAACACGCGCCTTGCGCACCGTGGCTTTGCTGTACATCCGCATGGGCTCAACAGCTTCGCCACGTCGAGACGTATCGAGCAAGTCTTTCATGTCCACGCCAAGAGCAAATGAGAGAGCTGCAACTTTCATCAGAGAAACATTGTTCAGCCCTCGCTCACAGCCTGAAACGAAGACCGTGCTCACGTCTGCAAGAGCAGCAACGGCCTCTTGACTTAAACCAGCCTCATAACGCAGACGACGCAGATTGTTGCCGAACACAGGCAGCACCTGATCAGCATCAAAAAGGTCAAGGGCAGGAGGTTGGCGCTTACTCACCCCTGAATCGTCGAATATCTTAAATTAAAACACCATAAAATATGTTTTAAGTTACGAGGTATTTTCTTCAGTAGTTTGACCTAGGTCAGACATCCGCCGAAAGGCAAATTCCCTTGAATAGGAAAATGTATGCACAGAGGACAACTAAATAAATCAGTCGTTACAGCAACGGCAGCAACTCTTCTAGCAGTGCTGATTTCAGGATGCGGCATAAAGCCCCCTGAATGCACCAGCCCAGATATCGGAAAAACACTGGTTCAAAGCATGAGCGAAACTGCCTTGAAGTTAAATGGCATTGATCAGCGGAACCCGTTTTCTGCTGGCGGGAAGAAGGTGCTTGATAAATACTTTGACGCGGTTAAGGTCAAATTCGGAGGTGTCGTTGAAAACGGTTACAACAAAGATTCCAAGGCGCGGACTTGTTCAGGCGATTTATCTGTTGTCACTCCTACTGGTTTGATCCGGGACATGAAGATGGAGTATGGCGCTCAGATGAACTCAGACGGCAAAAATTTCGTGGTCAGGTATGACAAGCCAACCATTGAAGTAGCTGCAACATTTTTAGCATTCGACGTTTTAGCCTACGCCGCCAAAGAGCGTGAATTGCTGGGAGATTGGAGTGGGACGTTTAGCTGCTCTCCAGTGGAGATTCAAAACCCCAGTGGGTTGTCGAACGGCGGGACTGCGCAGGTGACTTTCAAAGCAAATGCAGTTGAAGTGACTCCTGAGCTAATCATGGGTGTGACTGCAACTACTAGGGAGAATGCAGTCGAACAGGCTAACTACAATTTGAGGGGCGTTGGACTTGCAGGTTCGCTCAATCCAATGACCGACAAGGTGACGCTCATATCCAATAATTCGGCGGTGGTTGCTGAATTTTCCGGCTTGCTATCAGGTAACACCATCGAGCTGAAAGGTGAAAGGCTTGAAAACAGCTGGATACCCTTTGAAGGCAAGCCCAGACCTATTCAAAAATGTTCAATGAGCTTGACCAAGGGCGTGGCCTCAACGCCAGCGGCATCAAGCCAAGCCAGCGCACCCTCAACCATGACCACTGCGCAGGCAACACCAACGCCGTCAACTGTGCAAACTCCTAGCAGCAATCAACCACCCGCAACAACAGTGTCTCAAGCGAAAGAGTCAGAAGCTATTAGCCAAGTCTCCAAGCCTAGTTTTGATTGTGCAAAAGCATCCACAAACCAAGAAAAGTTGATCTGCTCTAGTGCGCTACTTGGCAAGTTAGACGCAGCCCTCTCAGACAACTACAAGAAAATGCCAACCGCAGACTTTGGCCCCGGTGGTCAAGCAAACTTCAAAGCAGAACAGATGAAATGGCTCTTGGAGCGGAATAGATGCCTGGATGCCAAGTGCCTAGAAGCAACGTATCGAAAGCGCGTCAACGAAACATGCGAGTACGGAGTTGTCTCCGGCGTACATCCCACCTGCACGATGGAAGGTGAAATTAAATGAAAACTCTCATCAAACTTCTGCTGTCGGCAGCAATCCTCACGGTCAATTTTGCCCAAGCTCAGAACGTACCAAAGCATCTACAACTGGCAAGAGAATTCGTAGCCAACACCAAGGCAGAAAACAACTCGTACCAAAACAACAAGGTTTACACAAGGCATCCTACTGATCTATTCAGCAAGGAGTACGTGGTAGCTACTGACTGTGGAGGCTTTATTGAAGACATGTTTCGCCGAACAAAAAGCGGCGTTGTAGAGCAAGTGAAAACCCAAAAGCTCAAAGATCGTAAAAGCATCTACGACTGGCATCCCTCCATCGAGCGCTCAGAGGCGTTTGAACGGCTTTATAAAGTCACTGACCTACAGCCTGGAGATGCAATTGCTTGGCTGTATGTTGACGGACACTCTACAGGCCACATATTGTTTGTGGACTCCGTACCCGTCAAAGTCAAATCGCGCAAGCCTGTTGTGGAGCAACTAGAACAGTATGAGATCAAAATCATAGATGTATCTCAAGCTGCCAAAAGTTTGGACGACACCCGCTATGTTGATGACCCCGCCGAACGAAGCGAGTATCTTGCCCGTGGCAAAGAGCGTGGAACCGTGTCGAGTGCTAACAGAAAGGGCGTAGGTTCTGCAACCATTCGGCTTTATGCAGACAGTCAAGGTGTGATGAAGGGAATGGCGTTTAACTTACCTAACGTCAAATTCCATCCTGATGTGACTGACTGGAATATCGTCATGGGTCGCCCAAAGATCAAGAACTAAACGCGATGGCGAGCTTCACGCATTACTCAAACTGTTTGCGGGCATGAAGGTCATTTGCAGGCTAGTCAAAGAGTAAAGCGCGTTGCGTTAACGAGCTTCACCCAAACAAAGGGGGCAAAAATGCCCCTTTTTGTATTTATCGCTTGCCTCGAATGACTCCTTGCCGTAGCGCAATCAAACCCGCAAAAGGTTCTTGCTTGGCCTCGTCGAGAACCCAATTGGTATGGGGCGGCAAAAGCGGTATGAGGTGCTCCAATGATTCAGCGCCCCAGCGCGGGTCGTATTTGCCCTGTACGATGATCTTGCCGGATTTGTACACAGCAATGATGAGCCTACAGCCCAGCCAAACTTTGTAGCCATAGGGGTCTTCAGCATGTTTGTTGACGTGAAAATCATCCGCGCGTAACAAATTCAAAAGCTCTTCAAGTGTCATGGTAATTCTCCATTGATGCCCGTCATGCGAGATGCAGAGCGATGCACATGGGCTTTACAGGACAAGTTTTGGCCTGCCGCCTGCTTATGTAGGCGCAGCTAGGATTTCAGAATTTCACGATTTCGTGATCTAAAGGAAAGCCAGACAATCGCGTGAAATCCTGCAATTGTGAAATCTATGGGGTATGAAATTCTGCAATCCAGAGCGCACTTGTCTGAACCCAAGCCATTGGCAAAGTCAAAGGCAACTTGTCAAAACAGTTATCGCCATCTGACACTTGGTTTCAGCACGGCTTTGACCGCTGCACACGCCTAGAACAAATTTGCCTCTAGGATTTTTAACCAAGCTCATCTACTCCTTTCAAAACAAGCCCGTAAGGCTCGTTTCGTTGCGGCGTGGGGAAAGCATTACCGAAGGTAATTATGTCCAGTAATAAAACAACGCCTGTACCACTGTTCAATCTAGGGCGGCTTACAGCAACACAAGCCGCTCAGGACTTCCTTGAGCGCGTGAATCAGCAACCGTTGAGCCTGCTCCGTCGCCACGTTTCTGGAGACTGGGGTGACATTAACGGTACAGACATCGAAGCCAACAAGCAAAGCATCATGGACGGTTCTCGCATCCTGAGCGCATATGTCTTTGGCTCTGAAAAGGTTTACGTCATCACTGAGGGCGACAGAAGCATCACCACCATCTTGATGGCATCGGAGTACTGAGATGCAACAACAACTACCTACAACTCCAAAACGAAAGAACAGACCTCTGCACAAGCACCGTGTCCAAAGAAGTGGCTACGTACGCGGCAAGAACCCAAATACAGTTGTCCACTGCATAAGAGCAAGCGTCATTCTGATAGCGAAGATCGCCGCGTCGCTTGGCAAGGGTAAGCCACAGTTAGACCCTGCGAAAGGAATAGTCAACGCCTCCCAACTGCCTAAGCTGGATTTTGCTGCGGCCAATCCGTATTGGGTGCGTGAACTGGCCGGACATTTAGACGTGATCGTTGGCCTTTGTCAGAACGGTGCAAAAGCATTGGGGCATCTGTTGGCCGTGGCCAGCGCAGAGTTTGAGGGCGGTGAAATATCTGGCGATACGGTTGAAGATCTGGGGTGGCTTTTGTCTGAGCTTGGGGACATGGGCGCATGGGCTACTGTTATATCGCAGAGCTGCAAGGCTGCAACCGCTGACTTTTATCCGACTGAAAGGGGGGCAGTCAGGTGAATGCGAAAGACAAGATAAATATCCACACTGTCTCAGAGCTGAAAGCGGCCTCTCAATCCGCAAACACGCGAAAGTCTTATGCGCAGGCAGAGGCACAGTTCTTGAACTGGGGCGGCACGATTCCATGTACCGCTGAAACACTTGCGGAGTACATCGCTTTTATGTCAAGCAACTACAAGGTGGCAACCATTGAGCACAGGATCATCGCTCTCCATCAAGCTCATGTCCGCCGTGGCTACGTAACTGACAAGCGGGCATCACCCGCAATGAGCGGGCTGGTCAAGCAAACCATGCAGGGAATCCGGCGTACCCTAGGAACAGCACAGCGGCGTGTGAAAGCACTAGTGAAGGACGATCTGCTCGAAACTCTGGTTTTGTCAGATCAGCAAATGCCTATGAAGGCAGCGCGGGACAAAGCCTTGCTACTTGTTGGCTTTGCTGGGGCGTTCAGACGATCTGAGCTTGTAGGTATTAAAACTGATGACTTGGAATTTCATACTCAAGGCTGTGAGGTGATGCTTCGGCGCTCTAAGACTGACCAAGAGGGAGAGGGGCGTACTATTTTTATTCCCTATGCCAATGGAGATCGCTGCCCTGTGAAGGCGCTCCAATATTGGATGCAGTTCGCCAACATCAAGTCTGGCGCTGTATTTCGTGCAGTGTCCCGATATGATCGAGTGAGCAAAAAGGCTTTGGCCGCACCATCTGTAGCTCTCATCGTGAAAAGCTCAGTGGCTAGGCTACACGGGCTTAGTGCGAGTGCGGCGGTTTCTGGGCATTCCCTACGAGCTGGGTACTGTACGCAGGCCGCAATGGTCGGACTCCCAAACTGGCAGACTAAGTTGACGACAGGCCACAAGAGCGATGCAACTTTGGCCTTGTACAACAGGCCAGTAGAGCGTCGGCAGGTGCCAAGTCTTCTCTAAGTTTAAAGTTCCTCTTTCATCAATAAAATTTGAGGTGCTTTGGAATATTGAGTTGGGGAATTCGGGCGTAAGCAACTAAATCGCAGCTAAACACCGACTCTTAGACTCAATTGCCTAATAGGAAGTATTGGCAAAATGCGGCTTCCTATTTCAACCAGCTATATAGTTCATCCCAAGCGAGTTCAAGAAGACGTTTTGCTCGCGTCTCAACGAAAGCAAGGCTCCAATCATCATCTGCTTTTGCTCCAATGGCCACTAGATGGGGCATATAGGCAGAAAGCTCAACAATAGCACTTGTACTGTCACCAAACTCTAAACCGTTTGCCTTTGCGTCTCGCAACGTATTTTGCGCTTGCTCTTGGGTTGCGCTACCCAGCGCTTTATATAGAATGCGCTTTTGTACCCATGGCCTAGCTGATAGCATGGAGTTAGCATCTGATTGAACTAGCACCAGATTGCCGATCCTATGAATAGATTCCTTGTTTGCATAAAGGTCGGGATTCCAACCAACTCCCGCTTGCTGAGGTGCAATGTGCTCAAGAGATAGATGTCTCTCATCCGTAAATCCACTGTAGGTCATACACGGAGAAACAGCTTCTTTACCGCGCACGATCAAGCCTAGGTTGGCATCATCTTGAACCGAATCGTGATAAGCCGCCAACAGCATGAGGCGACTGGTTGGGCGACTGTTTTGATAAGCGGGTATAGATGCCGCCTCAGACACAAATGTCTCCTTACTGTCGATACCCCCGTGATCTTTGTCGGCGAGTCTAGCCCTAAGTTCAGCCTTAAACAGATCTACGTCAACAATCGGTGAAAAAGCGCCGCTCGACGCATCCGATTTGAGACAACGCGCCAACGGCGGTAAAGCAGTAATTGAGTTCGCTCCTGAAAGTATCTCCCGATACTCTTGGTCGATTCCAGAGGTGCCCCGGTGAGAAGCGCGCCATAGCGCTGAGAATGCAGTAATAGCCTTTAGTGCATCCTCAAGTTCTTTGACTTTGCTCGCCTTGATGCCAGCCTCAGAGACTAAAGCAGTTGAATAAAACCTCACGAGCGGTGCGATAGCTACAGTGTGATTCAGCTCTCGTAAATAGGATAGGCACAGCTTTGCTGCATCGGTGGTAGCCTCTATCGGAAGTCCGGCAAGAACTGGCAGTCTTTCTGCTCCTACCCAAGAATTCTGCACAAACGTCGCAGTATCACGAAGATGCCGAACGAACGCTATGCGTGACTCTTGATGCGACTCATGACGTTCAAACTCGACTTTCATGTACCTTCGTTGATCAGCAAGCCTTTTTGAAAGTCGAAACCCAGTTTCAGCGGAAGCGAAATAAATCAGTAAATCGCGCGTGGCTGCTTGAAGAGAGTCACCTACTTTGAAAGTTGAAAGATAATTCGACACTTCGCTCAAGTGTGCGCGAGATTCGGATTGCTCGTATTTGTCAATCCCCTCAGCACTTACCACTTTGGGCTTGAAGGTCTCGTATGCAGTTAGCGGCTCACCTGTTGTATTCAGCGACTCGAAAACAGTAAACGCATAATCTTCATTTTTTCCTTTCACTACGGTCAATGCTACTCTAGTCAGGGTATAGCTAGCGAGCAAAAGAATACTCAACAAAGAAGTGAACTCTTGGGCAACGCTAGCTTGTCGAAGGTAGTCTAAGACATCATCGGGAAAGTCGTGATTCACTAACGCTCTCTGGAAGTGCTTGGTATCTGCAATCTGCTTGAGCGTTGGATAATCCTCGAATTCTTCTTTTGAAGTGCCGCCACTAGTGACTTGTTTCAGAATTTTGGAAATTTGCGAATATCTCTCAATCAGGGCATCCTCGCCTTCGATCTTATTGTTTCGTTTTTGTGGCTTGTACTCTGTTGGTTTATCAATTTCTGCAAGAGCAAAGTATCCTGCAATTAGGCTAGCTATTGCCGAGTTGTATTTAGCATTCTCTTTTGTTTTTGACCACTGGTCATCAAACGCACGTATCATTCGAGGATAAAGAGGCGAATCACCATATGCATGTTTGTCAGAAAAACAAGCGGCAATTTCTGCCGTAATATTCCGCGTCTGTTCGTCAAGCCACTTTTCTTGGCTTGATAGCGATTCCCCTTTTCCTTTGGATTTGAGAAGCTTTACCTGAGCCAGTCGCAAGTGATTGTGCAAAGCAATCAGCAGTATTAAAAGCGTAGTTAGTCGTTGCTGACCGTCAATTACAGTCAACACTTTACTGGGCAATTCAGTACGCACGACAGGATGAACAGTCTTGCCATCTCGATCATGGATCGTGATAATTGTCCCGAGAAATGTGAAGCTTTCCTCGCTGTCAACGAGCGCGGCAAAACCATTGAAAATATCGTCGATTAGTTTTAGTACCTTGTCTTTGTCCCAGCCATAAGGTCGCTGGTAAGGTGGAACATAAAGCCCGAGCCCACGCTCGCACAGCATTTCTCGCACGTTGCGAGAATTCGCTTCAAAAATGTCTTTCGCTTCTGTAGGCATATGAACTCTCTTAAAAATTTGGGCGCTTTACTTATGACAGACTAAACATGCTCCACCACCTTCATCATCAAGATAAAGCTCATCAAGCTCTAGGTTTTCGCTTGGGGGTGGGCGAAGTGGGTTAATTGGAATGCGAGCACGCTCGCGTTGTTTTCTGATCTCATAGTCGGCAACTATCTGCGCCCGCCGCTCCGGTTGCTCAAGGTCAGAGAGTGACTCGCCTTGTGTCCAAGTGAAGGGTGATCCGTGATCAAGTGCGTTTTTTTCGTACCGCTTCGCTTCTTCATAGGACTCTGGATGCTGATCGCGCAGGCGAACCCACTCAATCTTTTGCTGGAAAAAGCAAAAGGTACAACCGCTTCGTGATCGCCAGCCGTAATACTTTGGCAATCCGACCCCGGCAGCATCCAGTAAATCAAGCACCCCTTGTTTGTCTATTCCGTGCTCACGAAAGGGCAACCTAACGTGGAGGTTATCGTGCTGCGAAACTAAAGCCTCACGATGATCTTCGTCGGATCGAATGGCGACGTAGCTGTGAACGATGTCACCTGATGCAAGCCATGGCTTGACCCAATTCTTGAATGGCAGAAGCTTCAATTGACGAGTACACCATCTGGTGCGAGGACTCGGTAGAAAGTGACCGTACTCACGCAACCAGAAGTCGAAATCGCGATTTGGGTTCAAGCGCTCAATCGGTTTCCCCAAAAAGCCTTCGAGTTTGGCTAGAAACTCATAGACCTCGGGCAGTTCTTTGCCTGTATCTGTGAAGAAGTAGCGGATATTCAATGCGGGGAATTTCTGACGCATAAACACAGCCAATGCTGCACTGTCCTTACCGCCGGATAAACCAAGAACGTGGTGCTCATTAGCCATTTTTGCCTTTCTTTTCAGTATTCGTACCGACCTCGAAGAGTTGAGCGCCTGCCTCAGCCAAAGCAGCTAGCAGCACCTCCCGCTTTACTTTGCCAGACGCAACTTGCGCTAACAGCGAGTTCGCCAGATCCTTGACTGCCAAACTGTCGCGCTCGGATACGTCGAACATCCCGGTAACGGTTCGCGCAGCTCCAAAAACCACTCCAATGGCTCTTCGGGTTGCTGGGCGACCACGAACCTGCGCCAAGGACTCTAGGCGGCGGAATTCATGCGCCCATGAGAGCAATTGAACTTCGCCCGCATTGAAGTCGTTGTCTGTCCAGTCCCGACTTGGTTTCCCTATCGCCAACATCAGGAGACCTTCCACATCGTCTTCTTTTGAACGGTACTCGCTTATTCGAGATGCAAACGCATCTAGCCGAAACTCTGAACCTAGACCGGCTACCGTACCGCCCCGAATGCGCAACTGCTCAAGGGTTTCGTTCTTGTCGTGGTCAAGTGCTTGAAATAGATTTGCTTCTACGGAGCGGAGCTTGTTAACGAATGCCTCTGTCAATTCACCAGCAAGCTCTGCGAGCCTTTCTGCAAGCTTTGTGGGCTGATGCTCGCCGAGAGTCGTTGGCAGATCAGAGAACAAGACCTTATGAGGATCAGTGGCCTTAAGTAAGAGCGTTCTAACCTCTTTTGCATGTGCGGAGAGTTGCTCAGTCCGTCTAGTCCACATAGGTAATGCGAACACCATTGAGACAAGGGCGCGAGCAGAATCAAAAGCATCAGCCGTAACTGTTTTACCCAGGCGTTTTGACAGAGCATCAGATAGCGCTGAGAGCAGCTTGCGCTCAGTCCCGTCAATCTGCACGCGACGCCAAGAAATTCGATCCGAATCTTGCAGCCATTCATCAACCTTAGATTCTTCTAATTCAGGCGTGAAGACTCCCTCGGTATAAAGCGCTAGCTTATTGCGGTGAGTGAGGAAAAAACAGAGCGCAAAAATTGGAAGCAAACCCGTTTTGATACCGTATGGTCGCGCTGACCACAATGCGTATAGCTCAGTGAGCGTCACGCTCTCGCGCTCACTCAGAACTAGCGCTTCAGCAGCCTGCCACGCAGGTACGAAGGTTTCGCTTGACTCAGTGCCGTGTGGCGCTGTGAATCTAAAAGAGTCACCACGCTTGCGGTGAAGGCCTAGAGCGCTAACGACCGTATGGAAAAGCCCGGCGTCTGCCGAAAAATTCTGGTATCCCAACCGCTCTTCATCACCTCGACGTACCATCGCGTGAAGTAGTTCTTTTTGGGCTTTTGCAGCGCTCGATGAGAGCGCATTGCGGTTAACCAATTCACTTTGTACTCGTGGGGTTTGCGGAAACAACGAGTCCGCAATGTCGGAAGCAAGCTTTGAAAGGCTACCGGCTCCCCGAAGTGCTGCGCCGTTTGAGTACCACGTCGCGCTGTTGAAGGCATCGCGCAATTCGTCCGACAGACTTGCTTTTGTCGCTGCAAGCCGTGCCGCAAGCTCGCGCATGGCGACTGAATCGCCATGCGCAGCGGTTGAATGCAGTCGCACCTGTTCGAGCGCGGCCAACTCTCCAGATAAGTCTTCGATGCGTTCGGCGTTCTTGGGTACACCAATAAGCAGGCCATTTTCCCCGGCATCTTTAGAGAGTTGTTTCGCCGTCTTCTCACGATTGTGAGTTTCTGCACCGTTATCCGTGAGCAGCAAGATGAACTCGCCACTTTGGCTGCTAGATGGCTTGTGTTTTGCAATGTGTTGCGCAGCATCATCGTATCGAACTATCGAACGACTAAACCACCTCATCGCACCAGTTTCCCAGTAATGACGCCTAGCGGTTACTGGCCCCAAATCAACAAGCGGTGCAAGTTTTCCGTAATCATGTCGCCCTGTCCGTGCGCGCGCTTCTCGGACCGCCGCCTCAATATCAAAGTCACTCCCCGCGTAGACACCCCAAGCATCAAGATGTTTTCGGAAGATGAGGATCGAGGCAGATTCAAGCTCCTTCAAGGCGTTCTTCACAGCAACGGAAGTTGTTTCGTTGATGCTCACGCTCAAAACGCCGTCCTCAGCAGCCAAACCAGACCCGTTACGCAGTAGCTCAATCAGGCCAACTGTTTTCACAAGATCAACATGCACCGGGGAGAATCTTGCCTCTGCTCGCTCTACGGCTTCGGCTGTTGCCGCCCAGCGATGACCGTCAGCAGAAGCCAAAATCGAAGGCTCAAAGTTCGTTCTCAAATAATCCCAGAAGACACTTGGCCAGTAATAGGCAGTGTCGCTGACTGGCAAACCTTTAAGAATTTCAGAAAAACCTAGTGGCTCAGAAGACGCAAGGAAGCCAAATACGCTTCTCTCATTCTGACTAAATCTTCGCTTTGAAGCGGGCCCCAAGAGTGCTGCGGTCACCGGATGCAATGGCCAACACGCGTCGAGTAACCCTACGATTTCAGAAGACGCGCTGGGTCTTCTTTTTTGAATCGCTTTGCCAATAGTGGAGGCAATCCTGTGAGTGCCTTTGTGTTCGGCCTCAGCGCGGATTGCCCGTCCGACGAGTGATAGAACCTCATCAGACCCAGCCACCAACGGAATATCAACGTATCTACCTTGAACTTTAGACCACTCTTCTTGAGCCGATCTACCGAGCCTAGCCGCATACTGGTCGAAAGCTTGGTGTAGTACACCGATAACTACTAAGCGGCCAACGGAACGGCTCGCAGCTTCTGCAAGCTCTTGATAAAAACCAATATCTTCATCTGCACCAGCGGCATGCTCCAAGCATTTGCCAAGCTCATCGACGATGAGGAGAATTCCACCGCCCTTGGGCTGGGACTCAGCGGCGCGCACCAGTTCGGTAATCACATCACGGCGACCATCAACCTTCGGTTTTGGGCCCCGTACCGAGAACTTGGCTGCGTCTATGACATGAGCAATTGCATCAACAATCGAACCGCGCTTTCCGACTACTGGGAGCACGACCCACGGCTGTCGCGTGCCGAACACATGAGCAGTATCACTACTCGGTTCAAGGTTAAGCACGGCTCGTGCGGCTTTGCGCACGTCGGTACTGCCGCCTGCGAGCGCGCCTAGCACTAAGGCCAGGGACGACTTTCCGCAGCCATATGCGCCTGTCCATGTAAAGCCGCGTTGCTGGGTATGTCGAATATGCTTTGCGGTGATTTCAAGCAGGTTGCTGGCTGAGGGTTGAAAAATGTAGCCCTTGACTGCATCAAGTCTATTAAGGTCAGTATCAATCCGTACCGAACGCAGAAACTGTCTATCGACAGTGATGTGATTAGCGAGCATGGTTTGCATACGCTGCCCTCAAGACCCGCATTTTCAAGACATCAATTGAATCTTTGCCAACAAAGCTAACTTGCCGAAGTCCTGAAGAATCTGTCCACTCAAGCGCCCCTTTTGTTAGTTCCGAAATCTTCGAGAGGCGCTCCCCAACAGAGTCTTCATCGAGCTTAAAGACTCGTCCGGGGGAGCCATAGTCGTGCGCAATTGAGTTGAAGGCGAGCGTAGCTTGATTGAAGCCTTGGTTTGACTTCCAGATTTGCCAGAAATCAAGCAAGGCGAATACAAAAATCTGATCCGGCAGAGAGTATTGTGACCCTCGATGAAAATGAAAACCATTGGCGTTAGAAACGAGGAGCCCTAAATCTGTCAGGAGCGGTTCTGCTAGATCTTCATTGGCACTCCGAGTTGAGATGCTTGTGTAGCATTTCAAACAAACACCAACGTCATTGGTGAGAGTGCTATGCGAACGAGCAGCCTTGCTGTCGGAGCCATACAGGCTAATCAGGTCTATCACTTCTTGCTGAGTGAACGTCTGGTTTTGCACAAAGTTAAAGAGGATGTACCATGTGGCTGAACGCTTTGCGCGTCCGGCAAGCATCCAATGTAGCAGCCAAAGTGTCGCGTTCGATTCTAGGTATGGGTCACATGCTTTTTCGCCAAACAAAACGCTACCGATTTCACCAATCGCGTACCCGTCGTTCTGTTGATCTTCGACGATTACATCACAAGCTAAAGCCCAATGTCTAATGGACGAAACCATGTTTTTGCCCACGCCAAAGCGCCCAATTGACTGCTCGTCAGCGAAGACCGTCTTGGGCGCAAAAGCGCCATGTCCTGCGACCTCGTGATAGGCTTTACGTAGCCAAAGCTGCCGCAGAGGAAACGTTTCGTGCCCCGAGAAAGTTGGCTTTTTGACGGGCGGTGGAAAGACAATATTGGACATAAGACTGGTGATAGTCTCCAGTTGATCTGTGTAGGAACTGGTGGAGTCTACCAGTTTGTAGCCCTTCCTGCTAATCTGCAGCCGAGACATCAGGGTTTTTGCTTAGTATTTTCATGATGCTGAAGGTTGTGCTGTAAGCAGCGCCACAAAAAACCAATGCGGCATGCGGGAGTTATCGCCAAACTGCTAGCATGCTGAGATTAATCTGCGTAAATAGTAGGCGAATTCATTCACCATATCCACCACACTTGCAGCAAATATTTTCTTGTACGCCCTTGCCAACAAGTCGTGAGTGTTACCTTTTTCGTCGAACGAAGGCCGCGCTTAGCTTAGAGGACTAAGGCTTTACCGCCTGTTCTCACGCTCTGATATACGCCAAAATATTCACGCTGAACAGCGATAAGCCACCATTATCGCTAGTCAGAAACCGTCATTTTCGCTTCAAAATGACCACGTTCAATGGGTGTTGATCAGACGTTCAATTCCACGCACAGTGGGCAGTGATCGCTAGCTTCCAGCTTGTCCTTGGAAATTGTCCCAATGCGTTCCCCATCATACTGTTTGCAATTTGGACTCAGACCACCCCTGAATACTTCAACATCAGTAACGTGTGCTTTGAGAGATTTGTCCAATAAGATGTAGTCAAGTTGGCTTACTGACTTTTTAGACTCGTAAAAGTGCGTCCACTTTTCATCTAAGCTTGACACTGGATCGTAGAAGCCTGTTGATTTGACCAAGGGATTCAAGCTCTTGTCGTAATCTGCTTGGCGATAGTCTTTGTTCAAATCACCCATCACGATTGGGACGCGGCTATTTTTCCTTACACGCTTAGCAATATCGGCTACTCTTTGTGCTTGGCCTAGACGTTTGGCAGTGGTCGGATCTTCACCATTTTTGGATTCCTGTGCTTTGAGGTGGTTAACTAACAAAGTCAGTGGTGTTTTTCCTACTCTGACATCGACTTCTAAGCAATCCCTTGAGAAACTTGCAGCACCCAATCGACCCTTCATATCTAAAATGTTTGTGGTCGCGATATAACCACCTTGCGCAGCGTCGTCCGCGTGGGTACGGATACTCTCGATAGTCGCATTGAACCCCTTGCGCACCATCAAGCCGACATCTATTCCTCGCGAATCATTGCCATCGAGTAAGACGATTCGATCAAAATAGTTATCCAAATATTTGGCATTGAATAAGCGTAGCGTCGTAAGGTTCTCCACCTCGCAAACAGTCAAGATGTCTGGCCTGACAGCCAGCATGGCTAAGGCGGTATTTTTTCGTTGCGCCTCACTGATTACCTTTGGTTTGAGTGTGTTACTACGACCTGGCTCAAACGTAATGACATCAAAAATCTGGATGTCTTTGGCGTAGTCTCTGGGCTGATCAACAGGGGGTAGTTCCAAAAATCCATAACGCCCGAAAAGATTTTCACAATTGAAGGTGGTTAGACGTAGCTTCATTGACACTCCTTGCAAGATGCAAACTTCACATGCTCAAATAGTATCCGGATTTAACGGAATATTCATCATCAGAATTGATGATGCCGCTATCGCAGTTCTTTTGCGGAAAATACCCTATTTGAAGTTAGTCTCTTCAGGGCGTTAACCACTCACGGGATGATTTTGATTTGCTCCCAAGCCCGTGTCGCCTTGGGCGTGACGGCAAGGGTAAACCTAAGGCGCAAAGCACAGCATCTGGCTGTCCGTGCGGTGGGTCTACTTTCTAACGGGATCACGTGGTGGTCGATATTGCGTTGCACCTGATGGCAAAAAGAGGAATTGAGCTTACCAACCTTCGGGGACTTCATTGACATCCTCATCAAACCAACGTGTAGCAACCGCATCTGACTGCTCCGCATCAGCATCGGAAGCAATCGAAACATCGTTCTTGGCAGGCCACATGACGATCTCACCTCGTTCGTTGCTGTCGATCTTGAGGTAGTCCCCTACTCGAATCTCCCTTTCATCTGCGGGCGTTGTGTTGCTCTGGAGACCTAACTTACCAGTTCAAAATCTCCCCAGTGCTTGGATCAACTTTGGGTTTCAGCATTGCAGAGTACGCATCTTTGAGCTTTTTAAGAATTTGAGGCCAAGACTCCTCAGAAAAGCTCGCCTGAGCAAGCGCCCCAAGAGGCTTGTAATCGCCCGGGTATTCCAGCAGCTTGTTAGCGCCACTCATTCCGATAAATACTGATGTAGCCCAGTCCACTGAAATGTCAATCCCAAGGTGCTTCACAAATTCGCCTCTGAAATTCCGAATCTGACTGTCCGTCAGCTTCAAGCCCTCATTATTGATGAACTGGCGCACCTCTTTGCCTGAGAAATACCATTCGAGCAGAGCAACAGCATCCCTCTGACGTTCAGCACGCATTGAGGCAATAGCCGCCTGAATAGCCTCAGGATAAGGCTTTTTCTGCCGCTTTAAATTTGCGGCTGGAATGGCAGCACTGACTTGTTCCTCATAGATCGTACGATACAGATCATCGGCATAAGCAGACTCCCACGCCAAGCCGTTGCCTAAACCCAGCTCCACTAATTTCTTCCGCCTCAGCTTAATCTCAATACGCGACAACCGACCTCCTAGTTCTTTGATTTGTTCGCCCGTTTGGTCTTTAGCAATCCTACACTTTCTAATATTTGTCTTGTTGTAGGAAGATATTTGCACCCCATTGAATCCCACATCGCAGGTCACGTTTGTGGTGTGGTGGCTTTCAACTGTTCTCCCACTTGCCTCAGCAACCTTACCAAACAAGGACACGTAGCGTGCTGCCTCTGCTTGTGTCTCGTGCTCCCGCAGGTACGTGACATCAACGCCCTCCAGTTCGATGTCGGCCTTAGTTAGTGTTTCAATCTCTTCTTGAGTCACACCTATTCGTGCAAGGAACATTTTGAAAGCCCACAGGCACGCCGCGATTGAGGCACTTACGCTTGTTCCATGAACTAAATTCTGCCAAGCCAAAACATTCGGGGCGTGAAAGTTCTTGAACTCAAGGTGAGTAGGCAACTCTGTAGCGCCATTCACATAGTGGCCTTTAATAAACAATTTTCCGTTGCCTCCAAGAGGCAGTTGAATGATCTTATAGTTTGGACGCACTTTGGTGGGTACACCACCTTTAGTGTCAACAACTCCGTGGAGTTCGGCGAATACCCTTTGAAGGCTTTTGGTGGATAGTTTTGTGATGCCCGAAGTGGGCTTAATTAAAGTATCAGACATGATAATAGTCTTTCTAAAAGTGAAATATTTACGCCTCATCGCGAAGCCTGCAGACTTACTTCTAGGTTGTTTAGCAACAGAGTTACTCTGCAATAAACTAAGTACGTGAACCTTGTTGTAGTGAACGTGCTTCATCAGCTAGGCGATCTATTAGTGACAAAAGTTGGTGTTTATATTGGTAATGTTTTGCTGACTGCCAAGCGATCAAAAACAGCAGTTCTTACCTGCGTTTGATCTCGCGGCAATCGTCTAGGCGTGTTTTGGCGTAAAGTGACCACAAGACCATAAAGACCTTGTAAGCCGCGCAAGGTCTTGCGACTCTTTTACATTCAATCTATGCCTGCAAAACAAAACGCTTGTTTCATGCAGGCACCTCCTTCATCAGGCGGCAGACCATGCTCGGCGACAACCCCAAACGATTTGCGATTTGCTTCTGATTGAGCCCTTGTTTTTTCAGCAATAAAATTTCTTTTAGCTGTGGACTAATCAAGTTTTCGGCATTGGCCGGTTCCAAAAACAGTGAATGCTTCTTACCGTGCTGCTCGCTGCGCAGTTCGAAAACCGTCGTTTCTAGCTCGCACGCCCGGTTTCGCATTTTCTCGACTTTGAATTCGATGAGCTTCTTCTGCGAGGTTGAACACGCGTGATGGTTGAGGCTAAAAATACTGTCAGCACGATTCTCTTTTTCTATGCTGCCGTGCGACTGCCCGCTTTTGTTCGTGTGGTGGATCAAAATGACTGTCACGCCTAGCTTTTTTTGCCTATCAATCCAATCAAGCAAGCAAGACTCCGCAGAACGGCCTCTGAACGAATTGGGCGCAAGGGAGCAGTAGTTGTCCAGCACAAGCAACCAAACTTTGCCGTCCATTAGCTCTTCGATCTGGCGTTGCCCCTCCACGGTGTCAATGTCAGCATTGATGGATTCACCCTCATGGCCGCCCTTGAATGACAACAGTAGGTATTTATCGACTAGCGTTTGCTGACCTTGTGTAATGAGTGCGTTGCACATGGCGATCAGCCTCAAGTGCATTGTGGCCTCTCCCGTCTCGCCATCAATGTAAAGCACTTCCCTCTGCGCACCTTTGCCAAGAGCTGGCATATCTAAACCTCCAGCAACGCAAAGGCTGAGCATCAACCCGATCTGCGTCTTGCCAACGCCCCGCGCTCCTACAAGGATGATGGATTCGGCGCTATGAATGAGGTTTCCGAGTAATGGAATAGTGGCTACAACAGCCCTTTTTTTATGCTTTCCGTAGGGTACTGCTTTTAAACGTGAGGGCATCTTGTTCATGACGTCCCCTGCTCCGAAGCCACGGCAATGCGCTGTGACGTTTTGTCTGTCCAAGACTGCCCATTTTTATGGGCTTCAACCCACTCAGTTACTGCTGAGAGTGCCCATCGCGCAGTACCGCGTTTAGCACCGGGCAGGCCAATTTGCACCTGTCGGGGGAATTGACCCACGCGCATTTTTTCATAAACAACGGTTTTGCAAATACCTGAGATCTGGCAGACTTCGTTTAAACGAAGTAACCGATCCAAGTAGGAAATATCAATAGGTTGCATACCGGGCTCCACTAAATGGCCCGGTTATCGTGTCGCTGGTGAGCCCACCCAACTCTCAGGTAATATGCAAATTACCTTGAAAGTTGACTGGCCTTGGATAGGCTTAAAAGAACGCTCCAAATCCAATAAGGAGTATTCTAGGTTTCGGTCAGCACCAGCGAACAGATTGTTGAGAATTCAACTACTGAAATATTAGCACATTTCTAAGAACAGTATTTGTGTGCTTACACGCATCTCAGCTTACTACGCATTTCTTAACTCGTCCAAGTAATCCGCCCAGCGCTGGAGCATTATTTTGCGCTGTGGTTCGTACTGGGTTCTGTTGTAAGCGCGGCCTAGCGAATCTTTGACTGCGTGCGCGAGTTGCGCTTCGATAACTTGAATCTCTTCCCCAAGCACCTCTGCCAAAATCGTGCGTCCGGTAGCGCGAAATCCATGACTCGTCACTTCCGACTTTGGAAAACCCATAGCCCTAAGTGCTGCGTTCATTGCAGCGTCAGACATTGGCCTATCGTGATGACGTTCGCCACGGAAAACATATTTACCATCCCCAGTCAGTGGCAGCAACTCAGTGAAAATCTTTACCGCTTGATGTGGGAGCGGTACTGTATGCGGAGCACCATGAAGTTTTCCAGCCTTCTCGCGCTTCATCCTTTCGGCAGGCACGGTAAGCATGGCCTTGCCAAGCTCTAGCTCAGCCCAAGCAATGCCCCTTAACTCTCCAGGACGCAAAAGCAGCATGGGGTGCAGTGACAACGCTGCTCTCACCACCGGAGTTCCGCTATAGCCATCAATCGCACGAAGTAACTGCCCCAGTCTATTCGGGTCAGTTATTGCGGGGAAATGCATCGGTGTTGGTTTTCGTAAAGCATCCTTCAAGTCTCTGGCTGGATTTGACAGAGCTTTCCCCTCCGCTATGGCGAAGCGAAATACTTGAGAGCAATTTTCCAAAGCTCTGTGTGCAGTTTCGATTACGTCCCGTTTTTCAATGCGTCTTAAAACCTCTAGCAGCTGTGGCGGAGTGATTGAACCGATGGGCTGCTTGCCAATATATGGAAAAACATCGACTTCAAGTCTTCTTATAATCTTCGCACCGTAACTTTCAGCCCAATCATCTTTGCGGACGGCATACCAGTTTCGCGCTGTGTCTTCAAAACTATCAATTAACGGCATGCCCGCTTGCGCACGAAGCTCGACCTCGCGCCGCAACGCATGCTCGGCCTTTTCTTCTTTTCTTTGGGCACTTGGGTCAATGCCCGCAGCAATCAAGGCTCTGGCTTTCTCGGCTTTGGAACGAGCAAGCGCTAAAGAGGTCTCAGGGTATGTGCCAAGCGAAATTGTCTTGCGCTTTAAAGCGAAGGTGTAATCCAACCTCCAAGCGTGAGCGCCACCGTTTACGAACAGCAGTAGATACAGTCCGCTACCGTCCGGGATTCTCCGACGTGAATCCCCGGCGCGTATTTGTCTCAAAGCTGTGTCGGTAATTTTTTCTTTAGCCATAAAAAAGCAGTAACTTTTGCAGTAACAGTGTCTATACTACCGTGTAAGTCAATGCTGGCGTGGCTTTTGAGTCGTCTTTCGAGCGAGCCCCAGCCACCAAATTCAAAAAAGCCCTTGAACTCACTTTCAAGGGCTTTTTGTTTGGCTACACGACTATGTTGGCGGTTGCTGCAAAAAATATAGCTGTTTGACCAATATCTGCAAGGGTTGACGGCGGTTTTGATGCCTATTCCCGGGTCACCCGCACCAGCTCTTCACGCGAGGTGATGCCTTCGCGAACCAGGCGCTCGCCGTCGTCGCGCATCAGGGTCATACCGGTTTGCAAGGCGGCGTGGCGGATGTCGGCCTCTGAGGTTTTGTTGTGAATCTGGGCGCGGATGGCTTCGTCGGTGACCAGCAGCTCAAACACCCCCGTGCGGCCCTGGTAGCCGGTGTGGCCGCAGTGGCTGCAGCCGGGCGCTGTCGAGCCGTTGGGGGTGTGAACCACGCAGTGGGTGCACAGCTTGCGCACCAGGCGCTGGGCCAGCACGCCCAGCAGGCTGGAGCTGAGCAAAAACGGCTCCACGCCCATGTCGGTCAGGCGGGTCACGGCGCTGGCGGCGTCGTTGGTGTGCAGCGTGGCCAGCACCAGGTGGCCGGTGAGCGAGGCTTGAATGGCGATTTGCGCGGTTTCAAAGTCGCGGATCTCGCCAATCATGATCACGTCGGGGTCTTGCCGCAGGATGGCGCGCAGGGCCTTGGCGAAAGTCAGATCAATCTTGGCATTCACCTGGGTCTGGCCAATGCCGGGTAACTCGTATTCGATGGGGTCTTCCACCGTCATGATGTTGGCGCTGCCCGCGTCCAGGCGGGAGAGCGCCGCATACAGCGTGGTGGTTTTGCCTGAGCCGGTCGGGCCGGTGACCAAAATAATGCCGTGCGGCTGGGCAATCAGGTTTTGTATGCGGCGCAGCACCTCGCCTTGCATGCCCACGGCTTCCAGGTTTATTTTGCTTTCGCTTTTGTCGAGCAAGCGCAGCACAGCGCGCTCGCCATGCGCGCTGGGCAGGGTGCTCACACGCACATCCACCGCGCGGGTGCCGATGCGCAAGGAAATGCGACCGTCCTGCGGCAAACGCTTTTCAGAAATATCCAGCTCGGCCATGATTTTCAGGCGCGAGATCAGTGCGGCGTGCAAGGCGCGGTTGGGTTGCACCACCTCACGCAAGGTGCCGTCGACCCGAAAGCGCACCGAGCTGTGGCGCTCATAGGGCTCGATGTGGATGTCGCTGGCACCGTCGCGTGCGGCCTGCGTGAGCAGCGCGTTGAGCATGCGGATGATGGGTGCGTCGTCGCTGGTTTCCAGCAGGTCTTCGACCGCAGGCAGCTCTTGCATCATGCGCGACAGGTCGGCGTCGTTTTGCACCTCGCTGACCACGGTGGCCGCGCTGGATTCGCCTTGCGCGTAGGCGGCGCTGATGCGTTGGGCCAGGGCCGCCGCATCCAGTTGCGCCACGGCCCGCACCGGGAACTTGCGCATCACCTCGCTCCAGGCGCTTTGAAAGCTCGCGGCATTCGAGGAAGGCGCATGCCACAAGGTCAGGTCGTGGCCGTCGTCTTCCAGCAGCAGCTGGCTGGTACGGGCAAAGGCGTAGGGCAGGGGGTAGCGGGTGGCCATGGGGGTGCTTTACTTGGCCGGCTTGGACGCATCAGCGGGTGACACGGGCCGGCTAGGCAGTGCGGGTGCTTCGTTGATTGGCATCATCACGCTGGCTGCCGGTTGCTGGCCCAACTGCTGATTGCGGATCAGGTCGTATCGATCCATGGACAAGACCTCGCTGGCGTTGGCATCGCGCATCACAACAGGGCGCAGGAAGATCATCAGATTGGTTTTCTTGCGTGAGCGAATTTCGGTTTTGAACAGGCTACCAATCAAGGGCACATCGCCGATACCAGGAATCTTTTCCTGCTGGTCGGAGTATTCGTCTTGCAGCAGACCACCCAGCACGATGATGGCCCCGTCGTCCACCAGCACGTTGCTTTCAATCGAGCGTTTGGCGGTAATCAAGCCGGCCGCCGAGTTGGACTGTACGCTTGAGACTTCCTGAAAAATCTGCATTTTGATGGTGCCGTTTTCGCTGATTTGCGGCTTGACCCGCAAGGTAATGCCCACGTCTTTTCGTTCCACGGTCTGAAACGGGTTCACCGTGCCGCCACCGCCAGTGCCGGTGTTGGTGAACGAGCCGGTAACGAACGGCACATTTTGGCCAATCACGATTTTGGCTTCTTCGTTGTCCAGCGTCAGCAGATTGGGTGTGGACAGGATGTTGCCATCGCCTTTTGTCTGCAGAAAGCGGGCCAAAAAGCCCAACACGTAGATGCCGTTGGTTTTGTTGACCAGGCCGACGTTGCCGCCGGTGGAAAAGCTGGCTGCACCGCTGGCTGCGCCGGTGGCCAGGCTGATGATGTTTTGCCCGCCAATGCTGAAGTTGGTGCCCAACACGCCCAGCACGCTATCGCCGTTTTTGCCCGATACGCCTTGCCACTGAATACCGAACTCAGCGGCTTTGTCGGCATTGACCTCTGCAATCAGGCTTTCCACAAACACCTGCGCACGCCGGGCGTCCAGCTTGTCGATGACCGCGCGCAGCTGCCGGTATTGCGGCTCGGCGGCGGTGATGATGAGCGAGTTGGTGGCCGGGTCGGCCTGAATTTGCCCACCGGTCGATGGCGCCGCAGAAGCGGCAATCGGTGCGGTGGCGGGTGCGCCCGCACCCAGAACCGCGACGGGCGCGGACGGCGTCGGCGCGGCGGCTGCCGTGTTGCCGCCTTGCAGGGCGGCACGCAAGGTAACGGCCAGTTTGGTGGCATCGGCGTTTTTCAAATACACCACGTAAATGTTGCCACTGGGGCTTTGCGAGATCGGCTGATCGAGCTTTTCCACCAGCGAGCGCACCAGGGCCATGCGGGCCGGGTTGGCGGCGCGGGCAATCAGGGTGTTGCTGCGCGACTCGGCAATCACCGTGGTGCGAAAGCTGGCGTCGCCGCCGGGGGCACCGCCACCGCCCGATTCGGCCAGGCGCGAAATCAGCGGGGCCAGATCGCTGGCCAGCGCGTGCTTGAGGGGGATGATTTCCAGATCGGTGGCGTTGGACACATCCAGCGCCGAGATGATGCGACCCAACCGCGTCAGGTTGTCGGCGTAGTCGGTGATGATGAGCGAGTTGTTGCCGGGGTTGACGTTGATGGTGTTGTTGGGCGCAATCAGCGGGCGCAGGATGGGCACCAGGTTGTTGGGGTTCTCGTAATTCAGGCGAAAAATCTGGGTCACGATGGCGCTGTTGGACGCCTGCGCGGGGCCGGTGCCCGCCACCGACACGCTGCCGCCCTGCAGTTTGGCGTCGGCCTCGGGTACCACCTTGAGCAGGCCACCAGAGTCCACCACCGTGAAGCCCGACAGGCGCAGCGTGGCCAGAAACTGGTTGTAGGCCGCAGCGGGCGTGACCGAGTTTTCAGTCACCAGGGTGATGGTGCCCTTTACGCGTGGATCGACGACGATGTTGCGCCCGGTCGTAATGGCCATGGTGCGGGCCACCGCTTCGATCTCGGCGTTGACGAAATTCAGCGTGACAGGCGCGTTGCGGCTGCCGGTGGCAACAGCCGGTGGCGTAGCCCCGGGCGTGGCTTGAGCCCAGACTTGAGCATGAAAAAGGCCTCCAGCCCATGCAATTGCTGCTGAAGAAACTATCAAATTAGTAGCAAATCTGGGCGGTAACTGGAGAAATAAGCGATACATGGTTCAACCAATCGTGATGATGGAGCGGGGCCCATTGCGGCGCCCAATGATGTTAAGCAGGTTGGACAAGGCGGCTTCGTGCTCGGGTGCAGCGCTGGCTGAGCCTGAAAACCGAAGGCGGGAGCCTACCCATTGGCCGGTTCCCGCCAATTGCAGACTGCCCTGTAGGGTGGACAGTTCCACCGTTGGCACGTCGCCACCCCGCACGCTGAAGCGGTAGCTGCCCATGGGCCGTAGGGTAGACAGGCGAGACGACAGACTGGCGGCCTCCATTTGCGCAAGCCCGGCCATTACCATACGGCCCGCGCGCCATTGCAGATTCAGCGCTTGTGTGTGCAGCTGCAGTTGCCCTTCCGGTTGCACCGTGTTCCATGGCGTACCCAGGCCTGACAGCAGGGCGGCCGGCACGGTGCTGGTGTTGTCCAGTACCGTCAGGTTCACGCCCTGCAGGCCCAGCTGAATCTGGGCCTGCAAAGGCTGTGCGGTGCAGCAATCAGACCAGGTGACCAGTTGCGCCCCACCCCAGCGGGGAAGCAGCTTCCACTGAACGCGTGTCGGCAGGCTGGCGGCATCTTTGCTGCCCACCCCGCCGGTCAGCATCAGGCGGGCCGAGCCGCGCCACACCGTGCCACGCGCTTCAACCAGTTGAAACATGCCACCGGTGTTGTTGGCCAATTGGTCAGTGGCCCATCTGGCCGGGGCAAACAGCAACAAGGTCAGTGCCAGGCCCACGAGCGCACCGCCGAACGCCCAATACCAGGGTGCGCTGGACCGGGCCGCACGACTGCCGGGCCCGCTGCGGCCGGCGTTCGTTCGGTTGGGGGATGCAAAAAGGGCCAAGGTACGGGTCGCTGCGGTGGGTGCGCGGCTTAGCGTGGTGGCAGAGAGAGCACCACCGAGCCATCCCAGGTGCCTGCGGCGTTGCGGGTCAGGCGTGCCTCGCTGGGCAGTACGCGGGCGCTGCTGCGTGCCTGGGCCAGCCACTGGGCCAGCGTGTTGGGTGGCACGCCGGTGAGCGTGACGGTGGTTTTGTCGCCCACGGTGGCGACGCGGGCAGTGGCACCCAGGCGTTCACGCACCGAGGTTTCCAGCGCGCGGCTGGCATCGTCATACGACAGCTTCGGCTGGGATTGCAAGGCCTGGGCCTGGGCCTGCAAGCGGCGCATTTTGTCCAGTTGCTGCTCCAGGTTGATGTGCTGGGTCTCGGCGCTCTTGAGCGTGGCGCGGGCCGGAGCAATGCCCACCCACCACACCAGGGCCAGCGCAATCAAGCCGCAGGCAGCGGCTGTCAACGACTTTTCACGGGGTGCCAGCGACGCCCATCGCGCCGACAGGCCCGCCAAAGGGCCGGACGGGTTCATGGGGCTGGCGCTCATGGGTTGCCTTCCTGCTTGACGACCAGGCTGTCGTTTTGGCGTTGCACGGCGTAGCCTTTGGCGCGCAACTGCGTGCTCACGTGGGCCAGCTCGGCGTCATTCAGGCTGAGGCCTTTCATGCGCACTTCATTCGCTACAAATTCAATAGCTGTCAGAGCTTTACCTTCAGGGGCTGTAGCCCCAAAAGCACTTAAAACCGCCTCCAGATCGCGCCCCGAGGTGCTGCCGGTGGCCTGGCGCAGCAACGCAACCTCACGCTCCATTTGCAAGGGCGCATCCAGAATGACTTTGACTTGCGGAAAGGTCTGGCTGAGCGTGGCGCGAACCGCCTGCTCTTTGGCCTGCAGAGCACGCCGCTCGCCAAAAGCCCAGGCGTTCAGGCCCAGCACATGCGCCATCAGCAGCACCGCCAGGCCCCAGCGGGCGGGCCGCCAGCGTGGCGCAAAAAGCAGCTCGCGCCAGCTGCCGGTCAACCGTTTCATGGCGCGCGCGCGGCCCGAGCTGGCCAGGTCAAATTGCGCCAAGTCCCACTCGCCCTGGGCGGCCTGCGCCAGGCGCTGGCTGCTTTGCTGCAAGGTCACGCGGCGGTGCAGCCGCTGCTCGGCCAGTGCTGCCACGGCGGGTTCGGCCAGCAACGGGCTGTCGTCTGCCAGCGGCGGCAGGCCGGGCATCAGTTCGGTGCTGGCGCCGTCTGCGGCCAGCGGCAGCAGGGTCACGCCCTGCTCACCACACACCACCAACTGCGCCAGGGCTGATTCATGGTCTGGGGCCAGCGCGTGCCAGCGCGTGGGCTGGCCCGGCGCAAACTCCGGCACGATGCGGTTGGCAGGGCGTTGCGCGGCTTCCAGCGCGGCCAGCGCCTGGCGCAGCCAGGCCCGGTTGCAGGCCGCCACCCACACCGGCTCACCCGCGCGGGCCGCCGGTTGCAAGGCAAAGTGCAGGTTGTCGGGCTCGTCCAGCAAACGGTCTTCCAGCAAACCATCGAGCACGGCACGCAAACGCGGCGAGCTGGCCGTCGTGCCTTTGGGCAGCTCCACCTGGTGCCAGGAAAGGGCCCGCACCGGAACCACAGCCACCACCTCGGCGCCGGGCCCGGTGGGCTTGGGCAGCAAGGCGGCTGGCGCATCGGCATGGTGAACGACGGTGTTGTCGGCACTGACCTGTACAAAGGTGTAAACGGTTGCCGCTGCGCTGTCAGCGGACGGCAGAACCACGATCAGGCTGCTCATAGGGTTGGGTATTGACGTTGCACGGCGGCGATTGTAGAGAGCGACCAGATGGCGGCCAGGCGCTGGGCGGCACTCATCGCCGCACCGGGACTTGCCCCGCAGCAGCGTCAGTGCCTTGAACTTCGGGTGAATTGGCCATGCGGCGGCGGCTCAGGGTGGTGACTTTCAGGCCGTCTCGCTGCAACACCGAGCTTTCCATCACCACGTTTTGCTCCAGGCGCAGCCGCCCCTGCACTTCAAAAAACCGGCTGGCCACGCTGTGCTGGCCGTCCACAAACTGGCCTGCAAACTCGGGCACCAGCTTGCCCGCTTCGGCCAGGTTGGAAAAATGGGTGCGGGCGCGTGCCGCCACCAGGCGCTGGGCACCGGCCATGTCCAGCCCCGGCACGCTGGCATAAATGGCTTCGGCACTGGCGGTGTTCACATTCAGGCCGGTGCGCACCGGTAGCACCGTGACAAAAGGCTTGAGCGCCGCCACCGTCGTGTCACTCAGACCCAGCCAGCCCAGTTGCTCGACCCGCTGGGGCACCAGAAAGGCTTGAGACTTCGACAGGTTTTCGGGGCTGTTGTCCAGCGCAAACCGCAGGTTTTCGGCCATCTGGCCCAGCTCGACGGGCGGCAGATTCAGCTGTTCAAACAACTTGGTAAAGGCTTTGAGCGCGGTCTCCGACACCTTGTTGGCTTCCACCAGATTGGTCACGTTCAGACGCGATTGCAGATCCAGAATCTGGCCAGACAAAAAGGCGTCTTCGTTTTCTGGCGTGTTGCTGCGATCAGCGGCCAAAAAGGTCGACATGCGTGCCTCTTCCAGCGGCAAGGCCCAGGGCTCAGACAGATGGTCTGCGCCACCCGAACGCGCGTCTTCCCGCAGGATCAGCCGCGCCCAGTCCAGCGCGCCGGTGAGCACCCAACCGGACTGCACGCGTGAGCGCTCGGCCGCCTCGACAGCCACGCTGCGCCATTGCTGCCACAAGGCCGCCGCCGCCAGGCTGGCCACCAGCGTGACGGTGAGCATGGCCAGCAGCAGCGCCGCACCGCGCTGAGCCGACACGCCAGAACCCACCCGCCGCCTCATGACTTGCCCCCACCCAAGGTCGGCCTGGCCCAGTCACGGGTGATGGTGCCGCCGAAACTGCCACTGGGCAAACGCAGCACCAGCCGCACGCCGTCCGGAATCGCCACGGCGGGTGGCGGGGGTGTGCTGACAACAGGTGCCGCACCACCAATGACAAAACCCGAGGGCGGCGGCGGTTGCTCGGTGACCACGCTGCTCGATTGCGGGTTGGTCCAGGCGTCGGCCCGAAAGTAAAACAGCTGCCATTCGGCCACGGGCAGCACAGCCACCTCGGCCCGGCGCGACTCTTCGTTAGGGTTTTGCGCCCACAGGCCGGCGCGCAACCAGGACTCTTCGAGCTGGCTGCGGTTGGAAAGTGGTGGCGACTGCCAGCGCAGCCATTGGCCCGCGCCGTCGTTGTTGCTACGCAGCGTCCAGGCCACCACGCGCAGGCCAGCGTCGGTGCCCAGGGTGGCGTCGGCAGCGGTGCGAACCATGCGGAACACCTGGCCATTCCAGTCCAGGGTGTTGGCTGCGCCATAGCTGGGCATTTGCACCAGCGCGTCCAGGTCAGCCCCCCATTGCGCCAGACCGGCTTGCAAGGTGAGCACATCGTCGGCGCGGGCCTGGGTTTGCGCCTGCGCACGGCTCATGCCATCCAGCCCGCGCCAGCTCATCACCGCCAAAATGGCCATGACGGACAGGGCGACCAGCACCTCGATGAGGGTGAAACCTCTCGTGCGATTGCGCATCAGTGCCGCCCCACCACGGTGCTCAGTCGCAGGATGGGCGATGTACCGTCCAGCACCTGGGCGTCGACCCGGCGAAAGTTGGGGTTGGGCGTGGGTTGCACCGAGACTGCCACCGTGAGGTTGCGACCGGCTTGCTCGCACGCCACCGTGCTGTCGCCCACACCCGGCATTTGTCTGGACAAACGGGTTTTAACCAACTCGTTTTCCGCGCAGATGTGCGCAAACAGCAGGTCTGACTGGCGTTGTGCATTGCGCGTGAGGGCTGAGGTGGCCTGCAGGCCCGCCGTCAGCGCCACGGCCACAATGGCCAGGGCCACCAGTATTTCGATGAGCGTGAAGCCGCGGGTTTTCATTGCTCGGGTGTCACCACCGAGAAGGGCCTGAGTCCATCCGTGGCAATGCGCAGGCTGTGCGGCGGGTTGCCAGCGCTCAAAAGCAGGCTTTGGGGGCCAATGATGGGCTCCGGCCCCAGCGTCAAAGTGGTGCTGCCCACCACCTGGGTGCCGGGAGACAACCAGCGTTTGGGCAAGGCGTCAGCAGGCAGGCCGAGAAACAAGAACCCATCCTCTGTGGCGACCCAGCGCACCGGCACGCCAATTGCGCGGGACAGCGAGCGGCCCGACTCCAGCAGCGCAGCCAGGCGCTGGGCCTCCCGCTCTACCTGGGTGTGCGCCGAATCCCGCATGGCAAAACTCACGCCGGCCGAGCCAATGGCAATGATGGTGATGACCACCAGCAACTCCAGCAGGGTGAAGCCTTTTGAAGCGGCCGAGACAAGGCGCATTTATTGCCAGCTGCCTACGTCTGCATTCTTGCCTTCGCCGCCCGCCTGCCCATCGGCACCGAAAGACATCACATCGATTTCACCCTTCACGCCGGGGTTCAGGTACTGGTAGGGGCGACCCCAAGGATCGTTGGGCAGCTTCTCCACGTAAGGCTTCCAGTTGGGCGGAACGGGCGATGTGGTGGGTTTGGTTAGCAGCGCCTGCAGACCTTGCTCGGCGGTGGGGTAGCGCTGGTTATCCAGTTTGTACAGTTTCAAGGCTTGCATCGTGTTGTTGATGTCGGTTTTCGCGGCGGTCACGCGCGCGTCGTCGGCCCTGTCCAGCACGTTGGGCACGATCAGCGCGGCCAGCACGCCGATGATGACCAGCACCACCATCAACTCGATCAGGGTGAAGCCGCGGGCCCGTTGGCTTTTTGAAGCCAGAAAACCGGCCAGGGTGGAGGAGGTGGATGTATGTTTCATATGGGCTTGGAGGCAGGTGGGGCAAATCCGTTCAATGATAATCGCTGGATGTTGACCCTCACAGCCCCTGCGCGTTCCAAAATATTGCTCAACGCAAGCACCTTGCTGGTGTGGTTGGCCGCTTCGGCCAGCGTCGCCTACTGGGGCTTGCGCTTGACCAGTGCAAGCGGGGTGCCACCTGCAGCACCGGTGGCCGCACCGCCGCCGGTGGTGGCCGACACCAACGCGGTCGCCCGTTTGCTGGGCTGGGTGCCCAGTGCTGCCCCGTCTGTGGCAGCAGCGCCCCCACCGCCGGTTTTGGCCACGCGCCTGAGCCTGGTCGGTGTGGTGGCTGACCGCAATACCCGATCAGGCGCAGCCCTGATTGCCATCGACGGCAAGCCACCCAGGCCCTACCGCGTGGGGGGCAAACTGGAAGAAGGCGTGTTCCTGCAATCGGTGGTGGGCCGCAGTGCCACAGTGGGTGCCACCCTGGATGGGCCAGCGCTGGTGAAACTGGAAATGCCGCCGATGGCCGGCGGGGCAGCGCCAAATCTGGCCGCACAGCCCGTGCCCCCAGGGCAGAAGCCTCAAGTGCTGCGCCAGTAGCCCACCTATTTTCGCTATAAAAATAATAGCTGCTTGAGCAGTATTCATCTGGGCGGGTAGCCTAAAACACCCTTAAACAAGCGTTCAGGCGGCCGACCTCAAAAACAGGCGGTATGCCGGGTTGTGGGTTTCTTCGACACACGGGTAGCCCAAGCCGGACAGGAACTGAGCAAACAACTGCTGGTCTTGATCCGGCACCTGTATCCCCACCAAAATGCGCCCGTAGTCCGCGCCCTGGTTGCGGTAGTGAAACAGGCTGATGTTCCAGTTAGGCCGCATCGCTGCCAAAAATTTCATCAAGGCCCCTGGTCGCTCGGGAAACACAAAGCGCAGCAGCCGCTCGTCATGTGCCAGTGCCGAGTGGCCGCCCACCATGTGGCGAATGTGCTCCTTGGCCAGTTCGTCATGCGTCAGGTCAATCGCCTGGAAGCCGTTTTTGGTAAAGGTCGCGGCAATTTTGCCGCTCTCGCCCTTGCCCAAGGTGGTCAGGCCCACGAACACCTGGGCGTGGGCGGCGTCGTTGATACGGTAGTTGAACTCAGTGACGTTGCGAGGCCCGCCTTTCAGCGTGCCGATCAACTCACAAAACCGCTTGAAGCTGCCGCGCTCTTCCGGAATCGTGACGGCAAACAAAGCCTCGCGCTCCTCGCCCACCTCGGCGCGCTCGGCCACAAAGCGCAAGCGGTCAAAGTTCATGTTGGCACCGCACAAAATGGCGGCGTAGGTCTCGCCCTTTGTTTTGTGCAAAGCCACATATTTTTTAATGGCTGCCACCGCCATCGCACCAGACGGCTCCACGATGCTGCGCGTGTCGGTGAACACGTCTTTGATGGCCGCGCACACGGCGTCGGTGTCCACCGTGATGTAGCCGTCAACCAAGGCACGGCTGATGCGGAATGTCTCAACGCCCACCAGCTTGACGGCCGTTCCATCGGCAAACAAACCCACATCGCCGAGCGTGACGCGCTTTTTCGCGGCAACCGACTGCATCATCGCGTCCGAATCGTCCATTTGCACACCAATCACCTGGATTTCTGGGCGCACCGCCTTGATGTAGTTGGCGACGCCCGAGATCAAGCCGCCGCCGCCAATCGCCACAAACACCGCGTGCAACGGCCCCTGGTGCTGGCGCAGTATTTCCATGGCAATCGTGCCCTGCCCCGCAATCACATCCGGGTCGTCAAACGGGTGCACAAACGTCAAACCCTGTTTTTCTTGCAGCGCCAGGGCGTGGGCATAGGCATCGGAGTAGCTGTCGCCAAACAGCACCACCTCGCCCCCCAGTGCGCGTACCGCATCGACCTTGATGTTGGGCGTGGTGGTCGGCATCACAATCACCGATCGCGCGCCCAGCCGGTGCGCGGACAAGGCCACGCCTTGCGCATGGTTGCCGGCCGAGGCGCAGATCACGCCCTTTTTAAGTTGCTGCGGTGTCAGCTGGGCGATCTTGTTGTAAGCGCCACGCAGCTTGAAGGTGCGCACCGATTGTTGGTCTTCACGCTTGAGCAGCACGGTGTTGTGCAGGCGTTTGCTCAGATTTCGCGCGGGCTCCAGTGCGCTTTCCACCGCCACGTCGTACACCCGTGCGGTGAGGATTTTTTTCAGGTAATCAGCCGGTTTTAGGGGTTTGCTCATGCGCCGGGATGATAGGTGCAGCAGCCTGGCCCAGAAAAAAGCCCCGAGTCCTGCGACTCGGGGCTGAATCCACCTGAGGAGGTGGAGGAGACAATCGGCTGTCGTGGCATGCCATGACACTGGATTCAGTATAGCGGCGGTCTGCTGCAACGCAGCATGTCAAACCAGCGCTTCGTGTGACTTTGTTTCCAGTTGGCAACGTCATTAGCGCGATTCACGTCCCGCTGCCGGTACTGATAGATACGTAACGAGAGGATCAAGAACATGGAATGCAATGTGAGTTGGACGGGCGCAACAGGTGCCCGCTCGGGCATGGGGTTTCTGGCCGAAACCGGTAGCGGGCATGCGCTGATGATGGACGGCGCACCAGACGCAGACAAACCCGCCAATGGTGGCCAGAACCTGGCACCGCGGCCGATGGAAATGCTGCTGGCCGGAACCGGTGGCTGCACCGCTTACGACGTGGTGCTGATACTGAAACGCGGGCGACACCATGTGCAGTCTTGCAGCGTCAAGCTCACAGCGCAGCGGGCCGACCTTGACCCCAAGGTGTTCACCCATATCCACATGCAGTTCACCGTTTCCGGCCGGGGCATTCCTGCTGCCGCGGTCGAGCGGGCGATTGCCATGAGCCACGAAAAATACTGCTCTGCCAGCATCATGCTGGGCAAAACGGTGCGCATCACCACTGGGTTTGAGTTGATCGATTCCAACTAAACATAGTGCGCGGTGGTGGTCATCACCTTTGCGGCAGCGCGCATGGCCAGCTTGACCGGGCCAGGTAAATCGGGTGCTCCTGCGGCAACGGCGTCAGCCGCATGCTGGGCCTCGTCCATCTTCATCTGCGCCACGATGGCGCGCGATGCATGGTCTTGCTGGGGCAGCAGATCCAGATGGGTTTGCAAGTGTGCCTCGACCTGTCGCTCCGTCTCGACAACAAAAGCCAGGCTGGCCTTGTCGCCCAGCTTGGCGGCCACGAAACCCAATGCAAACGCGCCGGCGTACCAAACCGGGTTGAGCATGGAGGGGCGAGCACCCAATTCGTCCAGGCGCCCGTGCGTCCAGGCCAGATGGTCGGCTTCTTCCCGAGCCGCCCGCGCAAAGTGTTTGCTCAGCGCCGGGTTTTTCGTGGCCAGTGATTGCGCGCTGTAAAGGGCTTGCGCACATACTTCACCCACATGGTTGACCCGCATCAAGGCCCCAGCCTGAGACGCCTCGGCAGCCGTCAGGCTTGTGCATTCCATTGCGACAACCGGGCATGCACGATGTGCATGTGGCGTTGCAAACAGGGTGCGCAGAGCGCGTTCCGAGGCTTGGATAAAGGGTGTCAACACGGGAAAATACTCAGGATTTGACGGGTCAATGGTCAGTGTAAACACAAGACAGCCTTCCAAGATCGTCGCCAGGTCTTTCTAAGTAAGTCCAAAGAACTGCAAAAAAATCAATGACGAACAATTTGTTGGCGTCGCGGATGGCTGCACCTGCCATGTGTCACGCATGAGCGGCCAGCCTGTTGTTGAGGTGCAACGAAACGAAAGGCGGGGGGCTAAATACTTTGCGAAACAAACCCGGCTCTGGTGCAATACGTCAACTTCCTAAATTGGAGGTTGGCCCGGGGAACCGGCGGTGGCACGGAAATGCGGACATCACAACGCAAGCATCTAGTAGCCGCCATCGCACCGGAGCCCTATGTTTAACCTTGGAGAAACTTGCAATGAAAAAATCCCTGATTGCTATGGCTGTGCTGGCAGCTTCCGGCGCTGCGATGGCTCAATCTTCCGTCACCATGTACGGTGTTGTTGAGGCCACAACCGACCTCGGCTTCAAAAGCACCACTGACGTCACAAATCTGAACTTCAGCTTTACAAACGCAAATGGAGTCTTGTTGGCACCCGCTGTGCTGACAACTTCTCGTTCAGTAGAAAAAGCTAGCTTCCGTCTGCAAGACGGAAACAGCCAAGGCGTGGGCACTTCGCGCATCGGCTGGCGCGGTGTTGAAGATCTGGGCGGCGGTATGGCTGCCAAGTTCCAGTTGGAAATGGGTCTGCGTATCGACGACGGTTGTACAACTGATCAAACCAGCACTTGCGCTGTAGGTGGCTCGAGCAATTCTGGCGGCAACACATTTGGTCGCAACGCCTGGGTTGGCGCATCCGGCGGATTTGGTGAGGTTCGTCTGGGTCGTCAAGTACTGGGCTCTTTCGGCGTTCAGGCCAACGGCTGGGTCGCAGGTTCGTCCAATGGTTTGTATGACGCCGGTTCTGGCACTGCGCCTCTGATGGGTGGCGTGCGTTTCGCAAACGCGATCAAGTACATCACCCCAAATCTGGGTGGTTTCTCTGGCAACCTGACACTGCGTGCACCTGAGGGTTCAGGTTCTACGTCTGCTGTAAACGCTGCTGGACTGGTTGCGACGACTGACTCGACCAACAAAACCGGTTTTGACCTGGCTGCTGAATACGCAAATGGCCCGATCTATGCTGGTTTTGGATACAACAAAGTCGACCGTACAACCGCAAGCAACAATGGTTTGGCTGGCGCAGCTAACATTGTCACGAGCACTAGCGGCCCTGTGAAAGCTTGGACCCTCAGCGCATCGTATAACTTTGGTGTTGCTCAGCCTTTCTTTAACTACACCCGTCAGACCACTGATGGCCGCACCTCAACCATCACTGGTGGCGTTGGTGCAACCGGCTCCTCCACACAATTGGACAAAGCTTACTCACTGGGTGTGAAGGTTCCGTTGGGTGCAGTGACTCTGATCGCTGGCTACGGCGAGAACAAGATCACAGGCTCGGGCTTCACCGCCAATAATGGCATTCTGGCTACTTCCACTGCTGTAACCGGTAAAGTCAAAGCGTTCCAGATTGGCGCACAGTACGCATTGTCCAAGCGCACTTTGATCGAAGCTAACTACGGCGAAAACAAGAGCGATGTTGCACGTGCAACAGCCACTCCAACCCCAGTTACGACGACCGTTGCTTCCACAGGTACACGCGTGAAGACCAATGCTTTGAACGTCGGCCTGCGTCACTCGTTCTGATCGTTCTCTAACAAATAGCATTCGTACTAAAAAGCCCGCATTTGCGGGCTTTTTTTCGTCTGTTCTCAAGTTTATTTCGACAAAATGTGGAATGAAATGGCCTGGTTTGGTCATCGGTCTCCAAACCTGATTACCAATGAGGGGTTCGAGTTGAAGCGGATTTGGATGAAGCGCGGGTGCGCTTTGATCTTTTTAGCTAGTGCAACGCTGTTTGGCGGTTGTTCTGCGACGTTCAAACACACGGATCCAGCTTCTCCTGGTTTGGCGCAGGCTTGGCAGGCTCAAACAGTCGTTCCCAATGTTCAAAGCGTTGACGTGTGGCAGCACGTTAACTTCCCTGGCAAAAAGCCCACCATGTACGGGTATACCCGTGAAAATGGACAAATCGCTCTGACGGCCCAAGCCAACTCTTCCGCAAGTATGCTTCGGTTACCGGTGCGCGTGGAGCCTGCTGACTTGGGTTTATTACGCTTTTCCTGGCTGGTGCCGCAGCTCATTGAACAAGCAGACATGACAACGCGCGATGCTGATGATGCGCCCGTACGAGTCGTATTGGCATTCGAAGGTGACCGTTCCAAGTTTTCCGCAAAAAATGCCATGCTTAGCGATTTGTCGCGAGCTATCTTCGGCGAAGAATTGCCATATGCAACCCTGATGTACGTTTGGTGCAACAAGTGCCCGCTTGCAAGTGTTATCACCAACTCCCGCACCGATCGCGTGCGCAAGCTGGTCATAGAGACTGGTTCGGCGCAACTGAACCAGTGGCTGAAATACGAACGTGACGTTAAATCAGATTTCGAACGAGCTTTTGGTGAACCGGCTGGTGCTTTGGTGGGCATTGCCATCATGACGGACACAGACAATACCCAAAGCAGCGCAAAGGCGTTATACGGCCCCCTGTCTTTAACCTCGCCAGCCGTCACTCAGGGCACTATCAAATAGATAGCTTCTCGGGCTCAGCTGCGCAGCACGTGCGGCTAATTTGATGATTAATTCTTGCTTGTCTCCCAAGCAACAACCCTTGCGGGAAACCCCTTTTGACGACGCAGGCGCGCTTGTTGCATAGTGATGTCATCACTGACTCACCGAGGTACCCCATGAAGCTCCACTTCACCGCACTTTCTGCCGCCGCCATCACGCTGATCGCATTGGCTGTAGCGCCAGCGCTGCAGGCTAAGCCCTTCAAATGGTCCAGCGCCAGCGATATTCCGACCTTGGACATTCATTCACAAAACAACGCGCTGGGTAACGGCGTTCATGCGGCGATCTACGACGCATTGGTTTACTACAACAGCAACACTTTCAAAGTCGAGCCTCAACTGGCGACCAGCTGGCGTGATGTGTCGCCGACTCAGGTGCGTTTCACCCTGCGGGCGGGCGTCAAATTCAGCGATGGTTCGGCCCTGACGGCCGACGACGTTGTGTATTCGCTGACGCGCGCCATGGCCAAGACCTCGAACTACAGCGTCTATACCCAAGGCATAGACAAAGCCGTGAAGGTCAATGACACCACCATTGACATCATGATGAAAGGCCCCAACCCGGTGCTGCTCAACCAGTTGACAGAACTGCGCATCATGAGCCGCGCCTGGGCTGAGAAGAACAACTCGGTCGAGCCCAAAGACATCAAAACCAAAGACGAGAGCTTTGCCCACCGCAATGCCATGGGCACCGGCCCCTACATGGTCAAGGAGTGGCAGCCCGACCAGAAGCTGGTACTGATCAAAAACCCCAACTACTGGGGCAACCAGCCGACCAATGTCACCGAAATCATCTACACGCCAATCAAATCTGAGGCCACCCGCGTTGCTGCGTTGCTGTCTGGCGAGATCGACTTCATGCTGGATCCGAGCCCACAAGATTTGGCACGTCTGCGCTCAGGCGGCAATCTGAAGGTGATGGATGGCGTGGAAAACCGCACCATCTTCCTGGGTATGGATCAATTCCGCGAAGAGCTGGTCGGCTCCAACGTTAAAGGTAAAAATCCACTCAAAGACCTGCTTGTTCGCAAAGCCCTCTACCAGGCAATTGACATCGAAACCATCAATAAAGTGACGATGCGCGGCCTGAGCCAACCCACAGGTGCCTTGGTGGCTCCCCAAGTCGCAGGTTGGACCGAATCGGTACACAAACGCTGGCCCTATGACCCCGAAGCGTCCAAAAAGCAGTTGACCGAAGCGGGCTATCCGCAAGGCTTTGAGGTCGACTTTGCTTGCCCCAACAACCGCTACATCAACGACGAAGAAATCTGCCAAGCCATTACCAGCATGTGGGCCAAAGTGGGTGTGAAAGCAAAGCTGCGCACATTACCGCTGGTAACCTATTTCCCCATGATTCAACGCTATGAGGCCAGTATTTACATGCTGGGCTGGGGTGTGCCCACCTTTGATGCGCTGTACAGCCTACAGTCCCTCACGCGCACTGTGGGTGCAGGTGGTGACGGCAATTACAACGTAGGCCGTTACAGCAACCAGCGCATGGACTATGTGGTGGACCGTATCAAGAGCGAAACCGACCTGCCGGTGCGCAACCGGCTGCTCACTGAGGGCTTGGCCTTGTCGCATGAAACCGTCTCGCATATTCCGCTGCACAACCAGATCATCCCTTGGGCCATGAAGAAAAACATCGATGTGGTGCACCGTGCAGACAACCGTTTGGATTGGCGTTTGATCAAGGTCAATTAGTCGGTAAAAGACTGTTTTCAAAAAGGGGGCTAAAAGCCCCTTTTTGTTTGCTGAAGCCGTACTGCGGTAGGTCTTCCAAAGGACACCACCCAAGAAAACCCGCTAACGGCACGCCTTTTGCTCGACTAGTATGGCTAAGCGCTTCGAACCAAATACATGTTTGCCTTCATCATCCAACGTCTTTTGCAAGCTGTGATCGTCATGGTCACGGTTGCTTTTATTGCCTTTTTGCTGTTCCAGTACGTGGGCGACCCTGTGGTGTTTTTGTTGGGGCAAGACGCCACGCCGCAGCAAATCAGGGAGTTGCGGGCTGATCTGGGGCTGGACAAGCCCTTTTTCGTGCAGTTCTGGCATTTCCTGTTCAATGCCGTTCAAGGGGAGTTTGGGCTGAGCCTGCGACAGGGGGCCAAGGTCTCGCGTTTAATTGCCGAGCGGTTTCCGGCCACGCTGGAGCTGGCGTTCATAGCAGCGCTGCTGGCACTGGCTGTTGGTATTCCGATGGGTGTTTATGCGGCGCTGCGTCGGGGCACCTTTTTAAGCCAAGTGTTCATGACGATATCGTTGCTGGGGGTATCACTGCCCACCTTCCTCATCGGCATCCTGCTCATTCTGCTGTTCGCCGTGGGCCTGGGCTGGTTTCCAAGCTTTGGCCGGGGTGATACGGTTCAGTTTGGCTGGTGGAGCAGCGGCCTGCTCACTGCCAAAGGGTGGCACCACATCGTACTGCCGGCGGTCACGCTGGCCATTTTCCAGCTGACGCTCATCATGCGTTTGGTGCGGGCCGAAATGCTGGAGGTGCTGCGTACCGATTACATCAAGTTTGCCCGTGCCCGTGGCCTGTCCAATCGGGCCATTCACTTTGGCCACGCGTTGAAAAATACCCTGGTGCCGGTAATGACGATTACCGGCTTGCAACTGGGCGGACTGATTGCGTTTGCCATCATTACCGAAACCGTTTTCCAATGGCCGGGTATGGGGCTGCTGTTCATCCAGGCCGTTACCTTTGCCGACATTCCGGTGATGGCCGCTTACCTTTGCTTAATTGCGCTGATTTTTGTGGTGATCAACCTGATCGTGGACTTGCTGTACTTTGCTGTCGATCCGAGGCTGCGTGTGGGCAAGGCAGGGGGGCATTGATGTTGATGCCCACACGACCGCAGGCCTACCAGGTCAATGGCCGCGCCTTTGCGCACATCGCGCAGTTTCACCCGGAGTTGACCGCGTTTCGCCGCGACCTGCATGCCCACCCCGAGCTGGGCTTTCAAGAGGTCTACACCTCGGGCCGTGTGGTGGAGGCCTTGAAGGTTTGTGGTGTAGATGAGCTGCACACCGGCATCGGCAAAACCGGCGTGGTGGCCCTCATCAGAGGCAAGCGCACCGACAGTGGCCGCATGCTGGGCCTGCGCGCCGACATGGACGCGCTGCCCATGACCGAGAAAAACGAATTCAGCTGGCGCTCGGCCACGCCCGGTTTGATGCACGGCTGCGGCCACGACGGCCACACGGCCATGCTAATCGGCGCGGCCCGCTACCTGGCTGAAACCCGCAACTTTGATGGCACAGCGGTGCTGATTTTTCAACCCGGCGAAGAAGGCTACGCCGGTGCCCGCGAAATGATTCAAGACGGCTTGTTTGAGCGCTTCCCGGTCGATTCGGTCTATGCCATGCACAACTGGCCCGGCCTGCAGCCCGGCATGGTGGGCATTTGCCCCGGCCCCATGATGGCGGCCGCTGACCGCATCACCATCACCGTTACCGGCAAAGGCGGCCACGGTGCGCATGCCTACCAGACGGTGGATCCGGTGCTGGTGGCGGGCCACATCATCACGGCGGTGCAAAGCATTGTGTCGCGCAATGTGCGGGCGATTGATTCGGCGGTGATCAGCCTGTGCGCCATGCAGGCCGGTGACCTGGGCGCGATGAGCGTGGTGCCCAGCACCGCCACGCTGGTGGGCACGGTGCGCAGCTTTGACCCTCAGATACAAGACACGCTGGAGCGCCGCCTGCACGAGCTGTGCAGCGGCGTGGCACAGGGCTTTGGTGCGACGGCTGCTGTGAACTACGAGCGCATTTACCCCGCCACCATCAACTCCACCGCCGAGGCTTTGTTTGCCACCGAGGTACTAGATGGTTTGGTGGGCGCAGACAACGTGGTGCGCAACATGGACTTGAGCATGGGCGCTGAAGACTTTTCGTTCATGCTGCAAGCCAAACCAGGCGCCTATCTGCGCATCGGGCAGGGACTTAAAAATGGAATAGATGGGGGTGAGGGCGGGTGCTACCTGCACAACAACCACTACGACTTCAACGACGATATTTTGCCGCTGGGCAGCGCTATTCACGCCAGCCTGGTCGAGCGCGGCATGCCGCCGCTTTAAACCTGTATTTACGTTACCGAAAAGGAGCAAATGATGAATTTCAAACGAAACCTGCTTGCAGCCCATGTATTTATTGCTGGAGCAGCTATCAGTTTAGGAGTGGCTGCGCAAACGGTGCGGGTGGCCAACCAGGGCGATGCGCTGTCGCTCGATCCGCATTCGCTCAATGAATCCCTGCAGTTATCGGTGACGGGCAATGTGTATGAGCCCCTGGTAGGTCGCAACAAAGACCTGACCTTGGCACCCGCCTTGGCCACCACCATCAGCCAGCCCTCGCCCAGCGTGTGGCGCTTCGAGCTGCGCAAAGGCGTGCTGTTTCACGACGGCACACCTTTTACGGCGGACGACGTGGTGTTCAGTTTCGCTCGCGCTGCGGGCGACGGCTCCGACATGCGCAGCTACACCAACGACATCAAGGAAGTGCGCAAGGTCAACGACCTCACCGTGGACATTGAAACCAAAGCGCCGTTTCCCATCCTGCCCGACGTGATTTCGCTGGTATACATCATGAGCAAGAAGTGGTGCGAAACCAACCAGGCCACCAAGCCGGTCGATCGCCGCAAAGGCATTGAAAACGCAGCCAGCTTCCGCGCCAATGGCACCGGCCCGTACCGTGTGCGTGAGCGCCAGCCCAATGTGCGCACCGTGTTCGCCAAAAATGCCAACTACTGGGGCAAGGTCGAAGGCAATGCAGCAGAGGTGATCTTCACGCCCATTGGCAACGACGCCACCCGCGTGGCCGCCTTGCTGTCAGGAGAGATTGACGTGATGGAGCCCGTGCCGGTGCAAGACATTGCCCGCGTGAACGCCAGCGCCAACGCCCGCGCCATGACGGGTGCCGAGCTGCGCACCATTTTTTTGGGCATGGATCAAAAGCGCGACGAGTTGCTGTACTCCAGCGTGAAAGGCAAAAACCCGTTCAAAGACAAGCGCGTGCGCCAGGCTTTCTACCAGGCCATCGACATCGAAGGCATCAAGCGCACCGTGATGCGCGGTGCCTCCAACCCCACCGCCATCATGGTGGGCCCTGGCATCAACGGCTTCAATGCCGACCTGAACAAACGCTTTCCGTTTGACGTGGAAGCGGCCAAGAAGCTGATGGCCGATGCCGGTTATGCCGCAGGCTTTGAGATTAGCATGAACTGCCCGAACGACCGTTATGTGAACGACGGGCAGATTTGCGAGGCCGTGGCGGCCAACCTGTCGCGCATCAACGTGAAGGTAAACCTGCAAGCCGAAACCAAGGGCACCTACTTCCCCAAAATTTTGCGTCGCGACACCAGCTTTTACATGCTGGGCTGGACCCCTGGCACCTACGACTCGCACAACGCTCTCAATGCGCTGATGCGCTGTGTTGACGACAAAGGCTCGGGCCAGTTCAACCTGGGCAGCTACTGCAACCCCAAGGTCGATGAGTTGACCTTGAAGATCCAGTCGGAAACCGACAAAGCCAAGCGCAACGACATGATCAAGGAAGCCTTCAAGCTGCACCAGGACGACATTGGGCACCTGCCGCTCCACCAGCAGGCACTGGCCTGGGGCGTGAGCAAAAAGGTTGATTTGGTGCAACTGGCCGACAACTTCATGCCGTTCAAGTATTTCAGCGTGAAGAAGTAAGCCACCGATGAGTAACGCACCCGTGAACACCGCTAGCAAAGCCCCCGGCAACTTCATCGCCCGCTGGTTTGACAGCGATGTGGGCTACAGCTTTCGCACCTCGCCCATGGCCATGGTGGCGGCGGCGGTGGCGTTTGTCTGCCTGTTTTGCGCGCTGTTTGCGGGTTGGGTGGCACCGCACAACCCGTTTGATTTGAAGACGCTGGAGCTGTCAGACGCGCGGCTGCCACCGGCGTGGAGCGCGCAGGGCACCACCAAGTACCTGCTGGGCACCGACGACCAGGGCCGCGACATTTTGTCGGCTCTGATGTACGGGGCGCGCATTTCGCTCACGGTGGGCATCATCTCGGTGATCCTGTCGGTGGTGATTGGCGTGGCGCTAGGCCTGCTGGCCGGTTTTCGTGGTGGTTGGATCGACTCGGCGCTGATGCGCTTGTGCGACGTGATGCTGTCGTTCCCGCCGATTCTGGTGGCGCTGCTGATTGCCGGTGTGGGCCGCGCGCTGTTTCCCAATGCGCATGACACGTTGGCATTTGGTGTGCTCATCGTATCCATCACGCTCACCGGTTGGGTGCAATACGCGCGCACGGTGCGCGGCACCACCATGGTGGAGCGCAACAAGGAATACGTGCAGGCCGCCCGCGTCACCGGCGTGGCACCGCTGCGCATCATGTTTCGCCATGTGCTGCCCAATGTGATGGGTCCGGTGCTGGTGCTGGCCACCATTCAAGTGGCCACCGCCATCATCACCGAAGCCACGCTGTCGTTCCTGGGCGTGGGCGCACCGCCCACGTCGCCGTCGCTGGGTACCTTGATCCGCATCGGCAACGACTATTTGTTCTCCGGCGAGTGGTGGATCACCGTGTTCCCTGGCCTGATGCTCATCATCATCGCGCTCAGCGTGAACCTGCTGGGCGATTGGCTGCGTGATGCGTTGAACCCGCGGCTGAGATAAGTCGAGATTTTTTTGAACGCAGAGGTCGCAGAGATTTCGCAGAGGCCGCAAAAGAAATCCAAAAAAAGCAATCATTTTTTTTCAGCCCCTCTGCGTCCTCTGCGTAACTTTTGCGACCTCTGCGTTCAAAACGCCCCGAATTCGCTGTCTATCTAAAAACAACGTCATGAGCCTTCTACAAGTCAAAAACCTCGTCGTCGAATTCCCCAACCGCCGTGGAACCCTGCGCGCGTTGGACGACATTTCGTTCGAGATTGCACCCGGCGAAATTCTCGGCGTGGTGGGCGAGTCGGGTGCGGGCAAGTCGCTTACCGGTGCGGCCATCATTGGCTTGCTGGAGCCGCCTGGCCGCATTGCAAGCGGGCAAATCGTGCTGGAAGGCAAGCGCATTGACAACCTTCCTTACGAGCAGATGCGCCATATTCGGGGCCGTCAGATCGGGGCTATTTTTCAAGACCCACTGACCTCGCTGAACCCGCTGTACAGCATCGGCAAGCAGCTGACCGAAACCATTCAAGCCCACTTGCCAGTCAACGACGCCGAGGCCCGCAAGCGTGCGATTGGCCTGCTCGAAGACACCGGCATTCCCGCTGCTGCCGAACGCATTGACCATTTTCCGCACCAGTTTTCCGGCGGCATGCGCCAGCGGGTGGTGATTGCGCTGGCCCTGGCTGCGCAGCCCAAACTCATCGTGGCCGACGAACCCACCACCGCGCTTGACGTATCGATTCAGGCGCAGATCATTTCGCTGCTCAAAAACATCTGCAAAGACCGCGGCGCTGCTGTGATGCTGATCACCCACGACATGGGCGTGATCGCCGAAACCTGTGACCGCGTGGCCGTGCTCTATGCCGGGCGCGTGGCCGAAATTGGTCCGGTGCACGAGGTCATCAACCACCCCGCGCATCCGTACACCGCCGGCCTGATGGCGGCTATTCCCGACATCACCCAAGACCGCGAGCGCCTGCACCAAATTGACGGAGCCATGCCGCGCCTGAATGCCATTCCCAAAGGTTGCGCCTACAACCCGCGGTGCCCGAAAGTCTTTGAGCGCTGCAAGCAGGAGCGACCCGATTTGCTCGCTGCAGGCGCCACCCGCGCGGCTTGCTGGTTGCATGCCAAGGAGGCTGTATGAGCCTCGTCAAAGCTATCGATTTGGCAAAGACATTCGATGTGTCCGCCCCCTGGCTCAACCGCGTGATTGAGCGAAAACCGCGCCAGCTGCTCAACGCGGTTGACGGCGTGAGCTTTGAGATTGAAAAAGGCAAAACCCTGGCACTGGTCGGAGAATCGGGCTGCGGCAAAAGCACCGTGGCCCGCCTGCTGGTGGGCTTGTACGAGCCCACACGCGGCGGCTTCACGTTCGATGGGCAAGACGCCCACGCCGCCTTCAAAACGCCTGAAGGCCGCAAGCTGCGCCGCCGCATTCAAATGATTTTTCAAGACCCCTATGCCAGCCTGAATCCGCGCTGGATTGTGGAAGACATCGTGGGCGAACCGCTCAAAGAGCATGGCCTCATCACCGACGCCGCGCAACTCAAAGCCCGTGTGGGCGAGCTCCTCAAGTCGGTCGGCCTGAGCCCGCTGGACGGCCCCAAGTACCCGCACCAGTTCTCCGGCGGCCAGCGCCAGCGCATCTCGATTGCCCGGGCGCTGGCCACGCAACCGGAGTTTTTAGTCTGCGACGAGCCCACCAGCGCGCTGGACGTGAGCGTGCAGGCCCAGGTGCTCAACATCATGAAAGACCTGCAACGCCAGCAGGGCCTGACGTATCTTTTCATCTCGCACAACCTGGCCGTGGTGCGCCACGTGAGCGACCAGGTGGGCGTGATGTATTTGGGTCGCCTGGTCGAGCTGGCCAACAAGCAGGATTTGTTTGCCACACCGCAGCACCCCTACACCAAGATGCTGCTGGATGCGATTCCCAAAATGCACGACACCGGCCGCGCCCGCACCCCTGTGCAAGGCGAGGTGCCCAACCCCTTGAACCCGCCCACCGGCTGCACCTTTCACCCCCGTTGCCCGCATGCCAACGCGCGCTGCAAGGCCGAGCGGCCCCAGTTGCTGGAGTTTCGAGGCGTGAAGATTGCCTGCCACGCGGTGCAGGAAAAGCGGATTTAGTGTCGCCCTATACGCTACTTAGCTACTCAATTGATAGCTGTTTGAGCAGATTCTGTATGGGCTAGTGGCGCAAATCGCCATCAACTGACCCATCAAATCACCGTCAGGTCACCCGCATGCACGATGTCCGGGGTATGAATCGCGACTTCGGTCGTTACAGGTAGTTTCATCCGCGCCAGCCCAACCGTCACGGCGGCGACAAACCACGAGTTTTGGAGCTAACGCAGCGTGTGCAAACGGGCTTAGGCTGTATTTCCCTTTTCAAACAAAACAAGGTGATTCAGATGAGACAAACCCGATCCCCCCAAACTGCATACCTCACGGCAATCGCCATGGCTGCCATGCTGGCCGCGTGCGGTGGCGACGATGCACCCGCGCCAATCGGACCTGAAGAAACCCGGCCGCAAGACACGCGCATCTTCACGCCTGCCCCTGACACGACCTTCACCGCGCTCGCTGGCAGCACGGTGGCTGCAGACCGTTGGACAGGTGTCTTGAACGGTGCGGCCTATCGCATCGAAGTGCCAGCCAACTGGAATGGCCGATTGGTCATGTGGGCACACGGCTACCGTGGCACGGGCCCCAACCTGACGGTGGACAACCCCATCATGCGCCGCTACTTGCTGGACAACGGCTACGCATGGGCCGCTTCCAGCTACAGCAAAAACTACTACGACGTGCGCGCCGGTGTAGAAGACACCAACGCCCTGGCGCTGAACTTCACCAAGATCGCGGCTGAAAAAGGCCGCGTGCTGGCTGCCCCCACCAAGACCTTTATCACTGGCGTGTCCATGGGCGGTCACATCACCGCTGCTGCCATTGAGGCCGAGACACTGGCCAATGCCACCAACAAGGTTCGCTACAACGGCGCGGTGCCCATGTGCGGCGTGCTGGGCGACAACGAGTTGTTCAACTACTTTGCGGGCTATCAGGTGGCCGCACAGCAATTGGCCAACGTGCCGCTGACCAAGTTCCCGTTGTCCGCCACCGAATTTGCGGCCATTGCACCCAATGTTCAGTCTGCGTTGTGGAGCACCTTCCCCACGGTCAGTAACGCCCAGGGCGACAAGCTGAAAAACGTGGTGATGAATTTGAGCGGCGGCGCACGCCCCTTCTACGCAGAAGGTTGGTCCAACGCCAGCAACCAGGGCAACATCTGGGCATCGTTGGGTGGTGACGGCACCATCAACGGCATTCTGAACGCCAACATTCTGGACACCACCCAGCTTTTCTACAAGGTCGATGCGTCCAGCGCCAGCAACACGGCGGTGGACACCGCTTTCAACGCCGCCGCTTTCAAAATCACCCCCACAGCCGATGCCAACCGGCTGCGCCGCGACGGCCTGCGCTGGATTCCCATCAGCCCTGGCGATGTGAACATTCCCATTGTGAGCATCCACACCCTGGGTGATCTGTTTGTGCCGTTCAAGATGGAGCAGGTCTATGCCTCGCGGCTGAAAGCCAAGGGCAACGACAAATGGCTGGTGCAGCGCGCCGTTCGCGACGTGGGCCACTGCGCCTTCACGGCGGCAGAAGCCATCACTGCGTTTGACGACATGATTAAGTGGGAAGCCGGCGGTGCCAAGCCCGCTGGCGACGACGTGTTGACCCCGGCCACCCTGGCATCACCCACCTACGGCTGCACCTTCACCAAGAACACCCCCAGCGCTGAAGACTACACCCCACCGGCTGTCCGGGCCGGCTTTCAGGCCAACTACCCAGCTTGCCCATAGACTTGAACCCAGATTTTCCATTTGGCGCACCTTCGGTGCTGTTTGGATTCCAACGGCGCATTTGCGGCCATTTTTGCCCCTCTTCGTCACCCATGGCGCGCGCCATGGGCTCCTCAGTCTGGCCAAAACTGACTCGCAACCGCATCCGTTGTCTATCCAAACCCCAATGGAAATTCTGGGTTGAATGTGGCTTCAGTTGCTACCTTATTGATAGCTGTTTGAGCAATCCTTCTGTGGGCTAATAGCGGTTTTGACTTAAAAAACCGCAACTTCTCAGCGGCGTGGTCACCTGACAGTTGGGTACCCGGTCATTTGTCATGCCGGTGCGCAGCACCGGCAGTCATCTGTCATCGCCTGAGAGTTCCAGAACAATTTGGAAGCGGGATCAGGCATACCGCTTGGCCCGCAGGTTGTTTTTCATTTCCTTCAGGCCCGCCTGCAAAGGTGCGCCAATGCGCAGCGCCACGGTGGTGGCCAGCACGTCGATCACCAGCAGGTGCAGCAGGCGCGAAACCATGGGGCTGTAGCGGTCGTAGCCTTCGGGGTGGTCGGCGGCCAGGTGAATGAAGGTGCTGCTGGGTGAATGGGCGGTTACGGCCAGCGGTGAGCCGGTGGCCGTGATCACGATGGTGGTGGCACCGTTTTTCCGGGCAATGTCGGAGGCGTCCATCAGGTCGCGGGTGCGGCCCGAGTTGGAGATCACCACCACGCAGTCGCCCGGTTTGAGCAGAGTGGCGCTCATCACCTGCATGTGGCCGTCGCTGTAGGCAATGGTGTTCAGGCCCAGGCGAAAGAACTTGTGCTGCGCGTCCTGCGCCACGATGCCGGAGTTGCCCACGCCGTAAAACTCGATGCGCCCGCGTGTTTTGTGGGTGGCAGCCAGTGCGTTGGCGGCTTTGTCCAAGGCACTGGCGCTGGCTTCGTTGCGGTACTTCAAAAAGGCGGCCACGGTGTTGTCAATCACCTTGACCAACACATCACTGGTCTTGTCGTCAGCGTCCACACTGCGGTGAATGAAGGGCACGCCTTCGCTCACGCTACCGGCCAGCTTGAGCTTGAAATCGGTCAAGCCGTCGTAACCCACGCTGCGGCAAAACCGCACCACCGTGGGCTTGCTCACATGCGCGCGGTCGGCCAGGTCGCTAATGGGCTGGTTGGCAAACCAGCGCGGGTCGGCGAGCACCAGACGACCCACGCGCTGCTCGGCGGGGGCCAGGGAATGAAGAGAGGCGGAGATTCTGTCGAGCATGTTCAGCTTTCCTCCGACCAGCTGTGCCCATCCCGCGCAATCATCGCGCTGGCCGCGCTCGGCCCCCAGGTGCCCGCTGCATAAGGTTTCAAGCCTTCATCGCCACTGTCTTTCCAGTGGCGCATCACCGGCTCCACCCAGCGCCAAGCTTCTTCCTGTTCATCGCTGCGCACAAACAGGTTCAGGCGGCCTTCAATCACGTCCAATAGCAGGCGCTCATAGGCTCCCACGCGCTCGCTGCCAAAGCGTTTGTCGAAGTCCAGATCCAGCTGCACCGGGGCCAGTGATTGGCCTGCGCCGAAGCTGGCCGGGCCGCGCTTGTCTTGCCCTTGCGCAAACAGGTGCAGCGTCAGGCCGTCTTTGGGTTGCAGGTGAATCACCAGGCGGTTGGCTGCTCCCAGCGGCGACTTGAAAATCGCATGGGGTGTGGGCCGGAAATTCACCGCAATGTGCGCCTCGCGAGCCGCCAGGCGTTTGCCGGTGCGGATGTAGAACGGCACGCCCGCCCAGCGCCAGTTGGCAATCTCGGTGCGCAGCGCCACAAAGGTCTCGGTGTGGCTGTTGGGGTCTACACCTGGCTCGTCGCGATACGCCGGCATGGCCTCGCCGTTGAAACCGCCAGCGATGTATTGGCCGCGCACCACGTGCTGCGCCAGAGTATGCGGCGTCCAGGGTTTCAGGCTGCGCAGCACCTTGAGTTTCTCGTCGCGAATCGCATCAGCATGGGCGTTGATAGGCGGCTCCATACCGATGGCGCACAGCAGTTGCAGCGCGTGGTTTTGCACCATGTCGCGCAGCGCGCCGGTCTGGTCGTAAAAGCCACCGCGCTTTTCCACGCCCAGCTCTTCGGCAATGGTGATCTGAATGTTGGCAATGGTTTCGCGCCGCCACAGTGGCTCAAACAGCGCGTTGCCAAAGCGCATGGCAAACAGGTTTTGCACCGACGGTTTGCCCAGGTAGTGGTCAATGCGAAAAATCTGTTTTTCGGCAAAACCCGCACGCACCACCTCGTTGATGGCGCGGTTGCTGGCCAGGTCGTGGCCCAGCGGTTTTTCCAGCACGATGCGGGTGTCATTGGGGGTGTGGGCCTGGTTCAGCCCGCAGGCCACCAACTGCTGGCACACGGTGGTAAACAGGCTGGGCGCGGTGGCCAGGTACAGCACCCGCGCATCCACCTCGCGGGCGTTCAGCACATCTGCCAGCGCCAAGTAATCGGCCGGTTTGGACAGATCCACCCGCAGGTAATGCAGCAATTGCGCAAAGCCTGCAAACTCATCGGCACTGGGTCGCTTGGCCAGCTCCACCTGGGCCAAACGGGTCTCGATCAGGCTGCGAAAAGCCGCATCATCCAGACCGTCACGCGCCACACCGATGATGCGACCACCGGGCGGCAGGGTGCCGTGCCGATACGCCTGAAACAAAGCCGGCATCAGCTTGCGCCACACCAAATCACCCGTGCCACCAAACAAAACAAGATCAAAAGCCACAGTAAATCCCCAAGCACATGTCAGTTACAGAGAAAGTTCTTTTAATGTAACTTTATTTCATGGACAATTTGAATCAGACACTGAAAAACTTTTAAGTTTCACATGAACCAACTCGAAGCCCTCAAACAACACACCACCGTGGTGGCCGACACCGGCGACTTTCACCAACTGGCCGCTTATCTGCCGCAAGACGCCACCACCAACCCCTCGCTCATCTTGAAGGCCGTGCAAAAGCCCGACTACGCGCCCCTGCTTTCGCAAACCGTGGCCCGCTTCAAAGACCGCACCATGGACGAGCAGGTCGATCGTTTGCTGGTGCGCTTTGGCTGCGAAATTTTGCAGACGGTGCCGGGCCGCGTGTCCACCGAGGTCGATGCGCGCCTGAGCTTTGACATGGAAGCCACTTACTCACGCGGCGAGCGCATCGTCGAGCTGTACCAGGCCGAGGGTGTGCACATCGACCGCGTGCTGATCAAGGTGGCTGCCACCTGGGAAGGCATACAAGCGGCGGAAAAGCTGGAGCGGCGCGGAATTCACACCAATTTGACCTTGCTGTTCTCGTTTTGCCAGGCTGTGGCTTGCGGGCAGGCCAAGGTGCAACTCATCTCGCCCTTTGTGGGCCGCATTTACGACTGGTACAAAAAGTCAGCCGGGCAAGCGTGGAACGAGGCGGAGAAAGCCGGGGCCAACGACCCCGGCGTGCTGTCGGTGCGCCAGATTTACAACCACTACAAGCACTTTGGCATTGCCACCGAAGTGATGGGTGCCAGCTTTCGCAACATCGGGCAGATTCAGGCGCTGGCCGGTTGCGACCTGCTGACCATCAGCCCCGAGCTGCTGGCCCAACTCGCCGCCACCGACGCGCCGCTGACCCGTGCGCTGGACGCACAAGCCGCGAAAGCGCTGGACTTGCCCGCCGTGAACTACGACGAAGCAGGCTTTCGCTTCGCACTGAACCAGGACGCGATGGCCACCGAAAAGCTGGCCGAGGGCATTCGCGCCTTTGTGGCCGACGCTGAAAAACTTGAAGCCTTGATGAGGGCCGCATGAACACCGCCATGCCGTGGGCGAACCGCCCCCGCTGTGACCACACGCCTGCGTGGGCTGCGCTGGCTGAGCAGTTTGAAACCACGGGCCGCAGCTTCGACTTGCGCAAGGCCTTTGCGCAAGACCCCAGCCGCGCCGAGCACTTCAGCCAGCAAGCGCCGCACGTGTTTGCCGACCTGTCCAAGAACCTGATTGACGCGCCCACTGAAGCCCTGCTGCTGGATTTGGCCCGCCAGTGCGGCGTGGAAAGCCTGCGCGACGCCATGTTTGCCGGCCAGCCCATCAACACCACCGAGCTGCGCGCAGTGATGCACTGGTTGCTGCGCTGCCCTGAAACGCTTCCACAGGCTGTTTTAGCGTCAAATCGGCCAACAGCCCAGGTAGATACTGCTCAAGCAGCTATCAAATCAGGAGTAAATCAAAGTCTGCTCGTCGAGCTGGAGCAGGTGCACAGCACGCTCCAGGCCATGCTGGCCTACGCCCAAGCCGTGCGCGCCAATCCCGCCATCACCGACGTGGTGAGCATCGGCATCGGCGGCTCTGACCTGGGCCCGCAAATGGTGGTGCGGGCGCTGGACGCCTATGCAGACGGCCCGCGCCTGCACTTCGTCTCCAACGTCGACCCGCACGAGTTGGCCCGCACGCTGCGCCCGCTCAAAGCGGCCAGCACCCTGTTTCTCATCGCCTCCAAAACCTTCACCACCGCCGAAACCATGGCCAACGCGCAGGCCGCCCGCGCCTGGTTTGTGGCCCACGGCGGAACAGATATTGACCAGCACTTCGCCGCGCTCACGACCAACGTGGCCGCCGCCCAGGCCTTCGGCATTCGCACCTGTTTTGGTTTTTGGGACTGGGTGGGCGGCCGCTACTCGCTGTGGTCGGCCATCGGCCTGCCGATTGCGATGGCCATTGGCCCTGACCCTTTCAAAGCGATGCTGGCCGGTGCCCACGACATGGACGAGCACTTTCGCCATGCCCCGCTGGCCCACAACCTGCCGGTGCGCCTGGCGCTCATCGACATCTGGTACCGCAACTTTCACCACTTCACCAGCCGCAGCATTGCGCCGTATCACAGCGCGCTGGCCCGTCTGCCCGCCTTTTTGCAGCAGCTGGAGATGGAAAGCAACGGCAAGCGGGTCGATGTGCAAGGCAATGCCCTGCCGTTTGCCACCGCCCCCGTGCTGTGGGGCGAGCCCGGCACCAACGGCCAGCACGCTTACTTTCAAATGCTGCACCAGGGCACTGATGTGGTGCCGGTTGAGATCGTTTTGGCCGCTCAGCCCAGTCAAAACCTGCTCAAGAAGCTATCAAATAATGAGCAAAAAGAACAATTCAAAGCCCAGCAAACCCAGCTCGTGGCCAACGCCCTGGCCCAAGCCCAGGCACTGATGCAGGGCAAGGCGGACGCGGGCGGCCACAAACACTTCCCCGGCAACCGCCCCAGCACCCTGCTGCTGCTGGAAGAGTTATCTCCGCAAAGCCTGGGCGCGCTGATCGCCCTGCAAGAGCACCGGGTGTTCGTACAAGGTGCCATCTGGGGCATCAACAGCTTTGACCAATGGGGCGTGGAGCTGGGCAAGGTGCTGGCCAAACACCTGGACAAACGGCTGCAGCCTGGCGAAATCGGCGATGAATCGTGCCTTGATGCGTCCACTGCGCACCTGTTGCACCGTCTGCGCACTACACTGGCCGCGCCCAAGACCTGAGGTTGAGGGCTTGCTTTCCACAACCCTTATCACGAGGAGCTTCGCCATGGACTTCATGCAATCGGTCAAATCGTGTTTTAGCCAATATGTGGGTTTTTCGGGCCGCGCTGGACGATCCGAGTACTGGTGGTTCTTTCTGTTCCAGATCATTGTCAGTCTGGTGCTCAGCTTCCTGCATGACATGGCGGGCGTGCTCACACTGGGCTTGCTGCTGCCTGCGCTGGCGGTGGGTGCGCGCCGCCTGCACGACATCAACAAAAGCGGGTGGCTGCAATTGATCGGCCTGATCCCCCTGATTGGCTGGATCGTCCTGATTTACTGGTTTGTGCAGCCCAGCGATGAGGCCAGCAACAACTACGGTGCGTCCCCCGCATCTGGCACCAGCCTGGTACCCGGTCAGCAATAATTTGCGCGCCGTCTGCTGCCGTGTGGCGGCTTAACATTGCCGCTGTTTCGCTTTTTCCGATACCAGACATGCCATTTCGCATTCGCGCCTGCCTTTTCAAGTTTCTTCTCGCTGGCGCTGCCCTTGCAGGTGTGGTCACGGGCTTTGCGCAATCTGCGCCCGATGCAGCCAGCACCCGGTGGATCACGGGTTCCTCGGTGAACCTGCGAGCCCAGGCCAACACCAGCGCGCCGGTGCTGATGCGTCTGCGCGCAGCAACCCCGGTCACCCTGCTGGCGTCGGCTCCCACCGACAGCGGTTCGGGTGGCCTGGTGTTTTGCGCGGTGCAAACCCAAGTGACGGCCCAGCGCGGATTCGTCGCCTGCGAGTACCTGAGCAGCACCGCACCTGCGGGTGTGTCCACCAGCGCGGCTGTTGTGCCACCAGCCCGCAGTGCCAGTGCTGCGGCAGTTGCCGCGCCTGCGCCAGTGCCCCCAGCCACCCCGGTGCCTGCCGCTACGCCCGAGCGCCGCTGGGTCAATGCGTCCAATGTCAACCTTCGTTCGCAGCCGTCGACCCGTGCGCCGGTGCTGGCGCGTTTGACCCGCAACGCAACCGTGCAACTGGTGGCGGCGCAGGCCGATGGCGTGTTTTGCGAGGTGTTGAGTGAAAGCGAGGTCACGGCGGCGCAGCGGGGCTTTGTCGCCTGCCAGTACCTGGATGCGCGCAGTCTCGATGCACGTGGCCTGGACGCACGCAGCGCCGATGCGCCGCGTGCCGCAGATCAGCCGATTGTCGGCAGCCGCTCGACTCCAGAAGCCGCCAGCACCAAAACCGCTGCGCTGGGCCCTGGCGCGGGTGGCCCGTTGGAACGCGCCTTCTGGCAGGATCCCACGCCCCTGCGCCTGTTCGTCTATGGCAAATTTCTGGAGCAAACCCGCCTGTCGCCCGAGCAGAAAGCCGCTGAACAAGAAGCGCGCCCAGTTGAATTTGTCGCGACGCCCCAACCGATCTTGCAGCGCCCCAAAGTACGCGAATTTGAAGCCATGAAGGCCCGGCTGGCGCAGGGTGTCACGGGAAGCGCGCCACCACCACCGCTGCTGGCCTGGCGCGATGTGCAAAAGGCCTGGGCGGCGGCCGAGCCCGAAATCGCGCAGGCCCGCAAAGCCAGCAAGCAGCAAGCCCAGCGCGACCAGCCCTGGCAATTCCTGCAGCCGGGCCAACTGGCCTTTGAGGCGAAACTGGCCGGGCAAGCTGGCCCTGCCACCACCCGCCGCCCGGCCAAGGGGGCAGACGTAGCGCTTGCGTCGCCTGCGGGCGGCGCGCTCAGCGGAAGGGTGGCTGGGCTGGCCCATGTGCTGGACAAGATCGTGCTGCCACCGGCGGCGCCTTCGTTTTTCAAAAACATGGCCGACTTTGCGCCGCCCGCTGCCACCGTGGGTGAGTTGAGCGCCAAATGGGGCATTCCCTACACGCTGGAGACCCAGCCCGGCCCACGCTGGGTGTCCAACAGCCGCAACGGCAGCAGCCAGATTGCAGGCAGCTGGGACATCGGCCGCGCCGTGGTGCAACTGACGGCTCCTGTGGTGCGGCTGTCGATTGCCCGCGACGGGCAGCTGGCCGCCGGTGTGAGCGGTCTCAACAGCGTGGTACTGGACGACAAAGATGCCTTCGGTGGCTGCCAGCTGGGTTTTCGTTTTGGCGATGCGGGCGTGGATCTGCTCAACCCCAACGTGAATTACAGCCCGCAAGACATCCAAAGCAGCAACCCCACACTGATACGCCTGTTTCTGCGCAACCCCAGCGCGGCTCTGGGCACCAGCGCCACCATCAAGACCAGCTCCATCAAGCTGTCAGAGCCGGAAACCGGTTTCAGCGCTGCCGAGCAAATGTCCATCGACCTGGATGGCGACGGCATTGCCGACCTGGTGGTGTGGGAGGGCACCGGCCAGCCGCACGACAGCATCTACACCCCACAACGCCAGGATCCCTACTTTCGGGTCTACGCGGTCAATCTGGCCGGGGTCTGGTATTTGCTGGGGCGCGACGAGTTTGTATACGGTTGCGGCTAGTCCGGCTGGTTCGGGCTAGATCACCTCCCTGAGCGGCACAAAGGCCGGCGGGTCGTCGCGCTGGTTGTGTGCGAAACCGCACAACACAGCGCCCAGCGCAATCGGGATCTGATAAGAACCATTGGCAATGTTTTCCTGGCGCACATACGCCAACAGCGTGTCCAACTCCTCCGGCGCGCTGCCGGCAATCGCCAAGTGTTCTGGATCGACAGCGCCATCGTGCATGACCAGCCAGGACGCTTGCCCATCGTGGTACTGGCAAACGGATGAAATCTGTTGCACTTCTTCCACCACGGAATGCAGCACGATGGTGTCTTGTCGCGACAGCTGTTCAAGCGCAAACGGCGTTAGCTGCTCATGCCAGCTGTCGTCGACATAAACCAGGTACCAGCCGTCGTTCAGCAGGGCACCCCGGACGCTTGCATCCTCACCATGAGGAGGCCCTGGCATGGGCTCAAACTCCAACTCCCGAAGAATTTGCCCAACTGGCTTGCCGCGCACAGCCACCCATGAGACAGACCACATCATCAGACACCCTGTATTAAGTATTTTTACTGCTTTCTGTACCGTATAGACATTTCACGTGGCACGCAATCGCTTTTTCGTATGCAACCGAAAAACATTTAGAAACATTCTTTGCCGAGCTTTGGTAGGCTGTGCTTGAAACCGTCACGCGCGGTGCGCACGATTGACCCCACCCATTCCGACATCTTAGAGGAGCCCTTTCATGCTTGAAACCACCGAATCCGTCCCGCTCACGCTGGCACCCGAGCCAGCACTCCCAACAGGGATTGACGCCCCACCGCTGCCGCTGGCTACCACGGGCCTCAGTGCCTTTGCCGCCAGTCTGTTGGCGGCCTGTGGCGGCGGCGGGGGTGGCGACTCAGCACCTACAGTGGCGGCGGCCAGCCTCACGCCAGGCCCCACTCCTACAACCAGTCCGCCCACACCCAGTCCGGCAGCGCCACCCGCTGCCAGCCCGGCCCCGGTCACAAGCCCTGCAGGTGTGACCGAAGAGCAGGCCGCCCGCTTTTTGCTGCAAGCCCAGTTTTCGGCGACCGATGCCGACATTGCCGCGGTGCGCAGCAAAGGATTTGCTGCCTGGTTGAACGAGCAGTTTGCGCTGCCACTGGGTGAAACCGGGTTTGACTGGCTGACCCGGCGCGGCTACGCGCAGGCGAACGCTAGCACCCAGTTTTTCAACGCCACCTATCCTGCAGACGGCATGGCCTGGAACCAGTTGTTCACGGCACCCGATCCGGTGCGCAAGCGGGTGGCGCTGGCGCTCAGTGAAATCATGGTGATTGGTATCGCCAGTGTCGTGGTGCAGTGGCGCAGCCACGCCGGTGCGGCGTATTGGGACATGCTCAGTGCCAACGCATTTGGCAACTTTCGCGCCCTGCTGGAAGGCGTGAGCTTGAACCCGGCCATGGGTGTTTTCTTGAACACCCGCGGCAACCAGAAAGAAGACGCCAGTGGCCGCCAGCCCGACGAAAACTACGCGCGCGAAGTGATGCAGTTGTTCACCATCGGTCTGTACCAGCTAAACAACGATGGCACCGAGAAAAAAGACGCCAGCGGCAACCGGCTGGACAGCTACACCGCAGACGATGTGTCCAACCTGGCGCGGGTGTTCACCGGCTATGAATTTGACGGCAGCCAGAACGTGCCGACCACCGTGACCAATGCGCAGGGCGAAAGCCAAACCGTCTCCAACACCCAGTTCACGCGGCTTCCGATGGTGCTGCTGGCCAACCGCCACTCCAACCTGGCGGCCACGTTTTTAGGTACCACCATACCGGCCAACACGCCCGGCGCAGCGGCCCTGAAAACTGCGCTGGACACCTTGTTCAACCACCCCAACGTGGGCCCCTTCATTGGTAAGCAGATGATCCAGCGCCTGGTCACCAGCAACCCCAGCCCGGCCTATGTGAACCGGGTGGCAAGTGCTTTCAACAACAACGGTGCAGGCGTGCGCGGCGACATGAAAGCCATGGTGGCCGCCGTGCTGCTGGACGACGAAGCCCGCAGCACCACGGGCTTGACGCAGCCCGGCTTTGGCAAGCTGCGCGAGCCCATGGTTCGTTTTGTGCAGTGGGGCCGCAGCTTTGGCATCAGCTCGGCGGCTGACAGCTGGAAGATGGGCGACCTCAGCAACCCAGCCACCCAGCTGGGCCAAAGCCCGCTGCGGGCGCCCTCGGTGTTCAACTTCTTTCGGCCCGGCTACGTGCCCCCCTCGACCGCGCTGGCCATCTCAGGGCAGGTGGCGCCAGAGTTTCAGATCGTCACCGAAAGCAGCGTGGGGGGGTACCTGAACTACATGCAAAACGCCATTCGAAACGGTATTTTGGTGGCTGCCCCAACGGTGCCCCAAAACGTCGCGGGTGCAGCACAGGTCTACGACATCACCGCCAACTACGCCAACCTGCTGCCGCTGGTGACGGATGCCCCGGCGCTGGTGCGCAAAGTGGTCTTGCTGCTGTCGGCCGGCCAGGTGTCCGCCGCCACGCAAACCACCATCGTCAACGCCTTGAACGCCACCGCGGTGACCGCCACCAGCACCGATGCGGTGAAGCTGGATCGCATCGCCGCTGCCGTGTTTCTGGTGATGGCCAGCCCGGAATACCTCATACAAAAATAATTACTTGGGGACAGATCTTCAGCTCTGTCCCCTCTGATAAAAGGAAAAATCATGAACTTCATTCAACCCGACAAGCACACCCGCCGCGCCTTTCTGCGCCGCTCCACCCAGCTGGCCCTGGCCGGCACGGCCATGCCATTTGCGCTGAATCTGGCGGCCATTGGCGAAGCAGCGGCCTTCAATGCCACCGACTACAAAGCCCTGGTCTGCGTCTTCCTGTTTGGCGGCAACGACTACGCCAACACTGTGGTGAGCTACGACGATGCCAGCTACAACGCCTACAGCACCATTCGCGGCGGCACCAGCGGCATTGCGCTGGCCAAAACCGCCTTGACCCCGACCTTGCTGAATCCCACCACAGCGCTGGCCGGCGGCATGCAATACGCGCTGAACCCCGCGATGACCGGCCTGGCCGATCTGTTCAACAACGGCAAGGCCGCTGTGCAGTTGAATGTGGGCCCACTCATCGTGCCGCTGACGAAAACGCAGTACGCCAGCACCAACCGCGTGCTGTACCCGCTGCCGCCCAAGCTGTTTTCGCACAACGACCAGCAATCGGTCTGGCAATCGTCGTCCCCAGAAGGCTCCACGATTGGCTGGGGCGGCACCATCGGCGATCTGGCGCTGAGCAGCAACAGCAACTCGCTGTTTACCTGCATATCGGCATCAGGCAATGCGGTGCTGATGGCGGGCAAGCAGGCGCTGCAATACCAGGTGAGCACCACCGGTGCCGTGCCCATCAACGGCGTGAAAAACAATGTGTATGGCTCCAGCGCCGTGAAAACCGCGTTGACCGACATCATTCAAGCCAACCGCAGCCAGACCCTGGAAAACGAATACGCCGCCGTCACCAAACGCTCGGTGCTGGCCGAAGGTCAGATCACCAGCGCCCTGGCGGGCAGCAATGTCACCACCGTATTCCCCACGGGCAACAGCCTGGCCGACCAAATGAAAATTGTGGCCCGCCTGATTGGCGCACGCAACGCGCTGGGTGCCAAACGCCAAGTGTTTTTCGTCTCGCTGGGCGGCTTTGATTTGCACGACAACCTGCTGGCCAACCACCCCGGCTTGCTGACCAACGTGAGCAGTGCGATGACCGCGTTTTACAACGCCACCGTGGAGCTGGGCGTGGCCGACAAAGTGACGGCATTCACCGCCAGCGACTTTGGCCGCACCCTGCAATCCAACGGCGACGGCTCCGACCACGGCTGGGGCAGCCACCACCTGATGGTGGGCGGCGCGGTGAAAGGCAAAGCGTTTTACGGCAGCCCGCCGCCCGTGAGTGTGGGCAACACGGGCGCTGCGCAAGACCAGCAACACGTGGGCCAGGGCCGCCTGCTGCCCAGCACCGCAGTAGACCAATACGCCGCGACGCTGGCCAGGTGGTTTGGCGTGGCCGAGACCGAACTGGGCCTGGTGCTGCCGAATTTGAAGAATTTTGGTGGCGCGGCGTACCCGACGGATCTGGGTTTTCTGAGCTGACGCACTCGGCTCCTTCCCCCAACGGGGGAAACAGATCAGGCTCCTTCCCCCGCTGGGGGAAGGGGTCAATCCGGACTGCATGAAACCGTTTTTATAGTCAAAATGGTCTCTCGCCCAAGTACTTATTGCTCAACCAGCTATGAATTATGTAGCGCCCAAATGGCTGCCCGGTGGCAACCTGCAAACCATCTGGCCTGCGCTGTATGGCAAAAAGCACCGTGCAGCGCCGCCGATTTACCGCCGTGAGCGCTGGAACACGCCCGATCACGACTTCATTGATGTCGACTGGATGCAGGGCGCCCAACCCGCCAAGGTGCTGCTGGTGCTGTTCCACGGCCTGGAAGGCTCATCGGCCAGCCACTACGCACAGGCTTTTGCCCATGTATGCGCCGCACGTGGCTGGGGCTTTGTGGTGCCGCACTTTCGCGGTTGCAGTGGAGAGCTGAACCTGGGGCCACGCGCCTACCACTCGGGAGACTACGAAGAGATTGGCTGGATCCTGCAGCGCCTGCGGGCCCAACACGCGGGCTCTTTGCTGGCGGTGGGCATTTCGTTGGGCGGCAATGCCTTGATGCGCTGGGCGGGCGAGATGGGCGAATCGGCAGCGGCGGTGGTGCAGGCGGTGGCAAGCGTCAGTTCGCCGCTGGACCTGGCGGCCAGCGGCGCCCAGATTGGGCGGGGCTTCAACCGCCTGGCCTACACCCGCATGTTTCTGGCCACCATGAAGCCCCGTGCGCTGCGCAAGTGGTACCAGCACCCCGGCCTGTTTGACCGCGACACCCTGCTGGCCGCGCGCGATTTGTATGAGTTTGACAATGTGTTCACCGCCCCACTGCACGGCTTCAAAGACACGGCGGACTACTGGCAACGCGCCTCCGCCAAGCCTCACCTGCACCGCATCCGCGTGCCCGCACTGGCGCTGAACGCGCGCAACGACCCCTTCATGCCCGCCAGCAGCTTGCCTGCGCAGCCCACGCACTGGCTCACGCTGTGGCAGCCTGCGCAGGGCGGGCATGTGGGCTTTCCGGCGGGCGCATTGCCCGGCCATGTGTATGCCATGCCCGATGCCGTGTGCGACTGGCTCGCACCGCATGCACAAGCTGCACAATCAACGCATGGATGACATCGTCAAAGCCGCCATGGCCAAGTGGCCCACGGTGCCTCACTGCTACGGCTGGCTGGGGCTGGATGCGCGTGGCAACTGGTACATGCGCGACGACGCGGCGCAGGCAGCCGGGCCGTTTGCGCTCAGCAAAGGCTCGCTGCTGCGCCACGACAAGCTGATTGACTTCATCGCCCGCAACTACCAGGCAGAGACCCAGGGCGCAACCGCAGGCCAGTGGTATTTTCAAAACGGCCCGCAGCGGGTGTATGTAGAGCTGGCAGCCACGCCTTTGATCTGGCGGCTGGACGCGCAATTTGCACCCACCAGTCACATCGGCCAGCGCGCCGTGGTGCACAGCTGTGTGGTGGATGAAGATGGCTTTGTGTACCTGCACACCGAGCTGGGTTTGGGCCTGGTGCACACCCAGGACGTGGGCCTGGCGGCGGATGCGATCGAGCAGAGCCTATGGACGCTTACCCATGCGCAGCGGGCCAATTTGCCGCACCAATTTGGCTTTGTGCTGAGCCCACAGGCTGCCAGATCACTGGCATAGCGCAAAAAAAAGCGCTGGGATCACCAGCGCTTTTTTCCATGTCTTGTCTCCTCGGCTCCTCAACAAACCCGGCGGATGACCGGGCTGTTGTTGACGGCAACTCTAAAGAGTGCACACGCTTGGTGCATCAGGATTTTCCCTGTGAAGTCTGCACCTGTTTGATCCACTGCGCGGCCTTTTCGGCCATCATCAAGGTGGGCGAATTGGTGTTGCCGCTGGTAATGGTGGGCATGGCACCCGCATCGACCACGCGCAGGTCTTTGATGCCGCGCACGCGAAACTGCGAGTCCAGTACCGCCAGCGCATCGCCGTCGGCACCCATTTTGGTGGTGCCCACCGGGTGAAAAATCGTGGTGGCAATGTCGCCGGCCAGCCTGGCCAGGTCCTCGTCTGACTCAAACTGTGCGCCCGGTTTGTACTCGCGCGGCTGATAGGCCGCAAGCGCCGGCTGGGCCACGATGCGACGCGTCACGCGCAATGAATCGGCGGCCACCTGGCGGTCTTCGGCTGTGCTCAGGTAGTTAGGGGCAATCGCAGGTGCATCGTCAAACTTGCCGCTTTTCAGCTGCACCGTGCCCCGGCTGGTGGGGTTCAAATTGCACACGCTGGCGGTGAAGGCGTTGAAGCTGTGCAGCGGCTGGCCAAAGGCGTCCAGGCTGAGTGGCTGCACGTGAAACTGGATGTTGGGGTGTGCCTGGTCGGCGCTGCTGCGGGTGAATGCGCCCAGCTGCGAGGGTGCCATGCTCATCGGCCCTGTGCGCCTGGCTGCGAACTCCAGACCAATTTTGGCCTTGCCCCACCAGGAGCTGGCCAGGGTGTTCAGCGTGGGCACGCCCTGCACCTGGTACACCGCGCGGATCTGCAAATGATCCTGCAAATTGGCACCCACACCCGGCGTGTCTTGCAGCACGGCTACGCCGTGTTGTTGCAGCAAGGCCGCTGGGCCAATGCCCGACAGCTGCAAGATGTGCGGCGAGCCGATGCTGCCCGCACACAGCAAAGTCTCCAGGCGTGCCTGCACATCCAGCATCTCGGTGCCGGTCCACACCTGGGCACCGGTGCAGCGGCGCTGGCCGTCAGCACCGGTTTCAAACAGCAGGCGGCTGACCTGCGCGCGCGTCCACATTTCAAAGTTGGGCCGGCCGTAGCAGGTGGGGCGCAAAAACGCCTTGGCCGTGTTCCAGCGCCAGCCATCGCGTTGGTTCACCTCAAAGTAGCCCACACCCTCGTTGTCGCCCCGGTTGAAATCGTCGGTGGCCGCAATACCCGCTTGACTGGCCGCCTGCGCAAACGCATCCAGCACCTGCCAGCGCAGCCGCTGTTTTTCCACCCGCCATTCGCCCTTTGAGCCATGAAATGGATTCACGTGCACATCTGGCGAGCTCGACGTGCTATCCAATTTGTAGTGACTTTCGTGTCGCTTGAAATCTGGCAGCACCGCGTCCCAGCGCCACTGCGCATCACCCGTGAGCTGCGCCCAGTGGTCATAGTCGCGCGCCTGGCCGCGCATGTAAATCATGCCGTTGATGCTGCTGCAGCCGCCCAGCGTCTTGCCACGCGGGTATTTCAGGCTGCGCCCATTCAAACCCGCAGCGGGCTCGGTGTTGTAAAGCCAGTCGGTGCGCGGGTTACCAATGCAATACAGGTAGCCCACCGGAATATGAATCCAGTGGTAATCGTCTTTGCCCCCCGCCTCAATCAACAAAACCCGCTTGGTTTTGTCAGCACTCAAGCGGTTGGCCAGCAGGCAACCGGCGGTGCCAGCGCCGATGATGATGTAGTCGAAGATGGGGTGGGTCATGGGGGCGTTTGATTGTATGAGCGCAGACACAGTACCCGACGGCACGGCATCAGCGCTTGTAGTACCTGATGTTGGGCTTTTCCAGCAGGTGCCAGCTGAGAGAAGCCAGCAGCAGCGTGCACGCGACCACGGTCAGCGCGAAGCGCCTGCCCCCGATATCGGGCACCCAGCTGTTCACACTGATGATGACCAGCATGTGCCACAAGTAGACGCCGTAGCTGATGGTGCCCAGGTAGCGCAGCGGTGCAAACAGCCGGATGCCGGCTATTGGCAAGGTCACAACAGCAGCCAACAAGGCGGCAAACCCCGCGCCCAGTAAGGGGCGCCAGCCCACCAGCATGCTGGTGCTGGTCCAGTAGCTGTAGTGGCGAACCAGCCACATTGCCAGTGACAGCAGTACCAGGCTGACCAACGACCAGCCCACAAAGGTTCGCCAGTTCACCGTTAGAAAACGTGTGGCAAACGCATTGCGCTGGGTCACGGCCAGGGCCAGCGCAATGCCCAGTGCAAACTGATCGATGGTGCCGGGCAGTTGGGTCAGAAATACGAACTGTGTCGCGACGGTCGCTTCACCCGGAACCCAGACCAGCGTGGTTAAAAACCGCCAGCCCGCACCCACCAGCAAAGCAACCAGCAGCACACGCCAGGCCTTGCTACGAGCCAACCACGGTGCCAGCCACATCATGACCAGGTAAAACTGCATCTCCAAACCCACTGACCAAGTCGGCCCGTTGATCGAGCCATGGGTGGACGGCATCAGGTTGTGCACAAACAGCAGGTGGCTGCCAATATGGGCCAGCAAGGCGGGCTTGGGGATGAACAGGTAGTGGGGCTTGAGCAGCACCACAAACAGGACGCAGGTCACCAGGTACAGCGGAACGATGCGTGCCAGCCGTCGAGCGGCAAACGGCCGACGGAACTGTGCACCGTGCCGTGCCACGCCCGAGAAAGCGGACAGCGCGATCACAAAACCACTGATGACCAGAAACAGATCCACGCCGATCCAGCCGTAGGCGGTAAAAATCCTCGCCAGTGCATGGTCTGGCAGGCCGTTGAATTTGCCCAGTTGCGCAATGTGGTAGACCAACACCAAGCTGGCGGCCAGCGCGCGCAGCAGGTCAACGCCGGGGTAGTTTGTGGCACCCGGTGGGTTGCCTGATACGTGGGCTTGCGTGTCTCGATCTGTCATTTTTCAAGGGCGTCGCAGGCAAGGCGGAGAGGCCAAACGCCGTCGCTTTGCTCAGACATCGCCGCGAACGACAAATGGACAGCCAGCTACAGGCGTAACATCAAGCAACAAAAAGAGCGCAATGCTTCAAATGGTTACTCTTCAGATTTTGCCGCAGAACGGATGCGCTTCAAACGCGACCCGGTCCGGGATTGCCCAGGGCTTAACCGGCTGACTTGCCGCGCAGCGGCCGCTGGCTGCAGGGACGGCTACTTGGCCGTCGGCATCACAAACTCCGCCCCCTTGCCAATGCTCTCCGGCCAGCGCTGCATGATACTTTTTTGCTTGGTGTAAAAGCGCACGCCTTCTTCGCCGTAGGCGTGCATGTCGCCAAACAGGCTCTTTTTCCAGCCGCCAAAGCCGTGCCAGGCCATGGGCACGGGGATGGGGACGTTGATGCCGACCATACCGACCTGCACGCGACGTGAAAATTCGCGGGCGACGTTGCCGTCGCGGGTGAAGCAGCTCACGCCGTTGCCGTATTCGTGGCTGTTGATGAGGTCGATGGCGGCGGCAAAGTCTTTCACGCGCACGCAGCCGAGCACGGGGCCGAAGATTTCTTCTTTGTAGATTTTCATCTCGGGCGTGACATGGTCAAACAGGCTGCCGCCGATCCAGAAACCGTTCTCTGTGCCCGCACCCGCTTTGGCCGCAGCAAACTCACGGCCATCGACCACCAGCTGCGCGCCTTCGTCTTTGCCAATGCCCACGTAGCCGCTGATGCGCTGCTGCGCCACGCGGCTGATGATCGGGCCCATTTCAGCGTCTAACTCGACGCCGTTTTTGATCTTCAGCTCGCGCGTGCGCTGGGCTAGCAGCGGCACGATTTTGTCGGCGGCATCGCCCACCAGCACGGCCAGGCTGATCGCCATGCAGCGCTCGCCGGCAGAGCCAAATGCACTGCCGATCAGCGCGTCCACCGCCTGGTCCAGGTCGGCATCGGGCATCACCACCATGTGGTTTTTCGCGCCGCCCAGGGCCTGCACGCGCTTGCCGTGGCGGGCGCCGGTTTCGTAGATTTTTTGCGCGATGGGCGTGGAGCCCACGAAGGAGATGGCTTTCACGTCGGGGTGTTCCAGCAGCGCGTCTACCGCGTCTTTGTCGCCCTGCACCACGTTGAACACGCCGTCAGGCAAGCCCGCTTGTTTGAGCAAGTCAGCCATCATCAACGAGCAGCTGGGGTCCAGTGGGCTGGGTTTGAGCACAAAGGTGTTGCCCGCGGCAATGGCCACCGGGAACATCCACATCGGCACCATCACTGGGAAGTTAAACGGCGTGATGCCTGCCACCACGCCGAGCGGCTGGCGCATCGTCCAGTTGTCGATGCCGGTGGACACCTGGTCGGTGTACTGGCCTTTGAGCAGCTGCGGAATGCCGCAGGCAAATTCCACGATGTCGATGCCGCGCGTGACCTCGCCCTGCGCGTCGGTGAACACCTTGCCGTGTTCGGCGGTGATGGCGCGGGCCAGGTCGTCTTTGCGGATGTTGAGCAGCTCCAGGAACTTGAACATCACGCGCGCGCGGCGGATGGGCGGCGTGTCAGCCCAGGCGGGGAAGGCGGCGTGGGCAGACGCCACGGCGGCGTTCACATCGGCGGTGTTGGCCAGGGCCACGTAGCCGGTAACCTGGCCCGTGGCGGGGTTGAAGACGTCTTGCTGGCGGGTGCTGGTGCCGGGGGTGCGTGCGCCCTGAATGAAGTGATCGATGGCTTGTGGCGTGGTCATGGGGTGCTTTCTTCGGGATTTACAGGAAAAATGGGCCCTAGCCCTTATAAATACTGCTCAAGCAGCTATATATTTTGTAGCAAATTACGGGGGATCAATACCGGCATTGTCAACAGAATTTGCGCCATGCCCTTGCCTAGCGGGTCGTTGCGCAGGCTGGCCATGCCGCCGCCGTCCAGCGCTTGCTCGCAGACGAAGTTCATGGCGTGAATGCCAGGCACGTCGTAGCGGGTAACTTTTCCCTGCACCAGATGGGCCAGAAAGGCACCTACTTTTTGCTCGGTGAGCTGCTCGCGCAAGGTGGCCAGGAATTCGGGGCGACGGGCGATGACGCCGATGTTGGATGTGTTGCCCTTGTCGCCGCTGCGGGCGTAGGCCAGGTGGATAAGGGGGACTTCTTGTGTGGTTTGTTTTGTAGTCGCCGGTGGAGACAAATTGGGGTCAGAGCACAAATTCGCGCTGGCTGGGTGGGTTGTCGAAGGTGTGGGAGCGAAATTGTGATCTGACCCCAATTTTTGAGGTGCTCCAACCGTGAGTTCTCGACCGTCCATTTCTACGACCGGCGCCACTTTCTCCTTATCAAGCAAAAACGACCACTGCTTGATGCACGGCGACACATTGGGTCGGCCCGAAGCGCCCGTGGTGCCGGGCGACCAGCTGGTGCCGGCGGGTGCAATCTCGCGGGCAAACAGCTCCAGCGCGGCTTTTTGCGGGTGCATCACCGCCAGTTGCAGCACCACCTCGCGCACGCCTTGCGTGCGGGCATGGGGGCCGAAGTTGCCCAGCTCGCTGCCCAGCACCTCGATGTGCGTGCGGCTGTAATCAACCAGGCCATGCCTTAAAAACAGATCGCGGGTGCGAACCAGGATGGCTTCGCCGGTTCGGCGAGCCTTCAGGGCGGCGTCGGTGCCCACAATGGTCAGCTGCGCCGTGCAGCGAAAGCCGTCCATGTAGGTGGCCGATACCTTGAAGTCAGGGCTCGAAACCTTCCCTCGCCCATGTGAAACCTGCACAACATGCTCACTTACTTGTAGCAGCTGCACCTGCGTGAAGTCACACACCACATCGGGCAGCAGGTAGTTCGCCGGGTCGCCAATCTCATACAACATCTGCTCAGCCACCACCGCGCAATTCACCAGGCCACCGGTGCCGGGCGGTTTGGTCACCACAAAACTGCCGCCTTCGCTGCATTCGATGATGGGGTAGCCGATGTGCGGCCAGTCGGGCACGTCGTGCCAGTCGGTGTGCAGGCCGCCCGTGGCCTGGCAGCCGCATTCAATGATGTGGCCAGCCAGGCTACCCTGGGCCAGGCGGTCAAAGTCGTCCCAGGCCCAGCCAAATTCATGTACCAGCGCGCCCAGGGTGACCGCGCTGTCCACGCAGCGGCCGGTGATCACGATCTGCGCGCCGTCGGCCAAGGCTTGCGCAATCGGCGCGGCACCCAGGTAGGCGTTGGCAGTGAGCAGTTTGCCAGGCGGTCGTGCATTTTCCGCATCGTGATAATTGTGATCTGACCCCAATTGTTGGATCTGGGGGAGAACGTCGTCGCCCAGCACCACGGCTACCTTGATTTGCACGCCCTGTTCTGCGGCAAGCGCCTCAATGGCTTTTGCGCAGGCACGGGGGTTCACGCCACCGGCGTTGCTGATGACTTTGATGCCTTGGGCGGCCACGTCTTTCAAGATGGTTTTCATGGTCACCGACACGAAGTCGGTGGCGTAGCCCAGATCGGGGTTTTTGGCGCGGGCGGCGGCCAGGATGGACATGGTGAGTTCGGCCAGGTAGTCAAACACCAGGTAGTCCACACCGGCGGCCACCAGTTGCGGCGCGCCGACGCTGCTGTCGCCCCAGAAGCCCGATGCCCCACCGATACGGATCACTTTGCCCATCACTGCCCCTTCCACACCGGTTTGCGCTTTTCCTGAAATGCCGCCTGGCCTTCTTTTGCATCCTCGGTCAAGGTGAACAGCGCAATCTGGCTTTCGGTGAAGCTCATGCTTTCGTCAAATGCCATCGCCTCAATCTTCTTCATCGTGTACAGGCCCCGGCGAATCGCGGCCGGGGACTTGTCCAGCAAGCGGTCCAGTAGCCATTGCAGCTTGGCGTCCACATCGTCATCCACATAGTTCACCAGGCCATATTCCAAAGCCTGCGCGCTGGTCAGTGGCTCACCCGTCAAACACATCTCGGCCAGCTTGCGGCGCGGCACCAGGTGCTGCAACACCGACAGCACCTGGGCCGGAAACACGCCCACTTTCACCTCGGGCAAACCAAAAACCGCATGGCTGGCCGCCACCGCCATGTCGCACATCGACAAGAGCCCCATGCCGCCGGCCATGCACGCGCCGTTGACCCGCGCAATCAGCGGCACGTTGCTGGCTTTGGCCACGCGCAGCACGCGGGCGAGATGCCCCTGCGGCTCTGAGTAGTCGGTGGTGAAAGCCTTGGACGATTGCAAATCAGCCCCGGCGCAAAAGGCCTTGCTGCCAGTGCCGGTGACCACGATGGCGCGCACCGAACGGTTGGCCTGCGCCGCTTCTATCGCTTGTGCCATGCCGGCCAGCACGGCATGGCTCATGGCGTTGCGGCGGGCTTCGCGGTTGATGGTGAGCCACAGCGAGGGGCCACGGGTTTCGACCAACAGTTCTTCGGGGTGCTCGGTATCGGTCATGCACGGTCTCTTTCTGGGTGTTTTTACATTTATACCCGCCCGCACACCCCACCCCGGTAGGGTGCGCCAACAGGTACGATGGCAAGACCCCATTGCCACCATGCCCAACGACCCGTCAACCGTTCTGCCGCGCGTAGACATCAGCCAGCAAACCGCCCGGTTGTCTGGCCGCTGGACGGCTGCGCAGTTTGCACTCGATGGCGTGTTTGTATCAGCCCAGCGCGGCCTGCGCGGTCACGCCACCGCCTGGGACCTGACGGCCATTGAGCAGTTGGATCATGTGGGCGCGCAGTTGCTGTGGTCGCACTGGAACCAGGCATGGCCCGCGCAGCTGAACGCATCGTCGGCTCAGCAAGCCGTGCTGGCGCGGGTGGCCCAGTTCAGCGGTGCGCAGCCCGCACCCCTGCGCCGCACGCTGGTTCAGCGCCTGCTGGCCCTGGGCGCCTTACTCATGCACTTGCTGGATCACCTCAAGGGCTTTGTGGGCCTGATCGGCCAGCTGGTGTTGAACCTGGCGCAGCTGGCCCGCGCGCCGCACGAAGGCCCGTGGCGCGATTTTTCGGGCCATATTTACCGCATTGGTGCCACCGCGCTGCCGATCACCGCGCTGGTGGGTTTTTTGATCGGTGTGGTGCTGGCCTACCTGACCAGCCAGCAGCTCAAGGCCTTTGGTGCCAATGCCTTCATCGTGCCCATCCTGGGCCTGTCCATCATTCGCGAGCTGGGGCCGGTACTGGCGGCGATCTTGCTGGCGGGGCGATCGGGCTCGGCCATCACGGCGCAGATTGGCGTGATGCGCGTGACCGACGAGCTGGACGCGATGCGTGTGATGGGCATTTCGCACAGCTTTCGCCTGGTGCTGCCGCGCGCCATGGCCCTGGCCATTGCCATGCCCCTGGTCAGTGCCTGGACCTCGCTGGCCGCGCTCACGGGCGGCATGTTGGCGGCCGACCTGGTGGTCGATGTCAGCCCTGCCTACTTCATCAATGCGCTGCCCAAAGCCGTGCAAGTCAGCAACCTGGTGCTGGCCACCGGCAAGTCCATCGTGTTTGGCGTGTTGATTGCGTTGGTGGGTTGCCACTTTGGCCTGCGCGTGAAGCCCGATACGCAAAGCCTGGGCGAGGGCACCACCGCTTCGGTGGTCACCGCCATCACCATGGTGATTCTGGTCGATGCCCTGTTTGCCGTCTTGTTCAAGGACGTGGGTATATGACGAAACCCAATCTCATCGTTGACATCCAGGGCCTGTCAACGGTCTTTAAAACTCCCACTAAAGAATTTGTGGTGCACCGGGAGCTGTCGCTGCAAATCGAAAAGGGCCAGGTGCTGTCATTGGTGGGCGGCTCCGGCACCGGAAAAACCGTGCTGCTGCGCCAGATGTTGGGGCTGGAAGTGCCCACCAAAGGGCAGATCACGGTGCTGGGCGAGCCCGTGACGCAGGGCGCAGTGAAAGGCGCGGCCAGCCGGGTGGGCATGTTGTTTCAGCATGGGGCTTTGTTCTCGGCCTTCAGCGTGCTGGAAAACATTGCCTTTCCCCTGCGCGAGCTGAAAACACTGCCCAAAAAACTGATTCGCGATGCCGCGATGGTCAAGCTGCAAATGGTCGGTCTCAAACCCGAAGACGCCGCCAAAATGCCCGCCGATCTATCGGGCGGCATGATCAAGCGCGTCGCCCTGGCGCGCGCCCTCATCATGGACCCGCCGCTGCTGCTGCTCGATGAACCCACCGCCGGCCTGGACCCGCAAGCGTCTGACGGCTTCGTCACCCTGCTGCGCAGCCTGCACCGCGACCTGGAGCTGACGGTGGTGATGGTCACGCACGACCTGGACACCCTGTTCGAGCTGTCCACCCGCGTGGCCGTACTGGCCGAAAAAAGAGTCATCATCAACGCCCCACCGCTGGACGTGGTGGCCTTTAACCACCCCTTCATCCACGAGTTTTTCCTGGGTGAACGGGGGCAGCGGGCGATGGAGTTGCTGCGGGAGTACCCGTTTGTTGTTTAGTGTTTGGTAGTGCTGCGGATTTTTTTGAACGCAGAGGACGCAAAGGTTTCGCAGAGGACGCGAAAGAATACAAAAAGAGAAAAATCGAATTGTCTTTGGTTTTCTTCTGCGTTCTCTGCGTAACCTTCGCGTCCTCTGCGTTCAAAAACCCGTGCTTCGAATGATCAAGAGATAGATATATATGGAAAACAAAGCCCACGCCCTCGCCGCCGGTCTCTTTGTGCTCGTTGCTGCCGCTTTGCTGGGCCTGTTGGCGCTGTGGCTGGGCACCGAATCAGGCAAGCCGCACCGCTATGAAATTTCCACCCGCGAGTCGGTCAGTGGCTTGCAGCCGCAGGCCCCGGTGCGCTTTCGCGGGGTCGATGTGGGCAAGGTGGTGTCCATCGGCTTTGACCCGCAAACCAATGGCAATATTCTTTTGCAACTGGACATCGACGAAAAAACCCCGCTGACCCAGGCCACCTTTGCCACGCTGGACTTTCAGGGCGTGACCGGCCTGGCCTTTGTGCAGCTGGACGACACCGGCCAGCCAAATGCCGCCACCGCACCGGTTCTCAGACACAACGATGCCAAGCCGCCGCGCTTGCCGCTCAAGCAAGGCTTGCTGACCAAGCTGGCCGCGCGCGGCGAGTCGCTGCTGGAAAAGTCGGAGCAAATCGCCATCAAGCTCAACGCCGTGCTGGACACTGCCAACCAGCAGCGCTTTTCGGCCGCGCTGGACAACATCAGCCAAACCGCTGACAGCGTCAAACTCACCGCGCAGAGCACCGAAAAACTCGTCACCCGCCTGGACACCACCATCGTGAGCCGGCTGAACCCCGCGCTGGCGGCCGTGCCCCCGCTGGCAGCGGACGCCAGCAAAGCCATGCGCGGCTTGCAAACCACCAGCGAGCAAGTGGGCCAGACCGCCGGTGACGTGAGCACCACCATGAAGCGCTTTTCAGACCCCCAAGGCACACTGGACGACATGCGCACCGCCACCCAGTCCGTCACCGCTGCCGCCGACGGATTCAATTTGCAAACCATTCCCCGGATGAACCGCGCGCTGGACGCCACCACCAAAGCCGCCGTACAAACCGGCCGCACCGTCGGCAGCCTCAGCGACAACCCGCAAGGCCTGATTTTTGGCAACGGCCCGATGCAGCCGGGCCCCGGCGAGCCGGGATTCACACCACCGGGGAGCCGTCCATGAAGCCTACGCACGGCTCAAGCCAAACGGCTGACTTTGCTTCTTCCCCCAGCGGGGGAAGGGGCCAACCGCCAGTTTGTATGAGTTCTACCATGAAACCCTTTTTTGCTATTGTTTACATAGCTGCTTCAGCAGTATTCATTAGGGCTACAGCCCTGTTTGGCTTAAAACTACTGCCTTTTGGCTTTGCGCTGGCCCTGTCCGCCTGCTCCACCCTGGTCGACAAACCCAGCCGCCCCACCGTCTATGACTTTGGCCCCGGCCCTGTGAGCGCTGCCACCGTTGCCACCACCCTGGCACCGCTGGTGCTGGGCGACATCCAGGCCAACGCCGCGCTGGACACCCCCGCCGTGCTCTACCGCCTGAGCTACGCCAACACCCAGGAGCTGCGCCCCTATGCCCAGGCCCGCTGGAGCACCTCACCCGTGCAACTGGTGCAGCAGCGCCTGCGCGAGGTGCTGGGCCAGCGGCGCAGCGTGCTGGGCATGAACGACGACGTTGCCCTGGCCCGCAGCCAGCGGCCCCTGCCCGAGCCGCTGCTGCTGCGCGTGGAGCTGGAAGAGTTCAGCCACGTGTTTTCCAGCCCCGGCGAAAGCCGTGGCCTGTTGCGCCTGCGCGCCACCGTGCTGGAGCACAGCGCGCTGGGCGACAAGCTGCTGGCCCAACGCGCGCTGGTGTTGCAGCGCCCAGCCACCACGCCCGACGCAGCGGGCGGCACCCAAGCCCTGGCCGCAGCCGTGGATGCCGCGGCGCTGGAGATTGACCAGTGGCTGGCCCAGATTCGCTAGCAGGGCCACAGCGGACGCCAGCGCCCAACGCCATCTCTGGCGCGCAGCGCGACCTGGCCCACCTGCAATGGCTGGGCCCCTGCGAGGCCCTGGCCAGCCGCCCCGACCTGCTGGCCCACTCGCCCCTGCTGGACGACTTCACTCCCGCAGAAGCCGCCGTGCTGGGCAGCGCCTTGCACCGCGTCAGCGCCCAGCCCGGCCAGGTACTGATAGAGGAAGGCCGCATCAACGACTGGATGATGCTGCTCATCAGCGGCACCGTCGATGTGGTCAAACGCCAGCAGGGTAGCGACACCGAGATCACCCGCCTGGGCGTGGTCAAAGAAGGCGCGGTGCTCGGTGAAATGTCCATGCTGGACAAAGAACCCCGCTACGCCAGCTGCATCGCCATCACCCCGGTAGAAGCCGCCGTGCTCACCCGCGCAGCAGTCGCCACCCTGATTGCCCATCACCCGCAAGTCGCGGCCAAGCTGCTGGTCAAACTCACCCAGCTGCTGGCGCAGCGGCTGCGCAACACGAGCAACCAGGTGCTGAAGTTGCTACGAAATAAATAGCTGCTTGAGCAGTATTTATTTGGGCTGGTGGGTTATTTGGCGTGAAAACTGGTGTGTGAAGCGAGCGGGTGAGCCCCGGTGACCGTTGCAAAGCCCTGGCGCAGCGGCTGCGCACCACGAGCAATCAGGTGCTTAAATTGATACGAAATAAATAGCTGCGCTGCGATCAATCCGACTCGATGACATGCACGTCGTCCGTTCGGGCCGATGACGGCTTCTCGCGCTGCGCGGTGACGAACCGGGCCGCAATTTGAAGCCCCAAAACGGCGCGCTGACGTGAATCCGCGTTGCCAAAGGTGGTGTTGCCAGACGACACCAACCGCACATAACCGGGGCTGTGGGTTTGCAAAAACGCAAACGATGTGGCCACCAGGTCAAATGCCTCGGCGTACACGGCCGCCACGGTCAATGCCACATGCGCGGCAGGTGAATGGGGCGCTTCGCTCACTGCCAGTTTGGCCAACTTCAGGGCTTGGGCGTAGTCTTTGAGTTGAAAGTACGCCAGGCTGCAGCATGCGAAAAAAGCGTAACGGCTCGGGTCACGCGGGCTCAATCGAAGGGCCTGTGCTTGAAGGGCCATCGCCACTTGAGGACAGTTGGCCCACAGCTCCACATATGCCAGGTTGCTGTAGGCCAGTGCATCGTTGGGGTTCAGCTCCAGGCCGCGGCGGGCCATGGCCCGGCCATCGTCATAAAACCCGCCAAACGCCAGCAGCAGCCCCATCCAGTGGTGTGCTGCGCCGGCCGATGGATCCAGATCAATGGCCTGCCTGGCAGCGGCCACGCCCTCTTTCCAGTGGTCGCTCAGGCTTGTTTCGTCAAACTGCGGTGTGCCCACAAAACGGGCCATCAGTTCGGCCACAACGGTCAGGGCCAACACGTTTTGTGGATCCATGGCCAAAGCCTGACGGGCCTCGCCCAGGGCTTGCTGCCACAGGGTGCTGTCATTGCGGCGCAGTGCATCCAGGCTGTCGGCGTTGGCCCGCATCGCCAGGTCGTGCGCACCCAGATTGCCCGGACGAACGCGGCGTGCCTTGTTTTGCTCCGCCGCATGAATTTGCGGTGCCACCGCGCCCACGATGCTCTGGGTGACCTCTTCCTGCAAATCAAACATGTCCAGCAGCACCCGGTCATATTTTTCGGCCCACAGGTGGGTGCCCGATACCGCGTCAATCAGCTGCACCGTTACCCGCACCCGGTTGTTGGCGCGGCGCACGCTGCCCTCAACCACGTAGCGCACGCCCAGCTCGCGCGCCACGGTGCGCACATCCACCGCGCGGCCCTTGTAGCTGAAAGCGGAATTGCGGGCGATCACAAACAGCGCCTGAAAGCGCGACAACTCGGTGGTGATGTCCTCACACATGCCATCGGCAAAATAGTCTTGCTGCACATCGCCGCTCAAGTTCAAAAACGGCAGCACGGCAATGGACGGTTTGCCCGGCAGCGACAAGTCCACGCCAGCGCCCAGCGCATGAACCTGCAGGGTGAATTGAGGGGGCTCAACAGCAGACGGCGCAGACGGTGGCGCTATGGGCTTTACCGCATGCAGAACCGGTAGCGCAAACTGGTAGCCGCGCCGTGGCACATTTTTAATGGCATGGGTGCCCAGCAATTGGCGCAACGCAAATACCTGCACGGTGAGGTTGTTGTCAGCCACCACCAGGTCGGGCCACACCTTGTCCATCAACTCGCTGCGGGGAACCACACGGTCGCGGCACGCCAGCAAATAGGCCAGCAGGTCAAACGCGCGGGCCCCCAGCTCTTGCGGCGTACCGCCCCGCATCAGCAAGCGGCTGGCGGCATCAAACTCAAAATCATCAAACTGGTAACTGGCAGCCAAAACGCACCCAAAGTCCAATAATCCAAATTGGTTATTGTGCCTTGCACGTATTTCAGCAGGGTCACTGAGACGCCACGGCCCAGGGTACCGGTGCCGAATTGGCTTGGCAGTGCCAGGCCCTTGGACGGTTACCGCAAAGCCGCGGGCGCCTTGGTTTTGAGAAATCCCACGTAGGCAACCCGAGGGTCATTTTGCAAGGCCGTGAACTCGGCCGCAATGCGCGCCGCGTCCACCGTGACGGTGGCGTAATCCGCGTTGGCAAACAGCTTGACCATGTTGCTGCGCTCTTTGATAAAGGCTTCCAGGTCGCTGCCGGGCTTGAGCTTGAATTGCAGTCCCGACTGAAAGTAGTCCACCTGGCCGCTTTCTTCATCCCGCACCAGCAGCAAGGCTTGATCGGGGGCTTCTTTGGTGCCGGCAGCGCGGGTGCCCATAACGGTACGGGCGCGGCCGTCGTAACGCACGGCCTGGTCACCCTGGAGCACGCGGGTCAGTTCGTAGTTGGGCGGGTTGCGAACCCATGGCGCACGGGTATCCGATGTTGAAGCGCTCAGGCTGTGCGCAATCACCGAGCCCACGGGTTGCGTGGCAGAACTGGCCGCTGCTGGCTTGAGCCCCAAACCAGATGCCACGGCGGGTGTTGCTGCCGCGGTGCCAGACGCTGGTGGCGCCAGTTGAGCAAGCGTGGGAGCGGTGGGCGGCGATGGTGGGGTGGTACTGGACACCTGGGCGGACTGAAACCAGAGCAAGCCCACAACGCCAAGCGCAACAACGGTGACAGCAGACCCTATTGATTTGTTCATGAAAATTCCCTCGGACAGCCATTGCAAGAAAAGGCACCGGCTGCAACGTCACTCGAAAACGGGTGCCTGTGTGGTGTTGCGCGTGCAACACCACACCGCGGAGCTACAGGTTCAAGCCATCACATGCTGAAAGAAGTCAAGCTGGAGGTGAACGATACGCCGCCGCCCACATGGGTCACCCGCACCGTGAAATTGCCGGCCAGGCTGTCGCCATAAAACGCATTGGTATGAAAGCGGAAGGCGCGAACACCGTTGGCCGGGATCGGGTCTGTTTTGCCGCCTACATACCAACCGCTGAAAGCGGGCATCAAGATGGAGGCTTGACCGGTGGTGTTGTTGACCAGTTCAAATTGCAGCATGCCCGGGTTCAGCGGCGTGGCCAACGAGTTGGTCAGGTTGATGTCGGCGCGCATCATTCCCGACACAGCCCCAGCTGCCGCAAACTGCACCTGGCGCTCCGTGCGGGTGTATTGCGTGCCAACCGGTGTCGTGGTCAACGCGCCGGTGACCGGGCGCACCAGATCGGTGGCACGTCGCCCCGCAGGTGCTGTGTAGTTTTGCGCCAGGTTCACGGCTGCGGTGGCATCAACCAAGCCAAAACCATATCGATTTTGAAAGTTGAAGCCGGCCGAGTTGGTTTGCCACGGCAAATCCAGCGCCAAAGTGGCCGCACCGCCATTGGCAACAAAGTTGGGGGCGCGCGAACCGGTCGCAATATCGGCATCAACCTTGCGCGCCGTCTTGGCCAGGATGAAGCCCACGTCGCGCCAATTCAGGTTGGGGTTGGACTCCAGCATCAGCGCCGCCACGCCCGACACGCTGGGCGCGGAGGCCGAGGTGCCGTTCATACGCCCGGTGTAGTTGCAGTTGGGGTCATTGGGGTTGGCCCCAAACAAGTCGGCAATGATCCTGGTGACGAAACCCACGATGGCTTCAATCGTGGTTTTGTCGGCGTTATTGACGTTATTGCCGCCGCTGGTGCAACTGCTGTTGTCGGTGGAGATGATGGCCGCTCCTTCGGTCATCCCGTTTTCGCCGCCAAAGCCCGTGATCCAGTTGACCGCTCCGCTGGTGGAATAAGACGATGCCATACCCGTGTTGTGTATGGATGCGACCTGGTACCAGAATGGCTTGTTGGCCGGTTCATGGTTGGAGTTTTGGCAGGCGGTTGCCGCCAGGTTGGAAAAAGTGCCCAAGGTGCCCGCATCGGCACCCAGTGTGGTGGCGCAGTTGATGCTGAGGTCTGCACCGCCTGCGCGACGCGAACCGTCGTACTCCTTGTGCCCGTTGCCGGCCGATTGGAAGTACACAGCGCCCTTGCCCGCACGCAACACCTGCGATCCCACGCGCGCCGCATCGGTTTGCGCGTCCATGGAGTCGTCATCCTGGAACGTTGGCGGATCAGCGTAATCGGCCCCGGCGCTGAAGTTAAAGATGTCCACGCCATCGGTGCGGTTGCCAAACTGGGTGACCAGGGCGCTGCTGCCAGCCTTGCTGCGCCCGCCAAAGGCCAGATACTCCATCTCCGCCGTGGGTTTGGTGGCGGTGACATAGCCCACCACCGAAGCAAACGGTGCTGTGCCACGCGAGCCCCTGCCGTTCCAGCCACGGGCCACGGCCACGCCGGCAACGCCGGTGCCATGGTCCAGTTTCGCCTCACGAGGGCCCGGATTGGGGTCGTCCGTCAGGGTCTTGAAGTTGAAAGACTTGCCTGCCACCACGTTGGCGGCCAGGTCTTCGTGGGCCAACTCCAGCCCGCTGTCATTGATGGCCACGGTAATGCCCCTGCCGGTGCAACCCAGGCCACCGTTGTGCACGGCTTCTACTCGGGCATCGATGCCGGCCAACCCCGAGTTGCTGGCGGCTGAAACGGTTTGTGTGGCGCCGGTGTTTTTGAGGTGCCACGAGTTGACATAAAACGGGTCGTCGGCCCCCACGGCGGTGCGCGGCGAATTGGCGCAAAACGAGGTGACCAGCGGTGCGGGGGCGGGTGCCGGGGCTGGCGTGGGTGCCGGAGCGGGGGTTGGAGCAGGCGTCGGTGCCGGGGTTGGTGCCGGGGTTGGTGCGGGCGTCGGTGCCGGTGCCGGGGCGGGCGTAGGTGCCGGTGCCGGCACCGGGGTGCCTGCCGTTGCCGCTGGAGGGGCTGGCGTGTTGTCTGAGTCGCCTCCGCAGGCGGCGAGCATCAAGACCAGCAAAGGGCTGAGCGCAAGAAGTTTGCGTGGTTTGCCGGTGCCTGAAATGGATGAGGACAATGCCTTCATGGGTGATTCCTTGTTGGGGTTGAATTGAGGCGCGTGTTTGCCAATTCACTGTAGGTACCCGGTCGGGATAAGTCCTTAAACAGAGGTGAAATTAAATTAATCTTTGCTAATGGAGACCGCCGTGCGCAACCGCGCGGACGTAGCGGGTTACGGGCTTTCCCTCCAGACGTAGCGACTAAGCTGCTGATGAAACGTGCACCCTGGCAGTTAAATTGCTACGAAATAAATAGCTGCTTGAGCAGTTTTCTCCTGGGCGGGTGGCTGATTTGGCTTGAAACCGAGGCTCGGCTGATAATTCAATACATGAGCCCGCTCGTAAGCCCCCCCACCCCCGTCACGGCAGGGGGCGTCGTTGCGCCCACAGAGGCCGTACTCAACACACTGCGGCAAGCGCTGGCCGCTCACCCATACGTTCATTACGCGCTGCTGTTTCGCTCGGTGGCGCGTGGCCAAGCGGGTGTGAACAGTGACGTTGATATCGCCGTCCTGGCCCACCAGCCGCTGAGCGCAGCTCAAAAAATCGCACTCATTGAAGACATCACCCTGGCCACAGGACGGCCGGTCGACTTGATTGACTTGGCCACCGTGGGCCAGCCCCTGCTCAGCCAGATACTGGCCCACGGCCAGCGCCTGATCGGCAGCCACGCCACCCATGCCCAGTTGATGCTGCGCAATGTGATGGACAACGAAGACTTTATGCCCCTGGTCAACCGGCTCCTGGCGCAGCGGCGTCAGCGGTGGCTCGCACCATGAAAGACTCTGCGGTCATGGCGCAGAAGCTGGAGGCTTTGCGCCACTGTCTTTCGTGAATTGCCAAGGCTTTGATCGATGCCGCTACAGAATAGATAGCTGCTTGAGCAGTATTTGCATGGGCTAGAAGCGGATTTGGTTTTAAATTGCGAGCCAAGCGGCCATGGCACCAGTCGCTTCAGCACTCTCGGGCGACAGTGGCTTCAAATGCGGCGCGTTGCCGCATCTGCGCCTCGTTCGGCGGTGTTCCCTGCCGCGCCAAAGCTTGTTCCTCCAAGCGCTGCTGGGCCAATTCCTTGCGCATGATGTCGCACCGTGCGGCGTCTTGTGCCTGCCGCACGGGTGCCTGCGCTGCAGCGTCTATCGCCTCTTTCTTGCGCATTTCCTGGCCAGCTACTTCGCCGCATTGCGATTCGAAACGCTGAATCAGTGAACGAAAATCAGCTTCAGACAGGTTGCCTGTGCCTTTTTCAAGCAGGTTGGCAATGCGGTCACGCATGGCAAAGCAGGCGTTGCGCGTGGCCGGATCGGCACCTGCCGAACTGCGTCTGGCGGGCGATGCTTGCCCTGCCGCGCTGGCGGACTGCGTGGGCGAGCAAGCCTGGTCGCTAAAGGTTACCTTGCCCGCTGCCTCCACACACTTGTTGACGGCGATCGCGCTGGAGGACGCAAAGGCCAATACACAAACCATCACCAGCCGGCAAACCGAGCCGCGTGCAAGCTTCTCTGAAAAGTACCGCATAAACACCGCCTTTCAAGGGGATGCCCAGCCGTGGCCTGGGTTGGGCGTATGGTAGGGGGTCTTAAGCCTCGGCCTTCAAGGCAAGCCGTCCATACCAATCCACCTTGCGCGTGAGCACCATCACCACCGCCAGCACCACAAACAGCGCAATTGCACCGACCACCAGCGCGGTCTGCTCCAGCTGCAGCAGAGTGAACAGCAGGCCGTACAACAAGCCAATGCCCAACCCAAACGGCAGGCCGCGCCAGATGCCTTGCAGCATGTGGCTGGCGTAGTAAGTCAGCAGCAGCACACAGGCGCTGGCGGCCACCGCGTAGGACAGGTTGAAGGGCAGGTGTTCACTGAGGGAGACCAGCAGCAAAAAGAAGATGCACAGCGCGCTGCCCACCAGCAGGTATTGCACCGGGTGCACGCGCAGGCGCTTCATGAACTCGAACAGGCCCACGGCCACAAAGGTCAGGGCCACGAAGAGCAGGCCGTATTTGGTGGCGCGGTCGCTTAAGGAATAGGCGTTGACCGGGTCGATGAAGCCGACGCTGAAGGTGTCGACGCAGCCTTTGACGGCACCCGGGCCTGTGGGTTCAGATTCGGCGCCGCACACCGGTTTGCCCTGGCCCAGATCGGCCTGGGCGGTGCTGGCCAGGGCTGACAGGCGCCAGCGGGCGTCAAAGCCCTGTTCGGTCACTGTGCGTTCAGCGGGCAAAAAACGGCCACCAAACGAGGGATGCGGCCACGGGCTTTTCAGTTGCACCACGGTGTTGCCGCCCGCGGGCACGATGGACAGGCGCTCGGTGCCCAGCAGTTCCAGTTCAAAGTTGGCGGTCAACTCGTCGGTGCGGCCGCGCAGTGCATCGGGCAGGGCGGCGTGCACGCCTTTGGCGTAGGCCGGGTAGAAGGTGCCCGGCTTGAGCTTGTAGCTTTGGCCGTCCAGCACGGCGCTGGCGGTGCGGATGCCGCGGGCGTCGTCAACGGCCAGCATGACGATGGGGGCACCGCAGTTCATGCGCGAATTCTTCTGGGTGGCGCTGGGTTTGAGGCTTTCCAGGTTGCTCCAGCGCGCGCTCAGCTTGGCGTTCAAGGCATACGTGTTGACCTTGTGCAGGCCGCGCGCACGCTCTTGCATGGCGGCATTGCCCTGCACGTCCAGGCTGTCGGGCAGGGCGGTGAGGATGAACTCGCGCCGCTGCTCGACCAGGGCGCGCTCGGCACCGGTGCCAGTGGGCACGTCCCAGGTCTCCACGCAGGCGCTGTGGATGATGGGGCCCAGCAGGGTCTGGCTGCCCGCCAGGCTTTGCGTCACGCTGCGGGTGGCCTCGTCGCGGTAGTGCTGGCGGTCTCGCACCACCTCGGAAATCAAGCCCAGACCAAAGACCAGCATCACCACCACGCCCACCAGCGACAGCAGCTTGAACAGCACCGCGTTTTTCATTGCCCACTCCAAAACTTGTTTAAGAAGCGGCCAGTGTTGCGACGGGTTGTGCGGTGCGGATGAAGTGTGTGAAGGGCGTGTGAAGAGGCTACAAAATCACCAGGTGCTGCTCGTTGGCACCTTGCACCGCGCTGACGGGGATGCGCAGGTCCAGCAGGCTGATGTCGTCGGGCCATAGTTGGTGATTCGGGGTTTCAACTGACTTTTGAAGCGACTGAATCACGACGGCCAGAGATCGCAGTTGGGTGTAGCTTGGCTGACTCATGATGCGTAAGGCACCGTTTTGCGTGAGTGGGCAACTTGCCCAGCCCAAGGCCTGATTGAGTGCCAGCCAATGCACGGCCTGACGGTGGTGCTGGTGGGTCTGATCGTGCAGCGCAATCAGAACATTGACATCTAAAAGCGCGCGCATGGTGCTTCAACCCAGAATTTCCATTAGGGTTTGGAGAGACAACGGATGCAGTTGCGAGTCAGTTTTGACCCGACTGAGGAGCGCATGCGCGCGCCATGGGCGACACTTGAACCCAGAATTTCCATTAGGGTTTGGAGAGACAACGGATGCAGTTGCGAGTCAGTTTTGGCCCGACTGAGGAGCTCATGGCGCGCGCCATGGGCGACGAAGAGGGTCGAAAATGGCCGCAAATGCACCGTTGGAATCCAAACAGCACCGAAGGTGCGCCTAATGGAAAATCTGGGTTAAATGCCTTCTTCGTCACGAATGCGGTCAATCATCTCGTTGGTGACGATGCGTCCCGTGCCGGGTAGCGGGAAAATACCCAGCGCAGCAAGTTCTTTGTCGTAAGCACTGGATGCAGTTTGAGCTGTAGGTACCGGGTCATTTGGCTGCGCAAACGCCTTGCGAGCCAATTCGCTGATGACCTGGCCCAAAGACTTTTTCTCGTGCCGGGCGAGGTCTTTGGCCGCAAATAAAACGTCGTCGGCTACATCCAGGGTGGTGCGCATGATCGGCTCCGCTTGAAAATAATGCGTGATGACAAAACATCACGCATCAAACATCAATCACGCATCAACTCAGGTGCTTGCCCACAATGCCAGCCAACTCAAACATGGTGACTTGTGGCTTGCCGAACACGACCAGCAGCTTGGCGTCGGCGTTGATGGCGCGTTTGTTCACGGCGTCTTGCAGCTTGTGGGCCTTGATGTAGTCCCAGATTTTCTTGATGACTTCGGTGCGGGGCACGGCTTCAGGGCCGATGACCGCGGCCAGGGCGGCGCTGGGGGTCAGGCCTTTGCCGGGGGCGCGGGGTTTTTTGACGGCGGGGGTTTTGGTAGCAGCAGTTTTTGCAGTGGTCATTGGAGTTGAGGTTTTGAAGGGTTTTGTGCCGCCAGCCCTTGATTTACTTGCTGGAGCAGCTACGATTTTAGTAGTAGATTTGAATGCAGTCCTGGTGGCGGCCGTCTTTCTCGGTGGGAATTTGGAGGGTTCGAACGCGAAGCCGACTTTGCCAGCTTCTGCGTCCCAGCTTAGAAATGCCTTGAATTTGCGGCGGGTTTTGTTGGAAACAAAGTTTTCCAGCAAGTCGGTTTTGCCGGTTTCCAGCAATTTGCTCATTTGTTCTGGCGCAATGGGCTGCTGCAAGATGATCTGGCCGCTCTTGAAATCGCAGCTGGGCGTGGCCTGCGCATGAGTGGGCACTGACTTTTCACACGCGTAGCTCTTACCAAATTCGCGTACTGCGCTGCCACATTTAGGGCAGTTGCCCAGCGAGGCCGCGTCACCGAATTCCACAATTTCACCGGTTTCTTCGGCGCGTTTGTCGTCGCCAAAGTCAAATTCGAGTTTGTAATTTTTGGTGTCGTCATCGAATTTGATGACCATCTCGGCCGTGAACGGCCAACCGGCTTTGGAACGAAAGCCTTCCAGCGGGCCAATTTTCCGGTCGTGCAAAAACTGCTCCACCTCGGCCAGCTCAAAGGTGCGGCCTGCCGGGGTTTTGCCAAATGAAAAGCCGCAGCCTTCCAGCGCACCACTTTTGCCTGTGCACGTGTAGCGCCGGTAGTTTTCTTTCACCACACCGCCGCAGTTGGGGCAGGGTGACGCCAGGGTGGCGTAGTCGCCTGGCACGGTGTCGCGGTCATATTCCTTGGCTTTTTTCACCATGCGCTCGGTCATGCTGGCAATGTCGGCCATGAAGGCGTCGCGGCTGAGCTTGCCCTGCTCCATTTGCGCCAGCTTGTATTCCCATTCGCCGGTGAGTTCGGGCTTGGACAGTTCTTCCACGCCCAGGCCGCGCAACAAGGTCATCAGCTGGAAGGCCTTGGCTGTGGGAATCATTTCCCGGCCTTCGCGCAGCAGGTACTTTTCGTTGATCAGGCCCTCGATGATGGAGGCGCGGGTGGCCGGGGTGCCCAGGCCTTTTTCCTGCATGGCTTCGCGCAACTCGTCGTCGTCCACCATCTTGCCGGCGCCTTCCATCGCGCCCAGCAAGGTGGCCTCGCTGTAGCGGGCGGGTGGCCGGGTTTTCAGGCCTTTGGCGTCCACCGTGTCGGCGCGCACCTTTTCACCGGGCTTGACCGGCACCAGGGCCTGGCCTTTGTCGCCATCTTTGGCATCGGCCACTTCTTCGGCGGCTTCTTTGCCGTAAATGGCCAGCCAGCCCGGCTTGACCAGCACCTTGCCTTCGGTCTTGAAGTGGTGTTGCTCGATTTGAGAAATTCGGGTCGTTACCGAGTATTCAGCGCTTGGGTAAAACACCGCCATGAAGCGGCGCACGACCAGGTCGTACAGCTTTTGCTCGGCATCAGACAAACCGCTGGGCGCTTGCAGGGTGGGGATGATGGCAAAGTGGTCGCTGACCTTGGTGTTGTCAAACACGCGCTTGGTGGGTTTGATGTAGCCGTTGTTCAGCGCCACCAGCGCATGCGGCGCCAGGTGGCGCATGCCGCTGTTGGCCAGCATGTCAAAGGTCTGCTTGACCACGGGCACATAGTCTTCGGGCAGCGCGCGCGAGTCGGTGCGCGGGTAGGTCAGCGCCTTGTGGCGCTCGTACAGGCTTTGCGCCAGTTGCAAGGTGGTTTTGGCGGAGAAGCCGAACTTGCCGTTGGCCTCTCGCTGCAAACTGGTCAGGTCAAACAGCAAGGGTGAAGCCTGTGTGGTGGGCTTGCTTTCTTCGGTGACGGTGGCGGGCTTGCCGCGCGTGGCGTCGGCAATCGCCAGTGCCTCCCGCTGCGTCCACACGCGGTCGGCCTTTTGCTCGGCGTCTTCCGCGTTCTTTTTGAACTTGGGGTCAAACCACTTGGCCGGGTAGTCACCCGCTTCAGCCGCAAAGCTGGCATGCACCTCCCAGTAGTCGCGGCTGATGAACTTGCGGATCTGCTCCTCGCGCTCCACCACCACCGCCAGCGTGGGCGTTTGCACCCGGCCCACGGTGGTTAAAAAGAAGCCACCATCGCGCGAGTTAAAGGCCGTCATCGCCCGCGTGCCATTGATGCCCACCAGCCAATCGGCCTCAGACCGGCTGCGCGCTGCATCAGCCAGGCCCTGCATCTGTTTGTTGCTGCGCAGGTGGGTGAAGCCGTCGCGAATGGCTTGTGGCGTCATGCTTTGCAGCCACAGGCGCTGCACCGGTTTGCCCAGCGGTTTGGCCTTGTCGCCCGTGCCGGTGCCAGCGTATTGCTCGATCAGGCGAAAGATCAACTCGCCCTCGCGCCCTGCGTCGCAGGCATTGACCAACTGCGTCACGTCTTTGCGCTTGGCCTGCTTGACCACAGCGTTCAGCCGTGTTTTGGTTTTGTCCACCGGCTTCAAGTCAAAGTAAGGCGGAATCACCGGCAGGTGGGCAAAGCTCCACTTGCCGCGCTTCACGTCAAACTCTTCCGGTGCCTGAATCTCCACCAGGTGGCCCACCGCACTGGTGACCACGTATTGCTCGTTCTCAAAGTGCTCGTCGTGCTTGTCGAACTTGCCCGCCGTGGGCGTGAGCGCCCGCACGATGTCTTGCGCCACCGAGGGTTTTTCTGCGATTACCAGTGTTTTGCTCATACAAGTCGTGTCCGTTCAACGTTCGTCTGGGGAGCATTGTTGCCACATTTGGTGTCAACCCCCCAGCACATGCCAGGGAGCCTGCATCCCGTCCTTACAATCTGCCGCTTCTCGCGCACGTGCCCGCGCACCCACGCGTACACAACCAACTTAGCAGAATTTTTCTCATGTCCAAAAAGTCCCGTGATCACGATGCCGACAGCGATGTGATGAAAAAGGCCATGCAGGGCAACCCACCGGCCCGGGCCAACGCCCGCGCGCAGGCCCGCGCCACCGCAGCAGGCAACGCGGGGCGGCGCACCCAGGTGCGCAACTCCGAGGTGCATGGAAAGGGCGTTTTTGCGGTGCAAAACATCGCTGCGGGCGAGCTGATCATGGAATACGCCGGCGAGGTCATCAGCTGGAAAGAGGCACTGCGCCGCCACCCGCATGACCCCAGCAACCCGCAGCACACGTTTTACTTTCACATCGACGACAAGCATGTAATTGACGGCAAATTTGGCGGCAACTCCTCGCGCTGGATCAACCACGCCTGCGAGCCCAACTGCGAGGCCGACGAAACCGATGGCCGCGTGTTCATCCGGGCCCTGACGGACATTGCCGCAGGGCAGGAACTGAGCTTTGACTATGGTTTGATCATTGAAGAGCGCCATACCCCCAAGCTCAAGGCCGAATACGCCTGCTGGTGCAACGCCAAAACCTGCCGGGGCACCATGCTGGCCCCCAAGCGCCGAAAAGCCACTTGACATGGACGCACTGGCTGAGTTGCAAACCACCCTTGACGCGGCCCAGGCATTGATGCAACCGTGGTTGCCGGGCCTGACCGTGCAGGCCGTGGCGCAACTGGACTCCACCAACTCCGAGCTGATGCGCCGCGCCCGCGACGAGCCGTTGCAAGCCCAAGTGCCGCATCTGCTGCTGGCGCAATTGCAGACCGGCGGGCGTGGCCGCCTGGGGCGCCAGTGGCATGGGCACTGCGGTCAGCTGGCTTTTTCTCTGGGTGTCTACCTGAGCCCACCGGCCTGGGACGGCCTGTCGCTGGCAGTGGGTTGCGCAGTGGCTGAAAGCCTGCATGCACGCGTGCAACTCAAGTGGCCCAATGACCTGTGGGTGGACGGTTGCAAGCTGGGCGGGATTTTGGTGGAAACGGCCAGCGTGGGCGGTGGCGAGCCGGACGCTGGCGGGCGCTATGCGGTGATTGGTATTGGCATCAACATCGTGCGTCCGGTCTCGCTGGACACGCCAGCCGACCGCTTTCGCACGCCACCCTTGGGGGCCAACGAACTGCTGCCGGGTGCTGATGCGCAGGCGGTGCTGCTCGCGCTGGCGGCTCCCTTGGCGGCAGCGGTGGCCGCTTTCGGGCAGGCCGGGTTTGCGCCGTTTCAAGCCCGCTTCAATGCCCGCGACACCTTGCGCGACCGGGCGGTGGTGCTGTCCGACGGCACCGAGGGCACGGCGCATGGCGTGAGTGAAAGCGGTGCCCTGCTGGTGCACACCGCGCGTGGCATGGTGCCGGTCACCAGTGCAGAAGTCAGTGTGCGGCCTGTTGCCCGGCCACTGCCGGTGAACTAACGGGACATCATGCTGCGCCTGCTTGTATTGCTGCTTGTGCTGGCCAACGGCCTGTACTTTGCGTGGACGCAGGGCTTCTTGCGCGAGCTGGGTTTTGCGCCGCAACAGCAGTCGGAGCCCCAGCGCATGGCCCAGCAAATCCGACCGGAGAGCCTGCGCCTGATCAAACCGCAAGAGGCGCGCGGAGAGCAGCAGGCGGCTGCACAAGCGCCCGTTGCTGCCGCCCGCACCGAGTGCCTGCAGTCACCCTTGCTGGACGAAGCCCAGGCCACAGCATTGCGCACCCAGCTGGACGCCTTGCCCAGCGGCAGCTGGGCGCTGGAGCCGGTCAGTGAGGGCGCCCGCTGGATGGTCTACATGGGCCCATACACCGCGGCCGACGCCCTGAGCAAAAAGCAGACAGAGTTGCGCCAGATCAATGTGACGTTTGAGCTGGCCGAGAGTGCACCACTGGGCCCTGGCCTGTCGCTGGGCAACTTTGTCAGCCAGGGCGCGGCCAACCAGCGCCTGGACGCGTTGGTGCAGCGCGGCGTGCGCACTGCCCGCGTGGTGCAGGAGCGGCGCGAGCGGCGGGGTCAGGTGCTGCGCCTGCCGGCGGTCGACGAGACGCTGCGCGCGCGACTGGGCGATGTGCAAACCGCGTTGGGCGAGCAGTTGCTGGTGACCTGTCGCAATTGAAATGCTATTAAATGTATAGCTGTTTGAGCAGTATTGATAAGGGCAGTTAGCCCTTTTCTCTTTAAATCGGCGTTTTCGCAGCTTCCAGCACATCCCGCGTCTTGATGGCTTCGCGCCGCGCCGCTTCAGCAAAGTCGTCGCCACTGGACGCATACAGAATCGCCCGTGAGGAGTTCACGATGATGGGTGCATCAGGCCGCCAGCCCGCGCGCACCGTGGCCACCGCGTCGCCGCCCTGCGCGCCCACGCCAGGAATCAGCAGCGGCATGTGCGGGGCCACCACGCGCACCCGCTCGATTTCGGCAGGGTAGGTGGCACCTACCACCAGGCCCAATTGCCCATTGAGGTTCCAGGGGCCCTGGGCCAGGCGGGCCACGTGCTCATACAACAGCGGTTGGCCCTCAACGGACTGCAGGCGCTGGCTCTGCAAATCATCGCCGCCCGGGTTGGAGGTGCGGCACAGCAAAAACGCGCCCTTGCCTTCGTAGGTCAGGTAGGGCTGCACCGAGTCAAACCCCATGAAGGGCGACAAGGTCACCGCGTCCGCCCCGTACCGCTCGAACGCTTCTTTGGCGTACTGCTGGGCGGTGGAGCCAATATCGCCCCGCTTGGCATCCAGAATGATGGGCACGCCAGGTGCCATGCGCCGCATGTGCTCCATCAGCCGCTCCAGCTGACCCTCTGCCCGGTGGGCGGCGAAGTAGGCGATTTGCGGTTTGAAGGCGATCACCAGATCGGCCGTGGCGTCCACCAGGCGGGCACAAAAGTCGTAAATCTTGTTGGCGTCGCCCTTAAGCGCACCCGGAAAGCGGCTGGGCTCCGGATCCAGGCCTACGCACAGCATCGATTGGTTTTGGCGCTGGGCAGTCGCCAGCATGTCTAGAAAGGTCATGCCCGATTTTATGGAGGGTGACAATGGCTCGGATGCAAACCTCCAACCACGCTTTGTCCCGCCAACAACTCATCCTGCTCGTGCTGCTCACCCTGGTATGGGGTCTGAACTGGCCAGTGATGAAGATGTCGGTGGCCGACTACCCGCCGCTGACGTTTCGTTCCCTGTCGATCTGGCTGGGCGTGCCGGTGCTGTGGCTGGCCCTGGTGGTGATGAAGGTGCCGTTTCGTCTGCCTCGAAAACACTGGCCCGAGCTGGTGTGGCTGGCAGCCACCAATATGTTTATCTGGCACGGCTGCATCATCCTGGCCATCAAGGCCTTGTCCAGCGGGCGCGCGGCCATTTTGGGCTACACCATGCCGATTTTCTCGGCGGTAATCGGCGTGCTGTTGTTCCAGGCCGTGCTGTCGCGGCGCGGCTGGCTGGGTGTGAGTGCTGCGGCGATGGGTGTGGCCTTGTTGTTGTGGCATGAGCTGTCCAACCTGGCGGGCAAACCGGCCGGCGTGGCGCTGGCGCTGGTGGCGGCTGCCACCTGGGCGCTGGGCACCCAGCTGCTGCGCCGCACGCAACTGCCCGTGCCCACGCTCACCTTGTCGTTCTGGATGACGGTGCTCACCGCTTTCGTGATGACCGCGCTGGCCACCGGCTTTGAGCAGTCTCAATGGCGCATGCCCGGCGCTGCCACCTGGTTTGGCATTGGCTACAACGCGGTGCTGGTGTTTGGTTTTGCCCATGCCGCCTGGTTTTTCCTGGCCCGCAGCCTGCCACCGCTGGCCTCCACACTCAGCGTGATGCTGATCCCCGTGCTGGGTGTGGCCACCGGCGCGCTGTGGCTGGGCGAGGTGCTGCACTGGCAGGACTTTGCGGCGGTGGCGTTGATGGTAGTGGCCATTGCGTCGGTGCTGTGGCCCAGCAAAGCCAAGGCGGCTTGAGCCCATTTTGGGTAATGGATCACATTTTTTCGGGTACTGGCGCACCTTACAAAGTGAAACCAAATTTCTAAACTGCTCACACACCCATCTCGGTGAGCACGCCCAGAAAGGCCCGCCATGTACAGCCCAACCCAGCCATATGAGCCCGATGACTCCAGCGGTTTCGGCCCCCAATCCATCCCGCCCGCCCTGCCCGCGCTGGACAACGACCACCTGTGGCGCGTGCTCGATGAGATTGACTATGGCTTGATCCTGGTCAGCGCCGATAGCACCGTTCGCCACGCCAACCACCTGGCCCGCTACGAGCTGGCCCGTGGCCAGTTTCTGAGCATGGGAAAGCAGCAGTTGCAGGCCAGCCCCGACAAACCTGAGATCACCGCCGAACTGCTGCGCGGCATACACGGCGCATCGCGGGGCCGCCGCCACATGCTGACCCTGCGCCATGGCGACGAGAGCCTGCCCGTGGCCTGCGTGCCGCTGTTCCAGCCATTTGAAGGCGAGTGCTCCGCCGTGCTGGTGATGCTGGGGCGTCAAAGCACCACACCCAATCTGGCCTTGACTTTCTTTGCCCGCCAACATGCGCTGACCGCCACCGAAGAAGGCGTGCTGCGCGCCTTGTGCAAAGGCCAGGACATCACTGACATTGCCAGCGCCCACCGCGTCGCCGAGTCCACCATCCGCACGCAGATTCGCTCGTTGCGCGACAAAACCCAATGCCATAGCATTCGCGTGCTGGTGCAACAGGTGGCGGCGCTACCGCCGGTGGTGCCCGTCAGCCTCACCGTCCAAACCCTGATTGACCGCACCACCCGACATTGGCAAACCAGCGCATGACACCCCCGCACCACATGCAAGGCGTAGCAGGCCTGGCTGCACAAGGCACGGTTCGCAGCTTTCGCAAGCACGTGGTGTTGATTCAAGAGGGCGATGTGGGCGACACGCTGTACATCGTGCAAACCGGTCGCCTGCGCGCCTATGCCGCCGACGCCAGCGGCAAAGAAATCACGCTGGGCATCTACGGTGCCGGTGAATACGTAGGCGAAATGTCGCTGGACGGCGGCCCCCGCTCGGCCAATGTGGAAACCCTGGAGCCCACCACCTGCGCCGTGGTCACCCGCGCCGCCCTGCTGGCCTACATTGCCGCGCACCCCGAATTTGCCCTGGAAATGATGGCCCGCCTGATCCGCCGCGCCCGCCTGGCCACGGAAAGCGCCCGCAGCCTGGCCTTGATCGATGTCTACGGCCGCATGAGCCTGCTGCTGGACAAATTAGCCAGCCCACCTGTAGGCGACGGCACCCGCACCATCCCCGAACGCCTGACCCACCAACAAATCGCCAGCCACCTGGCCTGCTCCCGGGAAATGGTCAGCCGATTGCTGCGGGACTTGCAGGCCGGGGGGTATGTGGAAATACGGGAGCGACGACTTGTGCTGCTTAAAGGCTTGCCAACCCGCTGGTAGTGATGCGCGCTGGGCGAACCAGAATTCAACGCCATAACGGCCATCAGCCCATGTTGTAAAAGCTCAAGCAGCTACTAAAAATATAGCGCCAATGCGCAGTCACGATGTGTTGCCATGGGGTCGACTCCCCTCCCGGCAGTAGCACAAAAGTTACCCTTTGTCATCCTCCGGGTAGACGATGACATTTTGATTGGTTGCGTCAAACTGTTCCTGAAAGTTTCAAATTGTTTTTCTATTGAAGCAGGCTTGCACGCGGTTGCATGCCCCAACCACCCGACTTTCTGGAGTTGTTATGCAACGAGATCTCATCGTCAAGACACGCAGTCTGGGCGGTACCTCAGACCTGACTTTGCTGGCTCCCATCAAGCCGGGCTTTGTCGAATCGCTGGAATCGGTGACTTACAAAACGCGCATCAAGCGCGTGCTGGAAACGCTGCACGGCGCACGGCAAGCCTCGCATGAATACGCGACGGCACGTCTGCTGTCTGATTCCGTGGAGCGGGTCGGCGCGATTCACTCGGTTCGTGTGGCAGTACTGGAGCCCGAAGACAAGGTGCTGCTGGCCGTCACCTTCGATGGCAGCCGAGAGTCGTACATCCGGGTGCTGTGGGACAAAGTGGGCACGTTGCTGGATCTGATTTTTTGCGGGACGGTGGACTACGTGACGGCGTTTGACCACACGTTTGACGAATGGATGGAGTGGGCCAACCGGGTGCAGGTGGAAACCGGGTTTTTCTACGGGCCACCGGACTTCACGGCGCGCGATGTTTTGTATCACCGCCGGGTACAAAGAATGCATTTGCGTGGCGTGGATCCAGCTGAAAGCTTGGATCTGCGCACAGTTCAGGCCGTGAGCCCATCGGCTGAGGCGGCTACAGAGGCTCTTTGGAATCAACCAGACAAGCGGAAAGAAGACGACCCGCAGATCCAGTACCCACGCAAAAACACCACAGAGCGATTGACAGGCGAGCGTGTGCGCAATGGGCTGCAAGGATTGGTGTCGCTGTACCGACTGGTCGATTTGCATAGGCCGGGTACCGAGGACGGCGAAGTTCTGCGGCATGCAGCCATTGATATGTTGCGTGAGTTTGTGCAACTGTGGGCTGGAGGGCGTATTGATACACCCATAAAAGAAGCCAGAAACAGCCGGTTTCGTCGGCAAATTGATTGGCTTTTTCCAAGAAATGCCGAAGACAACGGCAACCTCGCACACCTAAACCCTAAACCCCGTCCAGCCAGGCTGGAAATACCCAGCGTCGGCTCGATTGCAAATGCGGTACTCACGGATATCCAGGGAGGGATTGTTCGTGCTTATCCGCAGGTCACACAAGGTACTGTGCTATTGCTGGCTTTTAAAGACCAAAAAGCGGCGGCCAGCTTCATGCGTTGGTCAGAGCTTTACGTCACAAAAGGCAACCATGCTGCGGATTCGTCTGTTGGCAAGCCATATTGCAATATCGCGCTAACCGCTGCGGGTCTTCGCGCTTTGGGTATGAGTGAAGACGAGTTGGCTATATTTCCAGAAGATTTTCGGCAGGGAATGGCGCAGCGCTGTGGGCTGCTGGGTGACATACGCAACAACCACCCGCAGCGCTGGCGATTGCCGTCTGCCGCCGAAGGGGCCAGCCAGTGGGGGCGGGTTGAATTGGACGCTGTTCACGCCGTATTGCAGCTGCGCAGCGCAGGTCAACCAAAGAATGCACCGTTCAAAGCCTTCACCAATAGGCTGTTCAAAGCCAATCCCGGTATCAAGCTTCTGGCCGAACAGCCGCTGGTACGATATTTACAGGAGCATTTCGGCTACTCTGGCGAGGGGGGCGGTCAACCAGAACTTGAGATGCCGGCCACCCACAACGACAACCTGATCCACCTCGGCGAAGTTCTATGCGGCCACGACACGGCGGCTGATTTCGCACCCGACCTGGCCGACGCGTCGCTGGCTGATGTAACCCGGGCGCGGATGCAGTGGTTAAAAAACGGCAGCTTTTTGGTGGTTCGCAAGTACCGGCAGTGTGTAGATCAGCTGCAGGAGGCGGTGGCGAAAACGGCTGCGACGATGCAGCGGGAACTGGGTGGCCCGCCCGCTCCCGGTCCAACTTACGAAGAGCTCATCTACGCCAAGCTCATGGGGCGTGGCCGCGATGGCGTACCGTCAATTCATCCCGACGAAGTGAAAGCAGGTGGCTATTTCGATTTCGCCAAGGATCATGGTGGCGCGCAGTGCCCCTTGGGTGCGCATATCCGACTGGCAAACCCTCGTGCCGGAGACACGGGCGGGTCGCGGCCGCCTCGCATCATGCGGCGCAGCATGTCCTATGGGCCACGCGCTGAAAGTGAGAACCCAGACGCCGATCGGGGCCTGGTTTTTATGGCCTATAACGCCAGCATCAGCGAGCAGTTTGAGGTGATTCAACGTTGGTTGACAGCAGGCAATGCCACGGGAACATCTTCAGCGCGTAACTGCCCATTCCTTGGCGTACCCGAAAACGGAATATCCCGCCACTTTCCGTTTGAGCACCAGGGCCAGGTTTTCCGCGTGGAGCTAGAGACTGATAGCCCAATCCTTGAAGAACCCAAGACCATCACCCGGCTTGAATGGGGCTTGTATCTATTCGCGCCCTCATTGTCGGTCTTGACGCGCCTGGCGCTGATGGCTGAGAAATACACCGAAACCACACTGGCAAATGTGCCTTGGGATCTGAGCCGGGGCCGGGAGTTGGTGGCGCAACTCATGTTGTTGGAGCACGCGTGCGACAAAGCCCTTGCACAAGATGCGTGGAAGACGGTTATTGAAGACCCGGACTCGATTGATCGGCTGGACAGTGCCGCTGTCTGGAGCGCCATTCGCGCCGACTATGGCGGCGCACTCAAAACCTCATACGGCGTGTTGATTGCCAGTCGGGAGTTGATTGAGCATGTATTGCGTGATACCAGGCACGAGTACTCAATCAGCGGGCAATTTGAGCGAATGAAGCGCAGCTTCGGCGAAATTTATCTGGGGCGAGATGCTGGCGCGCAATACGACCAAGAAGCCAATGAAATCAACCAGCTGTTGGGTCAATTAAATGATCCAAAGGTGTTCGGCAGAAATGCCTTTGTGATCGCGCAGCAGGCCGTGGCCGCCAAAATTGATGCGATCCGTGATGAGGCAATTGATCAAGCAAAAGAACGTAGCGACACGCGTTTTGAAGTTGGTTTCGACGCCCGCGAAATCGTTGATGAAGTGCTGGCTGATTTGTGTGAGGCTTGGTTTGGCATTGCGGAAAGTCCTTTTTTTCAAAGAGGAGGTGCCGATTGGCTGTGGCACGAGGGGCAACCGCCGCTGTACCCAGGGCACTTCACGGCCTTGTCGCGCTACATGTTTCAACCCAACCCGGGTCAGACAGTGATGGAGTTAGGCGAGCGCTATGGCCGCGCACTCAGGGCTGCAATGGGTAGTTTTGTTAGTGCACACCGCGAAAAAAGTACGGTGCCTGACGCGCCGATTGCAAAAACCATCTTTAACCATGCCATTTTTGGCAAAGACAACGACTGGGTAGCTCGCACCATGGTGGGTGTGATGATGGGGTTTATCGCCCCGATCATCGGCGCGGTTCTAAACGTGCTGCGCGAATGGGGGCGAGACGACCAATTTGGCACATTGCGCTTTCAACTGGCTGGCCGCACTGAAGCAAAAGTTGCTGATGAGGTATTGGCCGGGCCGATGTTGGCAGCCGCCAGCATGCGACCCATGCCACAAATCATTTGGCGAACGGCTCGCAAGAATCATGTACTGAGCTTGCCCAGCGGCGTTGCTTTGCTGATTCAAAAAGGCGATAAATTGGTGCTCGCCCTTGCCTCGGGCGGACAGCAGGCCCTGCAAGCGCGCAAAGATGGTCATCGACTCATGTTTGGCGGCGATCGCAGCCAAACAACACACCCAACGCACGCCTGCCCCGGCTACGACGCGGGTATAGCTGCCATGCTGGGCACGCTGTCGGGTTTGCTAAGCCGCGCAGAGCGTCTGCGTCAAGGCGGTGCGCCACTCACTTACGTGATGGATGGCGTAGTCGAGCCAGAAATTATCGATATTGTGGGTTTCGCGGGATCAGGGCAGTTAACAGACTTCATTCACCCCGCAACATATTGAAAGTATCACTATGGCAACTATCCCAAACCCCCCTAGCCGTATGGGCAAGTACTTGCTTGCAGCCGGCGACTCCTGGGTTGACTATCGATTGGGTGACTCCCAAATCGATTTAAGAAAACACCTCAAAGATTTCGACTACTCGTTCGAGCTGGAATGGTTTTGCAAATGGCAAACCTACGGATTGATTCAATCCTTGGCGCGAGACAGTGCTGTCGTTACTTCTGAGTTTCTAAAGTATGTGGTGGATTACCCGATCGGGAGAGCCAAGCACCCAGTTGCCATCTTGCTATCGGGCGGCGGCAATGATTCAGTAGAAGACGCATTGAGCAACATCATTGTTGTAAATGATAATAACCCACAGACAAGTGCATTGGATGCTCAGAAACTGACACTTCATATCGCTAATTTGAAAATATGGTATGAGGCCTTGCTGGTCAAAATACAAACACGCATCAATATTGGCAACGTGAAAATACTGGTTATCACGCATGGATATGACTACCCTATACCTAGAGGAGTCGGTCGGAAGAGTTGGCTATATAACCCGTTCTTTGAAAGTGGTAAGGGATATGCTCTCTCGAATACAAACGATCTCAAGAAAGTCACCGCAGCTGTCAGGACATTAATCGACGCAATCCATGACATGTTGATTGGCTTGTCAGGAGATCCAAGGTTTAAGAGCTTCCTGAAGCACGTTGATTTGCGGGGAACCATCTCAACAAATTGGCCCGGCAATGCCAGTCAAGGCTGGGAAAACGATATGCACCCCAAGAGTGAAGGCTTCCGTTTGATGGCCCTCAAAATCGATGCAGCGATCGACGCAGGCTTGCCTACCTAAACCCTAAGAAACCACGCGCGCGGCAAACTCAGCGCACCTGTCGACGTGCCAAATCATTTTCATCGTCTCGAACGTTTCGGCCGCTTTTTCGGCAAGCTCCAGCGCGCGCCGAGGCTGTTTCAACCCAGCCAAGACTTCTGCGTGGGCAAAGGTATTCAGCGCTGACTCCCTGGGCGAACCGCGAATGTCAGCGGCATTTTGTGCAACCGCCAGGTAGTGATGAGCGCGCGCAACTTGGCCTTGCGAAGCGAACATCTTCGCCAAGGCCCTGCATCCCTGGGCTTGACCGTGGCGGTCCTGCATGCGTGCCCGCGTGAACAGCCGGGCTGCATGCAGGCGTGCTTCCTGGGCCAAGCCCAAAGACAGTGAGGCTTCAACCAGCCAGCCGTAGTTCAGCGAGGTAGAGATGGCACCGCCGCGCATTTCAATCCAGTTTGTCGCATCGCTCAGTTGCCGAAATGACACGGCATCTCGGTCTCTGGCCCAAGAGCCGCATGCAGCCAGCGCCCGACCCATGGCAGTGTTGAACTGGCTGCGGCACCTCAGTGCCATATCCGCACCGTCCAGACCAGCTTGGCACGCCTCGTCCCAGCGCCCCTGCCACAGATGCACGGCGCAGACCAATTCCCTGATCGAGGCACCAACCGGATGAATCTTGTCGCCCAGCAGGTGCAATGCCTTTTCAAAGTGTTGACCAGCCTCTTCAAACCGGCCCAGATCGCCCCAGGTGTAGGCCATTCGCGCCAGCGTGTAGGCCGAGCCAATCGCTGTTCCACTGCCGGTGCGAATTTGCTGGCGCTTGCTTTCGTATGCCTGTTCAAGCAGCGGCATGGCTTGGGCATACCGACCGGCAGACGCCAGTGACTGGCCCAGCGTCGCCTGCACCTGCGCGGCCAGGCGGGCGTCGCCCGCTGCCTGCGCGTGCGACAGGGCGCTTTCGCAATGCCGTACTGCTTCGCGTGGCCTGCCCTTGCCGTAGTTGACATAGCCTAGCCAATAGTGAGCGCGAGCCAGTGCATTGGCATCGCCTGTCTCGGCTGCCCGTCGGGCAGCGCATTCAAACAGGGTTAGACCGTGGGAGATATCAAGAGGGTCAAAGACACAGGCCTGCCCCAATTTTTCGGCAACGGCGCACCATCGCAACTTGGCGGCGTGGTTCAGTGTTGGCGAGGCATCCAGCGACTTCAATGCCGTGGTGTAGTGTGACCGTGCGCGATCCAGTGCCATGGTTGCGAGCGCTTTGTCGCCAGCCGCTTCTGCAAAGTCTGCCGCCTGTTCGCTGGCATTGGCGGCGTCGTAGTGATAGGCGAGCGTTTCAAGACGTTCTGACATGTATTGGCTCGCGCTTGCAGCATGTACCACCTGTGCCACTTGCAAATGCAGCGCTCGCCGCCTTGCCGGGTTGACGGTTGCATAGACCGCATCCCGCGTCAGCACATGCTTGAAGCGCAGCATGCCAGGTTGATCTGCGGGCACCAAAAAATCCTGCTCGGCCAATGCCTCCAGCATCTCGTCTGCCCGTACTGGCCCGACCAAGCGCTCCAGCAGCCAGACCGCAAACACATTGCCCCCCACGGCCGCTGTTTGCAGAAAGTCAACTTGCTCAGCGGGCAGGCGTGCCATACGGGACGCAACCAGCGCATTGATCCAGGCGGCGGAGTTGCGCGACGCAGATGGAAAGTCACCATCCGCTGCGGCACGACACAACTCTTCAATGAACAAAGGGCTGCCACCGGAGAGCCGGTAGATCTCCTGGGTGATGAAAGGCTCTGCGCTGGGCAGCCAGGCAGAGATAGCGTGGGCCCCTTCTTCAAACGCCAGCGGCTGCAAGCCCAGCGTCCGGATGCCGATCAGTCCGTGATTTTCGTCATCCACTGGCCGGGTCGCGATCAACACGAAAACCGGCAAACACCGGGCGTTCAGCGCCTCCAGCACATGTCGACTGGCATCGTCGGCCCATTGCCAGTCATCCAGAATCAGAACCAGAGTTCGTTGCTGTGCCAGGCGAGCCAGCAGCTCGGTGATGGCCGATACCCTGACGGGCGCTTGGGGTGATGACCCGCTGGCGCTGTGCCCCCCGGCCATTGCCTGTGCCAGAGGCTCGAAATCGTTGATGGCGGCTTCCCCAAGCGATGCCAAGGCTGTTTGGGTTGCAGATTCGTTGTCTTGCGCGCTGGCGTCAGCCCGCCAGCCCAATGCGCTGCGAATCCAGTGCATAAAAGGTTGAAGCGGCTCGGCACCCAGGTAGTTTTCGCAGTAGCCCTGTAGCACACGGAAAGTGGCAGGATCCAGGCGGCTTTGAAATTCATCCATCAACCGCGTTTTGCCAATACCCGCTTCGCCAATAACCAGCAGCCTGGTTGCAGTGCCCGTGCGAGCCTGTTCGGCCGCCGCCGCCATTTGAGCCAAGGCGGGCAATCGGCCCACAAACGAAACCACGCCGCGTTGCGCAGCCGCATCAATGCGACGCCCCATCGAAGCCCTGCCCAGCACGCGCACCACGTTCAAAGGCGCAGACCGTCCCTTGATGACCAGCTGGCGCAACTGCGCAACCTGGAAAAAAAGTGTCTGTGGACCGAGCGTTTCTTCGCTGACCATTACCTCGCCAGCGGCTGCCAGGCTGCACAACCGGGCGGCTGTGTTGGGCACTTCGCCCACCACATCCAAGCGACCCCGCTCAATGTCGCCATCCGTCAGCAACACCAGGCCTGCATGAATGCCCGAATGCAGTTGCATGGTGTCGCTTCCAAGCATCAACAGTCTGACGCGGTCGTGCAGCTCCAGTGCGGCTTCGGTCGCACGGCGACCGTCGTCTTCCGATGCGGTTGGGTGCCCGAAAATGGCCAGCAGGCCATCGCCCTGTATCCGCGCAATGTTGCCGCCATGCTTGGCGATGACCTCTCGTGCAATGGCTCTGAAGTCAGTCAATGACTTGGCGTATACCTCTTCCTCCAGCCGCTCGGCGTGCGCAGACGAGCCGGCAACATCTGAAAACAGTAGGGTGACATGACGTCGGTGGCTTGACCCAGTCGACTCGGCTTCAGCACGTGCATTTTTGGTAGGGAAACCAGCTGGGCGGGCGGCTTGCAGGCTGGGCGTGGCACTTGGGTTTGTCATACCTAAGACTGGGTAAAGAGCAGGCATCAGTCTTGCACACAATGGTGCGGGTCAAAACCCTTGCAAACCCATATGCGCAGGACGTTGCCCGCCTGTCGGTCTGCCAGGTGCGGCTCCGTAGAGCCCGGGTCAGTTCCTACCCCCGCCGCGCCTTCTCATACAAGCCCTGCACCTTCGGCACGTTGTCACCCAGTTGTTTGATGCGATCTGGCCCGCTGGGGTGGGTGGACAGGAAGGCGGGGCCACCTTTGTCGCCGGTGGCTTTGGCCATTTTTTCCCACAGACGCACGCTGGCTGAAGGCTCAAAACCGCCTCGGGCGGCGATCTCCAGGCCGACCAGGTCGGCTTCGGTTTCGTCGTCTCGGCTGTATTTCATGCTCAGCAACTGGGTGCCCAGGTTGGCGGCCACATCGCCCACTTGCCCGAGCCCCAGCATCTGCGACAACACCGACAGGCCGATGCCGGTGGCCTGGCTTTTGGCCAGGCGTTCACGGGCGTGCTCGCGCAGCGCGTGGGCCATTTCGTGGCCCATGATCATGGCGATTTCGTCGTCAGTGAGCTTCAGCTCATCGAGGATGCCGGTGTAAAACGCAATCTTGCCGCCGGGCATGCACCAGGCGTTGATCTGCTTGCTGTTGATCAGGTTGACTTCCCAGGTCCACTTGGCCACACGGCCATTCCACTGCGGGGCAAACGGAATCAGCCGCTGGGCAATAGCGCGCAGCTTGACCACTTGGGGGTTGTTGTCGGGTGCCAGTGCATTTTTGGCGCGCGCCTCACCAATGGTTTGCGCGTACTGCTGTTGGGCCGCTTTTTCCAGGGATTCGGCGGGCACCAGGTTGCGCACCTGGGACGACTTGCCCACATCCACCTGCGCCAGCGCGGGTTGCGCTGCAGCGGCGGCGGCGGCGAGTAAAAAGCCACGGCGGCCTTGCCACTGAGAGCTGGCAGGCAGGTTGTGGGTCTGGGTCTGTTTGAGGTTGCAGAGGGTACACATGGCTCAATAATAGTGAGGAAACTTGTCAGCGCAAAACCGGCCCCATATGCCTTAGCCCAGTGGCGCAAGAAACCCGCACCGATGAGCCCACAAAGCAACAACAAACCACGCACCTATGTCCGAACTCACCCCCACCGCCCCCACCAAACTGTCTTGGGCCGCCACCCTGCGCGTCTACCTGGAGCCCGCCAGCCTGCGCATGCTGGCGCTGGGTTTTTCGGCCGGGCTGCCGCTGCTGCTGGTGCTGGGCACTTTGAGCTTTCGGCTGCGCGAGGCGGGCATTGACCGCACCACCATTGGCTACTTGAGCTGGGTGGGCTTGGCCTACGGTTTCAAGTGGTGCTGGGCACCGCTGGTGGACCGGCTCCCGATTCCGCTGCTCACCCGCGCTTTGGGGCGCAGGCGCAGCTGGCTGCTGCTGTCGCAGGCGCTCATCATGGCCGGGCTGGTGGGCATGGCGCTGGTGGACCCCAAGCTCACGCTGGGGCCGGTGGTGTGGTTTGCGCTGCTGGTGGCCTTTGGCTCGGCTACGCAAGACATTGCGCTGGATGCGTTTCGCATCGAATCGGCCGACATGCAGCGCCAGGCTGCGCTTGCCGCCACGTACCAAACCGGCTATCGGCTGGCCATGATCTGGGCTGGGGCCGGCGTGTTGTGGATTGCCGCGCGGGCGGAAGTTGCCAACGTGGCCGCCTATCAACATGCGGCCTGGCAAACCGCCTACCTGGTGATGGCGGCCTGCATGCTGGTGGGTGTGCTCACGGTGCTGCTGTCGCGCGAGCCGATTCACCGCGAAATTCCCCCCGCGCGCAATGCCGCTGAGTGGTTGCGCAGCGCGCTGGTGGAGCCGTTTGCCGAATTCATCGCCCGCTACCGCTGGCAGGCCGCGCTGATTCTTTCGCTAATTGCGGTCTACCGCATCAGCGACATCGTCATGGGCATCATGGCCAACCCGTTTTATGTGGACATGAAATACACCAAGGACGAAGTGGCCGCCGTCACCAAGGTCTACGGCGTGATCATGACCTTGGCCGGTGCCTTCATCGGCGGTGCCATGGCCATGCGCTGGGGCGTGATGCGGGTGCTGATGCTGGGCGCGATTTTGTCGGCGGCCAGTAACCTGCTGTTTGCCTGGCTGGGCACGCGCGGCCACGATGTGACGGCCTTGATCGCGGTGATCTCAGCCGACAACCTGTCCAGCGGCATTGCCTCTGCCGCCTTCATTGCCTACCTGTCCAGCCTGACCAATATCCAGTATTCGGCCACGCAGTACGCGCTCTTCAGCTCCATGATGGTGCTGGCCCCCAAGTGGATTGCTGGTTTTTCCGGGAGCTTTGTCGACGCCTTTGGCTACCAGTCGTTTTTTGTGTCAACGGCGCTGCTGGGCTTGCCGGTGTTGGTGCTGGTGTACCTGGCGGGGCGGGTGACCGTGGTGAAGCAGGCATCGCCCAGCAATGTGAATGCTCCTGAATAGATAGCTGCTTGAGCAGTATTGACATGGGCTGATGGCCGATTTGGCTTAAAAAACGCCCGTACCTCGACTATTCAGCCTGTTGGTAGGCCTCGGTCACCTCGGCGCGGATCGTGTCGTGCGTCAGCGGCTCGCCGCAGGCGCTGCACACCGTGCCGGGCCGGGTTTTTTTGCCGCACACGGTGTGGTGCAACGCAATCAAGGGCCCGGCATCGCCGCTGGACCAGCGGTCGCCCCAGGCCATCACGGCCATCACCACCGGGAACAACTCCAGGCCCTTGGGCGTGAGCGCGTAGTCAAACCGGCGGGCGTCGTTTTCCACCACGGTTTTGGTCACGATGCCGCTGTCCACCAGCTTGCGCAGGCGCTGGGCGAGCACGTTGCTGGCCATGCCGGTGTGTTCGGCCAGCTGCTCATAGCGCGTGCTGCGCCAAAACAGCTCGCGCAGCAGCATCAAGGTCCAGCCATCGCCAATCAGGTCGGCTGCGCGGGCGATGGAGCATTGGTCTCGAAGGGGCGTGTGGATGTTTTGCATGAGCGATTTGAAAATAGATTGCTTGCAAATTAAAAGTTATGTATGATTGCCGAGCTAACTTTCAATATGCAACCTACCAGAGGATTGAAACATGACAAAACGCGCTTTGCAATACACCACCGCCGTGCTGGGCCTGATCCCGGTGATCACTGGCGGCATCAGCCTGATGGGCGTGACCGACCCGCTGTATGTGGCCGCCGGCATTCCGCACGACCCCTTGCTGGACAGCAAGCTGCGGTTTTTCGCAGGCGTGTGGCTGGGCTTGGGCTTGGCCTTGCTGTGGCTGGTGCCCCGCATCGACACGCAAACCGCTTTGTTTCGCATTCTTTGGGGCATGATTTTTATAGGGGGCGTCGGGCGCTTGCTGTCCATGGTCTTTATCGGCCTGCCACCGCTGCCGTTTATCGCGTTCACGCTGCTGGAGATTGTGGGTGCGCCGCTGTTTGTGTGGTGGCAAAGCCGTATCGGGCAGACGAACACTCCTGAATTTGTAGCTGCTTGAGCAGTATTTGTATGGGCTGGTGGCGGATTTGGTTTGAATTTTGTTCTTTTGATGCCAGCAAGACGGGTGTCGGGCGAGACACCGGCGTGACGGATACGTCTGCTGCCGAATGGCAACATCGCTGAATCTGCTTTCCACCCGAACCCAAGCCCATGACAACTCCCATGACCCACCCCCTCGCCACCCAACTGCTCGCCCAAGCCAGCGCCAACAATGCCGGTAAATTCCTGATCCAGTTCGACCTGAGCGCTGATGGCAGCCTGTTTTTAGACACCCGCACCAGCCCCGCGCAAGTGACCCCAGCCAGCCTAGACAAACCGCAAACCGTGATGACGCTGTCGGCCACCGACATGGCCGACATGCTCGCCGGGCGGCTAGACCCGGTGAAGGCTTTCATGGGTGGGCGCATGAAGATTGACGGCGACATGTCGATTGCGATGAAGCTGGCCGCGCTGTTCAAGCCCGCGCCGACGGCGGCTCCCACGCCAGCACCTGCCACCGTCGCTGCAACCCCATCGGTAACCCAATCGGCACCGGCCAAACCAACCCCGGTCAGCGTTAAACCCCAAGCCTCTCTACAGCCCCTGACCCAGCTTTACCCCGCTCAAAAACCCGGCGGCAGCTACCCCCATCTGCTGGCCCCGCTCGACCTGGGCTTTACCACCCTCGCCAACCGCGTGCTGATGGGCTCGATGCACGTGGGCCTGGAAGAGGTGGAGCACGGTTTTGAGCGCATGGCCGCGTTTTATGCCGAGCGGGCGCGTGGCGGCGTGGGCCTGATCGTGACCGGCGGCATTGCGCCCAACGACGAGGGCCGGCCGATGCAAGGCGGTGCCAAGCTCACCACCGAGCACGAGGCTGATGAGCACCGCGTGATCACCCAGGCCGTGCATGCCGCAGGCGGAAAAATTGCGCTGCAAATCCTGCACTTTGGCCGCTATTCCTACCAGGCCAACCAGGTTGCGCCCAGCCCCATCAAAGCGCCCATCAACCCGTTCACACCGCGCGAGTTGAGCGGTGACGACATCGAGCGCACGCTGAACGACTACGCCCGCTGCGCCCAGTTGGCCCAGGCAGCGGGCTACGACGGCGTGGAAATCATGGGCTCAGAGGGCTACCTCATCAACGAATTCATCTCCACCCGCACCAACCGCCGCACCGACGCCTGGGGCGGCAGCTACGCCAACCGCATGCGCTTCGCCGTGGAAACCGTGCGCCGCGTGCGCGCCATGGCCGGGCCCAACTTCATCATCATCTTCAGGCTGTCCATGCTCGACTTGGTCGACGAAGGCTCGACTTTGGACGAAGTGATTGAGCTGGCCCAAGCCCTTGAGGCAGCGGGTGCCACGATTTTGAACACCGGCATCGGCTGGCACGAAGCGCGGGTGCCCACCATTGCCACCAGCGTGCCGCGCGCGGCGTTTGCCTGGGTCACGAAGCGTTTGATGGGCGCAGTCAAAATTCCGTTGGTCACCACCAACCGCATCAACACGCCCGACGTGGCCGAGCAATTGCTGGCCGACGGCTTTGCCAACATGGTGTCCATGGCCCGGCCTTTTCTGGCTGACCCGCTGTTTGTGCAGAAAGCGGCTGCCGGCAAGGCGCATGAAATCAACACCTGCATCGGCTGCAACCAGGCCTGCCTGGACCACACCTTCGCGGGCAAAGTCACCTCCTGCCTGGTCAACCCGCGCGCCTGCCACGAGACCGAGCTGAACTACCTGCCCACCGCCAAGCCCCAGCGCATCGCCGTGGTCGGCGCAGGCCCGGCGGGTTTGAGCTATGCCACCGTGGCGGCGCAGCGCGGCCACCATGTCACCCTGTTTGAGGCCGATGGGCAAATTGGCGGGCAATTCAACCTGGCCAAGCGCATTCCCGGCAAAGAAGAGTTTTATGAAACCCTGCGCTACTTTGGCGAGCAACTGCGCATCACCGGCGTGGCGGTGAAACTGAACACGCGGGTGACGGCTGAGCAATTGGCGGCCGAGAAATTCGACACCGTCATCGTGGCCGCAGGCATCACCCCCCGGCAGCTGAACATTCCCGGCATTGACCATGCCAAGGTGCTGCAATACCGCGAAGTGATTCGCGGCGAGCAAGCCGTGGGCGCGTCGGTGGCCATCATTGGCGCAGGCGGCATTGGCTTTGATACAGCGGAATACTTGAGCCACACGCCAGTCACCGAGGAAGCCGTGCACAACTTCCAGACCGAATGGGGCATCACCCGCGATGCCGCTGCACCTGGCGGCGTGGCGCAACCGCAGTGGCACGCGCCGGGCCGCAGCATCTACCTGCTGCAGCGCAAAACCAGCAAAGTCGGCGACGGCCTGGGCAAAACCACCGGCTGGATCCACCGCACCCGCCTGAAAAACAAGCGCGTCGAAATGATCGCCGGCGTTACCTACCGCCGTATCGACGATGCAGGCCTGCACATCACGGTAGACGGCACGAAAGACATGGTGCTGCCCGTCGACCACGTGGTGATCTGCGCCGGCCAGGAGCCGCTGCGCACGCTGGCCGACCAGTTGGTGGCACTCGGCGTCAACGCCCAATGCATTGGCGGCGCATTTGAAGCCGGCGAGCTGGACGCCAAACGCGCGATTGACCAGGGGGCGAGGTTGGCGGCGGTGGTGTAGTGGAATGACGGATGGCGCGGCTGCTGGCAACCAGCCATGACAGATGACATGGCTTGGCGGTGATGACGCTTGTTCCCCCGCGAATGCGGCGCGACAAGCATTTGGGGTCGGATCCCGATTCAGGACGCGGTCTTGATCGGCGCACGTGGAGCCGATACGAAATCGGGCTCCGACCCCAATTGCGCCCCACCGGAGACTACGAAACTCCGTGCCCCTGACGTTTTGAGGTCAGATCAGCCAGCAGCCCATATATTCATTGCTCAAGCAGCTATCAAAAGTGTAGTGTTGCAAATGGGCAATCGAACCAGCAACTCCTTCCCCCAAAGGCGGCAAGGAGCAAGACACGCTTCACCAAATTCAAGCCAAACAAGCCTCTAGTGTTGACCCAGCGCGCTCAAGCAGCTACGAATTAAATAGCGCCTGAAGTGCCTTCTTTTGTACCTTGCCCAGGGCAGTGCGCGGCAGGCTGTCCACCCGCAGGAAGTGGCGGGGCAGTTTGTAGCGGGCCAGTCGCGGGGCTAAAAAGGCCGTTAAATCCTCGTCAGTGGCGCGGGTGTCGGCGTGCAGCACCAGCACGGCGGCCAGCACCTCGCCCCAGCGGGCATCGGGCAGGCCCAGCACGGCGCATTCGGCCACGGCGGGGTGGTGGGTCAGCGCGTTTTCTACTTCAGCTGGGTAGATGTTTTCGCCACCCGAAATCACCATGTCTTTGGCCCGGCCGACGATGGTGTAGCTGCCGTCGGGTGCCTGGGCGGCCAGGTCGCCGGTGTGAAACCAGCCGTCGGCATCGGTTGCGGGCACATCGGGCCAGTAGTACGCAACCACGTTGGGTGCGCGCAGCAGCACCTGGCCCACGCCGTTTTGCACATTGCTTAAATGCACCTCAACCCCTGGCGCTGGCCAGCCGCAAGAGCCCGCGTGATCTGCCGTGTGCTCGGGTGGCAGGGCAATGGAAAACGGTCCGGTCTCCGTTGCGCCATACACATTGCACAGCGGCAGGCCCCGTGCCTCAAATGCCGTCAGCAGTGCGGGCGGCAACAGGCTGGAGCCGGCCCACACGGCGCGCAGGGTGCTCAGGTCGGTGTCGGCCCATGCGGCGTGCTCGATGAGGGCTTTCAAGGTGGCGGGCACTTGCAAGGTGAGCGTGGGGCGCTCGGTGGCGATGCTGGCCAGCGTGGCCGCCGCGTCAAAGCGCGCCTGCAGCAGCACCGTGGCCCCGGCATACAGCGCAGGCAGGGTTTGAATGCACAGGCCACCCACATGAAACAGCGGTAGCACGGTGAGCACCCGGTCTTGCGGCGTGAGGGCCTGCACCTGCACGGCAGCGGCCATATTGGCCAGCAGCATGGCCTGCGTGTGTACCGCGCCTTTGGGTTTGCCGGTGGTGCCGGAGGTGTAGACGAGCAGGGCAGGGGCGGTGGGCGACGGTGGCGGCAGGCTGGGCAGGCCGGCCTGGGGCAGGGTAGGTTGATCGCCAAGCCCCTGATCCATTGCGATGCCATCAACTGCTATGCAATCAATAGCTGCTTGAGCAGCAATCACCTGGGCGGGCGACTCAAAAGCCTTGTCATGCACCAGCAGGCGGGGCGTGCAGTCTGCCAGCACGGCCTGTAGCTCGGCAGGGGCCAGCCGGTAGTTCAGCGGCACCAGCACGGCCTGCAGTTGCGTCAGCGCAAACAACAGCGCCATCTGCACCGGGTGGTTCAAGCCCAGCCAGGCCACGCGGTCGCCCGCGACTATGCCCCGGCTGCGCAGCACTTGCGCCAGCGTCTGGCTGCGGGCGTGCAGTTGCCCATAGCGCCAGGCCTGCCCGTCAAACTGCAAGGCCACCTGGTCTGCCTGCCGGTGGGCCTGCTGGGCCAGCAAGTCGGGCAAAGACGAAAAAGCGGGTGTGGGTGGCGTTGCTGAAGGTGTGGGCGCGTTCATTTACCAAACTTTACAGGGGGTTCAAGCCCTGTGTATGTCAGCCGCGCACCATCGTCACCTTCTTGTTTTGAAAGGACTTCGCCATGCAACCGACCACCCCCCAACCCACCACCCCCCGCAGCCGCCGCTGGTTTGCCGGCATGGCTGCCCTGGGCGGCCTTAGCCTGTTTGCCGCAGGCCAGGCGCAGGCACAGGGCTTTGGCCACGGCATGATGGGCCGTGGCATGGGCGGCGACCCTGAAGAGATGGCCCGCAAGCTGGACTACCGCATCGGCTATCTCATCAAAGAGATCAACGGCACGCCGCAGCAAAAAGACCAGCTCGTGGCCATTGCCAAAAGCGCCATGACCGACCTGAAACCCCTGCGCGAGCAGCACATGCAGGCACGCAAGCAGGGCATGACTTTGCTGGCCGCTGCCGCGATTGACCGCAACGCCCTGGAGCAATTGCGCCTGGCCCAACTGCGCCTGGCCGACACCGGCAGCGCCCGCCTGCTGCAAGCCATGACCGCCGCCGCCGAGGTGTTCACGCCCGCGCAGCGCGCCCAGCTGGCCACCCAAATGCAGGAGCGCATGGCGCGCCGCCAGCGCGGCTAGGTCGAATCCATCCGCTGGCTTTACCATTCCCGCGTGCAACAACTCCTGATGATCGAAGACGACACCCGCCTGGCCACCATGGTGGGCGAGTACCTGGGCCAGTCGGGCTTTGGTTTTGCGCATGTGGCCGACGGCACCAGCGGCCTTTCCCGTCTGCAAGACGGTGCGCCGCCGGATCTGATCATTCTGGATTTGATGCTGCCCGATATGGATGGCCTGCAGGTGTGCCGCAGCATCCGGGCGCTGGGAAGCGACGCGTCGCGCACGCCCATCCTCATGCTCACGGCCAAGGGCGACCCGATGGATCGCATCATTGGCCTGGAGATGGGCGCTGACGACTATTTGCCCAAACCGTTCGAGCCGCGCGAGCTGCTGGCCCGCATCCGCGCGGTGCTGCGCCGGCGCGGCGAGGGCACCACGCCGGCGGCCAAGCTGCTGCGCTTTGGCAGCCTGGAAATTGACCGCGATGCCCGCACCGTGATGGTGGCAGGTGCGGCGTGCGAGCTGACCTCTTACCAATTTGATTTGCTCATCACCCTGGCCGAGCGCGCCGGCCGCGTGCTCACGCGCGACCAGATCATGGAAGCCGTGCGCGGCCGCGAGCTGGAAGCCTTTGACCGCTCGATTGACGTGCACATGGGCCGAATTCGCGCGGTGATTGAGCAGGACGCGAAAAACCCCAAACGCATCCTGACCGTGCGCGGCGTGGGCTATGTGTTTGCCAAGCAGCAGGATTGATGGGCGGGTTCTGCGTCATTCCCGCGCAGGCGGGAATCCAGCGGTGGATCGCGCCGATCCATTTCACCGTCACACACCACGCGCCTGGATTCCCGCCTACGCGGGAATGACGAATCCATGACCCCCCGCCGATTCGGCCTCCCCCTGTACCTGCGCATCTGGCTGGCCGTGGTGGCCGCCGTGTTGGTGGTGTCGCTGGCGTTTGCCTACCTGTGGCGCGTCAGCGCGCAAGAGCTGCCCGAGCGCGAGGTGATTCTGCGCAACGAAGACGGCGAGATCCTGGGCCAGGCCCGCGTGCGCGCCAGCCGCATACCCGGTCAGGGCGCAGAGTTTCGCGTGCCGATGAAAGACGGCAGTGTGCTGAGTATTCAGATTCCACCGCGTGCCCGCGTCCCCGGCGAGCCGCCACCGCCGCGGCCCTGGCTGCGCGGACAAGCGGGTTTTTTCTGGCTGCTGGCGGCAGTGGCCATGGCCGTGGCCGTGGGCACCTACCCCGTGGTGCGGCACCTCACGCGCCGCCTGGAAAACCTGCGCAAAGGCGTGGAACGCTTGGGGCAAGGCGACCTGAGCGCGCGCGTGCCCGAAGAAGGCTCCGACGAAGTGGCCTTTTTAGCCCGCCGCTTCAACGAAGCCGCCCAGCAGGTGCAAACCCTGGTGCAGTCGCACAAATCCCTTTTGGCCAACGCCTCGCACGAGCTGCGCTCGCCGCTGGCCCGCATCCGCATGGCACTCGAACTGTCTGGCCCGGTGGCCAACCCGCTGCTGGCCAACGAACTCAAACGCAACATCGCCGAGCTGGACTTGCTCATTGACGAAATTTTGCTGGCCAGCCGCCTCGATGCTCAGGAGGCCGATGTAGGCACCGTGGAGGCGGTGGACTGGGTGGGCCTGGCCGCCGAAGAGTGCGTCCGCGTGGGGGCAGAGCTGGCGGTGCTGGGCGAAGGCAGCGAGGGCGACCTGGCCCGCCAATTGGTCACCCCCGGCATTTCCAAGCTCTTGCGCCGCGCCGTTCGCAACCTGCTGGAAAACGCCCGCCGCCACAGCAGCCAGACCGGCAACGCCGAGCGCAGCATCACCGTGAACCTGCAATACCAGGCCGCTCAAGCCAAGCAGGCGGCCTGCGTGGTGCTGACCGTCTCTGACCGCGGCCCCGGCGTGCCCGCCAGCGAGCGCGAGCGCATCTTCCAGCCGTTTTACCGCCTGCCCGGTGCCAGCGAGCGCGACGGCGGCGTCGGCCTGGGCTTGGCCCTGGTCAAGTCCATCGTGCAGCGCCACCAGGGCAGCGTGCACTGCGAAGCCAACCCCGGCGGTGGGGCGCGCTTTGTGCTGCGCATGCCGGTGGCGTGATTCCTGCCTGTCAAATTGCTATTGATTCAATAGCTGCTTGAGCAGATTCCACCTGGGCGGTTGGCCGATTTGACTTGATTTTTGCCCTCAAACCGCTCTGGACGCCTCCAGCTGCGCCTTGGCCCGCGCAATGGTGCCGTCTTTCATGTCACCGCTGCGCACCTGCACGGCAATGCCCGGCCGCCGCGACCGGCCAAAACATGTAAATAAAGCACACAAATCGATGCGCCACGCGCCGTTTTCTGCGCCAAAGTCAAGCCCTTGCTGTCACGGCGCTCAAGCTGAACCTGTATTTCCGGATTTTTTCTGATTTTTCTGATCTCCCAACGACGTCCTCTCCTGTGAGGACTTTTACAGCCACCGCAAGGTGGCTGTTTTTTTGGGCGGCTGAAAAAGACGGGCTTGAGGTTCTTTATGGAAGCAAACCCAACAGCATCTGATCGGTGGCGTAGTTGCAGTCTTTGGGGCCGCGTTGGCAAAAGCTGGCAATCGCCTGCACGTCAATGGGCTGTCCAGCCAGGCCAGGGCGCGTTACCTTCAGATTGCCGTCGGGCAGCGCCTGCACGGTGTAAGCCGGGTAGCGGTCGCTGATTTTGCTGGCCAGAAGCTGCTGCCAACTCGGTGGTGGGCCGCAGCCAGCCATCAGTGCGGCCAGCAGAGTCGCCGCCAGGAAAGCCCGCAGCCGCGGCCGGAACTGGCGATCCAAGGGGTCTACCAAAAACCCAGCAGACGGGCGATCCATTCGGCCAGCAACAGGGCCAACCCCGCACGCCAAACGCTGGGGTGGATGCGCCAGCGTTGCACGGGCCGAGCCGTCCATGCCTCCATGGCCCACTGGGCGGTTTGAAGTGCGAGCAGCCCCAGCATCAGCAGCAGCGCCGGGTTGGCAGCCCAGGCCGCAGCCCAGTCGCCTTGCGCCAGCGCGGCACACAGGCGCGTGCCGCCGCACAAGGGGCAGGGCAAGCCGGTCAGGTGTCGAAAGCCACACAAAGGCAACCGCCCCAGCGACAAGACCAAGGGCGCACCCAGCAAAGCTACAGGCCAGCCCAGCGTCACCGCCGAGCGCCATTGCCGCTCGCCAGCGCTCAGCAAGGGTCTGTCAGCCATGCGTGAGGTCGGGCTGGGCACCACCGGTGAGTTGCTTGGCCATGTGATACATACCAATGAAGGCAATCGGCAGGGTAACGATCACGCCAATGCCGCAAACGATGCTGCCAAGGGAGCCGAGGATGCTCAGCACAATGACGCAAAGCATGGCGCTCAGCAAGTTAGCCTTGACCGCCTCAAAGGCGCGCTTGATCGCCTGGATGCCATCTTTCTCGCCCATTGCCACCAGATAAGCGGCCGTCGGAACCAGGGCCATGATCAACAGACCTGGAATGATGCACAAGAAAAAACCAATGCTCACCGCAATGCTGGACAGCAGCACCGCCAGCAGGGCGGGCACAAAATCGTCAAAGCCCTTGAAGACATCGGCAATCTCGGGCTTGTTGCCAGCTTCTTCGTTCTGGATCATGCGCATGTACCCCACCATCATCGGCCCGGTCAGCAGTCCAGCACTGAAACCCCCCACGACGCCCACCAGCAAAGACGTGACGATGTGCGTCACCGGGTTTTTCTTCAAGCCATCAAAACCTGCCGCAACGCACTTACCGATGCTCGGACCAGCCATGTTGACACCTCTATGGGTTGGGTTGAAAGGGGGAGTTTCATGCTATCACCGGCTTATGAAGCGGACAAGCATGCGAGGGCGCGTTTCGCCCGCATGCAGTCGTAGTTACGGACTAAATCAGGCCATAGCCCATGTAAATACCAACCAGAGAGCTATAAATTGCGTAGCAAACAAATCCCTCAAGCTGCTTTCACTTTCAACCGCCACGCATGCACCAGGGCTCGGTGTACGCGCTGCCTGCACCTGGCCCTTGAACACCAGGTCAGTCGCCACTGGATCCGCCGCAACCAGCACGTTGTTTTTCTCGTAGGTGGCAATCCAGGCGCCTTTGTGGATCATCGTGCCTAGCTGCGCATTTTGCGTTTGATGATGCAGACGCAACCTGCAAAATACTGTTGCAATCATGCCGGTATCTACACGCAGGAGGCTGAGGCCATGTCGGCGGGGTTACCCGAAACATCTTTTCTCTCAAGGCATGTCAAACAACAAAAGCATATGACCCGTATTTTTGACAACATAGACAACGACCTGTTGACCACGCTGCGCGCGACATTGCAGGTTTCGAGTCGATCTGATTTTTGTGTCGGCTACCTCAATCTGCGTGGCTGGCGTGCGATTGACGATTTAATTGCACCCTGGAACCCGGCTGACGGCCAGGTTTGTCGGGTGCTCGTCGGCATGCAACGGCCCGAGCGTGATTTGATTCGGCAGCTCTACCAGCTCTCAGATGAATCAGGGCTGATCGATAACGGCAAAGCCAGCTACCTCAAAACCAAATTCGCGTCCTATCTGCGCGAGCAAATCACCTTAGGCATTCCCACGGGGCAAGACGAAGCGGGTCTGCGTCGCTTCGCCCGCCAGTTGCGCGCGGGGCAAGTCGTGGTCAAGCTCTTTTTGCCCTACCCACTGCACGCCAAGCTGTACTTGCTGTTTCGCGATGACGTGAACAACCCCATCACCGGCTTTGTGGGTAGCAGCAACCTCACTTTGTCAGGTCTGTCCGGCAATGGCGAGATGAATGTTGATGTGCTGGATCATTTGGGCACTCAAAAAATGTCGCAATGGTTCGATGCGCGCTGGGGCGACCGTTGGGCGCTGGACATGTCGCTTGAGTTGGCCGCCATCATTGAAACCAGTTGGGCGCGCGAAGAGCCGATTCCACCCCACCACATCTATCTGAGCATCGCTTACCACCTGAGCACCGAGGCGCGCGCCGGTTTGAGCCAGTTCCGTTTGCCCGCCCGTTTTGAGCAAGAGCTTTTCGAATTTCAGAAAAGCGCCGTAAAAATCGCTGCACGGCACCTGCACCGCCGGGGTGGCGTGATGATCGGCGATGTCGTCGGCCTGGGCAAGACCATGATGGGCACCGCGCTGGCGCGTATGTTTGAGGACGATTTGGGATATGAAACCCTTATCATTTGCCCCAAAAATCTGGAACCGATGTGGGAGCGCTACCGAACCGAATACGGCTTGCGCGGCATGGTGTTGCCCATTTCGCAAGTCACTAAAAAGCTGCCAGGCCTGAAGCGCTACAGGCTTGTGCTGATCGACGAAAGCCACAACCTGCGCAACCGCGAAGGCCGCCGCTACAAAGCCATTGCTGACTACATCAAAAGCTGCGATGCCAAGGTGATCTTGCTCACGGCCACGCCATACAACAAAACCAAGACCGATTTGTCCGCTCAGCTTCGCCTCTTCATTGACGAAAAGGCCAACATCGGCATTCGCCCTGAGCATTTCATGCGAAAAGCGGGCATGGGCGAGGCGGAGTTCGAGCGCAAGTACCAGTGCCGCCCCAATTCCATTGTGGCCATCGAAAAGAGTGACGAGTTTGATGACTGGCGCGAGCTGATTCGCCTGTACATGGTGCGCCGCACCCGCAGCTTCATCATCCAGCACTACACCGAGGCGGACAAAAAAGGGCGGCGTTTCATTGCGGGCAAAGACGGTGAAAAGCGTTATTTCCCGCTGCGCAAGCCATTGTCGCTAACCTTCGCGGCAGATGAATCCAACCCGGCTGACCGATATGCCCGCTTGTATTCGCCACACGTGGTCGACCAGATCAATGCCTTGCATGTACCGCGCTACGGGCTGGGCTTGTATGTAGACCCGCAGGCCGAAAAAGATGCCACTGCCGCTGAGCGCAAGCAAATTGATAACCTGGGCCGTGCTGGCAAGCGCTTGATGGGTTTTTGCCGCACCAATCTGTTCAAACGGCTGGAATCCAGCGGTTTTGCGTTTCTCCAGTCGATTGACAGGCACATCCTGCGCAACCAGATTTATCTGTACGCCATTGAAAACGGATTGGACTTACCTGTCGGCGTGCTGGATGCAGGCCTGCTCGACCTGGAGCGGGTAGACGAAGACGTCGATGGCCTGGAGGGCGACCCCGAAGACTTGCAGGATGGTTTGATCGAGGCTGTGGCTGAAGCAGACGGTGTGCCGGATAGCCTGAACCGTGCCAGGCTGGTCTACCAACAATACGCCACCGATTACAAAAAACGCTTCAAATGGATTCGTCCCACCCTGTTTCGCACCCAGCTGGCGCAAGATCTGGCGCAAGACACCCAAACGCTCACCGAGCTGCTGCGCAGCCAGGGCTCCTGGGAGCCTGCGCACGACCACAAGTGGCAGGCCCTGCGCACGCTGCTCACACAAACCCACGCCAAAGACAAAGTGCTGGTCTTCACCCAGTTTGCCGACACCGCCCGCTACCTGGCGCGTGAAGGGCGCAAGGCAGGCATCACCCATTTGGAGGTGGCCACCGGTGCCAGCGCTGACCCCTATGCACTGGCATGCCGCTTCTCCCCCAAATCCAACAACAAAACCCAAGCCAAGGCCGATGAAGTGCGTGTGCTCATTTGTACCGACGTGCTCTCCGAAGGCCAAAACCTGCAAGACAGCAATGTGGTGGTCAACTTCGATTTACCTTGGGCCATCATCCGCCTCATCCAGCGCGCTGGCCGGGTAGACCGTATCGGCCAGCAAGCCGAAGAAATCAACTGCTACTCTTTTTTGCCAGCCGATGGCGTGGAGCAACTGATACAGCTGCGCTCACGCATTCGCCAGCGCTTGCTGGAAAACGCCGAGGTAGTCGGCACTGACGAGGCATTTTTTGAAGATGAAGACACCAACACCATCCGCGACCTGTACACCGAGCGCCAGGGCGTGCTGGACGACAGCGACGACGAGGTGGACCTTGCCTCCTATGCCTGGCAAATCTGGAAGCAGGCCACCGAGGGCAACCCGGATCTGGCCCGCGCGGTGGAGTCGTTACCCCCGGTGGTGTATTCGGCCAAGGCCATGACCGCCGTTCGCGCGGCGCTTGTGGATGGCTTGGCCGATACGCGGGCAAGCCAAGGCGGTGCACTGGTGTACGTGAAGTCGCCCGAAGGCAATGACCATCTGGCCTGGATCGGTGCCAACGGCAAAACAGTGACTGAATCGCAGTTCGCCGTGCTGCGCGCGGCGGAGTGCCAGCCCGACACGCCAGCCCTGCAAAGGCTGGAGAACCACCACGACCTGGTAGCCGAGGGCTTGAAGCTGGCCGTGAGCCAGGACAAAGCCGTCGGCGGAGGCCTGGGTCGCCCCAGCAGCCCGCGCAGGCGTGCCTACGAAAAGCTCAAGCCCTATGCGGACGAGCAAATGAAAACCCTGTTCAGAGATGAAGAGCTGGAGCGAGCGCTGGACGACATGTACCAGCGTCCCCTGCTCGAAACCGCCAGCGACCTGCTCAATCGCCTGATGCGCAGTGGCGTGAACGACGAAGAGTTGGCGGGTGCCGTCAAGTCGCTACGAGAAGAGGGCCGCCTGACCTACGCCGAAGACGACGCCGCCCTGCGCGAGCCGCGTGTGGTGTGCTCCATGGGCTTGATTTCACAATAGGCACCATGGCAAAACTCGATTTCCCCAACTTTCAAAAGCACCTGAGCGCCTTTGACTTCACCAGACTTTTCACCGAAGTGCTGGGCTGGAACCACGCACCTGCCGAGGGGGCATGGCAAGCCGACAAAGCAGGCGAGACTGATTTCAACCGCCGCACCGTGGCCGAGCTGGGTGGTGTGGTGGCGATTCAAGTGGTTGTTGATACGCGGGAAAGCGGCGGCTGGCCTGACGAAACCCTGCGCATGCGCATCTGGAAGCACATAGCCCGCAGCCACGCTGAAAACCTGATCATCTTCACCGAACAGCAAAAGCGCCCACTGCAAAGCCAGTGGTATTGGGTCAAGCGCAGCAAAGATGCGGCCACCGGCAAACCCAAGCTCACCCCACGCCGCCACGAATACTTTGCGGGCCAGCCGGTTGACCTGTTTGCCGGCAAGCTGCAAGCCATGGTGGTGGAGCTGTCAGAGCTGGACGCCACGGGCCGCCTGCCCGTGCTGGAAGCGGCGCGCCGCATACAGGCTGCGCTGGACGTCGACAAAACCACAAAAAAATTCTTCACCGCCTACCAGCAGCAGCACCTGGCGCTGCTCGGCCACATCAAGGGCATTGACAACGAACGCGACAAACGCTGGTATGCCAGCGTGCTGCTGAACCGGCTGATGTTTGTCTGGTTCCTGCAAAAAAAAGGCTTTTTAGACGGCCAGCGCTACAACTACCTGCCTGAGCAGCTACAAAAAAGTGATCAACTCGGCGCTAACCGTTTTTTTGGTGAGTTCCTGAACGCCCTGTTTTTTGAAGCCTTCGCCAAACCCGAAGCCGACCGCAGCCAAGCCGCGCGGGCGCTCACGGGCCAAATCCCTTACCTCAACGGTGGCTTGTTTTTGCACCACAAGCTGGAACTGGACACACTGGGTCAGCCCCGCGTGGGCGCATCACTCACCGTGGCTGACGCCGCGTTTGAAGGCATCTTCAATTTGTTTGCCAGCTTCACCTGGCATCTGGACGACACGCCCGGCGGGGATGCTGATGAGATCAACCCCGATGTGCTGGGCTATATCTTTGAGAAATACATCAACCAAAAAGCCTTTGGTGCCTACTACACAAGGCCTGAAATTACCGGCTACCTGGCCGAGCGCAGCATTCACAAATTGATTCTGGAGCGCGTGCGGGAGCCCGCCATGCCCGAGCTGAGGCTCAAGGCCATCCAATTTGACAGCGTGTCGGAGTTGCTGGCCCGCATGGATGCGCGCACCGCGCTCAAGCTAGTGAACGACGTGCTGCCCAGCATCACTATCCTGGACCCAGCCGTAGGCTCGGGCGCATTCCTGGTGGCTGCGCTCAAAACGCTCATCAACGTGTATTACGCCGTCGTCGGCCGGGCAGAGCTGGGAGCCAGCGCCGAGTTGCAGGCCTGGCTCAAAGGCATTCAACAAGACCATGCCAGTGTGGGCTACTACATCAAGCGCCGCATCGTCACTGACAACCTGCACGGCGTAGACATCATGGAAGAAGCCTGCGAAATCGCCAAGCTGCGCCTGTTTTTGGCCATGGTGTCATCGGTGCGCAAGGTGCAAGACCTGGAGCCGCTGCCCAATATTGATTTCAATATCTTGCCGGGCAACTCACTGGTGGGTCTGATGCGGGTAGATGAGGTTGATTTCAATCAAAAAAACACCCAGCTCGGCCTGTTTGCCCAAACCCGGCCCCGGCCATTTGCCGAACTGCTGAGTGCTAAAAACCGCAAACTCGATGTTTACCGGCATTCCGCAGAGCAATTTGGCAAGCACCAAAACCTGCGCGAATTGCGTGATGACATTGATGCGGAAATGCGCGACGCCAACGCCGTCATGAACGAGTTGATGCGCGACCAGTTTGAAAAGCTCGATGTGAAGTTTGAACAAGCCACTTGGGACGCAGGCAAAAAGCAACTCGGCAAGCCCAGAAAGCGCGCCATTGAACGCGCCGACATTGATGCCCAAACCCCATTCCATTGGGGCTATGTGTTTGACGACATCGTGCAGCGGCGCGGCGGCTTCGACATTGTTTTGGCCAACCCGCCGTGGGAAGTCTTCAAGCCGCAGGCCAAAGAGTTTTTTGCTGAATATTCTGGCGTGGTCAGCAAAAACAAAATGACCATCAAGGAGTTTGAAAAAGAGCAAAACAAGCTACTGCTAAACGCCGAAGTGCGTGACGCCTGGCTGGCTTATGAAAGCCGCTTTCCCTACATGAGCGGCTGGTTTCGCGCTGCACCCGAGTTCAAGCACCAAAGCGCTTTGGTGGCAGGCAAAAAGACCGGTAGCGACGTTAATTTATACAAGCTGTTTGTAGAACGTAGTTTTCATTTGATGCGACCGGGTGGACATTGCGGCATCGTGATTCCGAGTGGTATTTACACCGACCTGGGTGCAAAGGGCTTACGTGATTTGCTGTTTGAGAAAACCCAGATCGAGGGATTGTTTTGCTTTGAGAATCGGAAAACCATTTTTGAAGGTGTGGATAGCCGCTTCAAGTTTGTAGTGCTCACATTTGAAAAAGCGGCATCACTTAGGTTGAGAGCGCTGGGCGAACTGAACGCCAGCGCACCGCCCAACGACTTATTGGCAGGGCTTGCCACTGAGGCGGCTGGCGGCAGCGCGGGCACCACTCGCTTTCCAGCGGCATTCATGCGACACGACGTGGAGGAACTGGTGCGATTCCCCGAAGAGGGCGCGCTTTGGTTGGACGTAGAGCTCATCAAGCGACTTTCACCTGACAGCCATTCTGTGATGGAATTCAAAGGCGAGGCGGATGTACTGATAGCTGAAAAATTGCTGAAATTTCCATTGCTGGGTGAGCGAATCGAGGGAAATTGGAATCTGTCATTCACCAACGAATTCCATATGACCAATGACAGTCATTTGTATAAAACATCAAATGCTGCTGGCAGGCTCCCGCTGTGGGAAGGCAAACAGTTTCACCAGTTTGACGACAGTTTTGCCAAGCCGCGTTATTGGCTGGAGGAATCCGTGGCCCGCGCCGAGTTATTGGCGCCGCGCATCAAGGCAGTACGGCGGGAAATGGTTAAGCTGGGCCTAGTTGGCGAGCCCGCCCCGGGAGACTTCAAACTCAACTACGACAGCTATCGGTTGGCTTTTCGGGATGTGGCAGCCAACACCAACGAACGAACCGTTGTCTCAACGGTTTTGCCTCCCAAACGGTTCTGCCCGCACACCGTCAGCCTGGAGCAGGTCTATTTTGATGATGTCAGCGTGTTGGCGGGCCACGTGTGCGGTACCTACCTGACCCAAGCGCAACGTCTGTATGTCACCGCCATTTTTAACAGCTACGTGTTTGACTGGTTCATTCGCAAAAGCGTGACCGCCCACGTCTCTTTCTTTTTCGTCTACAACACGCCGGTGCCGCGTATCGCCGAAAGCCATCCCAGCTTTGCCGCCATCACACAACGCGCCGCCCGCCTCATCTGCACCACTCCTGAATTCGACGACCTCGCCAAAGCCATCGGCTTGACGAGCCACCGCGACGGTGCCACAGACCCGCTCGAACGCGCCAGCTTGCGTGCCGAGCTGGATGGCCTGGTAGCGCATCTGTATGGCCTGACTGAAGAAGAGTTTGCGCACATTCTCTCCACGTTTCCACTGGTGGCCGAGGCCGTGAAGGTGGATGCGCGCAATGCCTACCGCCGCGTTGCCCATCAGTTGATTCAATAAGCTTCTAGCAAAGGCATGGCTATGCAAATCAAATCAATTTCCATAGAGAACTTCAAGGCACTGCGCAAGCCGGGGCTGGTTCGCCTGAAGCCATTGAGCGTGATCATTGGGAATAACGGCAGCGGCAAATCCAGCCTGATGGAAGCAGTTGAAACCTATGTTCGCGTGGTCACAACCGGTGTGGACTCGGCCATAGAACATTGGCAAGGGTTTGAACACATTCGGCATCAGGCGGCGCGCGCGGCCAACAGTGCCGATGTGGGTCTGGCCAAACAGCCCAATGCCATGCGGTTTGCTCTGGACATCAAAACAAGAGAAGCGACAGCCAAGCTTTCCATAGCCATCAACACGGCAAACAACGGCAACTTTCTGTATGTTCAACAGGAGCAAGGTGCAATTGGTGCAACCAGTTTTGAACGCAACGCCGTGGGTCGGCGTGCCAACCAAAGCTTGGGGCTTGTATCGTCAGTCGATTTGCAGGCGAGTCTTGAAACAGCACTGAAAAGCGTGGGTAGCGGCGACGCTTTGCTGCCCTACCTGGCCCCATTCGACAAGGTGACACGAGGCCTGCGTGAGATGCTTTTCTTGCGGTTGAATCCTGACACGATTGGGCAACTGCAATCAGTCAAACGCACCGAGCGACGCATTCAATTGGCCAGCGATGGTGCCAACATCGCCGAATACCTGATTGATCTGCGAGACCGCTCATCATCAGCATTTGAAGACATCACCAGAGCCTTGCAATATGTATTGCCCTACGCCAGTGATGTAGAGCCCAAGGTTTTAGACGCGGGAGTATTGCGTCGCAGTTATGTGCAACTGCTGGAAGATAAGTACGAAATTCCTGGTTGGCTGATGTCGTCTGGATCTTTGCGCGTACTGCCCTTGATTGCCACGCTACTTGACCCTGATCCACCACCCGTTGTTTTTATAGAAGAGGTCGAAAACGGCCTGGACCCGCGAACGGTGGGCCTGGTTGTTGACTTGATGCGCTCTGCGGCTAAAGATGAGCGAACGCAAGTTATTGCAACCACCCATTCGCCCTACCTGCTCGACTTGCTTGATCTTGACGATGTGCTGCTGTGCGAACGCGGCCCGAAAGGCCCGGCTTTTTCGTGGCCCGCCAGCCGCAAAGAAATGAAGGCATGGCGAGATCGCTTCATGCCCGGCAAGCTTTACACCATGAGCGCTTTGCAGCGTGAACCCCAAGCGCCCATTGCGGATGACGACCCGCAACAAGGCGAAACACCCGAAGGCGGCTGGGGAGTGGACGAATGAAGATTGGCATCATTTGCGAAGGGCGGCTTGGCGGCGAAGACGCACAGGTGTTTGAGCACTTTGCCCGCCGCATTGCGCCCCACGCTGCCGTCAAAGCATTTCCACAAGGTACCAAGCCCGAACTGATAGCGAAAGCAGGAGATGTAGCGGCCAGCCTGTTTGCGACGGGTTATGAGCGCGTGCTGATCATGTGGGACATCATGCCCCGCTGGGGCAGGCCAGACGGCGAGCTGCAAGATACGCAAGACCTTCAAGTCTCACTTGGCAATGCAGGCGTTGCCGCACACCCCTGTTTGTTTTTGATTGCCATCCACAAAGAGCTGGAAGCTTGGCTTTTGGCAGATGGCAAAGCACTGTCAGCCGTGCTGTCCCGGCCAGCGCACCCGGTGACCATCGCGAATACAAACAACGCCGATACGGTGGCCAACCCCAAAAAGCGGCTGGCGAAGCTGTTTGCACAGCACAAGGTCCCGTTTGGCGTGCAACCCGCGCAAGGCACTTATCAGCCCAAGCTGGCAGCGATCCGGATTGCCGAGAACATACCGGCGCATTTCGGGCAGCTGGGCAAGCTGGCTTCGTTTAAAAAGTTTGGGCGATCACTGACGCAAGCTTGTTAGTTTTGCGCGGATAGCCGATTCGCTGCACCTATGAGCCCACGTGGTGGATGGGCGAGCCAATTTCATTGAAAAGTGACATTCGCCCAGGATTTGATTGCTCAGGCAGCTATCAACTTAGTAGCGATCTTGATCTCAAACCCAGACTTCACCCTCAACCGCCACGCATGCCGCGGTGCCGGCCCTGGTGGTGACCTTGCTCAACGAAGAGCGCCCCCCGCTGTGGGTGCAGGTGAGCGATTGGATAGACCGCAATGGCCCCATTGCCAACGGCAAGCTGCGCGAGATGTCGGAGCTGGACACGCTGGCTGCATCCAAGCAGCTGCGACAGTGGGTGGCGCAAGGGGTCTTGGTGGCATTGCCCGCCGCTTCGCGGCAACAGGCCAGCTACACCAAACCGGAGCTGGCGAGCCTGGTGGATTTGACGTGTTCATTATCTTTTGGCCTGGATAATGAAAATGAGAATGACGAAAAATCTATATAAATCATAGGCTTACGGATGCGGTCATTATCCAGAGATGAATTGACCACGGGCAAACCCGTGGTTACGCCACTCTGGCAATGGGATGGGCCGCCGGCGCTAACCGGCTGTGGTGCGAGAGAGTTTGCGGACTTGGAGCTGACGGGTTTCTTTGCGTCCCGTCAATGCCCTGGTACGGCCATTCGCGCGGCGATGGACTGGGCTTTGCATCAGGCCCATGCGAAGCGGGCCGTCATCAGCGGCTTTCACTCGCCGCTAGAGCAATCGGTACTCAAAGTTTTAATGGCTGCGGGCAGCCCCACTGTGGTGGTGTTGGCCCGCCCAGTACAAGGGGCCAAGCTGCACCCGAGTGGCTGAATTGCTGGCGAAAGGGCGCATGGCGGTGGTAAGCGGTATGGCCGGCGCGGGTCGTTTAACCCAGCAGCGGGCCACCGAGCGCAATGCACTGGTGGCGCAGTTGGCCCAAAGCATTGTGGTGGCCCATGCCAGCCCCGGCGGTTCGCTGGCGGCGCAGATTGACCACTGGCGGCAGGTAGGGATGCGGGTGGACGTGCTGGCCTCGCCGCCATAGCCGGGTGGCCCACTGGCTTGGGTCAATTCATTATTTTTCGCTCAAGATAATGAACGGCAGAAGTTGAAAAAGTCTCTTATTTTCAAAGACTTATCGGTTTCTTCTTTATCCACCAGTGGATGGATAAACAGTTTTGGTGTGTGTCTTTAAGCCAAAAACAAAGACGGTGCTCCAGAGCACCGTCTTTCCCTCAAAAATGTGTGCCGAACAATCCACCCGCCCTTGTGGAATCTGCTCAAGCAGCTACGTAATCAATAGCAATTTGGGTAGAACGCCTTACGCTGCTTTCACCTTCAACCGCCACGCATGCAGCAGCGGCTCGGTATACCCGCTGGGCTGAACCAGCCCCTTGAACACCAGATCACAAGCTGCCTGATACGCCATCGACTTCTCAAACCGCCCGGCCATCGGTTGATACAGCGCATCGCCCGCGTTCTGCCCATCGACCACTGCTGCCATGCGCTCGAAGGTTTCGCGCACCTGAGCCTCGGTTACCACGCCGTGCAGCAGCCAGTTGGCGATGTGCTGGCTGCTGATGCGCAGAGTGGCGCGGTCTTCCATCAGGCCTACGTTGTGGATATCGGGCACTTTGCTGCAGCCCACGCCCTGGTCGATCCAGCGCACCACGTAGCCCAGAATGCCCTGAGCGTTGTTGTCCAGCTCTTGCTGCTTGTCGGCGGCGCTCCAGGTGGGCGCGGTGGCGACGGGGATTTGCAGCAGGGTGTTCAGGATGTTGTCGCGCTCGGCGTCTGCATTGGTTTTTTCCAGCTCGCGCTGCACCGCAAACACATCCACCTGGTGGTAGTGCAGCGCGTGCAAGGTGGCGGCGGTGGGGCTGGGCACCCAGGCGGTGTTGGCGCCGGCTTTGGGGTGACTCACTTTTTGCTCCAGCATCGCGGCCATCAGGTCGGGCATGGCCCACATGCCTTTGCCGATTTGGGCCTTGCCGCGCAGGCCGCAAGAAAGGCCCACCAGCACATTGTTTTTCTCGTAGGCGGCAATCCAGGCGCTGGTTTTCATGTCGCCCTTGCGGATCATCGGGCCGGCCTGCATGGCGGTGTGCATTTCGTCGCCGGTGCGGTCCAGGAACCCCGTGTTGATGAAGGCCACGCGGCTGGCTGCGGCGGCGATGCAGGCTTTCAGGTTGGCGCTGGTGCGGCGCTCTTCGTCCATGATGCCCAGTTTGACGGTGCTGTCAGGCAGGCCCAGCAGTTTTTCCACGCGGCCAAACAGCTCGGCGGCAAAGGCCACTTCGGCCGGGCCGTGCATTTTGGGTTTGACGATGTACACGCTGCCGGTGCGGCTGTTTTTGATGCCGTTTTGGTTTTTGCCTTGCAGGTCGTGCAGCGCAATCGTGGTGGTAACCACGGCATCCAGAATGCCCTCGGGAATCTCTTTGCCATCCGCCCACAGAATGGCCGGGTTGGTCATCAAATGCCCCACATTGCGCAGGAACATCAGCGAGCGGCCGTGCAGGGTGACGGGTTGGCCATCGGCACCGGTGTACACGCGGTCGGGGTTCAGGCCACGGGTGAAGGTTTTGCCGCCTTTGGCGACTTCTTCGGTCAAGCTGCCTTGCAGAATGCCCAGCCAGTTGCTGTAGGCCACCACCTTGTCTTGCGCATCGACTACGGCCACCGAGTCTTCCAGATCGAGGATGGTGGACAGGGCCGATTCCAGCACCAAGTCGCTCACGCCCGCGGCATCGCTCTGGCCAATGAGGGTGCTGCGGTTGATCTGTATGTCGATGTGGTTGCCGTTGTTTTTCAGCAGGATGGAGGTGGGCTGGCTGCTATCACCCTGGTAGCCAATGAACTGGCTGGCGTCTTTCAATCCGGTGCTGCCGCCGTTTTTCAGGCTCACCACCAGCTGGCCGTTTGCCACGCGGTAGCCGATAGCGTCCGCATGCGAGCCGCTGGCCAGGGGCGTGGCTTGGTTCAAAAAGTTGCGGGCAAAGGCAATCACTTTCGCACCGCGCACCGGGTTGTAGCCCGGGCCTTTGGCGGCTCCATCGGCCTCTGAGATCGCGTCGGTGCCATACAGCGCGTCGTACAACGAGCCCCAGCGGGCGTTGGCGGCGTTCAGCGCGTAGCGGGCGTTCAAAATGGGCACCACCAGCTGCGGGCCCGCTTGCAGGGCCAGCTCGGCGTCCACATTGGCGGTGGTGGCCTGGGCGCTGGCCGGCTGGGGCACCAGGTAGCCAATTTTTTCCAGGAAAGCGCGGTAGGCGGACATGTCGGTGATGGCACCTGGGTTGGCTTTGTGCCAGGTGTCCAGCTCGGTCTGCAAGCGGTCGCGCTCGGCGAGCAAAGCGGCGTTTTTTGGGGCCAGATCGCTCACGATGGCATCAAAACCCTGCCAGAAGGCCGCGGGTGTGATGCCGGTGCCGGGCAGCACGCGGTCGTTGATGAAGCTGTGCAGCTCGGTGGCAACCTGCAGGTTGTGAACGGGGGTGCGAGGCGTGGAGGAGGTGGTCATGGGGTGTTTGCAATCAGGTAACAGGCTGGATTCGCCGTAGGTGAGACTTTATTTGATACTGAATCGATGATTAACTGTGAATTTGGCGTTTTATTCATGACTTTTTAAATGCTAATGCAAGCGGCCGGATGCTACTAAATATGTAGCTGCTTGAGCAATCTGCACTTGCACAAAAAGCATATTGGGCTTGTTTTGTGGCTGAAACCAGGGTTTCGGCGGGCCAAATTGCCATCAGCCATCAGCCATCAGCCATCAGCGTGGCGCGCGCATGCTGACTCACAGCCTGCCCCAGCAGCACCAGCAAAGCGCCGGGCTTTTGCACGCAGTGCCAATACAGCGGCACCGGCAGCTCCACCCCCGGCACCACTTGCACCAGCCGACCCTCGTCCAGGTGCGCCTGCACCAGGCTGGCCGGGTTGATACCCCAGCCCAGGCCCGACACGCAGGCGTCCACAAAGCCTTGCGCCGACGCGATCCAGTGGTTGGGCAGGGCTACGTTTGCGGCAGCCATGCCGGGCAGTTGCGCCATCCAGCGCGCTTGCAGTTCGTCTTTCTGGTTGAAGCGCAGGGCTGGGGCTTGCGCCAGGGTTTGCGCGTTCACGCCGTCAGAAAAATAGCGTGCCATGTAGCGCGGGCTGGCGGTGGCCAGGTATTGCAGGCTGCCCAGCGGCGTGCTGTGAAAGCCTTGCAACGGCGCGGCCTGTGCCGTGACGGCGGCCAGCACCTGGCCCGAGCGCATCAGCGCCAGGGTGTGGTCCTGGTCTTCAATCACCAGGTCAAACAGCACCTGGGCCTGCTCGCTCACCTGGGCCAGCGCGGGCACAAACCAGCTGGCCAGGCTGTCGGCATTCACGCCAATGCGCAAAGTGGTGTGGGCATGGTCCGCGTCGTCGTCACGCAGGCCCGGCAGCGCGCTGTGCAGCTCGTGCTCCAGCAGGCTCACGCCCTCGGCATGCCGGCACAGCAGCAGCCCTTCGGCGGTGGCGCTGCACGGCGGCCCGCGATCCAGCAAAATGCGGCCCACCCGCGCCTCCAGCAGCTTGATGCGCTGCGAAATCGCCGACGGCGTGACGTGCAGCCGCCGCGCCGCGCGCTCAAAACTGCCCTCTCGGGCAACGGCGGCCAGGGCTGCAAGGGCGTTGTAGTCGAGCATGTTCTCCTTTGATGACGGGATGACCGGCCGCTACACGGCCTGATGACAGATGACTAAAACCCACTGAGCTTTGCGGTCATGGCGCGCAGCGCCGTCATCCAAGCGCAGCGAAGTCATGGGTCATCAGCGCCGCTAAGCCGCGTTAAGCAAACATCGTTTTACACAATGCAGGGTCAGCGGAAATGATAGGCCCATGCTTCATTCAACTTTTCTCACCGGTTTCGCCCTCTCGGGTGCCCTGATTGTGGCCATTGGTGCCCAAAACGCGTTTGTGCTGCGCCAGGGGCTCAAGCGCCAGCACGTGGGGCCGGTGGTGGCGCTGTGCGCCGCGTCAGATGCGCTGCTGATCACGCTGGGCGTGGCCGGGCTGGGCGCGCTGGTGCAACAGTCGCCGCTGCTGCTGCGCACCATTACCTGGCTGGGCACGGCGTTTTTGCTGGCCTATGGGCTACGCTCGTTGTGGGCTGCTGTGCGTCCGGGGATCCTGCAGGCGGGTGATGAGGCCGGTGGCTTGCCAACACCGCTGCTGGCCGTGCTACTGCAAGCCGCCGCCTTCACGTACCTCAACCCGCATGTCTACCTGGACACGGTGCTGCTGGTCGGCTCGGTCGGCGCCCAGCAAGCCGCTGACCTGCGCCCCTGGTTTGTGCTGGGGGGTGCTGCCGCCAGCGCGCTGTGGTTTGTGGGCCTGGGCTATGGTGCGCGCTGGCTGGCCCCGCTGTTTGCCAAGCCGGTGGCCTGGCGGGTGCTGGATGTGCTGATTGGGTTGACGATGCTGGTGCTGGCGGCGATGGTCTGGCGCGCGGGCGGTTGAATTCCCGGCGTGCTTACACTTTGCGGGACACTCACCGCTTAGATGAACCCCACCCTATTTGCAGCCGTATCGGCACAGCCCGCCAGCCCACAAGCCTGGCAAGATCTGACGGCGATGGCCTCGCGGTTGCCTGAAGCCGGGCGCTTGCAGGTCTTGGCCCAGTTGGCGCAACTGGCGCTGGATCCACCGCAAGCCCGGTGGTTGCGCCAGACCGCGCTATACCACCTGTCCGGTGAGCTGAACCACCTGTGCGCCGTGGGCGCGCTGGCAGCGTTGCTGCCGGAGTCGGGGCGTTGGTTGACGTACTGCCACTGGGCCTGGGGCCATGCCTTGAGCCAGACGGCCAACCGGCAGGGGCTTCGCTCGGTGTTGATTCAAACCGGTGCACTGGCCTTGATCCAGCGCATGGGCAGCACCGTGGCGACCCAGCACGCAGTGGCACACCGCAGCACACCGAGCCGCGCCGCGGCGCACGCGCCGCAACGGGTGGCGATATACGCGCCTCAGCTGATAGACCCTGCACACCCCAGCACTGCCATGGCCCTGGATCTGTGCAAGCTGCTGGTGCGCGCGGGCATGCAGGTTCGGCTGTTTTCGGCGCAGGAGTTCCGCATTCCGGGAGCGCAGGCTTTCTCGGCCGGCCCATCGCCGGTGCAGCACCCGGTGGACCCGGACAGCTGGCGCTTGCACTCAGCCCAGCCGCTGCACACGGTGTGCGCCGATGCAGACAGCCCCATCGCCCAGCGCTGGTACGGCTTGCTGGACAAAATCGTTGACTACCAGCCCGATCTGGTGCTGTTTGTGGGCTTTATGTCGCCGCTGATGTGGGCCTTGCATCGGTTGTACCCGGTGCTGGGCATGTCGCTGCACACGGTGGCGCCGATGGCACCGGTGGATGTGTGGCTTGCGGCCAGCGCCGAGGCAACAGACGACAGGGCCTGGCCCGGCCTGCCACCGCCGCTGCCGCTGGCCTTCCCCTACCGGTTCTGGCCTGAAAAACCGGTTGACGCCGTGTCGCGTGCCGCGCTGGGCGTGCCGCCTGCCGCGCTGTTGCTGGTTTCTACCGGCCAGCGACTGGTGACGGAAATGACGCCGGACTGGCGCGCCGCCATCGAGGCTTTTGTGCAGGACAACCCCCACGTGCATTGGCTGCTGGTTGGCGCAGACGGCCATCTGCCGGGCCAGGTGCCGACGGGCCCGCGCGTTCACGTGCTGCCCAGCCAACCCGATCTATTGGCGTGGTTGCGGCTGGCCGACGTTTACCTGAACCCGCCGCGCATCGGCGGCGGCACCTCGGTGGCGCTGGCCATGCAAGCGGGTGTACCGGTGCTGGCGCTGGCCGGTGGTGACGGTGGCGACAAGCTGGGTGGCGATGCCGTGGCCGACCTGGCGGCTTATATGCAGCGCCTGACCCACTGGGTGCAAGACCCCGCAGCCCGCTGGCTGGCTGGTGGCCAGGCGCAAACCCGTTTTGCGCACACCCTGGATTTGTCCAGCGGCGTGGCGCAGCAGCAGTTGATACAGGCCTGCGCCTTAACCATGAAGCGCTTTGCGCAACGCTCACAATCGGCCACATGAACGCTTCAACGGTACGCGACGACCGCCCCCTGGTCATCTTCGGCAACAAACTCTCGGCCAGCCTGGCCTGGTATTGCATCGTGCACGACAGCCCCTGGCAGGTGGCGGCCTTCACCGTTGACGCCGCATATGTAGGCGACGGCCACCACGAAGGCCTGCCGCTCTTGCCCTTTGAAACCCTGGAAGCGCACTTCAAACCGGCCGATTGCCGGCTGCTCATTCCCATGGGCTATCAGCAGATCAATGGCGTGCGCCGTGCCCGCTACGAAGCGGCCAAGGCACGCGGCTATGCATTTGCAAGCTACGTCTCCAGCCGCGCCAGTGTGTGGCCCGACCTGGTGGTGGGCGACAACGTGCTGATCTATGAGCACGCCATCGTGCAACCCTTTGCCCGCATTGGCAGCAATTGCATCATTCGCAGCGGTGCCCACATTTCCCACCACTGCCAGGTGGCCGACCATGCTTTTGTGGCCGCCGAGGTGGCCATGGGCGGCGAGGCCTTTGTGGGCGAGCAGGCTTTTGTGGGCGTGGGCGCGGTGCTGCGCGACCGTGTGCAGATTGCGCCGCGCAGCTTTGTGGGCGCGGGCGCGGTGGTGGTGGCCGACACAGAGGCTGATGGCGTGTATGTGGGCAACCCCGCGCGCAAGCTGGCCAAAACGGCGCTGCAGGTTTCGTGAGCATGCTGCAAACCGGCGCGCCCTTCATCATCAACCTGGCCTGCACGGGCGTGGTACCCACCCGCGCCATGAGCCCGCATGTGCCGCTGTCGCACGATGAGATCGTGGCCGATGTGGCGCGCGCCATCGCGCTGGGCGTGCAGATGGTGCACCTGCACGCGCGTGATGCGCAGGGCGTGCAAACCGGTGACCCCCAGCCCTATGGCCGGCTGATTGAAGCCATCCGCGCGCTGCCGGGCGGAGCCGAGCTGGTGGTGGGCGTGACCGCCAGCGGCCGCCTGGATCCCAGCTTTGAGCCGCGAGCCCGGGTGCTGGAACTGGACGGCTTGGCCAAGCCCGACATGGCCAGCCTCACGCTCAGCTCGCTGAATTTTGCGCAGTCGGCCAGCGTCAACGCGCCCGACACCATTCGCGCGCTGGCCCGGCGCATGCAAGCACGTGGCATTCGCCCCGAGCTGGAGGTGTTTGACCTGGGCATGGCCAACTTTGCCCGCGTGCTGCTGGCCGAAGGTTGGGTGACAGCGCCGCTCTATGTGAACGTGCTGCTGGGCAATGTGGCCGGTGCCCAGGCCGATGCCTTGCAACTGGCCGCCATCCTGGCTGCGCTGCCGCCGGGCTGCATCGTCTGCGTCGCCGGGTTAGGCCGGTTTCAGCTGGGGGCCAATGGCCTGGGCCTGCTGATGGCTGACGGCGTGCGCGTGGGCCTGGAAGACAACCTGTGGCAAGACACGGCCCGCACCACACCGGCCAGCAATGCCAGCCTGATCGAGCGGGCGGTGGCCACCGCCCAGTTGTTCGATAGGCCCTTGATGCCCCGCACCCAGCTGCGCCAGCGCCTGGGGCTTCCCGCATGAGCCAGGCACCGCTGGTGTTTGGCGCGCCCGATATTCAGGCTGACGACATCGCCCAGGTGCTGGCTGTTTTGCAGTCGGGCTGGCTGGGCACCGGGCCACGGGTGGCGGCGTTTGAGGCGCAGTTTGCAGCGTTCAAAGGCGTTGACCCGCGCCAGGTGGTGGCCGTGAACTCCGGCACGGCGGCGCTGCACCTGAGCCTGCTGGCGGCAGGCATTAGCCCCGGCGACGAGGTCATTACCTCGCCGCTGACGTTTTGCGCCACGGTGAATGTGATCCTGCACGTCGGTGCCACGCCGGTGCTGGCTGATGTGGATGCAGACACCATGAACCTGTCGGCAACGAGCGTCGCGGCCCGCATCACACCGCGCACCCGCGCCGTGCTGCCGGTGCACTTTGCCGGCCGACCCTGCGAGATGGATGCCTTGCTGGCCCTGACCCGCGCGCGCAATCTGGTGGTGGTGGAAGACTGCGCCCATGCCATCGAAGCCCGCTGGCGCGAACAGCCCACCGGCACGCTGGGCGACTTTGGGTGCTTCAGCTTTTACGCCACCAAAAACGTCACCACCGGCGAAGGCGGCATGGTGATTGCGCGCGATGTGGCCCATGCCCAGCGCATGCGCCGACTGTCGCTGCACGGGGTTGACCGCGATGCCTGGAAGCGCTTTTCGGCCGACGGCTACCCGCACTACGACGTGACCGATTGCGGTTTCAAATTCAACATGATGGATTTGCAGGCCGCTATCGGCCAGCACCAATTGGCCCGCGTACAGGCCAACAGCCTGCGCCGCCAGGCCATCTGGCAGCAATACCAGGCGGCGTTTGCCGGGCTGCCCCTGACCTGCCCAGCTCAGCCCGATGCGCACACCGTGCATGCGCGGCACCTGTACACGCTGCTGGTGGACGAGGCGCGCTGTGGCGTGTCGCGTGACGTGTTTCTGGCGCGCATGCTGGGCCAGGGCATTGGCGTGGGTGTGCACTACCGGGCTATTCCCGAGCATTCTTACTACCAACAATCCCTGGGTTGGCAGCCAGCCGACACCCCGGTGGCCACCGCCATTGGCCGCCAGACCGTCAGCTTGCCACTGGGGCCGGGCATGGGTGACGCCGATGTGCAGCGCGTGATGGCCGGTGTGCGGCAGGCATTGGAAATGACTTGACCCCGGCATCGCCGCCCCCTTAAGCTTGTCGGCTGAAATAATTTGCCTTAAAAGTTACATTTATGTGGGGTTTTGAATGAAAAATAGTTCACTGGTGCTCGGCGTTCTGGCGTTTGTGAGTGGTTTGGGCGTCACGGGTGTCGCTTCAGCCAATGTCTTGCGTGACTTTGGCGCATCAACCACGTCACCAACAGATACCAACAGCACCGAGGTGTCGGTCGGGGGGATTGGGCACTCGCTGATCGTGCCCTACTACAATGTGCAGGCTGGCAACGCCACGCTGATCAACCTGGTCAACACCGATACCGTCAACGGCAAAGCCGTCAAAGTGCGCTTTCGCGGTGCTTCCAACTCCGACGACGTGTTTGACTTTCAGCTGTACATGTCGCCCGGCGACGTGTGGACGGCCAATGTCAGCCGCGGTGCCGATGGCCGCGCCGTGCTGACCAGCACCGACAAAAGCTGCACCATTCCACAAAGCGTCAGCGGCACCTCGTTTGTCACCGCCCGCCTGAACCCGCGCCTGACCGGTGACGCGCTGGCCGCCGAAACCCGCGAAGGCTATGTTGAAATTTTCAACATGGCCGACATCCCGCCCTTGGCCATCAACCTGGCCGGTGCCGGTCCGGCGGCCCCCGGCGGCCAGGGCACCGGCCCCGGCGCAGCGCCGTTTGGTGCCGCACTGGCGACAGCCAATGCCTTGTTCACCACCATCAAGCACGTGGGTGGCGTGGCCCCGTGCTTTAGCACCACGGCGGGTGCTGCGGCGCTCAATGCTTTGCAAAACGACCCCGCTGACTTGGGTGCGGCCTATGCGCTGGGCTTTCGCGCCGCCACCACCGGCCTGATGGCCAACTGGACCATCATCAACGTGCCCAAATCCGGTGCCTCCAGCGGCGAGGCCATCACCATCGAGCAGCGCAACGGCGCGGCAGCCGGACGCACCAACATCATCTTTTTCCCCCAGACCGGGGCATTGGTGACGGGCGTCTTCGTGATTGACCAATACACCGCAGATCCGTCGCTGCGAACCACGAGCGTTCAAAATGGTTCTGGCGGTTTGTACACAGGTGGCACGATTCCCGTCATTCCGGCAGCCAACTTTGACCTGCCTGATCTGTCTACGCCCACCGACTTGCTAGCGTTTTATCCGCCAAACACCTCAACCCCGCTCTTGCGCGCAGGCACCTTGAGTTCGCGTCTGGCCACCAAAAACGTGATCAACGAGTACATCACCGACCCCACCATCGGAGCCTTTACCGATTGGGTGTTCTCCATGCCCACGCGCCGCTACAGCGTGGCACTGGACTATCGGCCCGCCGCCCCCGCCGCCTTCACCGCCGCCTATTCCAATCTGGGGCAAAACGGTGTAACTGCCACGACCGGCAAAAACTACTTCAACGCCACCAACACCACGATCAATGGCGGGCAACTGTGCGTGAGCACCTCGGGCCTGACGTTTTACGACCGCGAGGAAACCACGCTGGTGGGCAACAACTTTGTGATCTCCCCCAACCCACCCGCAGCAGGTTTCCGTTTGTGCGGCGAGGTCAGCGTGTTGACCTTCAACGCCCCCGGTGGCCAGTCGGTGCTGGGCGCTGAAATCGCCCGCACCGACTTTGGCACCGGCACGATTCGCGACGGCTGGGCCAACGTGGCCACCACAGGCTTGAACACCGGCAACGTGCCGATCGCCACCGGCCACGGCCTGCCCATCATCGGCAAAGCCTTTACGCGCGCTGGCAACGGCACGGTGTCTGCCAACTTCGGCGCAGCCTGGGAGCACCGCTACACCCGGCCTTGACGCCAAGGCTGTAGTTGGCGCGCCACTTGGCCGTGCTGTCGCACGGTCAAGTGGCGCGACGACCTGTAGCAGTGATTTGGAAATTGAATCAGGTGCTTGCGGCGATGGTGTGGCGGCAGGCGGGGTGAGGCGCGAAACGAGCCGATTGAGGTGCTTCAGGTCGAAAACCGAGACTGGCCCAGAGATTTACTGCTCAAGCAGCTATGAAAATAATAGCGATTTGAGTAAATTCTGGGATGGCGGGCTTGTTTTCCGGAAGTATCGGTTGGCGCGTCGGTGGGTACTGACAGTTGGCACTTGGCGTTTCAAGCACTTGCGGCTGTGGCAGTTCAGCTATCTTGCGAACCTCTTCTTTTGCATCACGGTGAGCTTGCATGAACCCATCTGATTCTTTGCCGCAGCAGCGGCTGGTGCGCGGCGTGGCGCTGTTGGCTGCGGCTTTGCTGGGTCTGGGCGTGGTGATGTGGATCGCGGCCAACTGGCAGGCCATGGGTCGCGTCGGCCACTTTGCCTTGCTGCAAAGCCTGGTGCTGACCACGGGCCTGGGCGCGGCATTTTTGTTGCCCGCCCGCCCGGCCTTGGGTTTGCTGTGTTTGCTGAGCGTGGGCGCGTTGTTTGCGTACTTTGGCCAAACCTACCAGACTGGTGCCGACCCCTGGCAGCTGTTTGCGCTGTGGGCGGCGCTGACCTTGCCACTGTGCTGGGCCACGCGCTCGGATGTGCTGTGGGCACCCTGGGCTTTGGTGGCGGCCACCGCCATCACGCTCTGGACGTACGCCCAGGGCGGCCAGCACTGGCGTATCGATGCTGCCCACTTGCAATTGCACCTGATGGCCTGGTCAGCCAGTTTTGCGCTGGCCGTGGCGCTTAGCCCCGCCTTGGCACGCCACACAGGCGCAGGCTTGTGGAGTTTTCGGCTGGTTGCCGCACTGGGTGTGACGGGAATTGCCACCACCGCCATCGGATCCTTGCTGCAAATCCATTTTGCGCCCCAGTACCCACTGGGCTTGCTGGTGCTGGCGCTCGGCCTGGCGGCTCTTTGCGTTCCCAAGTGGTGGGATGTGTTTGCGGCCAGCGCCATCATGCTGAGTTTGAATGTGTTGCTGGTCGCTGGCTTGGTACGCTGGTTGTTTGACGGCGGGGGCCGCGACTGGGTGGGGCGGGCGTTGCTCATTGGCCTGGTTGCCGCCGGTTTGCTGGCCGCATCGGTCAGCCTGCTCCTACGCCTGTCGCACCGCAGCACGAGGGCAGCGGCATGAGCGACGCACAAAACGCCAGCGTCCGCCCCTGGCCCGTGGTGCTGCTCACCGCCCTGGGTGCCTGGCTGGCGGTGGTGCCGATCATGGTGGTGGTGATGTACTTTGTGGGAAACCCCAAAACCGACGGTACGGCCGGGCTGTATTTCGTGGGCGTGATGACCCTGAGCGCCGCGCTGGTGGTGCTGCGCTCGCCGACTGCTCCGATATTTTTAGACCAGTTGGCTATTCCCAGCCTGATGGTTGGGCTGGGTGCCTTGGGGGTGGCCATCGACCACGACCTGCGCGGCCTTGACGGCAGGGCTTTGATGCTGGTCCTGGCCACAACCCTCGCCTGGGCGCTGCCCAAAGACTGGCTGCGGGTGCTGCTGGGCGCATTGGCCGCGGGCCTGCTGGTGTGGCTGCTGTCTGACCTGGACTGCGGCGGGCGCTGTGGCAACTGGCATTTGCTGGAATATTGGCAACTGCATGCGGTGCTGCTGGGATGGCTGGGCCTGTGGGGTGTGCAGCGTCTCACGCACGCCGCGTGGCTGGTGCCCTTTGGCGCAGGTTGCCTGCTGGCGGCTTTGGTGGGCTTGGTGTGGGTGACGGGCAGCAGCTTTTTGGTGGCCGGGCACGCCTCGTTGGGTGCCGACACCAGCTGGGGCGGCAACCCGGCGCGGCACGCGGTGCGGCAAAGCGTCTCTGCCGTGTTGATGGTGGGTGCCGCCGCTGTGGCCCTGTGGGCGTGGCCGGTTTTGCGAACCCGGGCCGCGCTGGTGCAAGTGGCGGTGTTGGCGGCGGTGCTCACGGCGTTGGCCTGGTTCATGCCCACGCTGGGCGCGGCTTGCCTGGCCTTGGTAGTTTGCGCCGCACAGCGCCACTGGCGTTTGGTGGGCGCTTGCGCCGCTGCGGCTGTGTGGGTGGTCGGCGCGTTCTATTACCAACTGCAGTGGCCGCTGGCCGACAAAGCGCTGCTGCTCATGGCCGCAGGCAGTGTGTTGGGTGGCCTGGCCTGGGTCAGCCACCGGCGCGTGGGCACAGCGGCGCAGGTGCCACGTGATGCGCTGGTTTCGAACAAGGCGCGGTGGGTCATCACAGCGGGCGTGGTTCTGACACTGGTGGTGGTGAACGTGTCCATCTGGCAAAAGCAGCAGCTGATTGCCAACGGCCAACGCATCTACATGGAACTCATGCCGCAAGACCCGCGCTCCTTGATGCAGGGCGATTTCATGCGCCTGCGCTTTGCTGCCCTGCAAGCGCCAGACCCGCTGGCCAGCTTGAACGCCCAGCGCCCGCGCATGGTGGTCACGCTGGATGCGCGCGGCATTGCCAAACCCGAGCGCATGCACAGTGCTGAAGCGCTTCAGCCAAACGAAAAGCTGGTGCAACTCACCCGCAAAGAGGGTGGCTGGGTGGTGGTGACCGACGCCTGGTTTTTTCAGGAAGGCCAAGCCAAGCGCTGGGAAGCTGCCCGCTACGGCGAGTTTCGCGTGCTGCCGGACGGGCAGGCGCTGCTGGTGGGTTTGGCTGACGCGCAGCTCAAGGCTATCCGGGCCGATTAGCCCGTATTGCGCAACCCCGCCGCAATCCCGTTGATCGACAGGTGTATGCCGCGCTGCACGCGCTCGTCGCTGCTGCCTTTTTCAAGGCCTGCGCGGTGGCGGCGGATGAGTTCGATTTGCAGGTGGTGCAGGGGGTCGATGTAGGGGAAGCGGTGGCGGATGGAGCGTTGCAGGGCGGCGTTGGTGGCCAGGCGTTGTTTGTCGCCGGTGATCTGGGCCAGGGCTTGCACGGTGCGTTGCCATTCGGTTTCGATAGAGGCGAACACTTTTTTGCGCAGCCGCGCGTCGGGCACCAGGTCGGCGTAGCGGCTGGCCAGGGCCAGGTCGCTTTTGGCGATGACCATGTCCATGTTGCTCAGCAAGGTGGTGAAAAAGGGCCAGTCGCGCTGCATTTTTTGTAGCAGCTTGAGCTTATTTTGCATGGGCGAGGGGCCGGTTTCGCTTAAAAACTGCTCCACAGCGCTGCCAAAGCCGTACCAGCCGGGTAGGGTCAGGCGGCACTGGCCCCAGCTGAAGCTCCAGGGGATGGCGCGCAGGTCTTCGATTCGCGGGTTGGCTTTGCGGTCCGCCGCTGGGCCGCCCCGAGGCGGATCAGCCCCCTCGGGGGGCAGCGCAGTACGCGCAGCGACAAGCGTGGGGGCGTAACGTGCGGCCGGGCGCGAGCCGATGTTCAGTTGCGCAATTTCGCGGATCGGTGTGGCGCTGAAAAAGTAGTCGGCAAAGCCGGGGGTTTCATACACCAGGGCGCGGTAGGCGGTCATGCTGGCTTGCGAGAGCGTGGCGGCGGCTTGCAAAAACGAGTCGGGCGCGGTTTGCGTGGGCTGCAGCAAGGTGGCTTCCAGCGTGGCGGCCACCAGGGTTTCCAGGTTGCGGCGGCCGATTTCGGGGTTGGCGTATTTGGAGCCGATCACCTCGCCCTGCTCGGTCAGGCGAATTTGCCCGCGCACGGTGCCGGGGGGTTGGGCCAGGATGGCTTGATAACTTGGCCCGCCGCCGCGACCGACCGTGCCGCCGCGACCATGAAACATCCGTAGCCGGATCTTCGGCATGGCATCAAACAGCTCAACAAGCGCCGTCTCAGCCCGGTACAGCTCCCAGTTGCTGGTGAAAATGCCGCCGTCTTTGTTGCTGTCGCTGTAGCCCAGCATGATGTCCTGCTCGCTGTACTGCTGGGCCGCGCCGCGCAGCACCATGGCTTTGACCCCGGGCAGCGCGTAGAACTCGCCCATGATGGGCGCGGCATTGCGCAAATCTTCGATGGTTTCAAACAGCGGCACCACGATCAGGTCAGCTGTGGCCGCAGCGTCCAGTGTGCCGGTGAACAGGCCCACTTCTTTTTGCAGCAGCAGCACCTCCAGCAGGTCACTCACGGTTTCGGTGTGGCTGATGATGTAGTGGCGAATGGCCTGTGCACCGTAGCGCTGGCGGGCTGTGCGGGCGGCTTCAAAAATGGCCAGTTCGGTGCGGGCCAGCTCGCTGTAGGCAGCGCCCATCACGCGCAGGGGCCGGGCGTCGTTCAGCAGGCCGAGCAGCACGCCTCGCTTGGCCATTTCATCCAGCGCCGCGTAGTCGGCCTGCACCCGCGCCGTGGCCAGCAGCTCGGCCACCACGGCCTCGTGCTTGTCCGAGCTTTGCCGCAAATCCAGCGTGGCCAGGTGAAAGCCAAACACCTCCACCGTGCGCAACAGTGGCTGCAGTCGCTGCGCTACCAAGGCCTGGCCGTGGTTGGCTAATAAAGAAGCCTCAATCGTGCGCAGGTCAGCCAGCAGCTCTTCGGCTGATGCATACGGGTTTTGCGGCGGCAGCGCGTGGCGGGCGGCATCACCACCCGTCAGCGCTTTCAAGCTGGCAGCCAGGCGCGCATACATGCCGGTCAGCGCACGGCGGTAGGGCTCGTCTTGCCGGTGCTCGTTGGTGTCCGGTGAGCGGCTAGCCAGGGCCAGCATGTCGGCGCTGAAGGTGGTCAGGCGGGCCGATTGCGACAGCTCGCCGCCCAGCAAATGCAGCTCGGTCAGCAGGTGGCGCAGCGCCACCTCGGCCTGGCGCTGCAGCGCATATTCCAGCGTTTGCGCGGTCACGTTGGGGTTGCCATCGCGGTCGCCGCCAATCCACTGGCCCATGCGCAAAAAGCTGGCCACGGGCTGGCCGGCCAGCTCGCGCTCCAGGTTGGCGTAGAGCTTGGGAATTTCGCGCAGAAAGGTGGCGTCGTAATAGCTCAGCGCGTTTTCAATCTCGTCGGCCACGGTGAGCTTGGTGAAACGCAGCAGCCGGGTTTGCCACAGCTGGGTCACGTAGGCGCGCAGCTGGGCCTCGTTGGCCGCCAGCTCGCGCGTGGCCAGGGCGTCTTTGGGCAGGCCGGGTAGCAGACGGGCGCGCAGGTCGTCGCGTGTGGTCAGCAGATGGGCAATGTCGCGCTCGGCATCCAGAATGCTCTTGCGCTGCACCTCGGTGGGGTGGGCGGTGAGCACCGGCGACACATGGGCTTGCGACAACATCTGTGCTATGGTTTTCGGAGCTATCCCAGCCCAGCGCAGGCGGGCCAGCGCCACGTCCACACTGCCCTGTTGCGTGTCACCAGCACGCTCGTGAATCACCCGGCGGCGGATGTGGTGGCGGTCTTCGGCCAGGTTGGCCAGGTGGCTGAAGTAGGTGAAGGCGCGAATCACGCTCACGGTCTGGTCGGCGCTCAAGGCTTTCAGCAGCTTCTTTAATGACTGGTCCGCGGCGGCATCGGCATCGCGCCGAAACGCCACCGACAGGGTGCGAATCTGTTCGACCAGCTCATAGGCCGCCACGCCCTCCTGCTCGGCAATGACTTCGCCGAGCACGCGGCCCAGCAGGCGAATGTCTTCGACCAGCGGGCGCTCATTTTTGGGCACCGACGGGGCTTTGGCGGCAGGTTTTAGGGAAGCTGGTGGGGTGGTGAGGGGCATGGTGATTTGCTGTGCTTAATTTTTGAGCAAATGCTAGCATCGTCCGCACCCCATTCATTACAAACAGGTTACGAGTGAGCATGAAGAGTCCGTCCCCGGTGGTGATTGCCACCCGCGAAAGCCGCCTGGCCCTGTGGCAGGCCGAACATGTCAAGGCACTGCTGGTGCAACGCGGCCACGCCGTCAGCCTGCTGGGCATGACCACGCTGGGCGACCAGATTCTGGATCGGTCTTTAAGCAAAGTCGGCGGCAAAGGCCTGTTCGTCAAAGAGCTGGAAACCGCGCTGGCCGACGGCCGGGCCGACATGGCCGTGCACTCGCTCAAAGACGTGCCCATGGAGCTGCCCGACGGCTTTGCGCTGGCCTGCGTGATGGCGCGTGAAGACCCGCACGACGCGTTTGTCTCGCCGCAATTTGCAAGCCTGGCGGACTTGCCGGCCGGTGCTGTCGTGGGCACCTCCAGCCTGCGCCGCCTGGTGCAACTGCACGCGCTGCGGCCCGACCTGCGCATTGAGCCCCTGCGCGGCAACCTGGACACGCGTTTGCGCAAGCTCGATGACGGCGGCTACCAGGCCATTGTGCTGGCCGCTGCGGGCCTGAAGCGCCTGGGTTTGGGTGAGCGTATTCGCAGCGTGTTTGCGCCTGAGCAGATGCTGCCCTGCGCGGGGCAGGGTGCCTTGGGCATTGAAATTCGCCAAGGCCGCGACGACCTGGTCAAGGCCCTGGCCCCGCTGGCCCACATGCCCACCTGGCTGGCGACTGCTGCTGAGCGGGCGGTGAGTCGGGCGCTGGGCGGCAGCTGCTCCATGCCGCTGGCCGCGTTTGCGGTGTGGCAAGGGCCGCAGTTGCATTTGCGCGCGGCTTGGGGCGATGCGGTAGACGGGCAGGCTGGGCCAGGGGCACTGCTGCAAGCCGATGGTCAGGCTGCAGTGACCGACCTGGCGCAGGCTGCGTCGCTGGGGGAGCGGGTGGCGCTGCGGCTGCGCAACCAGATGACGGGATGACTTCGCTGCGTTTGCGGCCATGGGTGTCTACACATCTACCGGCCAAGCGGGTTTTGCTCCCTCTCCCTTTGCGGGGAGAGGGTTGGGGTGAGGGAGCAGCGCGAAGGAACACCTGTACAACGCGTTGGCCCTCACCCCTGCCCTCTCCCGCAAGCGGGAGAGGGAGCAACTCCTTCCCCCGCAGGCGGAAAGGAGCGAAGCCATGACACGTCGCCTCATCGTCACCCGCCCCGAGCCCGACGCCAGCCGTTGGGCGCAGGCGCTGAGTGACCAGGGTTTTGATGCGCTGGCCTTGCCGCTGATAGCGATTGCGCCGCCGCCGGATATGCAGGCCGTGTTGCAGGCCCGCCAGCAGTTGGGGCACCCGGGGCCGTACCAGGCGGCCATGTTTGTCAGCAGCCAGGCGGTAGCGGCGTTTTTTAAACCAAATTGGCCACTAGCCCATGTATTCATTGCTCAAACAGCTATTGAAAATATAGCGGTTGACGGATCCATTCGCTGCTGGGCCACCGGCCCCGGCACCCGCCAGGCGCTGCTGCAAGCGGGTGTGCCCGCCGCGCAGATTGATGCACCGGCCGACCACGCCGCGCAGTTTGACTCGGAGGCCCTGTGGCACATCGTGGCACCGCAGATCACGCCCGGCCAGCGGGTGCTGCTGGTGCGTGGCGGCAATGCTGAGGGTGTCAGCGACGGCCGTGATTGGTTGGCCCAGCAACTGCAAGCCTGCGGCGCGCAGGTGGACACGCTGGTGGCTTACCGGCGCTGCCCGCCCACGCCTGACGCGGCGCTGCTGTCCCGCGCCACGCAGGCCCCCGCGCTGTGGCTGTTCAGCAGCTCGCAGGCGGTGGCCCATTGGCAGACTTTGTTTGCCCGCGTGCCTGCCAAGGCCTGCGCGCTGGCCACGCATGCGCGCATTGCCCAAGCCGCGCGGGCAGCCGGTTTCGCTGTTGTTTACGAGTCACGGCCCCTGCTGGCCGATGTGATCGCGGCCATAGAATCGATTGCATGAGTTCTCCGCTTGACGCTGGTGCCACCTTGTCCAATACCCCGGCGAGCCAGGTTCCCGACATGGCCACCGATGGCGCGGGTGCCACTGTCGCCTCAAGCCCCACCGCTGCAGCCGATTCCCTGAGTCCCGCAGCCGATCCGGCAAGCCCGGTGCCCGGCCCGGCCAGCACCACGCCAGCAGCCCCGCCCCCCACCCTGTCTGCCCAGCCACGACCCAACTACCTCGTGTGGGCCCTGGCTGCGGCACTGTTGCTCACCGCGCTGGGCACGTTTTCGCTGTGGCAAAAGCTGTCCAACGTGCAGGAGCAACTGGCCCGCCAGAGCGCCGATGCCGGTGCCAACGCTATCGAGGCGCGTGCCGTGGCCAAAGAAGCGCAAGAGCTGGCCCGCGAAACCGCCGCGCGCCAGGCCGTGCAAGAGGCCCGCCTGAGCGAGGTGTCGCTGCAACGCACCCAGCTGGAAGAGTTGATGCAAAGCCTGTCGCGCTCGCGCGATGAAAACCTGGTGGTGGACATTGAATCGGCCGTGCGGCTGGCCCAGCAGCAAGCGCAACTGACCGGTAGCGTGGAGCCCCTGCTGGCAGCCCTGCGCACCGCCGACCAGCGCCTGGCCCGTGCCGCCCAGCCGCGCCTGACGCGCCTGCGCAATGCCATGGGGCGCGATGTGGAGCGCATCAAAACCGCCAGTGTGACCGACCTGCCCGCGCTGTTGGGCAAGCTCGATGACCTGGTGCGCCAGGTCGATGATTTGCCACTGGCCAACGCCGTGGCACTGGCTGATGCCGCGCGCGGCAGCCGCACCGCCCCCGTGCCCGCCGAAGAGCCGCCCATGGGCTGGCGTTGGTGGCTGTTGCAGGCCCAAACCCAAGTGGTGTCGCAGGCGCGCCAGCTGGTGCGCGTCAGCCGCATCGAGCAGCCCGAGGCCGCGCTGCTGTCACCCGAGCAATCGTTTTTTCTGCGCGAAAACTTGAAGCTCAAACTGCTCAACGCGCGCCTGGGCCTGCTGGCCCGCCAGACCGAGTCAGCCCGCGCCGACCTGACGGCCGCGCAGGCCGCGTTGACCCGCTACTTCGACCCCGCCGCCCGCCGCACCCAGGCCGCCGCCAGCCAGTTGCAGCAAGCCCAGGCCCAGCTGCGCGCGGTAGAGCTGCCCCGCATCGACGAAACCCTGGCGGCGCTGACAACGGCCGCTGCGGGGCGGTAATGACATGCCGCTGATGACACGTCATTCCCGCGCAGGTGGGAATCCATCCTGGAGCCGCGAAATGGTTCACCACGGCGTTCTGGATTCCCGCCTGCGCGGGAATGACGAGGTCAAGCCTGTCGTCTGCGGAGAAGGCTGAGCATGCGCGCCGCCCTGTGGTTCCTGGCCCTGTTCGGCGTGGCCGTGGCCATTGCCTTGTTTGCTGGCAACAACCAGAGCACCGTCACCTTGTTCTGGCCGCCGTGGCGGGTGGATTTGTCGTTGAACCTGGTGTTGCTGTTGCTGCTGGCGCTGTTTGTGCTGGTGCACGGCGCGCTGCGCGCGCTGGCGGCGCTGTTTGACCTGCCGCAGCAGGCCTTGCGCTGGCGCACCCAGCAGCGCGAGCGGGCCATGCATGTGGCGGTGCTCGATGCGCTGTCCAACCTGCTGGCCGGGCGGTTTTTGCGGGCCCGCAAATCGGCTCAACTGGCGTTGGCGCAGGAGCAGACGCTGTCTGCCAGCGGCCATGCCCCGGCCAACTCGGCGCAGGTGCGCAGCCTGGCCCATTTGCTGGCGGCAGAGGGTGCGCAGGCCCTGCAAGACCGCGCCAGCCGCGACCACCATTTGCAGCAATCTTTGGCCGCAGCCAGCCCCGCTTCGGGCGGCACGCAAGAAGGTGCCTTGCTGCGTGCAGCGCGTTGGGCGCTGTATGAAAACGACAGCGCGGCCGCTCTGGCGGCCTTGGCCCAGTTGCCGCAAGGCGCAGCGCGCCGCACCGCTGCGCTGCGCCTGAAACTCAAGGCCACCCGGCGCGACGGCCAGACCCAGGCCGCACTGGAAACCGCCCGCTTGCTGGCCAAGCACCGCGCCTTTTCTGCCAGCGCCGCGCAAAGCATCGTGCGCGGCCTGGCGCTGGAGGCCATTGGCCAGGCGCACGACAGTGCCCAGCTGCGCCGCGCCTGGGACGCGCTGGAGCCAGCCGAGCGCGCCATGCCCGAGCTGGCCATTCACGCGGCGCAGCGGCTGATGGACTTGGCGGAGGTGCCGCCAGAAGCCCCGTCGCGGCTGGACCCCGCTGTCGAGCCGACGGTGCCGCCACTGGCTGCGCGCACCCGGGTGGACCCGAATGCAGACTTGGCGCGCAGCTGGCTGCTGCCGGTCTTCAACAGCTACGACAGCCTGTCAGACGGTTTGCGCGTGCAGCTGGCGCATGCACTGGAAAGCGGTTTTGACTCGCTGGACGCCGCCTGGCTGGCCCGGCTGGAGATGGCCCAGCAAAAAAACCCACGCGACGCGGTGCTGCTGTACCTGGCCGGCATGGCCTGCCAGCAGCGCCAGCTGTGGGGCAAGGCGCAGCAACTGCTCAACCAGGCCAGCGCGGTGCTGGTCAACCCCGGCTTGCGGCGCAGCGCTTGGCGTGCCTTGGCCCAGCTGGCACTCAAGCGGGGTGACGCGCAAGCCGCGCAGCAGGCCTATGAGCGGGCGGCAGGGGTTTGATGGTGCAGGCATATGCGCGATAGCTGTTTTTACCCCTTCCCCCGCTGGGGGAAGGCAGGGATGGGGGCGTGCGTGCTGCAACTGTTTGCCAGCGTGTTCGCGCCCATGCCCCCATCCCAACCTTCCCCCGCAAGGGGAAGGAGCTAAATGCAAGTTTGCGTGAATCCTGTGGTTATTGAAACCGTTGAAAGGTCCGGCCCGTAAAGTCGGCTAGCCCGCATATTTCACCGTGGGTGTCGAGTCTTTTTGCTGCGTACAAAGCTTGCAAAAAGACGCTCACGGTGAAATATGCGGGCTGGTACGGGCCTTTCGTAGGCCGCCAATGCTCCTTTATTTATAGCTGCCCTAGCAATGTATACCTGGGCTGTTGCCCCAAAAGGTTTAAAAATGCCCGCAACCCAACACATTCTGTCCTCCCCGCGCAGGCGCAGATCCGCAGCGGCAACGATGTTGATCGCCCTGCTGTCATTGGCTGCACTGGCTCGGCCCGCGTTTGCGCACGACAGCTGGCTGACGCTGCCGCAAGCCGATGAGCTGGCCGCCCGCACACCGCGCCCCAACGCGCTGACCCTGTCGCTGACCACGGGCAACCGCTACCCGCTCGGTGAGTTCGCGGTGGCACCCGCCAGCCTGGCGCAGGCGGCATGCCGCAGCCAGCGCGCGCCGTCGGTTCCCCTGCGTGCGCTAGGCGATGCGCTGCCGCGCAGCCTGCTGCTCAGCGCTGCCCAGGGCACGGGCGACGATGCGGTGCTGCGCAGTTGCTGGCTGGAGCTTGCCGCGTTCGACATTCAAATCGAGCCACCGCTGGTTCAGGTCTACCTCAATGAAATTCGCGCCCCGCAAGCTGCCCGCGCGGCCTGGGCCACCTTGCTGGCCAGCGGCCAACCGTGGCGCGAGCGCTACCGCAAATTTGCACGCATTGAGCTGCCTTTGCCCGCAGCCGCCACCCCCGCCCAAATAGCGGCCCTGCGCCGTCCGCAAGGCCTGGGTCTGGAAATCGTGCCCATAGGCGGTGCACCGCTGGCCGTGGGCCAGCCGCTGTTGTTTCAGGTGCTGCGCGACGGCAAGCCGCTGCCCGATTTGTCCGTCGAGCTGGTCAGCGAGCGCAACCCGCTTGGCGTATGGCGGCAGTCGGATGTCAACGGTCACCTGCGCTACACCCTGCCGTTTGGTGGCCGCTGGCTGCTGCGAGCCACGCAGCTGGAGTTGCCGACAGACGAAAAAAAACCGGCCTGGAAGAGCCGGTTTGTGACCTTGGAGTTTGAAGCCGCCAGCCGATGACGTTCGCTGGCGCGAACATGACTTCGGCCCGCGGCCTTGGATGACAGATGACGAAATCGTCATGCGGCGCAGCCGCGTCATCCACGCGCACCGCGCGAAGTCATCCCATCATCCGTCGATAGGCAGTTTCAAGTCCCGCAAATCGCGTTTGGTTTCCACCAGCACCAGGGGCGCGTCTTCAATCTGAACCGCCGGTGGCCGCTCGCGCGGCACGCGCACGGGTTTGGGTTCAGCGGCAATAGCGGCCTGAACGGCGGCAATTTTGCTGGCGTCGGAGTTGACCCATTGCAGGCCTGAGGCTTGCGCCACCTGGGCCATGTCTTCTACCGGCAAGGCAAAGGCGGCGACTTTGGGCAGGCTGCGCGCCGCTGGTTGAGCCGGTGCCGCCACGGGTGCCGCAGCGATCTTTGCAGGCGCTTGATTCGCTACCAAATTGGTAGCTGCCCGAGCGCTTTCAGCTTGCACGTGAGGCTGATTGTGCTCAAAAACTGCCTGTGAAGACCGCTCAACCGCGTCGCCTGCGTTCTGCACGGGCATGGGTGCCGCTTGTGGTTCGGCCATTGCGCCGTCCTGCTCGGGGCTGCGCTCGCCACGGTCACCGCGCTCGCGTCGCTCACGGCCGTAGCGGTCACGCCCACGGCGCTCGCGGCGCTCACCTTCGGCTGGTGGGGTAGCGTCGGGCCGCTGGGCACCCGTGGTTGCGCCATCGGCCAGGGCCAACTCCTGCTGTCCACCGGCCATGGCTTCGCGGGGCTGCACCGGGGCTGCGGTGTCGCCACCCGGGCGCTCGTCGCGCGGCCCACGATCGCCTGGGCGCTCGTCACGCGGCGAACGCTCGTTGCGCGCCTCGCCGCCCTGGCGGTCTTCGCGTGGTGCACGTTCACCCGAACGCTCGCCACGCTCGCCCCGGCGCTCGCCACGGGGCGCGCGTTCGCCGCGCGGGCTGCGCTCGCGTGCCTCGGCGGGCGCGGGGGCCTCACCGTTGGCGCTATCGGCTGCCTGCATGTCGGGCTGGGCCAGTGCGCGGGGGTCGGCCTCACGGCGATCCCGGCCACCCGATTCGCGGGGGGTGCGCTCGCCACGGTCCTGGCGTGGCTCGCCACGTTCGCCGCGTTCGTTGCGACGGGGCGCGGCGTTGTCGGCACCGGGCACGGCGGGGTCGGTGCGCGCCTCGTTGCGGCGCGGTTCGCCCCGTCCCTCAGCGCGGCCTTCCGAACGCCCTTCCGTGCGTCCTTCCACCCGGCCATCACGGCGCTCGCCGTCGCGTCCACCGCGACGGCGTTCACCGTCGCGTCCGCCACGCCGCTCGCCGCCACGGCCATCGGTACGGCCTTCATGGCGTGCGCCATCACGCGCACCCTCGCGTCGCTCGTCGCGCGGCGCATCGGCCACCGGTGTGCGCGGCGCTGCGGGTGCAGGCAGTGGCGTCGCAGCCGGCTTGCTGCCAAACAAGCCCTTGACCCAACCAAAAAAGCCGGTCTCGGCGGGTGCCGGTGCAGGCACGGTTGTGCTCAGCGGTATCAATACCGGCGCAATCGCTGCAGGTGCAGGCGCTGCCACTGGTTTGGGCACGGTCACTGGCGCAGGCGCATCGGGCAACACGCCTTTGATGATCGGATCCTGCTTGTTGTGACGCTCTTGCACACGGCGCGTCACGGTGGTGGGGTCTTCGATTTCCTCGGCCATTTTGTAGCTGGCTTCCATGCCGTCCAGGCGGGGGTCGTCGTGTTTCAGGCGCTCCAGTTTGTAGTTAGGCGTTTCCAGCGTTTTGTTGGGCACCATCAACACGGTGATGCGCTGTTTGAGCTCAATCTTGGCGATCTCAGGGCGCTTTTCGTTCAATAAGAAACTGGCCACTTCCACCGGCACCTGGCAGTGCACAGCAGCCGTGCTGTCTTTCATCGACTCTTCTTGAATGATGCGCAAAATCTGCAGCGCGCTGGATTCGGTGTCGCGGATATGGCCCGAGCCACCGCAGCGTGGGCAGGGAATCGACGCCCCTTCGCTCAATGTGGGCCGCAGGCGCTGGCGGCTCATTTCCATCAGGCCAAATTTGCTGATGGTGCCGAACTGCACGCGGGCGCGGTCCTGGCGCAAAGCGTCACGCAGGCGGTTTTCCACTTCGCGGCGGTTCTTGCTTTCTTCCATGTCAATGAAGTCAATCACCACCAAGCCGCCCAGGTCGCGCAGGCGCATCTGGCGGGCCACTTCGTCGGCGGCTTCCAGGTTGGTGCGGGTGGCAGTGTCTTCAATATCGCCGCCCTTGATGGCGCGCGCCGAGTTCACATCCACCGCCACCAGTGCTTCGGTCTGGTCAATCACAATGGCTCCGCCCGAGGGCAAAGTGACCATGCGCGAGTAGGCCGATTCGATCTGGTGCTCGATCTGAAAGCGGCTGAACAACGGTGCGTCGTCGCGGTAGCGCTTCACGCGGGCGGCATGCTCGGGCATCACATGCGCCATGAACTGCTGGGCCTGGTCGTAGATATCGTCGGTGTCGATCAGGATGTCACCGATGTCGTTATTGAAGTAATCGCGAATCGCGCGAATCACCAGGCTTGATTCCTGGTAAATCAGGTAAGCGCCCTTGCCACCCTTGGCCGCGCCGTCAATCGCGCCCCACAGTTTCAAGAGGTAGTTCAAGTCCCACTGCAACTCGGGCGCATTGCGGCCAATGCCGGCGGTGCGCGCAATGATGCTCATGCCATTGGGGTATTCCAGCTGGTCCATGGCCTCTTTGAGGTCGGCCCGGTCTTCGCCTTCAATGCGGCGCGACACACCGCCGCCGCGCGGGTTGTTGGGCATCAGCACCACATAGCGGCCGGCCAGCGACACAAAGGTGGTCAGCGCCGCGCCCTTGTTGCCGCGCTCTTCTTTTTCCACCTGCACCAGCAGTTCCTGGCCTTCTTTGATCACCTCGTTGATGCGGGCCTGGCCCACCGGCACGCCCGGCGCAAAGTAGCTGCGCGAGATTTCCTTGAACGGCAAAAAGCCGTGGCGATCCTCGCCGTAGTCAACAAAGCAGGCTTCCAGCGACGGCTCGACGCGCGTCACCACTGCTTTGTATATGTTGCCCTTGCGCTGCTCGCGCCCCTCAATTTCAATTTCGTAGTCGAGCAGTTTTTGCCCGTCCACAATGGCCAGGCGGCGCTCTTCAGGCTGCGTGGCGTTGATTAGCATCCGTTTCATGGTGCTGTCCTTTTCGTTTCAAAAACACATGCCCGACAAGCTCGGGCGCAGATGCGCAAACAGACGCCTTGAAACGAAGGGAATTGCCGAAGAGCCGCCCAGGACTGATGCACACGCAATTGCGTGGGCAATATCTAAGGAGGGCTGGGGCGCGTGGAGTGGAGCGAAAGCACCGGTTGATATGCTACAAATACTGTAGCTGCCCCAGCAGTAAATGCTTGGGCGGAAGGCATAAAAGGCTTTAAAAGCGGGGTAGTCAACCACCGCCAGCAGGCCAGAATGAACGCCATCAACACCGTGTCTCGCTTGTATCCGCCTGCAAGACCTGCCGCGTGGGCCAATCTTGCAAGCTGTGGGTATTCCGTTATTCGTGCTTCAAAGTGTCGGCTCAAACGGCTAAGTGGCGAACCCTCGCAGGCATCTGGCCTGCAATCTGCGCGCAAAACAACCGGTGGCATCGACCGTCTAGCGGGGCGGCGGGTGGTGCGCTCGTAAAATTCAAGCAAATCAACCACTTACAGCGGGTCGCTAGTGAAACACATTATAGGGGGCGAAAAGACGGCGCGGGCGGCAGTTAGCACCCAGCCCGCGCAGCAACTGGCACCCCAGGTGACCTGGCTTGAAGTGATGGAAGACTCAGCCGGCCAGCGCCTGGACAATTTCCTCATCCGCCACCTCAAAGGCGTGCCGAAAACCCACATCTACCGCATCATCCGAAGCGGCGAAGTGCGCATTAACAAAAGCCGCGCCCAGGCCGACACCAAAATTGCGCTGGGCGACCGGGTGCGCCTGCCGCCCGTGCGCGTGAGCGAAAAAATCGCCGAAAAGCAAGACAAACCCGCCCCCGCCCGGCAGTTCCCTGTTCTTTTTGAAGACGACTATTTACTAGCCATCGACAAACCCGCCGGTGTGGCCGTGCACGGCGGCAGCGGCGTCAGCTTCGGTGTGATCGAACAACTGCGCACCGCCCGCCCCGAAGCGAAATTCCTGGAACTAGTTCACCGGCTCGACAAAGAAACCAGCGGCATTCTGCTGGTTGCTAAAAAGCGCAGCGCCCTGGTTCATCTGCAAAACCAGTTCAAGGAGCGCGAAACCGGCAAAACCTATCTGGCCCTGGTGGTGGGCGACTGGCCTGCTAATAAGAAAGTCATAGACCTGCCGTTGCACAAATACTTGGCAGATGGTGATGCAATCGGCGCGGGCGAACGCAGAGTCAAAGTTGTCGCAAAAGAGGACCCAAACGGCATGCGGGCGATCACTTTGGTCAGGGTAGAGAAAAAGGTATTACTCCCGGTGCCCCTGCCCTCACTCCCTCCCCCGCCGGGGGAGGGCAGGGGTGGGGGCACGCGCGCTACAAAACTCTCCACACCGCCAAACTCACAAAATTTCACCCTGTTGCAAGTCACCATCAAAACCGGCCGCACCCACCAAATCCGCGTCCACCTGGCCAGCCAGGGCCACCCGATTGCAGGCGATGACAAATACGGAGACTTTGAGCTGAACAAGGTGCTGGCCAAAGCCGGCCTGAAGCGCATGTTCCTGCACGCATGGCAGCTGCAGGTGGCCCACCCAGCGACGGGCGCGCCAGTCAATTTACAAAGTGAGTTGCCGTTAGACCTCGCAAGGCCTCTTGCCGGGTCTGGCGCTTGACCTCAAACGCCGCCAGGTCAGTGCGCACCACGCGGCTGCGAAAGTAATCTTCTGCGTCCTATGCGGCCACCTTGTATTGCCGCAGACTGACAAAATTGTTACCAGTTCGCCTTGCGTTGACACACAAGGCCTCTCACGTTGCATTTATTCACATAAAAAATAGGGCTGCACACAGGCATGCACCTTGGCACACCGCTTGCAAAAACCTATCGCGTTCCTGTTGTTACCCCTAACCTTAATCTGGAGTTTTTATGAAGCGTTCTATGCAAAAGGGTTTTACCCTGATCGAGTTGATGATCGTTGTGGCGATCATCGGTATTTTGGCTGCCGTGGCATTGCCTGCATATCAGGACTACACGATTCGTGCGCGTGTGACTGAGGGTTTGGGCTTGGCTGATACGATTAAGAAAAACATCGCTGTTGATGGTTCTGCAAGCCCTGCCGATCTGGCTCGGATCGTTAATCAATGGAATGCTCAAGCAGGTAACACTGGTGCGAACAGTAAGTACGTGCAAAGTATTCAAGCTGTAAACACGACTGGCGTTATTACGGTAATTTACAACCAGACTTTGGGTGGCGGTACCGGCGCATCAATTGTGATCGCCCCGTTCGTTCGCTCAGTAGCTGGCTCAGCGACTGCCGCAAGCGCGGCAATAACTTTGGCCGCAGCTCAAGCTAATACACCTCCCACAACCGGTTCGCTAGATTGGGCCTGTAATTCAGCAACTGATACAGTGTCCGTTGCTGCAGGTATGCCTGCTGCAGGTTTAGGTACTCTGCTTGCCAAATACGCACCTTCTGCTTGCCGTTAATTTCTACTGTGGTGTTTTGGAGCGTGACACAGCTTGCAAGAAACCATTAGCCCTTTGTTTTTCTGACCTTAATCCTGGAGTTTTTATGAAGCGTTCTATGCAAAAGGGTTTTACCCTGATCGAGTTGATGATCGTTGTGGCGATCATCGGTATTTTGGCTGCCGTGGCATTGCCTGCGTATCAGGACTACACGATTCGTGCGCGTGTGACTGAAGGTTTGGGGCTGGCTGATACGATTAAGAAAAACATCGCTGTTGATGGTTCTGCAAGCCCTGCCGATCTGGCTCGGATCGTTGACCAGTGGAATGCTCAAGCAGGTAACACTGGTGCGAACAGTAAGTACGTGCAAAGTATTCAAGCTGTAAACACGACTGGCGTTATTACGGTAATTTACAACCAGACTTTGGGTGGCGGTACCGGCGCATCAATTGTGATCGCCCCGTTCGTTCGCTCAGTAGCTGGCTCAGCGACTGCCGCAAGCGCGGCAATAACTTTGGCCGCAGCTCAAGCTAATACACCTCCCACAACCGGTTCGCTAGATTGGGCCTGTAATTCAGCAACTGATACAGTGTCCGTTGCTGCAGGTATGCCTGCTGCAGGTTTAGGTACTCTGCTTGCCAAATACGCACCTTCTGCTTGCCGTTAATTTCTACTGTGGTGTTTTGAAAAGAGCGCTGCGGCGCTCTTTTTTTGCGGCGAATGGTCGATTAGAAACAAGTTTAATAAATTGAAGGTGTGTTATGAAGCTACGTCAAAACGGATTCACGCTAATCGAGTTGATGATTGTTGTTGCAATAATCGGCATTTTGGCTGCTGTGGCTTTACCTGCGTACCAGGACTACACTATACGAGCACGGGTCACCGAAGGCTTGTCTCTTGCAATGGGTGCCAAAATTACGGTGGCTTCAGACGGATTTAATAGTACTGACGATCTTACGAGAGTAACCACTGCCTGGAACGCCCAAGCCGGAAATAGCGGGGCTAACAGCAAATATGTGGTATCTATACTATTAAACGCCAATGCACCACCAACGGGTGTTATTACAATTACATTCAACTCGGCGGTCGGTGCGGGTAGTGCTAGCACGTTAATATTGTCTCCATTTGTTCGCATCAGCGCTCCGCCGGCCAATCCCATCACGCTGGCTGCGGCGCACGTTGCAGGTTCATCAGGGTCAGTTGACTGGGCTTGCACTTCTGCCACCAATACTGTTGCTACTGCCGGTGGAATGGGTGGGGCAGCTTTGGGAACTATTCCGGCGAAGTACGCACCTGCAACATGTCGCTGAAATGTATTGTCGATTTTAACCCGCACAAGTATTTAAAAATTAAGTGACTAAGACCCGTTTTTATTTCGCTTTGCGTGGTGCATTACTACATTTGCTAGCTAGCGGCCTGGTGGCTTCAATCGCTGCCGTGGTTGTTTTTGGTTTTTGGTACCCGTACCCATATCGAAATATGGCAGGTGGTATTAATTTGTTTATTCTTGTTGTCGCAGTCGATATAGTCTGTGGACCGCTTCTAACGCTTGTTTTGTTGAATCCGAAAAAATCTAGAAAAGAGTTGATTTTGGATGTTGCGCTAGTTGCGTCGGTTCAGTTGGCGGCTTTAGCATATGGTTTACATTCCATTGCCATAGCAAGACCTGTTGCAATTGCGTTCGAAGTTGATCGCTTTCGAGTTGTCGCAGCGGCTGATTTAATGGCCCAGCCTACGAGCGGCGAAGTCAAATCTGATGGCACTACTCAAAATCAGCTTCGAGTTGGCTGGTTTGGACCAATTTGGGTTGGAACTCGCCTTCCAAAAGATTCTGACGAAAGATTTAAAAGTCTCGATCTGTCACTACAGGGCTATGAGCCAAGCAGTCGGTTGGATTGGTGGCAGGCCTATGAGTTGAGTCTGCCGGATGTTTTAAGCAGAGCTAAGCCGCTGGCTAGTTTGAATACCAGCGCGCCAGGTTTGTCGTCGCGACTTGAACAAGCAGTCAAGTCTACTGGCCTCCCCCCAGAGCAATTAAAGTTTTTGCCCCTGCTCAGCCATAAGCAGACCGATTGGATTGTTTTGTTGGATCCAAAAGGTAAACCCATCTCTTTCGCTCAGGTGGACGGGTTTTGATTGGTTTGAAATTATTTGCGGCTAGCGTAATTGCCCTTCCCTGGCTGAATCCTTTTGCGCTGGGCCCCTCGGTAAGTGCGGTATCAAATATTAGTGCTTGGCTTTGTACGCTGGCCTTCGCTTTGACTTGCGTGCAAGTTGAGAATCGTTCGCATCAGAGGGTCAATCTACCGGCAACCATTGCTTTCGGGTGGCTTGCTGCTGCATTTGCTAGCTGCTTGATCGGCCTTTGTCAGTACTTTGGATTAAGCAGCACTTTTTCTGCGTGGGTAAGCCAAACGGATCCGGGTGAAGCCTTTGCCAATCTGCGCCAGCGCAACCAGTTTGCTACGCTGATAAATTTGTCATTTGCGGCGTTGTTTTGCTTCGCAATGCGCCACAAACTGAATGAAAAGACTTGGTACTTAGTCTCCGCTCTGCTTGTAGCGTGCTTTTTTGCCGGGGGGAATGCGGCGTCGGGCTCCAGAACGGGTTTGTTTCAGTTCGCGTGCATTTGCATGATAGCCCTGTGGTGGGGTACCTGGCGAATAAAAGCAGCCCGATGGGTTTTGGTAGTGGGTGTATTGGGCTACGGAGTTGCTACGGTTTTGTTGCCCATTTCTGCGGGCCTGGACCCCACCACCCACGGTGCCCTAGCCCGCCTCCAGGCCGGCGACGCCCCCTGCGCCAGCCGTCTCACCCTGTGGTCCAACGTCTTCGACCTCATCGCCCAAAAACCGCTCCTCGGCTGGGGCTGGGGCAATCTGGATTACGCGCATTACATAACCTTGTACCCCGGCGAGCGGTTTTGTGACATTTTGGATAACGCGCACAACCTGCCGCTGCATCTGGCGGTGGAGTTGGGGGTGCCGTTTGCTGTGCTGTTTTGCGGGTTGGTGATCTGGCGCATTGTTCGCTTGAAGCCGTGGGCGGAGACGGATCGCACGCGGCAGTTGGCTTGGACGGTGTTGATGGTGATTGGGCTGCACAGCCTGGTGGAGTACCCGCTGTGGTATGGGCCGTTTCAGATGACGGTGGGGCTGTGTATCTGGATGCTGTGGCGGCGGCCGGGGCTGGAAGGTGCGGGCGAAGCGGTGGCAGCTGATTTCAAGCCAAAACGGCCACTCGCCCAGAGATTGATTGCTCAAGCAGCTATTGTTTTAATAGCATTTTTGGGTGTGGTGGCGTGGGATTACTGGCGGGTGAGTCAGATTTACTTACCGCCGGAGTCGCGTGCGGCGTCGTTTCGGGACGACACGCTGGCCAAGTCCAGTGAAACCTGGTTTTTTAAAGACACGGCGCGGTTTGCGCAGCTGTCGTTGATGCCGCTGACGCAGAACAACGCTCAGCAGGTGTATGACCTGGCCTCAGGCTTGTTGCACTACTCGCCCGAGGCGCGGGTGGTGGAAAAGCTGATTGAAAGCGCGACCATGCTGGGGCGGCTGGATGAGGCGGTGTTTCACCTGGCCCGGTTTCGGGCGGCATTTCCGCAAGACTATGAGGCCTGGCGGGTCAAGACGGGGGTGGCGGGGTCGTGACAGACGATACATGACAGACGCGCAGGTGCACAATGCACAATACGTATCTTTTGGAGTGCATCATGCAAAAGCGATTGACATTGACGATGGATGAAGATGTTTACGACGCGCTATTTCGGGTGGTGGGGCGTGGCAAGGTGAGTCAGTTTTTGCAAGAGCTGGCGCGGCCACTGGTGCTCAATACACCCGATCTGGATGCTGGGTATCGGGCTATGGCTGCTGATGTGCAATACGAAGCGCAAGCCAATCAGTGGATTGAAGGTTTGATTCGCGACAGCGCCAATGAAGCGCGGTGAAGTCTGGTGGGTTGAGGTTGACCCAGCAGTAGGTAGTGAAATTCGCAAAACACGCCCTGCCGTCATCCTGAGTAACGATGCGGCGAACCGCAACCTGTCCCGCGTTGTCGTGGTTGCACTGTCTTCAAATACGGAGCGTGTCTATCCCGGCAATGCGCTGGTTATGGTGGCAGGCGTGCAAAGCAAGGCCATGGCAGACCAGATGATGACGGCGGACAAGCTGCGTTTGAAGTCCAGGCTGGGTGAGTTGACCAAGGCCGATATGCAGGCGGTGGAAGATGCGGTGCGGGTGCAACTGGGGTTGCGCAAGTAGGCATGGCTGCAATTTGGCATTTAGCGCAACTGCTTTCGCGCGGCTGACAGTACGCAATTGGGGTCAAAAATTGGGGTCGGTGGCAAGAGCCCGCTTTGAATACAGCCCTCACCCCGCCACAAAACTCCCCGACTTCCCCCCGTGCTTCTCCAGCACCCGCACCTCGCCGATCATCATGCCGCGGTCAGCGGCCTTGCACATGTCGTAGATGGTGAGCAGGGCGATTTGCACGGCGCACAGGGCTTCCATTTCGACGCCGGTGGGGCCCACGGTTTCCACGGAGGCGGTGCATTGAACAGCAGCGGGTTCCAGCTCGAAGGCCACGGCCACGCGGGTGATGGCCAGGGGGTGGCACAGGGGAATCAAGTCGCTGGTTTTTTTGGCGGCTTGAATGCCGGCGATGCGGGCGATGCCCAGCACGTCGCCTTTTTTGGCAGTGCCCTGGGCGATCAGCGCCTGGGTGCTGGCCAGCATGCTGATGCGGCCGGTGGCCACGGCCACCCGGTGGGTATGGGGCTTGGCGGCCACGTCGACCATGTGGGCCTGGCCTTGGGCGTCAAAATGGGTCAGGGGGCTGGGGTGGGTCGGGGTCATGGCCTGGTGTTGCGAGGTATGGGTGATGATGGGAAAGAGCGTGACGAGAAATTTACGAACCCTTTGCACGGATTGGGCATCATAAAGAGGCCGCACCGAATTCCAGGTCAGACCCAACAGACTTTGCTTGCTCCCCACCTGCTGATGAACCACATGCCCCGTTTTAAGCCTTTCAGGCCACCAGCCCTTAAGAATATTGCTCAAGCAGCTATATTATTTATAGCGATTTCCCTCGGCAACCCGGCATATTCCCAATCTACCCTGCCCACCCTGGGCGACACCAGCGAGATGACGGCGGGTGCCGAGCGCCGGTTGGGTGACCGCATTGCTCGTGAGCTGTACCGCGACCCGGATTACATCGACGACCCGGTTCTGGTGGAGTATGTGCAAAGCATCTGGCAGCCACTGCTGGCAGCGGCGCGGGCGCGCGGCGAGATCAGCGACGAGCTGCACGAGCGGTTTGCGTTTGAGGTGTTTCTGGGCAAAGACCGCAGCGTGAACGCGTTTGCGCTGCCCGGCGGTTACTTTGGCCTGCACCTGGGGCTGCTGGCCGTGGTCAGCAGCCGCGACGAGCTGGCGGCGGTGCTGGCGCATGAGCTGAGCCACGTCACGCAGCGGCACATTGCACGGCTGATCACACAAGAGAAGCGGCAAACGCCCTGGCTGATCGGCGCGATGATTCTGGGTGCGCTGGCGGCCAGCAAAAACGCAGAAGTGGGCAATGCAGTCATTGCCGGCAGCCAGGCGGTGGCGGCACAAGGCCAACTCAATTTCTCACGTGATATGGAGCGCGAGGCTGACCGTGTCGGGTTTGTCATTGCGGGCCAGGCGGGGTTTGACCCGCAAGGCTTTGTGGGCATGTTTGACAAGTTGCAGCAGGCCAGTCGGCTCAACGACCGCGGTGCTTTTCCGTATCTGCGCAGCCACCCGCTGACCTCGGAGCGCATGGCCGACATGCAGTCGCGCCAGCCACCCGGCAGCAAAGCCGTGCCCGCTGTGAACAGCGCCCAGCCAGCCATGCTGACGGCGCGTGCCCAAGTGCTGTCCAACCCCGGGGTGGATGCCCTGCGGGCCCGCGTGGATCTGGTTTCAAAGAGCACTTCTACATCGCTTGCAACACAGGCCGGTGTGCTGTATGGCGCGGCGCTGGCCAGCTTGCGCCTGCGTGATGTCGCAGGCGCGAACCGATTCGCACAGCAGTTGCAAAAGTGGGTCGATCAGCCCGCGTTGCCCGATGCATCTGCCCAGCGGCTGACCGGTTTGCTACAGGCCGAGATTGCACTGGCGCAGGGCCAACCTGAGCGGGCGCTACAGCGCTTGCCAGAGCCCGCCGCCATCACCAGCCGCCCCGAGCTGCTGCTGGCCGCCCAGGCGGGCGTGGTGACGGGTCGGCAGACTGAGGTGGCGCAGGCCTTGCAAAGCTGGGTAGCGGGTCATCCGCGTGACGGGGGGGCGTGGCAACTGTTGGCCACGGCTTACACCGCTGGCAGCAAGGCCCAGCGCGCGCTACGGGCAGAGGCAGAGGCCCAAGTGGCCTGGCTGGACTACGCCGCTGCCAACGACCGCTTGAAGGCAGCGCAAGAAATGGGGCGGCGTTTGCTGCGTGATGACCCGGCCCGCCACGACCATATTGAGGCCTCGATCATCGACACCCGCGCGCGGCAGGTGGAGCTACTTCTTCGCGAACAGGCGCTCGAGCGCTGAGTCGGTGATGATGCCCAGTACGGAATAAATCACCGACCCCAGCATCGCAGCCCAGAAGCCTGCGACATTAAAGCCTTCCAGCAATTGCGCCGCCGCATAAAACAGGGCCGCGTTGATGACGAAGAGAAACAAGCCTACGGTAACCAGCGTGACCGGCAAGGTCAGCAACACCAGCAGCGGGCGAATAAAGGTGTTGAGCAGCCCGATCACAAATGCTGCCAACAGTGCCGAGGTAAAGCTGCGCACCTCCACGCCGCTGTACACGTAGGCGACAAATAAAAGCGCGGCAGCACTGAGCAGCCATTTGGCAAGGAGTTTCATGGTGGTGCAGGATAGCACTGCGCCACCACCGCAGGCCGGCTTATTCCCCGGCCAGCACCAGCATCACACCCATACCGGCCACGGCACCCGACAGGCTCCATCGGCCTTGGGTGTCGGCTGGCTGGTTGGCGCTGATGGGTGGCAGGTCGTGGCCAAACTTGGGGCGACGTGCGTCCACCACGCGCCGTGTGCCGTGCTGTGCCTTGAGCTCTTCAGTCAGCTGGGGCAAGGGGCCTCTGGCCAGGATGGGCGTGACCGAATCGCCCTGGCGATGCAGTGCCGGCACCAGTTGCGAGAACAGCTTGTCGGCCCAACCCATGCGCCAGTTTTCACGGGCGCTGTGGGTCACCCACTTGCTGATGCGGTGCGTCACGCGCGGGGCGCAGGCCACCAGCACCCATTGCGTGGGGCCACCGGTGCCAGCGTTTGCGCCGACGCTACCCAGCATGGGCGCTAACTGGCGCTGCGCGTACGCTGCGTCATCTACATACACGATGATTTTGTCCATGAGAAGCTCCTTGGGTTGAGGTTGAAAGGCTCGGGAAAACGAGGCAGTACATGAGGTCAGGTCGACGCGCCGTCGCCGACAACGGCCGTTTGTGTGCGTCGCTTGTTGACCCACCAACCGGCGGCCAGCACGCCGACGATGGCAACCGCAAAGGTGCCCCAGCGTGCAGCGGTATTGATCAGGGCCGGCGGGTCAAACACGGGGTCCAGCCAAGGCTCACTCACAATCATTTTGGCGGCGGTAAATGCCAGCACGGCTGAACCCACCTTGATGATGATGGGAAAACGCTCGACCAGCTTGAGCACCAGGGTGCTGCCGTACACCACAATCGGCACACTGATCAGCAGGCCAATGACCACCAGATCCATGGAGCCATGGGCGGCACCAGCCACGCCCAGCACGTTGTCCACACCCATCAAGGCATCCGCCACGACGATGGTTTTCATCGCACCCCAAAAGGTGCTGGCCACGGGGCCGTCGTGTTGGTCACTGCCCTGGTCGGCCAGCAACTTGTAGGCAATCCAGATCAGTCCCAAGCCGCCTACCAGCATCAGGCCAGGTATTTTGAGCAGCCAGACCACGCCCAGCGTCATCACCGAGCGCACGGCAATCGCGCCCACAGTGCCCCACAGGATGGCTTTTTTCTGCAAATGAGGGGGAAGATTGCGCGAGGCCAGCGCAATCACGATGGCGTTGTCGCCAGCCAAAACCAGGTCAATCAAAATAATCGCCAGCAAGGCGGACCACCACGCGGTAGACAAAAACTCCATAGCAAACTCCAAGTTGTAATGATTTTTACAACCCACACAGAGTTTGGTAGACGGGTGCTATGCGACACAGGTGCCTGCAAACACGCTTCGATCAAACCCAATGCGGGTGTCAATCGAAGGTCTTGCTCGGCGCGCATTTTTTGAGATGCGCACCCAACAAACCGGAAGCTTTGACATCGTTATGTTTGCTTCGTATTGACGGCTTGTTGTCACGCTGGCTGCGGTGCTTGATGCACCTCCCTGACGCTGCCAGCATGGGGAACTACTCCCCTTCGTTTGCGGACTTTAAACGGCTTGTTTAATCCGCGCAAGTAGCAGGGGCAATTATTTTTGGTGGTGCAAGTCGGTGAGAATAAGCGACCGAAAGGGGAGTAGCGAGCGGCGGCCTTGGAGTGATTCAGGCCGCTAGCGCAGGTGTTCCGTCAATACGTTGCTATCTTCTTGATAGTGGCCGGACCCTCAGAGATTTTCCCAAAAGAAGCCTGCACGCGCATGTTTCTTTCTCCCGCAAGACCTTTCGGAAGTTCTTTCAACTTCCGTTTTCTAAAGGTTTTGTATGAATACCGTCGCGCCTCTGTGGCTGTGGATCACGTTTGTGGTCATCGTGCTGGTCTCGCTGTTTGTCGACTTTGTTGTGCTGAAAAAGCAGGGCTCGCACGCCGTGGGCGTGAAGGAAGCCATCAACTGGTCCATCGTCTGGGTGGCGCTGAGCTTCCTGTTCAACGGCTTGTTCTGGTGGGCGATCAAAGACACCACGGGCAACGCCGAGCTGGCCAACACCAAATCGCTCGAATTTCTCACCGGCTATTTGATTGAAAAATCGTTGGCGGTAGACAACATTTTTGTCTTCCTGATGATCTTCACGTACTTTGCGGTGCCCTCCGAGTTTCAAAAACGGGTGTTGATGATCGGCATCATCGGGGCCATTGTGTTGCGCACCATCATGATCCTGATCGGTGGCTGGTTGCTGGCCGAATTTCACTGGGTGCTCTATGTGTTTGGCGCGTTCTTGCTGCTCACCGGCATCAAGATGTGGTGGGCTGCTGGCAAAGAGCAAAGCCTGGACGACAACCCGGCGCTAAAACTGCTGCGCCGCATCCTGCCGGTCAGCAAAAACTACGATGGCGAGAACTTCTGGACGGTTGAAAACGGCAAAAAAATCGCCACACCGTTGATGATGGTGATCTGCCTGGTCGCGTTGACCGATGTGATTTTTGCGGTTGACTCCATCCCCGCCATTTTTGCTATCACCAGCGACCCGTTCATCGTGTTGACCAGCAATGTGTTTGCCATTTTGGGCCTGCGCGCGATGTACTTCCTGCTGGCGGCTGTGGCGGCCAAATTCCACTTGCTGCCGTATGGGTTGGCGGTGATTCTGGTCTTCATCGGCAGCAAGATGATGTTGATTGACATCTACAAAATCCCTGTCGCGGTGTCATTGGGCGTGGTGGTGGGCATTCTGGCGATCACGATGATCTGGAGCGTGAAGACGGCACCGAAAGAAGCCACGCACGGATGATGGAATGACCTGGCCGCTGGCGCGGCTGGGTGATCGATGACCGGACAGCCGTGTGCGCATGGGTCATCTGTCATCAAAGCCCGAAGGGCAAGTCATTTGTCATAGGATGGCCCCATGGCCGCCATCCACATCACCGACATCGAAGCCGCCATCAACTACTGGCGCGACAAATCGCCGTCACCCGACGGCATCACCCTGGCCGCGCCGATTCGCGCGCTGGCCGAGGTGTATGCGTTGATGGTGTACTACCGCGAAGACGATGTGGCCGTGCAGGGCTTTCCGCCAAAAGCCATGGAGGCGTGGCTGACCTGGTACCACACCACGCAAGACACACCCTGCATTGCGATTTGCTCCACCAGCCAGGGCGATGCCGTGTGCAAGGGCTGCGGACGCAGTTTTGAAGAAGTGCAGCACTGGCCCGAGATGGAGCCTGCCGCCAAGCGCCAGACCTGGCGACGCATCACCTTGGCGGGCGATGCTTGGCGGTTTAATCGTTACGCCGAACGGTCGCGCGAACGCAGCCCTGCATACGTTGCAGAGCGCGCCACCTCGTGATTCGCCTAACCCAGGCCCCCAACCACGCTGTGGCCACGATGTGGGTAGACATCTTGCGTGAAGCGGGCATTGACGCCTCAGTGCAGCGCTACTTTCTGGGCAGCGCCATGGGTGAGTTGCCGCCCGACCAGTGTCTGCCAGAAATCTGGCTGCGCCACGAGGAACAAGCACCCCAAGCCCGCGCCCTGCTGGCCGACTTGCAAAACCTGCCTCAGCGGCAATGGCGGTGCGTGTGCGGCGAGCAAGTGGAGGGCGGGTTTGAACAGTGCTGGGCCTGTGGGCGGTTGATGCCGGTTTGATGGGGCTGCTCAATGCTATTATTTATATAGCTGCTTGAGCAGTATTTACATGGGCTGATGGTTGATTAGACTTAATTTTATGCAGTCTACAGGCCCATGAAACGGCTGGGTTTCGCGGGCCGGTGCGCGCATGCTCTGGCGAAACTCGGCGGTAAAGCCGGTGGTGCAAATGTGGCTGGTGTGTCACCTTTGCCTTGCAGCAGTTGTGCTGCGCAGATCAGGCGTCTTTGTCCAGCGTGGGCATCGCCTACTCAGCCCAGATTTTCCATTAGGCGAACCTTCGGTGCTGTTTGGATTCCAACGGCGCATTTGCGGCCATTTTCGACCCTCTTCGTCGCCCATGGCGCGCGCCATGGGCCTCCTCAGTCGGGTCAAAACTGACTCGCAACTGCATCCGTTGTCTATCCAAACCCGAATGGAAATTCTGGGCTCAGTGCAAAACCCGTGCGTTGTCGCCGCCCGCGTCCAGGACAAAAGCAGGAATGTCCACGTCAAACCGGTGCCCGTCTTCGCCGACGCAAAAGTAGCTGCCATGCATGCTGCCGTGCGGCGCGCGCAGCCGGGTGCCGCTGGTGTATTGAAACGATTCGCCCGGTTTGAGCAGCGGCTGGTGGCCGACCACGGCCAGGCCTTTGACTTCGTCGGTATGCCCACTGGCGTCGCTGATCACCCAATGGCGCGAGATCAGCTGCGCGGGTACCTGGCCGGTGTTGGTGATGGTCACGGTGTAAGAAAAGCTGTAGACGTGCTGCGCCGGGTCTGACTGCTGGGGCAGGTACTGCGGCTGCACGGTCACGGTGAATTGGTGTGTCGTCATGGCAACCATGGTAGCTGTGTGGCGTGGCGCGACAACTGAGACAATTGCCTGATGATTGCCCGCACCTACCGCATTGCCCCCTCCATCCTCTCTGCCGACTTTGCCCGCTTGGGTGACGAGTTGCGCGACGTGATCGCCGCCGGCACCGACTGGATTCACTTTGACGTGATGGACAACCACTATGTGCCCAATCTGACGTTCGGCCCAATGATTTGCGCTGCACTCAAGCCTCATGCCAAAACTGCCGATGGCACGCCGGTACCAGTGGATGTGCATTTGATGGTGCAACCGGTGGATGCACTGGCCGCGGCCTTTGCCGACGCCGGTGCTGACTACATCAGCTTTCACCCCGACGCCTCCCCCCACGTACACCGCAGCGTGCAAGCCATCAAGGCTAAAGGCTGCAAGGCTGGCCTGGTGTTCAACCCGGCTGCTCCCCTGGATGTGCTGGACTGGATGATTGACGAGATCGACCTGGTGCTGATCATGAGCGTCAACCCCGGCTTCGGCGGTCAGTCCTTTATTGATAGCGCCTTGAGGAAGATTGAAGCCGTTCGCAAGCGTATTGATGCCTGTGGCAAAGACATTCGGCTGGAGGTCGATGGGGGCATCAAGGCCGGCAACATTGCGCAGGTGGCGGCGGCGGGGGCTGATACCTTTGTGGCGGGCAGTGCGATTTTTGGGCAGAGTGACTACGCGGCCGTGGTGCGGCAGATGCGGGGTGCGTTGGCGGCTGTCGCATAAAACTGCATTCCGATAGCCATGTCATCCGAACACGATTTTTCAACCCTTTTTGAGTTGCTGCCGATTGGAGCGTATCGCACCGATGCGCAAGGTCGGCAGGTGCGCGCCAACCGCGCCATGGCCCAGCTATTTGGTTTTGAATCCGAAGCGCACATGCTGGCCACCACCCAATCCAGCGGTGCCGGTTGGTACGTGCAGCCGGGGCGGCGCGACGAATTCAGGACGCTGCTTCTACAGCACGGGCACTTGCGTGATTTTGTGTCCGAAATGCGCCGCAACAATGGCGAAATATTCTGGATCAGCGAGAACGCTCATTCCGTACACGACGCTGCAGGCAATCTGATCTACCACGAAGGTACCGTTGAAGACGTCACCCTGCGAATCCAGGCCGAGCAGGTAGCCGCTGCGACCAACGCCCTGCTGCGCGAGCGCACCGAGGCACTGCAGATCACGCTGGACAATGCGGGCCGCGGAATTGCCCGGATCGACATTGCGGGGCGGGTGGTGTTGTACAACCAGTACTTTCTGGAGCTGCTGGATCTGCCTGAGTCACTGCTGCAAGGCAAACCGCATGTTGCCGAGGTGCTGCGTTTTCAGGATCAGCGCGGCGACTTTGATGGTGCGGGCCTGACCCCTGAAGACGCCCAGGCCATGCGCCGCCGCATCGAGTTGGATTCCCAGGGCCTGTTTAGCCCGGGCATCTTTCTGCGACGCAACCACCAGGGACTGATGCTGGAAATCGCCTCTGCGATGTTGCCAGACGGCGGCTTGGTGCGCACTTATTCGGATGTGACGGCGTATTTGAACGCGCAGAAAGAAGTGGCGGAAAAGTCCCGCAAGCTGGAGGTCACGCTGGACAACATCAGCCAGGGCCTGGCCACTATAGACGCCAGTGGCCGCGTGACCACTTCGAACCGGCGCTACCGCGAGTTACTGGGGTTTTCTGAGGGCCTGATGGCCACCCAGCCCACCGTCGAAGAACTGGCTCGACTGCAGATCGAGCGGGGTGATTTCAGCGACGACACCAAGTTGGTGGAGGCGATGGCGCACAGCATCTGGACACAAGGCGGCAAACTGCCATCAGACGGCCCCCAAATCTGGAGCGCCGCTGCGCGTGCCGCAGTGGGCAGCGAACCAAACGATGCCGAAGGGCCGGTCACTTACCTGCGCAAGGCGCTGGGCCGGTCGCTAGAGGTGATGACGCAGTTTTTGCCAGAAGGCGGTGCCGTGCGTACCTTTTCTGATGTGACGGGTTACCTGAAAGTGCAGGAGGCCTTGCAGGAAAAACAGGCCCAGATCACGGCGTTGATCAACACCTTGCCCGACTGGGTCTGGCTCAAGGATGCCGATGGCGCATACCTGCTGTGCAACCCCGCGTGTTGCACTCAACACGGTCTGACCGAAGCCCAAATTGTTGGCAAAACGGCTCACCAGCTTTTTGGGCAGGAGGCGGCCGAGCGCTTCCGTGCCAGCGACTTGCTCGCCATGGCATCTGACCAGCCCGTGGCTTATGACACCGAATTCACCAACCAGAGCACCGGCGAGCATGGCTACTACGAGCTGACCAAAGTGGCTATGCGCAACCCGGCGGGCGAGTGCGTGGGCATGCTGGGCATCGGGCGCAACATCACCGCACGCAAGCGCAGCGAAGCGGCGCTGATTACCGCCAAAGACGCGGCGCAGGCGGGCGAGCAGGCCAAGGCGGAGTTCTTGGCCAATATGAGCCACGAAATCCGCACCCCGATGAATGCGGTGATCGGCATGAGCGACCTGCTGCTGGATACGCCCCTGACGGCGGAGCAGCGGGAATTTGCCGAAACCATTCGCACCAGCGGCGATGCCTTGCTGGGCTTGATCAACAACATTCTCGACTTCTCCAAGATCGAGTCGGGCCATCTGGAAATGGAGCGCCTGCCGGTCAATCTGGCTGAGTGCGTGGAAGGCGCGCTGGACATCACCAGCGGCCCGGCGCTGGCCAAAGGGCTTGATCTCTTGTACTGGCTGGACGACGACGTGCCCCGCGCGGTGCTGGGCGATGTCACGCGCCTGCGCCAGGTGTTTATCAACCTGATCAACAACGCGATCAAGTTCACCCGGCAAGGAGAGGTTTTGGTCTCGCTGTCTTGCAAACGGGTTGAAACCACCGGTCAAATGCGCTTGCATTGCTCGGTGCGCGACAGCGGCATTGGCATACCCGAAGATCGCTTAAACCGGCTGTTTCAGGTGTTCAGCCAGGTGGACGCTTCCACCACGCGACAGTACGGTGGATCGGGCCTGGGCCTGGCCATTTGCAAACGGCTGGTGGAGCTGATGGGCGGGCGCATCTGGGTAGAGTCCACGCCCGATGTGGGATCGAATTTTCAATTTGAAATTCCGGTGGAAGCCGTGCCGTCAGGCCCAAGCGCCTACATGCCCAAAAACACCGGCAGCCTGGCGGGTCGCCGCCTGTTGGTGGTGGATGACAACGCCACCAACTGCCGAATCCTGACCTTGCAAACCACCCGATGGGGCATGCAAGCCCGCGCTGCTGCGTCTGCGGAGCAGGCCCTGGCCTGGCTGGATGCGGGCGAGGTGTTTGATGCGGCGGTGCTGGATGTGCAAATGCCTGTGATGGACGGTTACGCACTGCTGGCCCGCATTCGCCAGCGCTGGTCCGCTACGCAGCTACCGGTGCTGATACTCAGCTCTGGCGGCCCTGGTGGTGACCCTGGTGCTGGGCTGGGCGTGTCGCGCACCCTGACCAAGCCCGTCAAGGCGGCTGCCTTGCTGGATGCCTTGCAACAGCTGTTTGACCGGCGAGAACCAGCCATTGCAATCGCACCTGCTCAGCCCGCCACCGCCTTGGCGTTGGACAAACCACCGCGGCTGGCTGAGGAACTGCCCCTGACCCTGTTGCTGGCTGAAGACAACCTGGTCAACCAGCGCGTGGCATCGCTGATCTTGAACGGCTTGGGATATGAGCTGCGTGTGGTGTCCAATGGCCAGGAGGCTCTGGACGCCGTGGCGCAATCCATCGGCGAGGGCAGGCCTTTCGATGTGATCCTGATGGATGTGCAAATGCCGGTGCTCGACGGCTTGGCGGCCAGCCACGAGTTGTGTAGCCAATACCCGACCCCGGTACGCCCCTGGATCGTGGCCATGACCGCCAACGCCCTGGAGGGCGACCGCGAGACCTGCCTGGCCGCGGGCATGGATGACTACGTCAGCAAGCCTGTGCGTGCCGCGGCGCTGGTACAGGGGCTGCGTCGGGCGGCGGCGGGGTTGGCAGCGCGACGCTGTATCGCAAAAAAACCGGGATGATCGCTGCGAGCGCAGCTATGTCTGGATACGAAATATGCGGGTTAGAAAATCGCTTGGGCAGATTGGGGGTGTCAGGCGTTTTGCCGGCCCATCCACAGCAGCTTTCGACTCAACACAATGTGGCCAAACACCGCAGCGCTGACCAGACACATGGGCAGTAGCGAATAGGGAAAGAACAGAATCCAGGTGTTCACATGGGCTGGCGTATCGCCAAAGGCATGCACAAAGGGCGAGGTGAGCACGGCCAGTGCCGCGATGACCACGAGGCACGCAATGCCCAGCAGGTTCCACACACGCACCAGGTTCAGTGGTGGCCGCCGCGTCGCGGCCATGTAGATGCGTAGCGCCAGTGCACCCGCGCCGGTCAATACATCCAGGTTGTAGCCTTGCATAGAAAACTCCAGCGGCATGATGGATAGCGTCGCGGCCCGCAACATTAAAAACTCCAGTGGCATGCGGAAAATCTGTAGCGCGACCAAGGACGGAATCGACATGGTTTGCGCCAAGTGCGTGCCCACCTTGCCAAAGCCTGCCACAGCGACCAGGCTCAGGCATACAAAACCAGTCAGTAAAAAGGGCGGTGGAATGATGTCCACTCTGCGAAAAAGGCCTGATGCGTCACCGACCAGGCTGCCCACCCAAAGCAACACCAGTGCGGCCACCACTTGGTTCAGATACGGCCGCACATGGCGGGCAAACTGGGCTGCCCAGGCCACCGACATACCAAAAGCCAGCATACCCATGCCCACGGCGGTTACCGCGTCGAACACGGGGCGTTCGATAGACAACATGATCAGGCCACCCGAGAGATGTCGTCACGCCTGAAGCCGCGCAGCACCTGAAAAATCACCCAATGCCCCACGATCAGCATGGGCACCCACCAGGCGGGAATCCAGTGAACGCCTCCAATGAAAGTGCCCGTTTGAAAGATGCCAATCAGTGTAATGACCCTTAAAAAATCCAGCGAGCCCACAAGGTTGAACACCAGGTCACGGCCGGGTTCAGGCTGCTTTTGTTGAATCAAGAACGCGGTGGTCATGGCCAGCGCGGCCGCAATGAAATCACCGATTGCCGATAGCACGGCAACCGGCTCGGGCATGCCATATTGCATCACACCAGGCGTGCTGATCATTGAGCACAGATGGCAGATGCCGTGCAGCAACAAGATGGGCACCACGATACTGGCTGGGCCTAACAGGTGCATCTTGGGTTGTAGCAACCAGCGGTAGCCAAGGTAAAAAATGTGCATGTTCAACATCAGGCTGGCAATCAGTTGATTCACGGTGAACCTTGCTGTGTGTGTGAAAGAAGTTGCCTTAGTTGGCAAACTGGCGAGCTGTGCTCACCAGTAAATAGCTAGCTGTTACCAGCAGGGTGATCAGGGTCAGTGACATGCCTAGCACCCGCAAGGCACCGACTCCACGGATGTGGCTGACACCGGTTGCGTGGGCCAGGCGACCGGCCAACAGCGCTATGCCCAGTACGTGTATCCAGATCGAGGGTAGGCCCTGCACCTCGCAGCCGTACACCATCAGCAGGCACAGCGGCACGTATTCAGCAAAGTTGCCATGCGCGCGCACGGCCCTGAGCATCGCGGTGTTGCCCGCGTCGCCAAAAGCAATGTGCAGGCGGCGGCGCAGTAGCAGCGTACGCACGCTTAGCAGCACGTAGAGCAACACCAGCGCTGCGGCGTAGGGGGTGATGGCGAGAGGTTTCATGGGTGCATCGTATGAAGCGCACTTGGGATTGCCTAGGTGGCAATGGGTAACATCACTGTGAACCCAAGGTTAGGAACCCTTCGCTGCAGTTTTGCAGGAAGTTTGCAGAGGTTCTTTGGCAATCACAGTGAGATCAACACCATGAAAAGTCTCAAAGGCATCACCAGTTTCGTGGCCGTGGCCAGCGGTGGTAGCTTCACGGCGGCGGCCAAGCTGCAAGGTGTGAGCGCCGTGGCGGTGAGCAAAAACGTGGCAACGTTGGAGCGACAACTGGGTGTGCGGCTGTTTCAGCGCACCACCCGCAAGCTGAGCTTGACGCAGGAGGGGCGAACCTTTTATGCGCAGTGCCAAGGGCCTTTGCGTGAACTGGAGGCGGCCCAGGCGGTGGTGCAAGGCAGCACCAAGTCGCTGTCCGGCCTGGTACGGGTGACCTGCGTGTCACCGCTGGGCATGGGTTTTTTACTGCCTTTGATGTCTGAGTTTCACGCCGGCAACCCCAAGGTGCACATTGAGCTGCACTTGGACGATGCGGTAAACGATATGGTCGGGCTGGGTTTTGATGTGGGCATTCGTGTGGGCCAGCTGCGCGACAGCAGCCTGGTGGCGCGCCCGATTTCGCCCTTGCCGTTTGTCGTGTGCGCCAGCCCCGCTTACCTGGCGCGTTGCGGCTGGCCGCAGGCGCTGGATGAGTTGGCAGCGCACAACTGCATCCGCATGCGGCTTACCGGACGGGCCGAGCCGTTTCCCTGGTTTTTATTGGGCGTAGACGCTACGCTGGACAAGTCTTTTCAAGGCAATCTGTCGGTCAACGACTTTCACGCCCTGGTGACGGCTGCGCTGCAAGGCCTGGGGTTAATCTGTGCACCCTTGCCCCTGGTCATGCCACTGTTTCGCGCCGGGCAGCTCAAGCCGCTACTAACTCAGCATATCGACCCACAATACTTGGTGTATTTGCACTACCCCAACCGCAAAAATCTGCCTGCACGCACCCGGACATTCACAGATTTTGTGCTGGAGCGCTTGAGCCGCGAGCCGGATTTGAACACCCCGCACCAGGAGCTGGTCGCACCGTTTGGACGATCGCTGCTTTGAATCTAGAAACAGCAGTTGGACGCGCCCGAGTGGGCTGTCAGGGGTGGGTTGTCAAGGGGTAGGCTGGCAAGGCCCTGAGCAGGCTTGCCTGCGCTGCGCTTGACGGTGGACGACGCAGGCTTTTGCCTGCTAGGAGGAGCCACTTCGCCTAGCCCGCATATTTCACCGGGACCGCCGTTTTGAAGCGTTTTCATTGGGAAAGTCTGTGTTTTCCTCAAATCCAAATTGGATTCCATCACAACGGCTTAAGCGTGCCGCATCGTTTTGGCGGGCGCAGGAACGCACAAGCCTCCTTCCCTTGTAGCAAGTGCTATTGGGTCGTCACCTTGCGCACCCCTGCATCCCGCTAAAACGCGCGGCCCACGCTGCCCCGGTGAAATATGCGGGCTAGCGCAGCCAGGGCGGCTCAATCGGGAGCGTAGCGTTGTCACCCAGGTCGTGAGCTCGCTCAACGCGACAGTTTTTGATCTCATTGGCAAAAGTTACCAGGATAAGCGGTCAACTGCTGTTTCTAGGTTGAAAGTCAGACACCAGCAAAAAACTGCCAGCTTCGCTAAACTGGGCATCGTTGTTGCGACGCAGCAAGTTGTTTGTTGATTCATTCCGTTTTGCTAGGGACCAGCGCAGCTTCTGACACCTAACGAAGCCCTGTGGCAGCCCCGCACCCTGCTTACCCATCCGTGGAGCTTGCATGTCAATTCGCCCCTTTTTTGGAGCTGCCGTGGTTTTGGCGGCAGTCACCATCCAGTCCGCCTGCAGTCCCTCCACGGCACAGCCCGGCCCGCCCGGTGGCCCGCCGGTCTCGGTAGCAGCAGCCATCGCGCGAGATGTAGCTCTTTCTGAGGAATACAGCGCTCGGCTGGAGGCCACCGAGGTGGTGGACATCCGCTCGCGCATCGGCGGTGAAATCCGCAGCGTGGAGTTCAAACCCGGTGCGCGGGTGGCCAAGGGGCAGGTGCTGTTTCGCATTGACGCCCGCAGTTTTGAGGCCGAGCTGGCCCGTGCGCGGGCCGATCTGGCACAACGCCAAAGCCAGGCCGAGCTGGCGGCCAGCGAGCGGGTGCGGGCCGAGAAGCTGTTGGCCGACAAGGTGATCTCGCAGCAAGAGGCTGATGAGCGGATTAATGCATCAAAACAGTCAACAGCCCATGTAAACGCTGCTCAAGCAGCTATTAAAATTATAGCGTTAAGTATCGACTATGCCATGGTGCGCTCACCGATTGCGGGCCGTGTGGGCAAGGCCGACATCACCGTGGGTAACCTGGTGTCGTCGCAAAACGTGCTGACCACCGTAGTGGCGTCTGACAAGGTGTTTGCCAACTTTGAGGTGGACGAAGCGGCCCTGCTGCGCAGCCGTAAGGTGGCGGGGCAAGACGGCTTGCTGGCCGTGGGCGGTGCGGTGAATCTGGCGCTGAACGGTCAGGTGCAGTTTGGCTACAAGGGCACGATTGACTTCATCGACACCCGGCTGGACGCCAAGGCAGGCACCCTGCGTGCCCGCGCCGTGTTCCCCAATGCCGATGGCAGCCTGATTCCGGGCATGTATGCGCGGCTGCAACTGGGCGGCAGCGCCAAAACATCTTCCGTACTCATCACCGATAAAGCCGTGGGCACCGACCAGGGCCGCAAGTTTGTCTACACCGTGGGGGCCGATGGCAAGGCGGCTTACCGGCCCGTGCAGCTGGGCGGCATGGCCGAGGGGCTGCGCGTGGTGACCGGCGGTTTGAAGGCGGGTGAAGTGGTCGTGGTCAATGGGTTGCAGCGGGTGCGGCCCGGCGCGCCTTTGAGCCCGCAGACCATCAAAATGGAAGAGGCCGATGCGCCACCGCCTGCCGCCCCTGCCTCAGCCGCATCCGCAGCTAAAGCGGAAGGCAAAAAATGAACCACAGTGCACGCGAGTCTCTCGTCATTCCCGCGAAGGCGGGAATCCACCTCAGCGTCTCACAGTGCTCGCGTCTGGATTCCCGCCTGCGCGGGAATGACGAGGAGGCTAAATGAACATCTCCCGCTTCTTCATTGACCGCCCGATCTTCGCGGCGGTGCTGTCGGTCTTCGTGTTTCTGGCCGGGGCCATTGCCATCAACCAGCTGCCGGTGTCTGAATACCCCGAGGTGGTGCCGCCCACCATCGTGGTGCGGGCGCAGTACTCGGGTGCCAACCCCAAGGTGACCGCTGAAACCGTGGCCACGCCGCTGGAAGAAGCCATCAACGGCGTGGAAAACATGCTGTACATGAGCAGCCAGGCCACCGCCGACGGTGCGCTCACGATCAACGTCACCTTCAAGATTGGTACCAACGCCGAGCAGGCCGAAACCCAGGTGCAAAACCGGGTGCAACGCGCGCTGCCGCGCCTGCCCGAAGAGGTGCGCCGCGTGGGCGTGACCACGGTGAAAAGCTCGCCCAACCTCACCATGGTCGTTCACCTGAAAAGCCCGAACGACCGCTACGACGACACCTACCTGCGCAACTACGGCGTGCTCAACGTCAAAGACCAGTTGGCCCGCATTCCCGGCATGGGCCAGGTGATTCTGTTTGGCGGCGGCGACTATGCGATGCGCGTGTGGCTCGATCCTGAAAAGGTGGCGGCACGTGGGCTGACGGCGGGTGATGTGACCCAGGCAATTCGCGAGCAAAACGTGCAAGTGGCGGCTGGTGTGATTGGCTCGTCTCCGTCGCCAAAAGGCGCGCAATTCGAGCTGACCGTGAACACCCAGGGCCGCTTGAACACGCCCGAGCAGTTCCAGGAAATCATCATTCGCACCGGCGCAGGCGGCGAGGTCACCCGGCTCAAAGACGTGGCCCGGGTGGAGTTGGCCGCCTCCACCTACGGCCTGCGCTCGCTGCTGAACAACAAACCGGCCGCCGCCATTGCGGTGTTTGAAGCGCCAGGCTCCAACGCGCTGCAACTGTCGGCCAATGTGCGCGCCAAGATGGCCGAGCTGAAAAAAGACTTTCCCGAGGGCGTGGACTACGCGGTGGTGTACGACCCCACGCAGTTCGTCAGCGCGTCCATCAAAGCGGTGATCACCACGCTGCTGGAAGCCGTGGCCCTGGTGGTGCTGGTGGTGATTGTGTTTTTGCAGACCTGGCGCGCCTCCATCATTCCGCTGCTGGCGGTGCCGGTGTCCATCGTGGGCACGTTTGCGCTGCTGCTGGCCTTTGGGTTTTCCATCAACACACTCAGCCTGTTTGGTCTGGTACTGGCCATTGGCATCGTGGTGGACGACGCCATCGTGGTGGTGGAGAACGTGGAGCGCAACATTGCCGACGGCCTGAACCCGCATGACGCCACCGTGCAGGCCATGAAAGAGGTCAGCGGCCCCATCGTGGCCATTGCGCTGGTGCTGTGCGCGGTGTTTGTGCCGATTGCGTTCGTCAGCGGCCTCACGGGCCAGTTTTACAAACAGTTTGCGTTGACGATTGCGATTTCCACCGTCATTTCAGCCTTCAACTCACTCACCCTGTCACCCGCGCTGGCCGCCGTGCTGCTGCGCCGTCACGACGCGCCCAAAGACATGCTTTCGCGCGGCATGGACAAGGTGCTGGGTGGCTTTTTTCGCGGCTTCAACCGCTTTTTTGGCAGCGCTTCGCGGCGCTACGAAAAAGGTGTGGCGGGCGTGCTCAACCGCAAAGCCATCATGTTTGCGGTGTATCTGGCGCTGTGCGCAGCCACGTTTGGGGTTTTCAAACTGGTGCCCGGCGGCTTTGTGCCGGGGCAGGACAAGCAGTATTTGGTGGGCTTTGCGCAACTGCCCGACGCCGCTTCGCTGGAGCGCACCGACGAGGTGATTCGCCGCATGAGCGACATTGCGCTGGGCGTGCCGGGCATCAAAGACTCGGTGGCGTTTTCGGGCTTGTCGATCAACGGTTTTACCAATTCGTCCAACGCCGGCATCGTATTTTTTGGCCTGGAAGACTTTGACAAACGCACCGGCCCTGGCCAGTCGGGCCTGGCGATTGCGGGCGAGGTGAACAAGCGCCTGGGCAGTATTCAAGACGCCTTCATTGCGGTGTTCCCGCCGCCCGCTGTCAACGGACTGGGCGCAGTCGGCGGCTTCAAGCTGTTTTTGCAAGACCGGGGCAACCTGGGCTACGACAAGCTGTTTGAGGCCACCATGGCCCTGCAAATGAAGGCCTGGCAAACGCCGGAGCTGGCCGGTGTGTTCAGCAGCTACCAGATCAATGTGCCGCAACTCTTTGCCGATGTGGACCGCACCAAGGCCAAGCAACTGGGCGTGCCGCTGGCCAGTATTTACGAGGCCATGCAGATCAACCTGGGCTCGGTGTATGTGAACGACTTCAACCAGTTTGGCCGCACGTATCAAGTGATTGCGCAGGCCGATGCGCCGTTTCGCGCGGCGGCGACCGACATTGCCAAGCTGAAGGTGCGCAACGCCGCAGGCGACATGGTGCCGCTGGGCGCGTTGATGCGCGTGAGCGACTCCTATGGCCCCGACCGCGTGCAGCGCTACAACAGCTACTTGGCGGCCGACATCAACGGCGGGCCTGCGCGGGGCGTGTCGTCTGGCCAGGCCCAGGCGGCGATGGAGCGCATTGCCAAAGAGGTGCTGCCGCCGGGCATCAGCTACGAATGGACCGATTTGACCTACCAGCAAATTCTGGCGGGCAACACCATGGTGTTCATCTTCCCGCTGTGTTTGCTGCTGGTGTTTTTGGTGCTGGCTGCCACCTATGAGAGCTGGACCCTGCCGCTGGCGGTGATCTTGATTGTGCCGATGTCGATTTTGTTTGCGCTGTTGGGCGTGTATTTGACCAAAGGCGACAACAACATTTTCACGCAGGTGGCGCTGTTTGTGCTGGTGGGCTTGTCAGCGAAAAACGCGATTTTGATTGTGGAATTTGCCCGCGAGCTGGAAAGCCACGGCAAGGGCGTGGTGCAAGCTGCGCTGGAGGCTTGCCGCCTGCGCTTGCGGCCGATTTTGATGACCTCGATTGCGTTCATCATGGGCGTGGTGCCGCTGGTTTTTTCCAGCGGCGCGGGCGCGGAGATGCGCCAGGCGATGGGGATTGCGGTGTTTGCGGGGATGCTGGGCGTGACTTTGTTTGGTTTGTTTTTAACGCCGGTGTTTTATGTGGCGATCCGGCTGTGGGTGACGCGCGGGCAGCCGCGCAAGCCGCCGGTGTTGACGGACAAAGTGGGGGGTGCGGTATGAAATACCTGAACAGACTCCTTCCCCCTCTGGGGGAAAAGATCAGGCTCCTTCCCCCGCTGGGGGAAGGGTGGGATGGGGGCACGAGCGTCACAACGCAAATAAACGGGTACCCGCAGATGCCCCCATCCCAGCCTTCCCCCGGGAGGGGAAGGAGCCAAACCCGCTTTTTCAAGCAAAAAGCGCCATCAGCCCAGAGATTCATTGCTCAAACAGCTATACAAAACATAGCACTCAAGTTATCTATCTTGGCGCTGGCAGGCGGCCTGACCGCCTGCACCACCGTTGGCCCCAACTACCAGCCACCAGCCCCCGCACTGCCCGCCGCCTACCTGCAAACCGCAGGCTTTGAATCAGCCCAGGTCGACGCCGCGTTCTGGCGGCGCTTCAACGACCCGCAACTCAACGCCTTGGTGCTGCAAGCCAAACAAGCCAACCCGGACATTCGCCTGGCGTTGGCCCGGCTGAACGAGGTGCGGGCCAACTTGCAGGGCGCGCAGGCGGCGGGCTTGCCCACGGTCAATCTGTCGGCCACGGTCACCGAGCAACTGCGCTCCACCGTGCAGCAACCGGGTGCCGACCGTTCTGCCCGCCAGGGCCCGTATGCGTCTGTGGGTGCCAATCTGGCCTGGGAAATCGACCTGTTTGGACGCGTGCAGCGCGGCGTGGAAGCCGCGCAAGGCGACCTGCGCGCCACCGAGGCTGATGTGCGTGCTGCCCACGTGGCCGTGGCTGCCGAAGTGGCCAGCAACTACCTGCAACTGCGCGGCCTGCAAGCCCGGCTGAATGCGCTGAACCGCAGCCTGGCCAGCCAGCAGGAAACCGCCCGCTTGATCGACGCCCGGCTGCGCGCCGGTGCGGGCACCGAGCTGGACGTAGCCCGCCAGCAAACCCTGCTGGCCACCACTCAAGCCGCCATCGGCCCCACGGCCGCAGCGATTGATCGGACGCTGCTGCGCCTGGCCACGCTCACCGGTATCCAACCCGCGGCGGGCGCGGCTAGCAGCGAACTGGCGCGGGGCCAGCCCGTGCCCACGCCACCTGCCGTGGTCGCCATCGGCCAGCCCGCCGACCTGCTGCGCCGCCGCCCCGACCTGGCCCGCGCCGAGGCCAGCCTGGCCGCGGCTACCGCCCGCGTGGGCGTGACCACCGGCGAGCTTTACCCCAGCATTTCCATCGGTGCCCGAGCCGGTTTGGAAGCCGCCGGCGTTGGGGAGTTGGGAAAAGGCGGCGCGTTCAACTTCAGCCTCGGCCCTTCCATCACCTGGGGTGCGCTGGATTTGGGCCGTACCCGCGCCCGCATCGTCGCCGCCGAAGCGCGGGCCGACCAGGCCCTGATCGGGTTCGACAAAACCCTGCTGGTGGCGCTGGAAGAAACGGAAGGCGCGCTCAGCACCTACCGACAAAGCCTGCTGACCGCAGCCGCGCGCGAAACCGCCAACACCGCCGCGCAGCGCGCCGCTGATCTGGCGCAAAAGCGCTTTGCAGCCGGTGCCAGTGATTCCCTCAGCCTGCTGGACGCGCAGCGCCAAGCGCTGGACGCAGGTGCGGCAGTTGCCAGCGCAAACGCCGACGTGGGCGTGGCGCTGGTGGCGGTGTACCGGGCGCTGGGGGGTGGGTGGGAGTAGGGTGTCGTTTGCTATATTATTTATAGCTGTCTAAGCGCTATGAATAAGCACTGACGACTGATTTGGCTTGAAAACGCTGCGCCCGGCTACTGGAAAGCCACTTCGGCAAAGCTGCGCAGCTTGCGGCTGTGCAGGCGTTTGATGCCCTCGCCCCGGAGGATTTCAACTGCGCGCATGCCGATGCGCAGGTGTTGATCGACCCGTTCGCGGTAAAACTGGTTGGCCATGCCGGGTAGCTTGATCTCGCCATGCAAAGGTTTGTCGCTGACACACAGCAAGGTGCCATAGGGCACGCGAAAGCGAAAGCCATTGGCGGCAATCGTGGCGCTTTCCATGTCCAGGGCGATGGCCCGGCTCTGGCTGAAGCGGCGCTGGGGTTGGTTGCCGGGTAGCAGCTCCCAGTTGCGGTTGTCGGTGCTGGCCACGGTGCCGGTGCGCATGATGCGTTTGAGGTCTGCGCCCTGGCATTGGGTGACGTCTTGTACCGCCTGTTCCAGGGCCACCTGAATTTCGGCCAGGGCGGGAATCGGCACCCACAGTGGCAGCTCGGCATCCAGCACATGGTCTTCGCGCACATAGGCGTGGGCCAGCACATAGTCGCCCAGTTGCTGGCTGTTGCGCAGGCCTGCGCAGTGGCCGAGCATGAGCCAGGCATGTGGGCGCAACACGGCAATGTGGTCGGTGATGGTTTTGGCGTTGGCCGGGCCCACGCCAATGTTGACCATGGTGATGCCGCTGCGGTCGGCGCGCATCAGGTGGTAAGCGGGCATCTGGGGCAGGCGAGGGGGCGCTTGACCCAGGGTGTCATGGGCCTGAGCGGGCAGGCCTGCGCGGCGTGTGACGACATTGCCCGGTTCGACAAACGCGATGTACTCACTGTCCGGTTTGCGCATTTCCTCATGGCCCAGGCGCACGAACTCGTCGATGTAAAACTGGTAGTTGGTAAACAGCACAAAGTTCTGGAACCAGTCGGGTGCGGTGCCGGTGTAGTGGCGCAGGCGCTGCAGCGAATAGTCCACCCGCGCGCCGGTGAACAAAGCCAGCGGCTGGGCTTCGCCGGCGCGGGCTTCCCAGGTGCCATTGGCAATGCCGTCGTCCATCGCGGTGAGGTCAGGCAGGTCAAACACATCGCGCATCAGCAAGCGGCGCTCGTGGCTCAGCGTGCCTTCAATATGGTCGTGCTCGGCAAACGAAAAATGAACCGGAATGGGCTGGCTGCTGGTGCCCACCTCCAGTTCGACGCCGTGGTTTTGCAGCAGCAGGGCAAACTGCGTCAGGTAGTAGTCGCCATACAAATCGGGCCGCGTCAACGTGGTTTCAAACCGGCCGGGTCCTGCGACAAAGCCGTAACTCAAGCCCGCTGAATCGAGCGGTTTGCGGCGCGCCACGGTGTCGGTGTGCACCCGCACAAACGGATAGCAACCGCGCACGCGCGTACTGCCCGCCAGCTCGGCTGCCCCCGATACAAAACGCTGCATGGCGTCACGCAGGTGGCTGGTTTGTTGTTCGTAGATCGCACGCACCTGAGCGAGCGCTGCCAGGGGATCGGTGTAGCGGCTGGGTGCCACGAAAGTGGGTAAGTCAAGCATGGCCCGATTGTGACCAGGCGCGATACACATTGGTTTCAACCCAGATTTTCCATTAGGCGCACCTGCGGTGCTGTTTGGATTCCAACGGCGCATTTGCGGCCATTTTCGCCCCTCTTCGTCGCCCATGGCACAAGCCATGAGCTCCTCAGTCGGGCCAAAACTGACTCGCAACTGCATCCGTTGTCTATCCAAACCCTAATGGAAATTCTGGGTTCAACCCGGAATCTGGATTCAACCCAGTGAAAAAGCCCGGGCCTTGCGGCACCGGGCTTGAGGGTGAACGCCGAGGGCGCGTTCTTCAGGGCTTGCTGGCTGTTGGAAACGGCCATGCTGCCTGTGGGTTCAGCGTCGTCTGGGCAGCGGGTGCTGCAGGCTTGGCTGGTTTTGCTGCGGGGGCAGCAGGGGCAGCGGGTGCTTTCGCGGCTTTCTTCGCAGCGGGCTTTTTCGCGGCTTTTTTGGCGACAGGCTTTGCAGCGGCTTTTTTGGCCACTACCTTTTTGGCTGCAGCTTTCTTGGCTGGTGCAGCTTTTTTGGCCGGTGCGGCCTTTGCAGCAGCTTTTTTGGCAGGCGCCGCTTTTTTAGCCGGTGCTGCTTTTTTGGCTGCTACTTTTTTTGCCGGCGCTTTCGTTGCTACCACGGCTTTTTTAGCGGCTGCCTTTTTGGCAGGAGCCGACTTGGCTACAGCTTTCTTTGCTGCTGGAGCCTTCTTCGCGACGACCTTCTTAGCGGCCGGTTTTTTTGCAGTTGCCATTTCTTTCTCCTTGGATCAAGTTGAAAAGTTTCAACTAAAGAAGCACTTCGTACCGGTTGGTCGAGGTATGAAGTGATTCATGATGTTGGGCAGGTGCATTGACATGCTCTGCCCAGCACCATGAACGCGGGTACGCCTGCCGTCGCCACACTCTGGGGTGCGGTCAGCGTCGGGCGTGGTTCTGAAAATCATTGTGTTCAATCCCAGGACAGGGCACCGCCCGACTGGTATTCAATGACACGGGTCTCAAAAAAGTTGCGCTCTTTCTTGAGGTCAATCATTTCGCTCATCCAGGGGAAGGGGTTGGTCTCATTAGGGAACAACTCTTCCAGACCGATCTGGGTGGCGCGGCGATTGGCGATATAGCGCAAATAGCCTTTGAACATCGATGCGTTCATGCCCAGCACACCACGGGGCATGGTGTCTTCGGCGTACTTGTATTCCAGCTCGACGGCTTTGTGAAACAAGGCATTGATTTCGACCTTGAATGGGGCTGTCCACAGGTGCGGATTTTCCAGCTTGAGCTGGTTGATCAGGTCAATGCCGAAATTGCAATGCATGGACTCGTCGCGCAGGATGTACTGGTATTGCTCGGCAGCGCCCGTCATCTTGTTTTGCCGACCCAGGGCCAGGATCTGCGTGAAGCCGACGTAGAAAAACAGGCCTTCCATCAGGCAGGCAAACACGATCAGACTTTTGAGCAAGGTCTGGTCGTTTTCGTGGGTGCCGGTATGAAAGTGGGGGTCGCTGATGGCCTCGATGAACGGGATCAGGAACTGGTCTTTCTCGCGGATTGACTGCACCTCGTTGTAGGCATTGAAAATTTCGCTTTCGTCCAGACCCAATGACTCCACGATGTATTGGTATGCGTGGGTATGGATTGCTTCTTCAAAGGCCTGGCGCAGCAGGAACTGGCGGCACTCGGGTGCGGTGATGTGGCGGTAAGTGCCCAGCACGATGTTGTTGGCGGCAAGCGAATCGGCCGTGACAAAAAAACCCAGGTTGCGTTTGATGATGCGTCGCTCGTCTTCCGTCAAGCCATTGGGGTCTTTCCACAACGCGATGTCGCGCGTCATGTTCACCTCTTGTGGCATCCAGTGATTGGCGCACGTGGCTAGGTATTTTTCCCAGGCCCACTTGTACTTGAAAGGCACCAGCTGATTCACATCGGTCTGGCCGTTGATGATGCGCTTGTCGGCAGCATTGACACGGCGATGGGCAGCGGGTGTCTTGGCCGCATCTTTGGCAGCTTGTGCCGTGAAGGTAAAGGCTTGCGAGAGGGTTGTGGAAACCACAGCAGCAGCGGCAGGCGTGACGGCTGCCTCACGACCCACCAAGGGGTCGTTGTGCAATTGCGTTGGCAGTGTGGGGGTGACTTCTTCGTCCCAGGTCAGCATAAGTTTTCCAGTGCTCCGATTATGAGAGCAGTGCTACGAAATGAATAGTGTTCATTCGCATCACTGCCAAGGTTTGTTGTGTAGATGTTGCTCAATTGCATCGCAGTGCATGTGCTGCGCGATGCATGCGTGCTTATTGGCAGGCCTCGCAACCGGGGTCATCAATTGCACAGAACTTGATGTCGGTCGCTGCCTCTGTGCTCATCTGCATGGTGGCCGCTTGTGCGGCTGCGTCCACTGCGCTGATGCCAGAGCCTTTTGGTGCCACGCCACCGGATGACACCGCATTGAGTCGACCCGATTGCACCGTGGATTTCTCTGCATGTGTGGCGCTGCTGGTGCGCAGGTAGTAGGTGGTCTTCAAACCACGCACCCAAGCCAGCTTGTAGGTGTCGTCCAGCTTCTTGCCCGACGCACCGGCCATGTAGATGTTCAGCGACTGGGCCTGGTCAATCCACTTCTGGCGGCGTGCAGCAGCCTCCACCAACCACTGTGGCTCCACTTCAAACGCAGTGGCATACAAGGCTTTGACTTCTTGTGGCACACGATCGATCGGGCGCAGCGAGCCATCAAAGTGCTTGAGGTCCATCACCATCACATCGTCCCACAAGCCCAGGCGTTTGAGGTCGCGCACCAGGTAGTGGTTGATGACGGTGAATTCGCCCGACAGGTTGGACTTGACGGACAGGTTGCCAAAGCAGGGCTCAATCGATGCATCGACCCCGATGATGTTGGAGATGGTGGCAGTCGGTGCAATGGCCACGCAATTGGAATTGCGCATGCCATCGGCCGCGATCTTGCTGCGCAGCGCGTTCCAGTCGAGCGTGGCTGAGGTATCCACTTCAACATAGCCGCCACGTGCCTGGTTGAGCATGGCGAGCGTGTCCAGTGGCAGCACGCCTTTGTCCCACAGCGAGCCTTTGTAGCTGGCGTATTTGCCGCGCTCGCGGGCCAACTCCGTGGATGCCCAGTAGGCGTAGTAGCACACGGCTTCCATCGACTGGTCGGCAAACTCCACGGCTTGTTGCGAGGCATAGGGAATGCGCAGTTGGTACAGCGCATCCTGAAAGCCCATGATGCCCAAGCCCACAGGGCGGTGGCGCATATTGGAGTCGCGCGCTTTCTTCACCGCGTAGTAGTTGATGTCGATCACGTTGTCCAGCATGCGCATGGCGGTGGTCGCGGTGCGCTGTAGCTTCTCGTGGTCCATGCCCTGGCCGTCGGCGCGCAGGTGCTGCAGCAGGTTGATGGAGCCCAGGTTGCACACGGCGGTTTCGGTGTCGCTGGTGTTCAGTGTGATTTCGGTGCACAGGTTGGACGAATGCACCACGCCAATGTGCTGCTGCGGGCTGCGCACATTACAAGCGTCTTTGAACGTGATCCACGGGTGGCCGGTTTCAAACAGCATCGACAGCATCTTGCGCCACATGTCGCTGGCCTGCACGGTCTTGCTGGGTTTGAGTTCACCGCGTCGGGCCTTCTCTTCATAGGCGACGTAGGCCTTCTCGAAATCGGCACCAAACTTGTCGTGCAGGTCGGGCACGTTGTTGGGCGAAAACAAGGTCCACTCGCCCTTTTCCATCACGCGGCGCATGAACAGATCAGGAATCCAGTTGGCGGTGTTCATGTCGTGCGTGCGGCGGCGGTCGTCGCCGGTGTTTTTGCGCAGCTCCAGAAACTCTTCGATGTCCAGGTGCCAGCTTTCCAGATAGGTGCAGACCGCGCCCTTGCGCTTGCCGCCCTGGTTCACAGCCACTGCTGTGTCATTGACCACTTTCAGGAAGGGCACCACGCCTTGCGATTCACCGTTGGTGCCTTTGATATGACTGCCCAGGGCGCGTACGCGTGTCCAGTCATTGCCCAGGCCGCCGGCAAACTTGGACAGCAAGGCGTTTTCCTTGATCGACTCGTAAATGCCATCCAGGTCATCGGGCACGGTGGTCAGGTAGCAGCTGGACAGCTGCGAACGCAGGGTGCCGCTGTTAAACAGCGTGGGCGTGCTGGACATGAAGTCAAAGCTGGACAGCACCTCGTAGAACTCAATGGCGCGCGCCTCACGGTCGATTTCGTTGAGCGACAGGCCCATGGCCACGCGCATGAAGAAGGCCTGTGGCAACTCGATGCGGGTCTTGCGCACATGCAGGAAGTAGCGGTCATACAGGGTTTGCAGGCCCAGGTAGTCAAACTGCAGATCGCGCTCGGCCTTCAAGGCTGCGCCCAGGCGCTTCAAGTCAAACTGCAACAGCTTTTCGTCAAGCAACTCGGCCTCCACGCCGGTTTTGATGAAGCCGGGAAAGTAGTCGCTGTAGGCCTGGGCCATGTCGGCCGGCAAGACGTCACGCCCCATCACTTCCTTGAAGATAGTGTGCAGCAGCAGCCGGGCCGTGGCATAGGTGTAGTCGGGGTCTTTTTCAATCAGGGTGCGGGCGGCCAGGATGGAGGCCTTGTACACCTCGTCCAGCGGCACACCGTCGTACAGATTACGCAGGGTCTCTGCCAGGATAGGGTCGGGTTTGATGTCGTCGCCCAGGCCCTGGCAGGTGCTGGCAATCAAGGCCTGCAGTTGGTTCAAGTCCAGCGCCACGCGCTCACCACCGTCCAACACATGCAGGGTGAGCGCTTGCGGTGCGGCGTGCTGGCTCAGCTTCGCACGCTCCTGGGTGCGGCGCTCGCGGTAGAGCACGTAGGCGCGGGCAATCTCGTGGTGACCGCCGCGCATCAAGCCCAGTTCCACCTGGTCTTGCACGTCTTCAATATGAAAGGTGCCTCCGCCGGGGCGCGAGCGCACCATGGCGCGGATCACCGCCTGGGTCAGACCGTCGACCGTCTCGCGCACGCTGGCCGACGCTGCGCCTTGCGTGCCATGCACAGCGAGAAAGGCCTTCATCATGGCCACGGCGATCTTGTTGGGCTCAAACGGCACGACTGCGCCATTGCGGCGGATGATCTGGTAGTTGGCCAGGGGGTTGCTAGGAACGGAGGCTGTATCTGAGGTGGCAACGGGTACGCGTGTCACCAGGGGAGGTGCAATGATTTTAGGAGCGGCAAATGTGGCTGTGGCTGTGGACATGGGCACTGGGCTTTCTCAGTTCTGATCAGTTAAGCGGGTGTGTGGTGTGTGTGGTGCAGCTTCAGGATGGATCAGGGGCGGAACCTATGCTGGACTGCGAACAACTTTTTTTATCATCGGTTGAGACCTGTTGAAAGGCTGCAGCGCACACTATAGCTAGTGGCAGATAGGAACTCAAGCACTACAGGTAGTGTTTTTCAATGAAAAACACTTGCTTACGAATTTGTGGCAGTGGCGTGGTTTTGCTCTGACGGTAGCAATCAACAGGCCCGTTTGCAATTCGTCACTCGCCACTGCTCCAGCCGGGTGGTTTTTGCCCGGCGCGGGCCTGGCGCTCTTGCCGCTCCCGGGCCATTTGTTCTTCCAACTGGGCACGGCCTTCTTTGACCACGGCAATCAGCTTGGCACGGTCTTGGTAGTGCGGGCGCAGCTGCTCGAACAGTGCCAGGTTGTGCTGGCGAAAGCGCATGGCTTGCTGGCGGGCTTCGTGCGCGGGGTAGCCCAGCGCCTCTAATACGCTGCGGCCACTGCGCAGGCTGGACTCGAACAGCTCGCGCTCTACCTGGTTCACGCCCCGGTCGCGCAGGCGGTTCCAGTGGTTCACGTCGCGGGCCCGGGCCACCACCTGCAGATGCGGAAAGTGCTCGCGCACCAGGTCGGCAATTTCAAGTGACTGATCGACATCGTCCACCGCCAGCACCAGCACGCGGGCCTCGTCTGCACCTGCGGTGCGCAGCAAGTCCAGGCGGCTGGCGTCGCCATAAAACACGCGGTAGCCAAAATTCCTGGCCGCTTCAATCATGTCGGCATCGTGGTCCAGCACGGTGGCCGGTATGCCCTCGGCCAGCAGCAGGCGGGCAATGATCTGGCCGTAGCGGCCAAACCCAGCAATGATGATGGGCGCGTGCTGCTCTTCCTTGATCTCCTCCAGTTGTGGCGCGTCGCAGTTGGCCCAGCGCGGCAGCAGCAACTTGTCAATGGTCACCAGCACCAGCGGGCTGAGCAGCATGGACACGGCGACTGCACCAATCAAGAGCGACGCGGTTTCTGCCGGAAACACCTTGGCACCCGCTGCCGCCTGAAACACCACAAACGCAAACTCGCCGCCTTGGGCCAGCAGCAGGGTGAACACCGGGCGCTCCTGAAAGGGCAGCTTCATCAACCGTGCCAGGCCGTAAATCACCATCGCCTTGATGAGCAGAAAGCCCAGCACCACGGCAGCCACCACGCCGGGTGATTTCAGCAGCACGCCAAAGTCAATGCTCATGCCCACGGCAATGAAAAACAGGCCCAGCAGCAGGCCTTTGAAAGGCTCAATGTCGGTTTCCAACTCGCGGCGGTACTCGCTTTCGGCCAGCAACACGCCAGCCAGAAAAGCCCCCAGCGCCATCGACAGGCCGATGTATTGCATCAGCGCCGCAATCGCCACCACCAGCAACAAGGCCGCCGCAGTGAAAATTTCAGGCGTGTCGCTTTTGGCAATCCAGCGCAAAAGCGGCCGCACGGCCAGTCGCCCACCCAGCACAATGGCCGCCATAACCGCTATTATTTTAATAGCTGCTTGAGCAGTGTTTCCATGGGCGGATACCTGATTTGGCTCTAAACCCACTGCTGCAACGCCCAGCAGCGGCAGCAACGCCAATATGGGAATAGCCGCCACATCCTGGAACAGCAAAATCGAAAACCCGGCTTGCCCGCTTTGCGTGGGCAGCAGGTTGCGCTCGCCCATCACCTGCAAGGCAATGGCGGTCGACGACAGGGCCAAGCCCAGCGCCGCCACCAGGCTGATCTTCCAGCCCACGCCAAACGCCATACCCGCAGCGGTGAGCAATGCAGTGCAGGCCAGCACCTGGGCGCTGCCCCAGCCGAAGATCGGGCGTCGCAGGTTCCACAGCCGCTTCGGTTCCAGCTCCAGCCCCACCAGAAACAGCATCAGCACCACGCCAAATTCGGCGAAATGCAAAATGGTCTCGACATCGGTGACCAGCTTCAGGCCCCAGGGGCCAATCGCAATGCCCGCCGCCAGGTAGCCAATGATGGACCCCAGGCCCAGGGCCTTGGACAGCGGCACGGCAATCACCGCAGCGCTCAGGTAAATCAGGCTGTTGACCAGCCAGGCGGGGGCGTGTTCCATGGTGTCGTTTCAATCGGGTTGGTGTACGGGCCTGTCAGTGGCCGGCACGCTGACATTCTGAATGGCTGCGGAGGCGGCCCAGCTGGGGTAGCTGGTCAAGCGTTGCGTGAAAGTCGCTACGTGGGTGGCAACCGTTTCATTGCTGGCCGTGTGCGCTCCGTGCAGGATCAGTGGCGGCAGAAAGCGCATGCCGCACAGCGCTGCGGTCTGTTCATAAGGCGGCAAGAAGGCTTCAAAGTGGTAGCGGTTGTAGCTGTTGGGGTGGTAGGAGCTTTCCGGCCCGCCAGTGGTGGCCACCAGCCACAGGTCTTTGCCTTGCAAGGCATTGCCACCTTGGCCGTAGGCCCAGCCAAAGGTCAGCACCTCGTCCAGCCACAGCTTTTGGAGGGCCGGCATGCTGTACCACTGAATGGGATGCATGAGCACCAGCAACTGTGCACGGGCCAGGCGGGCTTGTTCGGCGGGCACGTCGATCGCGTAATCGGGGTAGCTGGTGTACAGGTCGTGCGCGTCAATGCCTGGCGTTTGCTGGGCGGCAGCGAACAGCTGTTTATTTACCCGCGAGTCACGCCAGTCGGGGTGGGCCGCGACCAGGTAGATGTTGGTAGTCGTAACTGGGGATTGAACAAATTCGGTCATGCGGTAGAGTTTGTAAGAAAAATCGGTGCTTGCGACAAACAAACGGTCATTTTTATGAGCTTTGACAGCGATTTGATATGGGGTGCACTCCTGGTCATGCTGGGGCTGGGTGCGTTTTATGGCGTTCAGCAAATGCTGGCCAAGCAAAAAGCTGCGCAGGGCTGGCCGACCGCTGTCGGCAAGGTATTGGTCAGCCGATTGCAAACCCACGAATCGGACGGCACGACCATGTATCAGCCCTATGTGCAATACCGCTACGCGGTGCAAGGCACGGAATACACCCACGACAAATACGAACTGGTGGAGTCGTCGTCCAACCTGAAAAAATACGAAATGAAAAAGCTCGCAGGTTTTGCTGTGGGTGCCACCGTGCCTGTGTATTACAACCCGACGAATCCAGCCGATGCGGTGTTGGTTGCCAAAACATCCAGAACCGCTGTGGGGCTGCTGCTGGTGGCAGGTGTGGCACTGGTGGTCGGCGGTGTCGCGCTGGCGCTCTGATTCAAACTCAACATAAGCCACGGAGACTGCATGCCCATCGTCGTTGTAGCCAACCCCAAGGGTGGCGTCGGAAAGTCCACGCTGTCCACCAACATTGCCGGCTACTTTGCCAGTTGCGGCCATGCGGTGATGTTGGGAGACCTGGACAAGCAGCAATCCTCAAAGCGCTGGCTTGGTTTACGGCCTGCGAATGCCCGACCCATCAGCAGTTGGGCGGTTGGCGAGCAAGGCTTGGGCAAACCGCCCAAGGGCACCACCCATGTGGTGCTGGACACACCGGCGGGCCTGCATGGCTGGCGATTTAACGACGCCTTGAAGCTGGCCGACAAAGTCATCGTGCCACTGCAGCCCAGCATTTTTGATATTTTTGCCACCCAGGACTTTCTGGCCGAACTGGCCGAGCACCGCAAAGCGGCCAACAAGCCGCTGGCGATCGTGGGCATGCGGGTCGATCCGCGCACCATTGCTGCCGACAAATTGGGTGAATTCGTGAGCAGCCTGGGTTTGCCGGTGCTGTCCTATCTGCGTGACACGCAAAACTATGTTCACATGGCCGCTGGCGGCTTGACCTTGTTTGACCTGGCGAGCAAACGGGTGGAAAAAGACCTGGCCCAATGGGTGCCCATCTGCGAGTGGCTTGACCAATAACCGAATCCGAACCTGCGAATTTCATGAAAACCCTGCAAAACCTCTCTGAACTGTTCCCGCTGGTCGGCCAGGACGTGGCCGTCAGCAACTGGGTCACGATCACCCAAACCCAGATCAATCTGTTTGCCCAGGCCACTGGCGACTACCAGTGGATTCACGTCGATGAAGACAAGGCCCGCTCAGGCCCGTTTGGCGCGCCCATTGCACATGGCTTTCTGACGCTGTCGTTGTTGCCGCTGTTTTTCGAGTCAGCCATTGAAATCACCCAGTCGCGCATGGGTGTGAACTATGGCCTGAACAAAGTACGCTTTATTGCGCCGGTACCGGTGGGTAGCCGCTTGCGGGGCCATATGAAGCTGCTGGCTTGCGAGGCCATTGCCAACAACGGTGTTCAAGCGACCTGGCAGGTGACGGTAGAGCGCCAGGGCGACGAAAAACCGGTTTGCGTGGCGGAGTCGGTTGTCAGGCGCTATTGAGCCAATCAGCGCGTGGACGCCCGAAAACCAGATTGCCCAAACTCGCTGCTGCGTGCCAGCACACTGCTGGGTAGCCAGCCGACAAAACTGCGTTGCAAATCCTCAATTCGCTCAATCGCATACGCCTGACCGCGTGACTGGGCAATGCACTGAAACATGTCGCTGCGAAGTGCCCACAAACTGGCAGCGTCTTGAGCGTGGATTATTTGGGTAGCCAGGCGGCTGCAGTTGGGTTGATCGCAATTGGACAAGGTCCACCACACCCGTTCGCGCAAATCATCGAGTGATTCGGCAGGCTTGGAATTCAAGGCAATGGTTGCCCCAAAGCCGGAGCCCTCCGCCTGGGGATGCCCGGGGCGAAGTTGCTGGGCGACGTAAGAAAAAAACTGTTTGATCATGTGGTAGCGCGGGCTTTGTAGGCTCACGGATTGTCTCAAGCGGAAGGCTGTTTGCCCGCCAATACATCAATGTAGCTAACCCGGCGTGGCCCAAGCTTGTAGCGCCTCTCTAGAACGGCGGTTTTGTCACCAGAAGGTTCGCATGTAATTGCCGGGTGCGTCGCCCGCGAGACCTGCTGGTGCCAACTTCTTCACACGGGCGATGAGTCGATGGACGCAAAGCCGTTTTGCCGCCAAGCCTCAAACACCGTGACCGCCACCGCATTTGACAAGTTCAGGCTGCGCTGACCCTCGCGCATAGGCAGGCGCAAGCGCTGTGCAGGTGCAAACTGCTCGCGCAGTTGCGGTGCCAGGCCTTGCGTCTCGGAGCCAAATACCAACCAGTCGCCCGGCGCGAAACTGACTTCATACAGATTGCGGGAGCCGCGCGTGGTCATGGCAAACATCCGTGTCGGTGGCGGTTGCGCCACGCGCAAAAACGTTGGCCAGTCCGCGTGGCGTGCAAGCGTGGCGTATTCGTGGTAGTCCAGGCCAGCCCGGCGCATGTGCTTGTCATCCATGGAAAAGCCCAGCGGCTCGATCAGGTGCAGGGCGCAGCCGGTATTGGCTGCCAGGCGAATCACGTTGCCTGTGTTGGGTGGTATCTCGGGTTGCACCAGCACGATGTTGAACATGGAAAACAGCCTTACTCTGAAGCGGTCGACAAATCGGTGCGGGCAACGACCAGGGCACCCACCTGCGCGACTCCGGCCTGTAGCAAGGTCTGGGCAGCGGCGTGCAGGGACGCGCCGCTGGTCATCACATCGTCTACCAGCAGCACGCGCATGCCACGCACAGCCGGTGCCAGCAGCGGTTGCATGGCAAAGGCCCCCGCCACGTTGCGCAACCGCTGTGCACGCGGCAAATTGCTTTGGGTGGCGGTGTCCCGAATGCGCAGCAGCAGCTCAGAATGGGTTTTGCGTGGTGACAAGGCCTGCGCCAGCAACTGGGCCTGATTGAACCCACGCCAGCGCAAACGTGGCTGCGATAGCGGAATGGGCACCACCAGGTCGTGCAGATCCAGTTGCCGTTCTACCCAAGGTGTGCTGCGCAGCAAGGTGGCCAAGGCCGTGGCCAACGCGGGCTGGCCACCAAACTTGAATTGCATCACGCAAGACGCCCAGGGCCAGGCGTAGCTGACCGCTGCCAGGCACACCGCCAGCGGTGGCGGCTGGCGCAGGCACTGGCCGCAGACCGCCTGGGCCAGTGGCTGACCGTCTGACCCGAGGACGCTGGCAAACAGCGGCAAGGCGCAACGCTGGCAGCGAGGCACCGGCCGGGCAAAGCGGGTCACGCAGGCCTGGCAAAACGGCTGGGTGGGCCAGGCACGGCAAATCCGGCATTGACTGGGCAAATAGGCTGCCAGCCGTGCCGGCCAGGACAGGCGGTGCGAGACCAGGCGTTGCCCCGGCTGATCTAGCCGCATGGGCCGCTCCACGGCGCGGTACGGGTGTGATGCATGGGCTCAATATACTGGCCGTTGCCCCGCCATGATACAAAAACCACCCACGCTTGACGCCGCCGCCGCCGAACGCTGGGCGCAGCCATCCAGCGAGCCGTCTCCCTGGCTGCATGAAGAGGTAGGCCAGCGCATGGCGCAGCGTTTGCAGTGGATCACGCGGCACCCCAAAACCTGGGTGCATTGGCAGCCGCAGCGCGGTGGCTTGCAAACCCACCTCAGCATTGCCGCCAGATACCCCAATTCTGAGTGTTTTATGGCACCAGCCCATATGGAAATTGCTCAAACAGCTATAAAAAGTATAGTAAAACCTAGTCCATGGTGGTCGTTCAAATCCGCGCCCACGCTTCGTTTTGACGAAGCGCCAGCCCAAGGGGCGCAGATGCTGTGGGCGAACATGGCTTTGCACCTGTGCGCCGACCCGCAGGCCTTGATCGCGCGATGGCACAAGCTGCTGGCTGTGGATGGGTTTTTGATGTTTTCCTGCCTGGGGCCCGACAGCTTGCGTGAGCTGCGCGAGTTGTACCTGGCCCTGGGGTGGCCGCCGCCCAGCCATGCGTTCACCGACATGCATGATTGGGGCGACATGCTGGTGCAAGCAGGTTTTGCCGAGCCGGTGATGGACATGGAGCGGATCACGCTCAGCTGGGCGAGCGCCGCGCATCTGCTGGCCGAGCTTCGCACGCTGGGGCGCAACCTGCATGTTGGCCGGTTTGCCGGGCTGCGCGGGCGGGCCTGGAAAACCGAGCTGGAGCGGCAATTGACCGAGCGCCTGAGCAGCAAGCAAGACGCGCGCCTGTCGCTGACCTTTGAAATTGTCTACGGCCACGCGTTCAAACCGGTGCCCCGCATCAAGCTGGCACCCCATAGCGCTATATCGATGGACGACATGCGTGCCATGCTGGATGCCCCAAAAGGCAAAGGGTGAGCAGCGCGCTGGGTTGCTGGCTTGCAGGAAGAAGTCCCAGCAAGCCAAGCTACAATTCGAAGCTGTTTTCCGGATTATTCTGTAGATTCTTCAACGTACAACTATCGTCGTGCCAAACCCAGTCTTTCGCTTTGCCGCCGTGTCAGGCCAGGGAATTGTCTGGTTTCTCAAACGCAATTGCTCGATCAGTCCGACGCAATTGGCCTGGGCTTATGCGTCCCTGTGCGTGGTGTCTTTGGGCATCGGGCTGTTTTTCTGGTTTCAAGGCGCGCGAATGATTTTGCCCTTTGCCTCGTTGGAGCTGCTGGCCGTTGGCGCTGCTTTCCTGCTTTATGCAAGGCACGCTGCAGACGGCGAGAAGATTTCTCTGGACGATGCGCAATTGGTGATTGAGTTTGAACAAGCGGGCCGATGTGAACGGGTTGCGTTCAATCGCCAGTGGGTGCGCATTGAGCCCAGCGCTGCGGATCGATCGTTGATTGAGGTGTCGGGGCAGGGTCGCTCGGTGGTGGTCGGTCGCTACGTTCGACCTGAGCTGCGTCCAGCCCTGGCGCGAGAGTTGAGGATGGCCCTTCGAGGCATGTGATGTGTAAAAGTCAAAAGCAAACGAACCAAGTGACAACGATGAAGCGTATTTCCAACCCACTGACAAGCTTGCTGCAAACCGCAGGTGCATGGACAGCCACTGCAGCGTTCAGCGCCGCCTACGCTGTCAATGACTTGCCCGGTGGTCCCGCCGTGCGCCAATGGAACCTGCACCCGGCCGTGACGAAAATCGCTGAGGAGCAGCACTGGCTGCACAACTTCATGATGATTTTGTGTACGGTGATTTTCCTGGCGGTGTTTGCGGTGATGTTTTATTCCATCTGGAAGCACCGCAAGTCCAAAGGCCACAAGCCCGCCAATTTCCATGAGTCGGTCACGGTTGAAATCATCTGGACCATCGTGCCCTTCATCATCGTGATCCTCATGGCACTGCCGGCCACCAAAGTGCTGGTGGCCTCCAAAGACACCACCAATGCCGACCTGACCATCAAAACCACCGGCTACCAGTGGAAATGGGGTTACGACTACATCAAGGGCGAAGGCGAGGGCATCAGCTTCATCTCCACCCTGGACAGCACGCACCGCGAAATGTCCAATAACGGTGCAAAGGGCGTCATCCCCGACGACTATTTGTTCAAGGTCGACAACCCAATGGTGGTGCCCGTGGGCAAAAAAGTCCGCATCATCACCACTGCCAACGACGTGATCCACGCCTTCGCCGTGAACTCGCTGGGCATCAAGCAGGACGCGATTCCCGGCTTTGTGCGTGACACCTGGTTCCGTGCAGAAAAAACCGGCAACTATTACGGTCAATGTCAGGAGCTGTGTGGCAAAGAGCACGCCTACATGCCCATTCACGTGAAGGTGGTGACCGCCGCTGAATACGCCACTTGGGTAGACGGCGAGCGGAAAAAAGCAGCTGCCAAACTGGATGACCCGACCAAGGTGTGGACGCTGGACGACATCGCCAAGCGCGGCGAAAAAGTCTACGCTGCTAACTGTGCCGCTTGTCACCAGGCCAACGGCAAGGGCGCAGGCCCAATCAAGGCGATCGACGGATCGGCTGTGGTGCTGGATGCCGACAAAGGCAAGCAGATTGCTATTTTGCTCAACGGCCAGAACAATGGTGCCATGCCAGCCTGGAAGCAGCTGTCCGACACCGACATTGCTGCAGTAATCAGCTACACCAAGAACAACTGGTCCAATAAAACCGGTCAGATTGTTCAGCCCGCAGACGTGAAGACCGCACGCAAGTAAATTTTTCAGGACAGACCACTATGAGCGCAGTTCTAGACAACCACGGCCCCGCTGCCCACGACGACCACCATGACCATGCCCCTACCGGATGGCGCCGCTGGGTGTTTGCGACCAATCACAAAGACATTGGTACGCTGTACCTACTGTTCTCGTTCACCATGCTGATGGTCGGCGGCGTGCTGGCTCTGGGCATTCGTGCCGAGTTGTTCCAGCCCGGTTTGCAGCTGGTCAACCCCGAGCTGTTCAACCAGCTGACCACCATGCACGGCCTGATCATGGTGTTCGGTGCCATCATGCCGGGCTTTGTGGGCTTTGCGAACTGGATGATTCCGCTGCAAATTGGCGCGGCCGACATGGCCTTTGCCCGCATGAACAACTTCAGTTTCTGGCTGATGATTCCCGCTGCCTTGATGCTGACTGGCAGCTTCTTCATGCCCGGTGGCGCACCCGCTGCGGGCTGGACGCTGTACGCACCGCTGACGCTGCAAATGGGCCCGTCGATGGACGCCGGTATTTTTGCGATGCACATCCTGGGCGCCAGCTCCATCATGGGATCGATCAACATCATCGTGACCATTTTGAACATGCGTGCCCCCGGCATGACCTTGATGAAAATGCCGATGTTTGCCTGGACCTGGCTGATCACCGCCTACCTGCTGATTGCCGTGATGCCTGTGCTGGCTGGCGCGATCACCATGACCCTGACCGACCGCCACTTTGGCACCAGCTTCTTCAACCCCGCCGGTGGCGGTGACCCGGTGATGTACCAGCATATTTTCTGGTTCTTCGGTCACCCCGAGGTTTACATCATGATCTTGCCGGCGTTCGGCATCATCAGCCAGATCGTGCCGGCGTTCAGCCGCAAAAAGCTGTTTGGTTATGCCTCCATGGTGTATGCCACTTCCAGCATTGCGATCTTGAGCTTCATCGTCTGGGCGCACCACATGTTCACCACCGGCATGCCCGTGACCGGCCAGCTGTTTTTCATGTACGCCACCATGTTGATTGCGGTACCCACAGCCGTGAAAATCTTCAACTGGATTGCCACCATGTGGCAGGGCTCCATGACCTTTGAAACCCCGATGCTGTTTGCCGTGGGTTTCATCTTTGTGTTCACCATGGGCGGCTTCACAGGCCTGATTCTGGCGATGGCCCCCATCGACACGCAACTGCAAGACACCTACTACGTGGTGGCCCACTTCCACTATGTGCTGGTGGCCGGGTCGCTTTACGCCATGTTTGCTGGTTACTACTATTGGGCACCCAAGTGGACCGGTGTGATGTACAACGAAACGCGCGGCAAGATTCACTTTTGGTGGAGCCTGATTGCGTTCAACGTGACCTTCTTCCCGATGCACTTCTTGGGCTTGGCCGGCATGCCGCGCCGTTATGCCGACTACCCCATGCAGTTTGCCGATTTCAACGCACTGGCTTCTGTGGGTGCGTTTGCCTTCGGTCTGGCTCAGGTGTATTTCTTCGTGTTCATCGTGCTGCCCACCATGATGGGCAAGGGCGAAAAAGCGCCACAAAAACCTTGGGAAGCTGCCGAGGGCCTGGAGTGGGAAGTGCCATCACCGGCCCCATTCCATACCTTTGAAACACCGCCCAAGCTGGACGCTACGGCAACCCGCGTGATCGGCTAAAAAGATCGGTTAACTGAGCATGACACCCGAACAAAAGAAAAACAACCTGCGCACGGGGCTGATTCTGGCCTCGATTGCGGCCGTGTTTTTCATTGGCTTCATGGTCAAAATGGTGGTGCTGACCTCGCGCTGAGCAGGCTGGAAAACCATGAGCGCGCGGCACAAAGACAATCTCAAAATGGTAGGCAAGCTGGTCGTGATCACGGTCGGCATGTTCGCCTTTGGCTACGCGCTGATCCCGATTTACAAGCACTTGTGTGAAGTCACCGGCATCAACATCCTGTCGCTGTCCGAGCGGCAGGTGCCCGGCAATGGCGCGGCGGGCCGTGATGTGAAACTGCCCGGCAACAGCCAGATCGACACCAGCCGCACCATCACCGTCGAGTTCGATGCCAATGTGCGCGGCCCTTGGGAATTCAAGCCCGCGCAGCGCTCGATTCAAGTGCATCCAGGCCAGTTGGCCACGGTGATGTACGAGTTTCAAAACGTGCAAAACCGCCGCATGGCCGCGCAAGCCATTCCCAGCTACGCGCCGCACCAGGCTGCACCGCATTTCAACAAGCTGGAGTGCTTTTGCTTCAGCCAGTACACGCTGGAAGCCGGTGAAAAAAAGCAGTGGCCGGTGTCGTTTGTGATCGACCCCAAACTGTCCAAAGACGTGACCACGATCACCCTGTCATACACGTTTTTTGAAGTGGGCGGCAAAACGCCGCCTGCACCGACCGGCGAGCCAGTGGCTAAGACGGCAGTGAAGGGCTTGGGCGTATGAGCTCGTCGCCCGCCCGCAAAGGCTCGCTGCTGCGCACCGTGCAGGCAGTGGCCTGGTCGTTTATCGGTATTCGCAAGAACAGTGACTACCAGGAAGACCTGGTCAAACTCAACCCGGTTCACATCATCGTTGTCGGCCTGGCTGGCACGCTGCTGTTTGTGTTGAGTTTGATCGTGTTGGTCAATTGGGTGGTCAAGTAATTTTTCAAGAGTTGAGGAGAGAAAACATGAGTTCAGTTGCTCACACGGCCCACGGCACCGCGCCGTACTATTTTGTGCCCCAGCCATCGCGCCATCCGTTCATGGCGTCCGTTGGCCTGTTCTTCATCATTCTGGGCGCTGGCCAATGGATCAACGGTACCCAATGGGGTGCTTACTCGCTGGCCTTCGGCATGCTGTGGCTGTTCGTCATCTTGTACCAATGGTTTCGCGATTCGATCGCCGAGAGCGAAGGCGGCCTGTACGGCCACAAGATTGACCTGTCGTTCCGCTGGAGCATGAGCTGGTTCATTTTCTCCGAAGTGATGTTTTTCGGCGCTTTCTTCTCCGCCCTGTGGTGGGCGCGTGCTCACTCCGTGCCTGCGCTGGGCAGCCTGGACAACGCCTTGCTATGGCCTGATTTCAAGGCTGTCTGGCCCAGTTCTGTGGTGGGTGCCACAGCATCCCCCGCAGGCATCGTGGAGCCCTTTACCACCATGGGCCCATTTTGGTTGCCCACCATCAACACCGCTTTGCTGCTGACTTCGGGCGTCACGCTCACGATTGCGCACCATGCCCTGCGCGAAAACCACCGTGGCCGCACCATCGCCTTCATGTGGTTGACGGTGTTGCTCGGCGTGGCCTTCCTGGGCGTGCAGGGCTATGAGTACTACCATGCCTACACCGACTTGAACCTCAAGCTGTCTTCTGGCATCTTTGGCTCCACCTTCTTCATGCTGACCGGCTTCCACGGCTTTCATGTGTTCGTGGGCATGCTGATGCTGCTGTTCATCACTTTGCGTCTGCAAAAAGGCCATTTCACGGCTGACAAACACTTCGGCTTTGAAGGCGCGGCCTGGTACTGGCACTTTGTGGACGTGGTGTGGTTGGGTCTTTATATTTTGGTGTACTGGCTCTGACGCACCCGCACCAGCAAAAAAGCGCCGTGAGGCGCTTTTTTTGCTTTCAGCAGGCGTTGCACTCTCAGTTACGAATGCCCGTCGGTTGGATGTACCCCAGCTTGTAAGCCACCAAAATGCAAATGAACAGCAGCACAGAGAACCCCACCCGCATGGCCAGCGCACGCACCATTTTGCTGGTCTTGGCTTTGCCGTTTTGCCCGTCTTTCATCATGAAGAACAGGGCCGAGGCCAGGCTGCCCAAAATGGCCACAAAGGCCAACATCACAAGATAAATCATGACGGAGATTATCGTTTGAGCCTGCCACACACCCCCAAGGCAAACGCCAATCGCACACGCTTTTGGCTGGTTACCGTGGCTGCCGTGCTGGGCGTGGCCGCCACGCTGGCTTTGGGCAACTGGCAGTTGTCGCGCGCGGCGCAAAAACAGGCGCTGTTTGAAGCCATTGAGGCAAAGAAACAGCTGCCAGCCCTTGAATTAACTGCTCAAACAGCTATTGAATCAATAGCGCCTCAACTGCACCGAAAAGTCAGCGCTCGGGGCCGGTGGCTGCCTGCGCACCAGGTTTTTCTGGACAACCGGCAAATGAATGGCCGCCCCGGCTTTTATGTGTTGACGCCTTTCGCCGTGGCCGGCGGCCCCACCGTGGTGCTGGTGCAGCGTGGCTGGGTGCCACGCAACTTTGTCGATCGCAGTGCGCTGCCCGATGTACCGCCGCCTGTGGGTGATGTATTGCTGCAAGGCGTAGTGGCCGCAGCGCCGTCGCGCTTGTTTGAGTTTGACGAGCCGACATCGGTGGCAGCGTCAACCAGCGCTGGCCAGGGGTCATCGCGTATCCGGCAAAATCTAGCCTTGCCCGCTTTTTCTGCTGAGACCGGTTTGCCCTTGCTGCCCGTCACCGTGCTGCAAACGGTGGGCCCTCCGGATGATGGTTTGCAGCGCAACTGGCCCGCACCCAGCACCGGTATCGCAAAACACCACGGTTATGCCTTTCAATGGTTTGCCCTTGCGGGGCTGATCGCAACGCTTTATGTCTGGTTCCAACTCATCGCCCCCCGCCGCCGTGCCAAACACCACTGATGCCGACCAGCCGCTGGACCTGACGGTGCACAGCCTGCCCACCCCACAAGACGCTTTGGGTGCGGTGCCGGGCCGCCCTGTGAATCGGCCTTTGGGCCGCTGGAAAATGATCGCCGTGATGCTGATCTGCGCCGCACCGGTGATCGCTTCGTACTTCACCTACTACGTGGTGCGCCCTGAAGGTCGTCGCAATTTCGGTGAGCTCATCACGCCGCAGCGCCCCACACCCGCCATCAGCGCAACCGATCTGCAAGGCAAAACGCAAAACCTGCGCGCCCTTAAAGGTCAGTGGCTGCTGGTCAGCGTAGGCGGTGGTGCCTGCAACGCCGCTTGCGAGCAGCACCTGTACCTGCAGCGCCAAGTGCGCGAAAGCCTGGGCAAAGAAAAAGACCGGCTCGACTGGGTCTGGTTGATCCCCGACAACGCGCCTGTGCCAGCGGCGCTAACACCCGCCCTTTCCCAGGCCACCGTGTTGCGCGTGCCCGCAGCGGATCTGGCCGCCTGGCTGGCGCCCGCAGCGGGCCGGCAACTGGCCGATCACTTGTACGTGGTCGACCCGATCGGCAACTGGATGATGCGCATGCCCGCCGGGCTGGACAAAGCCCAGGCCCCCAAAGCCAAGCGCGACCTGGATCGTCTGTTGCGTGCCTCGTCCTCGTGGGACATCGCAGGCCGCGCCGATGTGTTGCCGCCACCTCCCGCCAAGCCATAAGCCATGGACACCCAACCCCTGTACGACCTGTCCCCCGTGCTCACGCTCATGGGCGTGGGCCTGCTGGGTGCCCTGGGCCCGCTGGCCTGGATCTGGCTGCGCAACAAAAACGCCGCGCCCACGCGTCGCCTGCAAGCCCTCACCTTGCTCACCCTGTTCCTCACCTTTGATCTGGTGTTGTTTGGCGCTTTCACCCGCCTGACCGACTCCGGCCTGGGCTGCCCCGACTGGCCTGGCTGCTACGGCAGCGCCAGCCCCGTGGGCGCGCGCGAAGAAATCAGCGCCGCCCAGTCGGCTATGCCCACGGGCCCGGTCACCCACAAAAAGGCCTGGATCGAGATGATTCACCGCTACATGGCCACCGCCGTGGGCGTGTTGATCTTGACCCTGACGGTGGCCGCCTGGCTGGCCAGCCGCCACCGCCAAGGCGGTGTGCCCGTCAGCCCCTGGCTGCCTACCTTCACCCTGGTCTGGGTGTGCGTGCAAGGCGCGTTTGGCGCACTCACCGTCACCATGAAACTCTTCCCTGCCATCGTCACGCTGCATCTGCTGGGTGGCCTGGTCTTGCTGATGCTGCTGTGCGCGCAGGCGGTACGCCTGTCGCATGCGCAGGCCGAGCGCGTGCCCACCCCCATTGGCAGCACCACCCGCGCGCTGCTGGTGGGCGGCTTTGCGCTGCTGTGGCTGCAAATTGCGCTGGGTGGCTGGGTCAGCACCAACTACGCCGTGCTGGCCTGCACCGATTTTCCAACCTGCCACGGCAAGTGGTGGCCGTACATGGATTTCTCCCAAGGCTTTGAAATCTGGCGCCACCTGGGTAAAACAGCCGACGGCGAAAACATTGGCTTTGCCGCCCTCACCGCCATCCACTACACCCACCGCTTGAGCGCCTACATCGTGTTCGCCGTGCTGGGCCTGCTGGCCTGGCGCATGCGCCGCGTGCCCGCCCTGCGCCGCCAAAGCGCTTGGCTCGCAGGCCTGCTGGCGCTACAGTTTTTGACAGGCCTGTCCAATGTGGTCCTGGGCTGGCCGTTGATTGCCGCTGTATTGCACACCGGCGGCGCTGCGGCCTTGGTCATCGTGCTCACCTGGGCCATCAGCGAAAGCCGTTTGGCGGTGGACACGTTGAGTGCATCGCGGTTGCGGGCATCGAGTTTGTCAGCATGAATGCGTATGGCCTCTCAACCCCATTTTTGAACGCAGAGGACGCAAAGGTTTCGCAAAGGGCGCAAAGGAAAACCATAGAAAATTTTGGCTGTTCTTTTGCGCACTCTGCGTAAACCTCTGCGTCCTCTGCGTTCAAAAAGTTTTATTGCTTAGTCTCCAGCCATCCATGAACATCGTCCAACAGTTTTACGCCCTGACCAAGCCGCGCGTGGTGCAGCTGATCGTGTTTTGCGCGCTGATTGGCATGGTGCTGGCGGTGCCGGGCGTGCCCGCTTGGGCCGATGTGCGTTTGGCGTTGTTGGCCTGCGCGGGCATCTGGCTGGTGGCGGGCGCTGCTGCGGCGTTTAACTGCATTGTGGAAAAAGGCATAGACGCTCGCATGTTGCGCACCGCCTGGCGGCCCACGGCCAAAGGCGAATTGAGCGACACCCAAACCCTGGTTTTTTCCGCCGCCCTGTGCGCAGCCGGCTCAGCCATCTTGTACCTCTGGGTCAACCCGCTGACCATGTGGCTGACCTTTGCCACCTTCATTGGCTACGCGGTGATCTACACGGTTATTTTGAAACCCCGCACCCCCCAAAACATCGTCATCGGCGGCGCATCCGGTGCCATGCCCCCCGTGTTGGGTTGGGCCGCGATGACCGGCGACGTCGGCCCCGAAGCCCTCATCCTGTTCCTCATCATCTTCTTGTGGACGCCCCCGCACTTCTGGGCCCTGGCCCTGTACCGGGTCGAGGACTACCGCAAATCCGGCCTGCCCATGCTGCCGATTACCCACGGCAACGAATTCACCCGCCTGCAAATCTGGCTCTACACCCTGGTGCTGTTCGCCGCATGCCTGATGCCGTTTGCCTACGGCATGAGCTCGTGGCTGTATTTGGCGGCTGCCGTCGTTTTAAGTGTGGGCTTCTGTGGCTACGGCTTTGCCCTGTGGCGCAACTACTCCGACGCCCTGGCCCGCAAAACCTTTCGCTTCTCGTTGATCCACCTGAGCGCGCTGTTTGCGGCGTTGTTGGTGGATCACTATGTTTTGTAAGCTTGGCCAGAATTTTGAACGCACACCAAATGCCTGCGACGCAAAGGTGATCAGTCACTACATTTTTTATAGCTGCTTAAGCAATAAATTCTTGGGCTAAAAGCCGATTTGGTCTCAATTTGAAGTCTGAATCCCTTTCGCACCTGCGGCCCTAATCGCTTCGGGCGTGATCAGACATTCCACAAATCACTGCAACCTTCACCGCTTACCAACCGCGCCGAAGAGCACCAGGTCGACCAATTGCTCAAGGAACTCGTCTGGCACATCCCGTTGCTCTACGAACACCCGATGCATGATCGCGCCCGCTATCGTGAACAGCACCAGCGAAAAATTGGCATCACTGTTCAGCTCGCCGCGCGCCTGAGCTCGGTTGAGCACCACCCAGGGGCCGAGCTTGCTGGCCTCGCGGTACGCACGGTTCCCGAGCGCGCGTAGTTCTGAATTGCCCCCTTCCGCGTGCATGATGCGAACGATCGCTGCCCCTGCAGGCGATTGCGCAAAGGAAGCAACATTGCGCGCGAGCTCAACAAGATCTCCCCGCAACTCCCCCGTGTCAGGGGCTTGTTCAGCATGGTTCATTGCAGCGTCTAACGCGTCGCGCACCAGTTCGGCTTTGCTTGGCCAACGCCGGTAGATGCTTGTCTTGTTGACACCCGCCAGGTCAGCTACTTCAGGTATGGAAAGACGCTCGAACCCCACCTTCGCAAGTTGTTGTAACGCTACGTCGAGCACTGCGCGCACGAATGCTTTCCCGCGGGGCTGCGGGGCTGCTGCTTGAAGAGAACGCGCTGTGGGCATTGCCCGAGGTTACTGCCGTCACAACAACAGAGCAACTCAAAGTTGCAATTTTTCGATTTGCCGCATACCATACAAAGCAACCGCCAGTTGCAATGAGATGCGATTACACCCAAGGAACCTATCAATGTTTCAACAAGATCACCCGCTGTTTATGTTTGTTCAGGGCTTTGTATTCCAAGCCGGAACGTATTTTTTGATCGTGGGCCTGCTCTTCCTCATTCTGTGGAAGTGGGGCGAAGAGCGATTTCGCGGCTCCCGTATCCAGGCTAAAAGGCGCGTCGACGGCAAACAGATCGCCTTTGAGGTCAAAAATACCCTCTTGGTATTGCTGACCGGCTCCCCCGTCACCTTGGCCATTTCGCTCCTCTACGCAAGCGGATACACCCAGCTCACCCTCGACGCCGCCACGATTGGCTGGCCCATGATCTTGGCCACATTTTTCGGGTTACTCGTGTTCAACGACGCGTGGTTCTACTTCTGGCACCGCCTCCTGCACCATCCCAAACTATTTCGGCGCATACACGCCGTTCACCACAAAAGCGTTGACGTCAATCCGTTTTCTTCGTATTCGTTCCATTGGTTTGAGGCGTTCATTCTGGGTGCTTGGATATTGCCAGTGGTCCTTTTTGTGCCCATCTACCTCCCCATGCTCGGAGTCCTTCACGGAATAGGCTTAGCCAACAACGTGATGTCTCATCTCGGCTATGAGTTTCTGCCGCGATGGCTCTTGCGGATACCGCTGCTTCGCTGGGTGAACACGTCAACCTTCCATAACCTTCACCACACTTCGTTCAAGGGCAACTATGCATTGATGTTCCGCTTTTGGGATCGTGTGCTGGGCACGGAGCTTCCCAACTATGAGTCGACGTTCCTCGAGCGCGGTGCAGCATTGCGAACTAAAACGCCGGCACAGAAAAGCGCGTCCTGATATTCACCACGAATAAGCCCGTTCTAATGGGGCCAAGCCGAGTTGACTGCCCCTACCGAACCTTCACTGCGCCTTCAACAACCCCAGCTTCTCCACCAGCGCCTTCTCCTTGGCAAACGTCTCTTTCGCAAACTGCGTATACGCCGCGCTGCTGAGGTATTTGGGCACCATGTCGTAGCGGGCGAGAGCCGTTTTGTAGCTGTCTTGTTCCATGGCTTGTTTGAATGCGTCGTGCAGGCGTTTGACGACGGCTGCGGGCGTGCCTTTGGGGGCACCGATGCCAAATGGTGAGTTTTGCACCAGGTCCAGGCCGAGTTCTTTCAGGGTGGGCGCGTCGGGGAATTTTTCCAGGCGTTGCTCGCCCCAGGTGTTGAGCACGCGCAGCTTGCCGGCGGCTACCTGGGGGGCAAAACCGGTGGAATCGGCGGCGGCCATGATCTGGCCGCCCAGGATGGATTGCATCAAGTCAGCGCTGCCTTTGTAGGGCACGTGCAGCAGTTGCAGGCCGAGCTTTTGGGCGATCAGTTCCATGGTCAGGTGTGGGCTGGTCAGGGTGCCGGTGGAGCCGTAGCTGAGCATGCCGGGGTTGGCTTTGGCCCAGCCGACAAAGTGCGTCCAGGTGCGCAGCGGCGAGTCGGCGGGCACGACCAGGCCGAAGGCGTAGCCGGTCACGTTGAGCACGTAGCTGATGTCGGTGACCGGATCCCAGTTGAGCTTGGTGGTGTAGGGCAGGCGGAACACGCCCAGGGGAATCTGCGCCAGGGTGTAGCCGTCGGCGGGCGAAGTTTGCAGCTGCTGGGCGGGCAGGGTGCCGCCTGCGCCCGGCTTGTTTTCAATCACCACCGTCTGGCCCAGAATTTTGCTGGCGTTATCGGCCAGGGCGCGCATGGTGATGTCGGTGGGGCCACCGGCGGGGAAGGCGATGAGGAGTTTGAGGGGTTTGTTGGGGAAGGCGGATTGGGCGAAGGCCGGCAGAGCCAGGGTGGCGGTGGAGGCGAGCAGGAGGCGGCGGCGGTGGATTGGCATGATCGTTTCCTGGTTAAATTCACTATTGAATTGATAGCTGCTTGAGCAATGAATACATGGGCTATTGGGCGATTTGGTTCAAAAATGGGGTTTTGTAGTGCGCATGCCCCCATCCCAACCTTCCCCCGGAAGGGGAAGGAGCTAATTCAGGGGGAACGCTATCATTTCCCCGCCCGCAGCTCGCGCCGCAAAATCTTGCCCACATTGGTCTTGGGCAGGTCGTCGCGGAACTCGATGTATTTGGGCACTTTGTAGCCGGTCAGGTTCTGGCGGCAGTATTTGGCGACGTCTTCTTCGCTTAAGGACGCCTCGCTCTTGACCACAAACACCTTGATGGCCTCGCCCTGCTTTTCGTCGGGGATGCCGATGGCCGCGCATTCCAGGACGCCGGGGCACAGCGAGATCACGTTTTCCAGCTCGTTGGGGAAGACGTTGAAGCCGCTGACCAGGATCATGTCTTTCTTGCGGTCGACTATTTTTGTGTAGCCGCGTTCGTCCATCACGCCGATGTCGCCGGTGCGCATGAAGCCGTCGGCGGTGAAGGCTTTGGCGTTTTCTTCGGGCTGGTTGTAGTAGCCGGTCATCACATTGGGGCCTGAGATGCAGATTTCGCCGGATTGTCCAAGCGCCACATCATTCCCATCATCATCTTTGATAGCAATCGATACACCGGGCAGCGGCAGGCCAATGGTGCCGCTGAACGTGGTGGCGGTCACCGGGTTGTTGGTGCCAATCGCACAGGTCTCGCTCATGCCCCAGCCTTCAATCATTGGGCAGCCCGTGGCCGCGAGCCAGGCTTTGGCCGTGCCTTCAGACGCGGCCATGCCGCCAGCTTGCGACACATACAGCTGCGAAAAATCAACGGTTTTGAACTGGGGGTGTTGCAGCAGCGCGTTGAACAGGGTGTTCACCGCGGGCAGCATGTGAAACGGTCGCTTTTTCAAGGTGGCAATGAAGCCGCCAAAGTCGCGCGGGTTGGGAATCAGCGTGAGCATCGAGCCCCAGCGGATCGCGCCCAGGCTCAAGGTGAGCGCAAAGATGTGGTACAGCGGCAAAGCGGCCACACCATTGGTTTTGCTGATGTCGCCCACCTTGGACAGCGCCGGGCTGAACCAGGCTTCTGACTGCAACACAGCCGCCACGATGCAGCGATGCGTGAGCACCGCGCCCTTGGACAGGCCGGTGGTGCCGCCGGTGTATTGCAAAAACGCAATCGAATCCAGATTGGCATCGGCCGGTTTGAGCGACAGGCCCATGCCTTGCGCCAAGGCGGTTTTAAACGGCGTGACCTTCAAGCCGTTGGCCAAAGGCAACTTGAACGGCGGCACCATCTTGGCCAGGTGCCGCACGGCAAACGTCAGCCACTTCCCATACCAAAAGCCCAGCAGGTCGCCCATGGACGCCATCACCACATGCTTGATCGGCGTTTGCTCGATCACCTCGGCCAGGGTGCCGGCAAAGTTTTCCAGAATCACAATCGCCGTGGCACCCGAGTCTTTGAGCTGGTGCGCCAGCTCGCGTGGCGTGTACAGCGGGTTCACGTTCACGCAGGTGTAGCCCGCGCGCAAGACGGCCGCCATGGTGACCGGAAACTGCGGCACGTTGGGCAGCATGATGGCCACGCGCGCGCCGGGCGCAAGCCCCTGCGCCTGCAGCCAGGCACCCAGCGCGGCGGAGTAATCATCGAGCTGGCCATAGCTCATCCACTGCTCCATACACACACTGAAGGGGCGGCTCGCGTTTTTTTTGAACGACTCCTCCAGTAGCTGCGTCAGCGAGCGGTATTGCTCGGGCTTGACGTCGTGCGGCATGCCAGGGGGGTAGCTTTTCAGCCAAATCTTGTCCATGTCAAAAACCTTTAGCAAATCTGCGGGGAATGTGGCAGGTATTGTGTGCAGGCCACTGGAACATGGCACTAGGGTCTTACCAAGACTTGGTTCAGAGCAGTCTCGCAGGCGACAAAATCCGCCTCAAACAATTGCGTGATCAGCGCCTCCTCGCGCTGGGCGATGGTGCTCAAAAAACTCTCCACGCCACCTGCTTGGCTAGACATTTGGGCAAAGGTGTCAAACCCACTTTCCAGAAAGCGCTGCAGAGAGCCCAGGCCTGCGGCGGCAGCAGGGCCGCGCATCATTTTCAGCATCAGGCGCAGGCCGGGTGTGCGGGTCAGGCGCGTCATGTCGCGGCCGATCTGCATCACGTCGGTCAGCTGCGCCTGGCGCTGGTCGCGCTGGCCTACGTTGCGCCAGGCTTGCACATAGCGCCTGGCGTGGTCGCCCTGCGGGTGCGCCAGCCAGCTGACGCCCATGGCGTGGTCCAGCTGCTCGCTCAGTGCATGCAACTGTGCAAGGGCCACGGCCGTGGCCACCACCTGGGCGGGAAAAAAGGTTTGCATGGGGCCGCTGATGCGCACAAATTGCGCGTCGCGCTCGGTGTAGTCCTTGTCGCTGTACAGCTCATCCAGAAAAAAACGGGCGGCCATGCGGTGTTGTGGGCTGGCCAGCAAGTCGGCATAGGTGCCTGCAAAGCGCTGCGACTGAAAGCGTTTGACTTGCAAAACGGCTTGCGCCAAAGCGGGCTGGTCTGCACAGGCTTGTCGCTGTAGCGACACCTGGGCAATGGCTTGGCGAATACGTTCAGCGGATTGCATACAAACCCCGAGTCTATCTAGACACTTGGCTCTACGCCCTTTGCGTAAGCCCATGCCATAGTCAACGCATGAAAAGACGAAGCTTATTGAAGTTAGGTGTCGCCTCCGCGGTGTTGCTGGCCGTGGCCGGTGGCGCGGTTGCCACCATCCAACCCGGCTTGGTGGCCGGCAAGCTCAGTGCGGCGGGCCGCCTGGTGTTTGCGGCGGTGGGTCGGGGCATGCTGGACGGCACCTTGCCTGCTGATGAAGGCCCCAGGCAAATCGCCTTGAACGGCCTGCTGGATCGGGTGGACGCACTCACCTTGGGCCTGCCCCCGCATGCGCAGGACGAGTTGTCGCAACTGCTGGGCCTGCTGGCCAGTGGCGTGGGCCGCCGCGCGCTGGCCGGGCTGTCGCCTGACTGGGCCAGTGCCACGGTGGGCGAGTTGCAGCAGGCGTTTCAGGGCATGCGGCTGGCGTCCATGAGTTTGCGCCAACAGGCCTACCATGCACTGCACGACATCACCGGCAGCGCCTACTTTGCCGACACGTCGGCGTGGAAGCAGATTGGCTACCCTGGCCCATTAAAAATTTAAGGTTTGTTGAGTTATGGCTGTTCAAGATCCCATTCGCGACGGTTTGGCGCGGGGCTGGAAAGTGTTTGGTGGCCCGCACGGTGCGCGGCCTGAAAAATTGGTTTGCGATGTGGCCATCATTGGCTCGGGTGCGGGTGCAGGCGTCACCGCCGAGCTGCTGGCGCGGGCGGGGTTGCAGGTGGTCATCGTTGAAGAAGGGCCCCTGAAAAGCAGCAGCGACTTCAAGCAGATCGAGGCAGAAGCCTACCCGCAGCTCTACCAGGAAAGTGCGGCCCGCAAAACGGCTGACAAGGCCATCAACATTCTGCAAGGCCGCTGCGTGGGCGGCTCCACCACGGTGAACTGGACCAGCTCGTTTCGCACGCCAACCTCTACCCTGGCCTACTGGCAAGACAAGTTTGGCTTGAGCACCTACGGCAACGATGCGCTGGCCCCGTACTTTCAGCAGGCCGAGGCGCGCCTGAGCATTGGCCCCTGGCTGGTGGCGGCCAATGAAAACAACGACTTGCTGCGCCGGGGCGCGGCCAAGCTGGGCATCAGCGCCGCGTCGATTGCGCGTAACGTGAAAGGCTGCTGGAACCTGGGCTCTTGCGGCATGGGCTGCCCCACCAACGCCAAGCAGTCGATGCTGGTGACCACCATTCCCGCCGCGCTGGACCGTGGCGCGGTGCTGCTGGTGGAGACGCGGGCGCAGAAGTTCGAGTTGTCTGGCGGCAAAGTCACCGCCTTGCAGTGTGTGGCGGTAAAACCGAACTCCGCCCAGGCAGAACCTGCTCAAGCAGCTACAACTATCGTAGCAAAACACTACGTATTGGCAGGCGGTGCCATCAACTCCCCGGCGCTGCTGCTGCGCTCCCAGGCACCCGATCCGCATGGTTTGCTGGGCAAGCGCACGTTTTTGCACCCAGTGGTCGCGTCTGCGGCCATCATGGAACAAAAGGTCGAAGGCTGGTATGGCGCGCCGCAAACCATTTACAGCGACCACTTTTTAGAAACCCAAGCCATTGACGGCCCGATTGGCTACAAGCTGGAAGCGCCGCCGCTGCACCCGGTGATTTTTGCCAGCACCGTGAGCGGCTACGGCCAGCAGCAGGCCGATCTGCTCAAGCAGTTTCCCCACACCCACGTGCTGCTGGCGCTGATGCGCGACGGTTTTCATGACCAGTCGCGCGGCGGCACGGTGAGCCTGCGCGGTGACGGCTCGCCCTCGCTGGACTACCCGCTGACCGACTATGTGATGGATGGTGCCCGCCGCGCGCTGCTGTCCATGGCTGAGATTCAATTTGCTTCGGGTGCCAAGCAGGTGCTGCCGGTGCATGAAATGGCCACGCCCTACACCTCGTGGGCACAAACCAAAGAAGCCATTGCTAGCCTGGCGATGAAGCCGCTGCTGACCAAAGTGGTCAGCGCCCACGTGATGGGCGGCTGCGGCCTGGGCGGCACCGAGAAACTGGGCGTGACGCAGCCCGACGGCACGCACTGGCAAATCAGCAACCTGTCAATCCACGACGGCTCGCTGTTTCCCACCAGCATTGGGGCCAATCCGCAGCTGTCGATTTACGGCGTGGTGAATCGGCTGGCGCAGGGTTTGGCCAAGCGGCTGGCGGGCAAAGACGTGGCCTTAGCTGCTCCGGTTCTGTGAGCGCGCCAGCACGCGGCATGAGCCTGGCTCGGCTGGAGCAGCTAACCACCTTGGGGCTGCTGGCCTTTGCCAGCGTCTGGCTGGTGGGCTTTTGGGACTATTCCCCGTGGCTGGCTTGTATAGGTTTTGTCGCGATCGCCCTGGGATATGCTGCTGTACTAGCTATTGAATTTGTAGCAGTCAAGTTCATCAACGCCAGCGACCCGGTGCCGCAACCCAGTTGGTGGGATTTGATTCGGGCCTGGGCGGGTGAGTGCGTTACCGCACCCCGGGTGTTTTGCTGGCGCCAGCCCTTTTTTGCCAATGCCGTGCCCGATCATTTGACGGGCCAACCCGGCCAGCGTGGCGTGGTTCTGATCCACGGCTTTGTGTGTAACCGAGGCCTCTGGACACCCTGGCTGGCGCAGCTCAAAGCTCGCGGCCACGTCTTTGTTGCCGTCAACCTGGAGCCGGTGTTTGGCTCGATTGACGACTACGCGCCCATCATCGAGCGCGCGGTGCAGCAAGTCATCGCCGCCACCGGCCTGCCGCCGGTGCTGGTGTGCCACAGCATGGGCGGCCTGGCCGCGCGCGCCTGGTTGCGCACCGTGCCGCCCGGCGACGAGGCGGCTCGGGTGCACCACATCATCACCATTGGCACGCCGCACCGGGGCACCTGGCTGGGGCGCTTTAGCCACGTGCGCAACGGCCAGCAAATGCGATTGAACGGAACCTGGGTGGCCGAGCTGGCCCAGCGAACCTACGCGCGCGTGCCGTTCACCTGCTGGTACTCCAATTGCGACAATATCGTGTTCCCCGCGTCCACTGCCACCTTGGCCGGTGCCGACAACCGCCACGTGCCCGCAGTAGCCCACGTAGACTTGGCTTTTCAGGCACAGTTGATGCAGCAGTCATTGGTGATAATCGCTCAAAAGTAGTGCGCTGGCACTACAAACTGTTGGAACCAGAAAGACCCCTATGGCTTTGATCGTCGTGATGGAAGACGACGCGGGTACCCGCAAACTGGTGTGCTCTGTGTTGCAAAAGGACGGCCACCAGGTGGCCGATGCTGAAAACGGCGCGCTGGGCCTTGAAATGGTGTTCGACCTGCGCCCCGACCTGATTATTTCTGACGTGCAAATGCCGCAGGTCAATGGCTTTGAAATGCTGGAGGCGGTTCGAAAAAACCCCTCTGTTGCATCCATACCAGTCATTTTGCTCACGTCGCTGCAAGAGCGTGCCCACATGCGCATTGGCATGAATACCGGCGCTGACGACTACATCACCAAACCGTTTCGCCCTGCCGAGCTGCGCGAGGCCGTGTCCGCCCAGTTGAACAAGCTGGTCATGCAGGCCAGCGTGCGTGCGATGGCCGTGGGCACGGCCGTGCAGACTGCGTTGGAAGAGCAGCACAAACAACTATCTGATCTGTATGAACGACGTCTGGCCGCCGAGTTGAGCGAGCGTTGGCCCACCGGCGATCCGCAGTCTGGCGACGAAAAGTTTGACAGCGCCACCGTGCTGTTTGCTGGTATTCCCGAGTACGGCGCGCTGGCCCAGCAGATGAGCAGCCAGGAGCTGGCCAGCGTGGTCAAGAAGTTTTACAGCAGCGCAGGCGACACGGTTCACCTGTTCGGCGCGCGCCACATGCGCTTTGTCGGCGAAGGTTTGCTGGCGATTTTTGTAGACAGCCAGGACACCGAATCCGTCAATCACGGCCTGCGCGCTGCGCGCACCGCGCTGGGCCTGGTGGACTCCAGCCGGAACATGCGCCAATACATGGCTACCCAATTTGCAGGGCGCAATCTGCCGCCGTTTGACGTGACCGTGGCCTTGCACAGCGGATCGGTCACGCTGACCCACATTGCGGAAGACCCGTTGTACGGCACACCCGCGCAAATCCTGCCGGTGGGTGAAGCGATCAACGTCACCATGGCCATGCGCAAAGCCTCGCAACCCCATAAATGGGCCATTAGCGCCAGCGCTTCCATGCTGCGCAGCGTGACGGGCGGCGTGAAAACGGGTGGCCGCGCCATGGTGGAGCTGGCGGGCCTCACCGCGCCGATGGATGTGGCGGAACTGACGGGTCTGGCGCTGTGAGCGCGCCAACGGCGAAAAAGCGCGCGGGCAAAGGGGTGTTGGCCCCGGCGCGCTGGGTGATGGACCGGCTGACCTACCCGCGCAAGTTCGCGCTGGTCAGTTTGTTGTTTGTGTTGCCGCTGGCCGCTGTGTTGTATTTCCTGTTAGCTGAAATCAACGACGGCATTGAATTTGCGCAGAAAGAAATCAAGGGCAACCAGTACCTGCACAAGGTGCGGCACTTGCAGCACGAAGTGGGTGAGGGCCAGTACCTGGCCACGCTTTACGCACAAAACAAGGCCGCCATTCGCCCCGATCTGGTTCGCCAGCAAAGCCAGATCGATGATGTGATTGTCCAACTGATGGCTCGAGACAAAGAGTTGGGCGTGGTGCTCAACACGGCATCGCCACTGGCCGTGTTGCTGGAAAACCACCGGTTCCTGCGCAGCAAGTTGTTTGGATCTGACGACACGCTGCCAGCAGAGCTGTACAGAAAGCTGCTGCGCGACGTCAGCAAGCTCAATATCCATGTAGGTGACAGCAGCAACCTGATTCTGGATCCGCAGCTGGACAGTTACTACCTGATGGACACCATGCTACTGAAGCTGCCGTCATCAGCAGATCAATTGGTGGAACTGAGACTTCTGCTGAACAGCGTCACGGATCGGGGAATAGTTCGCGCTGAAGATCGCACCGAGATTGCGCGCCTGGCCGGCTTGTTGGAGGCAGAGGCGCAAAACGTGAGCAATGGCCTGAAGGTCGCCTATGCCAATACCCAATCGACCAACCTGGCCGCGCAGCTACAGGGAGTGGCCAATCAATATGACCAAAATCTGGCGCGGTTGGTCAAATCCCTGCGCATTGAAGTGATTGGCTCCGGTGACCTGAGGGCTTTGGCAGTACGGGTCGATAGCCAAATTACCGAAGCCAAACAAGCCAACTGGGCTCTGGGCGACCGCGCGTCAGCAGAGCTGGACAAATTGCTGGCGGTGCGCATTCAGGGGTTTGAGCGCAAGCAGCAGTGGACGGTTGCATTTTCGGCCGTCTCACTGGCGCTGGTGGCCTACCTGTTGCTCGCGTTTTACGCCAGCGTGATGGGCATCGTGCAGCGGCTGCGCCAAGCCTCCGAACGCATGCGCACAGGTGACTTTTCAGACACGCTGACGCTGGAAACGCGCGATGAGTTGGGTCAGGTGGCCAATGCCTTCAACACGGTGGCGCTGCGCCTGCGGGAAGAGAAACACCAGGCCGACGAAGAAAGCGCTCGCGCCCGTGCCGCAGAAGCGGAAGTACGAGAACATGAAACGCAACTGGTGGCCTCGCGCGAGGAAGCCTTGGCCGCGTCACGCGCCAAAGCGGCTTTCCTGGCCACCATGAGCCATGAAATCCGCACGCCGCTCAACGGCGTGGTGGGCATGAGCACCTTGCTGGCCGAAACACCGCTGAGCGCCGAGCAGCGCGACTACCTGGAGACCATCCGGCTTTCCAGCGACCAACTGTTGGCGGTGATCAACGACATCCTTGATTTTTCAAAGATCGAGTCGGGCAAGCTGGATCTGGAAAGCGAGCCGCTGGCCTTGCGCAACGCGGTGGAAGAGGCCTGCGACATTGCAGCGCCGCGCGCGCGCGAAAAGGGCCTTGAGTTGATCATTGACATCCCCGAGCCGCGCGCCGGCGGTCTACCTGCAGCGGTGCTGGGCGACGTGACCCGCTTGCGCCAGGTGTTGATCAACCTGATCAACAACGCCGTGAAGTTCACCGAAAAGGGCGAGGTAGCGGTGCATGCACGCCTGCTGCACGACGACGATGGCCGGGGCCACCCTGTCATTGAGTTTCGCATCACAGACACCGGCATCGGTATTCCGCCCGAGCGGGTTGACCAGTTGTTCCAGGCGTTCACCCAGGTCGATGCGTCCACCACCCGAAAGTACGGCGGCACCGGCTTGGGGCTGGCGATTTCCAAGCGCATCGTGGAGCTCATGGGCGGGCAGATTGGCGTAGAAAGCGAACTGGGCAAGGGTTCCACCTTCTGGTTCACGATGGCTGCGCCGGTGGCGCACATCACCGTAAAACTCGGGCATGTGGAATCGGGCGCCTTGCGTGGCAAGCGCGCACTCATCGTGGACGACAACGCCACCAACATCCGCATCCTGCGCCGCCAGTTACAGCTGTGGGGCATGGAAGTGGCCAGTGCCGAGTCCGGCGCGCAGGCGCTGGACGTGCTGGACCCGGCGATTGGAACGGGTGGTCATACGACCCATTGGGTACCGGATGTGATCGTGACCGACATGCACATGCCTGAGATGGATGGCGTGACCTTGGCCCAGCAGATCAAGACCCGCGCACTGGTGCGCGACATTCCGCTGGTGCTGCTCAGTTCGGGCTTTATGCCGTCCAGCGACGGGTCGGCCCGGCTGTTTGATGCACGGTTGTTGAAACCGGCGCGCCAAAGCCAGTTGTTTGACACCATCGCCCGCTGCGTGTCCTCTGACCCAGCGGTGCTGCAAAACGTGCAGGCACCCGCGATTGACGTGAGCAAAAACATCACCGTGCTGGTGGCCGACGACAACGCAGTCAACCTGAAAGTGGCCAGTGCCATGCTGCGCAAACTGGGCTATGGCATCTTGACCGCTGCCGACGGGCGCGAGGCAGTCGATGCCTTGGCAGCCGCCATGCGCAACCATGTGACCGGCACGCCGCAGCCCATCGGTGCCATCCTGATGGACTTGAACATGCCCGATGTGGATGGTTTGCAAGCCACCCGGCAAATTCAGGCCACCTGGGGCAAGCTGGCACCGCCCATCATTGCCGTGACCGCTGCTGCGTCTGACGAAGACCGCAACCGCTGCCTGGACGCCGGCATGGACGACTACCTGACCAAGCCCCTGCAAGTGGCCGCGCTGGCGCAGGCCCTGGAGAAGTGGACTGCGCAGTTGGCAAGCACTGCACCCGTTGCATCGGTTCAGCCCGCTTCCCCAACACCCCAGGCCATCGAACCCGCGCTGGACATTGCAAACCTGACCGTGCTGGACGACAGCCGCCTGCTGGAGTTCATCGAGTTTGACGACGAAGAGCGCAGCATGACGCGCGATGTGGTCAGGCTGTTCACCACCGACGCGCCGCTGCGTATCCAGGCCATCGAGCAGGCTGCCGCTGCGGGTGACTTGCCAGGCTTGTCGCGTGCCGCGCATGCGCTCAAGGGCTCGGCCAGCAACATCGGTGCCGTGGCCTTGCAAACTGTGTGCGCGCACATCGAAGCACAGGCCGCGGCGGGTGATCTGGTGTCAGCGGCCTCGCAGGTGCCTGTTTTGCCAGATTTATGGTCAAAAACACTTGCAGTGCTTGATGCATACGCTCAACCAGCTATTTAATCGATAGCAATGGTTTCTGCCAGGCGAAACCACCGCGTACCGGCTGACGATGACGCGCTGCTCCACCAGCTGCCCGGCTCGCTGCGCGACCTGGCCAGACGCGGCGCGATTCGCCATTACAAGAGAGCCACGCGCGTCTTGAGCGAAGGCGAGGCAGGCGACTCGCTGTACGTGGTTCTGGCCGGTAGTGTGAAGGCGTTTTCCACGGACGGCGCAGGCCGTGAAATCCACTACAACACCATTCGGGCGGGTGAGTACTTTGGCGAAATGTCACTGGACGGCGGTCTGCGCTCAGCCTCTGTCACGACCCTTGAGGCCTGTGTGTTCGCCGTGTTGTCGCGTGATGCGGTGGTCATGCACCTGGCAGCCCAGCCTGCTTTTGCGATGGATCTGGTGACCCAGGTTATCAGCCGTGCCCGCAAGGCCACCGAAACCGCCCGCAGCATGGCCTTGCTGGACGTGTATGGCCGGGTGCTGCACGTGCTGGAAAGCATGTGTCCACCGGGCAGCGGGCTGGACGAACCGGTGGTCATCCGGCCTGTCACCCACTTGGGCATTGCCGCCCGCGTGGGCTCCAGCCGCGAAATGGTCAGCCGCATCATGAAAGAGCTGGAGCGCGACGGCTACCTGAGCCTGGGCTTCAAATGCGTCACCCTGCTGAGGAAGCTGCCAACGCGCTGAGTTGGCGGTTTTCACGCTAAAAGCACTTTATGTGCTTTCTGGGAGCTCTCAAGCAGCTATTACTTCGATAGCAAAAAGTCCATGTATGTATTAAACCTGACATGGCACAAACCAGTCGGCAGGCCAGCCCAGTGCCGCTTGCAGGTGCAACCAGTCAAAGCCGCTGCCGGGGTCTTGCTTGCGACCGGGCGCGATGTGTTCATGCCCTACGACATGGGCAATCGGGTGCTGTTGCGCCAGGGCTGCGCACAGCTGGCTGAGCGTGGCATATTGGGCTGCTTCAAACAGCAGGCCTTCCAGGCCTTCCAGCTCGATGCCCACCGAAAAATCATTGCAGTTGGTACGGCCCTGAAATTGCGATTGCCCGGCATGCCAGGCGCGCCGGTGGGTGCTGACGAATTGCCATAGCTGGCCCGTGCGTGTGATGAAAAAATGGGCGCTGACCTGCAGGCCGTGAATGCTGGCGAAATACGGGTGCGCGTCCCAGTCTAGTTGGCCGGTAAACAGCTGCTGCACAAAGTCACCGCCGTACTGGCCTGGCGGCAGGCTGATGGAGTGCAGCACGATCAGGTCGACCGCCAAGCCGTCGGGCCTGGGCCCGTGATGGCTGGAAGGCAAAGCCTGGGCCAGGCTATACCAGCCGTCGTGCCAGGCTCCTGGCGCGCCAGGCGGGCTCGACTCAGGTTTCAAAGGCGTTGTCATCGCCACCGGGCACCGCAATACCCAGGCGGGCGATGCGGTAGCGGATTTGCCGCAGCGACAGGCCCAGGCGGCTGGCGGCGGCGGTGCGGTTAAAGCCGCTGTCTTGCAGGGCCCGAACCAGAATGTCGCGCTCCTGGCAGTCCAGCCAGGCTTGCAGGTCGGGCGGTATCGGGGGCTCGGGTGAGTCCACAGAGGACCCAGACGTGCTGGGCAAGGCGATCGACTGGGTGGCCTGCGTGGGCGCAAAGTCCACCTGCAGGTCGTCACCATCGCTGAGCGCCACCGCCCGGTGCAGCAGGTTTTCCAGCTCGCGCACATTGCCGGGCAAGGGGTGGGCGGCCAGTTGCAGCAGCACCGTGTGCGACAGCGTGGGCACGGGCATGCCCGAATCGTGCGCAATGCGCGCCAGCAGCGCGGTGCACAGGGCGGGCAGGTCTTCGCGCCGCTCGCGCAGGGGTGGCACCAGCACCTCAATCACGTTCAGGCGGTAGTACAAATCCTGGCGAAAGTGCCCGCTTTGCACATCGGCCGCCAGGTCTTTGTGGGTGGCGCTGACGATGCGCACGTCCACCGGGTCTTCCTGCGTGGAGCCCAGACTGCGCACCTGGCGCTCTTGAATGGCGCGCAGCAGCTTGCTTTGCATGGCCAGCGGCAAGTCTCCAATTTCATCTAAAAACAAGGTGCCGCCGGCCGCCGCCTGAAAGTAGCCAGGCCGGTCTTGCGTGGCACCGGTATACGAGCCTTTGCGGGCACCAAAAAACTCCGCCTCCAGCAGGTTTTCGGGAATGGCACCGCAGTTGACCGCCACAAACGGCCCGCCGCTGCGGTGGCTGCACGCATGCACCGCACGCGCCACCAGCTCTTTGCCGGTGCCCGATTCGCCGCGCACCAGAATCGGTGCCATGCCGCGTGCTGCTTTGGTGATGCGGTCTTTGACCTGTTGCATGGCCTGTGAGTTACCCACCATCCGGTCCAGCGCCGACTCGCTGCCCGCCGGTGGCGGGCCATTCGCGCGCGGGCTGGGCGTGCCATTGCTTGGGGACGCTGCCTTGTGACCGTTGCCATTGCCGTTAGCGGCAGCGCGCAGGCGTGGCGTGGTGCCCTGCACCGCTGAGGCCACCACGGCGCGAAACTGTTTCAAATCAACCGGCTTGGTCAGGTAGTCAAACGCACCCGATTTCAGGGCTTCCACCGCGTTTTCGGCCGAGCCATAGGCCGTGATCACGATGCAGCGCTCACTGCGCTGGCGCTCTTGCAGGCTTTGCAGCAGCGCAAGGCCCAGCCCGTCGGGCAGGCGCATGTCGGTGATCACCACATCAAATGCGTGGCTGTTCAACAGTGCTGTGGCCTCGGCCACGCTGCCAGCGGCTTCGACGCGGTAGCCCTCGCGCAGCAGCGTCAACTCATACAGGGTGCGCAGATCGGGTTCGTCGTCGACGACCAGAATATTGGCGGGTGAGGTGGGAAGCTGGGAAGCCATGTTTCTTGATGTGTAAGCGGCTGGATGTTAGCCGGGTGCAGGCTTCAACGTGACGGTGAACGCGTTGCCTTGCGCCAGCTGGGGTCGCTCGTGTGGCACGCGGCTGTAGGAAATGGTGGCCCCGTAGCGCTGGCACAGCTCACGGCAGATGTACAGGCCCAGGCCGCTGGAGCGGGCTTCCGAAGAAGAAAAAGGCTCAAACAGGTGGCGTTGCACCTCTTGCGTCAAAGGGTTGCCGTCGCTCCAGACGGTGAGCGTGGCGCTGCCATCGGCTTGGGCTTCGGTGACAAGGCGAATACTGGCCGGCAGGGTCTGCGCATAGCGCAGCGCGTTGTCCAGCAGGTTGACCAGGATGCGGCGCAGGTGGTCGGATGCAAACACCACGTGCGTGTCGGGCGCCCCCAGCAGCAGTTGCACCCGGTCTGGTGGCAAGCCGTTGGCCGTGCGCATCTGGCCCATCCAGTCGGCGCACACGCTGGAAACCGTGGTGTCCAGATCCAGCGTGGGCGGTGCACCGTTGCTGTGTTGCGAGACGCGGGTGACGTTCAATATCTCTTCCACAATTTGCGCCAGCCGCTGACCGTTTTGCCGCACCATGCGCGCCAACTGCTGTTGGCCCGGTTGATCCAGGTCTTCTTCCAACAGGGCATTGGCCTGCATGATGGCAGCCAGCGGGTTGCGGATTTCATGTGCCACGGCGGCCGACATACGGCCCATCACCGCCAGCCGCTCGGTGCGCAGGCGTGCTTCCATTTCCCGCAGGTCTTCCAGAAACATCACACACAGGCTTTCGGCCAGCGTGTCGGGCACCACCGTGAGCCGGGTGCGCACGTGCACCTGGCGGGAGTTTTGCGCATCGCCAATGCTCAGGTCGGCCAGTTGCGGTGTGCGCTTCAAGAAGGTCAGCCGCGCCTGCTCGACCAGCGGTTGCCAGCTGGCCAGCTCCAGCAATGAAAACGGCGTGGCGTGCACGGCATCACCGCCGCCCAACAGGCGCTGTGCAGCCGGGTTGGTGGCCCGCACCAGGCCCCGGTCGTCCACCACCAGCACGCCGTCGGCCAGGGTTTCAATGATGAGTTCGTTGACCTGGGTCTGAATGCGCGCTGCCATCTGGCCGCTGCGTGCCGCAGCCTCTTCCCGCACCAGCCGGGAGGCCAGCTGATTGGCCAGAAATGCCACGACGAAATAGCCTATGCCGCTCAAGCCCGACTGGAAAAACCGAGGTGCAAAGTCGCCCGAGGTGTGCAGCATGAATAACCAGGCATCAGCCAGCAACAACAAAGTGACCACCGCCGCCGTGCCAAAGGCCAGCAGCATCGAGCCCAGCACCGAGGCCAGCAGCACCGGCAGGGCCAGCAGCGGCGCGTAGTTGATGCTGGCGGTTTGCAGTACGTGCAGCAGCGCATACACCGCGATGTCCACCACTAGAATGAACAACCATTGCACGGCAAAAGTGCTGCCCGGTACCACGGGCTTGGCCAGCAGCCGCACAGCCACCGTGCTGATCAGGTAGGCGGTGCATAGCAGCACAGCCCATTGCGTTGCCCCCTGGCCCATGCTGTACATGACCGACAGCAGCACCAGCAGCACCAAAGCTACCACCACCCGCGCCGTCATGAAGGCGCGCCACAAGCGCACAAAGCCGGTTGGAACGGCAATTGGCTCAGCCAGCCCCTGCCACGATTGCATGGCGCTGTCAGCGTCGGCAGGGTGTCTCAATGCGGCTGTCTCATGTCGAATTGTCACTGGCCCGGTGCTCGACGCTGCAATACAGTGCGGCCGGCTTTTTTGCACTTGCCAGCGCCTCATTGCGCGGCAGGTGCAGGCCGCAGTGGGCGCAGCGCACCATGTCTTGTGGATCGGTAACCTGGTTTTTGGGGGCTTGCGGCGGTCGCCGCGCGGCATGCTCTGCCCGGCGGTTGCTACGCCAGACCCAAGCCCCCACCAACACCACCACCAACACAATCAAATACTTCATACGCTACGGCCCAGCAAAACTTCCAGCACAAAACGCGAGCCCACATAGGCCAGCAGCAGCAAGCCCGCGCCCAAGTACAGCACCCGCACCGCCTTGCGCCCGCGCCAGCCAAAGCGCGCGCGCCCCACCAGCAGCGTGGCAAAGGTAGTCCAGGCCAGCAGCGAAAACGCGGTTTTATGGCTCCATTTCCACAGTTGCCCGTACAGCAACTCGCTGAAGAAAAAACCCGCCAGCAAGGTGGCCGACAGCAGCACAAAACCAGCGGCCACAAAGCGGAATGTGAGTCGCTCCAGCGTCAGCAGTGGCAGGCCGCTTTGCGTTGGCGCGGCCAGTCGCATGTCTTTTTCGGTGCGCTGCATCAACCAGGCATGCACCACAGCCGCTGCAAACAACCCGTAAGACGCCACACCCACCGCAATGTGCAAGGCCATCCAGGGCGAGCTTTGCTCGGGCAGCGGTGAGCCCGGAAACAAAAGGCCCAGCAGCACCGCTGCTGCGCCCAGGCCCGCTAGGGCCCAGCGGGCACGCAGTTGCGGAAAAACCTGGCTTTCCACGGCATAGGCCGTCAGCACCAGCCAGGCTGTCACGGATACCGCCGGTGCAAAGCCAAAGCGCGAGGCATCGCCCAACAGGCTGTACAGCAACCAGCCGCCATGCAACAACCACGCCGCCAGCAGCGCCGCGCGCGCCGTGCGGTGGCTCAAGCGGGCTGCTGCTGCGGCGGGCACGGCATAGGCCAGCGCGGCGGCCAGTGCCAGTGCCACGCTCAGGGGCGAGGCACTGGCTAAAATCGTCGCTGACGTCATCACCGCAGTTTAGTCCCTCGCACCCTTGCCGCCCGGCCAATGGCAACCCGCCAATCGGGTCTTCCCGCCGCTTCTTGCGGCCCACCCCCAGCACCGCACACACCATGGCCTCAGCCCTCACCGACAGACTCTCCCGCCTGGTTAAGGAAATGCGCGGCCAGGCCCGGATCACCGAGGCCAATGTGCAAGACATGCTGCGCGAGGTGCGCATGGCGCTGCTGGAGGCCGACGTAGCCCTGCCGGTGGTGCGCGACTTCATTGCCCGGGTGAAAGAAAAGGCGCTGGGCCAAGAGGTGCTGGGCTCGCTGTCGCCCGGCCAGGCGCTGGTGGGCATCGTCAATCGCGAGCTGGTGGCCACGATGGGCGAGGGTGTCAGCGACATCAACCTGGCTGCCCAGCCGCCCGCCGTGATCTTGATGGCGGGTTTGCAGGGTGCCGGAAAAACTACCACCACCGCCAAGCTGGCCAAGCACCTGATTGAAAAGCGCAAGAAAAAAGTGCTCACCGTGTCGGGTGACGTGTACCGCCCGGCCGCCATCGAGCAGCTCAAAACAGTCACCAAACAAGCCGGTGCCGAGTGGTTCCCCAGCACGCCCGACCAGAAGCCGGTGGACATTGCCCTGGCCGCCATCGACTACGCGCGAAAGCACTACTTTGACGTGCTGCTGGTCGACACCGCCGGCCGCCTGGCCATTGACGAAGCGCTGATGCGCGAGATCAAGGAACTGCACGCGGTGCTCAAACCGGTGGAAACCCTGTTTGTGGTGGACGCCATGCAGGGCCAGGACGCGGTGAACACCGCCAAAGCTTTCAGCGAAGCCCTGCCGCTGACCGGCATCGTGCTGACCAAGCTGGATGGCGACTCGCGCGGCGGCGCGGCCCTGTCGGTGCGCCAGATCACCGGCGCGCCGATCAAGTTTGCCGGCGTGTCCGAAAAGATCGACGGCCTGGAGGTGTTTGACGCCGAGCGCCATGCCGGCCGCATTCTGGGCATGGGCGACATCGTGGCCCTGGTGGAGCAAGTCACCGCCGGGGTAGACGTGGAAGCGGCCCAAAAGCTGGCGGCCAAAGTCAAGAGCGGTGCGGGCTTTGATTTGAACGACTTTCTCTCGCAAATCCAGCAAATGAAAAGCATGGGCGGCATCAGCAGCCTGATGGACAAGCTGCCCAGCGAGATGACCTCCAAAATGGCTGGCAAGATGGGCCCGGCCGACATGGACAAAGCCGAGCGCGACATCCGCCGCAAGGAAGGCATCATCCACAGCATGACCCCGCTGGAGCGCCGCAAACCCGAGCTCATCAAAGCCACCCGCAAACGCCGGATCGCCGCAGGCGCTGGTGTTCAGGTTCAGGAAGTCAACCGCATGCTCAATGAGTTTGAGCAAATGCAGGGCATGATGAAAAAAATGAAGGGCGGCGGCCTGATGAAGATGATGAAGAAGATGGGCGGCATGAAAGGCATGGGTGGCATGCCGGGTATGGGCGGTGGGGGCAAATTGCCGTTTTGACAAGCCTTTTCGGCCTAACGTGCACACCCCATAAGCACGAGCAGCTATTTATTTTGTAGCGAATGACGACTGACAACGATCAGCCGCTTGCCAGAAATGCCGGTAGTTGTTGCTGGCCGGTGGGCGTCAAGCTCAGCGCGCGGGACTGGCGGTCGGCGCGCAACCAGTCATGCGCCAGGTGGTGTTGCAGCAAGGCGGTGGCCAAGGCACCGGCCAGGTGTTCGCGCCGCTCGGACCAATCCATGCAGCCGTAAGCCAGTCGGGTTTTGCTGCCCGGCTCTGGCAGTTGCAGGCCCCGCGCTGCCGCCCAGGCCTGGCCCGATGCGCTGAGCCGCAAGCCCTGGGCGTCGGCGTGCAGATGGCCGCAGCGCATCAGCATGTCGTGCTCAGCGACAGCCAGCTCACCGGCCATGTGGGCATAGCAGCGGCGCGCGTACTTCAGGGGCTGGTAGGCGGGCTTGCTCCAGCGGGCGCTCACGGCGTCACCCTCGGCCACCAGCGCCAGCGCTTCCAGCGCATGGGCCACATCAGCGCTGGCCAGCGCAAAGTACTTGTGGCGGCCCTGGTTGCGCACAGTCACCAGCGCGCTGTCCACCAACTGCGCCAGCTGGGTGCTGGCCGCTTGCGGCGTGATGCCCGCCACGTTGGCCAGCTCACCCGCACTGCGCGCCTGGCCCGACAGCAGCACGCCCAGCATGCGCGCGCGGGTGGGATCGGCGATCTGGGCGGCGATGCGTGAAAAGCGGGGTTCGGGTGACATGGTGCGAATTTACAACTGAGCCGACTGATTCAAGGTACCCGCCACACCACGCACAAAGCTGCGTTCTTCTTTCAGGATAAAGCGCAGCTGCTGTGCCCAGGCAAAGTTCTGCGCGCCCTCGGCATCAGCCCGCAAGCGGGCGCGATAGGCCTCGTAAGCGGCCAGGCTGTCAAACGAAATCAGGCCCCAGGCCTCGTAGTTGGTGCCTTCGTCTGGCAAAAAATAGCCCAGCAAATGCCCACCGCAGCGCGGAATGATGCGGCCCCAGTTCTCGGCATAGGTTTTGAAAGCGTGTTTCTGAAAGGGGTCTATTTCGTAGCGGATGAAGCAGGTGATCATGGCGTGCGCGGGTTGGTTGCAGATACACCATGGTGCAGCGAACGCTTGCCCAAATGCTTCGGCGCTAACCGAAGTGTGGGATTTCGCTAACGACAAGTCGCTATTAAATAAATAGCTGCTCGAGCAATATCTACCTGGGCGGGTAGCCCTTTTGATCCCAAAACGCGGCCTATTGCCCCTGCACCAGCCCAATCTGCCGTTGAATCCGCGCCACCTCATCGGCGGCACCCGCGCGCTGCGCCCGTTGCAGTTGCACGTTGAGCCAGGCCAGGAGCGGCCTGCGCCAGCCCTGGCGGCTGGCGGTGTCGACTGCGGTGGCAATGACCTGCGGGCTGGCCAGGCCGCCTTTGAAGAGCACACCAGCGGCCACCAGGCGGCTCAAGGGGTCGGCAATCGCTTGCACGGCACTGGCTGCGGCCTCTGCCTGCAGGCCCAGCGCGGCGGTGGCGGCGGGGCGTTGTGCGGGGGGCAAAAGGCTGATGTCGGCTGGGCCGAACTGGCCGCTCAGATAGTCGGCATAGGCTTTGTCGGCGGCCGTGGTGTCGGCGCGCAGCTTGTCGTAAGCCGCGCAGGGCTCCAGCACCAGGGCGGCCACGCGGGTGGCGCAGCGCAAGAGCTCGATGCGCGCGACCTGGCTGGGCTGCGCGGTGCGGGCGGCTTCGTCGCGGGCTTTGGCAAATTCAAGCGCTTCGACTTTGGTGTTGCCGCTCAGGTAGGCGGCAGTGGCGCGCTCGGCGGCTCCCAGGGAGTTGAGCTGCCAGTCGGGGGTGGGTGGGGTGTTGGAGCAGGCGGACAGGAGGGCTGTAGTAGTCAACAAAAGGGCCGGGATCCAGGACGCAAAGGTCGCGAAGGATTCGCGAAGGACGCGAAAAGGAATCAAGCGTGAATTCAAAACCCCTTGGCTGTTTTTTTGCGTCTTTCGCGTCATCTTTGCGTCCTTTGCGTCCTTGACCCCGAGTTCATTCATGGTAATTTCACCTCGGCGTCTCTGGCAAAAGGCCATTTGCGGTTGATGTCGTTGATCAGGCTTTCCACTTTGCGCAGATTGCTTTCCACGTCGGCGCGCAGCGCGCCCAGGTCGGCGCTGGCGTCTTTGGCGTTGCCGGCGATGGCCTGGCCGTCTTTCAAAATCGCGTCTACTCGCTGCATGCTGGCGCGGGTGTCGGCCAGCAGGGCGTTGAGGGTTTGCAGGTTGGCCCGCACATCGCTGACCACGCTGTCCTTGCCCAGAACTTTCTCGTCGGCGCGGGCCACCAGGCCGTCCACCCGGGTGGTCAGGCCGTCGGCTTTGCTGGCCACGCCGTCCAGCCGGGCCAGCAGGGTGTTGGTGCGCTCCAATGTGGCTTGCAATGACGCGGTGACTTTGCCGGCGTCTTCCTCATTGCCAAACACCATGCCCAACACGCCGCGTGGGCCCTTGAGCCGCTCGGTGGCCACCTGCACGTTGGCAATCGATTTGGACATCGCCGAGGTGCCCGACGACAGGTTGTTCAGGTTGTCCAGCAGCTCACGCGTTGACGCAATCACCTTGGGAATTTCGGCCGACACGTCACCGCGCAGCACGGCGCGCACCGCGCCGTCTTCCAGCTTGGGGTCGGTCAGCACGCCGGTGTAGGCGCGGATGTTGGTGTTGCCCACCAGGCCGCGCACCAGGGTGAACACGCTGTTTTTGCGCAGCCAGTGCGCGTCTTTTTCGGGCACGTCAATGACGATGCGCACCGTGCCGTCGGGGGCCAGCTCGGTGCGGCGCACGCGGCCAATCGGAAAGCCCGAGAAGGTTAAATCCATGCCCGCGACCACGCCTTCGGTGTCGTCGGCCGTCAGGATCAGGGTTTGCGTGGGCTCAAACGCGCCACGGGCGTACAGCAGGTACAGGGCCGAGGCGCTGAGCAACAGCACAAAAAACACCAGCAGCAATGCGGCCTTTAGTTCCAGGTTGCGCACGGTGTACAGCGGCGCTTCGCTGGCGGGCTTTTCGGGTGGAGGGGCGGGTGTGTCGGTATCAGCCATGGTCAATAGTAGTTGCCCACCAGGGAGACAGCCTCAATCACCAGGATCACCGCCAGCATGCGCACGAGCGCGCGCAGCTCGGCGCTGGTGCGCTGGTTGCCCGGCAGGTCATACAGGGCCGAGGCGATGGGAATCAGGCTTACCGTCAGGCTGGACAAGCCCGTCTTGAGGAAAAAAATCAGGGTCACCGTGGGGCTGAACACCTGACCAAACATGCGGGTGTAGGCCGACAGGCCCGAGGTGGAAAAGCCATACACCGTGATGTAGACCAGCACCAGGGTCACCACGCCGCTGAGGGCGGCCAGCATGGCGCTGGCAAACACGCCGGCCACTACGCGCGGCAACACCTCGGCATGCAGCGGATCCTGGCCCTGGGCGCGCAAGGCGTCCAGCTGGCCTTTGCGGCGCAGGCGAGCCAGTTCAGCGGCAGATGGCAGGGTGCAGCGCACGGCCACATACAGCGCGGTGGCCAGCGGCACCAGCTCCAGCACCAGCACGCGAACGACGACCTGCATGGCGTACTGCGTCAGGCCAAAGCTGACGGCGGTGGCCAGCACGATGCGCGTGAGGATCAGGCTGATCAAGGCGCACAACAGGGTAAAACCGGCCAGCAGCGGCACCGTCTCCAGATAGACCCGGCGCACCAATGCCGGGCGGTATTGGGCGGCATAGGTTGAGGGTGACAGGGCCAGCACCATCAGCACCGCGCCCAGTTTCACCACCCGCGCCCAGCCGGCCAGCCAGGCAGCCGACAGCCGTACCCAATGCATGACGAGGCTGTTCTGGATGGTCGAGGGAATCACACGAAAGATGATAGCCCGGTGGCTGATGAAAAGTGACAGCCACCTGCGGCGTGCAGATGACAGACATCAACCGGGTGCGGACTCCGGGAACAGCTCGGCGTTCATGAAGTCCAGGTCGGGCAGGTAGGCTTCGGGCAGCATGGCACCCAGGCGCTCGGAGACGCGTTTGCCGTACGACGGGCCGGACTTGCGGGTGATGTAGCGCAGAGCGTCCAGCACGTTTGCCACCAGGTCGGCCTCGTCCTGGCTGGTTTGAATGGAAACAGCAAACGAAGAAGAGTCCATGTCGCGCAGCAGCTGCAGCATGTCAATCATGTACATCTTGGTGGCAGCCATCGAGCGGCGCGAGCGGGTGGCAGGCGCTGCGGCCACTGCCAGCGCTGCGACCGAGGTGGGTGAAAAACCTGGCTGGGTGCTGAGCGGGGCAGGGCCCGTCAGCGGCGCAAGGGTGCTGGACCCGAAATCGCTGTTGATGTCGTATCTGGAAGGGGGCTGGCTCAGGGGTGCCAGATCGGAGTGGGTTGCCTGGTGCCTTGCAACGGCGTTCGACGCGTCACGCGCTATGCCCCGGCCGTCCGAGCGGAACGTGCCGGTCTGGCTCATCGCGTCGGGCTGGGTCAGCGCGGCGGTATCCACATCCAGCATGTAGCCTTGCACCATCAGACGGTTGAGCAAGGGCTTGATGTCGTCGCCAAAAAACTGCAAAAAGTCTATGTACTTGCGCTTTCCATCGCACATCACCAAAATCTGGCGCTCCCGCGGACCCAGACTGGTATCGCGGTTCAATAGCGCGGTGCGACCTTTTTCGGTCTTGGCAAGTGACATGGGGAAAAACTCCGGGTAAGTAAAAACGAGAGTACCGGCGCTTGGTGAAACTACAGTGACACTGTCACAAACTACTATGCTTATTGACTTCTTTTACACCTTGCGAAGCGCAAAACTCCCAGTTTCTGTTAAGGAGTACCTTACTTTGCTGGAAGCCCTCCAGCAGGGCGTGGTCGGCCCGAACAGCGTAAGCGATGACAGCGATGCCGATGTTTCGGGCTACAAGATCGACGACTTTTACTACCTCAGCCGCACCGCTTTGGTGAAAGACGAAAAGCACTTCGACAAGTTTGACCGCGCCTTTGCCGCCTACTTCAAGGGCATTGAGCTGGTGGCCGACTTCACCAAAGACTTGCCGCTGGAATGGTTGCGCAAAAACCTCGAATTGGAGTTGAGCGCCGAGGACAAGGCAAAAATCGAAAAAATGGGCTGGGACGAGCTGATGGAGACGCTGAAAAAGCGTTTTGAAGAGCAGAAAGAGCGCCACGAAGGCGGCAGCAAAATGATTGGTACCGGCGGCACCAGCCCGTTTGGTGCTTACGGCTTCAACCCGCAGGGCATCCGCATCGGGCAAGACAAAGGCCGCAACAAAAGCGCGGTGAAAGTGTGGGATCAGCGGGCCTACAAAGACTACGACGACACCCAGGAGCTGGGCACGCGCAACATCAAGGTGGCGCTGCGCCGCCTGCGCAAGTTTGCCCGCGAAGGCCATCTGGATGAGCTGGACCTGGACGAAACCATCAGCAAAACGGCTGCCAACGCCGGTTATCTGGACATCAAGATGCGGCCCGAGCGCCACAACAATGTGAAGGTGCTGCTGCTGATGGACGTGGGCGGCACCATGGACGAGCACATTGCCCGGGTGGAAGAGTTGTTTTCAGCCACCAAAACCGAGTTCAAGCACCTGGAGTTTTATTACTTTCACAACTGCGTGTACGACTTCATGTGGAAGAACAACCGCAGGCGTTTTTCAGAGAAATTCGCAACGTGGGACATCATCCGCAAGTACAACAAAGACTACAAACTGATCTTTGTGGGCGACGCCACGATGAGCCCGTATGAAATTTTGCAGCCCGGCGGCAGCGTGGAATACAACAACGAAGAAGCAGGTGCGCAGTGGATGCAGCGCCTGACCAACGCCTTTCCCAAATACGCCTGGATCAACCCCGAACCCCAGGGTGTGTGGCAATACCGCCAGAGCATCAGCGTGATGCAACAGCTGGTCAGCCAGCGCATGTACCCGCTCACGCTCAAAGGCCTGGAAGAAGCCATGCGCATGCTGACCAAGTAACAATAATAGGACTTACGCAAACAACCACTTCCGTCATTCCCGCGAAGGCGGGAATCCATCTCTGAGAACCGCAAAAACCGTTGATCTCGTGGTCTTTGCGCCTGAATCCCCGCCTTCACGGGGATGACAACCAAGCGTTTGGATGGTTTTGCGTAAGTCCTAAGTAACAGTAACAGCAACTTCAATACCGCAGGGAGTCCGATGTCTTCTGTGCTGCTGCCCCAGGGCGACATCCTGGTTGTGCCGCCTTCGCTGTCGCGTGTGCTGCAGGCGGGCTTTCTCGCATTGGGCACCGTCATGCCGCAGGCGCTGGCGCTGGTGGGCATTGCCTATGCGCCGCTGCTGTTGCTGGGCCTGCCGCTCAACCCCCTGTGGTGCCTGTGGTCGGTGGCGGCCGGTGGCCTGGTGATGCTGGCGTTCACCCGCCATGGCGGCGTGATTTATGGCGTGCGGCCCAGCGCGGCCTTGTTGTATGGCTCCACCCTGGCCACCTGCGCGCACCTGGCACCGGCGCTGCAACTGAGCGCGCTGGGGGTGATGGGGCTGGCGGCGGCGTGTTTGAGCCTGTCGGCCCTGGTGATCTGGCTGGCCGTGCGCACCGGCATCACCGCGTTTGCGCGCTACCTGCCCATTCCGGTGGCCAAGGGTTTGAGCCTGGGCTTTGGCCTGGTCATCATCTGGATTCAGCTCAAGTCGGTCTGGGCCTGGTTCATCACCGACACCGGGCGCTTTGCTTTTTCCACGCCGCCACTGGCCGCCTGCGTGCTACTGGCCCTGATGGTGTGGCTGGCCCTGCTGTGGCGCCAGGCGCATCCCAACCGGCCGTATCTGCTGGCCTTGTTGCCCGTGGCAGCGCTGTGTGTGAGCGTGTTGGAGTCGGCCACAGACATACCGTTTGCCTGGATCGGTTTTCCCACCATCGCCGTCTGGACCGATCTGCTGCCGCCCTGGGTGCTGCCCGGCTTTGTGGCCGAGGTGCTTCAGGCCGGTCGCCCCGCCGTGTTGGCTACCAGCTTTACCGTGCTGGCTGCGCAGTCGTTGTTTGTGGCCTTCACCTTCATTGTGGACAGCGCGGGCAACGCCGCGGCTGCCGAGCACCTGTCGGGCCAGCGCTACGACTTCAACCAGGAGCTGCGCGCCAGTGCGCTGAGCATGGCGGTGCTGCCCTGGTTTGGCCTGCTGCCCGCATCGTCCAACCTGGCGGCCAGCAAGCCGCTGTATGACAACGCGCGGCGCAGCGTGCGCACCGTGCGCTACAGCAACTGGGTGGTGGCCGTCGGGGTGCTGCTCATGCTCGGTCTGGCCTGGGCCGGGGTCAACCGCGTGCCCGCGCTGTTTGTGGTGGCCGCGCTCCTGGTGATCGGCATCAACCTGATGGCCCCCGAGCAGCTGGAGCGCCCGGGCAAGGCACCCGGCGAGCGGCAAATGTGGTGGCAAAGCTGGGTGATTGGCCTGGTGTTTTTATTCACCAGCGGCATTTTTGCCATGCTGGCCGGCTTTGCCGTGGCCGTGGCGCAGTTTGTGCGCGGGGCCGAGAGCACCGTGGTGCGCTCGGTCTACACCTTGCGCGAGATGCGCTCGCGCAAGTGGCGCAGCGTTGACGAAGAGCTGGCCCTGCGCCGTGTCAACACCCGCGCCGTGGTGGTGGTGCTGCAAGGCACAGCCAACTTTGCGGTGGCTCGTCGCATTGGCGAAGAAATTGGCCGCGTCGTGCAGCCCCACCAGGTCGATGTGCTGTTGATTGACACCCAGCGCGTGCTGCACTGGGACATCACCGCACTGGACAGCTTCAAGCGCCTGGCCGACGAGCTGGAGATGGCCAATGTGGCCTTGCTGCTGAGCTACCTGCCCGAAGACGCCCGCAAAACCCTGGCCGGCAACGCCCGCCTGTACAACACCACCGACCGCGCGCTCGAATGGGCCGAAGACGAGGTGCTGCGTCGCCAGGGCATGGGCGACGCGCTGGTGGGCAAACCCATTAAAAACATCGGCCAGTTGCCCCTGTTTTCCCCCATGGAAGAGGCCGCCAAAACCGACCTGGTGCGCTTTGGCAAGCTGCTCACCGTGCTGCGTGGTCAAAAGGTGTTCGACGTGGGCGACCGTGACGGCAGCCTGATGGTGGTGCTGTCGGGCAGCGTCACCATCGAAGTGCAAACCCCCACCGACGTGCTGCGCGTGGCCACCTTCACCCCCGGCATGGTGTTTGGCGAAATGGCCTTCCTGGACGGCTCGGCCCGCTCCGCCCGCGCCGTGGCCGCAGAAGAGTGCGTGTTGTACACCCTGAGCCGCAACAGCTTTCGCGACTGGTCGCAACTGCATGCCGACGATGCCCAACTGCTGCTCAATGCCCTGGCCTTCCAGATGGCCTCGCGGCTGCGGTTCACCACGGCGCAGCTGATTGCGCTGAATCCGTGATGAATGACGCGCCGCTGGTGCGCGGCACCTGGAAACAAAACAAAACACAGAGGCACAGAGGGAAGAGGGAAGAGGGAAGAGGGAAGAGGGAAGAGGAGGTTTTCGTGAAATCTCTTGAGTATCTGCACATTGCCGCCTCCTCTTACCTCTGTGCCTCTGTGTTCTATTGACCGTCTCCCGGACGTTTATCACAGCGATCCGTTTCAAGCCAAATCAGCCAACAGCCCAGGTAATCATTGCTCAAGCAGCTATTGAAATAAGAGCATTGCACTGAGGCAAATAGGCAGCCGGAGGTTTTCATGAAATCTCGAATGTCTGCACATTGCCGGCTCCTCTTTCCTCTGTGCCTCTGTGTTCTGTTGTCTCCCTCCCAGACATCCCATCACAGCGAGCCGTTTCACGCCAAATCAACTGCCAATCCAGGTAAAAATTCCTTAAACGGCTATAAAAATGAAAGCGGTCCACCTTCAATATGAGCCGTGCCCTTGGTAAATAGGTATATTCTTTTGCAGTTTTGTGTTGCGAATGCAACACTTCGCACACTGCACCAGGAGGTTCACCTTGGCAGACACCACCCGCCCCCGCGGCACCCTCATCGGCCCGACCCACTTCGCCGCGCCCACCACCAACCCCTATGGCCTGGTAGATGCCGGCGGCCGCACCACCCCAAGCTTCGTGGACATTGACGGTGACGGTGACCTGGATACCTTGATTAGCAACGATGCTGGCAACACCGTGGTGCAGCTGAACACCGGCAGCGCCACCAGCCCGGCCTTTGCCGCGGCCACCACCAGCCCCTACGGCCTGGCCGTTGGCATCAACGCCAGCGCCAGCCCCAGTTTTGTAGACATTGACGGTGACGGGGATCTGGATGCTTTTTTTGGCATCCGGACTGGCACCACCGTGGTGCAACTGAACACCGGCAGCGCCACCAGCCCAGCCTTTGCCGCGATCACCTCCGCCCCCTACGGCCTGTCCGGTGTGGGCCAATATGCCAGCCCCAGCTTGGTCGACATTGACGGTGACGGTGACCGGGATGCCTTGATTGGCGAACGTTATGGCAACACCCTGGTGCAGCTGAACACCGGCAGCGCCACCAGCCCCGGCTTTGCGGCGGCCACCACCAACCCCTATGGCCTGGGCGATGTGGGCTTTTACGCCAGTCCCAGCTTTGTAGACATAGACGGTGACGGTGACCTGGATTCCTTCATTGGCAACAACAGTGGCAACACCGTGGTGCGACTGAACACCGGCAGCGCCACCAGCCCGGCCTTTCAGTTTGACATCACCAACTTCTTCGGCTTGAGTAGTGGCAACTTCCAGCGCCCGGGCTTTGTAGACATCGACGGTGACGGCGACCTGGATGCCTTCAGTGGCAATTTGCAGGGCAACACCGTGGTGCAACTGAACACCGCCAACCCGCTGGCCCCCGTCAACGCCACCAACGCCAATGGCAGCTACGGCGCAGGCAGCGTGATCACCCTCACAGTAGCCTTCAACGAAGCCGTGATAGTCACCGGCGCACCCACTTTGCTGCTGGAAACCGGCACCACCGACCGCAACGCCGCTTACTCCAGTGGCTCGGGCACCAGCACCTTGAGCTTTCAATACACCGTGCAAGCTGGCGACACCAGCGCCGACCTGGACCAAGTCAGCGCCAGCGCCCTGGCCCTAAATGGCGGCACGATTGCAGACGCCGCGGGCAACAACGCCATCCTGACCCTGGCCGCACCCGGCGCAACTGGCTCGCTGGGGGCCAACCAAGCCATCGTGATTGACGGCACAGCCCCAGTTTTTGCCAGTGCCAAAGTCATCAGCAACCAATTGGTGATGACCTACCTTGAGGCGACCACGCTCGATGCGGCCAACACGCCAGCGGCCAGCAGCTTTGCCGTGCTCACCGCAGGCAACCCCAACGCCGTCACAGCGGTCGCCGTCAACGCCGCCGCCAAAACCGTCACCCTCACGCTAACCACCGCTGTCACAGTGGGCCAAACCGTCACCGTGGCCTACACCGACCCCAGTGCTGGTAACGATGCCAACGCGATTCAGGATGCCGCAGGCAACGACGCGGCCAGCCTGGCTGCCACGGCGGTGACCAACAACCTGGTTGACACAGTAGCTCCCCGCGGCACCCTCTTCGGCCCGATCAACTTTCCAGGCTTCGCCTTTACCTCTTACGGTTTGGCCACTGTGGCCAATTCCGCCAGCCCCAGCTTTGTAGACATCGACGGGGATGGTGACCTGGATGCCTTGATTGGCAACGACCGTGGTAACACGGTGGTGCAACTGAATACCGGTAGCGCCACCAGCCCGGCCTTTGCAGCGGCCACCACCAACCCCTACGGCCTGGCCGATGTGGGCTACTTGGCCAGCCCCAGCTTTGTTGACATTGATGGTGACGGCGACCTGGATGCCTTGATTGGCAACGGCGATGGCAACACCGTGGTGCAACTAAACACCGGTAGCACCACCAGCCCGGCCTTTGCAGCGGCCACCCCCAACCCTTATGGCCTTGACGATGTGGGCACCTTCGCCAGCCCTAGCTTGGTCGACATTGACGGTGACGGTGACCTGGATGCCTTGATTGGTAACAATGCCAACACCCTGGTGCAACTGAACACCGGTAGCGCCACCAGCCCGGCCTTCGCAGCGGCCACCACCAACCCCTATGGCCTGGCCAATGTGGGCCTGCAGCCCAGCCCCAGCTTTGTGGACATCGATGGTGACGGTGATCTGGATGCCTTCATTGGCAACTATTTTGGCAATACCACTGTGCAACTAAACACCGGCAGCGCCACCAGCCCTGCTTTCGCAGCGCCTACCACTAACCCCTACGGCCTGATCCGGGTGTTCGGCGGTATCTTTCGGTTTGCCAGCCCCAGCTTTGTCGACATCGACGGTGACGGTGACCTGGATGCCCTGATTGGCGGGAGTGTTGGTCAGACTCAGGTGCAACTGAACACCGCCAACCCGGTCGCTCCCGTGAACTCCACCACCGCCAACGGCGCTTATGGCGTGGGCAGTGTGATCACCCTGACGGTGGCTTTTAACGAAGCCGTGATCGTCACCGGCACACCTACTTTGACCCTGGAAACCGGTGCCACCGACCGCAACGCCACTTACTCAGGCGGCTCGGGCACCAGCACCTTGAGCTTTCAATACACCGTGCAAGCCGGAGATGCCAGTGCCGACCTGGATCAGTTCAGCGCCAGCGCCCTGGCCTTGAACGGCGGCACGATCCGGGATGCCGCAGGCAACAACGCCATCCTGACCCTGGCCGCGCCCGGCGCAGCCGGCTCGCTGGGGGCCAACGCCAACATCGTGATTGACACCGTGCCCCCTACGGTGTCAATCACCAGCAACGTTGCCGCCGTGAAGATTGGCGAAACCGCCACCATCACCTTCACATTCAGCGAAGACCCCGGAGCCAGCTTCGTGGCCGGTGACATCACCACCACCGGCGGCTCACTGGGAGCTATCAGCGGTGCAGGCCTGACCCGCACCGCCACCTTCACGCCCACCGCCAACACCGCCTCGGCCAACGCCAGCATCACAGTGGCGAATGCAAGTTATACAGATGCGGCAGGCAACACCGGCAGTGCAGGCACGACGCCCACCATCGCCATCGACACCCTGGCCCCAACCGTCACCATCACCAGCAACGTGGCTGCTGTGAAGATTGGCGAAACCGCCACCATCACCTTCACCTTCAGCGAAGACCCCGGAGCCAGCTTCGTGGCAGGCGACATCACCACCACCGGCGGCACCCTGGGAGCCATCAGCGGTGCAGGCCTGACCCGCACCGCCACCTTCACGCCCACCGCCAACACCACGGCCAACGCCAGCATCACGGTTGGTGCAGCCAGCTACACCGATGCAGCAGGCAACACGGGCAGCGCAGGCACCACCCCCACCCTCGCCATCGACACCCTGGCCCCAACCGTCACCATCACCAGCAACGTCGCTGCTGTGAAGATTGGCGAAACCGCCACCATCACCTTCACCTTCAGCGAAGACCCCGGAGCCAGCTTCTCAGCGGGCGACATCTTTACCACCGGCGGCACCCTGGGAGCCATCAGCGGTGCAGGCCTGACCCGCACCGCCACCTTCACGCCCGCCGCCAACACCACAGCCAACGCCAGCATCACGGTAGCGGCGGCTAGTTACACCGATACAGCAGGCAACACCGGAGCAGCAGGCACCACACCCACACTGGCCATCGACACCCTGGCCCCCACCGTGACCGGTGTAAACAGCAGCACCGCCAACGCCACCTATGCCACTGGCGCAGTCGTCAGCATTCAAATCAGCTTCAGCGAAGCCGTCACCGTCACCGGCACGCCCCAGCTCACGCTAGAAACCGGCACGATCGATCGGGTGGTCAACTACGCCAGCGGCAGTGGCACCAACACCCTCACCTTCACCTACACCGTGCAGGCAGGCGACGCATCCGCCGACCTGGACTACCAAAGCACCACCGCCTTGGCCTTGAACGGCGGCACGATTGCCGATGCAGCAGGCAACGCGGGAACCTTGACCCTGGTAGCGCCCGGCGCGGCCAACTCCCTGGGAGCCAACAAAGCCATCGTGATTGACACGGCACCCCCCGTCTTTGCCAGCGCCGCAGCCCTGGGCAATGTGCTGGTGATGACCTACACCGACGTAGGCAACCTGGACGCCGTCAACGTGCCCGCTCCCGGTGCCTTTGCCGTCACCACCGGCGGCAGCCCCAACGCCGTGACCGGCGTCACCGTCAACGCTGCCGCCAAAACCGTCACCTTGACACTGACCAGCCCCATCAGCTTCGGCCAGTTCATCCAGGTGGCCTATACCGACCCGACCGCAGGCAACGACGCCAACGCCATTCAAGACGCCGCAGGCAACGACGCCGCCACGCTGGCCGCCATACCCGCCACCAACAACACCGCTGCCCCACCACCACCGCCTGCACCACCGGCCCCGGCCCCCAGCCTGGACACCGACAGCGACGGCGTGCCCAACGCCCAAGAAATCCTGGTTCGACCACTGACACCCACTGATCAAACCGGCGACGGCAATGGCGATGGCATTCTGGACAGCACCCAAGCCAACGTCGCATCAGCCCCAGTGCCCAACACAACCCGTTTCGTGACCGTGGTGGCCGATTCCAACAAAGGCATCACCGACACCGACCCGGGCCAGGCGCTGATCACCAACTTCAAGTTTGAAGCCCCACCGTCCAACCTGCCCAACGGCACCAGCCAGTTCAACCCCATCAGCTTCAACGCTGGAATTGGCAGCACTGGGCAGACCGAGACCTTCAGCATCTTTGTAGACGCCAATACCAACCCCAATGGCTACTGGATCAAAACCGCCAACGGTGCGTGGAACAACATCGCCACCGCAATTGAAACGGTGGGCGACAAGGTGCGTATTGACTTTGCGATCACCGATGGCGGGCAATTTGATGCCGATGGCTTGGCTAACGGCAGCATTGCGGTGACGGGTGGCGCAGGCAATATGCCGCTGACCCTCGTGGGCTTGCCGCCAGACCTGCAACCAGGGAATTTCTGGTTCTGAGCGCCAATATGAGCTAAAACAACCACCAGCCCATGTGTTTATTGCTCAAGCAGCTATCAAAATCGTAGTGACTGAACCCTCGAAACAGCCGCAAGCATTCGGGGTCAGATCAAAATTCAGGACGCGGTGCACACCAGAGCGCGAGCAGCCAGTACGAAATTTTGCTCTGACCTCGATTGCGGTATGCCCGGAGACTGCATGTGGTTGCCGCGTAAGCCCGTTCCGCGCCGGAACCCAAAATCGAGGTCAAAGGAAGGCCGGGAGTGAGGTGCTGCATAACGGCCATAACGGCGGAGAGCAGCGACGAATAGAATTCGCCGCCTGTGCCGCCGTAGTTCAATGGATAGAACGAGCGCCTCCTAAGCGCTAGATATGGGTTCGATTCCCGTCGGTGGTACCAGCATTCACCAGCCTCAGCCTCAGGCTAGAACAACACCGAAACCCCCCGCTGTGCCAACCACGCCTGCGTTTGCGACAAATGCCCGCAGCCGATGAATGGTACGGGTGGGCGGTTGGCCGATAGGGGGGAAGGGTGGTTGGCTTGCAGAACCAAGGTTTGCTGACCATGCGCTGCCGCTGTGGTCTGAATCAACCCGGCTTTGGCTTGGGCATGTGCGCCCCACAGCAAATACACACACGGAACCGGTCGCGCCGCCACCGCAGCAATCAGCGCGTCGGTCAGCGCTTCCCAGCCCTGGCGGGCGTGGCTGGCGGGTTGGGTTTGTTCCACCGTCAGGCAGGTGTTGAGCAGCAGCACGCCTTGTTGCGCCCAGCCCACGAGCGAGCCCTGCGCAGGCGGGGGCAAGCCCAGGTCGCGCTGGCGCTCTTTGAAGATGTTGCGCAGCGAGGGCGGCAGGCGCTGGCCGGGGGCCACCGAGAAGGCCAGGCCCTCAGCCTGGCCGGGGCCGTGGTAGGGGTCTTGCCCGAGGATGACCACGCGCACGGCGGACAGCGGTGTGAGTTGCAGTGCGCGAAACGGCTGCGCGGGGTAGACCACGGCACCGGCTTGCAGGCGTTGCTGGATGAAGCGGGCCAGTTGCTGGCCCACCGGGCTGGACAGGAACGCGCTGACGCTGGGCACCCAGTCGGGCGCAACTGGCCAGTGCGCCGGGCTCCAGCCCGTCAACGGGTCGGATTTTCCTTGAATCAGTGCCAAATCGGCTTCACGTGCACGTCCCATAAGCTCAACCAGCTATTGTTTATGTAGCAAAAATCATAAGACAAACAACTGCGCCAGCGCTTGTCCGGGTTCGTCTGCGCGCATAAAGGCCTCGCCCACCAAAAACGCATGCACGCCAGCGGCCCGCATGCGCTGCACGTCGGCGGCGCTGTGAATGCCCGATTCGGTGACCAGCAAGCGGTCCTTCGGTACATCGGCCAGCAGAGCCAGGGTGTTGTCCAGGCTCACTTCGAAGGTGCGCAGGTTGCGGTTGTTGATGCCGATCAGCGGGGTTTTCAGCTTGAGCGCGCGGGCCAGCTCGGCGCTGTCGTGCACCTCGACCAGCACCGCCATGTCCAGGCTGTGGGCTACGGCCTCCAGGTGGGCCATTTGTGCATCGTCCAGGCAGGCGGCAATCAGCAAAATGGCATCGGCTCCCATCACGCGCGACTCGTAAATCTGGTATTCATCGACCATGAAGTCTTTGCGCAGCACCGGCAGGTCGCACGAGGCGCGGGCCTGCTTCAAATAGTCGACCTGGCCCTGGAAAAACTGCTTGTCGGTCAGCACCGACAGGCAGGCGGCGTTGACCAGCTCAGCGCCTTTTTTGCCATTGCCCTCGGCATAGCTTTGCGCAATGTCAGCGGGAATAAAGTCTTCGCGCAGCACGCCTTTGCTGGGGCTGGCTTTTTTAATCTCGGCAATTACCGCGCTGTGGCCAGCGGCAATTTTGGCGCGCAGCGCACCGACAAAGTCGCGCGTCAGCACGCGGCTGTGCGCATCGGCTCGCACGGCTTCCAATGGTTGGCGGCGCTGGGCAGCGGCGATTTCTTCGCGCTTGACGGCGATGATTTGATTGAGGATGTCAGACATGGTTAAAAATTTTCTAAAAAACGTGCGTACCAATCGCTCGACTGCGTAGCGAGATCTTGCGCTTTGCAGCCCCAGCTGCGCGGCGGTTTGGGCTGGGCCGCCAGTTTGGTTTGTGCAAACGGCTGGCCTTGGCTGGCCGCCTGGCTCAGCCAGAAATACGCGGCTTGCTTGGCCTGCGCAGACCCTGGCACCAAAGCCGGCAACTTGACGGCCAGGTCGTGCTGGGCATTGGCATAGCCGCCGCGCGCCGCTTGTAGATACCAGCTGCCTGCCTGCGCCTCGTCCACGGGCACGCCTGCAAAGCCTTCCACGTGGGCCGATGCCATGCAGTTGGCCGCAGCGGGCAGGCCCAGCGCGGCACCCAGCTTGCAGTATTCATACATGCCGGTGAAGTCTTTGGCGGTGCGCCCCAGACTGCCTTGAATGTGCGAATCAATCAGTTGCGTCATGGCCGTGTCCTGACCCAGCACCGCAGCGGCCAGGGTGGCGGAAAACGCGGGGGCGTTTTGGCCCAGCTCTTTCAAGGCATAGGCTTTCAGATACCAGGCGGTGCGGTGGTGTGGCACTTGCAGCAGCACGCGATCAGAAATTTCGACCACGGCAGACCAGTTTTTCACGGCCACCTCCTGGTCTTGCCAATTGCGCAGGTTGACTACCGTGGGTGCCTGCTTCACACGTGCCAGCCAGTACGGCCGCCAGGCTTGTGGATTGGGGTTTCGCGCAATTTGACGATCGGTGGGATCAGTGAAACTTTGCGCAGTTTGCGCCAACGTCAAGCTGTCGATCACGCTGAGTTTGTTGGCTGCAGCCAGCGCTTGCAGCCGCTGCGCCTGCCGCTTGCGGGTGGCCTCGTCTGCCCATGCGGGGTGCAAGAAACCCATGGCGTCGTGGTATAGAAACGCAAAGCGCGGCACGTTGTCAATCAGCGATTCATACACGGCAAATCCGCGCGCGGTCTGGCCTGCCGCAAAGTACCCGTCCACCAGCGCGGCACGCGCGGCCAGGCTGTAAAAACCCTTTTGGGCAGCCAGGCCCTCCAGCAACATTTCAGCTTGACCGAAGCGAAGGGCGAACAAGCGCCACTGTTGCTCGGAGGTGTTTCTGGCCAGGCCCGTGCCACGCCCCTCCCACGCAGCCTTGGCATACACCAAGCCCAGCACGAAGCGCGCGGCTTGTGAGTTGGGCTGGGCTTGCGACCAAGCGTCTGTGGCACCCAAAAAATATAAACCCCGCCCTTGCAGCGCACCCATGGTTTCGTAAATCACCGCAAACTGCTCTTGCGCAGTCGGCAAGGCCGCTGCCTGGTCCCAATAGGCTTGCACGGCGGCATAGTCACCCGCCTGCAACTTGGCCAGCATGGCAATGGGGCCCCGGTAATGGGCGGCAATGGTGTTGGTTTCCAGCTGGCTCAGGTTGATAGGGGGCGGCTTGGGCAAGGCCATGCCCAGGGACTGCACGGCCCAGTCTTTTTCAGGGGCACAGGGAAAGATGCTGTCACCACAAGCCGTCAAAGACAGCGCCAGCAAAGCCGCCGCGCAGGTTCGGCCGGTGCGCTGCACCAGCCCGCCTGTTTTCACAGCGCGCCCCAGGTTGTGGCTTGGACACTGGCACTGGATGTGGCCTGCACAAACGCCTTGAGTTTGGCTTTGGCTGCTCCTGATTCAATAGCTGCACGTGCAGCATCTACGCCGCCCAGCATCGAATCGACCACATTGGCGGCATACAGAGCCACGCCGGCGTTCAAGATCACGATGTCGCGCGCGGCACCCGTTTCGTTGTTGAGCACGGCTTGCAGCATGTGGCGCGACTGCTCTGCAGACTCGACCTTCAGCGCCCGGTTGCTGGCCATGGGTAGCTTGAAGTCTTCGGGGTGAATTTCATATTCGCGGATCTCGCCGTTTTTCAGCTCGCCCACCAGGGTGGCCGCGCCCAGGCTGACCTCGTCCATGCCGTCGCGGCCGTAGACGACCACGGCGTGCTCGGCACCCAGGCGTTGCAGGGCGCGCACCTGAATGCCCACCAGATCGGGGTGGAACACGCCCATCAAAATGTTGGGTGCGCTGGCCGGGTTGGTCAGCGGCCCCAGGATGTTGAAGATGGTGCGCACGCCCAGCTCTTTGCGGATGGGGGCGACATGCTTCATGGCGCTGTGGTGGTTGGGGGCAAACATGAAGCCAATGCCCACCTCGTCAATGCACTGGGCAATGGCCGTGGGCGACAGGTTGATGTTCACGCCCAAGGCCTCCAGCACATCGGCACTGCCCGATTTGCTGCTGACGCTGCGCCCGCCATGCTTGCTGACTTTGGCACCGGCGGCGGCGGCGACAAACATGCTGCAGGTGGAGATGTTGAAGGTGTGCGAGCCGTCGCCGCCGGTGCCCACGATGTCCACCAGATGCGTTTTGTCAGCCACATGCACCTTGGTGGAAAACTCGCGCATCACCTGCGCGGCGGCCGTGATTTCGCCAATGGTTTCTTTCTTGACGCGCAGCCCGGTGATGAGCGCCGCCATCATCACCGGCGACATCTCGCCCGACATGATGAGGCGCACGACTTTCAGCATTTCGTCGTGGAAGATTTCGCGGTGCTCGATCGTGCGTTGCAGGGCTTCTTGGGGGGTGATGGGCATGAGGCTCTCCAGTTTTAAGCGTTTTAGGCTACTCGCCCAGCAGTTTATTGCTCAAGCAGCTATCAAATTAAGAGCGTTGATCGAGGAAGTTTTTGAGCAAGGCATGGCCGTGCTCGGTGAGGATGGACTCCGGATGGAACTGCACACCCTGAACGGCCAGCTCCCGGTGCCGCACCCCCATGATCTCGCCATCGTCCGTCCAGGCTGTGACCTCCAGCACCTGCGGGCAGGTGGCGCGCTCAATCGCCAGGGAGTGGTAGCGGTTCACCGTGTAGGTGGTCGGTAAATCCGCAAACACACCTGCGCCGGTGGTGGTGATGACACTGGTTTTGCCGTGCATGAGCTGCTGTGCGCGGATGACCTTCCCCCCAAACGCCGCCCCAATGCTCTGGTGGCCCAGGCAAACGCCCAGCATGGGCAGCTTGCCGGCAAAGTGCTGGATGGCGGGCACGGAAATGCCCGCTTCGGCGGGAGAGCACGGGCCGGGGGAAATGACGAGGCGGTCAGGCTTGAGGTCGGCGATGCCTTGCAGTGTGATTTCGTCATTGCGAAACACGTGAACACGCGCGCCCAGCTCGGCGAAGTACTGCACCAGGTTGTAGGTGAAGCTGTCGTAGTTGTCGATCATCAAGAGGTTCATGGGGTAACCCTTTTGCAGGCTAGGGGGCAGTTTTGAACGCAGAGGACGCAGAGGATTCGCAGAGGGCGCAGAAGGGAACAGCCAAAGTGAAAAGCGCTTGTGTTCATAACTTGTTGACCATTCGGTGGATGCCTTTGACGATTGGAAAGGCATGAAAGTTAATCAATAAGCCTAACTTGATGCCGGATACCCGCAGGTACGACAACAGCTGAGCTCGATGTACCGGAGTCACTGTTTCAATCGCTTTGATTTCGAGAATGACTTTGCCTTCCACCACAAAGTCTGCCCGGTATGCCAAGCCCAGCGATTGACCTTTGTATACGGCGTTGATGGGCACTTCCCGCTCGAAGGCCAGGCCTCGCTGTAGAAATTCAACAGCAAGTGCTGCTGCATACGCGCTTTCGAGCAGCCCGATACCCAGCACGCGCTGAATTTCAACAGCAGATCCGATGATTGCGTGAGAGAAATCGTTCTCAAACAGCTGGCTGTCCTTCTGCGTACTCTGCGAATCCTTCGCGTCCTCTGCGTTCAAAAATTCTTCGGTATTCATTCCAAACCCTCCTCCACCAGTTCACTCGCCCGCAGCAAGGCCCGGGCCTTGGCCTCGGTCTCCTGCCATTCCAGCTCGGGCACCGAGTCCGCCACCACCCCCGCGGCAGCCTGCACGTACAGCATCTGATCCTTGATCACCCCGGTGCGAATCGCAATGGCCACGTCCATGTCGCCTGCAAAACTCAGGTAGCCACACGCCCCGCCGTACAGGCCGCGCTTGCTGGGCTCCAGTTGGTCGATCAGTTCCATCGCGTGAACCTTGGGGGCACCGGTCAGGGTACCTGCTGGGAAGGTGGCGCGCAGCACGTCCATGTTGCTCATGCCATCGTTGAGGATGCCTTCCACATTGCTCACGATATGCATCACGTGGCTGTAGCGTTCCACGGCAAAGGCTTCGGTCACTTTCACTGTGCCGGTTTGGGCAATGCGGCCGATGTCGTTGCGGGCCAGGTCGATCAGCATCACGTGCTCGGCGCGCTCTTTGGGGTCGTTGATGAGTTCTTGCTCTACCGCCTTGTCGCGCTCGGGCGAGGCGGCGCGGGGGCGGGTGCCGGCCAGGGGGCGGATGGTGATCTTCTGGGCCTGTTTGTCCTGGTACGTGACCTGCTCCTGGCGCACCAGAATCTCTGGTGATGCGCCGACCACGTGCAGGTCGCTGCCGACCGCATCCGCGCCACAAAAGTTGTAGTAATACATGTAGGGGCTGGGGTTCAGCGAGCGCAGGGCGCGGTACAGGCTTAAGGGCGATTCGGTGTAGCGCTTCTTGATGCGCTGGCCCACTTGCACCTGCATGAAGTCGCCGCCCGCGATCAGCTCTTTGGCGCGCTCTACCGCAGCGATGTAATCGGCCTTGGCAAACTCGCGCTCGGCCGGGTGGCTTTGTGCGGGCTTGACCACCGGCGCGCTGACCGAGTATTTGAGTTGCTCTTTCAACTCGCGCAGCCGCTTCTTGGCGTTGGCATAGGCCTCGGGTCGGGCCGGGTCGGCATAGACAATCAAATACAGCTTGCCCGAGAGGTTGTCGATCACGGCCAGCTCTTCGCACTGCAGCAACAAAATGTCGGGGCAACCCAGGGTGTCGGGCGGGCAGGAGTTTTCCAGTTTTTTCTCGATGTGGCGCACTGCGTCGTAGCCAAAGTAGCCGGCAAGACCTCCACAAAAACGCGGCAGACCCGGGCGCAGCGCCACCTTGAAGCGTTGTTGGTACGCCGCCACAAAGTCCAGCGGGTTGCCAGCCTGGGTTTCTACCACCTGGCCATCGGTCACCACCTCGGTGGTGGCTTGTGTGCCAAAGCCCCGGGCGCGCAGCAGGGTGCGCGCGGGCAGGCCGATGAAGCTGTAACGGCCAAAGCGCTCGCCACCCACCACCGATTCGAGCAGAAAGCTCAAACGCCCGGCGTTTTTGGGGTGTGCCAGCTTCAGATACAGCGACAGCGGGGTTTCCAGATCCGCAAAGGCCTCGGCCATCAGCGGAATGCGGTTGTAGCCAGCTTGCGCCAGGCTTTTGAATTCAAGTTCAGTGATCATGTGAAGCATCCGGCGACGGTGGGTGTCGCATTTTGAAAGCGGCGCGTGTCACGTGAGTTTGCACCGCTGTCATCAACCAAGAGGAACACGGCGAAGCTGCCGTGCAAGACATCAAATGGGAAAAGTCCAGGGCCGCCAGGGCCAGGCTCCCCGGTCGGCGCAACGGGTCTCGGCGCGGCCTGCGGATGTGTTGTGTTGAATGACCATGTCAAAAGTGTAGCAAAGGTGTCTTGCGCTCCACACAAACCCTGTTGCACAGGTCTACAGCCGGTTCGCACAATTGCTCTATCAATTTATCAACGATGACTTTGTAAACACTTTGGAGCGATGGATGCATTTGTTTAAAGCTTTGGTATTGACTCTGGGTTTGATGGCAGGTGCCGTGATGAGCGCGCATGCTCAGACCACCGATGTCAACGGCGTCAAATTTCAGGAAACGATGGACTTGCGTGGCAGCAAGCTGGTGCTCAACGGCGCAGGCACGCGTTACCGCGCCATCGTCAAGGTCTATACGGCAGGTTTGTACTTGCCTAAAAAAACCGAAGCACCCGAAGAGGTGTTGGCCATGCCTGGTGCCAAGCGCATAACCATCACGATGCTGCGCGACATCGATTCAACCGAGTTGGGCAAGCTGTTCACCCGTTCGGTGGAAGACAACGTCTCGCGCACTGATTTTTCCAAGGTGGTGGGTGGTTTGGTGCGCATGGGCCAGATTTTTGCCGATCAGAAAAAAATGGCTACGGGCGATAACTTCACCATTGACTGGATTCCCGGTACGGGAACGATCATCACCATCAAAGGTCAGGTTCAGGGCGATCCATTTAAAGAGCCCGAGTTTTTCACCGCCATGATGAGCATCTGGCTGGGCAAATCCCCTGCAGACCGCAACCTCAAAGACGCGTTGCTGGGCAAGAAAGCAGTGGCACCAGGTCAGTCAAACAACTGATCAAGGCATCGGGCTGGGCCTGGTCAACCGGCACCCCGTGGTTGTAGCCATAGCTGACCAGCACCACCGGGCAACCCGCTGCACGTGCGGACTGCGCATCGTTCACGCTATCACCCACCATCAGCGTGTGGGCGGGTAGGGTGCCCAGGGCCTCGCAGGCCTTTAGCAGGGGCATGGGGTGGGGCTTTTTCTCGGGGAATGAATCACCGCCAAACACATGGCTGAAAAAACCATCCAGTTGCGTGGCCTGCAGCAGAGCCACGGCAAATTCGGTGGGTTTGTTGGTCACGCAGGCCAGTGGCAGGCCACACGATCGCAGCTGTTGCAAGCCTTCCAGGGCACCGGGGTAGACAGTGGCGTGCTGGCCGTTGATGGCACGGTAGTGGCGTTGGTAGTGTTGCCAGCCAAGCTGGTTGAGCGCTACCAAATCAATAGCTGTTTGAGCAGTATTTGCATGGGCTAGTGCCACTTTTAGCACTGAATCAATCAAATGAGCCGAGCCCTTGCCCACGGCGTGTTCCACCACTTGATGACTTACGGGGGGTAGCTGCAAGTCAGCCAACATGGCATTGATAGCGACCGTGAAGTCGCCCAGGGTGTCCACCAGCGTGCCGTCCAGGTCAATCAGGGCGGCGCGGACAGAGGCTATCTTTGATTCGGGTCGTGGTTGGGTCATCAGGTCATCCAGGCCGACAGGCCAGGTCATGGTTCATTGTGGTCATCACACCTCAAAAGCAATCGGCTGGGTGAGCGCGTAGCCTTGCCCCGGCACGGCTTGCAGCGGCAGGTCTTGCCCCCAATGCGCCCGCACTTTCTGGCGCAGGCGGCTGACCAGGGTTTCCAGGCGGTGGGGGTCAGCCTCGTGCGCGTCCTGGCCCAGGGCGGTTATCAGCACCTCGCGGCCCACGGTCTGGCCGACCGGAACCTGGCGAAAACCCAGTAGCAAGCGGCTTTGCAAGTCGGTCAACGGCAGGGCGGGCAGGGCCTGGCCATACGACAAGGTGCGCGCCCCGCCACCCAGTCGCCAGCCGTCGGGCGCTGGGGTTTGCTGCATGCGCCTGCGCACAGCTTGCACGGTGGCCACCAACTCGCGCGGGTCAGCGGGTTTGACCAGATAGGCGTCGGCACCCTGTTGCAGGCCTTGTACGCGTTCATCCGTCAAGCCGCGTCCGGTCAGCATCACAATGCCCACCGGGGGTGAACGCGTGGCCAGTTGCGCGGCAATTTCCAGGCCCGATGCGCCAGGCAGGCCCACATCGAGCACCACCAGATCGACAGGCCCCACCAGGTTGGCGTTCATCAACTGATCCAGCATGCGCCCATCTGCCGCGCCCACGGCAACCAGCCCTGCCAGTTGCAGCGACAGCACCGTTTCCTCGCGTAGCGCGGGGTCGTCTTCGACCACAATGATGACTGGTTTGGCTAACGGATCAACGCGCATGGTGCAGGGCTATTCTGTGTTGTGGTGCCTTTTCAGGCAAAGCTTTTGCCATTTTCGTCGACGCGTAGGCCTGGCACTGGGCCTGGGGCTGTTGGTTCTGGCCTGCGGCCCGGCTGCATCCGCGCCAGCCCTCGATGCGGACGTGTCGGGCAACTTGAGCTTGCCCGAGCAGCCGGATGTGGTGGACATCAGCAAGCGGTTTTCTCTGGCGGTCGATGCCTCGCGTGTGCAAACTCTGGCGCAAATGCAACAGGCCACCTTTGAGCCCCTGAACGGTCGCTTTGCGGTGGGCTATGACAACCGGGCATTCTGGTTGCGTTTCTCGGTGTCGGACAGCCAGGTGCGCGCGCGCCAGTGGTGGCTTGAAATTGCGCCGGCGCTGCTGGATCGTGTGGAGCTGTACGAGCAACTGCCCGGCGGTGGGTTTTCGCGGCGTCAGACCGGCGACCGCAGTCCGTTTTCCACCCGCGACATCCCGTACAACAACTTTGTGTTTGCGCTGTCGCCGCAGGCCCAACCCACCACCTACTACCTGCGCGTGGAGAGCGACAGCACGGTGTGGGTGAACGCACGTATCTGGCACGCCAGCCTGTTTGCCGCCGATTCCAACCGTACCAGTCAACTACAGACCTTGGGCATAGGGGCCGTGCTGCTGCTCCTGCTGACCAGTGTGGTGCAGGGCATTGTGTTTCGTCAGGCCGTGTACGTGGCGTTTGTGGCTTATGTGGCTGTGACCTTTGTGCTGCTCAGTGCGGCCTATTTGCCTCTGCATTTTCCCTCGCAGTGGTACTTGCTGGGCGATGGAATTCCGCCGGTGGCAACCTGCCTGAGCGTCACCGCTTACGCGGTTTTCTGCCACTATTTTTTGTACGACATCCACCAGGCCCGCTTGTTCAAGTGGGCATTTTTCACGCTCTCGGCGGTGGGTCTGGTCGGCGCGGTGGCGTGTATCTGGCCGCAGTGGCGCTGGTTGATTCCTGGCATCGTGATCGTCAAAATCGTCGGAACCCTGCTGCCGCTATGGGCCGCCAGCGGTCGCCTGTTGCGCGGCAGCCCGTACGACCGACTGGTGTGGTTGGGCATTTTCAGCAATGTGCTAGCACAAGCCTATTTGTTCCTGGTGCTGTCGGGCACCATTGATGACAGCCCTGCCTGGGCACGGCTGCATGGCTTTACCACTGGCATGGTGCTGCACGTGCTGCTGCTCAGCTTTGCGCTGTTTGAGCGCATGCGTTTGGTGAGCGTGCAACGCGACACCTATCAGCGTGAGGTCACCACGCAGCGCTTGCTGCGGGAAGCATCGGAAAAGATAGCAAGCGACCAACGCAGCTTTCTGGCGATGGTGGCGCACGAATTGCGTGGCCCGCTGGCCGTGGCGCGAAGCGCGGGCTACAACCTGCGCCAACTCCTGGGGCCAGCGGATGTAGGTATCACCACCCATCCCACCACCCAGGCGACAAACACCCGGCTTGACCGCATCGACACCAGCCTGGCCCAAATGGCCGCTTTGGTAGAAACCTGCTTGGCGCATGAGCGCCAGGGCGCATCGCAACCGCTGTCACTGCACACCCGCGTGCGCCTGGCCGATGTGCAAGCGGCCGTGCAGGGCCTGCTGCGCGACGAGGTGGCGCAGCGTGTGCAGTGGCCGCTCGATAAGCCTGTCAACGCCAGCCTGCCAGGCGATCAGGCTTTGCTGGCAATCGCCCTGCGCAACCTGCTGGAAAACGCCTGCCGATACGACACCACTGGCGCGCAGGTTGAAGTGAGTTGGCAAGAAGCCGAAGAGCTTGGCCAACGCCGCTGGCAACTTCAGGTGCAAGACCGTGGCCCTGGTTTGCCGGCGGCTCAACGCGACCCGGTGTTCTCGCCCTTTGCACGGGGATCGCCAACGGCTGGCGACGGCCTGGGCCTGGGGTTGGGTCTGTACATCGTGCAGCGCATTGCATCCATGCATGGCGGCCATCTTGCGTATGGCGACCGGCCCGGCGGTGGCGCTGTGTTCACACTCAGCCTGCCTGTTCTCAGCGAGGTTTGAGCGTTTTCCAGCGCAATGCTGCTATTTTATTAATAGCTGCTTGAGCAATTTCGGCATGGGCTAGACGGCATTTTGGTTGTCAATTTGCGCCGCGGGATTCACCGGTCGCACGCGAGAGGTTGCGAGAGCGTGCGAGAGTTGGCGAGCGTGCATTTGTTTGAAGCCAGAAACACAATGCAACACATGAATACCGTGCCGCTGAACCCAGGCAACCGCAGCTTGCCGCGTCTGACCGACGCGGATTTGCTGCATGGCAGTGTGGTGTTGACCAACGTCAAAGGCGTGCAGGAGGTTTTCGCCATTCGCCCAGATCGTTACGTCTGGCACCACTTGGTGGGCCGCTATGCGGACAGTGCGGCACGCCTGTTTTGCACCGGGCTGCCAGCTCATGTGTTCAATGTGGCCGCGCTGCCTGACGGGCGACGCATGGTGCTGGGTGCCCAAGGCTTGAGCTTGCAGTTTTGCGTCGAAACCGCGGCCGATTCGGGGCGCTGGCATGCCCCGCGCGATGTGCCAATGAACCCGCCGGAAGGCACGATTTGCATCGACAAAATCATGCTGCGAACGAAAGACGATTTGCTGCTGATTGGTGTGGTCACCCAGCGGGCCAGCCCGGGCGGCTATCGGCTGCTGGAGTTGTGGGACGGTACTTGGGTCAACGAAACGCCCATCATCAGCAAAGTCCCGCGGCGTGCCCGGTCGTCGGCTAGCAGCGCCTGGCAAAAGCGGATTGCCGACGAGTTACCCGAGGTGCAGCGCAGCGGCCCGGTCTACCAACTGCGCCAGACTGATGAGCGCGACTCGGTGTATCTGAACCTGGAGTGAACATGCCCGCGTTCAACACCATGGTGACCGGTACCGATTTGGGTTGGGACTCTGGTCGTGGAGCCGACATCACCAGCGCGCACGTCCGACCAGCTGCAGACGCCGCCCGACCCGCCATCCCGCCCGACCCGGCTGTGCCGCGACGCACCACCGTCTTGCTGGTCAACCCGGATGAGTCGATGGAGAACTTCTCGTTAAGCCCAAATGGGCAGGTGTGGCACCAGCGGGTCAGCAAGAGCCAGGGCCCTCGTCATGCCAGCCCGCACAACACCGGCTTGGCCGTGTCGCTGTTCAACGTCGCCCGACTGCCCAACGGTTGTCGCCTGGTGGTGGGAGCCCGTGGCCTGAGCTTGCTGTATTGCTGCGAAACTGCACCGGGTAGCAGCCAGTGGGAACCTGCGCGCGAAGCACTGCTCAAGCCCTTGAGGGGCACTCGCTTCATTCTGAAAATCTTGGTGCAACACCACCAGGAGCAATTGATGGTGGGCGTGATGACCCAACGAACCAGTGACATGGGCTTTGAACTGCTGGAACTGTGGGACGGCAGCTGGCAGCAAGACCGCCTGGTGTTCTGCGGTGCACCCACCCGCGCCACATCGACCCGTGAGAACCTGTGGCTGCCTGTGTTGGCACGCGAGATGCCCAACATCGAGCGCTATGGCCCTGTTTACCGCAGACGGCAGGATCCGTGAATTTGACGGTGGTTTTGTTTGCTATAAATTGAATAGCTGGTTGAGCAGTATTCACAAGGGCTGCACACTGTTTACGCTTGTTTTCCTGAGTTGACCAGACTGCCCATGGCCTGTCCCAGACGAACCGGCAGCGCTTCTTTCCACTGCGGGTTCAGGCGTATCACGCCTTTGGGCCAGAGCAGCACCACGGTGGAGCCCAATAAAAAGCGGCCCATTTCATCGCCTTGCGCAAAGGCAATGCGCTGGTTTGCATATGTCCATTCCCGCAGCTGCCCGGTGCGCGGCGGATTGACCTGGCCGTGCCAGGTGGTGGCCATGCTGCCCACGATGGTGGCACCCACCAGCACCTGCACAAACGGGCCGTGTGCGGTGTCAAACACGCACACCACCCGCTCATTGCGAGCAAACAAACCGGGTACGCCGCGCGCCGTGGTGGGGTTGACCGAAAACAGCTCGCCCGGCACATGAACCATGCGCTGCAACGTGGCCGCGCAGGGCATGTGAATGCGGTGGTAATCCTTGGGGGCCAGGTAAATCGTGGCAAAGCTGCCGCCTTCAAACTGCGCGGCCAGTGCGGCATCGCCGCCCACCAGCGCGCGGGTGCTGTAGTGGTGGCCCTTGGCCTGAAAAATCTGGTCACCGTCAATTGCGCCCAACTGGCTCACCGCGCCGTCGACCGGGCACACAAAGTCGGCCTGCGCCAGTGGCCGCGCGCCTGCGCGCAGCGGGCGGGTGAAAAACTCGTTGAAGCTGGCGTAGCTTTCTATGCGGGGGTCGGCAGCCTCGGCCATGTTCACCTGGTAGCGGGCCACAAAGCGGCGTATCAGCGCTTGCGTGAATGTGCGCGCCTTCAGATGGGCCACACGGCCGGCCAGCGCCGTCAGCAGGTGTTTGGGTAACAGGTATTGCGGCAGCACCGCGCGTTGTTCAGGGGTCATGTTGAAAATGCACGTTTTTGTAGTCAACACACAATACACGGAGTGTTCGCCTGGGGTTTTTTCAGACGCCGGACCCAAGGCTTGTAACATCGTGTACTTTGCGCGACCTGATGTGCTCGCCAAACCTTTCGCCCATCACCTGCTGAACGCGCGACCCAGATCTGACCCATGAGCCAGGAAAAGCCCGGTATTTACGATGCTGACTTGCCCCCGCTGCCGCTGCGGCGCTCGGAGGCGTTGGGCCGTGTGCCAGAGGATCGCCCGCCTGCAGGGCCCGAAACACCCGCAGGGCCATCGCTTGTGGGCTCTGGCAGCCCGAGCGCACCACCGGTTGCAGCCGCCTCCGCTGATGACAGCGCCCAGCCGTCTGCCAACGCGGCAACGCCCACCGCTGCTCCTCTGACACCGACGCCCGCAGCAAGGCCTGTGCGGCCAGCCGCGTCTGCGAGCAAGCCGGTCGTTGACCCGGTCAAACCCGGCGATACCCTGGGTGGTCTGCCCACGTTTGCCTGGGCGGCTCTGGGCGTGGGCGCAGCGGTGGCCGGTTTTGCCTGGCTCAGCCATCGCAAGAAGGTGCGGGCACTGCGCGAGCAGCACGACTCGGTGTTCTGGGCCAACGTGCAACCCAGCCTGTCCAGCATGCCAGTGGACACGCAGCAAAGTCTGAGCACCGAGCAGTTCATCGGCGAGCACCAGGGCCCGTTGGTACCGCCACCGCTCAGCCTGGACGACATCCTGCCCGACAGCCCTGATCCAGGTGAGGCGGCGCGTTCGATTTATGTGACTGGCATTGGCGAGACCACCTCGCGCCGCGAAGCCACGCTGATTGACCTGCACCAGCTGGAGCGGCGTCTGTATAAGCGCCTCAAGCGCGGCAACGTGGTCGCCGCCACCCTGTTGCTGCAAGAGCATTTGGTGGACTTTCGCTACACCAGCCCCTGGGTGTTTCTGGAGTTGCTGGAGCTGTACCGTAAGTTGAACAAGCAAAACGAATGGAACATCGCGCGGGATGCGTTTCGCAACCGGTTTGGCCAGAACGCGCCGATGTGGCAGCAGCCGTCGACGGCCCATGAAGAGCTGCTCAGCGACCCGCAACTGCTGAAAGAACTCACGCGGGTCTGGCCCACACGCGCTGCGCGTATCTGGGTGCTGCGCTGGATGCTGGGCGACCACCATATGCGCGACGTGGCCGGCCCGCCGCTGCTGGGCCTGGGCACCTACCGCGACATGATGTGCCTGGACGGCATGCTGGACGACTTGATGCCGGTGCGTGGCGCATCGGTGGAGCATGTGGGGCCGCGTTCCAATGCGCTGCCCAAGGCCGCCCCAGCGCCGATAGGGACACCGGCCAGTGCTGTCAGCATTGACACATGAAAGCGCCAATAATCTCGGCTCTTGTCATTTCCTCAACCACAACCTGAAATATTGGACTCCTGCCATGACCACACCTCTCGACAAAGTGCTGTACACCGCCAAAGCCCACACCACCGGTGGCCGCGATGGTGCCTCCAAATCCAGCGACGGCCTGCTGGACGTGAAACTGTCCGCGCCCAAAGAGCTGGGCGGCGCGGGCACTGCCACCAACCCCGAGCAGCTGTTTGCCGCAGGTTACTCCGCCTGCTTCATGGGTGCCATGAAGCACGTGGCTGGCATGAAAAAGCTGGCCGTACCCACTGATGCTGCGGTTGATGCCGAGGTCGACCTGGGTCCCACACCGGCCGGTTTTGGTATCGCCGCCCGCCTGAACATCAGCCTGCCCGGCATGGATCGCGCCGTCGCCCAAGACCTGGTGGACACCGCCCACAAGGTATGCCCCTACTCCAACGCCACACGGGGCAATATTGACGTGACCATTGCGTTGGTCTGATACATATCTGTCTCCCAAGCGGCCCGCCGGTCTTGAATCGGCGGGCCGTTTGCATTAGGGTGCGCACCCATGAATACCACCACACTCCTCGTGCGCAAAGATGCGCTGCCCACCACCCAGCTGCAGACCCAGGCCGATGCGCCTTTGCAAGATGGCCAGGTTCGCCTGAAGGTCGAATCGTTTGCGCTGACTTCCAACAACATCACCTATGCCGCCTTCGGTGATGCGATGAACTACTGGCAGTTTTTCCCCACCCAGCAAGACGGCTGGGGCGTGATTCCGGTGTGGGGCTTTGCCACCGTGGTGCAAACCTTGTGCCCTGGCGTGGCAGTGGGCGAGCGCCTGTATGGCTACTGGCCCACGGCCAGCCACGTGGTGCTCACGCCCACGCGGCTCAACGAATTTGGCTTCGTCGATGGTGCCGCCCACCGCGCCGCGCTGCACGCGGTCTACAACAGCTACACCCGCACCAGCACCGATGCCTTCTACACACCCGACACCGAGGCCTTGCAGTCGCTGCTGCGCCCGCTGTTCATCACCTCGTGGTTGATTGATGATTTTTTTGCGGACAACGATTTCTTTGGTGCCCAGACATCAGAACCGACTGCGCATGCGCAGCCGAGTGCAGAACCGACCGCGCATGCGCAGCCGAGCGCAGAACCGACCGCGCATGCGCAGCCGAGTGCCATCCTGTCCAGCGCCTCCAGCAAAACCGCTTACGGCACGGCCTTTCAAATGATTCAGCGTCCCGGCCTGCAGGTGGTCGGCCTGACCTCGCCGGCCAACCGCGCGTTTTGCGAAAGCCTGGGCTGCTATAGCCTGGTGCTGACCTATGACGAGCTGGACCAGATGGCGGCTGATACGCCCTGCGTGTATGTGGACTTTGCCGGCAATGCCGATTTGCGCCGCGCCATTCACACCCGTTTTGCGCAGCTGCGCTACAGCTGCTCGATTGGCGGCACGCACGTGGAAAACCTGGGTGGTGCCCGTGACCTGCCCGGCCCCAAAGCCACCTTGTTTTTCGCCCCTGCACAAATCAAGAAACGCCTGGGCGACTGGGGCCCCGCCAGCTTCCGCGAGCGCCAGATTGCCGCCTGGCACAGCTTTCTGTCCAAAGTCACCACCAGCCCCACACCCTGGGTGCAGGTGCAGCACCACAGCGGCACGGCGGCCGTGCAGGCCGCTTATGCGCAGGTGCTGGCAGGGCGGGGTGACCCACGGGTGGGGCACATCCTGTCGCTGTCAGCGGCGGCTTCTTGAGGGATCGGTGAGTCCAAAGAAAAAATCCAACATGTGAAAGTGGTCGTCGTGGAACTGGTCTTCCATGGCCGCCAGCTCGGCAATTGGCACCCACCGCACCGCCGCAGCATCGTCGCCAGCACGCACTTCCGGCGGTCGGCGCGACCCCAGATCGAACCAGTGGGCGTGGGTGATGACCCTGCCCCGCTGGCTGCGGTCGGGATGATCGAAGACCTGAACCGCCTTGAAGGCCGCTTGAATATCGGTATCGAGCAAGCGCAAACCGGTTTCTTCGTCCAGTTCGCGCAGCGCCGACTGCCAGGCCGTTTCCCGAGGCTCGATAAAGCCGCCGGGCACGGCGTACAAGCCCTTACCCGGGGAGCGACCCCGCTCGATGAGGAGCACCTGCTGGCCGCACTGGATGACCGCATCGACGGTCACGAACACCGGCGGATACGGCGAGCCTGCCCACAGCGCCTTTTCCCGGCGCAGGCTTTCCCATTCGTGAGCCAGCTGCGAATAGGCTGGCAGATGTGACCAGGCGCGCAGGAACTGCAGCGTGCTGCCGGGTGCCTGGCTGACCAAGGCCGAGAGCGCGGCATCAAGCGAGCCATCTTGGGCCGCGCCGAAATAAGCGTCGCGCAAGCTGCTGGCATGGATGTCGCCCTGTGATCCTGCATCGTCCAGCGCCCAACCCGGAAAGTCCCGCAGGTAGGTGCTGGTTGCGTCCTTCAAGTGGCCCACCAGCACGACCGAGTGCTGGCCTGGAAAGAGCTGTCCGACGCCCTCCCGCACCGCCGTGACCCAGCGGGCCTGGTCGTAATAGTCGCGAACCGGCAAGAACTTAAGCCGCGCGCGGTCTGCCTCGGGCAGGGCCAGGCGGATCATCTGGGCCCGCTCTTCCCAGGTGAACGGGTTGCGCGGAGACCGGGCCTGCAAGGCAGACCCCATCACCACCACGCATTGCGGCGCCGCCTGCAGTGCACGGCGCAGCAGCGCCAGCTGGGCGTGGTGGAACACCTGGAAACGGCCGATGTAGACGGCAACATCGTGTGGGGTGGCGAGGTTTGTCATGGGTACTTTCAGCTGTTTCTCAAGGCCATTTGGCGGCTATCGGAACCTGGCGGCCCGAACCGAAGGCACGGGCGCGTACCCGCACGATGGGGGGCGATTGCCGCCGTTTGTATTCATTGCGGGCGATCATGCCCCGGATGCGCTCGACCAGTGCCTGGCCAGCCGCATCCGAGCGCAGTTCGCTCACAAAGGCTTGCGCCTTGTCGTACTCCCATCCGGCAAGCCTGCGGCCTTCGATCAAGAGCTTGAGGATCTCGTCGAGCACCGGATAAGGGGGCAGGCTGTCGACATCTTTCTGGCCCGGAGCCAACTCCGCCGAGGGCTCTTTGTCGATGATCGCAAGCGGAATGATCTCGCGGCCGGCGGCTTGGTTCAGGTGCCGCGACAGCGCGAAGACTTCCGTCTTGTAGAGATCGCCGATCAGGCCGAGCCCGCCATTGGTGTCGCCGTACAGCGTGCAGTAGCCCACTGAAATCTCCGACTTGTTGCCAGTGGTCAGCAGCAGGTGGCCGAAGCTGTTGGAGTACGCCATGAGGATGGTGCCGCGGGCACGCGCCTGCAGGTTTTCCAGAGCGACACCGCGCAAGCCGGTGCCAAACGCCGCCTCAAACCCCTGCGTGAACTGCGAGACGATGTCCGCAATCGCGTGGTGCTTGAGCGTCACGCCCAGGTTGCGGCACAGCACCTCGGAGTCGCTCACCGAGCCTTCAGACGAGAAGCGCGATGGCATGGTGACGGCCACCACGTTTTCGGCACCCAGCGCCTCGGCGGCCAGCGCCAGCGTCAACGCCGAATCAATCCCGCCCGACGAGCCGATGACCGCCTGGCGAAATCCGCACCGCCTTGCATAGTCGCGCAGACCCAGCACGATCTGCTGGCGATAAAACGCCAGCGTGGACAGGCCTTCGACCGGCACCGGCGCAGGCGCGTCGCCGGCCAGGGTCAGGAAGCGGCCATTTTCAAAGCGCAAGGTGGTGATGTCTTCGGTGAAGCGGCGCGCTTCATACACCACGCCCGCCTGCTGCTCGACCGCAAACGATGCGCCGTCGTACACCAGTTGGTCGTGGCCACCGACCTGGTTCACATACAAAATGGGCAGGCTGTTGCGGCGGCTGGCCGCCCCGAAGATCTGGTGGCGTTGCTCGCGCTTGCCAATGTTTGACGGGCTGGCGTTGATTGACACCACAAGATCAGGTGCCGCATCGCGCAGTCGCGCAAAAGGGTTGACAGCGTAATCCTCGCCTTCGTCGTTCCAGCCATCTTCACAGATCAGCAGGCCGATCTGCGTGTCGCGGATTCGCAGCACGCGGGCGACGTCGGGGCCCGGCTCAAAGTGGCGGCGCTCGTCGAAGATGTTGTAGGTGGGCAGCAGTTGCTTGGCATATTCGAGCAGCACCTCACCGCCCTGGATGACGCGCAACACGTTGCGCAGTTTCTTGCCCGCACCCTCACGGCCAGCCGGCAAGCCCACCACCCAATACAGCGCCGGAATCTGACGGGACGCGAGCAGCAGTTCCTTGAACGCCGCTTCCACCCGATCCATGAAACCCTCTTCCTCCAGCAGGTCCGCCGGGTAGTAAGCCGTGAGCGACAGTTCGGAAAATACGACCAGATCCGCCTGGTCGGCCCAAGCCTTGCGCGCGCCCTCGATCATTCGCGCCACATTGCCTGTGAGGTCGCCTATCGTGTAGTTCAGCTGGGCAGCCGTGATCTTGAGCATGGTTTACCCCGCGATCTTGAAAACCTGGCGCAGATAGGCCAGGAAGGTCTGGTCATTGCACAGCGTCTTGCCAGGGCTGTCCGACAGCTTGGCCACGGGCTGTCCGTTGCAGGCGGTGAGCTTCATCACGATGTTCAGCGGCGTCAGGCCGACATCGTTGCTCAGGTTGGTGCCGATGCCAAAGCCGGTTTGCGTGCGGTTGGCAAATGCGCGGTACAGGCGGATGGCCGTCTGTAGATCCAGCCCATCGGAGAACACCAGGCGCTTGGCGTTGGCGTCGATCCGCAGCCGGGCGTAGTGGGCCAGCGCCTTTTCGCCCCAGGCGAACGGATCGCCCGAGTCGTGTCGCAGACCGTCGAACAGCTTGGCAAAGTACAGGTCGAAGTCCGCCAGGAAGGCGTCCATCCCGACCACGTCCGTCAGGGCCACGCCCAGGTCGCCACGGTATTCCTGAACCCAGCCTTCCAGGGCCGCCTTCTGGAAGTCGCGTAGGCGAACGCCCAAGGCCTGGTAGGTCTGCAGGTACTCGTGGGCCATGGTGCCAATGGGAACCAGATCCAGCTCTTTGGCCAGCAGCACGTTGGAGGTGCCCTTGAAATACTGGGGCACCTCACGCTTGAGCATGGTCACCGCTTCGCGCTGCCAATCGCGCGAGAAGCGGCGGCGCACGCCGAAGTCAAAGAACTCAAAGGGGTTGCGGGCCGCAGGCTCTGCGGAGAAGTCGCGCAGCAAACCGATCTTGGCCATCAGGCGTTCCTGGCCCTGTGCCCGTGCGGCCTTCGCGTCGAAACGACGGAAATACAGCTCATTGACGATCGCCAACACGAAGATTTCAAAGCCCATGACATGAACCTGCGGGCCAACGGCCTGGATTCGCAGGGCATCACCGTCGGCTTTTGCGGTGATGAACTCCCGTTGGAAGCTGAAGATGCGCAGGAAGTCTACAAAGTCGCTCTTGATGTAGCGCAGGCTACCGAGGTAGGCCAACTCGCCGCGCGCCAAGCGCAAGCTGCACAGGTGGTCAAGCTGTTCATTGACTTCGTGCAACAGCTCGGCCAACGGGAAAGCCGGCTGGTTGCGGCACACAAAGCTGTACTCGGCCTGCGTCTGCGGGTGGCTGTGCAGCATGGCCTGCCACATCGTGTACTTGTACAGGTCCGTGTCCAGCAGACTTTGGATGATGGCTTGCATGGGAATTCCTCGTTCCGATGGGGTTCAGGCGTTGGCGGTCAGGATGGAAAGCACCTGGGTGCTGGTGTACAGCTGCACGCCGCGCGCGGCCATATCGTCCAGAAATGCCTGGTGCTGCGCCTCGAACCCGCCCACAGGGCTCATGCAATCGGTGACCAGTACCACCTTGGAGGCCTGGCCCGACGGCAGTTTGGCGACCAGGTGCTCGGTGGTGGCGCGCACGCAGTGGCTGCTGGCCTCACCGGCGACGACGATGCAGTCGGCTTCGTCCAGCGACCACACCAACGGGAGATTGAGTTCGGTGTCTGGATCTTGCGAGTCGGGCACTTCGGCCTGGAAAGCGCTGTAGTGCTCGGTCCAGGGGTTGCTGCCCTTGCCGACTTTATTGACGATGCGCAGCCGACCCTCTTCCCAGGCGTTGTATGCATTTTTGACGGCGGCGTGAACGCCATGGCCCCAACTGCCAATCTCGCAGTGCACGGGCCAGACCATCAGGGTGTATCGCCCCCGGCGCTCCAGTTCGTCCAGGTAAGCGAGAGTGCGGGGCAAGGCCGCAGGATCGCGCGGCTGGTACCTGCCTGTGCGCACCTGGGACGCAGTGATGGGCGTGAAAGGCGTCACGCCACCCCCGTCTGGCGTCTTCCAGAAGGTCGGATGCGCAATATCCAGCCGGTGGTGCGAGTCCAGGGTCAGGGTGATGCCGTCTATGCCGCCTGCCCCCTCGCGGATAAGGCCCGCCAGGCGGAGCATGTCGGCGTGGGCACCGGCGACCGGCAGCGCCGGCTGAAGCGGGGTGCCGGTCATGGCATCTATGGGGCACCAGTCCGCCGGCAGGTCGCAGAAGTCGTTCTGCGGATCGATCAGGAGGAGCTGGATGGTTTGTTTCATGGTGGTTTCTCCATTGGTGGCTGCGTATGATCTTTTGTAGTTGCATAGTACAACTTATCGGGAGGATGTCAAGTTTTCTGTCCTCTGTGGTGCACGCCGCAGGCGGCGATCATTTGCCATCATCGCGTGGCGATAATCTGCGCCATGAACGCCCTGAACATTCCCGAATACGTTTCCAGCCTCGGTTTACAGGCAAAAGTGGCCAGTGTGCAGATGGCGCGGGCACCAGCTGCTATCAAAAGCAAAGCGCTTGTCTGCCTGGCCCAGTTGCTACGCGCCAGCTTGAGCAGCCTGACCGACGCCAATGCCAAAGACTTGGCGCGGGCCGAGGCCGCGGGTCTGGCCGCACCGCTGGTTGACCGCCTGCGTCTCACTCCCAAGGTCATCGAAACTGTGGCCCAGGGCTGTGAACAGTTGGCCGCCATGCCCGACGTGATTGGCGAAATCATCGGTATGAAACAGCAACCCAGCGGCATTCGCGTGGGGCAAATGCGGGTGCCGATTGGCGTGTTTGGCATGGTGTTTGAAAGTCGCCCGAATGTGACGATTGAAGCGGCCAGCCTGGCCATTAAAAGCGGCAACGCAGCCATTTTGCGCGGCGGATCGGAGGCGATTGACTCCAACAAAGCACTGGCCGTGTTGGTGCAGCAGGCCTTGGCTGACGCCGGCTTACCCGCCGACGCGGTGCAACTGGTGCAAACCACCGACCGATCAGCGGTGGGCGCGCTGATTGCGATGCCGCAATATGTCGACGTGATCATTCCGCGCGGCGGCAAAAGCCTGATCGAGCGCATCAGCCGCGAGGCCAAGGTGCCGGTCATCAAACACCTGGACGGCAACTGCCACGTGTATGTGGACGACCCCTGCGACGTAGCCATGGCGGTGACGATTGCCGACAACGCCAAAACCCAGAAATACAGCCCCTGCAATGCCGCTGAAGGTTTGCTGGTGGCGGCGGGCGTGGCACACGACTTTTTACCCAAAATCGCGGCAGTCTATGCCGAAAAAGGCGTGGAAATGCGGTGCGATCCGGCAGCAGCCCATGTAATTACTGCTCAAGCAGCTATCAATTCAGTAGTAAGCGATTTCGTCAAACCCGCCACCGAGCAAGACTGGTTTGAGGAATACCTGGCCCCCGTCATCAGCATCAAGGTGGTGGCGGGCGTTGACGAAGCCATTGCCCACATCAACCACTACAGCTCCCACCACACCGACGCCATCGTCACCACAAATCACATCCACGCCCAGCGCTTTTTGCGCGAGGTCGACTCAGCCAGCGTGATGGTTAACGCCAGCACCCGCTTTGCCGACGGCTTCGAGTTTGGTCTGGGTGCCGAAATCGGCATCAGCACCGACAAATTTCACGCCCGCGGGCCGGTGGGGATTGAAGGGCTGACCTCGTTGAAATGGGTGGTGTTGGGCCAGGGGGAGGTGCGCGGCTAAGCCGGCACCACGCTGCCTTGCCCGTCCAGTGTGACGGTGCCCTCTCCTCCTCCTGATATATGCCAGCCCACGACTGCATCGGTGAAGAGGGGCAGCACGTGTACGGGTTGCCACGGGGCGGGGGTAGGCGGCGGATTTGACGCATTTGGCACAGCAGTGGAAAACGTTGCACCCACCGCAAACAGCTTGTCGCCGCTGGTTTGCAAGGCAGCCAGCGCGGCCATCTCGTGGGCATCGGGTATGCGGCGCACGCCGGGATTGAGGAACTGGGCCATCAGGTTGTCATCATGGGCATCGTCATCAGGGCTGTGGTGCGGGCGGGGTAGCCTCTGCATAACCCTTGCGGCCTGCGATCAAACGGACTTGGGCGCATCGCCGCGTTGCTTTATTTGCCAATAGCCCCGCTATTGGCTGCAAAAAGACGCCTTGCGCTGCATCCCAATCCGTTCGCCGCAGTTCCGCAAAGCTTATGCAAAGGCTCCCTGGCACGTGGCCCAGCTCGTGAACCAGCACGGTGAGCAGGTTCAGCTTGCCGTGGGCGGGGCTGGTGGGTTCGGCTACAAATTCAGCGGCCTCAAACGCATGGTTTTCATCCGTGGCCACAAACTCCTGGTGCGATGCTGGCGACGCATCAACAAACCAGCCCCAGCCTGCGCCATCCACATCCAGCGTGATCTGGTTGCCAATGGTGATACCGGCCAGGTTGGGCACCAGCGCACCCACCTCGACCACCGCCGCATCGAGCAGGGCAGCAGATGCGCCTGCGCTGAGCCAGTATTGGCGGGCGGCGGGGAGGGGGGATTGGATGTCGGAGAGGGTCAGTGGCTCTAAAGAACTACTTGGTCCTGCCAATGGAACGCTTTGGTATGGGTTTTGGAAGATTTCTGTTCTGCGTGTTGGCGGGCCATCTAGGCGGGTCGTATTTCCCGTTGGCATATCCACGGTGCCATACACAGACGTATTGCGTGTCAACCCAAAGTAGAAATGTCCAGATTCCGCCAGGGCCGCTGGATTTATACCGGCCTTTACCAAAACAAGATCAATTGTCAACTCTGTTCTTATAGATCAGCTTTGATCGCTACATCGGGAAATGTTTTTAGAAAAATCTCAAGCTGTTCCAACCCGCATAGATAAATCGATGATTCGGGGACGGCGCATTGTCGTGAGAGGTAAGCACGAATTTCACTTTCAGCGTTGCCCGCAAGCCGTCGGTTGGCAAACAGCATGTAGTGATCAAGCTGCCGACTCTCACGAAGTTTCTTGATTCGCAGAACCTCCTTGCCCAGAACAGTGTTCTGTGCCGTCACGCTACAGAAGTCTGGTTCAGAGAAGTTCTGGTTATAGCCATTGGTGTGCTTGGCCTGGATAACCGTTGTACCGATCCAAGGCGCAGCTTTGCTGGGGTGAAGCTCCGCTGTGCCCACAAACTTGGCAACACGCCCGCCATCTGGCCCTTTGGAAAAGCCCTGTGTAGAGACTCCAAGCAGGCGCTGACATAAAAAAACAATCAAGGTCTCAAACTGACTGTCGCTTAAATCTTCCTAGCCCGCATATTTCACTGTGGCGGCACCCACGGCGCGTTTTCGCGGGATGCAGGGGCGTGCGACAGGAGGAGTCCAATGGCCGAGCCATTGGCGACGAGGGTCGTGCGTCCCTGCGCCCGCCAAAACGATGCCGTGGGTGTCGAGTCTTTTTGCTGCGTACAAATTGGATTTGAGCAAAAGCGATCCGCATCACAGGAGAAAAGCTTGCAAAAAGACGCTCACGGTGAAATATGCGGGCTAGGCGTACTTCATAACAAACTTTGCTATCAAACAATACGAATTGTTCAGACCTATGTATTGGACTTATTTTGACCGCGAATGCGATCAGCGCATGTCGCAAACGCTGAGACTATTGCGAATGTCACATGTTGCCCCGCAAGCGCATAAAAACTTCCCAAAACGCCCTGTCTTGGGTGGTCGCAAAGTTAATCCGCATCAGCGTGCTGGCCTGCGGCTGCGCATGAAACAGCGAGCCGGGGGCCATCAGATAGCCCTCGTCCAGCATGCGCTGGGCCAGGGCGTCGGTGTCCACGCCGGTGTCGACCCAGCCGAATAGGCCGGCCGGCTCAGTGGCGAACGTGCAGCCGGCTTGCAACGCCAGCTTCACGCTGCGGTTGCGCGCTTGGGCCAGTTGGGTGCGGATGCGTTCGGCGTGGCGGCGCAGGTGGCCCTGGTTAATGCACAGGGCCAGGGCTTTTTCTAGCAGGGCGGGGGTGGTGAGGGTGCCCAGGAGCTTGGTGTCCAGCAGTTGTTCCACCAGCGCGGGCGGCGCGGCCATGAATCCCACGCGCCAATTGGGCGCGAGGATTTTGGCAAAGCCGCTGACATAAATCGTGCGCTGCAAACCATCAAGCGCGCACAGGCGGGTGGCATGCTCGGGGGCCAGGTGGCTGTAGGTGTCGTCTTCAACAATATGAAAGTTGTGCTGGTTGGCCAATTGCAGCACTTGGTAGGCGCTGGCGGGGCTTAAGGAATAGCCCGTTGGGTTGTGCAGCACGCTCACGCTCACATACAGCTTGGGGCTGTGCACCTCGCAATATTTCTGCATCACTGCCAGATCGGGCCCGTTCGGCCCGCGTGGCACGGGCAGCACGCGCATGCCCAGGGCGGCCAGGCGGGCAAACTCCACCGCCCAGCCGGGCTCTTCGACCATCACCGGGTCGCCGGCGCGCAGCAGGGTTCGGCTAACCACGTCCAGCGCGTGGGTGGCGCCAATGGTGGTGATGATTTGCTGCGGTCCGGCCAGCACATTCAACGCGGTGAGTTTGTGCGAAAGCGCCTGGCGCAGCCCGGTGTCGCCCATGGCCTCGCCATATTGCAACGAGAACTCGTGCAGGGCCTTGGTTTGCGTGACCTTGCGCACGGCGGCGGGCATGAAGGTCGATTCGAGCCAATCGCGCGGCAGCACGCCCAGGCCGGGCTGGGGCTTGTCGTTGGCGGGGTGAAACATGCCCCGAATCAGCGCGGTGGCGTTGAAGGGGTAGACCGCGTTGCCATTGTGGGACGCTACATTTTTAGTAGCTGCTTGAGCAGATAATTCATGGGCTACCGGCACTTCCCGCACATAAAAGCCGCGCTGCTTGCGGGCGTCGATCAGGCCTTGCGCCAGCAACTGGTCGTAGGCGGCCACCACGGTGGCGGCGCTCACGCCCTGCTGCTGTGCGCACTGGCGCACCGAGGGCAGGCGTGCGCCAGGGGCCAACAAGCGGTTGCGGATGCGCTCGCCAAAACGCTGGGCCAATTGCTCGGTGAGCGATAGAGATGAGGTGCGTGTGAGCATGGTCTCAAGCTAGTGGTGTATTGCAGTGAGCAGCAGTACAGTGAAAGTTCTGCGCTGGTTAACTGTATTGGTACTGTGTTGGTTTCAACTATAAAGTGAAGCACATGAGTTGGCAAGAATTCACCGCACTATTAATCCTGGGCACAGCCATGAGCTTTTCGCCGGGGCCCAACACCACCTTGTCCACCGCCCTGGCTGCCAACTACGGCCTGCGCCACGCGATGCGCTTTGTCTGGTCGGTGCCGCTGGGCTGGGGCCTGCTGCTGGTGGTGTGTGCAGCCGGTGTGGGCAGCTTGGTGGTGGCCGTGCCCGCGCTGCGCTGGGCCGTCAAGGGCGTGGGCGTGGCCTACCTGCTGTGGCTGGCATTCAAGCTGGCGCGCTCGGGCCAATTGGCGCAGGCCGATGCTTCCAAGCTGCAAGTGACCTTCTGGCAAGGGGCGGCTTTGCAGTTTGTCAACATCAAGGCCTGGATGTTTGCGCTGGCCGTGGTGGCCGGCTGGATTGCTGGGCGCGGCGACGAGTTGGCACGCTTTGCCGTGGTGCTGCCCACGCTGATGCTGTTTGCCTGGGTCAGCAACTTCACCTACGCCGCCATGGGCGCGCTGCTGCGCGACTGGCTGGCACGTGGCGCACGGCTGCTGTGGTTTAACCGCGCGATGGCGCTGGTGCTGGTGGCGACAGCCGTCTGGATGGGGCAGGTATGACCGATGACGGGATGACTTTGCGCTACGCGCTTCAATGACTTTGCGCTACGCGCTCAATGACAAATGACTAAAACCAATTCCCACGTGATCGCCGATAAGTCATGCGGCGAAGCCGCGTCATTGACGCCGCAGGCAAAGTCATCTGTCATCGAGCGGGACGAGAAGTTGGGCCTGCTGCTGGGTCTGCTGGGCGTGGTGATTTTTGCGGCCACGCTGCCCATGACCAAGCTGGCCGTGGGCTCGGCCAGCGCGCCGCAGCTGTCGCCCTGGTTCGTCACTTTTGGCCGCGCGGCAGTGGCGGGTTTGCTATCAATTGTGTATCTGCTCGCCCAGCATTTACTTGGGCGATTGCGCATTCCGACCTCAAACCAGTTGGGCCTGGTGGCCTTCACCGCGCTGGGCGTGGTTGTGGGCTTTCCGCTGTTCATGTCGCTGGCTTTGCAGTATGTGCCCAGCATGCACGGCGCGGTGGTCACGGGGCTGCTGCCGCTGGCCACCGCCGTGGTGGCGGCGCTGTGGTTTCGGCAAAAGCCCAGCCTGGGCTTTTGGCTGTGCGCAATAGCTGGCACGGTACTGGTTCTGGCCTTCATGGTGATTCGCTCGGCTGACAGCAGTGGTCATTTCAGCCTGCACCTGGCCGATGTGTTTTTGTTGGCTGCAATGGGCAGCGCCGCGCTTGGCTACATCGGCGGCGCTCGGCTCACACCCACGCTGGGCGCCGAGCAGGTGATTTGCTGGGTGCTGGTGCTGTCCTTGCCCATCACGGTGCCGGTGGCGCTTTGGAGTGCGCCGACCGACCTACAGGCCATTCGCGCCAGCAGTTGGTGGGGGTTTGCCTATGCGGCCATGTTTTCGATGTGGCTGGGCTTTTTTGCCTGGTACCGGGGCCTGGCCTTGGGTGGTGCCGTGCGCGTGAGCCAGGTGCAGCTGGTACAGCCGTTTTTGAGCCTGCTGTTTGCGATTCCGCTGCTAGGCGAAAGGCTGGATGTGGTCACCGTTGGTTTTGGTTTGGCCGTGATCGCTACTGTTTTCATTGGCAAAAAAATGCCTGTTTCAACAACCTGACGAAAGCCCTGCATGCAACAACAAGCCCTGGTGGCCGCCAACTTTTCACTTCACGCCTACCTTCAGCGCATTGGTTTTGACGGCGCGCCCAGCGCCGACCTGCAGGGTGTGGCGGCGCTGATGCGCCAGCAACTGCACACGGTGCCGTTTGAAAACCTGGATGTGCAGGCGGGCAAGCGCATCTGGCTGACACCTGAGCACATTGTTGAAAAAATCATCGGGCAAGGCCGTGGCGGCTACTGCTACGAGATCAATGGCCTGTTCAGCATGGCGCTGACGGCGCTGGATGTGCCCTACATCTGGGTGGCGGCGCGGCCCATGTTTTACCCGGCACGCCGCCCCAAAACCCACATGGCAGTGGTGGTGCAACTGCAAGGCCGCCAGTGGCTGTGCGACCTGGGCTTTGGCAGCTACGGCATCACGGCACCGTTGGCGTTGGACACGCTGAATGAGCCGGTGCAACAAGGGCATGACCAGTTCAAGCTCTCACGCCAGGCTGACGGTGACTTTCTGCTGCAAGCCTGGGTTGACGGGGCCTGGGCCAACCAGTATGCGTTTGACCTCTCGCCCCAGGAGTGGGTGGACTTTGAGCCGGCCAACCACCTGAACAGCACCCACCCTGATGCGGTGTTCGTCAAGTCGCTGCTGGTAATTGCGCACCATGCGCAGGGCCGTCATATTCTGTTTGGTCAGGTGCTGAAAACCGTCGCCAATGGCCAGGTGAGCAAGCGCAACCTGCTCAGCAGCGAAGTTGGCCAGGTGCTGCGTGAGGTGTTCAATCTGACAGCTAGCTATGAAAGATCGCCAGCATCCTCGCCGAGTGGGGCCACGCTGTTGGTTGTTGATTGAACGTCTCTTGCACACCTGCCATGCTGCAAACCCTTCACCAAACCCTGCCCATTTCGCTGCAAACCGTGCTACTGCTGGCCGCCAGCAATGTGTTCATGACCTTTGCCTGGTATGGCCATTTGAAAAACCTGGCCACTGCGCCCTGGTACATCGCGGCGCTGGTTAGCTGGGGCATTGCGCTGTTTGAGTACCTGCTGCAAGTGCCCGCCAACCGCATCGGCTATGGGCAGTTCAGCCTGGCGCAACTGAAGATCATGCAAGAGGTGATCACGCTAACGGTGTTTGTGCCGTTTGCGTTTTTCTTCATGAAGCAACCCTTGAAGCTGGACTTTTTGTGGGCCGCGCTGTGCCTGGTGGGCGCGGTGTATTTCATTTTTCGCAACCCTTGAAACTGCTGTCAACAGAGAAAACAAGTCATGAACTGGACACTTGCCCGACGCGCTGAACGTATGAACCCTTCCGTGATCCGCGAAATTTTGAAGGTCACCGAAAAGCCCGGCATCATCAGTTTTGCGGGTGGCTTGCCCTCACCTAAAACATTTCCCATCGACGCTTTTGCCAAGGCCTGCGCTGATGTATTGGCCAACGATGGGCATGCCGCGCTTCAGTACGCCGCCAGCGAGGGCTATGGCCCGTTGCGCGAGTTTGTGGCGCAGGAGTTGAACCGCCAAAGCACGGCAGCCGGCGTGCCCTGGCCGGTGGATCCGGCGCAGGTGCTGATCACCACGGGCAGCCAGCAGGCGCTGGACTTGATTGCCAAGGTGTTGATCGACACCGACTCCACGGTGCTGGTGGAGCGGCCCACCTATCTGGGTGCCTTGCAGGCGTTCACGCCGATGGAGCCGCAGTTTGTGAGTGTGGGCAGCGATGCGGAAGGTGTGGATGTGGATGAGCTCAAGCAGCACCCATCCGCACGGTTTTTTTACGTGCTGCCCAACTTTCAAAACCCCACCGGTGCCAGCATGAGCGAGGTCAGGCGATCGGCACTCAGTGCCGAGGCCGCGCGTTTGGGCCTGCCCATCGTGGAAGACAACCCCTATGGCGATCTGTGGTTTGACACGCCGCCGCCCGCCCCGTTGACGGCACGCAACCGAGACGGTTACATCTACATGGGATCGTTCAGCAAGACATTGGCACCCGGTCTGCGCCTGGGGTATTTGGTGGCACCCAAGGCCCTGTACCCCAAGCTGCTACAAGCCAAGCAGGCCGCCGATCTGCACACGCCGAGCTTTAACCAGCGCATGGTGGCCAAGGTGCTGGAGGGCGGTTTTTTAGACGGCCATGTGCCCGTGATTCGCGCGCTGTACAAAAGCCAGTGCGAGGCCATGCTGGCCGCGCTCGATAAAGACTTTTCGGGTTTGGGCGTGAGCTGGAACAAGCCCGCAGGCGGCATGTTTTTGTGGCTGCGTCTGCCCGGCGCCATGCGGGCCGTGGACTTGCTTCCCAAGGCGGTGGACAAAGGCGTGGCCTTTGTGCCGGGCTCAGCTTTTTATGCCGAGGAGCCGCAGCACAACACGCTACGGCTGTCGTTTGTCACGGCGTCGGTGGAGCAGATTGCGCAAGGCGTGTCGGCATTGGCAGCAGCGATTCGCGAGATGAAGGCGGGTTGAAGATGCTACGACTCTGGGGCCGCATGAGCTCAATCAATGTACGCAAGGTGATGTGGGCCGTGCAGGCGCTGGGTCTCGCACACGAGCGCATAGACGCCGGTGGCGAATTTGGCGTGGTGCGCACCGATACCTTCATGGCCCACAACCCCAATGCCATGGTGCCGTTGATGCAAGACGGCGACTTCTATTTATGGGAATCGAATGTCATCGTTCGCTACCTGTGTGCCAAACACGGTCACACCACGCTGTATCCCCAAGGTTTGCACGAGGCCTTTGATGCCGAGCGCTGGATGGACTGGCAGCAAACCACGCTCAACCCGGCGGGCCGGGACGCATTCATTCAGCTGATTCGAAAGCCGGGCGGACAGGTCGATCCAGCGCGCGTGGATCACTCGGTGGCGGCAACCCTGCCATTGCTGAAGTTGTTGGATAGGCACCTGGCAGCCCAGCCTTTCATGGTGGGCACGCAACTCACGATGGCCGATATTCCCGTGGCCTGCGAGATTCACCGCTGGCGCTGCCTGCCTCTGGCGCATGCGCCATACCCAAACCTGGATCGCTGGTACCAGCAGATGCTGGCCATGCCCGCATCCCAGGGTGTTTTAGATATTCCCCTGTCTTGATCTTCTGGAGCTTCACACCATGAAAACCCGCCCCTTCAAACAAGTCGACGTCTTCACCGCCATGCCCTACCTGGGCAACCCACTGGCCGTGGTGCTCGACGGCTCGGGTCTGTCCACCGAGGAAATGCAGCATTTCACCAACTGGACCAATCTGTCGGAAGCCACGTTTTTACTGCCGCCTACCCACCCGGATGCCGACTACCAGGTGCGCATTTTTTGCCCTGGGCGTGAGCTGCCGTTTGCCGGGCATCCGACCTTGGGCAGTTGCCACGCATGGCTGGAAGCGGGAGGCAAGCCGAAAGGAACTCACGTGGTTCAGGAATGCGGCGTGGGCCTGATCAAGCTGCGTCGCGACGCCGGTCGCCTGGCCTTCGCCGCCCCACCGCTGATCAGAAGCGGCCCGCTCGATGAAGCCGATGTGGCGCTGATCGCCCGCGGCCTGGGTGTGACGCGGGCCGATATCAAGGCCCATGCCTGGTGCCACAACGGGCCGAACTGGCGCGGCGTGATGCTTGGCTCGGCCCGGCAGGTGCTGGCTCTCAAACCTGATGCAGCGGTGTTGGGTCAGCTGGACATTGGCGTGGTGGGGCCGCACGGCAAGGTGGGCGTGGTCGGCACGCAAAGCGAAACGCATGAATGCGCATTTGAAGTGCGCGCCTTCTTTCCTGGCAATAACGGTATGGCCGAAGACCCGGTGACGGGCAGCTTGAATGCGGGTCTGGCGCAGTGGTTGATCGGGGCGGGTCTGGCCCCCCACCAATACATCGCCGCCCAGGGCACAGCCATGGGTCGGGCGGGTCGGGTACACGTGCAGCAAGACGGCGCGGACATCTGGATTGGCGGCAGCTCGGTCACCTGCATCAACGGCACGGTGAGCCTGTGATGACAGCCCAAGTCGATCACCTCGTTGTTGTGGCCCGCACGCTGGACGAGGGCGTGGCTTGGTGCGAGGCAACGCTGGGCATCACGCCTGGGCCTGGCGGTGAACACCCGCTAATGGGCACGCACAACCGCTTGTTTCGCGTGGCCACAGTGAATTACCCGCGTGCTTATTTTGAAATAATTGCTATCAATGGTATAGCTGCTCCAGCAATATCTGAAAGGTCCAAACGCTGGTTTGATATGGATTCTGAGGAGCTGCAGACCCAGATCAACCAGCACGGCCCCCGGCTGGTTCACTTTGTGGCCAACGTGCCCGATGTAGGTGCGTCGGTGGCTGCGCTGGCCGCGCTCGACCTGCACCGCGGCCCGCCGACAACCGCCAGCCGTATGACGCCCACCGGGCTGCTGCAATGGCAAATCACCGTGCGGGACGATGGCCAACGCTTGATGAACGGCTGCTTGCCCACCCTCATTGAGTGGGGCGATGTGCGTCCCTCGCAGGCTATGCCTGCGTCCGGCGTCACGCTGCAAGCGCTGAGCGTGACGCACTCTCAGGCTCCTCAGCTGCACGCTGCGTATGCAGCGATTGGCTTGAGCCAGGTGGTGGTGGGCGAAGGCCCGGCCAACCTGGTGGCCACGCTTGCCACGCCGCGCGGCCTGATCACTTTGGAATCGAAAGGAATTTGAAATGTTGTTTACCCGTGAAGAAGTGCTGGCCGCCCAGCGCAGCGTGTACGCCGCCATGCCGCCCACCCCGCAATACGCCTGGCCGCTGCTGGCGCAGCGCCTGGGGTTCAAGGTGTGGGTGAAGCACGAAAACCATACGCCAGCGGGTGCTTTCAAGGTGCGCGGCGGCCTGACCTACTTTGAGCAGTTGCTCCAGTCATCGGCACCGCCCGCCGGCGTGATTGCTGCGACCCGTGGCAACCACGGCCAGTCGGTGGGATTTGCAGCGCGCAAGTACGGGCTGCCCGCAACCATCGTGGTGCCGTATGGCAACTCGGTTGAAAAGAATGCCGCCATGCGGGCGCTGGGGGTGAGCTTGATTGAGCATGGCGACGACTTTCAAGCGTCGCGCGAGCATGCCTATGCCTTGGCAGCGGAGCGCGGCCTGCACATGGTGCCCTCGTTTCACCGGGATTTGCTGCGCGGTGTGATGACGTACTGGGTGGAGTTTTTTGAGAGTTTTGCGGCCGGCGACATGCCCAGCGTGGTGTTCGTGCCCATCGGGCAGGGCTCTGGCTTTTGCGCGGCGGCAGCGGCACGGGCCCACACCGGAGCCAAAACCAAGCTGATCGGCGTGGTCTCCGCCCATGCCACCGCCTACTTGGATTCATTTCGCGCGGGCAAGGTGGTGGAAGCACCCGTGACGACCGTGCTGGCCGACGGCATGGCGTGCCGCGTGCCCGATGCCGCGTCGCTGGAAATCGTGTTGCGAGAAGCCGACGACGTGATTGCCGTCACCGATGACGAAGTGGCCCACGCCATGCGCGTGCTGTTTGCAGACACCCACAACGTGGCCGAAGGGGCGGGCGCTGCGTCGCTGGCCGCAGCGATGCAGCAACGGGAGCGGTTGCAAGGCCAGGTGGTGGGCACGACTTTGTGCGGTGGCAATGTGGATACGGCTGTGTTTGCGCGGGTGCTGGCGGGGGCGTAAGTCGCTCTAACTGCTGCGTTTTTGATAGCTGCTTGAGCAATAAATACATGGGCTGAAGGGCATTTCGGCATTAAAAAAGCTTGCCCAAGTAACTTGCTTGGGGTCAGATTCCAATTAGCTACAGCGATGATTTGGAAACGGAATGAGGTAGCCTGATGCATATGAGCCACACACACGACCACCCCCACCCCGACCCAGAACACGCCTGGAAACACGACGGCGTTCGCGTCATTCCCGGCAACCAACTGGACGAAAACACCGCACAAACACCCGGCATGGACCGCAAGGCCGCCATCAATTTCGCCCGCGTCGGAGCGCAAAAGCTGTGGGCGGGCACTGTCACCATTCATGCCAATGCAAAAACCGGCGCGCATCACCATGGCCACCTGGAAAGCGTGATTTACATCGTGCGGGGCCGCGCCCGCATGCGCTGGGGCGACCAGCTTCAATATGTGGCTGAAGCGGGCCCTGGCGACTTCATCTACGTGCCGCCGTGGGTGCCACACCAGGAAATCAACGCCAGCGCCACCGAAGCGCTGGAGTGCGTGCTGTGCCGCAGCGATGGTGAAGCCGTTGCGGTGAACCTGGACATCACGCCCGCTGAGCAACCCGAAAACGTCTTGTGGATCGACCCCACGCATCCCCAAGGCGGGGTCAATTAATTGGGGTCAGATTCCAATTACCATGATGCGGAATTACTTGACGCACCATGGCCCGCCAACCCCGCCTGACCCTGCCCGACCACCCGCACCACATCATTCAGCGCGGCAACAACCGCCAGCCGATATTTGCGGCACCGGGTGACCAGCAAAAGCTGCTGGATTTGTTGGGCGACTACGCCGCGCAGTTCAAGGTGGCGCTGCATGCCTATGTGCTGATGAGTAACCACGTCCATTTACTGGCCACGCCGTCAACCGCTGACGGTCTGCCGCTCATGATGCAAGCGCTGGGGCGCAGTTATGTGCGCTGGTTCAACACGGCGCAGGGGCGCAGCGGCACCTTGTGGGAGGGGCGCTACAAGTCCACGGTGATTCAAACCGAGCGCTATTTGATGGCCTGCATGGTCTACATGGACCTGAACCCGGTGCGCGCCCGGCTGGTGGCGCAGGCGCGGGACTACGCGTGGTCCAGCCACTTGCATTACATCGGCCAGCGGCACGACAAACTGCTCACGCCGCACCCGCTCTACTGGGAGCTGGGCAACACGCCGTTTGCCCGCGAGGCGGCCTATATCGACCTGGTTCAGGCGGGCGTGACGGCCCACCAGCAGTCGCAATTGACCGCCGCGACGCTGAGCGGCTGGGCTTTGGGCGAGGCTGATTTTGTGGCCGACTTGCAAAAACAAACGGTGCGACGGGTGGGCAAGGGGCGGGCGGGGCGGCCGTTTGGTAGCGGGGCGCTCAAGTCGGTTTGAGCATCAAATAGGCCACCAGCCCATGTATTTATTGCTCAAGCAGCTATCAATTTTGATCTGTCCCCAATTAAATTTTTGCTACCAAAACGCTGATTTAATTGTGATCTGACCCCAATTAATCTGCTTGGCAAGTATGGTGCACTGCACTATATTCACCTCCCCTGCGATTATTTGAGGTGTTTGCCATGACTTCACACGCCACGACTTCTGTCCCCAGCCAAGCCGAAATTTCCCACCTGCAAGACAACGGCCTGTACAGCCCCGAGCACGAGCACGATGCCTGCGGGGTGGGTTTTGTGGCGCACATCAAGGGTGAGAAAAGCCATGCCATCGTGCAGCAAGGCTTGAAGATTCTGGAAAACCTGGACCACCGGGGCGCGGTGGGGGCCGACAAACTGATGGGCGATGGCGCGGGCATCCTGATCCAGTTGCCCGACGCGCTGTACCGCGCCGAAATGGCAGCACAAAACATCCAGCTGCCGCCTCCCGGTGAATACGGCGTGGGCATGATCTTCCTGCCCAAGGAGCATGCCAGCCGTCTGGCCTGCGAGCAGGAGATGGAGCGGGCCATCAAGGCTGAAGGCCAGGTGCTGATTGGCTGGCGCGATGTGCCGGTGAATGCCGACATGCCGATGAGCCCGGCGGTGCGCAAGAAGGAACCCATCATTCGCCAGGTGTTCATTGGCCGGGGCAACGACGTGATCGTGCAGGACGCGCTGGAGCGCAAGCTGTATGTGATCCGCAAAACCGCCAGCGCCAACATCCAGCGCCTGAAACTCAAGCACAGCAAAGAGTATTACGTGCCCAGCATGAGCAGCCGCACCGTGGTCTACAAAGGCCTGCTGCTGGCCGATCAGGTGGGTACCTACTTCCGTGATTTGCAAGACCCACGCTGTGTTTCAGCGTTGGGCCTGGTGCATCAGCGCTTTAGTACCAACACCTTCCCGCAGTGGCCACTGGCCCACCCCTACCGCTATGTGGCGCACAACGGCGAGATCAACACCGTCAAGGGCAACTACAACTGGATGAAGGCGCGCGAAGGCGTGATGTCCAGCCCCGTGCTGGGTGCCGACCTGCAAAAGCTCTACCCCATCAGCTTTGCCAACCAGAGTGACACCGCGACGTTTGACAACTGCCTGGAGCTGCTGACCATGGCCGGCTACCCCATCAGCCAGGCCGTGATGATGATGATTCCCGAGCCCTGGGAGCAGCACACCACCATGGACGAGCGCCGCAAGGCGTTTTATGAGTACCACGCCGCGATGCTGGAGCCATGGGATGGCCCCGCGTCCATTGTGTTCACAGATGGCCGCCAGATCGGCGCTACCCTGGACCGCAACGGCCTGCGCCCCTCGCGCTACTGCGTGACGGATGACGACTTGGTCATCATGGGCTCCGAGTCGGGCGTGTTGCCGGTGCCCGAAAACAAGATCGTGCGCAAATGGCGCTTGCAGCCCGGCAAGATGTTTTTGATCGATCTGGAGCAGGGCCGGATGATTGATGACGAGGAGTTGAAGGCCAATTTGGCCAACAGCAAGCCGTACAAGCAGTGGATCGAGAATTTGCGGATCAAGCTGGATGATGTGCGGGGCTTCGCCGAGGGCTCGGCCCAGAGGGGCTCCGCCGAGAGCTCCGGCCCGAAGGGCCTCGCCGAAGGCTCTCGCCCGAAGGGCTCGGCCGAAGGCTCAGGCCCAGAGGGCCTCTTAGATAGACAACAAGCCTTCGGCTATACCCAGGAAGACATCAAATTCCTGATGTCCCCCATGGCTGCCAACGGCGAAGAAGGCATTGGCTCCATGGGCAACGACAGCCCGCTGGCCGTGCTCTCCAACAAGAACAAGCCGCTGTACAACTACTTCAAGCAGCTGTTCGCCCAGGTGACCAACCCACCGATTGACCCGATTCGCGAAGCCATCGTGATGAGTCTGGTCAGCTTCATCGGACCCAAGCCCAACCTGCTGGACATCAACCAGGTCAACCCGCCCATGCGGCTGGAAGTCAGCCAACCCGTGCTGGACGTGGCCGACATGGCCAAGCTGCGCGACATTGAAAAATTCACCCAGGGCAAGTTCCGCAGCTACACGCTGGACATCACCTACCCGCTGGCCTGGGGCGATGAAGGCGTGGAAGCCAAGCTCGCATCGCTGTGCGCCGAGGCCGTAGACGCGATCAAGTCTGGCAAAAATATCCTCATCATCAGCGACCGCGCCTTGAGCGCCACGCAAGTGGCCATTCCCGCCGCGCTGGCGCTCAGCGCCATCCATCAACACCTGGTGGGCACTGGTCTGCGCACCACCGCAGGCCTGGTGGTGGAAACGGGCAGCGCCCGCGAAGTGCACCACTTTGCCGTGCTGGCGGGCTATGGTGCAGAAGCTGTTCACCCCTACCTGGCCATGGAGACACTGGCCGAGTTGCACAAAAACCTGCCCGGCGATCTGAGCCCTGAGAAGGCCATCTACAACTACATCAAAGCCGTCGGCAAGGGCCTGTCCAAAATCATGTCCAAGATGGGCGTGTCGACGTATATGAGCTACTGCGGCGCCCAGCTGTTTGAGGTGATTGGCCTGAACAGCTACACCGTGACCAAGTACTTCAGCGGCACCGCCAGCCGGGTGGAAGGCATTGGCGTGTTCGAGATTGCGCAAGAAGCCATCCGCATGCACAAGGCCGCTTTCAGCGACGACCCGGTGCTGGCCACCATGCTCGATGCCGGCGGCGAATACGCCTGGCGCGTGCGCGGCGAAGAGCACATGTGGACGCCGGATGCGATTGCCAAACTACAGCACAGCACCCGCGCCAACAACTGGAACACCTACAAGGAATACGCCCAGCTCATCAACGACCAAAGTCGTCGCCACATGACCTTACGCGGCCTGTTCGAGTTCAAGATCGACCCGGCCAAAGCCATTCCGGTCGACGAGGTCGAGTCGGCCAAAGAAATCGTCAAGCGCTTTGCCACCGGTGCCATGTCGCTCGGCTCGATTTCAACCGAAGCCCACGCCACCCTGGCCGTCGCCATGAACCGCATTGGCGGCAAGAGCAATACTGGCGAAGGCGGTGAAGACCCGATGCGCTACCGGCAAGAGCTCAAAGGCATCCCCATCACCCAGGGCCAGACCATGAGCGACCTGCTGGGCAAAGACGTGTTTGAGGTCGACTACGCCTTGAACGCGGGCGACTCCATGCGCAGCAAGATCAAGCAAGTGGCCTCGGGCCGCTTCGGCGTGACAGCGGAGTACCTGTCGAGCGCCGACCAGATCCAGATCAAGATGGCCCAGGGTGCCAAGCCGGGCGAAGGTGGCCAACTGCCAGGCGGCAAGGTGAGTGAATACATCGGCAAGCTGCGCTACAGCGTGCCCGGCGTGGGCCTGATCTCGCCACCGCCGCACCACGACATTTATTCCATTGAAGACTTGGCCCAGCTGATTCACGACCTGAAAAACGTGGCGCCGCATGCCAGCATCAGCGTGAAATTGGTCAGCGAAGTGGGCGTGGGCACGATTGCCGCCGGTGTGGCCAAGTGCAAGAGCGACCATGTGGTGATCGCAGGCCACGACGGTGGCACGGGTGCCTCGCCCTGGTCGTCCATCAAGCACGCAGGCAGCCCGTGGGAGATTGGCTTGGCCGAAACCCAGCAGACGCTGGTGCTCAACAGATTGCGCAGCCGCATCCGCGTGCAGGCCGACGGCCAGATGAAAACGGGTCGCGACGTGGCCATTGGCGCGCTGCTGGGCGCAGACGAATTCGGCTTTGCCACCGCGCCCCTGGTGGTGGAGGGCTGCATCATGATGCGCAAGTGCCACCTGAACACCTGCCCCGTGGGCGTGGCCACGCAAGACCCGGCGCTGCGCAAAAAATTCGCTGGCAAGCCCGAGCATGTCGTCAACTACTTCTTCTTTGTGGCCGAAGAAGTGCGCCAGATCATGGCGCAGCTGGGCATCCGCAAGTTTGATGACCTCATTGGCCGCGCCGACCTGCTGGACATGCAAAAAGGCATAGCCCACTGGAAAGCCAGCGGCCTGGACTTCTCGCGCCTGTTTGCCATGCCCAACGCGCCCGCCGAGGTGTCACGCTTTCACATCGAAAACCAGGATCACGGCCTGGAGCGCGGGCTGGATAACGTGTTGATCGCCAAGTCTCGCGCCGCCATCGACAAGGGTGAAAAAGTTCAGTTCATCGAGGTGGCCCGCAACGTCAACCGCTCGGTGGGTGCCATGCTCTCCGGCGCACTCACGCGCGTGCACCCGGAAGGCCTGCCCGACGACAGCATCCGCATCCAGCTGGAAGGCACGGGCGGCCAGTCGTTTGGCGCATTCCTGGCCAAAGGCATCACCCTGTATTTGATTGGCGATGCCAACGACTACACCGGCAAAGGTCTCTCGGGCGGCCGCGTGGTGGTGCGCCCCAGCATCGACTTTCGGGGCGTGGCCACGCAAAACACCATCATCGGCAACACCGCTTTATATGGTGCGACCACCGGCGAAGCCTTTTTCAGCGGCGTGGCCGGCGAACGTTTTGCGGTTCGCCTGAGCGGCGCCACCGCCGTGGTGGAAGGCACGGGCGACCACGGTTGCGAATACATGACCGGCGGCACCGCCGTCGTGCTGGGCAAAACCGGCCGCAACTTTGCGGCGGGCATGAGCGGCGGCATTGCATACGTCTACGACGAAGACGGCCAGTTCGCCAAGCGCTGCAATACCGCGATGGTCAGCCTGGACAAGGTGCTCAGCGCCACGGAGCAGGAAGCGACAACCGACCACGCCATCTGGCACCGTGGTCAAACGGATGAAAACCAGCTCAAGGCCCTGCTGAGCGAACACAACCGCTGGACCGGCAGCCGCCGCGCCCGCGAGCTGCTGGACAACTGGGCCGAGGCACGTAGCAAGTTCGTCAAAGTCTTCCCGAATGAGTACAAACGGGCCCTGGGGGAGATAAATGCACGAAAAGTGGTAGCAGCCCATGAATCCATTGCTCAAACAGCTATTAAAAATATAGCGGTTGCTGCTAAGTAAATCATGAGCGCAGCAACCCACCCGCCCACCTTGGGTGCCACCAGCTTCGCCCGCGGCCTGAAACCGCCCTACTACGCCGTGGTGTTCAGCAGCCAGCGAACCGACGGTGAGCACGGCTACGCTGCGATGGCTGACCGCATGGTCGAGCTGGCGGCGCAGCAACCCGGCTACCTGGGCGTGGAGAGCGCGCGCGGGGCCGATGGGTTTGGCATCACGGTGAGCTACTGGGACAGCGCGCAAGCCATTGCCAACTGGAAGGCCAACCTGGAGCACCAAGTGGCACAGGCCAAGGGCAACAGCGATTGGTACGAACACTATGAGTTGCGCGTGGCCAAGGTCGAGCGCGCGTACAGCAAACGATAGGCAAAACGGAGTTAGCAATCATGGGAAAAATCACCGGCTTCATGGAATTCGAGCGCATTGAAGAGGGCTACAAGCCCGTGCAAGAGCGCGTGAAAAACTACAAAGAGTTCGTCATCGGCCTGGACGACCAAGCCGCCAAAACACAAAGCGCCCGCTGCATGGACTGCGGCACGCCGTTTTGCAACAGCGGCTGCCCGGTCAACAACATCATTCCGGATTTCAATAATTTGGTCTACGACGGTGACTGGTTGAACGCGATCACGGTGCTTCACAGCACCAACAACTTCCCCGAGTTCACCGGCCGCATCTGCCCTGCGCCCTGCGAGGCCGCGTGCACCCTGAATGTGAACGACGATGCCGTGGGCATCAAAAGCATCGAGCACGCCATCATTGACCGCGCCTGGCACGAGGGCTGGGTCACGCCGCAAGTGGCCAAACACAAGACTGGCAAAAAGGTCGCCATCGTCGGCAGCGGCCCCGCCGGGCTGGCCGCCGCGCAGCAACTGGCCCGTGTGGGCCACAGCGTGACCGTGTTCGAGAAAAACGACCGCGTGGGCGGCCTGCTGCGCTATGGCATTCCAGATTTCAAGATGGAAAAAATCCATATCGATCGCCGGGTGGAACAGATGGAAGCGGAGGGCGTGGCGTTTCGCTGCGGCGTGATGGTGGGCACGTTGCCAGCTGACAGCAAGGTCACGAACTGGGCCAAAGAGACCATCACGCCCGAGCAACTGCAAAAAGAATTCGACGCCGTGCTACTGGCCGGTGGTGCCGAGCAATCACGCGACTTGCCCGTGCCCGGCCGCGAATTGGACGGCATCCACTTTGCGATGGAATTCTTGCCACTGCAAAACAAGGTCAATGCCGGCGACAAAGTCAAAGGCCAACTGCGGGCCGACGGCAAACACGTGATCGTGATTGGCGGTGGCGACACCGGCAGCGACTGCGTGGGCACCAGCAACCGCCACGGCGCGGCCAGCGTCACGCAGTTTGAGTTGATGCCCCAGCCTCCCGAGGAAGAAGACCGCCCGCTGACCTGGCCCTACTGGCCGATTAAGCTGCGTACCAGCTCCAGCCACGAAGAAGGCTGTGACCGCGAGTTCGCCATCTCGACCAAAGAATTCTTGACCGAAGGCAAAAGTGGCAAGGTCACGGGCCTGAAAACCGTGCGCATCGAATTCAAAGACGGCAAGCTGCAAGAAGTGCCAGGCACCGAGCAAACCCTCAAGGCCGACTTGGTGCTGCTGGCCATGGGCTTTACCGCCCCCGTCGGCAGCGTGCTGGACGCCTTCGGCATCATCAAAGATACGCGCGGCAACGCCAAGGCCAGCACAGACTTCATCGGGGGCTACGCCACCAATGTGCCCAGGGTTTTTGCAGCAGGCGATGTGCGCCGCGGCCAAAGCCTGGTGGTATGGGCGATTCGCGAAGGACGCCAGGCCGCACGGGCGGTCGATGAGTTCTTGATGGGATTTAGTGACCTACCCCGTTAACTTGTTCACCTTATTACGTTGCTCCCAGGCAACGAAATGTGGTGCCCCAGCACTTTACTTAGGTGCTCACTCGAATATTTGGTATTCTCGGAACTGCTTCTTTATTCACCCTTGCCGTTTTCAGTGACTTCAAAAAGGAACACTTAAATGAATCAAAATGTAATTGCCATGGGCGCTGCGCTGTTTGCATGCAGCCTGGGTCTGTCTGCGCAAGCCAACGTGCTGCAAGACAACGGTGCTGCTGCACCAGCAAACACCACCACCAGCGCCACAGCCCAGTCTGTGTTGCCAGGCGGCATTGGTCACCAGCTGATCATCCCTTACTACAACGTTCAGGCTGGTAACGCTACCCT
>JAAFIW010000046.1 GCA_013297875.1 Comamonadaceae bacterium | reverse complement strand
GCGCCTGATCAAACCCAAGGTGATCCAGCATGCGTTTCATCAGCGCCATGCCACCCCACGCGGTGATCTCTTTGTCGGTAAACCGCAGCTCATATTCCATATACAGCCTTGCACTGAAGTGGCGATCCGCAACCTTAACCCAAATTCACAAGAATCCCTTTGTGAATCAACAGCTTGCGCTAATGGCTTCCATTAGAGATCGGCGCTAATGGAAAATTTGGGTTCAAGCCGCGCTGCCAGGGGCTGTGCGGCTTGGCAAAGAAGACTTGCGCCTGTAGCGACACGGCAAACTGCTCGTGCAGCGCGAACTCCGAGCCGTTGTCCAGCGTGATGGTGTGGCAACGCTGCGTGTGGGGCCCCAGCAATTCGATGATCGCCAGGCTGGTTGGTGTTGCGCAACGCCGCGCCAGCGGTCGGGCCAGCGTGTAGCGCGAACACCGATCCACCAGCGTGAGCAGGCCACCCAGGTGGCGTTTGCCCACCACCGTATCGCCCTCCCAGTCGCCGACGCGGCTCTTGCTATCCACGATGGCCGGGCGCAGCTCGATACCAACACGGTTGTTAATCGCACCGCGCTGGGCGCGCTTGGCGCTGCCAGAGCCTCTGCGACGGCGGCGCTTCTTATGGTTGCAGCGCAGCGTGACCGCACCCAGCTCAGGATGAGCGTACACATACAAGTAGATCGACTCGGTACTGACGCGCACGTTGGCCTCAGCAAACAAGCGCGCAGACACCTGCTGAGGCGACAACTGCAAAGCCAAATAGGCACCAACAAGCACCCAGATATCGTGCGTAATACGCCGGGCGTTTCGACTGGATGCTTTGCGTTGAGTACTTAGCTGCTGGGCGTGCTGCGCACAGTAGTGCTGACCGACACAGCCCACACGAAGTTCTCGTTTGATGGTGTCTACGTGACGGCTCAGTTGGCTGGCAATTGCAGCCACGGGGATGGCTTGCCTGTCCAGCGCCTGTATCTGATATCTTTCCTCTTGGCTCAGGTGACGGTAGTTTTTCATGGTTTGCGTGAATGACTGGCTGGTCTTTCAGGCAATCATGGCATCGCCTCCTGAGCCAACCGATTTTTTGGCTTCACGCACTTCGTACTTGAACTCGCCAATACATAGCAAATGGAGTCAGAGGATGTGGCTTTGGAAGACTTGACCTCGGTGCTTCGCGCAGGCAAGCGTCAGTGGGCGTGATCAGAAACCCATCTTCCAGCCGCACACTCATATTGCCCGCCGTGGCATGCATATAGCCTCGTTCAAACAGGCTGCGGCCAATACGGCAGACTTCATCGCGGGCCTGGGTTTCAGTCATGGGGTGCTTTTCTGGGCGTCGGGGGTGCGAGGCGGTTTGATGTAATCCGGATTGACAGATTGAATGCCGAATCGGGCTTTAGCCCATGTCATTATTGCTCAGGCAGCTATGGAATTAGGAGCGAAGGGGGAGTCGATTTTGCGTTGGACGACTTGACCTGAATGCCTCTGTTGTAATTCGCGTTGTTCATCAGCGCTATTGACCCCAAGGAGTGCGCCCATGCAAGCTCATGCACAAACTCATGCCCCGTCCAGCCTGGCGTTCAGTCCGAGCGCACAGGTGCTGCTTCACAAGATTCAAAGCCTGCCGCCCGAACGGGTAGCCGAAGTGGAGGATTTTGTGGAATTCCTGCGCCTGCGCACAGAGCAAGCCCGGTTGTATGCGCAAGATCGTGCCTTGACGCGCATGGCAGCGCAAGTCAGCGCGCCAGCGTTTGCCGCCGTGTGGGATAACGCTGAGGACGAGGCCTACGATGCCCTTTAACGGCACGCCGCAGTTCGGCGATGTGGTGCTGGTGCCGTTTCCTTTTACCAACCAGCAGGCCACCAAGCAGCGCCCCGCCGTGGTGGTCTCCACCCGTGCCTATGCCAGCGCCCGCCCCGATGTGGTGCTGATGGCCATTACCAGCCAGGTGCGCACGCCGCTGTCGTTTGGCGAGGTGTTGGTTGCCGATTGGCAGGCCACCCAACTCATCAAGGCTTCAGTGGTCAAGCCGCTGTTGGCCACGCTGGAGCAGGCGTTGATCATTCGTCAGTTGGGGGTGCTGTCCAGCAGCGATCAGGCGACGCTCAGGAAGGCGCTGGCGGGGATTTTGGGGTGACGGTTGGGGGTAGGGAAGAATGGAAGTCTTGTCCAATGAGGTTTGATACTGAGCGCATATTTTGATTCCACCGAGGTTTGATCCTGAACCGACACTGGAATAGGAACTCCTGGCGGGTGGAATGCAGCTGGTCAATCATTTGCAATGG
>JAAFIW010000011.1 GCA_013297875.1 Comamonadaceae bacterium | reverse complement strand
GCAAATGGGCATTGAAGTGCGCTTTGCCGACTACCGCGACCCGGCCTCGTTTGCCAAACTGATTGATGGCCGCACCAAGGCGGTTTACTGCGAGTCGGTGGGCAACCCGCTGGGCAACATCACCGACCTGGCGGCGCTGGCCAAGGTGGCGCATGACCATGGCGTGCCGCTGATCGTGGACAACACCGTGCCCAGCCCCTACCTGTGCCGCCCGTTTGAGCACGGGGCCGACATCGTCGTGCACTCGCTGACCAAATACCTGGGCGGCCACGGCACCACCATTGGCGGCGCGGTGGTCGATTCAGGCAAGTTCCCGTGGGCTGACCACAAGGCCCGCTTCAAGCGGCTGAACGAGCCTGATGTAAGCTACCACGGCGTGGTCTACACCGAGGCGCTTGGCCCCGCCGCCTACATTGGCCGCTGCCGCGTGGTGCCGCTGCGCAACATGGGCGCGGCACTCAGCCCGATGAATGCGTTTCAAATTCTGCAAGGCATCGAAACCCTGGCCCTGCGCATGGACCGCATCTGCGAGAACGCCGTCAAGGTGGCCCAGCACCTGAAGCACCACCCCAAAGTGGCCTCCATCAACTACGCGGGCCTGCCCGACCATGCCGACCATGCGCTGGTGCAAAAGCAGATGGGTGGTCGGGCGTCCGGCATCATCAGCTTCACCTTGAAAGCCAGCGAAGGCCGTGAGGCGGGTGCACGGTTTCAAGACGCGCTCAAGCTGTTCACCCGTCTGGTCAACATTGGCGATGCCAAGAGCCTGGCCTGCCACCCCGCATCGACCACGCACCGCCAGCTAAACCCGCAAGAGCTGGCCAAAGCCGGCGTGAGCGAGGGCATGGTACGGCTGTCGGTGGGCATTGAGCACATTGACGATTTGCTGGAAGACCTGAACCAGGCCTTGGACGCCGTTTAAACCATGTCCGCGACCACCGCATCCGATACCGCCAGGCCCTTGCGGGCTTTTGAAGATGTGCCCGGCCCGCGCCGCCTGCCGGTGCTTGGTAACGCGCTCCTGCTGGAGCCTGACCGACTGCACCAGCAGTTGGAAGCCTGGTGCGACGAGTTTGGCCCGATGTTTCGCCTGCAAGTGGGCTCTCGCCGACTGTTGGCGGTGGGCGACCACCAGGTGATTGCCACGGTGCTGCGCGACCGGCCCGATGGCTTTCGGCGCACGGCCCGGCTGGAAGACATCTGGAGCGACATGGGCATGCCCAAGGGCTTGTTCATTGTCAATGGCGACACCTGGAAACGCCAGCGCCGCATGGTCATGGCGGGTTTTGACCCCGCCCATGTGCGCCGCTACTTTCCCAAGCTGCAAGGCGTGGCACAGCGTCTGGTGCAGCGCTGGAGGGTTGCCGATGAAATCGACCTGCAAGCCGATCTGATGCGCTACACGGTGGACACCATTGCCGGGCTAGCCTTTGGTGCCGAGGTCAACACCTTGCAGTCAGACGGTGACGTGATTCAAAAACACCTGGACAAGATTTTTCCGGCGCTGTTTCACCGGGCCATCAAGCCTTTTTCCATCGGCCACCGCCTGCCCACAAAGGCCAACCGAGAACTGACCGAAAGTGTGAAACAGGTCAACCTGGCCGTGGCAGGCTTTGTGCAGCAAGCCCGGGCGCGCATGCAGGCAAACCCCGCGCTGCGTGAGAAACCCACCAATTTGCTGGAAGCTATGATTGCGGCGGCCGATGAGCCCGGCAGCGGCATGGACGACGAGCAGGTAGCGGGGAATGTGCTCATCATGCTGCTGGCCGGTGAAGACACCACCGCCAACACCATTGCCTGGATGCTGCACCTGCTGTGGCGCAACCCAGCCACGCTGGCACGCGCTGTGGCGGAGGTGCGCAGCGTGATGGGCAACAGCCCGGTGCCCAGCTTTGAGCAAATCGCCCAGCTCGACTACATCGAGGCCTGTGCGCACGAAACGATGCGGCTCAAGCCAGTGGCCACGTCTATCCCCCAGCAAGCCCTGCGCGACACGCCCGTGGGCGACGTGCTGGTGCCCAAAGGCGTGATGGTGTTCCCGGTGATGCGCCGCGACTGCCTGAATAATGACTTGGTACCCCGCGCCGCCGCGTTTGAGCCTGAGCGCTGGTTGGCTGGGGCGTCTGACGGCGATGCCGCTTTGTCGGCCCAATCTGTCAAGCGGGTGTCTATGCCGTTCGGTGCTGGCCCGCGCATTTGTCCGGGTCGCTATCTGGCGCTGATGGAAATGAAAATGGCGATGGCCGTGCTGCTGAGCCACTTCGACATCGCCGACATCACCACCCCCGACGGCCGCGAGGCCCGCGAGCTGCTGGCGTTCACTATGCAGCCAGTGGGCTTGCGCATGCGATTGCGGGCGAGGGCCTGATGAAAAATGACGCTGCCCGCGGCACGCATGACAGATGACCGGTTGTGTGCTTTGCAAGCCAAAACGCCCACTAGCCCATGTATTCATTGCTCAAGCAGCTATAAAAAACGTAGTAATTCGCCATGATAAATAACCAGCTTCTTCTCGCGTCATCTGGAATGGAGTCATCTGTCATTGAGCGGCGCAGGCCGCAAAGTCATTCGTCATCGATCAAGGAAAACGTATGAGTTACAACACCTTCCGCGCCGCCCGCGACTTTCTGCTGGCCCACCGCACCGACTACGCTGCCGCCGTGGCCGGTTTCCAGTGGCCGCAGCTGACCCACTTCAACTTTGCGCTCGACCACTTCGATGCGTTAGCCAACCCCGCTCACGAGGGCGCGGTGTCTGAGCTCCTGGCGCTGTGGATCGTGAATGACGATGGCAGCGAGCAGCAGCTGACCTACGCCCAACTGTCGGCCCGCTCGAGCCAGGTGGCCAACTGGCTGGAGAGCCTGGGCGTGCAGCGGGGTGACCGCGTGCTGCTGATGCTGGGCAACGAGGTGCCGCTGTGGGAGCTGATGCTGGCCTGCATCAAGATGGGCGCGGTCATCATTCCAGCGACCGCGCTGCTCAGCCGCGACGATTTGATTGATCGCCTGCAGCGCGGCCAGGCCCATGTGGTGGTCACCGGCAGCGCACACACATCCAAGTTTGACGGGCTGGACGCTTTCGCCCCCAAGCCCATGGTGCGCATCACCGTGGGCGACATCGGTGAATCGACCCACCCATGGACGAGCTACCAAGCCTCCTACCGAGCGAACCCCGTTTACCAACCCAAAGTGCCCACCCGTGCCGACGAAACGCTGCTGCTGTACTTCACCAGCGGCACCACCAGCAAACCCAAGCTGGTGGAGCACACGCACACCAGCTACCCGGTGGGCCATTTGTCCACCCTGTATTGGATTGGTCTGCAAAGCGGCGATGTGCACTGGAACATCTCGTCGCCCGGCTGGGGCAAGCACGCCTGGAGCTGCTTTTTTGCGCCCTTCATCGCCGGCGCCACCGTTTTCATCTTCAACTACGCCCGGTTTGACGCCAAGCGTGTGCTGCAAACCCTGGTCGACAAAGAAGTGACCACCTTGTGTGCGCCGCCCACCGTGTGGCGCATGCTCATTCAGGAGGATCTGGCTGCTTACCCCGTGCACCTGTGCGAAGCGCTGTCCGCTGGCGAGCCGCTGAACCCCGAGGTCATCAACGCCGTGCAAACCGCCTGGGGCCTGACGATTCGCGACGGCTTTGGCCAGACCGAAACCACTTGCGCCATTGGCAATTCCCCCGGCCAAGTGCCCAAACTGGGGTCGATGGGCCGGCCCATGCCTGGCTATCGCGTGGTGCTGCTCAATGCCGACGAGCAGCGCGCCGAAGAAGGCGAAATCTGCCTCGACCTGGCCCACCGCCCCACCGGCCTGATGCGCGGCTACGCAGGCGACGCCGCCAAAACCGCAGACGTGATGCGCGACGGCCACTACCGCACCGGCGACGTGGCCCAGCGCGATGCCGACGGCTACATCACCTACGTAGGCCGCGCCGACGACGTGTTCAAAGCCAGCGACTACCGTATCAGCCCCTTCGAGCTGGAAAGCGTGCTGATCGAACACCCCGCGGTAGCCGAGGCAGCGGTCGTGCCGTCACCCGACCCTTTGAAACTGGCCGTCCCCAAAGCCTTCGTCGCCCTGGCCCCCGGCCATGAGCCCACCGAAGCCACAGCCCTGTCCATCCTGCAGTTTTGCCGCGACAAACTCGCCCCCTACAAACGCATCCGCCGCCTGGAGTTTTTTGAATTGCCCAAGACCATCAGCGGGAAGATTCGGCGGGTGGAATTGCGCAAGCGGGAGGCGGGGAGGGCGGTGCCGGTGGTGCGCGGGGTGGGGGAGTTTTTTGATGAGGGGTTGAGGCAGCTAGAGCCTAGCGAATAGGAGGCGCAGATTTGTCGACTATCGGACTCTGTCGGCTCTGCTTGCAACCGCAGCCGCTCTGCCATTCCCATGCGATTTCAAGCTCTGTCTTTAACTACATCCTTCGCAAGAACTCGGGAAAAGCCATAGTCATCACCGATGACAGAGACACACCGGTACAGTTTTCATCTGACACGTGGGACATTGAGCTGCTCTGCGCCAAATGTGAGGCCGACATGAATAAAAGGTACGACGCTTATGGCCTTGCTGTATTTCGCGGCCACGAAGGGACAACGCGTCAGCTAGCTGGGGGTGTTCAGTTCCTTCGGATAGACAGAATGCGGCTTCGAATGTTCTTCCTCTCGGTTTTGTGGCGCATCTCAGTGTCAACCCATCCGAGCTATTCCAATGTCGAACTTCCATTTGCTATTGAAGAGGATCTGCGTAGCGCGCTTCACGTCGCAAAGCCGATACATGGGAGCCGTTATACGGTTGCTGTTTACAAAATGCGTGATTCGACTCCGAGTAACGGGTTCAGCAACGAAGCTCTGCGTGGTTTCATCTGTGCACCATTCGCCCGAGACTACGGAGATTTCGTCTCGATTTGTTTCCTTTTTTTGGGCTTTTTCGTGGAGACGTTTTTCCCAAAAGTGCCAGCCACTTTCAAAAAACGCGATGGTGTACTTCACGGAAGAAGTCCGGTATTTGTCGCTCCGTATTCAGAACTGTTCGACATACCGGAGATCATGCAACTACTTGTTCGGGGGCTAGAGAAACACGATACGGGCCTATCGCGAGTCACCTGAAACTGCACACGCTTACCAAGCCGCATAAGCCTCCTTCCTACACACCGCATGCAAGACCCCCAACTCGGGCGCAAACAATACCTCAGCCATACTGACTTTGCTTGTGATGCTTGATGCTGACCAAGTAAGTCTGAGCTGGTGTAACGACATACAGAATAAGAAACTGGCGATCCACATACTCCCGCACGACGGCGGCGTTTCTGGCCAGTTCAGGCATCAGGCTTTCCAGTAATTGGGCCTCTTGCAGTTGTTCACAGGGGTTTGATTCGCGCAGTTGGCTGGTTTGAAACAGGCGGCCGATGTCGGGGTTGCGCTCAAGTAATGGAATGATGCGTTCAAACAAATCATCGGCCAACTTCTGCAAGCGGGTGCCAGCATCAGGGTGCAAGGCTTGCACTGCAAAAAAGTGATCGGCTTGTGCCTGAAAAGCCAATCGAAATGCCTGGGTAACAACAACAGGTTTCATGCCCCAGGGGATGATTTCTGACGAATCAGTGCATTCACTTCAGCGCGAAAATCTGCCGCAGACGTGCCCTTTTTCGCTTGAATTTCCGGCATTGCCAGCGCAATGGCGCGCAGATGCGCCAGGTGCTGATCCGCGCGAAAGCGCTGCAATTCATCGACTTGCGCTGCGGGTACCAAAGCCACATAACCCACACCGTTGCGGGTCAACAGCTTCGTGGTGCCTTGACTGGCCACTTCGTCAGCCAGCTGTGTGAGGCGGCCGCGCGCCTGACTGATGGGAACAATGTCGTCAAGTGCCAAGTTCATGGTGTACTCCAGGATAGTGGGCAAGATTTTGCATCAAAATAAGTGACTGTCCCCAGGGTCACAGCCCACATGCCTGCCAAGCCGCATAGGCCGCCTTCGCATACACCGCATGCAACACCCCTAGCTTCGGGCACTGCCCTTGTGGCGCGGCGGGAGGCACCTGAAACCAGGTGTCTGAATAGTCTAGCTCCACGCAGCTTGCAAAGCTGAACCTGCCGTCAAAACTCAAGCCCGATAACTTGAAGGCTTGGCTGGCATCTTTGCGAATGACAAATTCGCCGCTGCGCAAGGTGGTGAGCTTCTGGCTGGTGCCATAGGCCACCAACACTCGAAAACCTGTTTTGGTGGGCGTGCGTTCCATCACACGCACGACGAGGGCCGGGCGGGGTTTGGGCCCTGGCTTAAGGGCTGGAAGGTGCGGAAAGTGGCACCAGACGATGTCGCCCGCCTCGGGTTTGGGCCACCACAGCGTTGTGGCTGGAGAGCACCTTGCCACCCTCGGGCGCGCCAGCCGCCTTGCGAATGGCAGCCAACTGGCGAGCGCTCAACGGGCCATCGTCAGCCTCGTAAGTGGGCAACACCTCGTCGGCCAGTTTGCGCACTGCGAAGTGCAGCACTTCAGACTCACGCTTATACCCCAGTTGCTTGGCAAGCCGGGTCAGCGTGGCGCGTGAGACTTTGGTGGCGGTGTCGGTAGGCTGAAAGCGCATCAGCAGCGCGTCGTTGGGGGTGGGGGCTGTGGGCATACAAATCTCCGGTTTGATATCAAAACAAGCTTTTAGAGGAGACTGATGGAAATGTTCACGCTTTGAGCGCACGGTGGTTGCGGTCGCTACGCGATGCAAACTTCGCTCTCGCGCATGTTCGCGTAAAGTTGTACGTATGCAACCAGAAAAACTTCACTTGAGCCGGAGGATCAACATGCGAAAAGTTGGGGTGATTCTGTTGCTTGTGGGGTTTCTTTGGCTGCTTGTTCTGCAAGGCGTCGTTCTTGTTCGTGGTGGTGTGCGGCCAATAATTCGAGTGGCGATATCAGAACTTGAATCGAAGCCGGGAAAGCTCTACAGCGCCGAAGACGTTGTGGCGTATGTTGGGCGGGCCGCAACCAGTGCATTTGATGCCCAACCCTTGTTTGTTGCACCCGCTTCACTGATGCTTGTCGGCGGTCTTTTGGCGGCGCGAAATGGAAAAACAAGCGCCGGGAACGCCTAACGGTATGCCCAAAAAGACTACATGAAAGCGCAACGCGCGAATCTTATTTATGACCTACATCGTCGAACCCATCGCCTTCGTCACCGCTATTCGCAAAACACCAGAAGATGACAATTGGGGCGGTGAGACAGCCGAGATCACGCTCACAGACGCAATGGACGCTTCGGCGTTGGCTGGCGTTCAAGATTTTTCGCATGTTGAAGTTCTGTTCGTATTCAATCAAGTGCCAGAGGACAAGATCGTGACGGGCGCCCGACATCCTCGCAACAACCCCGCCTGGCCCAAGGTCGGCATCTTCGCGCAGCGCGCAAAGAATCGACCGAATCGAATCGGCAGCACCATTTGCAAAGTGTTGGGCGTTGAAGGTCGAACACTGACAGTTTGCGAGCTCGATGCAATCGACGGAACACCGGTGCTGGACATCAAACCCGTGCTGCGGGAATTCTTGCCCCGTGAGGCTAGCACCCAGCCCGCGTGGGCCACCGAGCTGATGGCGGGCTACTGGTCGGTTCGCTGAATGAAGCGGCTTCACCAAGCTATTTGCTGGTTTGCAGCAGGTCTTATTACTATCTATTTGATAGCTGCTTGAGCAATAAATCTCTGGGCTGACTGCCGATTCGACTCATTTTTCCCGATTCGGCGATTTCCTACCGCGCCGCCCGACTCGTCACCAACCCCTGCCCAGCCGCCCAGGCCGATACATCGTCTTTGCGAATGGCAGCCGCCATCAGGCCTGGAAACGCGTCGGGCGTGCAGGCAAACGAGGGCACGCCGAGCGCAGCGAGTTTTGCGGCCAGTTCGCGGTCGTAGGCCGGTGCGCCTTCGTCGCTCAGGGCCAGCAGGGTGATGAATTGCACGCCAGAGCCCACCAGGCTTTGGGCGCGGGCCAGCAGGTTGGCTTCCACGCCGCCTTCGTACAGGTCGGATATCAGCACCAAAATGGTGTTGCGCGGCTCGCGGATCAGGCTTTCGCAGTAGCCCACGGCGCGGTTGATGTCGGTGCCGCCGCCCAGTTGCACGCCAAACAGCAGCTCCACCGGGTCATCCAGCTTGTCGCTCAAATCGACCACCGCGGTGTCAAACACCACCAGCTTGGTCGAGACGGCGGGCAGGCTGGCCATCACCGCGGCAAAGATGCTGGAGTACACGACCGAAGCCGCCATCGAGCCGCTTTGGTCAATGCACAGCACGACTTCGCGCTGCGGGCGGCGGGCTTTGCGGCCGTAGCCCACCAGGGTTTCCGGCACGATGGTGCGGTATTCGGGCTGCCAGTGCTTGAGGTTGGCGCGAATGGTGCGGTGCCAGTCAATTTCGCTGTGGCGCGGGCGGCGGTTGCGGCGGCTGCGGTCCAGCGCGCCGCTGATGGCGCTGCGCAGCGGGTCGTTGAGTTTTTCCGTTAACGCGTCGACCACCTTGCGTACCACCATGCGGGCCGTGTCTTTGGTTTTGGCGGGAATCACGCTGCCCAGGGCTACCAGGTTGGCCACCAGGTGCACGTCGGGCTGCACGGTTTCCAGCATTTCGGGTTGCAGCAGCATGTCGCGCATGTCCAGCCGGGCCAAGGCGTCGCGCTGCATGACTTGCACCACTTGCGCCGGAAAGTATTTGCGAATGTCGCCCAACCAACGCGCCACATTGGGCGCCGAGCCGCCGCGGCCACCTTGGCGCTTGGCCAGGCCGTTGGGGCCTTGGGGTTCGTACAGCGCAGCCAACGCTTGGTCCATCTGCAAGGCCGGGCCTGTGAGCGCGCCACAAGCCGCGTCGGCTTCGCTGCCCAGCACCAGACGCCAGCGTTGGGCGCGGGTGGCCTCGGAAACCGTGGGTTCGGGCTTGGCGTCGGGTTCTGTGGCGTCGACAGTGGTCATGGGTGGTCTTGGAGCAATGGCTTGATTATGGGATGAACGCATCTGCTTTTGTATTTTATACGATGTATATTATGTTAAATGACAGATGGGAGTCAATGCCAACAGATTTTGTATTTGCGCCCGGATCATCACGCCTGACCCGAACGCAAATTTGACACCTCTTCAGGCTGAATCAACCCGCAGGCTAGCTGGCGGCCTTCAACTGCAAAGACTTGAACTCCAGAAACTCCTCAAACCCGTAGCGGCCGTTTTCCCGCCCGTTGCCCGATTGCTTGTAGCCGCCAAACGGCGCATTGCCGTTGAACGGCCCGCCGTTGATGTCGATCTGCCCAGTGCGAATGCGGCGGGCCACCGCGATCGCATGAGCGGTATCGCTGCTCCACACGCCGCCGCCCAAACCATAGATGGTGTCGTTGGCGATGCGGATGGCTTCGTCCTCGTCGTTGTAAGTGATGACCACCAACACAGGGCCAAAAATCTCGTCGTGGGCAAGGCTGTCTTTCGGCTGAACGCGAAGCACCGTTGGGCTGACAAAATAACCTTTTTCGCCCGATGGGCGGGCCGCGCCTCCGGCCATCAGTTCAGCGCCTTCTTTCAGGCCCAAGCCGATAAAACCTAGCACACGGTCACGTTGGGCGGCGCTGACCAAGGGCCCCAGTTTGCTGGTGTCTTGCAGGCTGGGACCTGGGGTGAACTTGGCCAGCGCAGCATGAACCAGTGTTTTGACTTCTTCATAGCGGCCAACGGGTACCAGCATACGGGTGTGGGCCGAGCACGTCTGGCCGCTGTTGAGCATGCAGGCCGAAATCGTGCCTTTCACGGCGGCTTCCAGGTCTGCGTCAGGCAGGATCACGCTAGCTGATTTACCACCCAACTCCAGCGCCACGCGCTTGACGCTCTGGCTGGCCAACTCCCCTACCCGCTTGCCGGCGCGGGTCGAACCGGTGAAGCTGACCATGTCGACCAGCGGATCGGTGGCCAGCACCTCGCCGACCACGGGGCCTGCGCCATTGACCAGGTTGAACACCCCTGGGGGCAAACCGGCCTCGTGAATGATTTCGGCCAGGATCATGGCATTCACCGGCGCAATTTCGCTGGGTTTGAGCACCACGGTACAGCCCGCTGCCAATGCAGGCGCCACTTTCAGCGTGATTTGATTGAGCGGGAAGTTCCAGGGCGTGATGCAGCCGACCACCCCAATAGGTTCACGCACCACCAGCGACTGGCCATAGGGCCCCGGCACGGTCTCCTCCCACTCAAACTCACGTGCCACCTTGGCAAAGTTGGCCCAGTTCCACACTGGGCCTGCCACTTGCACAGGCTTGGCCAACTTGACCGGCATGCCCACTTCACGAGCGATGGTGGTGGCCATTTCATCGATACGCGCTTTTAAGCCTGCAGATACCTTCTCTAAAAACACCGCCCGGGTTTCAACCGACAGTGCTGCCCACGCTGGAAAAGCAGCATGAGCAGCCTGAACGGCCGCCCTCGCCTCGTCTGCCGTGCCAGCAGGCACGGTGGCCATGACCTCTTCAGTGCTGGAGTCGTGAACAGCAAATGTTTCGGCGGACTGTGCCGCAATCCATTGACCGTTGATGTAGTGAGATGGGTATATCGTCATGAGGTTTGCTGCCGGTTAAGTGTTAGATAAAGCCAATGTCAACGAATTGATTCTATAGTTCATATGCGATATATCACATCAAACACGCTTAGAAACGCGCCTGAGTCAGACGTGGTGCGTCCAACAGACTGTGCAGCGCCCAGCCCGTCGCGTCGTGCACGGCCTGCGCATACGGCGGCATGTTGGTGCATTCCAGCACCACGTTGCGCAGTTGCGGTGCCCGGGATTGCAATGCCAGCGCGGCGGTCACTACATCCGCCTGCGCGCGCTGCAAATCCATCACCTCTCGGTTGCCCAGAACGGCGCTGCAAAACTCGCCCGTCGGCTCCACACCTTGCACCAGCACATCACCCAGGCGCTCTCGGGGCACGCCTGCAGCGCGAAGGTGCTCGAGGCTCAGGTATTTGCGACTTATGGTGAGCACGCCCACCTGCGGGTCTTGCTGCAACAGCGCAGGCAATTGCAGTAGGCTGCTGGTCACCACTGGCACCTTCACAGCCGATTGCAGCTCGCGCTGCAACAACACCAAAAAGCCGCAGCTGGTGGTAATCGCCCGTGCACCATCGCGCTCCAGTTGGCGCACGATGGCAACAAAACCCGGCACCACCCGATTGGCGCGCAGCCCGGCGACCGAGGCCACCACCTTATCGGGCCACACACCGCGCAGCACGCGCTGGTGCACCGGCATGGGCCAACTTAAGGGGTTGCCAATGTCGCCCACCGGGCGGGGAAAGCGGGTGTCCAGCATCACGATGCCCAGAAAACCGGGTTTGCGTTCTGCCGGTGTCCCGCCGGGTTGCACCGGGGGGAAAACCAAATCAGGGGGCATGGGATCTGCAACTACGCTTGTATGCTCGGTGCATTGCACAACTTTCACATCAAAACCCAGTGCAGTTTGCCGGTGATGTGAACAAATCTCGAATTTATTAACTTACCATAGTACATTCGCAATTCTTCATAACCGAATATCTTCATGGCCGTTGTTGAAACACCTGTTGGTGAGTCCATTTCCGTAGCACTGCCGGGTTTGGCCAGAGCACTGATTTCTGCTGGCAAGCTGGGGCAGAAGGCAGCTGAAGACATTTATCGCAAAGCCCAGTCGGGGCGTACCAGTTTCATCGCCGAACTGACCGGTTCCGGCTCCGTGTCTGCCAGTGATTTGGCCCACACCATGTCTTCCGCGTTCGGTGCACCGCTGCTGGATTTGAGCGCAATCGATCCGCAGCGGGTTCCCCGCAACCTTCTGGACAGCAAAATCTGCCAAGACTTCAGGGTCGTGGTGTTGAGTAAACGCAACAATCGACTCATCGTCGCTACAGCAGACCCGTCTGATCAGCAAGCTGCAGAACGCATCAAATTTTCCACCCAATTAGGGGTGGACTGGATCATTGCGGAGTACGACAAGCTGTCCAAGCTCGTGGACGCCACCACGACCAGCGCGAGTGAGTCGATGGACAAAATCATCGGCAATGAGTTTGAGTTCGATGAGTCGTCGCTCGAGACCAATGTTGTTGATGACGCCGAAGCGGCAACCTCGGACGTCGAAGATGCACCGGTTGTCAAGTTCCTACAAAAAATGCTACTCGACGCATTCGGCATGAGGGCATCAGATTTGCATTTCGAGCCCTATGAGCACACCTACCGCGTGCGTTTTCGTATCGACGGTGAATTGCGGGAAATTGCGTCCCCTCCTGTTGGCATCAAAGACAAACTCGCTTCGCGCATCAAAGTGATATCCAAAATGGATATCTCTGAAAAGCGCATTCCCCAAGACGGGAAGATGAAATTGAAGGTCGGTCCAGATCGCGTCATTGATTTTCGGGTCAGTACGCTGCCAACCTTGTTCGGTGAAAAAATCGTGATTCGTATTCTGGATCCCAGCAGCGCCAAACTGGGAATCGATGCATTAGGCTACGAGCCAGAGGAAAAAGAGCGACTGTTGGCCGCTGTACAAAGACCTTATGGCATGGTGCTGGTCACCGGACCAACAGGTTCTGGCAAGACGGTGTCGTTGTACACCTGTCTAAATCTTTTGAATAAACCGGGCGTTAATATTGCCACTGCAGAAGACCCGTCAGAGATCAACTTGCCGGGCGTCAACCAGGTTAATGTCAACGACAAGGCCGGTTTGACGTTTGCAGCGGCGCTCAAGTCTTTCTTGCGCCAGGATCCTGACATCATCATGGTGGGTGAGATTCGTGACCTGGAAACGGCCGATATTTCAATCAAGGCGGCACAGACCGGGCACTTGGTGCTTTCCACTTTACACACCAATGATGCGCCAACCACACTCACGCGTATGCGCAACATGGGGATTGCCCCGTTTAATATTGCGTCTAGCGTTATCCTGATCACCGCTCAGCGCCTGGCACGTCGACTGTGCGCCAACTGCAAGGCGCCCGCTGATATTCCGCATGAAACCTTGCTGGAGGCTGGATACACCGACGAGGAAATTGACGGCAGCTGGACGCCCTATCGCCCCGTTGGTTGTTCCATGTGCAACAACGGTTACAAGGGACGCGTCGGTATTTATCAGGTCATGCCCATCAGTGATGAAATCCAGCGCATTATTCTGCGAGATGGCAGTTCGATGGATATTGCCGCACAGGCAAAATCCGAAGGTGTCCGCAGTCTGCGTGATTCAGGCCTGCTCAAGGTCAGAACGGGAATGACATCGCTGGAAGAAGTTTTAGGGTGCACCAATGAGTAAGCTCAGCCAATCTATAAAACACTAGGAATTCAATATGGCAACAGCAAGCGCAACGACTAGAGCAAAGCCAAAAGACGTTAAGGAATTCGTCTTCGAGTGGGTTGGCAAAGACCGCAACGGGAAACCCGTTAAAGGCGAAGTCCGGGCATCTGGAGAAAACCAGGTTCAAGCTTCTCTACGCCGCCAGGGTATTTTCCCGACGAAGATCAAGAAACGCAAGATGCGTTCGGGCCGATCGATCAAGCCAAAAGACCTGGCGATTTTCACACGTCAGCTAGCGACGATGATGAAGGCTGGTGTGCCCCTGTTGCAGGCCTTTGACATTGTTGGCCGGGGTAATCCGAACCCCAGCGTAACCAAATTGCTCAACGATATCCGAACCGATGTGGAAACGGGTACCTCACTCAGCGCAGCGTTCCGCAAGTTCCCCATCTATTTCGATAACCTGTACTGCAACCTCGTTGAAGCGGGTGAAGCCGCAGGTATTTTGGAGCAATTGCTGGATCGCCTGGCTGTTTACATGGAAAAGACAGAAGCGATCAAATCGAAAATCAAAGCGGCCCTGATGTATCCAATTGCCGTTTTGGTGGTGGCGTTTGTGGTGGTTGCGGTCATTATGATCTTTGTCATTCCTGCATTCAAAGAGGTTTTTACTTCATTTGGAGCGGACTTGCCCGCGCCAACATTGGTCGTCATGGCTATTAGCGAAATTTTTGTGAAGTATTGGTGGTTGATATTTGGCGGTATTGGTGGGGGTTTTTACTTTTTCATGCAGGCTTGGAAACGCAGCGAAAAAGTGCAGGCCTTTATGGATCGATTGATGCTCAAAATGCCGATTTTTGGCGAATTGGTTTATAAATCAGTGATCGCCCGGTGGACACGCACCTTGTCCACGATGTTTGCTGCGGGTGTTCCTCTGGTCGAGGCACTTGATTCGGTGGGTGGTGCTTCGGGCAATTCTGTGTATGCCAGAGCCACTGAAAAAATTCAACAGGAGGTATCCACGGGTACCAGTTTGACGGCGGCGATGGACAATGCCAACGTGTTTCCATCAATGGTTTTGCAAATGTGTTCGATTGGCGAAGAGTCTGGCTCTATCGATCACATGCTGGGAAAAGCGGCCGACTTCTACGAGTCGGAAGTCGATGACATGGTGGCGGGTCTGTCCAGTTTGATGGAGCCTATTATTATTGTGATTTTGGGAACCATCATTGGCGGCATTGTGGTATCGATGTACTTGCCAATTTTCAAACTGGGTCAAGTGGTCTGATGGGTGTCGATACTTGGCTGGTGGATCCGGTGCTGGCGGGTCTGCTTGGGCTGTTGATCGGTAGTTTTTTGAATGTGGTGATCTACCGCACACCCAGAATCATGGAAATCGGTTGGTGGCGCGACACGATCAATGAATTGCTGTCTGATGAAGACTTGCACAAACGGGTCTTCGCAAAGCCTCTCGACGACTCGCTCAAAGCAGAAACCACCCGCTTGGCGGCGCAAATGGAAGCAGTGCCTGCCTTGTCGCTGTGGGCACCCCGCTCGCGCTGTCAGAAGTGTGGGCATGCGATAGCCTGGTACCAGAATATCCCTGTTCTCAGCTATTGCCTGTTGCGCGGCAAATGCTCGGCTTGTGGCACGGCGATCGGCCTGCGATATCCGGTGGTTGAATTGGTGACGGGTGGCCTGTTCGCATTTTGTGTATTCCAATGGGGCTGGACAACCACTGCCGGGGCTTGGTGTTTTTTCTGCGTCATGTTGCTGACGGCGGCGTTAATTGATTGGGACACCACCTACCTGCCAGATGTTTTGACGCTAGGGCTTTTGTGGGCAGGGCTGCTGGCCAGCACCCTGAAGTGGATCGCTATACCCTTGGATCAAGCAGTGTTGGGTGCCGTGGCGGGCTACAGTTCTTTGTGGATTATTAATTTTGTATTCTGCAAAATTACCGGTAGAGACGTTGCCATGGCGGCCGGCGACTTCAAACTCTTTGCGGCTTTGGGGGTATGGTTTGGCTGGCTGGGGCTGCTGCCGATTATTCTATTGGCTTCTCTGGTGGGCTCGGTCATCGGTATTGCGATCAAAATGACTTCGGGTTTGCGTGACGGGGATTTCATTCCATTTGGTCCGTTTCTCGCGGGTGCCGGGTTTTTGGCCATGTTCTGGGGCCCGGCCCGGATGCTCAAGGCATTTGGTTTGTAGTTGCGACCCATGCACTCTGCAAGCGGCCTAGTACGGCTCGGCCTGACCGGTGGTATTGGCAGCGGAAAATCTACCGTTGCGTCCATGCTCGGTGCACTGGGTGCAGGCACCATTGATGCCGATGCTATTTCACGCCAAACCACCGAAAAAGGCGGAAGCGCCATTGCCAGAATACGGGAGGTATTTGGTGACGAATATATAACCGATGGCGCGTTGAGCAGGGAACGCATGCGTCTGCGCATATTTTCCAACCCGTCGGCCCGTGCGCAGCTGGAAGCCATTGTTCACCCTTTGGTAGGCGCTGAAATGATGCGCCAGATCGAGCGGGCCAAACAAGCAGGCTTTCGGGTTTTGGTGTACGACATTCCCCTGTTGCTTGAATCGGGGCGCTGGCGCTCGCAGCTCGACCACGTATGGGTGGTCGATTGCACGGTTGAAACCCAGATTCGCCGCGTGGTCAAGCGCAACGGCTTGGGTGAGGAAGCTGTCCAGCAGATCATCGCAGCGCAGGCACCACGCGGTGCACGCCTGGCCGCCGCCGATGCTGTGGTTTTCAATGACGCCGTGACAATTGAACAATTGCACACCGAGATTGGCCAATTAGCCAATACCCTCGGGCTATGATTGTGCAAACAGCAATTGACCGCTGATTCAAACCGTGATCCTGTACGAATACCCATTTAACGAACGCATCCGCACCTACCTGCGCCTGGAACACCTGTTTCGCCGCCTGGGCCAATTGGTGCCGCGCGACCACCCGATTGACCACCATTACGCGCTGACCACCCTGTTTGAGGTGATGGATGTCGCGGCCCGGGCTGACTTGAAGTCCGACGTGATGAAAGATCTGGAAAAACAGAAAAACGTCCTGGCCGCCTTGCGCGGCAACCCGGGCATTGCGCATGACAAACTGGACGAAGTCGTTGCCAAACTGGACGATTGCTTTGCCACGCTGAATAACCTACCTGGCAAAGTCGGGCTGGCGCTGGCGGACAACGAGTGGCTGATGAGTGTGCGCAGTCGGGTGGGTATTCCCGGCGGCACCTGCGAGTTTGACTTACCTGCTTACTACGCCTGGCAGCACCGAAGCGCCACCGAGCGCCGTGCCGATGTTGAGCGCTGGGCGTCCACCCTAAGCCCGCTGGCTGAGTCGGTTCATCTGCTCCTGCGGCTGCTGCGCGATTCGGGTAATCCGCAAAAGGTAATGGCCATTGCCGGGCAGTTGCAGCAAACCTTGCCGGCCGGACGCAGTTTTCAGTTGCTGCGCCTGCGGATCAACCCGCAAATGGGCCTGGTGCCAGAGATCAGCGCAAACCGGCTGATCGTGTCGGTTCGCCTCATGCGCCAGCATGCCGCCGACAAACTCATGGTCAGCGTAGACGACGCGGCGTTCGAGCTGACCCTGTGTGCTTGAGTTGTTCCGCTGAGCCCTGCCAGAGTGTTTTTGAATTAAATCGGGCATCAGCCCATGAATTCATTGCTCAAGCAGCTATGAATTTTGTAGTGAAAAACAGAGTGATCTGACACCAGATCAGCGTCAGTCAGCCTCAGGCCTGCCACACCCCATACCCCTTCGCCCGCAGCGCAATGCCCAGCTCCACCTCCATCTCGCGCGCCGCCTGGTAGGGCATGGGGTTGTAGCGCTCGTACAGCTGGGGTAGCAGACGCAGCCCCCATTGCTTCACAAAGGCGTTGGCTTGAATGCCCGCTTTGTGTTTATCAAACCGCACATCAGGATCCAGCCCGGTCATGCCCACGTAGACGAAGGGCTTGCCCAGTTGGTAGTCGGGGTTGCAGCGGCGGAACTTGGCACTGTTCCAGGCCTGATCGGCCAGTTCGATGACGTAGACATGGTAGTGGGGGCGGGGCATGGGTGAAGGTTAGCGCCTTCCCGACGCCCAAAATGAATCTGCTACGCTGACCTGAACCCACCAATCGCCTCATGCCAGCCTCTCTTTCCGACTCGATCCGCTCACCCGTTGCCATGTCTCCCCGCCTGGTTGCCTGGATGCTCGCCCTGTTGTTGGGCGCGCAGCCCATCACCACCGACCTGTACCTGCCCGCCCTGCCCCAGCTCACCGGCGACCTGGCGGGTAGCGTGACGCAGGCGCAGCTGACGCTGACGGCGTTGCTGCTGTGTTTTGGTATTTCGCAGCTGTTTTGGGGGCCACTGTCTGACCGGTTTGGGCGCAAGCCGGTGCTGCTATGCGGTCTGTCGCTGTACACCGTGGCGGCTGTGGGCAATACCTTGGCGCCCACGTTTGAGTGGTTGATTGCCACGCGCGCCGTGCAGGGCGTGGCCATGGGTGCGGCGGTGATGTGTGCCCGCGCCATCGTGCGTGACCTGTACGAGCCCTCGCAAGGGGCGAAGGTGATGGCGCAGGCGCTGGGTGGCCTGGGCGTGATTGCCTGCCTGAGCCCGCTGCTGGGCGGGCTGCTGGCCTCCTGGGTGGGCTGGCGCTGGGCGCTGTCGGTGCTGGCGGTGTTTGGTGCCGGGGTGCTGGGCTTGCTGGTATCGCGGTTTGAAGAAACGGTGCGCCAGCCCACGCCGCTGAGCCTGCGCACCCTGGCGGGCAATTGGGGCCACATTGCCCGCCACCCCGCGTTTGTGGCCTGGGCGGGCTTGCTGGCGGCCAGCTACGCGGGGCTGTTTACCTTTTTGGCGGCTTCGTCGTTTGCGTTTTTGCAGGTCTATGGTTTTTCCAAGCCCTTGTACGGCCTGGCCATGGCCAGCGCCTCGCTGGCTTACATCGGCGGCACCCTGCTGTGCCGCCGCCTGCTGCCGCGCGTCGGCTTGAAGGGCGCGGTGAAAGTGGCGGGCTTTCTAACCTTAAGCGGCGGCAGCCTGATGGGCGTGCTGGCACTGGCTGGGGTACACACCTGGTGGGCATTTTTGCTGCCGCACTACCTGTTTATGCTGGGGCACGGCATTCACCAGCCCTGCACGCAAACCGGGGCCATCGCGCCGTTTCCACAGTTCGCCGGGGCCGCGTCGGCGCTGTCGGGCTTTTTGCTCACGGTGGTGGCGTTTGGCGTGGGGCTGTGGCTGGGCAAAAGCATTGATGGCACGGCCGATGCGTTGGTGTATGGCGTATGGTTCTGGTCGGCGGTGATTACGTTTTTTGCGTGGGTGCCGGTGCAGAGACTGCGGGAGCGGGTACCGGACGCAGAGGGCGCAGAAGCTGCGCAGAAGTCGCAGACGAACAGCCAGAACTTTTGAATGACTTCTGCTTTGAATTTGTATCCGGTTATCTGCCTTGCAGGCCCTACCGCATCGGGCAAAACAGCAGCCGCCCTGGCCATTGCGCACCGCTGGCCTGCCGAGATCATTTCGGTGGACTCTGCCTTGGTCTACCGGGGCATGGACATTGGCACGGCCAAGCCCAGCGCGGCCGAGCTGGCGGCCGTGCCGCACCACCTGATCAACATCCGCGAGCCGCACCAGCCCTACAGCGCGGCCGAATTTGTAGCCGATGCGCAGGCCTTGGTGGCCGACATCACCGCGCGTGGCAAGCTGCCTTTGCTGGTGGGCGGCACCATGATGTACTTCAAAGCGCTGTTTGACGGACTGGACGACATGCCCCGCGCCGATGCGGCTGTGCGGGCCGCCATCGAGGCCGAGGCCGCAGAAAAGGGCTGGCCCGCGCTGCATGCCCAACTGGCGCAGGTTGACCCCGCCACCGCGCAGCGCCTGGCACCGGCCGACAGCCAGCGCATTCAGCGGGCGCTGGAGGTGTTTGCCGTGTCGGGCAGGCCACTTTCCAGCTTTCAATCGCGTGTGTCCAACGCTGAAAACGCTACCAAAAATATAGCTGCTCCAGCAGCACTCACCTGGGCGAGTGGCCTTTTTTCCTTAGAACCAGTCGACAGGGCCTGGCTACACACACGCATTGCCCAGCGCCTGGACATGATGCTGGCTGCAGGCCTGGTCGACGAGGTGCGCAGCCTGCGCCAGCGCCCCGATCTGCACGCCGACCTGCCCGCCATGCGCTGCGTGGGCTACCGCCAGGTGTGGCAGGCGCTGGACGCGTCAGAGGCCGCTGGCGGTGCGCTGGAGATGGCCCTGCTGCGCGACAAAAGCATCTTCGCCACCCGCCAACTGGCCAAACGCCAGATCACCTGGCTGCGCAGCATGCCGCAGCGTCGTGTGGTGGCATGTGACGCACCAGACGCATTGGCGCAGGTGGTGTCGGCGGTGGCCGGTTTTATGGACGTTTCAGCCCTTCAGCCCATGTAAATACTGCTCAAGCAGCTATCTATTTCATAGTGATATGGGAACCATTCGGGCTGCCACCCTGCCCCACTGCCCGCTTGTTGCTACTCGTAGCGCGGTAAGGTTCGCATCTTTGCCTTGCTCCTTAGTTTTCCCGCCATGACACCCACCCCACCCGTTCAAGTGAAAAACCTCGCCAAACGCTATGGCGACAGCAGCGTGTTTGCCAACGTGTCGTTCACCGTGGCCGCCGGCGAGTTTGTGGCCATCGTGGGCGAGTCGGGCGTGGGCAAATCGACCTTGCTGAACTGTCTGGCCGGCCTGGACACCTGGGACGCGGGCCAGGTGCAGGTGATGGGCCACGACCTGGGGCAGCGCAGCGATGCGCAACTGGCCCTGCTGCGCCGCCAGCACATCGGTTTTGTGTTCCAGGCCTTTCACGTGCTGCCCCACCTGGACGTGGCACAAAACATCGCCCTGCCCCTGCTGCTGATGCAGCAACCAGACGACGAACGGGTGGCCCGGATGCTGCAAGCCGTGGGCCTGGACGGCCTGGGTGCGCGGCTGCCGCAGCAGCTGTCAGGCGGCCAGTTGCAGCGCGTAGCAATTGCCCGGGCGCTGGTGCACCGCCCTGCCCTGCTGCTGGCCGACGAGCCCACCGGCAACCTGGATCCGACCACCTCGGCCAAGGTGCTGGACGTGCTGCTGGCCCAAACCCGCGAACACGGTGCCGCGCTGGTGCTGGTCACGCACTCGCAGGCGGCGGCTGCGCGGGCGGATCGGGTACTGCATTTGAGTGGCAGTGGCATCCGCATTTGATCATTTCGGCCACCAGCCCATGCAAATACTGCACAGGCAGCTATTGAATCAGTAGCGAAAGATCTGTGTATGCAACACAAGCTACCTGGGCCAGCCGATAAGCCACCGGGCAGCGTTATCCTGCGCCCCATGAACCTGCTGATGAATTCTTTCTGGCGCGCCGCTGCCTACTGCCTGCACCCGCAGGTGATTGCCTTGTCGCTGTTGCCGCTGGTGTTGATGGTCGCAGTTGGCCTGGGGGCGTGGTATTTGCTGTGGGATTCGGCCTTGCAGTCGGTGCGCAGCGCGCTGGATGCCTACACCTGGCTGACGGGGCTGTGGAACTGGCTGCAAGGCATCGGGATGGGCGGCATCAAGGCGGTGCTGGCGCCGCTGGTGATTGTGGTGGCCCTCATGCCGCTGGTGGTGATGCTGTCGCTGCTGGTGGTGGCGCTGCTGATGACACCGGCGCTGGTGCGGCTGGTAGCGCAGCGACGCTTTGACGCGCTGGAGCGCAAAAAGGGCGCGGGGTTTGCCACCAGTGTGGCGTGGTCGCTCGGCTCCACGGCCCTGGCCGTGCTGGCCGTGGTGGTCTCGATTCCGCTGTGGTTTGTGCCGCCGCTGGTACTGATTTTGCCGCCCCTGATCTGGGGCTGGCTGACCTACCGGGTGATGAGTTTTGATGCCCTGGCCGAGCATGCCAGCCCGCAAGAACGCAAAGAGATTTTTCGCCGCCACCGGGGGCCGCTGCTGGGCATTGGCGTCATTACCGGTTACCTGGGCGCGGCACCCAGCATCGTATGGGCATCGGGCGTGGTGTTTGTGGCCGCGTTTGTGGTGCTGATTCCGCTGGCCATCTGGATTTACACCCTGGTGTTTGCGTTTTCCTCGCTGTGGTTTTCGCACTATTGCCTGTCGGCGCTGGAAACGCTCCGGCGCGAACAGGCACAGGCTGATGCCGCGCAAAAGGCGGCCGAGGCGGGCGCGCAAATCTGGCCTGAACCGGTTCCCGCCGCTCCCGCCTTACCCCAACCACCCGGCAACACGACTACCAGCTAGCCCCAAAGGTTTGCCGCAACTCCTCCAGCTGCGCGTCCGCCAGGCCGGTGGGTTTGCAACCGGCCAGCAGCCACAGCCGGGCGGTTTCTTCCAGCTCTTCCAGGGCCGCCATCGCACCCACCGTTGTCTGGTTCCACACATAGGCTCCTGTGCCAGGCAGCATGACAGCGCGCAGGCTGATGCCGTGCGACAGGTAGGCCGCAATGGCTTGCGCCACCACCTGCGCACCTTTGGGCGCGCCCGGGCGGTGGTAGGCCATCAGGGGCACCCGGCCTACTTTCATCACAAAGTACGGGGTCAGCGGTGGCAGCAATTCGGCATGGCCACCTGGCCCCAGCAAGGGTATGTTCATCAGGCTCAGGGCCACCATGTGGCTGCTGTGCGTGTGCACCACACAGCGCGGTGCGGCGTCGTGCGTGGCCTGGTAAATGCGCCGGTGCAAGCCCAAGGCATTGCTCGGGCTGGGGCCGCTGGTGTGCTGGCCGGTGAGCGACACGCGGCACAGCTGCGTGGGATCCAGGTTACCCAGGCAGGCGTCGGCAGGGGTGATTAAAAAACCGTCGTCCAGGCGTATGCTGATGTTGCCGTCAGTGCCATGGGCATAGCCGCGTGCAAACAGGCTGCGCCCGGCGCGGCAAATATCGTCTCGGGCTTGGCTTTCAGTCATTGAGTAGGAGGTGAGCAAAACAGGTGCGCATTTTTACCACCTGTACGCGCTCGCGGCAGAAAAACAGTTGCCGTGTATTTTTCTGCTTAGGGGATCTAAACCACCGCCGAATCGCTGCGCAAACGCACCGGCCCCACCCGCGCTTCAATGGCGCGTTGCACCTCGGGCCGCAAGCCCATTGCAAAAGCCATATCGGCCATCACAAACAACGGGCCAATCAACAGGCCCACCAGATCGTCGACAAAGGCCGGTTTTTTGCCTTCGAAATGGTGGCCCACAAACTGGATCACCCAACCCACAACGAACAGCCCCACACCGGCACCCAGCCACAGCGCCATACCCTGCGCCGCCAGCCACTGGCCGCCCCACAGCATGGCCGCCAACACCGCCACCATCACCGCGCCAAAGCGCAGGTCCAGCCGCAGGTAAAACGCGCTGGCCACCAGCGCCGCCAGCACCGCCGGGCTCAGCGGCAGGCCCGCCATGTCAAGCACCGGGCGTGACAACAAGATCACCACAGCCATCACGATCATCGGCACGCCCACCAGGTGGGTGTGAATGTTGCGCGGGTCGCGGTGGTAAGCGCCGTACTGCGCCAAATGGTCGATCAGGGTTTTCATGTGGGTCTCCAGAAGTTGGCTTGCAAATAATGAGAATGCGATATTGACGGTGGCGCTGGCAGTCCGTCTGTCGGCCACACGACACATGATCCTAGAAACAGTAGTTGGACGCGCCCAAGTGGGTCGTCATGGGGTGGGCTGGCAAGGCGTGACGACGACGCAGGCTCTTGCCTGCTATTAATGGCTGATGGCCCACAAATAGCCTTTTCTAGCACTTCAAGCCCTCTCCGGTGGCTTAAAGCGCTATTGACGCCCGCTCCGCCATCGCCGCCCGCCAGCGCACCAGATGCGGATGCTGCTCGCCCGGTTTCACTTTGACGACGCGCGCAAAGTCCACGGCCACCACAGCGGTGATGTCGGCAATGCTGAACTGGTTTGCTGCAAGAAACGCGCGCCCTTCCAGTCGTTGATTCAGCGTGGCAAAAAACTGCTGTACACGGGCCTGGCCGCGCTCTGCCAGCTGCGGAATCTGTGCGTAATCCACCGGGCCGGGCAAGGCGCGGTTGGCCATGGCGGGGGAGCTGTTGCGCAGGGTTTCGGCAATGGCCAGCAGGCCTTCAAACTCCACGCGCCATTGCCAGCTGGCGATCTCGGCCTTGTCTTGCGGGGTGGTGCCCATCAGCGGTGGCTGCGGAAAGCGGGCCTCGATGTAGGCGGCAATGGCGGCGTTGTCGGTGAACACTTGGCCTTCTTCCGTCTGCAACGCGGGCACCGTGCATTGCGGGTTGATGGCGCGGAAGGCCTGGCCCATTTGCTCGCCGCTTTTCAAATCCACCTGGATGGTGTGGTGCGTCACGCCCTTCTCGGCCAGCAAGATGCGTGCGCGGCGCGGGCTGGGGGCGGTGGCACAGTCATACAGAGTGATCATGGTGCCAGCTTGTCTTGGGTCTTGGTGTCGAAGTCGCTGGCGTCGTGCCGCTCGTGCAATTGGCTCGATGGCTGGCCCACGACGCGGTTGACCATGCGGCCACGTTTGGCTGCGGGGCGCTGGGCAATCTCGTCGGTCCAGCGCAGCACGTTGGTGTAGGTATGCACCTGCAGGAATTCACCGGAGTCGTAAGCCTGGCCTTTCACCAGGTTGCCGTACCAGGGCCAGATGGCCATGTCGGCAATGGTGTAGTCGTCGCCCGCCACATAACGCACCTCGGCCAGGCGGCGGTCCAGCACGTCGAGCTGGCGCTTGACTTCCATGGCGTAACGGTCAATGGCGTATTGAATTTTCTCCGGTGCATAGGCATAAAAATGCCCAAAACCGCCGCCCAGAAAGGGCGCGCTGCCCATTTGCCAAAACAGCCAGCTCAAGGTTTCGGCGCGCTGGGTACCCTCGGTGGGCAAAAAAGCACCAAATTTCTCGGCCAGATACATCAGGATGGCGCCCGACTCAAACACGCGCTGCGGCTGGGGCCCACTGTGGTCCACCAGCACGGGAATCTTGGAGTTGGGGTTGGCTGCCACAAAGCCACTGCCAAACTGGTCGCCGTCGTTGATGCGAATGAGCCAGGCGTCGTATTCAGCGCCGCTGTGGCCCAGCGCCAGCAGCTCTTCCAGCATCACCGTCACCTTCACGCCGTTGGGCGTGCCCAGTGAGTACAGCTGCAAGGGGTGCTTGCCGACCGGCAGCGGCTTGTCGTGCGTGGCACCGGCCACAGGCCGGTTGATGTTGGCGAAACGGCCACCGCTGCTTGCAGGCGGTGTCCAGACTTTGGGGGGGATGTAGGTGGTAGGTTGGTTCATGGGGGCAATGGTGCCCGAAGTGCCGCTGGTTTGCACAGGGTGGCCCTTGATTTCCCTTTTTATGACAAATCGGCCTCCAGCCCACGAATATTCTGCTCAAGCAGCTATTATTTTTGTAGCGATTGCGCGCTGATGGCGGACAAGGTGGCGCGGGTGGTGATGGCTTGCGGGTCTTGCATCAGCTCGATCAGGGTGCCTTCAGGTCGTGCCAGGGCTGCGCGCAACTCGGCTTCAAACTGCTCGGTGCGCGTGATACGCACGCCGACATACCCATAAGCACGCGCAAGCGCCGCGAAGTCGGGGTTGTGCAGGGTGGAGCCGCTGGTGTGCTGCGGGTATTCGCGTTCCTGGTGCATGCGGATAGTGCCGTACATGCCGTTGTTCAGCAGCAGCACGATGGTTTTGGCACCGTGCTGCACAGCGGTGGCCAGCTCTTGGCCGTTCATCAAAAAATCGCCATCGCCGGTGATGGTGAACACCGTGCGGCCGGTGGCGATGCTGGCCGCAATGCCGGCAGGCACGCCGTAGCCCATCGCGCCCACGGTGGGGGCCAGCTGGGTCTTGTGGCCCTTGCTCAGGCCGCTATAAGAGTAGTAGCGGTGCAGCCAGCTGGCAAAGTTGCCCGCGCCGTTGGACAGCACGGCATCGGCTGGCAAATGGCGTTGCAGCGTGGTGATGATCGCGGGCAGGTTGACCACGCCCGCTTCGCTGTCCGCCAGGCCTGGTAAGGCCTGGGGCTTGAGGTTGGCGCGGTAGTCAGCCTGGGCGCTGTCGGTCCAGGCCTGCCAGGGCAGGCTGGTGGGCGCGGTGAGCACTTCCAGGCTGCGGGCGGCGGCGTTCATGGTGGCGTTGATGGCCAGGTCGGCCTGGTAGACGCGGTTGAGTTCTTCGGCGCTGGCATGGATGTGCACCAGTTTTTGCAGCGGCTGCGGTGCTTGTAGCAGGGTGTAGCCGCCAGTGGTCATCTCGCCCAGGCGTGGGCCGATCGCCACGATCAGGTCAGCAGCCTTCACCCGCGCGGCCAGTTGGGGGTTCAGACCAATGCCGACATCACCCGCGTACAGCGGGTGGTGGTTGTCAAAGGTGTCTTGAAAGCGAAAGGCATTGGCCACGGGCAACTGCCAGTTTTCAGCAAAGCGCTGCAAGGCCTGGGCGGACTGCACCGTCCAGCCACCGCCGCCTGCAATCACCAGTGGCTGCTTTGAATTCAATAGCAGCTCGCGCAGGCGGCGCAGGCTGCCGGGGTCGCTCCAAGCCTCAATCGGCTCTAGCCGTGGCAAGGGTTGCGCATCGGTCATTTGCGTCAGCATGTCTTCGGGCAGCACCAGCACCACCGGGCCGGGGCGGCCGTTCAAGGCGGTGGCAAAGGCGCGGGCCAGGTACTCAGGCAGGCGGTTCGGGTCGTCCACCCGCTCCACGCGCTTGGCCATGCCTTTGGTGCTGGGGCCGAAAAAACTCAGGTAGTTCAGTTCCTGAAACGCCTCGCGGTCGCGCTGGTCGGCGGCCACATCGCCCACCAGCAGCACCATCGGGGTGGAGTCTTGAAAGGCGGTGTGCACACCAATTGACGCATTGGTGGCACCGGGCGCGCGGGTCACAAAACACACGCCGGGTCGGCCGGTCAACTTGCCATGCGCCTCGGCCATAAAGGCCGCACCGCCTTCTTGTCGGCAGGTGATGAATTGGATGTGGCCCTGGCGGGCATGAAAGCCATCGAGCGCCGCCAGGTAGCTTTCGCCCGGCACACCAAACACATGGCTCACGCCTTGGGCGATGAGGCAATCGACTAACAAATGACCGGCAAGTTGAGGCATAGATGATGAATACCAAACAGAACACAGAGGCACAGAGACACAGAGGAAAGACGAGAGAAAAACACGTGGACTTGACTTAGTTAACCAATTGGTGAATTATCGGGCATGCTGGTCACCGACAAAACACCACCTGACGAGCGCCTGCGTGATGCGGGACGCTCGCAAAACACCATATTAGCCGCGGCTCGCGATGAGTTTGCGCAGTACGGCTTGGGCGGTGCGCGCATGGACCGCATTGCGCAGCGCGCCAGCCTGAACAAGCGGCTGATTTACTACTACTTTGCCGACAAGGAGAAGCTGTTTCAGGCCGTGCTGGAGCAGGCCTACCAGCACATACGCCAGGAAGAGCGGGCCCTGAACCTGCTGGGCCTGAAGCCTGCCGAGGCCATTGGAAAATTGGTGGAATTCACGTGGAATTACTACCTGGCCCACCCCGAGTTTTTAACCCTGCTCAACAGCGCCAACCTGCACAAAGCGCGGCATCTGGACGACTCCACCCAGGTGCGCGAGATGAACTCGCCGCTGATTGAAACCCTGGCCGAAATTCTGGAGCGCGGGCGCAAAGACGGCAGCCTGCGCGGCGGCATTGACCCGGTGCAGTTGTATGTGTCGATTGCCGGGCTCGCCTACTTTTATCTTTCCAACAACCACACACTGTCGGCCATTTTTGGCCGCGACCTGATGAGCCCCAAAGCACGCAGCCAGCGCCTGCACCACATGCGCGAGGTGATCCTAGGGTATGTCCTGAGCGCTTGATGGGGCCTGTGGCTTGACTTCACACAGGGCTGGCCAATAATTCACCAATTGGTTAACTAAGGAGTTGTGATGCGACATGTTTACCGCGCCCTCGCCACTGCGGCGCTTTCTGCCCTGGCCTTCAGTGCCCAGGCTCAATCGCCCTACCCCAACAAGCCGATCCGCGTGGTGGTGCCCTTCTCAGCGGGCAGCACCACCGACATCATTGCCCGCGCCATTGCCGAAAAAATGGGCGCGGGCCTGGGTCAGCCGCTGGTGATTGACAACCGTGCGGGCGCAGGGGGCACGGTGGGTTCCGCCGTGGTGGCCAAGGCCGCGCCCGATGGCTACACCATCCTCATTCACTCCTCGTCGCACACCGTCAGCCCGTCGACCTACGTCAAGCTGCCGTTTGACACACTGAAAGACTTTGCCGGCGTCACGCCCATTGCACAGCTGCCCAATGTGCTGGTGGTCTCGCCCAACAAAGGCCGGCGCGACATGCAAAGCCTGGTCAGCTACGCGCGGGCCAACCCCGGCAAGCTCAATTACGCCTCGGCAGGCAACGGCAGCGCCACGCACCTGAACGCTGAAAAATTCAAGATGCAGGGCAAGTTTTTTGCCGTGCACATTCCCTACCGCGGCTCGGCTGAGGCCGTGACCGACTTGCTGGCCGGCACGGTGGACTACTACTTCTCGCCCGTGGCACCGGTGTTGCAGCAGATCAAGGAAGGCCAGTTGCTCGCGCTGGCCGTGGGTTCGGCCAAGCGGTCCGCCGCGCTGCCCAACGTGCCCACCACGTCTGAGGCGGGTGTGCCGGGCTCGGAATTCAACTTCTGGATCGGCATGATGGTGCCCGCCCAAACCCCACGTGACATTGTCAACCGCCTGCAGGCGGAGGTGGAAAAGGCCCTGGCCTCACCCGAGGTGAAGGAGCGGTTTACGCGGCTCGGGGCCGATGCCTGGGTGATGAAGCCGGAGCAGTTTGATGCGTACATCAGGGATGAGATTGCGGTGAATGAGAAATTGGTGAAGAACGCGGGGTTGACGCCGCAATGAGCTGGCGACTGCCTCTGCTATCAATTTCGTCATTCCCGCGCAGGCGGGAATCCACCTCAGCACATCCACTTCCTAAGCAAGGCTTGCGCCGCAGCCCCTGGATCCCCGCCTGCGCGGGGATGACGGAATCCGATATTTGTAAACCTGCCAACGACAAAACATGAGCACCCAACGACTCGGAATCATCATGCACGGCGTCACCGGCCGCATGGGTTTGAACCAGCACCTGGTTCGCTCCATCCTCGCCATCCGCAACCAGGGCGGCGTGACGCTTTCCAACGGCGACAAGGTCATGCCCGACCCCATCCTCATTGGCCGCAACGCTGAAAAAATGGAAGCCCTGGCCAAGGCCCACGGCATTGCCCGTTGGGGCACCGACCTCGCCGCCGCGCTCGCTAACCCTGACGACACAATTTTTTTCGACGCAGGTACCACGCAGATGCGCCCCACCCTGCTGGCCCAGGCTATTCGGGCGGGCAAGCATGTGTATTGCGAAAAGCCGATTGCGACCGACCTGAAACAGGCAGTGGAAATTGCACGCTTGGCCGAACAATCAGGCCTGAAGCACGGCGCAGTGCAAGACAAGCTCTTTCTGCCCGGTCTGCGCAAGCTGGACATGCTGCGCCGCGCGGGCTTTTTTGGGCAAATGCTCAGCGTGCGCATCGAGTTTGGCTACTGGGTGTTTGAGGGCGATCTGCAGCCCATTCAGCGCCCCAGCTGGAACTACCGCAAGGAAGACGGCGGCGGCATTATTCTGGACATGGTGTGCCACTGGCGCTATGTGCTGGACAACCTGTTTGGCCAGGTGCAATCGGTCAGTTGCACAGCAGCCACCCATATTGCCAAGCGGTGGGACGAAGCCGGCCAGCCCTATGACTGCACGGCCGACGACGCGGCCTATGCCACGTTTGAACTGAAAGGCCACCAGGGCGAAAAAGTGATTGCACAAGTCAACAGCAGCTGGGCCACCCGCGTGCGGCGCGATGATTTGGTCACCTTTCATGTGGACGGCACACACGGCTCGGCCGTGGCCGGCCTGACCGACTGCCGCGCCCAAAGCCGCGTGACCACGCCGCGCCCGGTGTGGAACCCCGACACCCCGCAAACCATGCCGTTTTTTGACCATTGGCAGGCCGTGCCCGACACCCAGGTGTATGACAACGGCTTCAAGATTCAGTGGGAGCACTTCATCCGCCACGTGGTCGAAGATGCACCCTACCGCTGGACCCTGCCCGAAGCCGCCAAGGGCGTGCAACTGGTTGAGGCGGCCCTGCAATCGTGGCAAGAGCGGCGCTGGGTGGATGTGCCTGCGCTACAAATTTAATAGCTGCTTGAGCAGTAAATACCTGGGCTGGTATGGCAAAAAACATCAAATTGGTCGATTTGAACGGCCACATCACCCCCTACACCCTACTCGGCGGCACGCCGGTGCAGCCCATGCTCCGTGCCACCTTCAACCGCATCGCCTACTCCGCCGCCCACGTGGTGGCCGACCCGCGCGCAGCCATCGACCCGTGGCAGCAATGCGCCATTGACTGGGACGCCACGCTGGCCTACCGCCAGCGCCTGTGGTCTTTGGGCCTGGGTGTGGCCGAGGCCATGGACACCGCGCAGCGCGGCATGGGCTTGGACTGGCCCACCTCGCTTGAGTTGATCACCGGCACGCTGGCTGCTGCCAAACACACCCCCGGTGCCCGCGTGGCCAGCGGCTGCGGCACCGACCACCTGGTACTGGACGTGGTGCGCAGCGTCGACGAGGTCATTGCCGCTTACGAGTTGCAAATGGAGGCAATTGAAAAGCGCGGCGGCCAACTCATCATCATGGCCAGCCGCGCCCTGGCCCGCGTGGCCACCAGCCCGGCGGACTACGAGCGCGTGTACGAGCGCGTTCTCAGTCAAGCCCGCCAGCCGGTCATCCTGCACTGGCTGGGCGACATGTTTGACCCGGCGCTGGCGGGCTACTGGGGCTCGCCCGATACCGACACCGCGATGCAGACGGCGCTTGGCATCATCTCGGCCCATGCCAGCAAGGTTGATGGCATCAAGATTTCGCTGCTCGACAAAGACAAGGAAATCGCCATGCGCAGGCGCTTGCCTGCCCAGGTACGCATGTACACCGGCGACGATTTCAACTACCCCGAGTTGATTGCAGGCGACGGCTTCGGCCCCGAAGCAACCCACAGCCAAAGTGACGCCCTGCTGGGCATCTTCGACGCCATCGCCCCCGCGGCCAGCGCCGCATTGGCCGCTCTGGCACAAGGCAACACAGAGCGTTTCCACGCCATCCTGGCCCCCACCGTACCCCTGTCGCGCCACATGTTTTCAGCGCCTACCCGCTACTACAAAACCGGTGTGGTTTTCATGGCCTGGCTCAATGGCCACCAAAGCCATTTCACGATGGTCGGCGGCCAGCAAAGTACACGCAGCCTGCCGCACTTGTGCGAGCTGTTTCGCCTGGCGGATGCGGCGAACTTGCTGGAGCAGCCTGAATTGGCACAAGCTCGCATGAGCAGCTTGCTGGCTGTGCATGGCATTGACAGCTGATGCGTGACTTCAGCACCGACCATCGCTGGTTGTCCATCAACACCGCCACCGTGCGCAAAAGCCGGGGTGTGGAGGTGCTACTTCCAGACATCATTGAAGCCTGCGCCCGGCGCGGCATACGCGCCATTTCGCCCTGGCGTGACCAGGTGGCGGCTGCGGGCGTGGACGTCGTGGCCCGGCTGCTCAAAACACATGACATGCAACTGTCTGGCTACTGCCGAGGCGGCATGTTTCCCGATACCGACGCCAAAGGCCGACAAGCCGCTTACGACGACAACCGCCGCGCCATCGACGAAGCCTGTGCGCTCGGCGCACCCTGCCTGGTGCTCGTGGTTGGCGGCTTACCGGGCGCGCTGCAAGGCAAACCGGCGCACAAAGACATTGACCTGGCCCGCACCCAGGTCAGCTACGGCATTGCCAAGCTGCTGGACTACGCGGGTACCTGCGGCATGCCGCTGGCCATTGAGCCGCTGCACCCCATGTATGCCGCCGAGCGCGCCTGCATCAACACCCTGGAACAGGCGCTGGATGTGTGTGATGCGCTGGATCCGATGAAGTCGGGCGCTGAGCCGGGAACGCGGCGGGCCGCGTTGGGCGTGGCTGTGGATGCCTACCACGTGTGGTGGGACCCCAAACTCAAGGCGCAAATTGAGCGAGCAGGAAAGAACCGGCTGCTGGCCCTGCACGTGTGTGACTGGCTGGTGCCCACCAACGATTTGTTGAACGACCGCGGCATGATGGGCGACGGCGTCATCGACCTGCCCCAGCTGCGCGGCTGGGTGGAAGCGCAGGGCTTTGCGGGCTACAGCGAGGTGGAGATTTTTTCCAGCGCCAACTGGTGGCAACGCGACATTGGCGAGGTGTTGGATATGTGTATCAGCCGCCACCGCAGCGCGGTATAGGCTTGCTTTTAAGCCAAATCAGCCAATAGCCCTTGTAAATACTGCTCAAGCAGCTATCAACTGAATAGCAAATAAAAATAGTCACCGACTCACCGGGCGCAAACAGACACGGCGGAACAACATGTCATGGCCCTGTCACCGCCGCTTCATACGCTGTTGACTTCACCAACGCCCAAGCGGGCCTGAGGAGTCACTTTTATGAACAAAACCCTTTTGGCGACATCGATTGCCGCCTTGTTTGCTGCCACTGCGCTGGTAGCCTGCGGCGACGACGACACACCTGCTGCGGCGGCACCCGTTGCCACTGCTCCGGCACCCGCTGCATCGGCACCGGCTGCCGCAACAGAAATCAAAGTCCGCGTCTTCGGCTTCAACGACTTCCACGGCCAGCTCGAAGCCGCTGGCACCTTCGGCAACAACCTGAGCGTGCCCGTCGCCGACCGCCCACCCGTGGGTGGTGCCGACTTTCTGGCCGCTCACATTGCCGAGCTGAAAAAGCAGAACCCCAACAACGTGGTGGTCGGCGCCGGTGACTTCATTGGTGCCACACCGCTGATCTCGTCGCTGTTCAACGACGAGCCCGCCATCGAAACCCTCAACCGCATCGGCCTGGAGTTCAACGCCGTGGGCAACCACGAGTTTGACAAGGGCTCAGCCGAGCTGCTGCGCCTGCAAAACGGCGGTTGCCGCGTGGTCAATGGCGCGCAAGACCCCAACAGCTGCAGAGGCGCGTCGGTGGGCACGCCGGTGCCATACGAAGGTGCCAAGTTCAAGTGGCTGTCGGCCAACGTGGTGTCCACGGCTACAGGTCGCACCCTGCTGCCCGCTTACGGCATCAAGGAATTCAACGGCGTGAAGGTGGCCTTCATCGGCATGACGCTGCGCGCCACACCCACCATCGTCACCCCCACCGGCGTGGCCGGCCTAGAGTTCCGCGACGAAGCCGCCACCGTGAACGCGCTGATTCCTGAGTTGCGCGCACAAGGCATTGAGTCCGTCGTGGTGCTGGTGCACCAGGGCGGCATCCAGACCGGTACGCTGGGCGACATCAATGGTTGCGAAGGCAACCTGGCGGGCTCCGACATCGCGGCCATCGTCCGTCAGCTGGACAACGCCGTCGACCTGGTCGTCAGCGGTCACAGCCATCAGGTTTACAACTGCAGGCTGCCCAATGTGACCGGTCGAACCATTCCCGTGACCAGCGCGTCCGCGCAAGGTCGCGTGTTGTCCGACATTGAGCTGACCATCAACACCGCCACCAAAGACGTGACGGCTTCCACCGCCACCAACCGCTTGGTGGTGCGCAACAACCCAGCCATTCCAGCCAACCCCGTGGTGGCCAAAATCATTGCCGACTACAGCGCCCTGATCGCGCCGATTGCCAACGTGGTGATCGGCTCCATCTCCGCAGCGGTGCCCAACGGTCGCCTGACCAATACCGGCAGCCCAGACGGTGCCTGTAACAACCCCGCTGGCAACCTGATTGCCGATGCCCAGTTGGCCGCTACCTCTCCCGCCAACTTCGGCGGTGCCGTGGCAGCCTTCATCAACGGCGGTGGCGTGCGCGACGCAGGCTTTACCTTCCCCAGCAGCGCCGCCAACGAAGGTGACGGCAACATCACCTACCGCGAAGCCTTCACCGTGCAGCCGTTTGGCAACAACCTGGTCACCATCTCCCTGACCACGGCCGACGTGAAAAACTTCCTGGAAGAGCAGTTCGCTGGCTGCCTGGGCCAGGGTGCCAGCACCACACGCTTTGCCCTGCCGTCGGGCGGCTTCAAATACGCCTGGGATGGTGCCAAGGCCTGCGGCGAGCGCATCAGCAACGTGACCATCCGCACTGGCACCACCACTGAGACCCTGGTTGACGCTGCTGGCGTGGTGCAAAACCCCACCAAAACCTACCGCATCACCGTGAACAACTTCATGGCCGACGGTGGCGATGGCTACAGCACCCTGGTCAAAGGCACCAACCGCCTGGGCGGCGGACAAGACATTGACGCGCTGGTGGCTTACATGAACGCAAACTTCAAGGCACCCAAGCCCGCCTATACCCCTGGTACCAACCCAGCCGACGCAGGCACGCCCCGCATCAGCCGCCTGAACAGCACCAGCACCGTATGCCCCAATGGTGCCGTGACCAACCCGTAAGCCTTTCGATTCATTGATGGTCTAGCTGTTGCGCCTCCGGCCTTGCCGGGGGCGCAACTGTTTTATAGGATTGATTTTGTTCAAAGCGATTTTTCTAGCGACCCTGTTGGCCTGCGTGGCCAGCGCCCACGCGACCTCCACCACGGCGGTTTCCCAACCCACCAGCAACGACAAACTGCGTCAGTTCATGGAGCAGGTGCGCCCGCAACCCACCGCCAGCCAGGCCGGCGACAACGCCGTGCGCGCAGCCGCCAAAGTCACACCCGAGCAATTGCAACTGCGGGCTGATCTGCTGAAAACAGGCGAAACAGCGCTTTCCAACATGCAGCTGGAACCCGCGCTGATGGCCTTTGAGCGTGCCGCCAACATCCTGCACGCGGCAGACACCGAAATGGCCCTGGTGCGCACCTACATGCAATACGGCCAGTACCGCCGCGCCCTGGCCTCGGGTGCACACACCGCGGGCGCGCACCTGGACGTGGTGGGCGGCTCTGCGCTGTACGCCTGGCTGCTCCACGTGGGCGCGCAAACCGCTGTGGCGCAGCGCCTGATGACGGAGACGCAAGCCCGCATGCCCGGCAATCCTTCACTGCTGCAAGTGCAACAACAACTCAGCTCGGGCCAACCGCTGGCCACCGGCGACATGCTGAACCCACCGACGCGTCTGGCACCCTACAGCCAGGCCATCAAGCTGCCTGCTGCGGCCCGCGTGGTGGGCAGCGGCACCTTGCTGAACATCGACAACGCAATCGACGCCAAGGGCGACAACCCTCGCAGCGTGCATGCGTTGGTACCACTGGCGTTGGTGCCCCAAAACGGCAAGCTGTGGCTGCGCAACGGCATGGGTTTGCTCACCCAGGCCAGCGTGTCCAAGCGCCTGCCCAAACAAGGCGTGGCGCTGCTGAAACTGAGCACCGCCCTGCCCTTGCCCAGTGACTTGTGGGCAGCCGACAAAGAGCCGTTTCCCGGTAGTCCAGGCTATGCGGTTGAATACGTGGTCTCCAAAACCGCCACCGACGCGGGCCCGGCCTGGCCCGTGCTGCGCACCGGTTTTCTGGGCGGCATGGCGGGCAATACCGAGCAGCGTTTGCTGGGCGTTGACATGCCCCCCGGTGCGCGCGGCGGCCCTGTGTTTGACGGCGCGGGGCGTTTGATCGGCATCGCCATTGCCGCAGCAGGCAGCGACCAGCTGGTGACCAGCGCCGCCCTGCAAAAAGCCCTGGGCAAAGCCGTGGCCCCGGCCATGCCAGCGGGCACACCTACACCATCAACTGCCGACAGAATTTACGAAAACAGCCTGAAATCCAGCCTGCAGGTGATTGCTGTGCCTCGGTAGGGGTGGGTGATGAATTGCTATTTATTTGGTAGCTGCTTGAGCAATGAATCTATGGGCTGTCGGCTTAAATGATCAAAAATCAATCGAAATTAGCGGTATATGAACTTTCTGGTCTAACGTGCCCCGAAGCTCTATCTCCATGAACAGGCCAGCACATGAAAAACGCTCTTTTTCGCACACCCCAACCCTGGCTTCTGACCGGGTTGGTTGCGGTGTTCACCACTTTCGCCAGCACCACGGCCATCGCTCAAAAAACGGCCGACTCCCCCGCGGCGCGCTACACCCGCGTGGCACCGTCGCCCGACGGCATCGGCAAAAAGTACATGGGCCGCGAGATTGCGGGTGTGATGGGCTGGCAGGGGGCGGCCTGGCTGGAGCGGCAGGAACGCGAGCAGGAGGAGCGGGGCGATTTGCTGCTGCGCGAGCTGGGCTTGCGCGCCGGAATGCAGGTGGCAGACGTGGGCGCAGGCACCGGCTACTACGCGCGGCGCATGGCACCGCTGGTGGGCTCGGGTGGCACCGTGTATGCGGTGGATGTGCAGCCCGAAATGATCACCATGCTGACCGATCTGGCCCGAAAGGCGGGCCTTGCCAATATCAAGCCGGTTCTGGCCACGGTAGACAACGTGAAACTGGCCGACGCCAGCATTGACCTGGCCATCATGGTGGACGTGTACCACGAGCTGGAGTTTCCGTTTGAGGTGATGCAAAGCCTGGTGCGGGCCATGAAACCCGGCGGCAAAGTGGTGTTTGTGGAGTACCGCGCCGAAGACCCCAAGGTGCCCATCAAGGCACTGCACAAAATGACCGAAGCCCAGGTGCGCAGCGAAGCCGCGCAGCATGCGCTGGTGTATGAGCGCACCGCCCACACGCTGCCCTGGCAGCATGTGGTGATTTTTACGAAAAAGTAGGTTTTTGGCCGGTAGTGCCCGTACTACCTGCTCGGGCAGCTATTTAATCAATAGCATCTTCAGGCTGTCACACCCGCCGAACCCTTCGCACGCTAAACGCGCTGGCAATCAACACGCCCTGCAGCCCCACCAGGCCCAGCCATACCGCCTGGTAGTGGCCGTGGTCCATCAGGCTGCCAAACACCAGCGGCGCAATCGCCTGGCCAATGTCCAGACCGGAATACACCACGCCATACACCCGCCCGGTGGCGTTGTCGGGTGTGGAGCGTTTGACCAGCAGGTCGCGCGAGGGGCCGGCCATGCCGCTGAACAGGCCCATCACGCCAAACACCACGGGCACCGCCAGCGCGGGCAAGGGTGCAAAAGCCACGGTCAGTGCGCACAGCGCCGCTAGGCCAAAACCCATGCCCACAATGCGCTCGCAGCGCGCCGGGTCTACCGCCAGAAAACCGCCCACCACCATGCCGCCCGCACTGCCCAGCATGTAAATCGTCAGGCACATCGCCGCCAGTGCCACCGGCACACCGTGCAACTGCCGCGCGGCTTCGGGCGCGAAGGCCTGCACCACGCTGAGGGCGCCAGCGTAGAAAAAGAAGAAGGCAAAACACATCCACACCGCCGGAATTTTTAAAAAATCCAGGCTGGTGTTGCTGGCACCCGGCGCCGCTTTTTCAGGCGCTGGCAGTGCCGGTAGCTGCAACGTGGCCCGGTTGACCCACAGCACCGCCAGCACCCCAAAAATCAGCACCGCAGCGGTCAGCAGCGCCGCCCGCCATGAAAAGGCCAGCGCCACCGGCACCAGCAGCGCCGGTGCCAGCGCCCAGCCCAGGCTGCCGGTGACGCCGTGAAAACTGTAGGCGTGGCCCAGGCGCGGCGCGCTCACTTTGCGGTTGAGCAAGGTGTAGTCCACCGGGTGAAACACGCCGTTGCCCGTGCCGGCCACCACCGCAAAAAACGCCATCATCCAGTAGCTGGTGCTGATGGCAAACCCCAGCGCTGCCACGCCCAACAGGCCCAAACCGGCAAACAAGATAGGCCGCGGACCATGCTTGTCCACCAGAAAGCCCGAGGCGGTCTGCACCGCGCACGAGACCACGAAAAACAGCGTCATCAAAAACCCAAGCTGCGTGTAGCTGGCGTTGAATTCGGTCTTCAGCCAGGGAAACAAGGGTGCCAGCAGCAACTGGCTGAAATGGCTGACCAGGTGGGCCAGGCCCACCAGACCAATCAGGCTGGCGTCTTGACGAAACGGTACGGGCGGGGCGGACAGGCTGGGGTTCAGGGCGCTCATGTTGGCATGTTAACCATGCCTGCGCCGAAGTCGCCCTGGTGGTTCATGAGCGGTAAGTCGCGCATGGGTTGTCAGGCTATGTCGCTTGCAACAGCGCCAGCAAACCCGCTGCATCCAGCACTGTCACACCGCGCTCGGTGGCCTTTTCCAGCTTGCTGCCGGTGTCGGCACCGGTGTCATGTGCTTGCCCGCCACCCATCCCTGCGCGCCCACTGCCCGCTGCGCCACCTGTAGCGGCACCGCCTCCAACGGAGTGGCCATGGTGTCGTTCCAGCGGTTCAAAAAACCAAACATCGCCACCACACCCAATATTTCAACAATCTGCGTGTCGCTCCAGTGCGCTTGCAGCTGGGCAAACTGGGCGTCAGTCACCGCATTGGGTTGAGCCGCAGACGCCAGCGCAAAGTCCAGCGCCAAGCGCTCTTTTTCGCTGTAGTGCGGGCTGGTCGCGTAGATCCAGATATCAGCCAGCTTGGCATCGCTGACACCAAAGTTCTGGGCACCGAGCAAGGTGTGCGCCTGGCAATACAAGCAACCCGATGCCTTGCTGGCCAGGTGGCCGATCAAGCGGCGAAAACCCAGATCAACCTCACCCTGCGGATCCATCACCGCCGCATTCAGCGTCGCCAGCGCCTGTGCCAGCTTGGGCTTGCGCTGCATGGTCAGCACGCTGTTGGGCGTAAAGCCCAGCGTGGTGTGAAAAAAATCGAAATACGCTTTGAGTTCTGGCGTGGTCTCGGGCGGCAAGGGGGCCAGGCGGGGCATGGAGTTCTCCTGTGTATGTGAGGCGCAAGTGCCGGATAGTCTGCTGCTGAACGGTAGGTCATTGCAACATGGCGATTGATTTCTCCAGGGTTGGACGCCCAGGGCAGTTCGTCGCCAGCAGATCATGCTGCGGTGAAGATGGCCTGCAGGCTACGCGGGGTGCTGGCCTGAGCAACCAGGTGACAGTCGGCACGCGCTGTCGGTCGCGCATGGGTTGCGAGGCTACGGCGATGGCAACAAAGCCAGCAAACCCGCCTCATCGAGCACTGGCACACCCAATTCGGTGGCCTTGTCCAGCTTGCTCCCCGCCTCTGCCCCCGCCACCAGATAAGTCGTCTTCTTGCTCACCGAGCCCGACACCTTGGCCCCGGCGGCCTCCAGGCGGTCTTTGGCTTCGTCTCGGCTAAGCGTTGGCAGGGTGCCGGTGATGACAAAGGTTTTGCCGGTCAGCGGCTTGGCAGTTTGCGGTACGGGCTCGCCCTCTTCCCAGGTGAAGCCGCAGGCGCGCAGCTGCTCGACCACCTCGCGGTTGTGCGGCTCGTCAAAGAAGGCGCGTACGCTGGTGGCCACCACCGGGCCCACGTCGGTCACGCCCATCAGGTCTTCCAGGCTGGCGGCCATGATGGCGTCCAGATTGCCGAAGTGGCGGGTTAAAGCCTTGGCTGTGCCCTCGCCTGCATGGCGTATGCCCAAGCCAAACAAAAAACGCTGCAAGGTGGTCTGCTTTGATTTTTGTAGCGCGTCCAGCACGTTCTGTGCGGACTTTTCGGCCATTCGATCTAGACCGGCCAGGCTGGTCAAGCCCAGGCGGTACAGGTCGGGCAGGGTTTTGATGATGCCCGCGTCCACCAGTTGCTCCACCAATTTGTCGCCCAGGCCTTCCACGTCCACCGCGCGGCGGCTGGCAAAGTGCAGGATGGCCTGCTTGCGCTGGGCCGGGCAAAACAGGCCGCCGGTGCAGCGGTAGTCGGCCCCTTCTTCGCCGTTGACTTCTTCGCGCGTGGCCGCACTGCCGCACACCGGGCAGGCGCGTGGCATGGTGAATTCAGCGGCACCGACAACCCGCTTGTCTGCCAGCACACCCACCACCTCGGGAATGACGTCACCCGCGCGCCGCACGATGACGGTGTCGCCCACCCGCACGTCTTTGCGGCGAATTTCGTCTTCGTTGTGCAAGGTGGCATTGGTCACCGTCACGCCGCCCACAAACACGGGCGCCAGCTTGGCCACGGGCGTGAGCTTGCCGGTGCGGCCCACTTGTATGTCAATGGCCAGCACGGTGGTGAGCTGCTCCTGCGCGGGGTATTTGTGCGCCACCGCCCAGCGCGGCTCGCGGCTGATGAAGCCCAGCTGGCGTTGCAAGGCCAGGCTGTTAACTTTGTAAACCACACCGTCAATGTCGAACGGCAGCGTGTCGCGCAGGGCACCGATGCGCTGGTGATACGCTATTAAATCTGTAGCTGCTTGAGCAGTGTTTGTCTGGGCTGATACCGGAAAACCCCATGATTTGAGGGTTTGCAGCATGTTCCAGTGGGTTTGAAAGTCGGGGCCGCCTTCTGAGGCGGGCGTGACTTCACCCAGGCCGTAGGCGTAAAAGCTCAAGGGGCGCTGGGCGGTGATGTTGGGGTCTAGCTGGCGCACCGCACCGGCGGCGGTGTTGCGCGGGTTGATGTAGGTTTTTTCGCCCTTCTCGCGCTGCTTGTCGTTGAGTTGCTCAAAGTGGTCACGGCGCATATAAACCTCGCCGCGCACCTCCAGCACGGGCGGAACCGTTCCAGTCAAACGCAGCGGAATCTGGTGCACCGTGCGGATGTTTTGCGTCACGTCTTCACCCGTTTCGCCATCACCCCGCGTGGCCGCTTGCACCAAGCTGCCGTTTTCATAGCGCAGGCTCATCGCCAAGCCATCAAATTTGAGCTCCGCCACGTATTCCACGGCGGGGTCGCCATCCGCCAACCCCAACTCGCGGCGCACCCGCGCATCAAACGCCTCTGCACCACTGGCCTCGATGTCGGTTTCGGTGCGAATCGACAACATGGGTATGCGGTGACGCACCTTGTCGAATTCGTCCAGCACCGCCCCGCCCACACGCTGCGTGGGCGAATCAGCCGTCAGCAATTGCGGATGCGCCGCTTCCAAGGCTTGCAGCTCGCGAAACAAGCGGTCGTACTCGGCATCAGGTACTTCGGGGTCGTCCAGCACGTAGTAGCGGTGGGCGTAGCGATGCAGCAGGGTGTGCAGCTGGGCCGCGCGCTGCGCGGGTTCGATGGGTGTCGGGGTGGGTTGATCAATCATCGGAGAAGTCGTCGGTGAGAAAAAAGCGTGCTGGGCCGCCGCAGGCCGCTATCTTCCCCGAAACGCGTGGCCCCCTGACGGAGACCGTGGCGAAATATGCCGGTTAAACCGCTGCCTCGTCCTGCTCACCCGTGCGAATGCGCACCACCCGTTCCACTGCCGTCACAAATATCTTGCCGTCGCCAATCTTGCCGGTGCGGGCGGCTTTGATGATGGCTTCTACGCAGCGGTCTACGTCGCTGGTTTTCACGACCACTTCCACCTTCACCTTGGGCAGAAAGTCGACCACGTATTCCGCGCCGCGGTACAGCTCGGTGTGGCCTTTCTGGCGGCCAAAGCCTTTGACTTCGGTGACGGTGAGGCCGGTGACGCCGCAGTCGGCCAGGGCTTCGCGCACTTCTTCGAGTTTGAAAGGCTTGAGGATGGCGGTGATTTGTTTCATGGGTGCTTGTCTCCTGTGTCGTTAGATGAATTTGTTGGTGATAGGGTAGCGCCAGTCTTTGCCAAAACTGCGGTGGCTTACCCGAATGCCCACCGGCGACTGGCGGCGCTTGTATTCGTTGATGCGCACCAGGCGCAGCACCCGTTGCACCACGGTCGCTTCAAAACCGGCGGCAATGATCTGCTCGCTGCTTTCGTCGTTTTCCATGAAGCGCTCAAGAATCGCATCCAGCACCTCATACGGCGGCAGGCTGTCCTGGTCGGTCTGGTCGGGCCGTAGCTCGGCGCTGGGCGGGCGGGTGATGATGCGCTCGGGAATCGGGTTGCTGCCCGTGCCGTAGGGGTCGTGGGCGTTGCGCCACTTCGTCAAGCGAAACACGGTGGTTTTGAACAGGTCTTTGATGACGGCAAAGCCACCGGCCATGTCGCCATACAGCGTGCAATAGCCGGTGGCCATTTCGCTTTTGTTGCCGGTGGTCAGCACGATGCTGCCAAACTTGTTGGACAGCGCCATCAGCAAGGTGCCGCGGATGCGGGCCTGGATGTTTTCTTCGGTGGTGTCTTCGGCGCGGCCCTTGAACTCGCCCGCCAGCACGGTTTTGAACGACTCAAACGGCCCCGCAATCGACAGCTCGTCGTAGCGCACGCCCAGGCGCTGCGCCATCTCGCGGGCGTCGATCCAGCTGATGCTGGCGGTGTAGGGCGAGGGCATCATGACGGCGCGAACTCGTGTTGCGCCAATCGCGTCCACCGCGATGGCCAGCACCAGGGCTGAATCAATACCGCCCGACAAGCCCAGCAACGCGCCGGGGAAGCCGTTTTTGGTGATGTAGTCGCGCACGCCCAGCACCAGCGCGTGCCACAGTTGCTCGTCTTCATCGACTTCTTTAGCCGATACATCCGCTACTATTTCGATAGCTGCTCCAGCAGTATTTACCTGGGCGATCGGCATATTCTCTATAAAACTGGGTGCCTGAAGGGCCAGAGAGCCGTCTGCATTCAGCGCAAACGAGGCACCGTCAAACACCACCTCGTCTTGCCCGCCCACCAGGTGCGCATAGACCAGCGGCAGGCCGACGGCGCGCGCCCGCTCGGCCATGCGCGCCACCCGCTCGCCGCCCTTACCCACGTGGTAGGGCGAGGCGTTGATGACGGCCAGAAGCTGCGCACCGGCTTCTTTGGCCAGCTGCGCGGGCTCGTCAAACCAGGCGTCTTCGCAGATCAGCAAACCTATGTTGACTCCGCCAGCCTGGAACACACAAACGCCCTGACCTGGCGCAAAGTAGCGCCGCTCGTCAAACACCTGGTAGTTGGGCAGCTCGCGCTTGGCATAGGTTTCCAGCAGCTTGCCCTCGCAGATCACGCTGGCGGCGTTGTAACGGCGCTGGATGGCCACCGACTTGCTGCGCACATCGCCGCCCACCGGGTGGCCCACCACCAGCGTGAGACCGCTTAACCCAGCCGTTTCGCGGGCCACCGTTTTCACGGCATCATCACACGACGCAATGAACGCCGGGCGCAAAAACAGGTCTTCTGCCGCGTAGCCGCAAATCGACAGTTCAGGGGTGAGCAAAAGTTGCGCGCCCTGGGCATGTGCCTGGGTGGCGGCGTCGATGATGCGGCGGGCGTTGCCCGGCATGTCACCGACGACGAAATTGAGTTGGGCAATGGCGATTTTTAAGGTCATACGACACGGTGAAAAATAATTCTGTTCATGTTACCCGCGTGCTCACATCGCCCACCGAGGTGGATGCCGCGCAATGGAACGCCCTGCTCGCCCAGCAAAGCGAGCCCAGCCCCTTCATGCGCCACGAATACCTGGCCGCGCTGCACACCAGCGGCAGCGCCTCACCCCAAACCGGGTGGACGCCGCGCTTCATTACCCTGTGGCTGCATGACGAACTGCAAGCCGCCTGCCCGCTGTACCTGAAGGATCATTCCTACGGCGAATACGTGTTTGACTTCGCCTGGGCCAACGCCTACCAACAGCACGGCCTGCCTTACTACCCCAAGGCCCTGATCGCCGTGCCCTTCACCCCCGTGCCGGGCAGCCGCTTGCTGGCACGTGATGAGGCCGCTCGCACGGCACTGATTCGGGCGGTGATTGCGTGGTGCGAGGACGAACAACTGTCGTCGCTGCATCTGCTGTTTGGCAGTGAGCTCGACATTGCGGCGTGTGAGCAGGCGGGGCTGATGACGCGCAATACGGTGCAGTTTCACTGGAAGAATGAGATGCCCGTCATTCCTGCGGATGCGGTGACCGTCATTCCCGCGGATGCGGTGACCGTCATTCCCGCGGATGCGGTGACCGTCATTCCCGCGCAGGCGGTGACCGTCATTCCCGCGCAGGCGGTGACCGTCATTCCCGCGCAGGCGGGAATCCAGTCTGCGCTACCAATGCTCTCCGACCCAAACACCTCGCGCCTGGATTCCCGCCTGCGCGGGAATGACAAGCGGGAAGCCACCAAGCCCTTCTCCAGCTTCGACGATTTCCTGGCCACCCTCACCCAAGACAAACGCAAAAAAATCAAGCAAGAACGCCGCAAGGTGGCAGACGCCGGCGTGAGCTTCCGCTGGGCTTTGGGGGCCGACATCACCCCCGAAGACTGGGCTTTTTTCTACCGCTGCTACGAGCGAACCTACCTGGAACACGGCAATGCGCCCTACCTGTCCCGCGACTTCTTCAAAAACATGGCCACAGGCATGCCAGAGAACTGGTTGATGTTCACCGCGGAGCGGGAGGGTCAATCGATTGCTACGAGTTTAATAGCTACTCGACCAATAAATACATGGGCTGATGGCCGGTTTGACCTTAAAACAGCCCCGGTGGCCTACGGCCGCTATTGGGGTGCCCTACAGCGCGTGGACTGCCTGCACTTTGAAGCTTGCTACTACCAGCCGCTGCAATGGTGCATAAACCACGGCTACGCCCGTTTTGAAGGTGGCGCACAAGGCGAACACAAAATGGCCCGCGCCCTCATGCCTGTGCCCACCACCAGCGCCCACTGGCTGGCCCACCCGGCGTTTGCCGATGCGGTGCAGCGGTTTCTGGAGCGCGAGGGCGATGGGGTGGTGGGGTATCTGGAGCATTTGGGAGAACGAAGTCCATTCAAGGCGGCTTAAACCCAGAATTTCCATTAAGGTTTGGATAGACAACGGATGCAGTTGCGAGTCAGTTTTGACCCGACTGAGGAGGCCCATGGCGCGCGCCATGGGCGACGAAGAGGGTCGAAAATGGCCGCAAATGCGCCGTTGGAATCCAAACAGCACCGAAGGTGCGCCTAATGGAGAATCTGGGTTAAAGCCATGGTCGCCAGCTCGTGCGCGTCGCGCTGGGGTTTGTGGCGATACGGGCTGCTCTGCAAAACCGCGACACTGGTGGATTCCAATCACCCTTTTGCCCCGGAGTCGTCCACATGCAACGCCGCCACTTCCTCGCCACCACAACCGCTGCTGCAGCCGCCTTCGCAGCCCCGACGTTTGCCCAAGGCAAACCGATCAAAATCATCGTACCGTTCACCGCCGGCGGCTCGATTGACGTGACCACCCGCATGATTGCCGAAAAAGCTTCGGTCACGCTCGGTGCACCCATCATCATTGAAAACCGGCCCGGCGGGGGCGGCGGAATTGGCGTTGATCTGGTGGCCAAGGCCGCGCCGGATGGCCAGACCCTGGGCATTGCGGCAGTGGCCATGCATGCCATCAACCCTTGGCTGTTCAAAAAACTGCCCTATGACCCGATCAAAGACTTTGCGCCCATCACGCAGATGGTGCGCATTCCCAATGTGCTGGTGATGAACAGCGACACCGCCAAGCGGCTGAACATCACCAACCTGAAAGAATTCCTGGCCTATGCAAAAGCCAACCCGGCCAAGCTGAGCTATGCCAGTGGCGGCAATGGCAGCGCCGGGCATCTGGGCGGCGAGATGTTCAAGGCCAAAGCAGGCATTTTTGCGGTGCACATCCCCTACAACGGTGGCGCGCCCTCGCAGCTGGCCCTGCTGTCTGGCACGGTGGACTACACGCTGGACAACCTGGCCACCTCGGGTGCCAACATCCGCGCAGGCAAGGTGCTGCCGCTGGCGGTGACCGCCCCGAAGCGCAGCCCCTTGCTGCCTGACGTGCCGACGCTGGCCGACACCTATCCCGGCTTTGAAATTGACACCTGGTGGGGACTGATGGCACCGGCCGGCACGCCGCGCGAGGTAGTGGCGCGGCTGAACAGCGCGTTTGTGGCGGCATTGGAGTCGCCTGACGTCAAAACCCGCTTCATGGGCCTGATGACCGAACCCCTGTCCAGCACGCCCGAGCAGTTTGCCGACCTCATCAAGCGCGAATATGCGCGCTACGAAGGCGTGGTGAAGGCCAGCGGTGCCAAGGTGGATTGACGGCCATGATCGAACAACACCTGGACATTCCCACCGCCGATGGCGCGATGAACAGCTTTGTGGTGCACCCTGAAGAAGGCGGGCCGCAGCCGGTGGTGCTGTTTTACATGGATGCCCCCGGCAAGCGCGAAGAGCTGCACGACATGGCTCGCAGGCTGGCCGCTGTGGGCTACTACGTGGTGCTGCCCAACCTGTATTACCGCCGTACCCGCGACTGGCAGCTGACCGAGCGAACCGAGGCCAATATGGCCGTGATGTTTGAACACATGTACTCGCTGGACGCCCGCAGCACCCAGGTGGACACCGCCGCCCTGCTGCAATGGGTAGACAGCCAGCCCGCTGCACGGGCCAGCCGCGTGGGCGCGCTGGGTTACTGCATGAGTGGCCCGTTTGTGATGTGGGCAGCGGCGCAGTTTGCCGGCCGCATCAGCTGCATCGCCTCGATTCACGGTGCCAACATGGTGACCCCGGCAACCGATTCACCGCACCGCATGGCGCCGGCCATTCAGTGCGAAAGCTACTTTGCCTGCGCCGAGACCGACAAATGGGCACCGCCGGCCGACATTGCCCAATTGCAGGCCGCCCTGCAAGCCGCTGGCACGGCGCACCGAATTGAGTGGTACCCGGGTACCGAGCACGGCTTTGTGTTTCCGCAGCGTGCTGGCATCTACCACCAGGCCGCTGCCGAGCGGCATTGGGAGAGGCTGTTCAGTCTGTTTGGGCGGGCACTGAGGTAGCCACGGTAAGCGGGCCGGGGCTTGGGGCACGGCCAGCGGATGTGCTTGCATTGGTGGCGCTGGCGCAACCCTGAACCCTATCAAGGTCGATAGGTACCTACCGGACTAGATAGGTAGACGAATGACAAATTTAGTACGCATGAGCCTAGACTGCGCGCGTGCTCAGATTCACATCACTCCAACAGGCCCAGGGCCACAGCTTTTGCGACGGCCTGCAGGCGGGTGGCAACGCCCAGCTTGCGCATGGCGTTTTTTACGTGGAATTCCACCGTAGGCTCGGCAATGCGCAGCAGATCCGATATCACCGAGCTGCTTTTTCCCTGCATCACAAAACCCAGGCAAGCCCGTTCGCGAGGCGTCAATTGCCGGGTCTGCGCCTTCAGCAAGCCCGGCACGATCAACCGCTGTGCCGCCACATGCGCGCAGGCGGCCAGCACGGTTGTCGCCTCCACCATGCCCTGCTGCTCGGCCACCCCGTCAAAAGGGCGGTCACGGGCCACACTGATCATGCTTTTGGTTGCGTCCACCCCGTGCACGCCCACGCTCAAACCGTGGGCCAGGCCAGCGCTGCGCGCCTCTTCCAACAGCTCGGTGGACGGTCCTTTGTACAGGCTGTCGCGCCAGATCAGGGGCGTGGTGTGCTGCTGGCAATAGGAAATGGTGGGATCCAGCGCGATATAGCCCTGCTCGGCGTAACGTTGCTGCCAGCGCAGCGGGTAGCCACTGGCCACATGCTGCACCGGCTGGAGCATGGGCTTGCGCACCTCCAGACCCAGCAAAAAGTGCTCGCATCCCAGCTGCCGCACCGCCTGCCCAATGCAGGCAACCAGCTCGTCTGCGGTGTTGGCAATCGCCACCGCGTAAATCGAGCGGGTCAAAGACAGGTCATGCGTCAGGCTGGTCACATCAATTCTCGTCACACAAAAAAGGGGCTTTGAACACCATGCACAACTATGCAACAACTGTGGTTTCTGAAACAGGATACGTCTTTACGCCCGACTACTACATACGGATTACAAAACGTATGTTGTCCAGCATGGCGTTAACCCATGCCCACAGCGTGCTGGACGATTCGGTGCTGTTGGACGCTGGCGACCATGCCGCCATGCACCGTGGCTTGCGGGCCGGGTACACCGAATGGGTAGGCCAAATGGGTACTGCCTGGCTCTCGCTGGGCTGGGACTGGATGGCGCACCACGACGGCCACCTCAGCGCTGTGCGCGCGGTCTCGCCGCGCACCAACATCTTGGTGCTTTCCCCAGGTGGCTATGACCCGACACCACAAGGCTGTAGTCAGGATTTGTGGGCGTATATCGACGCCCTGCCCTGGCAACAGCAGGTGATGCAGGCCATCTGAACGCCGCATCGGCCGGGCGCACCAGCCGCGCACCCTATCAAGGTTGATAGCTATTCGCCGGGCGCATTGAATCGTCCAATGAGATCACGTTTTGTCACACATCTTTGCAGCAAACGTTTTTCTCAGAGGAGTTTTCAGCGATGCAACACGCCGTTATCAGTGCCCCTCGGGCAGAGCTATCAGAACAGGAGCAAAAGGGAATGTTTCAGTTGCGTTACCAGGTGTTTCACGACCGCCTGGGTTGGGAGGTCAAAACCACCGATGACGGGCAGGAAATCGATGAGTTTGACGCGCTGGACAAAGCCCACTACATAGTGGCCACGTCTGGCGATGCGCAGGTAGACGCCTGCTGGCGTCTGTTGCCCACGCAGGGGCCCAACATGCTCAGGGATGTGTTCCCCGAGCTGTTGCATGGCCAGTCAGCGCCCATGGGCAGCGACGTGTGGGAGCTCAGCCGCTTTGCCATCGCCACAGACCGCGTCGCGGCGGGCGAAGACACGGTGAATCACCAACTGGGCTTTGGCCAGCTGTCGGTGGCCTTGATGGCAGAGGCGGCCAAGTTCGCCAGGGCCCATCAGATCAGCCGCTACGTGACGGTCACCACCGCCGCCATTGAGCGCATGCTCAAGCGCCAGGGTCTGCACATTCACCGCCTGGGCCCGCCGGTGCGCATTGGTCTGGTGCTCACGGTGGCTTGCTTTATCGAAGTGGACTCCATGACACTGGATGCGGTTGGCTACGAAGGTTGAACCATCATGGGTAAGGTGTTGCAAATGAGCCCCAAAACGCGGCCCGGTGTTGTCCGGCTGCATGAAAAACGGCTGGCACGGCTGCTGGGTGGCAACGGCGTCGATACGCTGGGTTTACGGGGAGGATCCGCCCGCATCAACTTTCCGCTGTATCACCGGCCGGGCATGGTCGCACTGCTCACCACCGACTGGGACACCTGCGAAAGCCTGCTGTCCCAGCGCTATGGTCACTGCCCGCTGCGGGTGTTTTACAGCGCCGAGTCGTTTTTGAACTGCTTGCAGCAAGAGCCACCGATTCAGGAGCATGACCACTGGCTGCACCGGCAATTGCTGTCCTCTTCAGCGAGCCAGACCCGACTAATTCCAGCCATCCTGGACTATTGGGCCAACCAGCCCGAGCGCCTGAGCCTCACACGTGCCTGCGTGGTGGATGACTTGATGGCTGGCCGGGACGGCCTGGACATTCTGGGCGAGCTGATTGGCTGGCGAGGCTTGCGCGTTCTGCTGACCGCTGGAGCGACAACCGAAGAATTGAGCACCGCGCTGGAGATGGGCACGGTGGATCAACTGGTTGCCAAAACCACCAGTGCGGCCATTGAGCAGCTGGTCAACGGCTTGTCTAACCAGCTGCTGACACCGGCCAGCCGCACGCAGCAACTATGGGCCAGCACACTGAGTTTGTCGCAGATAGACGCACTGCAGTCGCCAGCGATTGCCAAGGCGCTGCTGACGCTGGCTCAGTCGCGCTGGGCGGAGTGGGCCTGCATAGGCCAGCCGTTTGGGGTGTTGGGCCTGGACGCAAAAGGCACGGCGTCATGGTTGCAGCTGCAGCTGGCGTCTGATCGAAACGAGGCGGTCTACCAAGCCATTTCGCATGGCCTGTCTGCCCACGACGTGGCCCGCGTGGCCCAGGGCGAGGCCATTGTGGGCTTTCAGCAAAATGCTGGCAACGCCAAGGCCTTGAGCGCTTTTCCTGTCGACCGCAAAGGCCGGCTATTGGGCGCATGGCAAACCATTGAAATGCCGCGTCGGCCTGCTGCGCACCAGCCGGTGCACGCCGGACCGGATCTATCGGAGTTTTCGCGCCTGCTCGCTTCGTGAACCAAGTCGCTACGTTTTTTGTAGCTGCTCGTGCGCTCTGGCTTTGCGCATAAGCCTATTTCTGGCTAAAAATACAAAAATACCAAGTTGCTACAAACAACCCCTTCCCGCGCTAGGGGAAAGCGGGGATGGGGCATGCGCGTGGAGATGGTTGTTCCTCGTACTGCCTGAGCTTGGGCCTGGTGTAGACGATCAATCCGATTGGCGGGTGTGACTGGCAGCTTGCGCCATGTCCGGCAGCGGGTTCAGCTGGGCGGCGCGCTGGGTGTATTGCTGGGCCACCGCCCGGTGCAGACGGGCCAGTGCGCGCACGGGGCGCGAGAGCAGCGGGTCCAGGCCCATGGCGCGTTCCAGCGCTTCGCGGGCCATGGGCAGGCGGCCTTGCTTCATGAGGCAGTGGCCTAAAAAGCTGTAGGCATGGGCATCACTGGGGTCTTGCCGCACGGCGGCGGTGAAGGCTATGCAGGCCTGGGTGATGTCGCCCTGATGCAAGGCTTCGATGCCTGCCGCGCTGTGCTGCTCGGCGGGGGTGCTCAAGTCCAACCGGTGGTGGTTGGCGGCCAGGCCCAAGTTTTCGCTTTGCCAGCCGGGCAACGACAGCAAGGGCACAGCCGCCGCTTGGGCCAGCCGCGGGGGCAGCTTGTCGGGCACGGGCGTCGCCTGCATGCGGGTGATTTGCTCGCGGTAAAACGCTAGGCGTTGGGGCGCATGTTGCGCGATGCGGCGCTCGGCGCTCAGGTAGTCATGCGCGGCATCGGCGACGCGCTGGCGCAGCGCAGCATCGGCCACCAGGATGTCCAGCAACTTCAGCAAGTGCTGCGAGTCGTCAAACAAAAAGCCGGTTTCGCCATCACGCACCGTGGCATAGGGCTCCAGCCGCTGCACCACGGGCACCACGCCGTGGCTGGCGTATTCGAGAAACTTCACGTCGGAGCGGCAGCGGTTGTAGGGCGTGGGTAGGAGCGGCGCCAGGCCGATGTCCAGCCCCTTGAGCCACTGTAGGTAGTGGGCCAATGAGCCTGCTGCGCGGAACTGAAACTGCTGCGCAGGTGCAACTGCAAACAGCGCGGCCATAGACGGGTCGGCCATGATTTCAAGCCGCACTTGGGGCTGGCTTTTGAGCCACTGCACCAGCGCGGGGGCAATGTGCTGCAGGTCGTGCAAGTGGCCCAACGAGCCACCCCAGCCGATCACCACCTGCGGTCGATCGGTGGGTGAACGCTTTTCAGGCAGCTGTGCCAGTTGGTTGTCAAACACCGCCAGTTGCGGCGTGAGGTGGGCCACGCGCTGGCCCAGGGCCGCGCTACTGACCTGGGTGGCGTCGCTGCGGCCAATGAGTTGCTCGAATAAATGCAGGCCGCGTGGGTCGGCCCAGGTGCGGTGGGCGGGGTTCCAGGGTTGCACATCGGGCAGGTAGTCGTTGACCTCGCACACGGTGGGTCTGCCCAGCAGGCGGCGCTGGTGAATCAGGCGATGCACTTCCACATCCAGCGTCATGGTGAGCACCAGCACGTCGGCCGCCAGCGCCGCCGCATCCCGGTGGCGCGACTGGGCATGTACCTCGAATACTTCGACGCCCGGCAACTGCGCCAGCGCGGCGCAGGGCTGGTGCACGCGGTAAATGTTGTCGCCAATATTGCCCAGGCTGGCGATTTGAACGATGCTGATCGACTCCTGCATTTACCGTTGCCCGGCCAACTGAACCACCGACGAACGCGACTGCCCCATGCCTTGCAAAAACGGCAGCAGGTGCTTTTGCTGCACCCGTAAAAACGCCGTGCTCGCTGGCGCAATAGCGGCCTTGGCACGCGGTATGCCCGCCTGGTGCTGGCGGCAAAAGCCCTCGGCCAGCAGCGCCAGGCCACGCGCACGGGCACGGTGGGCCGGGGCCACATACAGGCTGGAGTAGCGCACGGTGTGGGCATCGACCCGGTGGGCGATCAACCAGCCGACCAGCGAGCCTCGGTGCCGCAAGCCCAGGCTGACCGCACCCTCCAGGCCGTGCACGGAGGCGGGCGGCAGCAGCAGCATGGGCGCACCCAGGTTTGTTGCGGCCACCAGATCTTCGGGCGTGGCCTGCAGCCAGGGAAACAGCGTGTAAGGCGCTGCAATGACAAAGCGGGTGTTCCAGCCGGTGGTGGCCAGCAGCTCGGCGCTGCTTTGAATCAGCACAAAGTCGGTTTGCGGCGTAGCCCAGGCCAGGCGGCGCAGCAAGGGCTCGAAGCTGGCAACGATGCTGGCGTTGGTGTGGTAGCGCACACGCAGCTCGCGCACGCCTTCCTGCGCCAGGAATTTTTGCAAGTTCGCCACCATGCGGGTGGCCAGGCCACGGCGGCGCATATCGGGCTGCACCATCAGCGAGATCAAGCCGGCACCGCCATCGGCCTGCCGCTCGGCCACGGCCATGCCCACCATCGTGCCGTCAGCCATGGCCGACACCGCCAGCAACTCACCGGTGACCTGCGCCAGACGCGGGCTGCCAGGAGCCAGGCCGGGAAAGGTCATGCTCGCATACGGTGCCAGGGTTTGCGGGGTGAGTTGAAACACTTGCTGGTAGCGAACCGGCTGCGCAGCATCTGCGGCAGGCGCGTCTTGATCGGCCAACGGCAAGGGAATACCAAACACCGGTGGCGGCTTGGCCTGGTGCGGGTTGCCGCTGGGCGCTTTGGGGCGGATGGTGGTCAGGCTGGTGCGGCCCGGCAGCTTGACCAGGCAGTGAATGTCTTCCCCCTGCAGGCCCAGCGCACGCGGCTGGCGCACACCGGGCAGCACCACCACGTCAAACAGCTCGTCAATCGGCTCGGGCAAGTCCAGGGTGTGTACCACCGTGCCCGTGGCCAGCTCAATCACCCGCAAGCCGCAGCAACCACCGGGCAGGCCTAGGTCATTCAAGCGCTGCTCCAACGGCAGGCCGGTGAACTGCGGCGAGCGCAGCTTGGACAAGCCCACCACGGCATACCCTGCGACGAACGCCAGACCGCGCACAAAACCCGGCACAAAACACACGGGCACAAAGCGCTCACTCTCGATATAACCCAGCTCGCCGGTGCCCGAGTTCAGCAGCCACAGCTTGCCCTGGTGCCAGCGCGGCGAATGCGGCATGGACAAGCCCGTGGCCGCGATGCGGTTGCTGGGGATGTGCAACACCACGCCACCGCCGGCGCGGTGGTCGCGCCAGCTGGCCGGCGTGTCGCCGCTGCCGCAGGCCGTGGCCCAGGTGGGCACGCCATCGACCACGGCCAGGCCGTTCAAATGGCACCGGTCGTCAGGCGTGAGCTGACTCACAAAAGGCGGTTGCCACGTGGGTGCAAAGCTGACGCCCATTTCCAGGCGCGCCAGGCAGCTGAAGGCGGTGTTCACGAACAGGGGTTGGCTGTCCGGCGTCAGCACGATTTCGTGCGCATTCACCTCGCCCGTTGTGAAGCACGCCGCCGGAACATACAGCCGGTCGCCGCCCTCGTGCAACTGGCCGGGCTCCAGCAGATTGTCCAGCCGCCACACTTGGCTGCGCCCGGCCATCCAGAGACTCTGCCCGTGTTCATGGTCCTGCACAAACAGGCCCATGGGCCGGTCAAACAGCCGCTCATGCAGCTTCAAATGGCCACTGTCGCTGCGGCCAACAAACATCAGGCGGTTGGCCCGGTAGGTGGAAAAAGCCAGCGACACGTCGTGGAGTTTCAGCCAGTTGGCCAATGCATCGAGATCAGAAGGGGACATGGGTTAATTGTGTAGGCGGTTTAGCCTGGATTGTTCATCAAGATCATCCCGCGCGGAACCTGCCTTCGGCTTGATGACAGATGACGCGCCCTGCGGGCTGCACGACAGACGACCAGGGTTTTTCGCCTCTCACCCAGGGCATCTTTGCGGCGGGCGGGTTTTGCCCCCTTGCCCCTGTGGGCAGAGGGCTGGGGTGAGGGGCTGCGCGATACCTGGCCTGTACGACGCAACTGCCCTCACCCCCGCCCTCTCCCGCAAGCGGGAGAGGGAGAAAGACTTGGCGGCGTCGCTAGCTGCTCTCATTTCAATAGCTGCTTGAGCAATGAATCTATGGGCTGATGGCCGGTTTGGCTTGAAATTGCTTGCGTTTGATGACAGATGACGCGCCCTGCGGGCTGCATGACAGATGACTGGACGTAAGGCAGTGCACAGCCTGGTCATTTGTCATACCCCAGGTCAGAACCAGAAGCTGCCTCCCGGTGGTAAGTCTGGCGGCTGGCCCACCAGCGTCAGCGGCATGGTGCCCGCACCACCGGTCACTGCAATGCTGCCGTTGACGCTGCCGTCGGCATCAAATTGACCGCCGTCGGTGATCGCAAAGTCAATCCTGATTTTGTCGCCCACCTGCTCGATGTTGCTGGCTATGTTGTTCCAGTTGCCTGCTTTGTCTTGCACCCAGTAGCCGTTGGGGCTGGTGTTGCTGTTGGCGTCTACAAAGATGCTGAAGGTTTCGGTGATGCCCCGGATGCCCACATCAGCGTTGAAGCTGATGGCGCCGCTGCTCAAGCTGGGTTGGCCGGGCAGGTTGGCTGGTGTGCTGATCTTGAAGTTGCTGATGATGGCGGTGTTGTTGTTTGCGGTGTCGATCAGGCCTTTGCTGGCGTCGGCCACCACGGTGATGTAGCGGGTGGTCGTGCCAGGTAGTGCGCCGGTGGTCGTCGGCAGGGGTGCTGAGGTGACGCTGGATTGCTCGCCGTCGCTGATGCCATCGCCATTGCCGTCGCCGCGCACGGTGCCCGGGGGTGATACCGGTACCAGGGCTTCCTGGTCGTTGGGTACACCGTCGCCGTCGCTGTCGTTGCTGGTGGGGATGCCAGTGGTAGGCGGCGCAGGTGGTGGCGGGGGGGCAGCCACGGTGTTGGTGGCGGTGGTGGCCACCAGGCTGGCCGCGTCGTTGCCCGCCGCGTCTTGAATGGCGTTGGCGTCGTTGCCTGCGGTGGGGTCGGTATAGGCCACCGTGGTGGTCTGGCCGAAGCTCACCGCGTTCGTCAGCGTGAGGGTGACGGTTTTGGCGGCGGCGTTGACGGTGACGGCGGTCACGGCGTTGGGCGTGCCGTCGGTGAGCACGGCGAAGGCACCGGGGGCGGGTTGGTTGATGGCGTCCAGTGTGCTGGCTTCGGTGTAGGTCAGAACCAGTTGATTGGCATTGACGGTGGCGCTGGCATAGACCGGGCGCTGGGTGTCAATGGCCAGGGTGGGGGTGGTGCCTGCACCGCCAGTGTTGCCCGCAGCGTCGGTGTAGCTGCTGGCAGCCACGGTGATGCTGGCGTTGGCCGTGGTGTTGGCCGTGGGGGTGAAGGTGGCGCTGCGGGTCAGGCCTGCGCCCGTGATGGCACTCAGCGTGCCGCCGGTGGTGGTGATGTCGGCTGCGGTGAAGCTGGCTCCTGGGTCTTCACTGAAGGTGAAGGTGATCGTGGCGGTCTCGCCAATCTTGACGGCGGCGAGGTTACTGGTGATGACCAACGTGGGGGCCAGGGTGTCGATGGCCAGCGTTGGCGTGCTGCCCGCCCCGCCGTTGTTGCCCGCCGCGTCGGTGTAGCTGCTGGCGGCTACTGTGACGCTGGCCGAGCCGTTGGCCAAGTTGCCCGTGGGCGTGAAGGTGGCGGTGTAGACCTTGGGGTCGCCTGTGACAGCCAAGCCTGCCAAAGTGCCGCCGGTGGTGGTGATGTCGCTTGCGGTAAAGCTGGCTCCGGGCGCTTCGCTGAAGGTAAAGGTGATGGTGGCGGTTTCGCCAATCTTCACGGCTGAGACGTTGCTGGTGATGGCAACCGTGGGGGCCAGGGTGTCGATGGTGATGGTGGGGGTGGTACCTGCGCCGCCGTTGTTACCTGCTAGGTCCGTATAGGTGCTGGCTGCAACCGTGATGCTGGCCGAGCCGCTGGCCAGGTTGGCGGTGGGGGTGAAGGTGGCGGTGTAGACCTTAGGGTCGCCGGTGACGGTCAAAGCACTGACCGCACCGCCGGTGGTGGTGATGTCGGCTGCTGTGAAGCTGGCTCCAGGGGCTTCGCTGAAGGTGAAGGTGATCGTTGCAGTTTCACCGGCTTTAACGGCAGCGACGTTGCTGGTAATGGCCAGCGTGGGGGCCACGGTGTCGATGGCAATCGTGGGGGTGATGCCTGAGCCACCGTTGTTGCCTGCTGCGTCGGTGTAGCTGCTGGCAGCGACCGTGATGCTGGCGCTAGCACTGGCCAGGTTGGCGGTGGGCGCGAAGGTGGCGAATCGGGTCAGACCCGTGCCTGTAATCGTACCCAGCGTGCCGCCGGTGGTGGTGATGTCGCCGGCCACAAAGCTGGTGCCGGGGTCTTCGCTGAAGGTGAAGGTGATGCTGGCCGTCTCACCTATCTTGACTGCCGCCACACTGCTGGTAATGCCAAGGGTTGGGGCGACGGTATCGACCGTGATGTTGCGCGTACCAGCCGCGCTGGTGTTGGCTGCGCTGTCGGTCTGGGTGGCTGACAGAGTTTCTGCACCTTGGCCCATGGCGGTGATATCAGCGGCCACCAGGGTGTAGCTCCAGCTGGTGCCTGTCACTGTTGCAGCTCTGGTGTTGCCGCCCAGGCTCAGCGCCACTGTGTTGCCCGCCAGGTTGGTGCCGGTGATGACGCTGCCGACTTCTGCGGCGTTGATGATGTCGTCGCCCGCGACCAGGTTGATCGTGGGTGCGCCCACCGCTGCGGTGGCCACGGTGATGTTGCGGGTGGCGTTGGTAGCGCTCCTGTTGCCTGCAACGTCTGTCTGGCTGGCGGTAATGGTCTCTGCGCCTTGGCCCAGTGCGGTGATGTCAGCAGCGGTGAGGGCTTTGCTCCAGTTACCAGTGCCGTTGACCACAGCGGTATTGCCTGCGCTGAGGGTGGTGCTGCTGCTCAAAACCAGGGTCACCGTCGCCCCGGCTTCACCCGTGCCACTCAAGGTCACGCCTGCGGTGGCTTCTGCGGCGTTGATGGTGTCGTCGCCTGCCACCAGTGCGATGGTGGGCGCAGATGGAGCGAGCGTATCAATGCTGATGACGGGCGTTAAGCCGGCCCCGCCGTTGTTGCCTGCGGCATCCACGAAGTTATTGGCCGCAACAGTGACGCTGGCATTGCTGTTAGCCAGGTTGGCCGTGGGGGTGAAGACGACGGTAAAGACCTTGGGGTCGGCAGTCAGGGAAAGGCCTGAAACCGTGCCATTGCTGGCGATGATGCTGCTGGAGAAAAAGTTGCCAGGCACCTCACTGAAGGTCAGCGTGATGATGGCCGTTTGGCCAATTTTTAGCGTCGACACATTGCTGGTGATGGTCAGCGTGGGGGCCAGGGTGTCAATGGCAATCGTGGGTGTAGCGCCTGCCCCACCGTTGTTACCCGCAGCATCGGTGTAGCTGTTGGCAGCAACGGTGATGCTGGCATTGCCGCTGCCCAAGTTGGCTGTGGGCGTAAACGTAGCGGTGTAGACCTTGGGGTCACCCGTCACGGCCAAGCCGGTCAGCGTGCCGCCGGTGGTGGTCACGTCTCCCGCTACAAACCCTGTAGGCACTTCGCTAAAAGCAAAGGTAATCGTTGCGGATTCACCGGCTTTGACGGCAGCCACGTTGCTGGTGATGCTAAGGGTCGGCGCAACCGCATCCACCAGCACGCCTGTGGTGCTGGCCACGCTGCTTAGCGTGAGCACGGCGTTGTTGCTGGCGGCATCACGCAGCGTGCCGCCATTGGCGTCAATGCTGGTGGCCAGCGTGATGCCGTTGGTGTCCAGCTGGCCGCTGGCTACAGTGGCCCTGAAGACCAGTGCAGCAGTGCCACTGCCGCTCAAGTAGTTGGCATATACCGTGCCGCCGGTGTCCAGCGTTACGGCAATACGGGGCACACCGATTGTCGTGTTGACCACCGTCGCCTCACTCATGGTGACGGTGAAGTCCAGGTTTTGCCCAGCAACGTAGGTGGCGTTGGTGGGTACGGCCACGCTGCTGACGGTCGGCGCTGTGGTGTCCGCCGTGTTGTTGGTAACCGTCGTAGCGGCCAGCGTGACTGCGTCATTGCCAGCCGCGTCTTGAATAGCGTTGGGGTCGTTGGCAGTTGTTGGGTCGGTGTAGGCCACGGTCACGGTCTGGCCAAAAGTGACGGCAGTGGTCAGCGTGAGGGTGACGGTTTTAGCGCTGGCGTTTACTGCTACTGCCGTCACTGCATTAGCACTGCCGCCAGTCACCACGGCAAAGGCGCTGGCCGCTGGCACATTGGTGGCGTCCAGTGTGTTGGCCTCCGTATAGCTCATCACCAACTGGTTGCCAGCGACGGCGGCTGATGCAAACACCGGGGCGGTGCCGTCAATCACGATGGCCGCATTCGCCGCTAACGAGCCGACCGCTGTAGGCGCGGCCAGGGTCAGTATGGCGTTATTGCCTGCAGCATCTTTGATGCTGCCGCTGTTTAATTGCAATGCTGTGGCGCTTTGCTGCGTCAGGTCGGCGCTGGTGTCCCCGGCTTGTACGGTGTAGGTAAAGGTGAGTACTTTGCCGCCTGAGCCTGATGTGTAAGTGGCGTTGCGGTCAACTGAGCCAGTTTCTAGCAGCAGGCTAGGGTTGCCTGTGACGATCACGTTCTCATTAAAAGCCACCTGCAAGCTGATGCCGCTACCCACGGCGTAGGTGCCGTTGGCGGTGGTGGTGGTGACCGGGGCGACCGGGCTGCCGGTGTTGATCCGCACGATGGTGTTGCCGACTCCGTTGCCAATGAGTGCATCCAGGTCGCCATCGCCGTCGATGTCCACAAAGCGGGGGCTGGCATAGGTTCCCACATCCATCAGGCCATAGTTGGCGCTGGGGGATGCAAAAGCCGGGGCTGTGCTGCTTGCGGTATTGAGCTGCACGATGGTGTTGCCAAACCGCTCGCCAATGAGCGCATCGAGGTCACCATCACCATCAATGTCGACAAAGCTGGGGCTGGCAGAGAACCCCACATCCGCAAGGCCATAGTTGGCGCTGGGGAGTGCAAAAGCCGGGGCTGTGCTGCTGCCGGTGTTGAGCTGCACGATGGTGTTACCGACCTTGTTGCCAATGAGCGCATCCAGGTCGCCATCGCCGTCGATGTCCACCAGGCTGGGGCTGGCAAAGTCCCCCACATCCACCAGGCCATAGTTGGCGCTGGGGGGTGCAAAAGCCGGGGCTGTGCTGCTGCCGGTGTTGAGCTGCACGATAGTGTTGCCGACCTCGTTGCCAATGAGCGCATCCAGGTCGCCATCGCCGTCGATGTCCACCAAGCTGGGGCTGACATAGCTGTCTACATTCGCCAGGCCATAGTTGGCGCTGGGGGATGCAAAAGCCGGGGATGTGCTGCTGCCGGTGTTGAGCTGCACGATGGTGTCGCCGGCACTGCTGCCAGTGAGCGCATCCAGGTCGCCATCGCCGTCAATGTCTACAAAGCTGGGGCTGGAAGAGAACCCCGCAATCCCCAGGCCGTAGGGGTTGGTAGTGGCCGTGCCAAACACCGGGGTAAACAGCGCACCGCGCGGGGCGGTAGTGTCAATCACGATGGCCGCATTGGCCCCCAGCGAGCCTGCTGCTGTCGGTGCGGCCAGGGTCAAAATAGCGTTGTTGCCTGCGGCGTCTTTGATGCTGCCGCCGTTCAGTTGCAGGGCGGTGGCGCTTTGCTGAGTTAAGTCAGCACTGGTGTCGCCGGCTTGTATGGTGTAGGTAAAGGTCAAGAGCTTGCTGCCCGCACCGCCTACTGGGCCGGTGTAGACGGCGTTGCGGTCTACTGAGCCGGTTTCCAGCTTCAGCGTGGGGCTGCCGCCTGCGGTGTCGACAATGACATTCTCATTAAAAGCCACTTGCAAGCTGATGCTGCTGCCCACGCCGTACGTGCCGTTGGCGGTGGTCGTGACCGGGGCTACCGCGCTGGCGTTGTTGATGAATACCAGCGTGTTGCCAGCTTCATTGCCAATCAAGGCGTCCAGGTCACCGTCACCGTCAATGTCGGCAAAGCTAGGATGGGCGTACTGCACTACATTGGAAATCCCAAAAGGGTTGGCCGTCGCTGGCGCGAAGGCGGGCGCGGTGGCCGTGCCAGTGTTCAGTTGCACCGAGGTGTTACCGCTCTTGTCACCAATAAAGGCGTCCAGGTCACCATCGCCATCAATGTCCACCAAGCTAAGGCTGGCAGAGGTGCCTGCATTCGCAAGGCCATAGGGGTTGGTGGTGGCGGTGCCAAATGCGGGTGCAGTTTTGCTGCCGGTGTTCAGCTGCACCAGCGTGTTGCCGGCACGGTTGCCAATTAACGCGTCTAGGTCACCATCACCATCAATGTCCACAAAGCTAAGGCTGGCGACGTCTCCCGCATCGCCCAGGCCATAGACGCCAGTGGTGGCTGTGGCAAAGGCAGGGGCGGTGCTGCTGCCAGTGTTCAGCTGCACCACAGTGTTGCCAGCACTGTTACCGATCAAGGCATCGAGGTCACCGTCACCGTCAATGTCCACCAAGAAGGGGCTAGCCGTTCTGCCCACGTTATTCAGGCCGTAGGGGTTGAGGCTAGCCGTTGCAAAGGCGGGCGCTGTGCTGCTGCCGGTGTTCAGATGCACCAGGATGCCGCCATTGCCGTTGCCAATCACCGCATCCAGGTCACCATCACCGTCAATGTCCACCAATCTGGGGGTGGCCAAGCTGCCCACATTCACCAGGCCGTAGGGGTTGGCGGCGGCTGTGCCAAACACTGGTGTAAAGAGCGCACCGCGCGGGGCGGTGGTGTCAATCACGATGTTGGCATTGACCCCCAGCGAGCCTGCTGCTGTGGGTGCGGCCAACGTCAGGATGGCGTTGTTGCCTGCTGCGTCTTTTATGCTGCCGCCGTTTAGTTGCAAGGCCGTAGCGCTTTGTTGGGTTAAGTCTGCGCTGGTGTCGCCTGCTTGCACGGTGTAGGTAAAGGTCAAGACTTTGCTGCCCGCGCCGCCCGTTGCGCCGCTGTACACGGCATTGCGGTCGAGCGCGCCGGTTTCTAGTTTCAGAGTGGGCGCGCCGGTAACGATGACGTTCTCATTAAAAGCCACCTGCAAGCTGATAACGCTGCCCGCGCCGTACGTGCCGTTGGCGGTGGTGGACGTGATTGGCGCGAGTGGGCTGGCGTTGTTGATGAAGACCAGTGTGTTAGTGGAAACAAGACTGCCAATCAAGGCGTCCAGGTCACCATCACCGTCAATGTCGACAAAACTGGGCTTTGCGGAAAAACCTACATCCGCCAAGTTATACGGGTTGGTGATGGCCGCTGCGAAGGCGGGGGCGGTGCTGCTGCCGGTGTTTAGTTGCACCAAGGTGTTGCCACGATTGTTGCCAATCAAGGCGTCCAGGTCACCGTCACCGTCAATGTCCACCAAGCTGGGCCTGGCAGACCCGTCCGCATCCGCCAGGCCATAGGGGTTGGGGGTAGCTGCGCCAAAGGCGGGTGCAGTGCTGGTGCCGGTGTTCAGTTGCACGATGGTATTGCCGTCAACGTTGCCAATCACCGCGTCCAGGTCACCGTCACCATCAATGTCGACAAAGCTGGGGCTGGCGAAGCCACCCACATCCGTTAGGCCGTAAGGGTTGGTGATGGCCGCAGCAAACGCCGGGGCTATAGCGCTGCCAGTGTTCAACTGCACCACCGTGTTACCTACTTTGTTGCCAATTACCGCATCGAGGTCGCCGTCCCCGTCAATGTCTACAAAGCTGGGGCTGGTGACGCTGCCCACATCGGCCAGGCCGTAAGGGTTGGTGGTGGTCGCGGCGAAGGCAGGGCCTGTAGCGCTGCCAGTGTTTAGCTGTACCACCGTGTCACCAGAATAGTTGCCAATCGCCGCATCCATGTCGCCATCACCGTCAATGTCCACCAAGCTGACGCTGGGGAAACCGCTCACACTGGCCAGGCCATAGGGGTTGGTGGTGGCCGCGCCAAACACCGGGGTAAACAGCGCGCCGCGCGGGGCCACGCCGTCAATCACGATGTTGGCATTGACCCCCAGCGAGCCTACCGCTGTGGGTGCGGCCAGGGTCAGGATGGCGTTGTTGCCTGCCGCGTCTTTGATGCTGCCGCCGTTCAGTTGCAAGGCAGTGGCGCTTTGCTGGGTTAAGTCTGCACTGGTGTCGCCGGCTTGCACGATGTAGGTAAAGGTCAAGACTTTGGTGCCCGAGCCGCTGGCGTAGGTCGCGTTGCGGTCTACTGTGCCAGTTTCTAGCAGCAGGGTCGGGTTACCGGTAACGATGACGTTTTCATTAAAAGCCACCTGCAAGCTGATGTTGCTGCCCACGCCGTAACTGCCGTTGGCGCTGGTGGCGGTGACCGGGGCGACTGGGCTGGCATTGTTGATAAACACCACGATGTTGCCAGCACCGTTGCCAATCAAGGCGTCCAGGTCACCATCGCCGTCAATGTCTACCAAGCTGGGGCTGGCGTTGGAACCTACACTTAGCAGGCCATACGGATTGGCGGTAGCTGCCGAAAAGGCAGGCACAGCGCTACTGCCAGTGTTCAGTTGCACCACGATGTTGCCAACGTTGTTGCCAATCACGGCATCCAAGTCACCATCGCCGTCAATGTCCACAAGGCTGGGGGCGGCGATGTTGCCCACATCGCCCAGCCCATAGGGGTTGACGTTGGCCGATGCAAAGGCGGGGGCTGTAGTGCTACCAGTGTTCAGTTGCACCGCGGTGTTGCCAGCACCGTTGCCAATCAAGGCGTCCAGATCACCATCACCGTCAATGTCCGCCAAGCTGGGGCTAGAGACGCCACTCACAGCTAACAGGCCGTAGGGGTTGGTCGTAGTGGCTACTGCAAAGCTGGGGGCTGTAGCGCTACCAGCGTTCAGCCTCACCACGATACAGCCTTGATTGTTGCCAATAAAGGCATCCAGGTCACCATCACCGTCAATGTCCACAAAGCTGGGGCTGGCAACAAAGCCCACACTCGCCAGGCCGTAAGGGTTGGTGGTAGCACCTGCAAATGCTGGGGCTGTGCTGCTGCCGGTGTTCAGTTGCACCACAGTGTTGCCAGCATTGTTGCCAATCAAGGCATCTAGGTCACCATCACCGTCGATGTCCACAAAGGTGAGCTTGGCGGCGGTGCCCACATTCGTAAGTCCATAGGGGTTGGTGGTGGCTGGGCCAAACACCGGGACGAACTGCAAAGCGCCGTGGGGGCGGGTGGTATCGGCCATGAGATGTTCCGTTTCACTAAGTTTTCAGTTGCTCGAGCAGGTAGCACATGCGCTGGGGCTTTTTTCTTTGCGAACTGGGTGGCCCCTGGGACGGTTGTGGCTTTTTCTGTGAAACATGTTATTTTTTGTTTCGTGTGTTGTGCTGGTTCAGCCGCAAATAGTCGCTGGCTCGATAGAAATAGTCTGTGGCTCGATAGTCCGGGCCTGCAAAGGGCGCTTGGGTATGCGAATTAGCAACACTGCCGCTGATGACAAATGACGCGCCCTGCGGGCTGCATGACGGATGACGGGGGTTTCGCCTCTCGCTCTGGGCATCTTTGCGGCGGGCGGGTTTTGCTCCCTCGCTCCTGTGGGGAGAGGGGGAAAGATTTGACGGTGCCGCTGGCCGCTCTCATTTCAATAGCTGCTTGAGCAATGAATCTCTGGGCTGATGGCCGATTAGGGCTGATTAGGGCTGATTAGACTAATAAGCCCGCATATTTCACCGGGACCGCCGTTTTGAAGCGTTTTCCCAGGGAAAGTCTGTGATGACCTCCAATCCAAATTGGTTTTTCTCAAAACGGCTCAGCGCGTGCCGCATCGTTTTGGCGGGCGCAGGAACGCACAAGCCTCCTCTCCAATGGCAAGTGCCATTGGGTCGTCACCTTGCACGCTCCTGCATCCCGCCAAAACGCGCGGCCCACGCTGTCCCGGTGAAATATGCGGGCTAGATACATGCCTCAGACCGTCATTCCCGCGAAGGCGGGAATCCAGGTGCGAGATTTTTGCCGTAGCAGGGGATTTGGGTACGCAGCACGCTTCTGCATCCCGCTAAAACGCGCGGCCCGCGCTGTCCCGGTGAAATATGCGGGCTAGATACATGCCTCAGACCGTCATTCCCGCGAAGGCGGGAATCCAGGTGCGGGATTTTTGCCGTAGCAGGGGATTTGGGTACGCAAATAGTCGCTGGCTCGATAGAAATAGTCTGGCGCTCGATAGTGAGCACCTCCGTGTTACTGTCAAAAGCAACATGACCAACTCGATCTTGATCATTGACGACGAGGCTGGCGACATCCATTTGTTGTCGGAGATGCTGCTGTCGGAAGGTTTTCAGGTGTTTGCGGCACTGTCGGGCAGGCAGGGTTTCCAGCGGGCGCTACAGCGGCACCCCAGCGTGATCCTGTTGGATCTGCACATGCCCGAGATGGATGGCCTGGCCACTGCGCAGTTGATCAAGGCTGATCCGCGTCTGGCCGCGATTCCGCTGATTTTTTTAACGGGCTCCGCCACGCTGGACCACAAGCTGCAGGCCTTTGGCCTGGGCGCGGTGGACTACATCACCAAGCCGTTTTCTGCGCAGGAGGTGATCGCCCGGGTGCGGGTTCACACCCGGCAGGCCGGTGACCGCGTGCCAGACGGCGCAAGCACCGAGCCCGGCACCGAGTCGACTTCACTGTCGCAGGGCCTTACCGCTGGCCAGCGCCTGGTGCGCGCCGTAGAAAATCTGCTGCGGCTGCAACTGGATCAGCCCTTTAACCACGCCGCACTGGCCCGTGCAGTGGGTACCAACGAGCGACGCCTGACGCAGGTGTTTCGCCGCTACACGGGTCTGTCGCCTGGCGAGTTTCTGCAGCGCTTGCGCCAGCACACCGCGTGCGAGCTGCTGCTTCACACCGATCTGGCGATTGCGTCGGTGGCCGCGCAGGTGGGCTTTACATCGGCCGCGGCGTTTACGTTTTCGTTTCGCCGCTACTGCGGCCTGACACCCAGTGAATACCGGGCGACGGCGGGGTTGGGTACGCACGGGGGGGCGGAAACACCTGACAGATAACGCGCCCCGGGGGCGGCACGACTGGAATCAGCCAGCCTGCCTCTGCTTCGCATACTGCTCAATGCGCTCAAAGTCCAGTTGCTGCACCCACAGCACCAACTGCGGGTGGCTGGCGTCAAGGCCGGGGTGCTGCGCGCACCAGCCACGCAGGGCGGTGACGGCGCCGTCCTGGGCCATGGTTTGCAATGCCGCCCAGTCTTCGGGTTGAACCGTTGCCGACGCCGCGGGGCTGGCGGCCGGGGCGGGGGCTTCGTCGGTCCAGCGCACACCGAGCAGTTGGGTCAGTGCGTCCACCAGTTGCGCGTGCCCTGCCGGTTTGAGCAGGTGCAGATTAACGTGGATGCCAGCGGGCCAGTCAGCCGGCGGCTGGGCGTGGGTGGCAGACAGCATGAGCACAGGGGTGGTGTGGTGGGTACCTGCCGGATCGCTGCGCACGGTCTTGATGAAATCCCAACCCGACTGGCTACCGCCCAGGTGCTGGTCGGTGATGAACAGGTCGAAAACCGGGCTCGTCACATCGGCCAGCGCCGCATGCGCAGCCGCCAGGTCAGCCACCGCGCAGACGCCAAAACCCAGGCCATCCAACAGCTCAGCCAGGTACTGGCGGCTTGGCGCGTTATCTTCCAGCACCAGCAGGCGACGCGTAGGGCCGTGGTAGCGGCGCTGGGCACCTGGGTTCAGCGGGGCTTGCAAGGCAGCCTGCGCGTCGGATGCCTCACAGACATCAGCGCGGTGCAGTTGCAGCGCAAAGCTGAAGACGCTGCCCTGCCCTGTGGTGCTGCTGACCTGTAGCTGGCTGCCCATCAACTGCAACAGGTGCTGGGCAATCGGCAAGCCCAGGCCCAGGCCCTCGCGGTCGGTGGCACCGCGTTCAAAGGGCTCAAAGATGCGGGCCAGCACCTCGGGTGACATGCCAGGCCCGGTGTCTATCACGGAAAACCTGATTTCGTCTTGCAACGGCTGCGAGTGTGGCTGCGGCGTGACCTGTACCTGCAATGTGACCACGCCGCGCTGGGTGTAGTGCATGGCATTGCTGAGCAGCACCATGAGTACCTGCTCCACGCGGACGCTGTCGCCCACCCACCAGCCAGCCACGCCAGCGGGAAACTCTGTGTGCAGCTGGTTGCCACGGGGTGCCGCCATCAACGCGGCACGCGCGGCCACGCCATCGAGCAACGCGGGTAGCTCAAAGGCCTTTTTTTCTACGCGTATCAGGTCATGGCCTACGCGGGCGTAGTCCAGCAGGTCGTTGATATGGGCCACCAGTTGCTCGCCCGCCCGCCGGGCCACCACCAGCTTGCGGGAGACTGCCTCGGCCAGCGGCTCGCGCAACGCCAGGTTCACATAGCCCAACACCGCGTGCAGCGGGGTGCGCAGCTCGTGGCTGACTTTGGCCATGAAGATCGATTTGGCGGCGTTGGCCGCATCGGCCTCCTGGCGCGCCAGCTGCAGCGTGGCCGTGCGCTGCGACACCAGGCCTTCCAGCTGGGCCATGGCAGCGCGGTGCACCTGTAAGCGGGCGGTTTCGCGGCTTCGCTGTTCGCGCGCCAGCTGCGCGGTGACGCCCACAAAATAGAAAGCCGATGTCACCAGCACGGGAATGGGCGAGATGAACTGGCGCAGCACGCCGCCACTGCCCCAGGTCAGCAGGGTGAAGTAAGCCTGTGAATTGATGAGCAATGAGGCCGCGGAGGTCACCAGAACCACCGTGGCCCCCGTCTGCCCACGCCAGATCATCCATACGCTCAGCCCGGCCGAAAACACCAGCAGGGCGACGGTCAGCGGTGCCATCAAGGCAGCCAGTTGTGTGCTGTCAATCAGCTTGACCGCTACCAGCGCCACGCCCGATAGCGGCACGCCAAGCAGCAGGGCAAAGCCCAGGTGGGCCCATCGGTCCATGGCAATGGCCCCACCGCCTGGCTGCGGCATTTGCCGTAAAAACAGCCAGAGGAAACCGGTGGTCAACAGCAATATGAACACTGCAATCCACAAGGTCTGGTTGGCCACCGGGGCAACCCAGCTGGCGGGCAACAACATGGCCAGAAAACCCAGTTGAAGCATCAGCCACACGCCAATGGCCATGCTGCGCAGGCCCAGCAGCAACTGAATGGGTTGGCGCAGAACCAGGCCGACTGCCAGGCTGATAAAGCCCAAAGCAAGAATGGCCCCAATCGGCAGCATGTCTGCCAGGTTGTGGTTCACCGAGCGGCCGGTGGCTGTGGCCGGGTCAACCAGCGCAAAGCTCATATTCAGCGCAATGGTCTGGCCGTTGATCTCTAAAAACACGGAGCGTTTTTCGCCGGCCTTCAGCCGCATCGGGAGGACGATGTCAGAGATTTCGACAGGTCGCCTGGATGCCGGCACGGACGCGCCAGAGGTCTGCGATGTCCAAGCTCCGTTGGCTTCAAGCTGATGCATTCGCACCAGCCGCAAGCGCGCTGGCACCACTTGCAGCCACACGTCGCGGTCGATACTGGAGCTGTTCTCAACAGTCAGGCGCACCCACAGGGTTTTCGTTGTCCATCCGATCGACAAGGCCTGGTTCTGTGGTGTCCAGTCGGTCCGTTTGCCCAGTTGATGCGGGCTGCTGGCGTCTTCTGTCAGCAAGCTTGAGACCTGGGTCAGCGTCACGCCGCTGGTCGACGTTGAGTCCGGCGCTGCGTTGTGGTAGCGCAAACCCACCCAGGCAATCGCCGCTGCCAGCAGCAGGCTACCGGCGAGCACCGCCAGGCGCTGCGCCTTGTGTGGCAATCGGTTGATAACGCTTTTTGCTATTACTTCAGGAGCTTCTTGAGCAATTTGTGCTTGGGCCAGCGGCTGAGCTGGCTTGAAAGTGTCTCGTTCCATGGCGCCCGACTGTAAAGGACACCCCGGCCCGGCGGTTATCCCCGCGCAGAGCCTGCCTTCGGCTTGATGACAGATGACGCGCCCTGCGGGCTGCATGACAGATGACGGGGGTTTCGCCTCTCACTCGGGGCAGAACCCGCCAGACAATCATCGTGTTCAGGCGTCATGCACCAACGAGACCAGCAGCACTTCCAGACTTTGCACCCAGGCAGCGGTTTGAAACAAGGGCAGTTGACTGCCCTGCTCCAGCAAGCGCTGACGATACGAAGCCAAGGCACCAGGGCCCAGACCCAGCTCAACTGCCTTGTCGCGGTAAGCGCTGGAGCTTTCGCAAATCAACTCATGTAAACCAGTGGCGGCGCACAGGCTGGCACCCATGCGCGAGGCAAAGCTGTCGCCGGGGCAGGTGAGCAGCGGCAGCCCGGCGCGCAGTGCGGCCACGCCGGTGGCACCGGCGCCGTAGTGAGTGGTGTCTAGCATCAGATCCGCCAGGGCACACAGGGCCGAAAACTGCGCGGTGGGTACCGCTGCGCTGAACACCAGGCGGCTGGCCTGCACGCCGGCTGCCGTGGCTGCTTCACGCAGCCGGGTTTGCACCAGCGGGTCTTGTTGAACCAGCCACAGCACGCTGCCGGGCACTGCCAGCAGCACCTGCATCCAAAGCGCAAAGGTGTGTGGATCCAGCTTGTGGGGGCGCTGAAAGCAGGCGTAGACCATGCCGGTGGCAGGCAGGCCCAGGTCGGCACGGGAAGGCGCGGGTGCAGATGACACCTCGCCTGCTGGCAAGGGGCTGGCCACAAACGCGCTGGGCAGCCGGTGCACCGGCTCGCGGTAGTGGGTTTGCAGGTGCGGGGCCTGCGGGTGCGCGGGAATCAGCCAGTCGTCGGCAATCACGCCGTCGATAAAGCCCGCCGCCAGCACGCCGGGGTAACCCAGGTAGTGCAACTGAATGGGCGCGGCCCGCAAGGCCAGCACTTCGGGGCGCGACAGGTGGGTGTAGCCCATCAGGTCGATCAGCACGTCTATGCCATCGGCGCGTATGCGCTGGGCAATGGCTTGCGCGCTGTCGGCGGCCACGCTGTGAAAGTGATCCACGCCTTGCTGGATTGACTCGGTGTAGGCATCCGATTCATCCACCAGCGAGTAGGCAAACACCTGGAAGCGGGTGCGGTCGTGGTGGCGAAACAGGCCGTGGATCAGCCCGCCCATGGCGTGGTTACGAAAGTCTGCGCTGAGGTAGCCCACGCGAATGACCGGGCGCGCGACGGGTGTGCGGCTTTCGCTGGGCTTCGCAAGCGCCGCCACGGCCTGCTCAATGCTGCTGGCCCACTGCTGCGTCACCCGCCGCTGCAAGTCCAGCGGCAGCGGCAGGCTGAGCAGCCGCAGCGGTGCCAGCGCGGGCGCACCCAACTGCTCGGTGTGCGCCGCCAGGCTGGCTTGCAGCCTGGCCATGCGGTGGTGGTAGTCGCGCCAGTCACACACCGTCAGCCGCAAGAATTCCAGGTGGTAGGCCAGCCGGGCATCGCTGGCATCCAGCGCCTGGGCAGCCTCGTAAGCCTGCAGCGCAGCCGCTGCATCGCCCTGCTCTTCCAGCGCCTGGCCCAGGTTGAACAGTGCCAGGCGGTTTTGCGGTTGCAGGCGCAGCAGCCGGGCGTAGCAGCGCTGGGCCACGGCGGGTCGACCTTGCAGCATCAAGAGGCCACCCAAGTCCAGCCAGGCGTTGGCATGCTGGGGGTTGCGGTGCAGCAGCGCACGCAGCAGATCCACCGCGCCCTGGTATTGGCCCCACTGTCGCAGCAAACCTGCCCAGTGGTAGTGCAAGGCCGGGTTGTCAGGGTCGGCTTGCAGGCTGATGTGCATGACCTGCATGGCGCGCTGCAGCTGCCCCGCGTGGGCCAGCAAACCCACCCAGTTGGCCGCCGCCTGGCTCAGCTGGGGGTTTGATTGCAAGGCCTGCTGATAAGCCCACTGGGCTGCCTCAGCATTGCCTTGCAGTTGCAACAAAGCCCCCCGATTGCAATGCGCCAGCGCATGCTGCGGGTCCAGCGCCAACAACGCATCCAGGCTGGCCAGTGCCTCCTGCGGCCGGCCAAGCCGCTGCAGCACCGTGGCCCGCTGCAGCTGCGCGCCGCTGTGGCCGGGCTGCTGCGCCAGCAACGCGCGGTAAGCCTGCTCGGCCGCCAGCCACTGGCCCGCCTTTTCCAGGCTGCGGGCCTGGGCAAAGGCATGGGTGGCGTCTTGTGGGTCAAAAGTGGGTTTAAACAAGGAAATACCTGCTCAAGCAGCTACAAAAAATAGAGTGAATCGATTCGGCATAAGCACATTTAGAGGCCTTCGCCCCTAGTCCAAATGGACGATACAAACAAGCGCCCATTTTGGTCAGACTGTAGCCAAGTGTGTTTTTAAGCAGCCCTGCAACGCGCGATACCCGCTCACCGCCTGTTTTTCTAGTGAAAACCACCAGCAGCCCTTTTGAATACTGCTCAAGCAGCTATTAAAAAGATAGTAACCGACGGCCCGATGGATTACTGAAAGTCAACCATGGCAGACACCACCCGCCCCCACGGCACGCTCACGGGCCCGATCAACTTTGCAGCGCACACAGCTAATCCGTATGGCCTGGCAGACGCAGGCTCGTATGCCAGCCCCAGCTTTGTCGACATCGACGGTGATGGCGACCTGGATGCCCTGGTTGGCAACCGGGAAGGCAACACGCTGGTGCAGTTGAACACCGGCAGCAACATCCAGCCCGCCTTTGGCGCGGTGGTCACCAATCCGTATGGTCTGGCCAACGTTGGCACTTACGCCAGCCCACGCCTGGTCGACATCGATGGCGATGGTGATCTCGACGCAGTAATTTCCAACAACCTGGGCAACACAGTGGTACAGCTGAACACGGGCAGCCGCACCAGCCCGGCCTTTGCCACGGGCACCACCAACCCCTACGGCCTGGCCAACGCAGGTGCCGCCGCCAGCGCAGCGCTGGTAGACATTGACGGCGACGGCGACCTGGATGCACTGATCGGCAACAGCCTGGGCAGCACCGCGCTGCAATTGAACACGGGCAGCGCCACCCGCCCGGCGTTTGCGGCTGCCACGCCCAACCCTTATGGGCTGGCCGATTCCGGCACCTACGCCAGCGCCAGCTTTGCCGACATCGACACCGATGGCGACCTGGATGCCTTGTATGGCTACTTTCAGGGCAACGTGGTGCTGCAGCTCAATACCGGCAACGCCACCAGCCCGGCATTCGCTGCGGCCACGACCCGCCCTTACAACCTGAGCTTTGTGACCTTTTCGATCGAGCCCGCCTTTGTGGACATCGATGCCGACGGTGATCTGGATGCGCTGATTGGCAACTCGCTGGGCAACATCTCCGTGCAATTGAACATGGCTAACCCGACGATTGCCATCACCCCCACCACCGCCAATGGCACGTATGGCGTGGGCAGCGTGATCACGATCACCATTGCCTTCAACGAAGTGGTCAACGTGGTGGGCACTCCCTCCATCGCCCTGGAAACAGGCAGCACAGACCGCGCAGCCGTCTACACATCAGGCTCAGGAACCACCACACTGACCTTCAGCTACACCGTGCGTGCAGGCGACACCTCGGCTGACCTCGACGTGGTCAACGCCAGCGCGCTCAAGCTCAATGGCGGCAGCATCACGGACGCGGCGGGCAACAACGCCGTGCTCACCCTAGCCGCGCCTGGCGCGACCGGCTCCTTGGGTGCCAACGCCAACATCGTGATCGATGGCGTGGCACCGCGCGGCGCGCTCACATTCATCCCGGTTCTGGCTGCAGCCACCATCAACCCCTACGGACTGGCCGATGTGGGCTTCGGTGCCAGCCCCAGGTTTGTGGACATTGACGGCGACGGTGACCTGGATGCCTTGATTGGCGAACGCTATGGCAACACCCTATTGCACCTGAACACTGGCAGCGCGAGCAGCCCCGCTTTTGCCACCGCCACCACCAACCCCTATGGCTTGTCCGACGTGGGCACCTTCGCCAGCCTCAGCTTGGTAGACATTGACGGCGACGGTGATCTGGATGCCTTGATTGGCGAACGCAATGGCAATGTCGTGGTGCAACTGAACCTCGGCAGCGCTACCAGCCCCGCCTTTGGTGCCGCCACGAACCGCCCCTACGGGTTGGTCAACGTGGGCTTTTACGCCAGCCCCAGCTTCGGCGACATCGACGGCGACGGGGACCTGGATGCCTTGATTGGCAACAGCAGCGGCAACAACCTGGTGCAGTTGAACACCGGCAGCGCCACCAGCCCCACTTTTGGTGCTGCCACCACCAACCCCTATGGTTTGCGGTTTGTTGACTCCTTCGCCAGCCCCAGTTTGTTGGACATTGACGGCGATGGCGACCTGGATGTTTTGATTGGCAACCTTGACGGCAACACCCTGGTGCAGTTGAACACCGGCAGTGCCACCCGTCCCGCCTTTGGTGCGGCCACCACCAACCCCTATGGTCTGGGTAGTGTGACCAATCTGGCTGTCCCCACCATGGTGGACATCGACAGCGATGGTGACCTGGATGTCTTCATAGGCAATGGTGCTGGCAACACCGTGGTGCACCTGAACACCGCCAACCCAGTAGCCCCCGTGACCTCCAGCAACGCCAACCGTGCCTACGGCGTGGGCAGCGTCATCACGCTCACGGTAGCCTTCAACGAAGCCGTACTCGTGACCGGCACGCCCACCTTGCTGCTGGAAACCGGTGCCACTGACCGCACCGCCACCTATGCCAGCGGCTCGGGTACCAACACCCTGACCTTCACCTACACCGTGCAGGCTGGCGACATCAGCGCCGACCTGGATCAGTTCAGCAGCACCGCCCTGGCTTTGAATGGCGGCACCATCAGGGACGCTGCAGGCAACAACGCCATCCTCACCCTGGCAGCACCCGCAGGGCAAGGCTCGTTGGGCGCCAACAAAGCCATCGTCATCGACGGCGTGGCCCCCACGGTCGCCATCACCAGCAACGTCGCCGCCGTGAAGATTGGCGAAACCTCAACGATTACCTTCACCTTCAGCGAAGACCCTGGGGCCAGTTTTGTCGCCGGTGACATCACCACCACCACCGGTACCCTGGGTGCGATCACAGGTGCTGGCCTCACCCGCACCGCCACCTTCACCCCCGCAGCCAACACCACTGCGAATGCCAGCATCACCGTGGCTGCTGCCAGCTACACAGATGCAGCAGGCAACACCGGCGGCGCTGGCATCACACCCGCGCTGGCCATTGACACCCAGGCCCCCACCGTCGCCATCACCAGCAACGTTCCCGCCGTGAAGATCGGCGAAACCGCCACCATCACCTTCACATTCAGCGAAGACCCTGGGGCCAGCTTTGCAGCCGGTGACATCACCACCATTGGCGGCAGCTTGGGTGCGTTGAGCGGTGCGGGCCTCACCCGCACCGCCACTTTCACCCCCAAAGCCAACACCGCAGCCAATGCCAGCATCACGGTCGCTGCTGCCAGCTACACCGATGCAGCAGGCAACACCGGCAGCGCAGGCAGCACACCCACCCTGGCCGTTGAAACCACCCGCCCTGTTTTTGCCAGCGCTACTGTGAACGGCAACCGACTGGTGCTGACCTATACCGACGCCAGCAACCTGGATGCCGCCAACCCACCACCTGTGGGTGCCTTTGCTGTGCTCACCGCTGCAGCCCCGAATGCGGTGACTGCGGTGGCCGTCAACGCTGTTGCAAAAACCGTCACCCTGACCCTGGCCAGCGCCGTCACCTCCGAGCAGGGCGTCTCTGTCGCCTACACCGATCCGAGCGCAGCCGACGATGCCAACGCCATTCAAGACGCAGCGGGCAACGACGCCGCCAGCCTGCCCGTTACCCTGGTGGCTAACGCCACCGCAGCGCCCCCAGCCCCGCCCACCGGTCTTGATGCGGACGGCGACGGCGTGCCCAACACCCAGGAAAACCAGGCCCGCCCACCCACCGCAAGCGGCCTGCTGGGCGACGGCAATGGCGATGGCCTGTCAGACAGTGGCCAGGCCAACGTCAGCTCTGCGCAGTTGCCGGGCAGCACCCGCTTTGTCACCGTGGTGGCCGATTCCAACAAAGGCATCACCGACACCGACACCGGTCAGGCTGTCATCACCAACTTCAAAATCGCAACACCGGTGAACCTGCCTGCCCTGCTGAACCTGAGCAGTGGTGCCATCAGCTTCAATGCTGCCATTGGCGCTACAGGGCAGACCGAAACCTTCAGCATCTTTGTCGACGCCACCACCAACCCCAATGGCTACTGGGTGCAAAACAAGCAAGGCGTCTGGAACAACATTGCCACTGCCATTGAACAGGTCGGCGACAAGGTGCGCATTGACTTTGCGATCACCGATGGCGGCCCATTCGATGCAGACGGCGCAGCCAACGGCAGCATTGCGGTAACGGGCGGGGCCGGCAACCTGCCTTTGACCCTGATCGGCTTGCCGCCAGATTTGCCGTCGGGGAGCTTCTGGTTTTAGATCAAATTGCTATATTTTTAGTAGCTGCTTGAGCAGTATTCACCTGGGCGATTGGCTGTTTTGGCTATAAATTTGCCTGTGGCGGCAAGAAAAAGGGGAAGGCAGCGCGCCCGTGGGCACAGCTGACGGGCAGGTCACTGCCCAGCCTGAATGTAAGAATGCCTCCCGTGACATCAACCCAAGACTTTTTCTTCAGCCCAGAGGGCGGCACCACACCGGCTGAGTTGGCCAATGCGATGGCACCGCTGGCCGCAGCGGGGCACTTTGACGAATTGCGGGGTTTTGCAACGCCGCCAAACACATCGGACGCTATTCATTCCATAGCTGCTCGTGCGCCACTGGCCAGCACGTGGGGCCAGTTCTTTGGAAATTTGGGGCTGGAAGGCTTTTCTGATCTGAACCAGCGCACCACCCATGTGCAACGGCAGATTCGCGACAACGGCGTGACCTACAACGTGTATGCCGACGCCGACGGCCCGCAGCGCCCCTGGAGCCTGGATTTGTTTCCGCTGATCGTCACGCCCGACAGCTGGCAGCAAATTGAAGTGGGCGTGTTGCAGCGCATGCGCCTGCTCAACCGCGTGATGGCCGATGTGTATGGCCCGCAAACCTTGTTACAGCAGGGGCTGCTGCCGCCCGCGCTGGTGCAGGGCCACCCTGGCTACCTGCGTGCCATGCACGGCAACCAGCCCGCCGGGGGCCGCCACCTGCACATTGCCGCGTTTGACCTGGCGCGCGGGCCCGATGGCCGCTGGGCGGTGGTGACGCAGCGCACCCAGGCACCCTCAGGCCTGGGCTACCTGCTGGAAAACCGGCTCATCATTTCGCGCCAGTTTCCACAGGCCTTTGCCGACATGCGGGTGCAGCGGCTGGCTGGGGCCTACCGCGCGCTGGTAGACGGCATGAAGCTGCTGTGCCCGGTGGATGCCCGTGGAGACACCCCGCGCATCGTGCTGCTCACGCCGGGGCCCTACAACGAAACCTATTTCGAGCACGCCTACCTGGCGCGCTACCTGGGTCTGACGCTGGTGGAAGGCGGCGACCTGACGGTGCGCGGCACCCGGCTGTATTTGAAAACCCTGCACGGCCTGCAACCGGTGCACGGGCTGCTCAAGCGCCTGGACGACGAGTTTTTAGACCCGCTGGAGCTGCGCGCCGACTCCACGCTGGGTGTGCCCGGCTTGCTGCAGGTCATTCGCGCGGGCAACGTGCTGGTGGCCAACACGCCGGGCTCGGCGTTTTTGGAATCCACCGCGCTGCTGGGTTTTTTGCCCGCGCTGTCGCGCCACCTGCTCAATGAAGAGCTGCTGTTGCCCTCGCTGCCCACCTGGTGGTGCGGCGAGCGCGCGGCCATGGAAGCGGTGTTGCCGCGCCTGGCCGAATGCGCCATCAAACCCACCTGGCCTGGTGGCTTTGGCGGAGCCGCCATCAGCGGCGCGTCGCGTCGAAACGTCGACGAATGGGCTGGCCGCATTGCCCGACAGGGCGACGAATACACCGTGCAAGCCTTTATGCCGCTGTCGCAAATGCCCACCTGGCAGGCACCCGAGATGGGCGATGCCGACGCCAGCGCGCACATCGTGCCGCGCTCGGTGGCGCTGCGGGTGTTTGTGCTGGCCGACCCCACGCAGGGCCCACAGGCCTTTCGGGTGCTACCCGGCGGCCTGGCCCGGCTGGCGCACCGCGAGCTGCACATTGCCTCGATGCAGCGCGGCGGCAGCAGTGCCGACGTGTGGGTGCTGACCGATCAACAAGCCGGCGCCCGGGTAGACACCACCACCTTGCTGCAACACCCACAGCCAGCCACCACCGGCCAGCAGCACAGCATCACCAGCCGGGCGGCTGAAAACCTGTTCTGGCTGGGCCGCTACACCGAGCGCTGCGAAAACAGCATTGCGCTGGCCCGCTTGACCTTGACCTGCCTGAACGGCGAAGACCAGAACGCGCAAGCCCTGCTCACCTGGCTTGGCTCACTAGCCGTGCAGCATGCGCTGGTGCTGCCCAGCGTGCCCAGCGCGGTGCAGGCGCGCCGCGTGTTTGAGCGCTCGCTGATTGCCGCGCTGGCCAACCCGGAGCAGCTGACCAGCGTGGGCTACAACCTGCGCGCTCTGAAAAACGCCGCATCGGCCGTGCGCGAGCGCCTGAGCCTGGAGCAATGGAAGCTGGTGGTGCGCGCCGAGCGCGACTTCTTTGAGCAATGCGCCAGCAACCACCCGGCGCAGGTGGGCGACGGCGACTACTCCGTGGCCCAGGCCCTGCGCGCGCTGGACGCCGCCAGCAGCCAGATGGCCGCCATCACCGGCGCGCAGACCGACCGCATGACGCGCGACGACGGCTGGCGCCTGCTGTCAGCCGGCCGCCTGATCGAGCGCCTGGGCTTTCTGGCCAGCAGCTTGAAGCAGGGTGTGGAAACCGGTGCCGCGCAAGACGAAGGCGGCTTTGACGCCATCGTGGCCTTGTTTGACAGCACCATCACCTTTCACGCCCACTACCAGCAACGCCACGACATGGCCGCGCTGCTGGACCTGCTGATGCTGGACCGCGACAACCCCCGCAGCCTGGGCTGGATCGCCAAAACCCTGCGCGGCCGCGTGGCCAAACTGGCTGGCAGCGGCACCGACGAAATACCCGAGATCGCCCAGCAAGTGCCCGACCCCCAGGGCTGGAATCTGGCCGAACTGATGCAGACGGATGCGGCCGCGGAGGCGGGGTTTGGCAGCTTCCCGGCGTTCAAACCCTTCAAACCGTTTGACGGCCCGGCCCCTGCCGACACCCAGGAAGCCGAATCACTGGCGGAAGCAGACGGTGAAATGCCAGGCCAGGCTTCGTCGCAATCACAGTCCCAGTCGCAATCCCAGTCGCAATCCCAGTCGCAAGACCACCTGCAAGATCAATCGCAACCCGCCAGCCCCTACCCCTACCTGCTGACGCAGCTGCAGCGCTGCCAAACCACCGCCTGGCAACTGTCTGATGACCTGACCACCCGCTACTTCACGCATTCCACCGATGCGCGGCAAAGTCTGGGTGCCTGAGGCACACGCACCCGTGTTGCGACACTGATTGCTGCCAAAACCATGCTGCTGAACATCACCCACGAAACCCATTACGACTACCTGCCGGCCGTCAAAACCGCGCAGCACATGGCGCACCTGATGCCGCGCAACACCGCCACTCAAACCCTGATCCGCCACACCCTGCAGATAAACCCCGAGCCCGCCGAGCAAAGCGCCGCCACTGACGTGTTTGGCAACACCCGCAGTTTTTTCAGCCTGCCCAGTTCGCACGACAGCCTGACCGTGGTGGCCGACAGCCGGGTGCAAACCCAGGCTGTTGCAAGCGAGCCGCCCGACGCCGAACCCAGCAGCACCAACCCCACCTGGGAGCAAGCCCGCGAGCGCCTGCGCTACCAACGCAACAACGCCTACAAAGCCGCCACCGAGTTTTGTTTTGTCTCGCCCTACATTCCCCGGCACGAAAATTTTGTGGCCTACGCCCTGCCAAGCTTCACGCCCGGACGCCCGTTGCTGCAAGCGGCGCACGACCTGATGCAGCGCATTCACACCGACTTTGCCTACGAATCACAAGCCACAGACGTGAGCACCCCCACCCTGCAAGCGCTGGCCATGCGCAAAGGTGTGTGCCAGGACTTTGCTCACGTGATGGTGGCCTGCCTGCGCGCATTGGGCCTGCCCGCCCGCTACGTCAGCGGCTACCTGCTCACCCAACCGCCACCCGGCCAGCCACGCCTGATCGGCAGCGACGCCTCGCACGCCTGGGCCTCGGTGTACGTGCCCAGCCTGACCCCCGAAAAGACTGGCCGCTGGCACGACCTGGACCCCACCAACAACCGCGCACCCGCCGACGATTACGTCACCCTGGCGATTGGCCGCGACTATTCCGACGTCTCCCCCCTGCGCGGCGTGATCCACGGCGGTGCCAGCCACATCCTGAAGGTGGCGGTGACGGTGGCACCGGTTGAAGAAAATCGGGCTTGACCGGACGCAAAATACGCGGAGTGCGCGAAAAAGCAGCCAAAATTTTTGAAATTCTTTCGCGCCCTTCGCTTAACCTTCGCGGCCTGAAGCGCCCTCTCCCATCTGTTCACATCCAGGAAAAATCATGTCCATCTACACCACACTCCAAACCCTGAACATCACCCTGCCCCCGGTCTCTGTGCCCGCTGCCGCCTACGTGCCGTTTGTGCAAACCGGCAAGCTCATCTTCATCAGCGGCCACATTGCCAAGCAAGGCGGCATGCCCTGGGTGGGCCAGCTGGGCAAAGACAAAACCACCGAAGAAGGCAAACAGGCCGCCCGCGCCATCGCCATTGATTTGATGGGCACCCTTCACGCCGCGTGCCAGGCCGCAGGCACCGACTTGAACGGTGTCAAACGCATCGTCAAACTCATGAGCCTGGTCAACTCCACCCCCGACTTCACCGAGCACCACCTGGTGACCAACGGTGCCAGCGAACTCATCGGCGAAGTCTTCGGCCCCGCCGGTGCCCACGCCCGCAGCGCCTTTGGCGTGGCACAGATTCCGATGGGGGCGTGTGTGGAGATCGAGATGATTGCTGAATTGAGCTGAAACGCACTACTGTTTTGATAGCTGCTTGAGCAGTATTTACATGGGCTGGTGGGCTGTTTCATATGTAGCGACCACGCACAGGCTACAAACCAACCCCAAATCGACTGCCTGAGGCGTGCACATCTCTAACTGCTCACAAGCCATGCGCGTACTCCTTTACAAAGACCTCAACACCCGCCATGTGAAATCGGCGTTCGCCAAAGTACTGGCGTCCTTACAGTCGGGTGACTTTCGCAGTTGCGACGTTAAAAAGCTCAACCCGACCAACTATTGGCGGGCCAAGCTGGATGCCAGCAATCGCCTGCTGCTGCAATTTGCACGGTTTGATGGCCAGACGGTCTGCCTGGTACTGGAGGTGATTGAGAACCACGCCTATGACAAATCGCGTTTCTTGCGTGGTGCGCCGCTTGATGAGGCCAAAATTGAGCGCGAACCCGCTTTGGCCAGCCCCACCGATCAGCCACTGGCCACTGAAAAAAACCTGCAAAACCTGCGCTGGCTGCACCCCAATCGTGATCAGTTTGAGCTGCTCGACAAGCCGTTGATGTTTGACGATGTTCAGGAAGCGGTGCGCCGTTTGCCGGCACCCGTGGTGGTCGTGGGTTCTGCGGGTTCTGGCAAAACGGCCGTGACCTTAACCAAGCTGCGTGAGGCGCAGGGGCGGGTGCTATACGTCACCCACTCTGCGTATTTGGCGCAATCGGCCCGCGCGATTTACACCGCGCACGGCTACGACAATGCAGCCCAAGAGGTCGATTTTTTAAGCTATCGCGAGTTCATTGAAACCCTGCATGTGCCCGCTGGGCGTGAAGTCACATTCACCGCTTTTGCGGGCTGGTTTGAACGGCATCGGCACAGCGTGCGGGCGGCGCTCGGCGAGATGGATGCGCATGCCGTGTTTGAGGAATTTCGTGGCGTGATAGGTGCTGCGGCGGGCGGCCCGCTGGATTTGCCGCAGTACCTGGCGCTGGGTTCGCGCCAGTCGTTGCTGACAGCTTCGGCGCGGCAGGTGGCGCATGCCTTGTTTGGTCGTTACCAGCAATGGCTGCACGACTCGGCCCAGTTTGATCTGAACTTGATCGCACACGCCTGGCTTGCGCATGCACAGCCCTGCTATGACTTCATGGTCATTGACGAGGTGCAGGACTTGACGCCGGTACAGCTGGCCTTGCTGCTGGCCTGCTTGCAAAAACCCGGCCAGTTTTTACTCTGCGGCGATTCCAACCAGATTGTTCACCCCAACTTTTTTTCTTGGGCGGCCATACGCAGCCTGTTCTGGCAGGGGCTGGCGGGGGACATGGCACAGCGCCAGACGCTGTCGGTGCTGCAAGCCAATTTCAGAAACACCCGCGCCGTCACGCAACTGGCCAATACCTTGTTGCAAATCAAGCAGGCACGCTTTGGTTCGATTGACCGGGAAAGCAATTTTCTGGTCAAAAGCGCGTCCCTTGACGCGGGTGACGTGTATTTGCTGCCCGCCAAAGATGCCGTTTTGCGCGACCTGGATGCCCGCACCAGAGCCTCGGTCAACCATGCCGTCGTGGTGCTGCGCGACGAAGACAAGGCCCAGGCGCGCAGCCTGTTCCACACACCGCTGGTGTTTTCAGTGCACGAAGCCAAGGGGCTTGAATACCCGCACGTTATTTTGTACAGCCTGGTGTCTGGTCAGCGCGCCGCTTTCAGTGAAGTGTGTGACGGTGTCACGCCGGCTGATCTGGCGGGCGATGAGCTCAACTACAGCCGAGCCAAAGACAAAAGCGACAAGTCATTGGAGCTGTACAAGTTTTATGTCAACGCCCTGTACGTGGCCATGACCCGTGCCGTGCAAAGCCTGGTCTTGGTCGAATCTGACACCAGCCACCCACTGCTGCAGCTTTTGGGGTTACAGGTGAGCGCGTCAACCGGCGCTGGGCCCGTCACTGCGGCATCGACCAAAGAGCAGTGGGCACAGGAAGCACGCAAGCTTGAGATGCAGGGCAAGCAAGAACAGGCGCAGGCGATTCGCGATACCTTCTTGCAGCACAAACCCACCCCGTGGATACCTTGGTCCGAAGCCCTGATGCGCGAGCTGACCCCGCGCGCGCTCGACAAAAATTTGCCATCCAGCAAACCGCGCCAGGCGCTACTGGACTACGCCCTGTGGCATGGCCAACAGGCTTGGGTCGAGCAGCTGGGCGCTCAAGCTGGTTTTCAGCCAGCGCGCGTTTTGGCTGCAGGCGGTACCTTTGCCAGCCCGCCACCCGATCAATTCAATATAGACGGGTATCAGCATCACCAGCGGCTGGCGTTGAAAGCGGTGACGGCATTGCGCCAGCGGCACCTGCAGGCAGCCGCTGCCCATAACTTCAAGGATTTATTGCGTCAGTGCGACCTGTACGGGGTCGATCACCGAACCTATACCGGTGCCACCACCTTGATGCTGGCCGCGCGCGCCGGTAACCTGCCATTGGTGCAAGCCCTGCTGGAGCGCGGTGCCGACCCGCTGGTAGAAGACGAATTTGGTCACACCGCATGGATGCTTGCATTGAGCCGGGGCATAGAAGAACCCGCATTTGCACGCCAACACCTGGCACCGCTGTTTGAGCGCATTGCACCTGCCGCGCTGGATGTGCAAACTGGCGGCAGGCTGCTGCGGCTGGAGCGCCAACAAGCTGAATACTGGGTTCTGGGCCTGATGCTGGCGGGTTTGAAAACGCTGTATTCAGCGTGTTGGGCACGCCAGCATCAGCCTTACAAATACCATCGCGGGTTTTTTGCTGACCATCTGCTGGACACTTTGCAACACCTGCCCGACTATTTGTGGAGCCCGCAGCGTAAGAAACGCAGCTACATCAACCACGTGCTGGCACGGGCCGAGCTGGACAGCACTTACCAGCCGTCACGCCAGCTCTGGACGCGTGTGACCAATGGCCATTATTTGCCCAACCCAGATTTGCAGCTACGTGCCAATGGCGCTAACGATGCCGATACGCCGTGGCGTGGTGTGTACCAGGCATTGAATTTACCGTGGTTGCACCTGGGCACACTGCATAGCTCCTACAACATGGAGCGCAGCCCACAGCGTTTGGTCGAGTCCATGTCCAACCGCACCAGCACAGCATCTCAGACGATGGATGAAGAACCTGAAATGCCATAAATCGGCATTAGATCAAGCTGAGTATGTTTGCTACATATTCAATAGCTGCTTGAGCAGATTTCACAAGGGCTAAAGACCCTTTTCCGCGTGAATCGCTATATTTTTATGCCTTGAACCGCGCCTTGGCCTTCAAAGCATATTCGTTGGTAAAAGCTTTGCCCAGATCAATCTTCGATGCGACAACCGACGCATCGAATCCTGCCACTGCGGCCAGCGCATGGCGAGGCCCGTCTTCGGGCATGAGGCCGTCCAGCGCGAAGGCTTCGCGCACCTTGTTGAAAGCTGCCAAGTACATCGCACGGTCGCCCAGCATGTAGGCCTCGGGCACGGCTTTGATGATGTCGCTGGGCCCGGCGGTTTGCAGCCATTTCAGGCTGTGCACCATGGCATGGGCCAGCGCCTGGCACACGCCCGGCTGTTTTTGCACAAACTCGCTGGTGCCGTACAAGCAGGCCGCCGGCATGAGGCCTCCATACAGCTGCTGGCTGCCACGCAGGCTACGCGTGTCGGCCACGATGCGCACATCGCCTTTTTGCTCCAGCATGGTCATCGCCGGGTCGGTATTGGCCAGCGCGTCAATCTGGCCGGTTCGCAGGGCTGCCAGCGCATCACTGCCAATGCCCACGCTGGTAAAACTCACGTCAGACGGCTTGATGCGGGCACCCGCCAACACCAGATTGGCCAGCAAATGGCAGCTGGAGCCCAGCCCGGCCACGCCAATGGTTTTTCCGCGCAGGTCTTGCATGCCGCTGAAATGGGGCAGCGTGCGCAGCGACACGCCGAATGCAATTTGCGGCGCGCGCCCAGACAGCACAAATGCGCGCACGGCCTGCCCTTTGCTTTGCAGCATCAGGGTGTTTTCAAACGGCCCCGCCACCAGGTCTGCCGTGCCCGCTGCCAGTGCCTGGGCTGCACGCGCATCGTCAGGCACATCCAGCCACTCCACATCCAGCCCCTGCGCCTTGAAGTAGCCCAGCTGGTGCGCCAGGGTCAAGGGCAGGTAATACAGCGATGGCTTGCCGGCCACCGCCATCACCAACCGGCTTTTTTCCAGGCGCCCTTGGGCCACAGCCGACGCAGCCAGACCGGCCACCCCGGCAACTGTGCAAGCGGCCACCAGCGCAAAGCGCCGTCGGCTGAGGGGGTCAAGGGTGGTGAACATGGCAGGCCTTCCTGTGCTGGTATTTTTTGAATACAAACAGCTTAGGTCGCACCCGCAAAATCCGCATCGGTAGCATCCCTTCGGGGTTATTACGTAAGTTGTTTTCCGCAACACGCAACACGCCCGTCACACACACTGGCTGCGCAACAGACCTCAGCGATAACCCATAAAAAAGATCGCCACGTTGATGCCAAATGCGCCAATCCACAACAGCGAGCGCACATTGCCCAGCCCCGCCACATACATGGTGATGTACAGCGCGCGCAGCGTGATAAACAGGAAGCTCAGCACATCCAGCGTGACCTGCGGCGCAGCCAGCTGGTGCGCAATGATCACCGCACCGATGAAGAACGGCAGCGCCTCAAAGCTGTTGGCCTGCGCCGCATTGGCGCGTGCCCGCCAGTCGGTCTGCCGGGCCAGCCAGGCCCGCGGGTCGTCGTTGTCGTAGCCGCCCTGTTTGCGGGGCTTGGTGCCACCTGCAAACTTGGCCACACCGGCGCACACCAGGGGCAGCAGCACGGCGACAAAAACACAGCCATAGGCCACAGAAAATTTCACTTCGGTCATTGCTTTACTCCGTTTCCTAACGCCGATCTACCAACGCATGGGCAATGGTGCCCAAGTCCACATACTCCAGCTCACTGCCCGCCGGCACACCGCGCGCCAGCCGCGTGACTTGAAGTCCCTTTGCCTTCAGCGCCTGCGCAATCACGTGTGCCGTGGCTTCGCCTTCGGCAGTGAAATTGGTCGCCAGAATCACCTCTTGCACCACGCCGTCGGTGGCGCGGTCAAACAGTTTTTGCAAGCCGATGTCTTTGGGGCCAATGCCATCCAGCGGGCTCAGGCGGCCCATCAGCACGAAATACAGGCCCTTGAAAGCGGCGGTGCGCTCGAGCGCCGACTGGTCCGCCGGCGTTTCCACCACGCACAGCTTGGTGGCATCACGCCGCTCGTCGGTACAGGTGCTGCACAGGTCTTTTTCGGTGAAGGTGTGGCACTGCTGGCAGTGGCGCACCTGGCCTACCGCTTGTTGCAAGGCCTGCGCCATCAGCTGCGCGCCCTCGCGGTCGTGTTGCAGCAAATGAAAGGCCATGCGCTGGGCTGATTTGATGCCCACACCGGGCAGGCGGCGCAGGGACTGGATGAGGGCTTCTAGGGCGTGGGTATCGGACATGTAACTTCAATTTAACAGACCGCTATGAATCCATTTCCTGCAGCATCCGGTCCAGCCGCGCCGACAACTGCTCGGTGGTGAGCGCCTCGCGAAAGCGCTCCACCATCAGCGGCAGGCTCAAGGGGCTGGGCTGGGCCAGCTGCACAAAATCGATTCGCTTGGCCTTCAGGCTGGCCAATGTGGTGGTCAGGCGGGCAATGTCCAGCTCTTGGCTCAGCACCTCGGTTTGCGCTTGGGTGAGCAGCAGGTTGTCGGGATCGTATTTCTTGAACACTTCAAAAAACAGGCCGCTGGAGGCCTGCACCTGTTTCATGCTTTTAGGCGCGCCGGGGTAGCCGCTGAACACCAGGCCCGCCACCCGGGCAATTTCGCGGAAGCGGCGCTGGGCCAGCTCGCTGGAGTTCAGCGAGGCCAGCACATCGGCCAGCAAGTCGTCCGCAGAAAAAATCGATTGATCCAACACCGGTGCCGGGTCAAACGCCTGCGGGGCCAGCAACTCAAACCCATAGTCATTGACCGACAGGCTGAACGAGTTGGGCAGGTTTCTGGCCAGACGCCAGGCCAGCAGACTGGCCAGCCCCAGGTGCACCGAGCGGCCCGCAAACGGGTGCAGATACAGGTGGTGGCCTTCTTTGGAGGTGTATTGCTCCACCAGCAAGGTACTGGGCGTGGGCAAGCGCGAGATGCGGGCTTGCGTTTGCAGCATGGGCCGGGCAGCTTGCAGCTCGGGCTCCAGAAAATCTTCGCTGGCGGCGCGCTGCATCAGCGCCAGAATGGCCTGGCCCAGCTCGGCAGAAATAGCCATTTTGCTGCCGCCCCAGCTGGGCACGGTGCCTTTGTCCTTGGTCGCTTTTTTGACGTAAGCGGCCATATCTTGCACACGGATGAATTCCAGCAGACGGCCTGCAAAAAAGAAACAATCGCCCTTGCGCAAGCGGGCGATGAAGCTTTCTTCCATCACGCCAATGCGGTTGCCGTTCATAAACTTAACCGCAATCGACGCGTCGCTGACGATGGTGCCAATGCTCAGGCGGTGGCGCTTGGCAATGCCGCGGTCAGGCACGCGGTAGATGCCCTGCGCATCGGGCTGTATGCGGTGGTAATCGGTGTAGGCGGTGAGGCTCTGGCCGCCGCGCTCGCAAAAGGCCAGTGCCCAGTCAAATTCGGCCTGTGTGAGGTTGCGGTAGGCCCAGCTGCTGGTGACTTCCTGGAACATGGCCCCGGGCTCAAACCCACCACCCAGGGCCACCGTCACCAGGTGCTGCACCAACACATCCAGCGGCTTCTCGGGCGACTCGCGCGGCTCCACCTGCCCGGCCAGTGCGGCCTGTCGGGCAGCCGCTGCCTCCATCAGCTCCATGGTGTTGGTGGGCACCACCGTCACCCGGCTGGTGCGCCCCGGCGCGTGGCCGCTGCGCCCGGCGCGCTGTAGCAGGCGGGCCACGCCCTTGGGCGAGCCAATTTGCAGCACCCGCTGAACCGGCAGAAAGTCCACCCCCAAATCCAGCGACGAGGTGGCCACCACCGCGCGCAGGCTGCCGGCTTTCAAACCGGCCTCGACCCAGGCGCGCACCTCTTTGTCCAGGCTGCCGTGGTGCAGCGCAATTTCGCCGGCCCACTCGGGCTTGGCCGCCAGCAAGAGCTGGTACCAGATTTCGGCCTGCGAGCGCACATTGGTAAACACCAGCGTGGTGCCGCTGCTGGCCGCAATTTCATCGACCACCGGTTGCTGCATGCGTGCGCCCAAATGCCCTGCCCACGAGTAGCGGCCGGGGTCGGGCGGGATCAGGGTGTCGATCTGCAGCTTCTTGTCAGTCTGACCGCGCACCAGCGTGCAAATATGGGTCAAATCGGGCTGACGTGCACACAGGACGGCCTCGGAGCGCTCTAAATTTCCTAGCGTCGCGCTCAAACCCCAAGTCATCAGACTGGGGTTGAACACCCGCAGCCGGGCCAGAGCAAGCTGCAACTGGACACCGCGCTTGCTCGCAATCAGCTCATGCCACTCGTCACACACCAGCGCCACCACGCCCGAGAGCGTGTCCCGCGCGTTCTCGCGCGAGAGCATCCGGCTGAGCGACTCGGGCGTGGTCACCAGCACCGTGGGGTAGCGCCGGTCTTGCTTGGCCCGCTCGCTGCTGGCCGTGTCGCCGGTGCGCAGACCCAAGGTGAAGTGGGGTGCCAGGTCGCGCATCGGCTCCTGCAAGGCGCGGCCCGTGTCAGCCGCCAGCGCCCGCATGGGCGTGACCCAGATCACCGACAAGGGCGGGGCGGTTTTGGAGGTGCCGTATTTTTCCAACAGCAGCGCCAGCAAACCCAGCCACACCGCATAGGTTTTGCCTGAGCCCGTGGTGGCATGCAGCAAGCCGCTTTTGCCCTGCGCCATGGCCGTCCATACCTCGCGCTGAAAGTCAAAGGCCTGCCAGCCGCGGCTTTTCAGCCAAGCCTCAATGGGTGTCATGCCTGGTCCGCTGGCTGCAACATGGGTTGGGTACATTCATGCGATGAAATCCGTCATGTCAGCCAGTTTATGCCGCAGGGCTTGCGGTTGCCGTTGCCGTTCCCGTAGCGTTGGGCGCCACAGATGAGCCCTGCATTTCGCGCCGTCCGCGTTGCGACCATTACAGCGTTTTGTAGTGCGTTTGCGGTTGGCGCAGTGGTGTACGGCGTCTTGTTCGCGCCGTATGCCTCCATGGGTCTGGTTTTTGCAATTGCACTCGGCGGGGGCTGTGTCGCTGCCATGGCCGTATTCGCGGCGGTTTGGGCCTTGGTTCGAAGCCGTTACCCGGGCAAGCGTCCCGTCATTGGCGCGCTGCGGGGTGCTGTGATCGGAGTTTGTGTGCTGATGTTCGTTGCGGCAGGTCACGGCATGCTTTCTGGCCGGTCAGGCGGCGTTCTCTACAGCATGTATGGCAACGTGTTCCACGCATCCTGGATGTTCGGTTGGTTTGCAGCAGCCACCGGCGGGATTTGCGGCAGATACATTGAACGCATATGTTTCAGCAGCGGTGGTAACCAGCCCTGTCATCACGAACCTCAGCGGACTCAACCCCCTGCATAAGGGCTCTGTTTGCCTCCACGTCGTACTCAGGCCGAACTGAATTTCAACCTTCATCCGCAGCCAGCAAAATCGACTGCTTGACCGCATCCGACACAAAGTAGCCATGGCGATGCCACGCATCAAATACGGGGCGTACGCTGTGCAATAAACCTTGGTGTTTGAGTTGCACCAGCAGCGTGCCACTGCCAATCACCGGCACTTGCAAACGCTGGGCCACATGGCGGGCGCGGCGCTCGTCAATCAGTGCCAGCAACTGGTGCTGCGCCGCATACGACAGCACCGCAATTTCACCGGTGCCCAAGCCTTCTGCAAATGCTGCATCTAGCGGGGCCAGCTCTGATTGGGCGATGACGGTGAACAAGCCGTCTTGTTGCGCCTGCTCAATCAACATCGCGCCCGGTGCCGATGCATCCGCCAAACATTCCAGCAACACGGGCTCAGGCACGTTCAAGCCACCCAGCATGCGCACACAGGGCCGCAACACATCACCCACCGCCAGCGCAATCAGTGGCCCCGCATCAGCCACGATCAGGCCGGTTGTCACTCTGAAATCGGGCGGTTCAGCAAGGCCAGCTCGGCCACCGTGTCAGTCGTTTCATCAAGCATGCTGTAACCCAGCGCCCCCAGGTGCTGCAGGTAGCGGGCATAGGGCAGGCCCGCCAGCTTGGCCCCGGCTGCCACCGACAGCTCACCGTTTTGCACCAGCTTGTCAGCCAGCGCCACATTCACGCCCGCTTGCAGCAAGGCATCGCTAAACGGCATGGCCACAAACAACGGCTTGCCGTGTTTGGACACGACGGAATACCCACCGCTTTCGGCATTGCGTACCAGTTCTCCGGTGTGCTCGCGTAGGTCGCGCACGGCGAAAGATTGCATGGTTTTCTCCTTAATCGACAAAATTGTGCCATCAATTGATGGATAAATTAGTCCAATTTGTGTCTCCACGCCCAAACCTGGTCGGGCGTACGGCACTCTCCGAATGGAGCTGGAAGTATTCAAACAATCACAGGACAGGGTAATGTCGGCCACCGTCTCGTACCTGTTTCGCACCCGAGGTTCGCAGCCAAGCTCGGGCGATGCCTGATCCATCGCGCAGCGGTTTGCTTACGCGCTATCCTGCGGCCATGGACAAAGACGCATTCTTCTGGAAGATCGTGCATGGCGAGTTACCGCCACCTCGGGCCGCCGAGGTCTTGAGCATCAAGTTCACCGCCATTGATTCGGACGCTGGAACCATTGAAGTCGAATTTTTTGCGCGTCCCGAGTTCACCAACCCAGCAGGCAATATCCAGGGTGGTTTCCTGGCCGCCATGCTCGACGATACGATGGGCCCGGCACTGGCAGCGACGCTTGCCGCGGGGCAGTTCGCACCCACGCTGAACCTGAATGTGTCGTTTGAGCGTGCGGCGAAAGTGGGCCCCGTACTTGGCAAAGGACGGGTGTTGAAAAAAGGCAAAGACGTGTGCTACTTGGCGGGCGAACTGTATCAAGAGGGCCAACGAATCGCCTCGGCCACTGCTACGGCGCTCATCAAGGCGGCTGCGCCGTAACGCCCGAAGTCAACCGATTTGAGTCGCTACAAAATCCATAGCTACCCCAGCAATAAATTCCTGGGCTACTCCGGCTTTTCATCCAAAACAGCACTCATCTGCAACACCCGCTGCGGTGGCCGGATCTCAATGCCCGCCCCGCGCAAAGCCTGCTCCACCGCCATGTTCACCGCCGAGCGCACATTGGTCTGGCCGTTGCCGGGGTCGGCGATCCAGTAGCTGAGTTGGAATTCCAGGCCTTCGGGGGCGAAGTTGAGCAGATAGGCCTCGGGGGCGGGTTTGGCGAGGATGCGGGGTACGCTGGCGGCAGCGGTTTTTAGCAGGTCGATCACCTGCTGAGCGTCTGTGCCGTATTTGACGGACAGATTAGTTTGTAGCTGAAACTGCAGGTCGGCCTGCTGCAGGTTTTCCACGCGCTGGGTGATCAGCAATTCATTGGGCACGATGGATTCGCGGCCGTTGCCGGCGCGCAGGCGGGTGTAGCGGGTGGTGATATCGGTCACCACGCCCTCGAAGGTGTCCACGCGCACGTTGTCGCCAATGCGCAGGGATCGCTCAAACAGGATCACAAAACCGCTCACATAGTTAGCCGCCAGCTTTTGCAGGCCAAAGCCCAAGCCCACGCCCAAAGCGCCGCCCAGCACCGACAGAGCCGTGAGGTCAAAGCCCACGGCTGACAGCGCAAACAGCAGGCCCACCACCAGCAGCGCCGCCCGCACCGCATTGGCCGCCACTTTGCGCAGCGACAAATCGGTCACGGTTTCGGCCAGGATGCGCCGCTCCAGCACCGCCGACAGCCACAGCGCCAGCACCAGCACCACGCCTGACGACAGCAAGCCCTGCACCACGTTCAGCACGCTGATCTGGCTCTTGCCAAAGGCAAACGAAATGCTGTCCAGCTCGGTGAGCACCGTGGGCAGCAAGCCCACAATCCACAGCACGGCGGCGGCCCAGGCTACCCAGGAAAACAGCCGCTCAATCAGCCGGGCCAGCGCCCAGTTGGGAAACACAATGGTGAGCACCCGGGCAATTAAACGAATACCGGCCAGCGACACCAGCACCGGCACCGCAATCTTGAGCACCTCCACCCGCTGGTAGCTGGCCAACACCCGGTGGGCGGTGTAGACCAGCACCAGCGCCAGCAACGGAAACAGCAGGCCGTCGACCAGGCCCCGGCCAAACCACACGGTGTCGTTGGCCCGCTTGCGCCCCGCCAGCCAGCACAGGCCGTAGGCGGCCACCAGGCAACCCAGCAGCACGGCGACTTCGGTAGGCGCGCCAGGATGGGTGAGGTTGCGGATGAGTTTGTCGAGGTCGGTCATGGATGGCGGAGTCAGGCTCGGGATCGGGATCGGGGGATGACGCAGAGGGCGCGAAGGTTACGCGAAGGGCGGCAAAGGAATGCAAAAAAATGCTGAATCTGCAAGCAAGCTCTTGTTGTAAAAGTTGAATTCACTTCCAGTTTTTGTCTTCTTTCGCGCCCTTCGCGCTTCTTCGCGTCTTTCGCGTCCGGTCAAGTCCGCTTCTACCAATTGGGCGCCCGCTTCTCCGTGAACGCCAGCACCCCTTCCTGCGCGCTGGCTTGCATCATGTTGGCGGCCATGGTTTGGCCGGCCAGCTGGTACGCAGCGGCCGTGCCCAGCTCGCGCTGGCGGTAAAACAGGGCTTTGCCCATGGCAATGGCTTCGCGGGGTTTGGCCAGGATGCTGGCGACCAAAGCGTCAACCGCAGCGTCCAGCTCGTCAGGTGCTGCCACGCGGTTGACCAGGCCGCGCTCAAGTGCCTGGGCGGCGGTGATGAAGTCGCCGGTCAGCAGCATTTCCATCGCCGCTTTCGCAGGCACGTTGCGCAGCAGCGGCACGCTGGGTGTGGAGCAAAACAGGCCCAGGTTGATACCGCTGACCGCAAAGCGCGCCTCAGAACTGGCCACCGCCAGATCGCACTGCGCCACCAGCTGGCAGCCGGCTGCGGTGGCAATGCCGTGTACCCGCGCAATCACCGGCACCGGCAGGTTTTGAATGCTCAGCATCATGCGGCTGCATTGGGTAAACAGCTGCTGGTAGAAGCTCAGTTCGGGGCTGGCCACCATTTCTTTCAGGTTGTGCCCCGGGCAAAACGCCTTGCCCGCAGCGGCCAGCACCACCACGCGGGCAGTGTCGTCTTTGGCTATTCTGTCAAGCGCGGTTTGCAGCGCGGTGAGCATGTCTTCGCTCAAGGCGTTGAATTGCTCAGGCCGGTTCAGCGTGAGCGTGACCACGCCTTGCGGGCTGCTGGAGTAGAGGACCGGTTCAGACATTTATGGCTCCAATTGGCAGGTCGGCTGAATCATCCTAGAAACAGCAGTTGGACGCGCCCGAGTGGGTCGTCATGGGGTGGGCTGGCAAGGCGTGACGACGACGCAGGCTCTTGCCTGCTAGGAGGAGCAACGCCGCTAGCGCACGCCAGGGCGGCTCAATCGGGCGCGTAGCGTTCTCACCCAACTGGTGAGGTCGCCCAACGCTACAAGTGTTTGATTTCATTGAAAATAGTTACCGGGATAAGCGATCAACTGCTGTTTCTAGGATCAATGAAATCGCTGTCAAGCGGCGTGCCAGGCAGGCGCAAAGCGCAAACGGGCCGGTTGGCCCGGCGAGCATTTGTAAAGCTGCATGGTGCGGCGAGGGGCAGACGAGTGACAGTGAATTTCATTGATTCAGCCTAACAGCCCATATATTCATTGCTCAAGCAGCTATTTCTTTTGTAGCGTTCAATGACGGATGGCCAGGGCTGGTCGAACACCGCGGGTAGGCTTCGCGGCGCGGGCATTTCATTCAATACACGCCCTACCCTCGTGCGCAGCACTCAAACCGGCCCCGACCGTAAGCCATACACCTTGCCTGCGGCAAACAGGTACTCGCAGCGCACGATGGCTGCGCCCTTCTCGTCCTTGAAGGTGAAGCCCACCAAGGCCAGCGAATCGCCGACCTTGATCTCGGCCACGTTCCAGGCCAGCATGCGGGGCATCGGTGCCAGCTCAACTTGCCACTGACGGTCTTGGCGAGTGGGCAGCACCGCTTTGGTCAAAACTGCCTTGCCGTCAACCGGCGCGCTTTGCGCGGGCACCGCGCGCTGGGCTAGGTCGGCTGGTAACTTCAGGCCAGCAGGAACCTCCAGCATCACCTCGGTGTGCGGGTTTTGCCAGGTGCTTTTGGTGACCTTGCCCTCCAGATAAATCGGCCGGTCCTGGTCAAAACTGCTCCAGCCGTGGTGGCCGAAGGCCACAGCAGGCAGTGCGGCGGTGATGATGATGAAATCTCGGCGTTGGATCATGAAAAGCTCCTTGTTAAACATAAGCAATCCAGCGGCCACAGGCCATCACAGCCAGCCAGATCACGGTAGAAAAAACCATTTGCGTCTTCGCCAAGCCATCCAGCTTGCCCAACGAATCGCGGCCATGAAACCAGGCTGCATTGCAGGCCGCCAGCGTCAGCAGCAGCATCTTCAAGGTGAACGCCCGATTTGCCAAAAGTTCCGCCGCCTGCGAGGCAAACATCAACACCCCGGTGACCGCCGCCAACCCAAAGCCACAGACAGCCAGCCCCAGACTCAAACGTGCCAACTCACGCACCGGCAGCGCCGCACCCCGGCCAAATACCCGCAGCTCCAGCAACACCAGGTTACCCAGCAACAAGGCAATGCCCGCGATGTGCACCACTTCCAGCGCGGGATAGGCATAGGGGTTGCTGCGCAGTGATTCGAGCATGTTTGTAGATCTAAAAGTGGCTTACGCCCATGTAAATACTGCTCAAGCAGCTATCAATATAGTAGCGATCAATATTGATGACAGATGACCACGCAACCCCAAGTCATCCATCATGGCAGCCCGCAGGGCACATCATCTCGTCATCGGTAGCAAAATCTCATGCATCAATCACCAACCTAAATCGCCAGCCATGAACATACTCGACTCCATCCTCACCCAGTCCGCCAGCATCGCCGCTGTGCGCCGTGACATCCACGCCCACCCGGAGCTGTGCTTCCAGGAAGTGCGCACGGCCGATGTGGTGGCCCAAAAACTCACCGAATGGGGCTTGCCCATTCACCGTGGCATGGGCACCACCGGCGTGGTGGCCACGGTGCTGGGGCGCGACGGTGGGGCCAGTGGCCGGGCGATTGGCCTGCGTGCCGACATGGACGCCCTGCCCATGCAGGAGAACAACACCTTTGCGCATGCCAGCGTTCACCCCGGCAAGATGCACGCCTGCGGCCACGATGGCCACACCGCCATGCTGCTGGCCGCCGCTCAGCACTTTGCGAAAAACCGCAACTTTGACGGCACGGTTTACCTGATTTTCCAGCCCGCCGAAGAAGGCGGCGGCGGCGCGCGCGAGATGATCAACGACGGTTTGTTTGACAAATTTCCGATGCAGGCCGTGTTTGGCATGCACAACTGGCCGGGTATGCCCGTTGGCAAGTTTGCCGCCAGCGCCGGGCCGGTGATGGCCTCGACCAATGAATTCAAGATCACCATTCGCGGCAAGGGCGGGCACGCGGCCCTGCCCCACAACACGGTAGACCCGGTACCCGTGGCCTGCCAGATGGTGCAAGCCTTTCAAACCATCATCAGCCGCAACATCAAACCAGTAGACGCTGGCGTGATCAGCGTCACCATGATTCATGCGGGCGAGGCCACCAACGTCATTCCCAACAGCTGCGAGTTGCAGGGCACCGTGCGCACCTTCACCTGGGAGGTGCTGGACATGGTGCAGGCACGCATGAAAACCGTGGCCGAGCACATTTGCACCGCGCATGACGCCACCTGCGATTTTGAATTCGAGCGCAACTACCCGCCCACCATCAACAGCGCCGCAGAGGCGCAATTTGCCCGTGAGGTGATGGCGGGCATCGTGGGCACCGACAACGTGCTGGAGCAGGAGCCCACCATGGGCGGCGAAGACTTTGCCTACATGCTGCAAGCCAAGCCCGGTGCTTATGTGTTCATTGCCAACGGCGAAGGCGCGCACCGCGAAATGGGCCACGGCGGTGGCCCCTGCATGTTGCACAACCCCAGCTACGACTTCAACGACGACTTGATCCCACTGGGCGCCACTTACTGGGTGCGCCTGGCCGAAGATTGGTTGGCCGCTCAGGCCAAGGCCAGCGCATGATTGGCATTGCACAGGCCTTCTCGGCCAGCTACCAGCAGGCCCGCATCAAGTTTCTGGAAGCTGCCGCCACCGCCGGTTTACAGATCGAATCGCACAACCACCCCCTGCCCGGACGCGACGGCGAAGTGCTGGCCATGGATGTGGCGCGCGACGGCCCGCTGAACGCCAAGCACCTGCTCATCGTCAGCAGCGCTTGCCATGGCGTGGAAGGCTATTGCGGAAGCGGCGTGCAGGTGTTTGCGCTGCATGATGAAGAGTGGCTGGCGAAAGTGCGTGAAGCCCGCGAAGCGGGCGTGGCGCGTGACACCGGTGTGGCCGTGCTCTACATCCACGCCTTGAACCCTTACGGCTTCTCACACATCCGCCGCACCACGCATGAAAATGTCGACCTGAACCGCAATTTTCAAAACTTCAGCCAGCCTATAGCCGTCAACACCGCCTACCGCGCGCTGCAACCCCTGCTGCTGCCCGAGCAATGGCCCCCCAACGCCGCCAACCAGGCCGCCGTAGAAGCCTTCATCGCCGCCCATGGCCCCGTTGCCTACCAGGCCGCTATCACCCAGGGCCAATACGAGTTTGCCGACGGCCTGTTCTTCGGCGGTACCGCACCCACCTGGAGCAACCAGACCCTGCGCCACGTGCTGCGCCACCATGGCGCACACGCCACCCGCATCGGCTGGATCGACCTGCACACCGGTCTGGGTGAAAGCGGCCACGGCGAGCGTATTTACGCTGGCCTGGACGACGCTCAGGCCGTGCAACGCGCACGCGACTGGTGGAGCGGCGGCAAAGACGGAAACCCCGCCACCCCCATCACCTCCATCTACGACGGCAGCTCCACCTCCGCCCCGCTCACCGGCCTGATGTGGACAGCCATTGCCGACGAATGCCCGCAAGCGCAGTACACCGGCATTGCGATGGAATACGGCACCGTGCCGGTTCTGGAGGTATTGCAGGCCCTGCGGGCCGAGCACTGGCTAAACAACCACCCGGATGCACATGCTGAATTGGCGGCGCAAATCAAAGCGCAGATGCTGGCAGCGTTTTACACCGACACCGATGTGTGGAAGGGCCAAATCATCAGCCAGGGCAGGCAGGCCATGTTTCAGGCGGTGGATGGGTTGAACACAGGGGCGGCGGGCTGACAGACAATCTTGAACATAAGAATGTGTGAATATGACTGACTGTCGATCAACGAACTCGTTGCGAGAACGTCTTTAAATATCCAAGCGGCGGGCCTAATCATTTTCTCAAGGAATCTTGCATTCCAATCAGGGCAACCCGCAAGAGTTCTGCAGCGCATATTTCGGCCCCGAATTTGCGCCATTCTTCTCCAAATAGCAACGCCGGAATTTCGTCCGTGTTAACCGAAAAATAGATAGTCTGCTCAGCGCATTGCGGACCAAGTGAATTTGCATTCCCTGCTGGTAATCGTCGCCCGCTTGTAATATCTTGAACCCATATCATCGGAAAAGATGCCTCTAGTGATACATAAGCAATATGTTCGCGTTGTGGAAACCATGTGGGCATAAGAATTGGTTTTGGAGAGCTAAGGGCGGCGTGACCATTAGCACCATCGCTATCTGCAACTTCCAGAACATACCGCTCAGATCTCCTTACGACGGAAAGCCGTCTATCAGTAAAACCCCCTTTTACACCGGTAAGAACCATAAGCGTCAATTCGGCAAGCTCATGCGCTATGTGTCGCGTTGCGCCTATATCTGCATCGAACTGTCGAGCGCCCACCTCTGACATTTTTTGCACATCCCAAACTCTGAATTTGCAGCGCAACTTTCCGTTTGATAGCACTTCAGTTTCTCCACCCGCAACAAAATCTACCCCGGTATTCCGCCATTTTTCCCAATCTGGTATTTGTGAGGCACTCAATGGTATTTCAATGTGTTCTAGTAGCTGCAAATTTCCTGCACGAATTAAATTCATTTTCAGCACTTTGGTTATCAGTTCAGAATACTGATAACCACCTGAAAATGAACCAATTCCAATCCGCGGCCTTACTCCTTCAGCTGATGCGTACTGATAGAATTGCAAGTAAAGTGTAAAGAGTACAAAAACAACAATACTTTTTTTCATATGATGGCTCGCACGGTGGCAAGTTTAATAGTGTGTCCCAATTTCGTTACATCACGTGTGACATGGCAGCTCGGATTATCCGCCAGAAAACTCGGCGCAACTTTCACCGCAAAACGTGCAACAAGTCCTTGTTGACAGCTGCACCTGTAACCATAATTTTTGCGGGGTTTACCCAAGCACAGGCCAAAGGAGCACTTGTGACAACCATTACCCGAAGACTGCCGCCGATGGTGGCGCAAACGCTGGTCGACAGCTGCTGGGCTGCGGCCCTGGAAAGTTGGTCTCGTGTCGACCCGCGAATACCAAATCGCACCCAGGCAAGCCTCATCACAACATGGGGCGAAGGTGCCACCGGCGGCATCACACCGGCGATAAAAATTCCGACGATTTCCGCCACGATGGGTTTGACCTGGGGCGGTTTTGCGCCCAGTGGGTTGGTGCCGTTTTTGACGACACATTTGCAGAACAGTCACGTCTTTTGCGCCTATACCCGCGGCAGGTTCACGCATGCCGTGGTGATCTACAGAATCAGCGAACGAGGAAACATTTCCTTCATGGATCCGGACGGCGGCCACGACCGGTCGCACTCCATCAGCTGGTTTCTGGCGCATGGCCCTTATGTGTTGATGCGCAAATCGTAAAGGTGCCGCTGATGGATCTCCTGAGGCTAGCTATCAAACGGCCTTGGCTTGCATCATTTTCAAGCCAAATCGCCCTGCAGCCCATATAAAAACTGCTCAAGCAGCTATTTTTTTAGTAGCAAATTTTTATCACGTACCCAATCGCTGCAGCCGCCCCTCGAAATCACATTCGGGATACAGGGCATGCATCACCTGAAAACCCTCCTGCAAGCACTTGCGCCAGCCTGGCCCACGGGCTTTCACGGCTTGCCACAGGCTTGCGATTTCTTGCGCGGCGTGAACCAGCAAATAATCAATCAGGTTTTGCCCGGCACTTGCTGCGTGTTGCTGCCCAGGTGCATGCCGCCGTCCAACAGCAGCAGTTCTCCCGTCATCGTGGCTGCACCCGTCACCAAAAACGCAATCGCCTGCGCCACGTCTTCGGGCGTGCTGGCACGCTGCAAGGGCGCGGCCTGCTCCACCATGGCTTTGACCTTGTCAAACCCGTCCTGGCCCAGCCCGTCTTTGAACCAGCGCGAGGTCACCAAGCCGGGGCACACGGCGTTCACCCGCACATGGGGTGCTAGCGCGCGGGCCAGGTACAGCGTCATGGAATTCATGGCCCCTTTGGAGGCGATGTAGGGCACCGACGACCCAATGCCCAGCGACCCGGCGATGGACGACACGTTCACAATCGCGCCCCTTGCCGCCTTCAAGTGCGGCGCGCAGGCCCGCACCATCTGAAACGCGCCCACGCTGTTGACGGCAAAGATGCGCTGAAAGGTGTCCATGTCCAGCACATCCCAATTGGCTGCGCCGGTAAAGGTGGTGATGCCAGCACTGTTGACCAACGCGTCAATGCGCCCCCAGCGGGCCACCGCAGCAGCGGCCATGGCCTTGCAATCAGCGTCCACCGACACATCACCCTGCATCAACAACGTGTCGGCACCCGCTGCCACACAAGCCGCTTGTGACGCTTGAGCCTCGACCTGGCTGCGCGAATAGTTGATGAGCAGCTGGTAGCCCGCCTGCGCCAGCAACAGCGCTGTGGCCGCACCAATGCCGGTGCCCGCGCCGGTGATGAGGGCAACTTTGGGGGTGGTGGTTTCAGGTGAAGTAGTTGGCATGCAGGTCTTTCAAGGTTCGAGGGGTGGGCTGCAGCGCGCGGCAGCGCCCATCCTAAGTCCACGCGCATCTGTCCACGCCGTGTTTCTCACTTCCTTGGCGCCGCCGCAGGCGAGACTTTGCCGTCGTTTCCGGCCGCTAGCGCAAGTTGTGCAGCATGCATTTTTGAGAAATGAACTGAGGCCTGTGCAAACGCATCCGTATCCTCATTTGCCCAACCCACAGCGCTGGCTTGCAGAAATCGGGTGCGATGTGTGACATAGCTCTTCATGGGTGCCAACTTGGGGCCGTCAGGGATGTTTGGATTCCAGCTTCTGGTGGTCCATCGTTTTTCTGCAGCCATCCACTTGGGAATCAGATCCTGCGTCATGCGTTCAGCCAATGCGGGGCGTGTAATCGAACCGGCAAGCGCCTGGTCTGTCAGTGCCTGTACCTGGGCGTTGAGCCCGTTCAGCTCGGACGTGTAATTTTTAGCATCCTGGACGAACTGGCGTACTTCGGACAGGAAGTAGCTTGGCGTTGGCGCTCGCATCAGGGCAATCGTCGACAGGCAGCCGCCGATTGCTGCGATGATGGCCAATCGCGCGAATTGATGGGTTGGCATCGCAGCGTCTGCACGGCGCAGATACCAGCCGCAGACAAGACCCAGCAACACACCGGCACCCATCGAAGCCATATCGATCGTTCCGACATAGGCACCAAAAGCGCACAAAGCGACATAGGGCAAGCCAGCCAGGTGCTTGGCCTGCGGTCGAAACCATTTATCGCGCAACGGATCCCGAAGGGACACCAGCATGGCCGTGGCAATAGCCCAGGCCGGCCCGCCGGCCCCGGCGCTCATCTTGAGCTCATCTGCGATGAAGTAGAGGGTCGCAGCACTTGCGATCACACTGGCAACCACAAAGTACACCAACAGAGCGATCGCGCCATGCCTACGCTCAAACGCAACAGCTGCCATCACAAAAAACGGCAAGAACACCGCCAGAACCACGGGTGACTGAAACAGCAGCTTCGCCGTCAACAGGCGCCACGCACCGAACTGGTCCAGTGTTGCCATCGGGACGTTGGCTCCCAAGCGAAGCATCACGTCGTTGCTGACCTGAAGCCAGTTGCCACTGAGGTACGCGCCGGTTGCGGTGACGGTGATGATGATCAGCGCCAACAAAAGTGTCATCCAGGGTCGACGAGGCGGAGGGCGGCTGGCCTGCATCAGCGGTTGGGTGTTCAAAAAGTCTGTAGTCACCGCCGTCTCCCCTGGTCACCAACCGCAGCATCACCTGCCGCCAGGGCTGCTGCTTGCGCGGCCGCCCTGGCGGCGGCCTCGGCAGGGTTTTGTTTCTGTGCCGATGTTACTGCGGGGGCTTGACCTCGAAGGCGCAAAGCGGTTGCTATCCAATCATCAACCAGTGCGACTTTGTCTTTGCGCTTGACCTGAATGAAATGCAGCCGGGCTTGCCTAAGCAGTATCAGCGCACCCTCAAAGTCGTCTCCTGCGCCACGAATACGCGCTTGCTCAAGCACGGCCAGGCCCTGCCCTAGTGTGGAGCCGCTGGCCTGGTACAGGCTTTCGGCGCTTTGCGCCTCCTGCATGGCAGAAGATCGATCCGTTGCCCGCAATAGCGAAGCCATCATCAGACGCGCGCCGGCTTCGTTTTCCTTGAGACCCGACTTGACTGCCAGATCGATTGCCAGCCGGTATTGGGTCTTTGCACGATCGCGGTTTCCGGATGCCCATTCCACGTTGCCAAGGGCTTCGTGGGCCAGGCCCTGGTCGGTCAACTGGTTGGCCAGCTCATACGCCTGAAGCGCGGCCATCGCCGCCTTTCGAGACGACTCCCAATCGGACGCCAGCAAATAATGCTTGGCCAGTCGCAATGAGGCGTTTCCCGACAGGCCATGGTCTTGAATCTGAACCGCGATGCCCTTGGCCTCCAGGTAATGCCGGGCAGCTACATCAGGCCGACGCTGCGCAGCGGCCAACTCACCTGCCGCAATCAGGGAATCACCCAAAGAGCGAGGGTTTTGCGAGCTTTTTGAGCGGGCCAGCGCATCCGTCAACAGTGCCTCAGCACGAGGAAGATCACCTTCATCAATGGCCAGCCGACCCAGCTTGCGCAGCCCCAATGCCGCGTCCGTGCTGGAGCCTGCCTTTTCTGCCAATGCCACCACCTCTTGCGCCGCTTGTTGTGGTGAACCGCGCTGGCCCAGTTGCAGAATCAAGACTTGGGCATTTGCAATGGTTTGGGGTTCACCTTGTATTTTTGCCAGCTTGAGCGATCGATCAACCTCCTGCGAGGCACGCGGGTAGTCACCGAGTTGTTGATGAAGTGTTGCACGCATCAGGCGGGCATTCGCCTGGCAATTTGTGTTGCCGACCAGCTCACAGGTCAGCAGCGACTGTTCAAGCCACTCCATTGCCTTGGGAAGATCCCCCTCGCTCTGAGACAGCGTAGACATATGCAACTGGGCTGCGCCCATCGTCTCCAGCATGCGCGACTGCCGCGCCAGGGCGAGTCCTTCCTGCCCGTATCTGCGCGCCTCATCCCGAAGCCCTTGTTCCCTGGCCTGGGCAGACTTTCTGAGCAGCTCAAGGACTTGCTGCTCTTGCCCGGTGGGAGCCCGCGAACCACTGAGACCGTAGTAGTTGACAGGTTGGCCCGGCACCACACCGACCTGCAGACACGCGGCCGCACACAACAGTTGTGCCAAGCCTTTTGCGATGCCCATGAATCCCTCCTGAGTTTTGGTGCGCGGTATTGTGACAAATGAGCAACGCGACGCGCCAAGCTCTCAGCGGTGCCGAAAAGCCAGGAAAAAGCCCGAACCGTGGCCAGTTTGGCTCTCTGCGCTCAGTTCGCGATCAGCGCCGTTTGAAGCAAAAGCGGCGTGTAGCCCATTTATTTGTTGCTCGGGTAGCTATAAAATTGAGAGCGACGGATGGAGATAGCAGATCGCAGCGTCAATCAAGCTTGAGCCACGGGTCGTCATCGGTTCCGCCAAAAGTGCGTACCAGAAAATCAAGGAACAGCCGCGTGCGGGCGGGCATGAATTTGCGGCTGGGCACGGCGGCATATAGCGTCAAGGTCACGCCGCACCACTCGGGCAATACCCGGGTCAGCCGTCCTTCGCGTAGCGGCACTTGTGCAACAAATGAAGGCAGGGCAATGATGCCGATGCCTGCCAAACCACTGGCCAGCATCATGTCAATGTGGTTGGTGGTGATAGCAACTTTGCCAGCTGGAACCAGCAGTGAGCTGTGACCCCCGTTGGCGCTGCCGCCATCTTGGCGATACAGCGTCACGCCCTGGCGCAGCGCGGCTACCGCTGGCAACACACCTTCAAATTGTTCCAAATCAGTGGGCTGCTCAGGTTTGCCATGGCGCGCGATGTAACTGGGCGCTGCGCACAAAATGAAGGCAGATTTGGCGAGCTTTCGCACCACAAAGTCACCTTCCAGCACTTGCTCGCCAATAGACAGGATGGAGATATCGAAGTGCTCATCTGCCGTGACCACAGGGCCTGGCGCGCTGAGCTCCAGCGTGATGTTGGGTTGGGATTGTCTGAACCTCGGCAAATGTGGGGCCAGCTGATGAACTGCAAATGCAGGCGGACACACCACCCGCAAGCAGCCTTTCGTCAGCTGGGTTGACGAGCCAGCAAATGCATCGGCCTCTTCAACATCCAGCAGGATGTTGCGGGCAAGTTCAAGGTAGGCCGCACCTGTTTCCGTCAGCGCCAGTTTTCGGGTGGTGCGGTTCAGCAAACGGGCACCCAAATGCGCTTCAAGCTCCGCCAGGGTGCGCGTGACCACCGCTGGTGCCATATCGAGCACCCGCGCTGCACCCGCAAAGCTGCCTTCGGAGATGACTTGCGAGAACACCCGCATCGAGCGCAATTGATCCATCAATCGATTATTCCATTTGGGTCAACAGTGTGTTGATGGCCAGCTGGTTTTCACCCACGACTTGCAAATCTACAGTCCATCCGTCGCACTGATTCGTCCTTCTCCGCCATTTAACAAACCCAGGAAATTCCATGACAACACGCCCCCGTACAAACTTCAAAACCCGCTCGAAAACCTTGTTTTTGGCGACGCTATTGGCCAGCGCCATCCCGGCGCATGCAGAGCTGGACGCTGACAGCGCAAGAAAGCTCGCAGCCTTTCACCGCACGTCGGCCATCGCAGGCGAGTTGATTTATCGCGGCCATGTTGCCGCGCTCAACCGGCCCACTGCCGGGCCGCTCTACAGCTATGAGCGCCGCGCTGAAAAAAATGAACACGGCTCGCTTGCAGCCCACATCACCCGTGATCTGCAAGGTGATGTGGTCATTGTGGAGGCCACCCAATCGTCCCCCACTTATGACTTGCAGCGTTTTGACGCCATCAACAAACAGCTGGGTTACAGCGGTTCGGTGGTGGTCAGCGCCAACGGCCGCCGACTGGACTACCACCTCAACGACAACGGCAAGATCAGCACGGCATCAGAAGACATCAGTGACCCGGCGGTCAGCGGCCCGCAGATGTTTGGCCTGATCCTGAAAAACTGGCCCTTGTTGAAAACCGGTAAAGCCCTGCCCGTGCGAATGGTCGTGCTGAAAGACAAAACCACTTACGGTTTCGACGTTCGCCTGGACAAGGAAGTCAATGGGCAGGCAACGTTTACCGTAATTCCCAGCAGTTTTTTTATTCGCATGGCCATTGCGCCCATGCGTGTCGTATTTGATGTGCCCAGTTCAACGGTTGTGAGCTACGAAGGCCGCGTGCCACCGATGGAATCTGCCTCCGGCAAGCTCAAAGACCTGGATGCGCGTGTGGAGTACCAATCTATTGCACCGACCTATCGCTAATGGTCGTCGTGCATCGCAGGCCTCGTTCCAGCTTTCAAAAACTCAACGGGCATGTTGTAGTAAATCACGCGAGCTCCTGTTTTACGCAAAAGCGGGCTGCAGCCCAGGTACTGGTTGCTCAGGTAGCTATGGAATTAAGAGCGTTTGAATGAGGGAATCGGCAAAGTCGGCGATGTGGGCAACTGGATGCGCGACCCTGCCAAGAGGGTCCATCGCAATTTCCTGCACCTCTTCAGGCGTTTTATCGGTGGGAAGCTTCTGATTCATCCAACCCCGGCGTAGGACAAGCCCGCGACAGGCGCAACAAACCCTGGCTTTACCTGCGCCCTACGTTGCAGGCCCCGCATGCGGGTCACACTGAAAAAGTCTCCAACTTTGAAAGTTTCAGCATGACCACCTCACACCACCCATTCCTGCGAGTTGCGCCATATTCAGGCGCTCGGCGGGCCAGATCTTGGATGGTTGGCGCAGCCTTGCTGGCAGCCTGCGCTACCCTGCCTGCGCGCGCAGCTGACGTGTCGATCAGCATCCAGCAGCCCGGCGTATATGGACGGTTGACCTTTGGCGACTCGATACCCCGGGACGCCTGGGTTTACCAGCAACCGGTGCTGATTGCGCCCGCGCCTTACAACACCCAGCGCCAGCCGATTTACATGTATGTGCCACCGGGACATTCCAAGAATTGGGCTCGCCACTGCGGTCGGTACAACGCCTGCGGCCAGCCAGTGGTTTTTGTACAAGACCGTTGGGTGCGAGACCGCTATGACGAGAACCGGGGCAGGCGCGACCGCGACGGTGATGGCGTGCGCAACTCGCGCGACCGCGACCGTGATGGTGACGGCACCCGCAATTCACGTGACCGCTAGCCCAACAATCCAAACCGTCGCTAGGCCGCACCCATGACGTTGTCCAAGCGCAAACCACTGTCACACGATTCAAGCGTTTCCGATTCCCCGGACGAGCCCACCCCGGCCGACGGCAACGTGCAAGTCAGCATCGGCCAGCTCACCGTGCCACGCCTGCCGCACGAGCACGACGAATCGGCAGATAGCCAAACCTCCGAACCCCGCGCCGTCATACAGCAAGCCGCAAAGGATCTGAAGCGCGGCTTGGTGGACACAGACCGGGGCCAGGAGGCCAACCGGATCTATGCCAAGCTCAAAGAGAGTTCCCAGCCCTGAGTTTGATGTGGCGTTTAGCGCCTTTGACCGCCTTTTGGGGTGGTAGCCCAGGTGTTTATTGCTCAAGTAGCTATTGAAAATGTAGCGCCTATATTTCCACCATGTCAGCGAAGTCACGTGATCCAGCCCACCGGGAAACCCCATTCGTAAGGGTCTTGCCATGAGCGCTAAACAAGACCCTGTTGCTTTGCAGATCTGACCAGACCTGCCTGCGACGGGATGCGTGACCCCGATTTTTTCTCTCGCCTTCCTACAGCAAGCCAGGCGGTTTGCCGATATTCCAAGTGAGCGGCCTCCATCACGCTTGTTTTCTTGCAGCTTTCTACGGATAAAACATGAAAACGCCCGGATTACTTCAGTTGCCGTACCGCTGGCGTACCTGACATTGGCGGCCCGCCAGCAAGGCATGGCGCGCATCGGTCAGACACGAAGTGGCTTGATCGAAGATGCACTGGTTGTCGCCCTGGGCGCTGCGGTCGTGGCGCTTGCAGTCAGGTCTAAAAGCAGTTTTTGAACGCGTCGAATCGATTAGGCGCAAATCGCAGCAACAGACGGTCACCTCAATCCCATCACTCCACAGCAAAGCTCAAACCGGCGTTGGTCTGCAGCCGCGCAATTAGGTTTTGCCCCAGCGCAGGTGCTGGTGTCCAGATACCACCCAAGGTATTTTGGGACTCGATCAATAGGCAAACCGCGCACTCTGCAATCATTTTGCTGGTCGAGCCGTAACCGGGATCACGATCACCCGTGACGCTGACGCGCGCCTGGTTGCCCTGCCCGTCTTCGCCCAAGAACAGCAGGTCATAAAAACCGCTTTCCCGCTCTTCTTTGCCAGGCCCCTCGCCAGGCTTGGGGCCACCTTCGCTGCCCAGGGACTTGTCGGCAGCAATCTGCTGAGCAATGGCCTGACCTTTGTCGCCTTTGCCGGTGACCATCATTTCGTCATAAACAAAATCTTGCCCATACGGATGACCCAGCAAAAAGTTGGAGCGGTGCACATTCTTGGTGTTGATGGCCGCCATCACAAACGGGGCTACCCACACGTCTTGCCCCAGTGCTTCGTCCAGCATGGGCTTGGTGCCACTGGGCTGTTTGGGCCCCGTAAAGCCAGGGGTCAATGAAAATGGACTTTTCAGCCATTCCAGCACCGCGGGGTTTTCGCTGGCAGCGGCCATCGTCGCTTTCAAACTGGCGGCGGTGCCGCCCGAGAAAGTGCCTTTCATCTTGCGCACACGACCGCGCACGCGACCGGCTGCGTGGCCAAACTGCTGCTTGAACTGCGCCTGCAGCATGAACACACCCATGTCAAACGGAACCGAGTCAAAACCGCAGGAAAACACGATGCGTGCACCACTGCGTTTGGCCTGGTCTTCATGTGCATCAATCATCTGGCGCATCCAGGCCGGCTCGCCACACAAATCCACATAGTCCACACCCTGCGCAGCGCAAGCGGCCACCAGTTCGTTGCCATACAACTGGTAGGGGCCAACGGTGGTCAGCACCAGGCGCGTGCGCCGCATCAGGCTTTGCAGGCTGGCCGCATCTTGCAAGTCGGTCACCACCAAAGGCGTGTCTTTGGGTGCACCAATTTCATCGCGCACCGCCGTCAGCTTGTCAGCACTGCGCCCGCCCATGGCCCACCGAATGCCCGGCGACCCAGCGCCGCCATTGGGGTAGCGCGCCATCATGTACTCAGCCACCAGGCGACCGGTAAAACCCGTCGCGCCATGGATCACGATGTCAAATTCTTTGTTCATAGGCATATCTCCAGACTGGATTCCATTGTGCTTGCGGACAATTTTTTGTGGCGTGGTGACAGTCGCCTGCATGACTTGGGGCGAGCCAGCGACTTTCATGTTTACGGGCGGCATGGCGCAAGGTGGTGCCAGTGATTTGTCCGGGTTAATAGCTCACTGGAGATGGCGGTCAGGTCGGGGCAGGTCGGGGGACGGCGCGTTGTTCCATCTTTATAATCTGACCAGAATGTCTGACTACTTTTGAAAGTTCACCATGGAAACTCAACTCTGGAGCCTGCAAGATGCCAAAGCGCAATTCAGCCAGTTAGTTGAATCGGCCATGCATGGTCGCGCGCAGCATGTGACGCGCCATGGCAAACCAGCGGTCGTCATCGTTGCGGAAACTGAATACATCGCGTTGCAGCGCAGCGCCGCCGCCCTAGCGCCAGGCTTCGTGGCGCATTTGCTCGCCATACCCAAGCCTGCGAAATCCACGCCCGCGAAATCCAGGCCTGCGGCTGGCAAAGGTGGCGCTGCAAAACACGCAACCCCTGCCCGAACCAACATAACCCTGCGTGACATTGATTTTTCATGATCTTGCTCGACACCGTCGTGCTCTCGGAAATCCGAAAAAACCGCCCATCGCCCCAAGTCACGGCATGGCTGAAAGCGCGGCGGGAAGACCAGCTTTTCTTGAGCGTCATCAGCCTGGGTGAAATCGCACGCGGCATCGAAAAAGCCCAAAACACTGATACCGAATTTGCCCAAGCCCTCGCCGAGTGGCTGGAAACCCTGCAACGTCTCTACGCAGACCGCATCCTCCCCATCACGCCCCCGATTGCGCGGCTATGGGGCCAGTGGTCCGCCAGGCCGGGGCACGACGGTGCGGATGTGTTGATCGCAGCGACGGCGCAGGTGCATCGGTTGCAGGTAGCGACGCGAAACGTCAAGCATTTTCAGCGGATGCCCGTTGATGTGATCAATCCGTTTGGGGTGTAGATGGGGATGGAATATGGCTCCAGCCCATGAATCAACTGCTCAGGCAGCTATGGAGTTGAGAGCAATTCAAGGGATGGGATATGATTTTTCAAGACCTGACCTCGACACCTGTATGACCCCGACACCTGATAATTTTTTAGCTCTTGGCGTTAGGGTTTTCTGTCTGCTCGGAAAGCCAAGCCTTCCCTCTGATTTCTAAGGAATTCACATGATGCGCAAGCTTCGTTTCTGGTTGCTAACTGGTTTATGGTGGTTCACACAGAGCGCATGGGCGCAGTACGGTCTACCCTCGACATTGCAGGCCGAATTGCCGTTTGGCACAGACTTGAGTTTTTCTGTGGCCACTTCGCCGTTGACGACCAAAACGCCATTGAGCAACTCTGTGTTCATTCCCTCGGGTAACGCTGGCGTCAAATATCCGGCCCTGGTCGTCCACCATACCTGTGGCGGCATCAGCGAACACATCTACCGTTGGAGCGAAGCAGCGTTGCGAGAAGGGTTTGTGGTCCTTGTGCTCGACACCCTGACCACCCGAGGCATGAAAAGCGACTGTGATTCACCGTCCAAAATTCCAAATGGCCGTTGGATCAAAGACCAGCTTGACGCCATCGCCTTCCTAGCCACGCAACCCTTTGTGGATCCGAAAGCGATCTCAACTCTCGGATTCTCTAAGGGTGGCTTGGCATCTACCTGGTTGTCAAGTGCGTCGGTTGCAAACGCTCTGAGGCAAGAGGCAGTGTTGCCAGCCGCCACGGTGTCGCTTTACGCGTTGTGTTCATTGCCGCCCACCAAAGGGCGTCCACAGGGCATCGTCATCCTGCAGCAGGACGCCTCGCGACCCTTGCTGATGCTGATGGGTGAGAAAGACAACGAAGTGTCGCCCCAGTCCTGCCTCCGGGAGTTACCACTGCGTAAGGCAGCAGGGGCTCCCGTAGAGTGGCATGTTTACCCTGATGCGACCCACGCCTGGGACAAGTCTGAACAAGACGGCTTTAGCAAAGCGAGTCCGATCAGCGGGGAAGTCGTCGTGTACCGCTACAACCAACAAGCCACCGAAGACGCTAGAAAACGAGTGTTTGGTTTTCTGAACCAATACGGTCGGCCGCGCTGAACGGCCCTGCAATTCACGCTGTGCGAGAGCCTTCGCGTGTACAGCGGGCGGGGGCTCAGCTGTCGCCACCGCTTCACGGAGTCACTAGTTGACTCGCGGGCACGGCAGCGGGAACACCTCCTAGATGCGGGCACACAGATCAAGTCTCAAAGGGCAAATAAACAGTCTTTTGCGACGATTGAATGGGCACGCAAAGCACAAGGCCCGAGCCTTTGCCAGTTCGGATTGGGCGTCGCCAGCCGTTTCCTGCACCTGCAGGTGGTTGGCACCTGCGAACTGACCCAAGCCGCGTACCACGGTGACTTTGCGCATCTTGGCCATGGCGGCCAGGCCGCCGGTGAGCTTGCCCACCACCTTGTTTTTGTGGGCCAGCAGCTTGGCGATCCGCTTGCGCTGATTTTTGGCTTGTCGTACACTGTAGTACATGAGTACCTCAGCCGCCTCCGAATCTTCCAATAGTCTGAAGATTAACGCTCGTTTGGGTGCAAGCGCGGCTGCACAGTTGAACGCCCTGACGCGCAAGACAGGATTGGGCATCAGTGAAATCGTTCGCCTGAGTTTGGCCCACTATCACGAGACCATGATGCAAGCGAATCAACCCAAGGCCAAAAGCAAAATTGCCAGCATGGCTGGCAAATATGGCAGCCACGGGCCAGATGCAGGCACTTTGTCAACCAGATACAAAGCGCTGTACGCCGATGGCATCGCTGCCAAATATGGATTGGCTACAAAAGCGAACCCAGTCAAGCCCGCAGCACCGCAAAAATCCAACGCTTCCCGTTGAATTCACGCGTAGCCATGCTCATTGTTGACGCCGGTTTCCTGATTGCGCTTTTAGACAAAAACGACGCGCATCACACTCGGGCGCTGCCCTTCGCGGCAACTCACATCGAAGGCTGGATCACCACATGGTCTGTGCTCACAGAGGCCACCTACTTTCTTGCCAACCGCGTGCATGTCGATTGCGCCCTTGCTGTGTTTGATGATGTGGATTCAGGTGTCTTACAGATTTGGGATGTTCCGACCAGCTGCGCCAAGCAACTCCAAGCCTTGATGCGCCGTTACCGCCGCCTGCCCATGGATTTGGCAGATGCCACCCTGGTATTACTTGCGGAGCACCTGGGCACCGGTCGCATCCTCACGACCGATCAACGCGATTTTTCAACCTACCGTTGGAAGAATCGGCATCCGTTTGAAGATGTGATGGCGCCTTGAAAGACAGCGGGCTCAACTGGGGGCCAAGCACCCGAGCGCATCGCAGCACTTGGCTTGAAGCAGACTGATATTGCTAAACGCCTGGGCGTCGAACAGCCCAACGCCTGCGCTCTGCAAAACTACAAGTTGGACAATTTTTCTTCCGAGAAACTGCTGGAATTTTTCAATGCACTGGGCTATGACGTATACCTGCTCATTCGCCCTGCACCCAGCGCGCGCAGAGGGGTGATGCAGGTGTTGATGGCGAATTTAGGGCTTCAGCCAATGAATTAACTGCTCGGGCAGCTATAAAACTGAGAGTGACGGTTGTCTTTGAAAACCTAAACAGCCGCTAAAACAGCATGTATTGGCAGGGATCCACGAGATCGAAAAAAGTGCATGTGCCTACAGTCCGGATGAATACCCTTTGGGCTCCAAGACGGCAGCTTTGGCGTGCTGCCTAGCTTCAGCGCAAACGGTGTGGAACTGATAGTGACGGCTGCAAATTCGGGTTTGGGTGGTTTGACCTGACCGACACAAATCATGTGGTGCAGAAACTGGCAAAACGCCAGCGACGAACCCAGTTGCGCGTGCGCACCGGCCGATACCCCGCTTTTCAGCTCCACAAGCAAAAACTGCGGGATGGCCTTGGCAGCGTTCCATGCAACCACAATGCGATCACATCTACGGTGGGCAAACTGGTGGCCGCCCCGAAAGCACGGCCAGTCGGTCCTCATGGCTTCCAGTTTGACCGCCTCGTGGGTTGCCAAACCACTCACGTCCAACGCGAATGACTTCTGGCCGCTCTCTTCGATCATGAAGTGCCCGCCAACAATTTTGCGCTCATCCCTAAGCGAAGGATTTAGCACATCGCGTAGTGCCACAAAGTACTCGTTTTCCGTCATGCCTGCCCCTTACGGCTCTTACTTGTTTTAGGTTCTGCTTGTTCTAACTCGCCACTAGCCGCTTGCACTGCAAAGTAGATTTCTTGCGCTGCCGAGTTCAACTGCTCAATGCTTTCGTCAAACAGAGGCGTACGAATGCCGTTTTTTGAATGTACCGACATGACTTCAACTCCGCCTGCATGAAACTCGTAGGCGTGTACGTTGTCGGCAGACAGCCACTGCGCCTCATTCAGGCCGTGCTGCTTCGCAATCTGGTCCCGCTCGGGAAATTCCTGGCCAAGCATCACCAAGTTGCCCCACTCGCGCACCATGTAGTCCGAATGGGTGCTGACCACCACACGGATGCCCCGGTTGACCAGTTCTGCCAGTAGGCGCGCGATGTTCCGCTGGTTCTGCGGGTGAAGATTCAGTTCCGGTTCGTCGATCATCAGGCAGTCACCCGGCTGCGCCATATGGTTAAGGTAAGACCACAGACTAAAGAAAGTCTTTGCGGTGGAGGAACCAAGGTGTAAGCCCAGCTCACTCTTGGTACGCTGCGGGGCAATGCTGATATCGCCATATCGATCGACCTTGTACTTCACTCGAAGCACTTCCTTCTGCAGCCAAGCGGCCATGTCCGCGAACTCACTGGTCCGGCGCTTGATCTCGGGTTGCGCGTTCATGAACTCGATGTAGTCATGAATCGGTTGTGGATAGCGCGAGATGATGATGTCTTTGAGTAGCTCGTTGGTATCTAGCGTTTGGCTGGTTACGTGGCGCAGTAGAGCGGCACGGCGTGAGTTGAGCTCCCGGAAAAATAAATTGATGCCGCTGCGTTCGGCGGGCAGCAACAGCGCGCGACCCTGGCGAATTGGACAGTACAGTTCCATCAGGACGTCATTAAGGACGCGTTCGATCTGGGCTGCGCTGCTCCAGTCTCCTCCAATGCTGATTTCAGCGCGCTGGCCATCCTCAGCAAACTTGCACGTCAGAACCGATAAGTCTTTTTGCGATTTGGCGCGCTCTCCATACGAATAGTCGAACTTGGCGAGGTGCGCATCAATGTCCTGCTGCGATAGAGTTATTTCAAAAGTGGCTTCTTCAGTGAGACCGATGTCGGCCGCAAAGAACCGGGGAAGCGTTTCCTTGAGACCACGAGCGATGCTGGTCTGTGCGTGCTTGATAGCATCCGGCCCCAGTAAAGAAGACCGATCTACCACTAGCCGACGCTGATCCAGCAGGAATTTGGCATGCTGACGAGCCCAATCAAATGACACGACAAGGCGCGAGTCCATCAAAGCATTGAGTACGTACAGGCCATACGTCTTGCCCGTGTTGTTGCTACCACAAAAAATGGTGAGTGGCTTGGGCTCGATTTCGATGCGTTTTTTGATTGCGCCGAAGTTTTCAATCGCAATTTTCATACTGACTCTCTCTTATGTTGTACCTACCGGATGGTAAAGCGCCTTGACTGCCCCAAATTGCGAGCATTACCAACCAATGGCGGCATCAGTACAACGAAACGTCGGGCTACCTCTTCCCCGGCGGCAAATCCGTGCAACTCCCATGCGCTACCTCTGCCGCCATGCCAATGCTCTCCCCCAACGTCGGATGCGGGTGAATCGTCTTACCAATGTCCACCGCATCGGCCCCCATCTCAATCGCCAGCGCCACCTCGCCAATCATGTCGCCCGCATGCGTGCCGACGATGCCACCGCCCAGGATTTTTCCGTGGCCGTGGGCTTCTGGGGAGTCGTCGAACAATAGCTTCGTGAAGCCTTCATCGCGGCCATTGGCGATGGCGCGGCCTGAGGCGCTCCACGGGAACAAGCCCTTTTTGACCTTGATGCCCTGCGCCTTGGCCTGGTCTTCGGTCAGGCCCACCCAGGCGATTTCGGGGTCGGTGTAGGCGACGCTGGGGATGACGCGGGCGTTGAAGGCGGCGCTGGCGAGTTCCTTGTTTCCCTGCAGTTCGCCAGCGATGACTTCTGCGGCCACGTGTGCTTCGTGTACCGCTTTGTGGGCGAGCATGGGTTGGCCCACGATGTCGCCGATGGCGAAGATGTGGGGCTGGTTTGTGCGCATCTGGATGTCGACGTTGATGAAACCGCGGTCGGTGACGGCGACGCCGGCTTTTTCGGCGGCCAGCTTTTTGCCGTTGGGGGTGCGGCCTACGGCCTGCAAGACCAGGTCGTACAGCTGGGGTTCTTTGGGTGCGCCCTCCCCTTCAAAGCTGACCAGGATGCCGCCTTGAGTGGCTTGCGCGCCGACGGTTTTGGTTTTCAGCATGATGTTGTCAAAGCGCGGGGCGTTCATTTTTTGCCAGACTTTGACCAGGTCGCGGTCAGCGCCTTGCATCAGGCCGTCCATCATTTCCACCACGTCTAGCCGTGCGCCGAGCGAGCTGTAGACGGTGCCCATTTCCAGGCCGATGATGCCGCCGCCCAGGATCAGCATGCGCTTGGGGTTGTGGCCCATGGCGAGCGCGCCTGTTGAATCGACAACCCTGTCATCTACCGGCATGAACGGCAGGCGCACGGCTTGGGAGCCGGCGGCGATGATGCAGCGCTTGAACTGGATGGTTTGTGCTTTGCCGGTTTGGGCTTGGGCGTCGCCTGACGTTTCATGCACTTGCAGGTGGTTGGATCCGACGAACTGGCCCAGGCCGCGCACCACGGTGACTTTGCGCATTTTGGCCATGGCGGCCAGGCCGCCGGTGAGCTTCCCCACCACTTTGTTTTTATGGGCCAAGAGCTTGGCGCGGTCGATCAACGGCGCGGTGTAGCTGATGCCCAGATCGGCAAAGTGCTGCACCTCGTCCATCACGGCGGCCACGTGCAGCAGGGCTTTGCTGGGGATGCAGCCGACGTTCAGGCACACGCCGCCCAGGGTGGCGTAGCGCTCGACGAGGATGACTTTCAGGCCGAGGTCAGCGGCGCGGAAGGCGGCGCTGTAGCCGCCGGGGCCTGCGCCTAGGACGACGAGGTCGCAGTCCAGGTCTGCAGCGCCGGTGAAGGTGGTTGCTGGTGCCAAGGTCGGGGAGCCCCCACCCCTGCCCTCCCCCAGAGGGGGAGGGGGTAAGGCAGTAGACGCTACCGTATTGATAGCTGCTTGAGCAGTATTTACCTGGGCGGGAGGCGTATTTGGCTTTAAAACGCCTGCTTCAGCGACCTCCAGGGTCAGCAGCGTCGTGCCTTCAGCGACCTTGTCGCCCAATTTCACTTTGAGCTCTTTGACCACGCCCGCATGGCTGGAGGGGATTTCCATCGAGGCTTTGTCGGACTCCACGGTGATGAGCGATTGCTCTGCACGCAAGGTGTCGCCGGGTTTGACCAGCAACTCGATGACGGTGACTTCTGAAAAATCGCCGATGTCTGGCACTTTGATGTCGATGACTGGCATAGGTCGCTCCGATTGCTTGGATGTTTATTTGCCGTCATTCCCGCGCAGGCGGGAATCCAGCGTGTGCGCAGGTGGATTCCCGCCTGCGCGGGAATGACGGATAAGTGCTTTATTGGGTTGTTAACTTCATGGTGAACACCTCCACCGGCCCGGCGGAGTTGCGGTCGAATTCGCAACCAGCGTCGATGCCGGCCTGGGCCACTTCTTTGGCAGTTTTGGCTTTGGCGTAGGTGGCGTGCATGGCCCCCAGCGCAAAGCCGCGGCCTGAGCCTATGCCCCAGAACTCTTTGAACTCAAACACTTCGCGGTAGCTGTACAGGCCGTAAATGCCGCTGGCGTTTGCAATCACGGTGCTGAACTGGCTGGACTCATACGGGTCGGCGTCTTCTTCTTTGGTTTGCAAGAAGAACTTGTCTTTGAGAATGGGGTGCAGCTGCAAAAACGTGTCGTAGACCTCGTCTTTACTGTGCAGCTTGACGGATTCGGGCGGCAGCAAGGCCAGGGCTTTGCGCAGCGCGGGAAAGTGGGCCACCGTGCCTGCCGCGCCGATGTAGCTGAGCCCGCCCACGGCTTGCACCGGGATGATTTTGCTGTTGGCCTCGTAGCGGTGGGCCAGGCGGGTGTCGCCAAAGGTCACCAAGCCGTCGGCGGCGATGGCGACTTGACCGGCTTTTTTAACGACAACGACGGTGGTCACAGCATGACGCGACGGAAGTCGCCCAAAATTTGGCCCAAATACGCGTTAAAGCGCGCCGCGCTGGCCCCGTCAATCACGCGGTGATCCCAGCTCAGGCTAAGTGGCAGCATCAGGCGCGGTACAAACTTCTCGCCATCCCACACCGGTTCCATGTTGCTCCTGCACACGCCCAAAATGGCCACTTCAGGCGCATTGATGATGGGCGTGAAATAGCGCCCACCAATGCCGCCCAGGCTGCTGATGGTGAAGCAGGCGCCGCTCATCTCAGCCGGGGTCAGCTTGCCTTCGCGGGCTTTGGCAGCCAGCTCGCCCATTTCTTTGCTGATGGCCAACACGCCTTTTTTGTCAGCGTCTTTGATCACGGGCACCACCAGGCCGTTGGGCGTGTCAGCCGCAAAGCCGATGTGAAAGTACTGTTTCAATACCAACTGGTCGCCGTCCAATGAACTATTGAAGTCGGGGAATTTCTTCAGCGCGGCCACGCAGGCTTTGATGAGGAATGCGAGCATGGTGACCTTCAGGCCACTCTTTTCGTTTTCCTTGTTGGTGGACACGCGGAAGGCTTCCAGCTCGGTGATGTCGGCATCGTCGTGGTTGGTGACGTGGGGAATCACCACCCAGTTGCGGTGCAGGTTGGCACCGCTGATTTTCTTGATGCGCGAGAGGTCTTTGCGCTCGACGGGGCCGAACTTGGTGAAGTCGACTTTCGGCCAGGCCAGCAGGTTGAGCTCGCCACCACCGCCACCGGGTTTGGCTGCGGGGGTGGCTGCGGCGATGGCTTTGGTTTGCAGGGTGCCTGCCATCACGGCTTGGGTGAAGCTTTGCACGTCAGCTTCGGTGATGCGGCCTTTGGGGCCTGTGCCTTTGACTTCGGCCAGCGGCACGCCCAGCTCGCGGGCGAACTTGCGGATGGAGGGGCTGGCGTGGGGGAGGTTTTGGACTGTGGTAGTCGGGTCGTGGGGAGGTGTTGCTTGCGCTGGTTGAGGTGTGGGCGCGCTGCCCCCACCCCCGCCCTCCCCCGGGAGGGGAGGGAGCAAAACCGAAGGCGCACTCTCTTGGCCTGCTCCCCTGCCTTCACTCCCTCCCCTTACGGGGGAGGGTTGGGGTGGGGGCACGCTGGCCGAAACTACAACGCTTGCCTCCAGCACCGCCAACAAATCCCCAATGTTCACCACATCCCCCACCTTGACCCTCAACTCCTTCAAAACCCCCGCCGCACCCGACGGAATCTCCATCGATGCCTTGTCAGATTCGACAGTAATCAGCGATTGCTCCAGCTTGATGCCGTCGCCAGGTTTGACCAGCACTTCAATGACGGACACGTCTTTGAAATCGCCAATATCGGGCACCCGGACTTCAACCGGGCCTGATGTAGTTGCTACAGTTGTGATAGCTGCTTGAGCAGTATTTACATGGGCTGCTGCCGGTTTTTGCTCTAAAACGGCTGCTGGAGCCGGTACAGGCGCGGGCGCGGCACCTGCAGCCTCCACCACCAGCACAACCGACCCTTGCTTGACCTTGTCGCCCAGCTTCACACGCAGCTCTTTCACCACGCCCGCCGCCGCCGATGGAATTTCCATCGAAGCCTTGTCGGATTCCACGGTGATCAGCGATTGCTCGGCCTTCACCGTGTCGCCGGGTTTGACGAGCAGTTCGATCACCGTCACTTCATCAAAGTCACCAATATCAGGAACTTGTACTTCTACCAATGCCATGAGGTGCTCCGATTTATGCGTAAAGAGGGTTGACTTTGTCGGCCTTGATGCCGTACTTGGCAATGGCCTCGGCCACTTTGGCCACTGGCACCGTGCCTTCTTCACTCAGCGCCTTCAGGGCGGCGACCACGATGTAGTGGCGGTTCACCTCGAAGTGCTCGCGCAGCTTGCTTCTGAAGTCGCTGCGGCCAAAGCCGTCGGTGCCTAGCACTTTGTAGGTTCTACCTTTGGGAATGAAGGGGCGAATCTGCTCGGCGTAGGCCTTCATGTAGTCGGTTGATGCAACCACCGGGCCGGTGTAGGCGCTGAGTTGCTGCTCGACGAAGCTCTGGCGCGGCGTGGCCGTGGGGTGCAGCAGGTTGTAGCGCTCGCAGTCTTGCCCGTCGCGGGTGAGTTCGTTGAAGCTGGGGCAGCTCCAGACGTTGGCGGCAATGCCCCACTCTTTTTCGAGCAGCTCTTGTGCGGCGATGCTTTCGCGCAGGATGGTGCCGCTGCCCAATAGCTGCACGCGCGGGGTCATCTTGGGGCCTTCTTTGCAAAGGTACATCCCTTTGATGATCTGCTCTTCCGTACCCACCTTCAGCCCCGGCATCGGGTAGTTTTCATTCAGCAAGGTCAGGTAATAAAACACGTTGTCCTGCTTTTCCACCATGCGTTTGAGACCGTGGTGCAGGATCACACCCACCTCGTGCGCAAAGGTGGGGTCGTAAGAAATGCAGTTGGGAATCGTGCCAGCCATGATGTGGCTGTGGCCGTCTTCGTGTTGCAGGCCTTCGCCATTCAAGGTGGTGCGGCCACTGGTGCCGCCGAGCAGGAAACCACGCGCCTGCATGTCACCCGCGGCCCAGGCCAAATCGCCAATGCGCTGGAAGCCAAACATCGAGTAGTACACGTAGAACGGCACCATGATTCGGTTGCTTGTGCTGTACGACGTGGCCGCCGCAATCCAGCTGCTCATGCCGCCCGCTTCGTTGATGCCTTCTTGCAGGATCTGGCCTTTCACGTCTTCCTTGTAATACATCACCTGGTCTTTATCGACCGGTGTGTATCGCTGGCCAGCCGGGTTGTAAATGCCCACCTGGCGGAACAGGCCTTCCATGCCAAAGGTACGGGCCTCGTCTACCAGGATGGGCACCACGCGTGGGCCCAGGGCCTGGTCGCGCAGCAGTTGGGTGAGAAAGCGCACATAGGCCTGCGTTGTCGAAATTTCGCGGCCTTCTGCGGTGGGTTCCAGCACGGCTTTGAAGGTGTCCAGCGCGGGCACAGTGAACTGCTCGTCAGCCGTCACGCGGCGCTTGGGCAAGTAGCCGCCCAGGGCCTTGCGGCGGGCGTGTAGGTACTGCATTTCGGGCGTGTCGTCGGCCGGTTTGTAAAACGGCAGTTTGCTCAATTCGCTGTCTGGGATCGGAATGTTGAAGCGGTCGCGGAAGGCCTTGATGTCTTCGTCGCCCAGTTTTTTGGTCTGGTGCACGGTGTTTTTGCCCTCGCCAATCTTGCCCATGCCAAAACCCTTCACGGTCTTGATTAACAGCACCGTGGGTTGGCCTTTGTGGTTTACGGCTTTGTGATACGCGGCGTAGACCTTTTGCGGGTCGTGGCCGCCGCGGCGCAGGTTCCAGATGTCGTCGTCGCTCATCTTGGCCACCATCTCCAGGGTGCGTGGGTCGCGGCCGAAGAAGTGTTTGCGCACATAGGCGCCGTCGTTGGCCTTGAACGACTGGAAATCGCCGTCGTTGGTCTCCATCATGATTTTGCGCAACGCGCCGTCTTTGTCTCGCGCCAGCAGCGCATCCCAGTTGCTGCCCCACAGCAGCTTGATGACGTTCCAGCCCGAGCCGCGGAACTCGCCTTCCAGCTCCTGCACAATTTTTCCGTTGCCACGCACCGGGCCGTCCAGGCGCTGCAGGTTGCAGTTGATGACGAAGATCAGGTTGTCCAGGTTCTCGCGGGCGGCCAGGCCGATGGCGCCCAGGCTTTCTACCTCGTCCATCTCACCGTCGCCGCAAAACACCCAGACCTTGCGGTTTTCGGTGTTGGCAATGCCACGTGCATGCAGATACTTCAAAAACCGCGCTTGGTAAATCGCCATCAACGGGCCCAAGCCCATGGACACGGTGGGGAACTGCCAAAACTGCGGCATGAGCTTTGGGTGTGGGTAGCTACTCAAGCCTTTGCCGTCCACCTCCTGGCGGAAGTTCAGCAACTGCTCTTCTGTCAAACGCCCTTCCAGGTAAGCCCGCGCATACACGCCGGGCGACACATGGCCCTGGATGTACAGGCAGTCGCCGCCATGGTTCTCGCTCTCGGCATGCCAGAAATGGTTAAAGCCCGCGCCAAACAGGTTGGCCAGCGAGGCAAACGAGCCAATGTGCCCACCCAGATCACCCCCGTCCGCCGGGTTGTGCCGGTTGGCCTTGACCACCATGGCCATGGCGTTCCAGCGCATGTACGCCCGCAGCCGCTCTTCCATTTCCAGGTTGCCGGGGCAAATTTCCTCGTCTTGCGGCTCGATGGTGTTCACATAGCCGGTGGTGGCCGAAAACGGCAGGTCAATGCCCTCCTGGCGGGCTTGCTCCAGCAACTGCTCGAGCAAAAAGTGAGCGCGGGCGCGGCCCTCGTCGTTGGTGGCGGCGCTGGAGATGACGGCACTGAGCGCATCAATCCACTCGCGCGTTTCCAGCGCATCGGTGTCTTTGGGGTCGTTGGCAGCTGCGGCAAACAGCGCGTGGGGCATAGCTGACATGGGTTTGTCTCCTGAGAGCGTTGGGGATGGTGCGCGGACGTAATTTAGCCCGCCGTTAGAGCAACGCCTCTAGTTTCGCACAAATAGTTTGAAATTTCAAATAGTGTTTTTATATTTCATAATGTGGATTATTGAAAGCGACATACGCTTGTCAATGAGACCCTTGATCGCCCTACACTTGCCCCATGTCCGGCCCCGAATCCCTGCTCCCCGACTCGCTTGCCAAAGCCCGCGCTCTGCGGGGCTGGCGCAGCTGGTGGCGCAGACAAAGCCCTCCGTCGCAAGACCGGTTTGCGGTGCTGGCGCCGCTGGCGGCGGTGGTGTTGTTTCTGGCGGCGATTGCGTCGGCTTTCTGGTATTTGCGCACCGAAGAAACGCAGCGCGAGCAAGAAGCTGTGAAGCGCGATGTGGAGTACGCGCAGCAGCGGGTGCGGCTGCGGCTGCTGGAGCGGCAGGAGCAATTGATGCGGCTGGCGCGCGATGCGTCCAACAAAGAAATTGACTTTGAAGAGTTCATGGGCCAGGCGGAATCGCTGGTCAGCCAATACCCCGAGTTGCACACCATCAGCTGGATTGACGCGCGCCGCCGCATCATGGCCAGCTATGGCGCGCCCAGTGTCAGCGCCTTGCAAACGCGAATTGCCGGGCAGGTGCTGGGCACGGGTGATACCGAGGCCATCTACAGCCTGTCGCGCGATCTGCAGCAGCCGGTGTATTCGCAGCCGGTGCCAGGGCCCGACAACACCGGTTTGCTGCAGTTACACATACCGTTTTCGGTGCAGGGCAAGTTTGCCGGGGTGATTTTGGGCGAGTACTCGATGGACGGCTTGATGCGCTATGCCGTGCCCTCTGAAGTGGCCTCCAAATATGCAGTGGCATTGCTGGATGCAAAAAGCCAGGTGCTGGCCGGTCAGACGGTGCCGCCACGCAACCCGACAACGCGCAGCTTCGCCCAGTGGTTGCCGTGGGTGGAGCCGACCAACGAATATGAAATACCCGTCTCGCCGGTGGGCAACGGATTGATGCTGCGGGCCCAGGGCTACCGCACCTCGCAAGGCGTGGTGGGCAGCGCGCTGTTTTGGCTGGTGGGCGCTTTAAGTGTGCTCACCGTGTGGATGCTGGTGGGCAACCTGCGCCACACGCGCAGGCGCATGCAAACGCAGCAGGCGCTGGTGTCAGAGACCAACTTTCGCCGGGCCATGGAAAACTCCATGCTCACCGGCATGCGTGCCATGGACATGCAGGGGCGCATCACCTATGTGAATGCGGCGTTTTGCCAGATGACGGGCTGGACCGAAGCCGAGTTGGTGGGCCGCACGCCGCCTTTTCCCTACTGGCCCGAGAGCGACCGCGACGCCCTGAGCGCCAAGCTGGAAGGCCAGTTACAGGGCCGCGACGCCAACCAGAGCGGCTCGCAGGTGCACGTCAAGCGCAAAGACGGCAGCCTGTTTGATGCACGGCTTTACATGTCGCCGCTCATTGACGCCGTGGGCAAGCAAACCGGCTGGGTCACCTCGATGACCGACATCACCGAGCCCAACCGCATTCGCGAGCAGCTGTCTGCCTCGTATGAGCGCTTTACCACCGTGCTGGAGGCGCTAGACGCCGCCGTGTCAGTGGCACCGCTGGGCAGCGAAGAGCTGCTGTTTGCCAACAAGCTGTACCGCCTGTGGTTTGGCACGCAGACCTCGGGGCATTTGCAAATGGTGGCCCAGGCCGGCATGCCCCAGCAGGCCACCAGCGACGAATCGCTGGACGAGGTGGATTCGTTTGTCGGCTTGCCTACTGGCGCGCTGACCACCGCACAGTCGGGCAATGCCGAAATTTTTGTGAGCGAGTTGGGCAAGTGGATTGAGGTGCGCTCGCGCTACCTGAACTGGGTGGACGGGCGACTGGCGCAAATGGTCATTGCCACCGACATCACGCCCCGGCGTGTGGCCGAAGAGCAGTCTGCTGCGCAAGCCGAGCGGGCGCAATCGGCCAGCCGCCTGATCACCATGGGCGAGATGGCCTCCAGCGTGGCCCACGAACTGAACCAGCCACTGACGGCCATCAACAACTATTGCAACGGCATGGTCTCGCGCATCAAGTCCAAGCAGATCACTGATGACGACTTGCTGATGGCGCTGGAAAAAACCGCTCACCAGGCGCAGCGGGCTGGCCAGATCATTCAGCGCATTCGCAGCTTTGTGAAACGCAGCGAACCCAACCGCGCCAGTGCTGATGTGCCCACCATCGTGGCCGAGGCACTGGAGCTGGCAGAAATCGAGCTGCGCAGGCGCAATGTGCGGCTGTCGCACTATGTGGCGGCGCGTCTGCCCATACTGGATGTGGACACCATCCTGATCGAGCAGGTGCTGGTGAACCTGATGAAAAACGCCGCCGAGTCGATTGACCTTGCCCAACGGCCCAGCGCCAACCGCAATGTGGAGCTGCGCGTGCTGCCCAAACAGCTGGGTGGCCAGGCCGTGGTGGAGTTTTCAGTGCTGGACACGGGCCGTGGGCTGGCGCCCGAGGTGATGGAGCGACTGTATGAAGCCTTTTTTTCCACCAAGGCCGAGGGCATGGGCATAGGCCTGAACTTGTGCCGCACCATTGTGGAGTCGCACCAGGGCCGGATGAGTGCCGAGAACATCTACAATGCCGCGCAGGTGGTCGGGTGCCGTTTTTCCTTCTGGATTCCGGTGTCTGACGCTACAAAATCCATAGCCAGTGACCCCGCCAGCGAAGACAAGCCGCTTGGCCTTACCGCATGAAAGCAAGCCCATGAGTCTGATACCCAAAAAAGGCACGATTTATGTTGTGGACGATGACGAAGCCGTGCGCGACTCGCTGCAGTGGTTGCTGGAAGGCAAAGACTACCGGGTGCGCTGCTTTGACTCGGCCGAAACCTTTCTGTCGCGCTACGACCCCCGCGAAGTGGCCTGCCTGATCGTGGACATCCGCATGGGCGGCATGACCGGGCTGGAGTTGCAAGACAAGCTGATCGAGCGCAAATCGCCACTGCCCATCGTGTTCATCACAGGTCATGGCGATGTGCCCATGGCTGTGGACACCATGAAAAAAGGTGCGATGGACTTCATTCAGAAGCCATTCAAGGAAGAGCAGTTGGTGGCCGTGGTGGAGCGCATGCTGGAGCATGCCAAAGCCGCCTTCTCTGACCACCAAAGCGCCGCCAGCCGCGACGCGCTGCTGGCCAAGCTCACCGGCCGCGAAGCTCAGGTTCTGGAGCGCATCGTGGCGGGCCGTTTGAACAAGCAGATTGCCGACGACCTGGGCATCAGCATCAAAACGGTGGAAGCGCACCGCGCCAACATCATGGAAAAACTCAACGCCAACACGGTGGCTGACTTGCTGAAAATTGCGCTGGGGCAAAACGCACCCAAGGCCTGACTGGCTGTTCATTTGCTACATATTTAATAGCTGCTCGAGCAATGAATTCATGGGCTGAACGGCGTTTTTACTTGAAAGCCAAGCGATGACCGCCCAACTCATAGACGGCACAGCCCTGTCCCAGCAACTGCGCGCCGAGGTGGCCCAGCGCACGCTGGCGCTCAAGGCCCGCGGCATCACACCCGGCTTGGCCGTGGTGCTGGTGGGCGACGACCCAGCCAGCCAGGTGTATGTGCGCAACAAGGTGAAAGCCTGCCACGAGGCGGGCTTGCATTCGGTGCTGGAAAAGTACGACGCCAACATGTCTGAGGCAGCCTTGCTGGCACGCGTTGAGGCGCTGAATAAAGACCCAGCGATTCACGGCATTCTGGTGCAGCTGCCGCTACCTGCGCAGATTGATGCGCACAAGGTGATTGAAGCGATTGCACCGGCCAAAGACGTCGATGGTTTTCACGTGGCCAGCGCCGGGGCGCTCGTGACCGGATTGCCCGGGTTTTGGCCCTGCACGCCCTATGGCTGCATGAAGATGCTGGCATCCATTGGCTACGAGCTGAAGGGCAAGCACGCAGTGGTGATTGGCCGCAGCAACACCGTGGGCAAGCCCATGGCGCTGATGCTGCTGCAAAAAAATGCGACTGTCACCATTTGCCACAGTGGCACGGCCAACTTGAAAGCCATGACCCTCCAGGCCGATGTGGTGGTGGCCGCCGTGGGCAAACGCAATGTGTTGACAGCCGACATGGTCAAGCCCGGCGCGGTTGTGATTGACGTGGGCATGAACCGCGACGACCACGGCAAGCTGTGCGGCGATGCGGACTTTGCCGGTGTGCGCGAGGTGGCAGGCTGGATTACCCCGGTGCCAGGCGGGGTGGGGCCGATGACGATTACGATGTTGCTGGTCAACACCCTTGAAGCGGCAGAACGCATCGCCAACTAAGCAACATGACTAACACCACTGCCAACCCGCTGCTGAATTTCGACAACCTGCCCCTGTTTGACCAGGTTCGCCCCGAGCATGTTGGCCCTGCGGTTGCGCAGCTGATCGCAGCATCCACGCAAGCGCTGGAAACAGTTGTGGCACCCGGCTTTCCTGCGCAATGGACCGCCTTGTCGAAAACGCTGGATGTTGCCGGTGAACGCTTTGGCCGCGCCTGGGGCATGGTCAGCCACCTCAACAGCGTGGCCGACACACCCGAGCTGCGTGCGGCCTACAACGATTCGCTGCCCACCGTCACCGAGTTCTGGGCACGGCTGGCGGCAGACGAGCGGCTGTATGCCAAGTACAAGGCCATTGATCCGGCCACCTTGAACACCGAGCAAGCCCAGGCGCGCACCAATGCCATTCGCAACTTCGTGTTGTCCGGTGCAGAGCTCACCGGTGATGCCAAGGCCCGCTTTGCAAAGATCCAGGAAGAGCAGGCCGCGCTGAGCCAGAAGTTCAGCGAAAACGCGCTGGACGCCACCGACGCCTGGAGCTACCTGGCCACCGCGCCAGAACTGGACGGCGTGCCCTCTGACGTGCAGCAGGCAGCCAAAGCTGCCGCCGAAACCGACGGCAAAGACGGCTACAAGCTGACACTGAAAATGCCCAGCTATTTGCCGGTGATGCAGTTTGCAAACAGCCGCACGCTGCGCGAAAAGCTTTACCGTGCCTATGTCACCCGTGCCAGCGACCAGGCCGACGGTGATGCCGTGAAGTTTGACAACACGGCCCTGATTCAAAACATTCTGGCGCTGCGGCTGGAAGAAAGCCGCCTGCTGGGCTACGACAACTTTGCCCAGGTCTCGCTGGTGCCCAAAATGGCCCAGTCGCCTGAACAGGTGGTGGCATTCCTGCGCGAGCTGGCCAGCAAAGCCCGCCCTTATGCTGAAAAAGACCTCGCCGACCTGCGTGCCTTTGCCGCCGAACACCTGAACCTGCCAGACCTTCAGGCCTGGGATCTTCCGTATGTGAGCGAAAAACTCAAGGAAGCGCGCTACGCTTTCAGCGAGCAGGAAGTCAAACAATATTTCACGGCACCCAAGGTGCTGGCTGGGCTGTTCCAGATTGTTGAAACCCTTTTTGAGGTGTCGATTTCGCGTGACACGGCACCCGTGTGGAACGACAAGGTGGAGTTTTACCGAATCGAACGCGGGAGCAAACTCGTCGGCCAGTTCTACCTGGATCAACCCGCCCGCACCGGCAAGCGCGGCGGTGCCTGGATGGACGATGTGCGCGCCCGCTGGCTGCGCCCGGACACGGGCGCGCTGCAAACGCCGATTGCGCACTTGGTGTGCAACTTTGCCGAAGGCGTGGGTGACAAGCCGGCGCTGCTCACGCACGATGACGTGACCACGTTGTTCCACGAATTCGGCCATGGCCTGCACCACATGCTGACCCAGGTCAACGAGCGTGATGTGTCGGGCATCAGCGGCGTGGAGTGGGACGCGGTGGAGCTACCCAGCCAGTTCATGGAAAATTTCTGCTGGGAATGGGATGTGCTCAAGCACATGACCGCGCACGTGGATACCGGTACACCCCTGCCCCGCGCACTATTTGACAAGATGCTGGCCGCCAAGAACTTTCAAAGCGGCCTGCAAACCCTGCGCCAGATCGAGTTCTCGTTGTTTGACATGCTGCTGCACACCAGCACCGATACGCAGGTAGATTTCATGGCGTTGCAGCAGCAGGTTCGCGCAGAAGTGGCCCTGGTTCACCCACCAGCCTTCAGCCGCACAGCGCACACCTTCAGCCATATTTTTGCGGGCGGCTATGCAGCCGGTTACTACAGCTACAAGTGGGCCGAGGTGCTGTCTGCCGATGCCTATGCAGCCTTCGAGGAAACCGCCAATGCAGACGGTTTGCCCAACGTTGAAACCGGGCGAAAATACCGGCAAGCCATTCTGGAGGCAGGCGGCAGCCGCCCTGCCATGGAGTCATTCAAGGCCTTTAGGGGCCGCGAACCAAGCCTGGACGCGCTGTTGCGTCACCAGGGCATGGCTTGAAGTGCTTTCATTGCGCTGTTTATTTTCTTGGAGGACTGCCACCATGACATTCAACCGAATCCCGAAAAAACACGCTGTGCTGACCGCGTTGATGGCCACTGTGTGCGGCCTGGTCGCTACGTCGGGCGTACAGGCGCAACAGCTGTATCGCAGCGTCGGCCCAGACGGCAAGGTCACTTTTTCTGACAAACCACCCGTTGAAACCGCTGCTCCCGGCAAAGCTTCCGCGTCGGCCCCGCGCGCAAGCCAAACCACCCCGGCACCGACGGCTTCTGGTGCGCCCCTGCCTTTTGAGTTGAGGCAAATCGCCAGCCGCTATCCCGTCACCCTGTACACCAGCCGCGATTGCGAACCCTGCGGTAGTGCCCGCGCCTTTTTGAGCAGCCGGGGCGTTCCGTTCACCGAGCGCACCATCACCAGCAATGAAGATATTGAGGCGCTCAAGCGACTGAGCGGCGACTCCACAATGCCGTTTGCCACCATTGGTGGGCAGCAACTGAAGGGTTTTTCGGACGTGGAGTGGGGTCAGTTCATTGATGCAGCGGGCTACCCCAAAACATCGGCACTTCCAGCCAACTACAGAAACCCGGCGGCGACGCCTCTGGTCGCTGTGCAAGCGCGCGCGGCAGCCTCGGGGCCGGTTGCGGCGACACCACCACCTGCCGCAACTCCGGCACCCTCACCGGCACCCGCAGCTGCAAACCCCTCCGGCTTCAGGTTTTAAAACACCAGCGTTTTGACACCGCCGGGTGCCCCCAACAGGCACACGTCGGCCCTTTGGTGCGCAAACACACCCACCGTCACCACGCCAGGCCACTGATTCACTTGTGATTCAAACCCCAGCGCATCGGCAATCTGCAGGCCATGCACGTCCAGAATGTGCTGGCCGTTGTCGGTGACCACCGGCAAGCCTTCACGCATGCGCAGTTGAGCCTGGCCGTTCATCGCTGCAAAGCGCCGGGTCAATTGCGCTGCGGCCATGGGAATCACCTCAACGGGCAGCGGGAAACGGCCCAGCACCGCCACCTGCTTGGATTCATCGGCAATGCAAACAAACCGCCGGGCCTGCGCCGCCACAATCTTCTCGCGTGTCAGCGCCGCACCGCCGCCTTTGATCATGCAACCCAGCGGGTCAATCTCGTCGGCACCGTCGATGTAGACCGCCAGCTCGCCCACCTCATTGGCATCCAGCACAGCAATGCCCAGCGCACGCAGCCGCTCGGAAGATGCCTCGGAGCTGGACACCGCCCCCGGTATGCGGTCTTTGAAGCTGGCCAGCGCCGCAATGAAGTGGTTGACGGTGGAGCCGGTGCCCACGCCCACCAGTTCACCGGGCACCACATAGGCCAGTGCGGCTTGGCCCACCAGGGCTTTCAGTTCATCTTGGGTCATCAGTGAAAATCCTCATGTTCTCCAGATTATCCAGACCTCAAAAAATGCTCCCCTACGCCCTCGCCCGCCCTTTCCTGTTTGGCCTAGACCCCGAGGTGGCCCACGAGCTCACCCTACACACCCTGGCAGCTACCCAGCACACGCCACTGCAGCTGGCCTGGCGCGCCAGCCGGGTGGACGACCCGGTCACGGTGGCCGGTCTGCGCTTTCCCAACCGCGTGGGCCTGGCCGCGGGGTTGGACAAAAACGCCCGCTGCATCGACGGCCTGGGCGCGATGGGTTTTGGTTTTGTCGAGGTGGGCACCGTCACCCCCAAACCCCAGCCTGGCAACCCCAAACCCCGTATGTTTCGCCTGCCCCAACAGCAGGCGCTGATCAACCGGCTGGGCTTTAACAACGATGGGCTGGACGCCTTCGTGGCCAACGTGCAGCGCGCCCGCTTTCGCCAAAGCGGTGCCATCCTGGGTCTGAACATTGGCAAAAATGCCGCCACACCCATCGAAAACGCCACCGACGATTACCTGACTTGCCTGGACGGCGTGTACCCGCATGCCGACTATGTGACGGTCAACATCAGCTCGCCCAACACGAAAAACCTGCGCGCCCTGCAAAGCGACGAAGCGCTGGATGGCCTGCTCAGCGCCCTGGCCAAGCGCCGCCAGGCCCTGGCCCGCCAGCATGTGCGCCGCGTGCCGCTGTTTGTGAAAATCGCACCCGATCTGGACGAGGCGCAAATCAAGCTGATCGCCGCCACACTCAAGCGCCAGGGCATGGACGGCGTGGTGGCCACCAACACCACCTTGAGCCGCGACGCGGTTAAAGGCCTGCCGCATGCCGACGAGGCCGGCGGCCTGAGCGGTGCGCCCGTGCTGGAGATGAGCAACCGCGTGATTGCCCAATTGCGCGCGGAGCTGGGCTCAAGCTTTCCCATCATCGGCGTGGGCGGCGTGATGCGTGCTGAGGATGCTGTGAGCAAAATCGCTGCAGGGGCTGACCTGGTGCAAATTTACACCGGCCTGATCTACCAAGGGCCTGCGCTGGTGAAAGCGGCTGCGCAAGCCGTCAAGCGATTCAAGTCAGCAGCCAGCCATGCCTGATTTGCAGGTACAGCCACCCGCTGAACACCCCGCACCCGCCGCACCGCTGGCGGTGCTGCTGCTGGGTGCCAGCGGCTTCATTGGCAGCTATGTGCTGCGCGCGCTGCTGTCAGACGGCCTGCGCGTGATTGGCGTGCGCCGCAGCCGGGCACCTCGCACGCCGGTGCCGCCTGAGGCGCTTTCCAACGGGCAGTTGCAGTGGCGGCAGTTGCAGGTGCACCAGCTGTTGGCGGAAACCGACTGGCAGGCGCAACTGCAAGGCATAGCCGTGGTGATCAACTGTGTGGGCATCTTGCGCCAGCGCACTGGCGAGCGCTATGAAGCCGTGCACCACCACATGCCCCAAGCGCTGGCCGCTGCCTGCGCGCAGCGCGGCGTGCGCCTCATCCACACCTCGGCGCTGGGCTTGCACGAGCACGCCAAGAGCCGCTTTCTCTCCAGCAAGCTGCGCGGCGAGCAGGCCCTGGCAGCCAGCGGCGCCGACTATTGCATCGTGCGCCCGTCGCTGATCGACGGCCTGGGCGGTTTTGGCGCCAGCTGGCTGCGCATGCTGGCCAGCTGGCCGGTGCACTTTGTGCCGCAGGGTGCGGTGGGGCAGATTGCCGCCGTGCAAGCCACCGACCTGGGCGAGGCCTATGCCCGGCTGGCGCAACTGCCCACCCTTGCAAACTGGCGACAGGCCAATCTGGGCGGCGAGCGCCTGCTGGCCTACCGCGAGTATTTGCAATTGCTGCGTGGCGTGGAGCACGCGCCTGCGACAAAGCGCGCCCTGCAAATCCCCCTGCCCAACTGGGTGAGCCGCACCGGTGCCCACCTGTGCGACCTGTTTCGCTTCAGCCCCTTCAGCTACGGCCACTGGCTCTTGCTGCAACGCGACAACGTTCCCTTGCCCAACGCCCTGCCCGCGCTGCTGGGTCGGCCACCTGCACCGGTGGCCTACACACGTGTGGCGCTGCGGGATGACTTCAGATTGTCCTGACAACCGCTATTAACTTGATAGCTGCTCCAGCAAGTAACTCATGGGCGAGTGGCACTTTTCATTCAAAAATGCCGTGCATCGAGCACCAACAGCCGCTGCACCAGCGTCTGCAGGCTTTCCTTCAGCTGCGCAAACCCGCCGCTGATCTCCAGCGTGTGCTCATCCATGTACAGCCTGCGGTTGATCTCCAGCTGAATACTGTGCCGCTGGGCCGCCGGATTGCCGTAGCGGCGCACCAGTTCCACACCTTTGTACGGGTGGTTGATCTCGACGCTGTAGCCCAGGCCTGCCAGGTGGTCCGCAATCAGCTGCGTGAGCGCCGGGCTCGCGGTGCTGCCATCGCGGTCGCCCACCACAAAGTCGGCATGCGCCAGGCCGGGGTAATCGGTGGCATGGCTGGAGGCCACAGCGGGCATGGAGTGGCAATTGATGTGGATGCAACAGCCGTGGCGGGCGTGGGCCGCATCAATGGCCTGGGCCACTGCCGCGTGGTAGGGCTGCCAGCACTGCGCAATGCGCTGCTGCACCTCGGCCACGCTGAGCAGCCGCTGGTAGATCGGCACGCCATCGTCGGTGAAGCGCCAGATCAGGCCCTTGCCCAGCCGCACCTTGGACAAGACCACCGGGTCGGTGGCCAGCTCGCCCGGCCAGGCGGCACTCAACAAGGTTTCGTCCAGCTCGGTGGTGTTGCGGTTGGCATCCAGGTAACTGCGCGGAAACAAGGCTTCAACCCAAGCCACGCCCAAACCAGGCGCAAAGTCATAAAGCTTTTCCACATGCGTGTCTTCCGCGCGGCGCAGCGTGGGCAACTCGCAGGCATAGTCAAAATCAGCCGGGTAGTGGGTGCCGCTGTGGGGCGAGTCCAGTACCAGCGCTGTGGTGCCGGGCACCGTGAGAATTGATGAATCCATGGGGGGCATTGTGGCATCCGTCAGGCTTTGCTGGCGGGCTTGTAATAGCCTCAAAACAGTGTTCAACATCACTCCAGGCTGATGCGGCCATAACGGGCAATTCGCTGCATCTTGTCAATTTCCTTGCGAATCTGCTGGCCAAACTCTTCTGGGCCGCCCCCTGACACAAACAAGCCCTGCCCGGCCAGGCGTTCGCGCACGGCCGGCTCCGCCAGCGCCTTGGCCACCGCTTCATGCAAGCGCTTCACGGTGGACGCTGGCGTGGCAGCAGGCGCTACCAGCCCAAACCACGACGGGTCGTTGTTGCCAAACACGCCCAGCTCCAGGTAAGTGGGCACAGCGGGCAGGTTGTCCAGCCGCTTGGGCCATGACACGGCCAGCGCCATGAGCTTGCCCGACTGGATGTGCGGCAGCGACGAGGCCACCTGGTCAAAGTACACCATCACCTGCCCGCCCAGCACATCGTTGAGTGCGGGGCCTGCGCCGCGGTAGGGAATGTGCAGCATGAAGGTGTTGGTGGTGCTCTTGAACATTTCGCCCCACATGTGGCCAATGGTGCCGTTACCCGGCGACGCATAGCTGACCTTGCCGGGGTTGGCTTTGAGGTACTTCACCAAGCCTGCAAAGTCGTTCACACCCAGTTTGGGGTTGACCACCAGCACACCCGGCGCCTTGACGAGTTCGGTAACCGGTGCAAAGTCTTTGATCGGGTCGTAAGGCAGGGTTTTGTAGACCGCCGGGTTCACGCCATGGGTTGACAGGGTGGCCACGCCCAGGGTCAGACCGTCGGGCGCGGCCTTTGCAACCTCCGCCATGCCGATCGAGCCGCCTGCACCGGCGCGGTTGTCCACGATGACGGGCTGCCCCAGGATACGGGCCAAAGGCTCGGTCAGGGCACGAGCCGTGATGTCGGTCGCACCGCCTGCAGGGAAGGGAACAACCAGGCGAATGGGTTTGCCCGTCTGGGCAAAAGACAGTCCGGAAAGAAATGAACTGGAAGCCAGGGCAATGAGGTGACGGCGTTGCATGGTGGTGATTCCTTTGAATTTCATCTGCTAATGTTTGCAATTTTGCCCATTAGAAGCCAAACTACTAAACGAAAAGCCAGCCTGATAACATTCCATTTCAGAATGAAATTTTCACCATGACCCGCCGCCTCAGCCCACCGCACAACCTGCTCAAAGCCTTCTCCACCACGGCTCGCTTTGGCAGCATTTCCCGCGCTGCGGAGTCTTTGCACCTGACGCAAAGCGCAGTCAGCAAACAGGTGCAAGAGCTGGAGCGCTGGACCGGCGTGCCGCTGTTTGAGCGGGTGCGCAAACGCCTGAGTCTCACGCCCGCCGGCCAGCGCTACGAAGCCGCCATTCGCCCGCTGCTGGCACAAATTGAAGCCGCCACGCTGGAGCTGATCACCAGTGGCGACGGCGGTGGCGCGCTGCACCTGTCAACGCTGCCGACGTTTGGCTCCAAGTGGCTGATTCCGCGGCTGCCCGAGTTCGCCCGCCTGCACCCGCAGATCAACGTGCGCTTTGTGCCCTATGTGCAGGGCTACGACTTTCACCGCCCCGACCTGGACTGCTCGATTCTGCTGGGCAACGGGCATTGGCCAGGTGCTGTATCCCACTACATCACTGGCCAGCAAGTGGTGCTGATTGCACCACCCGACACCCGGCTGCGCCACGCGCAAGACGTGGCGCGCTTCACCTTGCTGCAGCACGTGTCGGTGCCACAGGCCTGGGCGCGTTGGTGCGACAAGCATCAGGTGCAGGGCATCAACCCACTGGCTGGCCCGCAGCTAGACCAGTACCACAGCCTGATTCGCGCGGTGATGGCCGGCATGGGCCTGTCGTTGGTGCCGGAGTGCCTGGTGCGCGACGATATTGCTGCCGGCCTGGTCAGCACGCCATTGACCGACGGCTACGAAGAGGAACTGGGCTACTACCTGTGCTACCCCGAAGCCCGGGAACACCTGGCACCGCTGGCCAGCTTCAGGCAGTGGGTGCTGGCAGCGGCAAAGGCCGACCTTACTTCCAGCCCAGCGTTGCCAGCAAGGCGTTGACATCGGCCATCACTTTGCCCTGCTCGGCAATCGGGATGACCAGGGTCAGCATGGACTGCGTGCGCCACTTGCGGGCGGTGCAATGCACATCGGTGCGTGTGGGCTTGTCCTCGCCAAGTGACGATTGGCTGGCGTTGCACGCGTAGTCTTTGGGCACGATCAAGCCTGCGGGGAGCGGCACCTGCACGAAGTTTTTGAAGGTTTTTTTCATCATTGGCACAAATTCCTGCCAAAACAACTCGTGCGATACGGGAAACGGAAATGGCTTGGATTCGGTCACGCCTACGGTGGTGCGCCCAACCGCCAGATGCCGCAACTCAAACTCGGGGTCGCCGTCTGCGTCGGGCTTGTCGGTATCAACTTGCCAGACGGCCGCACTGGGGCGAATAGAGACGGTTTTGAGCGTTTTGGAGTCCAACACCTGCGCCTGCGCTGACAGGCACATACACCCGAACACAACAATGCAAAGCCTGAGCAAATGGATCATGGTCGGCAAAACGGGTGGGAATGTGGTGGGAGATACAAGTTTCGAACTTGTGACCCCTGCAGTGTGAATGCAGTGCTCTACCCCTGAGCTAATCTCCCTAGTTGTCTGCGCCTGATTTGTTCAGCCAGGCCGCAAAAGCTAAGCCCGCGATTATGCCACGGCTGCTGGCTGAAAATTGCGCCAGACGGTTTTGCCGCCGCTGGCTTTGTCCAGTTGGGTGAGTACCGCATCGTGCGCGGCGGCTTCCTGGTCGTTGGCAGCGATCACGGGCAGGTCAAAACCGCGCAGGTCGATCAACTCGGCAGTGCCCACGGTGTGCTCGGCACCGCCCATGTCGATCAGCAGCGCGTCCTGCCCGCGCGTGAGGTTGATGTAGACGTCGGCCAGCAATTCAGCATCCAGCAGCGCGCCGTGCAAGGTGCGGCTGGAGTTGTCGACTTCCAGGCGGTCGCACAGCGCGTCCAGGCTGTTGCGTTTGCCGGGGAACAGCTCCTTGGCCATCAACAGCGTGTCAGTCACGCTGAGCACATGGGTTTTAAAGGGCGCACGGCCGATGCGTTCCAGTTCCTTGCTCAAAAACCCCACGTCAAACGGCGCGTTGTGGATGATGATTTCGGCACCGCTCAAGTAGTCCAACAACTCATCGGCCACCGCCGCAAACTTGGGCTTGTCACGCAAAAACTCGTTGCTGATGCCATGCACTTTCATCGCATCTTCATGGCTGTCGCGCTCGGGGTTCAGGTAGAAGTGTTTGTTGTTGCCGGTGAGCTTGCGGCTGAGCAACTCCACGCAACCAATCTCGATGATACGGTCGCCGTTTTCGGCGGACAGGCCGGTGGTTTCGGTGTCTAGGACGATTTGGCGCATGGGATGACGTGTTTTGGAGCCGAAGAATTTGAACGCAGAGGACGCGAAGGTTGCGCAGAGGGCGCAGAGGAAGACAGAGGGATATTTGCCATCATTTTTGGTATTCCTTTTGCGTCCTCTGCGTAGCCTTTGCGTCCTCTGCGTTCAAAAATCCCCGGCTCTCAACTTAATGATTCTCTTTGGCGTGGTTGATCGAGTACTTCGGGATTTCCACCGTCACATTCGCCTGCGCCAGCAGCGCCTGGCAGCTCAGGCGGCTGTTGGGCTCCAGGCCCCAGGCGCGGTCCAGCAGGTCTTCTTCTGTTTCGTCGGGCTCACCCAGCGACTTGAAGCCCTCGCGCACGATCACGTGGCAGGTGGTGCAAGCGGCGCTCATGTCGCAGGCGTGTTCGATGTTGATGTGGTTGTCCAGCAAGGCTTCGCAAATCGACGTGCCAGCAGGTGCTGACACGCTGGCGCCTTGCGGGCAGTACTCGGGGTGGGGGAGGATGGTGATGGTGGGCATCTAGATGGCTTCCAGGTGTTTGCCGGACAAGGCTTTGGCAATGCCTTGGTTCATGCGTTGCGCGGCGAAGGCTTCTGTGCCTTTGGCCAGGGCGTCGGTGGCTTGTTCGATGGTTTTGGCATCTTGACTGGTAGCGGCGGTGGCTTGTAGTGACGCCATCAGCGCGTCGATGGATTGGCGCTCGGCCGCATTCAGCAAATGCGCATCAGCCGCCAGCGCGCTGCGGGTGGCCAGCAGCATGCGGTCGGCGTCGACTTTGGCCTCGGCCAGCGCGCGGGCGGCAATGTCTTGATCGACCGTGGCAAAACTGTCTTTCAGCATTTGCGCGATCTGCTCGTCGCTCAGGCCATACGAAGGCTTGACGGCAATGGTGGCTTCCACGCCGCTGCCCTGCTCGCGCGCCGCCACGCTGAGCAAGCCATCGGCATCAACCGTGAAGGTCACCCGGATGCGCGCAGCCCCAGCGGCCATCGGCGGGATGCCGCGCAGCTCGAAGCGGGCCAGGCTGCGGCAGTCGGCCACCAGGTCGCGCTCACCCTGCACCACATGCAGCGCCAGCGCGGTCTGGCCGTCCTGGTAAGTGGTGAAGTCTTGCGCCATGGCGGTGGGAATGGTCTGGTTGCGCGGCACGATGCGCTCAACCAGGCCCCCCATGGTTTCTATGCCCAGCGACAGCGGAATCACGTCGAGCAGCAGCAGGTCGTTGTTGCTGGCGTTGCCCGCGAGTTGGTTGGCTTGAATGGCCGCGCCCAGGGCCACGATCTCATCGGGGTTCAGATTGGTCAATGGCTCGCGGCCAAACAACTGCGCCACCGCGCGGCGAATCTGCGGCATGCGGGTGGAGCCGCCCACCAGCACCACGCCCTGGATGTCTTGCGGCGTTAATTTGGCGTCGCGCAGGGCTTTGCGGGCGGCGGTGAGGGTGCGGGCAGTCAGTGGTGCCGTGAGGGCGTCAAATTGCTCCAGATTGATGCGAAATTGGCCATCAGCCCATGTATTCATTGCTGGAGCAGCTATGGATTCAGTAGCGCTTCCAAGACCCGACAAGCGCTCTTTCACCACTCGCGCAGCCAGTTGCAAGGCCGCCCGGTCTGCTGGCTCAGCACCCTTGCCCGACAGCCACGCGTCGGCCAGCGCCCGGTCGTAGTCGTCGCCACCCAAAGCCGAATCACCCCCCGTGGCCAGCACCTCAAACACGCCTTGCGTCAGCCGCAGGATGGAGATATCAAACGTGCCGCCTCCCAGGTCGTAAATCGCATAAACACCCTCGCTGGCGTTGTCCAGGCCGTAGGCAATCGCCGCTGCCGTGGGCTCATTGATCAGGCGCAGCACGTTGATGCCAGCCAATTGCGCCGCGTCCTTGGTGGCTTGGCGCTGGGCGTCGTCAAAGTAGGCGGGCACGGTGATCACCGCGCCAAACACATCGTCGTCAAACGTGTCTTCGGCCCGGAAGCGCAGGGTAGCCAGTATCTCGGCGCTGACCTCGACCGGCGACTTTTCACCTTGCACGGTTTCCACCGCCAGCATGCCGGGTTTGTCAATCAGTTTGAGCGGCAGCTTGTCAGCGCCAGCAATGTCTCTCAAGCCACGGCCCATGAAGCGCTTGACGGACGCGATGGTGTTTTCAGGGTCCTGGGTTTGTGCGGCCTGGGCGTCGTAGCCGATCTGGCGCTTGTCGCCTTGCAAGAAGCGCACCACCGACGGCAATAGCACCCTGCCCTGCTCGTCTGGCAGACACTCGGCCACACCATTGCGCACGGCGGCGACCAACGAGTGCGTGGTGCCCAGGTCTATGCCCACGGCGATGCGACGCTCGTGCGGGTTGGGCGACTGGTTGGGTTCGGAGATTTGCAGCAGGGCCATGGGAACTGTTCTATTGTTCGAGTTGTTCGTGACGTTTGGCGATGTCCTCCGCAAAGCGCTCGACAAACATCAGGCTGCGTACCACCTGTGCAGCGGCTTGCGGGTTGTTGTCAACGTCAAGCAGCTGCTCACATATTTGTAGCTGCTTGAGCAGGTAATCTATGGGCTGACGCATGATTTTGTCCAAATCTTCGGCCGAGGCAGCTTCATCCAGCGCCTCGCGCCACGCCATTTGCTGCATCAGGAATTCAGTCGGCATGGCGGTGTTGCGCTCGGCATCAATCGCCACGCCACGCAGCTCGCACAAGTAGGCGGCGCGACTGACCGGGTCTTTCAGGCGCTGGTAGGCCTCGTTGATGCGCACCGACCACTGCATCGCCAGCCGCTGGGCCGCAGCACCTTGCGCGGCGAATTTGTCGGGGTGGGCTTCACGCTGCAGGGCTTTCCACTGCGCGTCAATGGCGGCGCGGTTTTGGGCAAACTGCTCGGGCAGACCGAACAAGGCGAAGTCGTTGGATTGCAGGTTCATGCGGGCCGCTGGCTTTTCGGTGCGCAACGGCACCGCAACAACAAATAACTAAACGCGAAACGACTCGCCACAGCCGCAGCGGTCGCGCTCTTTCGGGTTGTTGAACTTGAAGCCTTCATTCAGGCCTTCGCGCACAAAGTCCAGCTGCGTGCCATCGACATAGCCCAGGCTTTTGGGGTCGACCAGCACCTTGATGCCCTGGTCTTCAAACACGATGTCTTCAGGCGACAACTCGTCGACATATTCCAGCTTGTAAGCCAAGCCCGAACAGCCCGTGGTTTTGACGCCCAAGCGCACGCCCACGCCTTTTCCCCGCTTGGTGAGGTAGCGGTTGACGTGCTTGGCGGCGGCTTCTGTGAGGGTGACGGACATAAGGATTAATCAGCAAACAATTTATACATAGCATCAATGGACTCAGGCCCATACGCCACCACGCCAACAGGCACGGCATAGCCAATAGCCTCAATGATTTTTCCCGCCCAAACGGGGCTGAATCCACCACACAATTCAATCAACTGAATGCCGTCTTTGACCATCTGCTTGGCCACTTCGATGCCTTGCTCCGGGCTGGCCACACCCACCACCGTCATCTTGAAGCGATCGGTTCCTTGAAGCTGGGTGAAGTTGTCACCGGTGACGATGAATCCAAAGCGGGTCAATGCCATTGAAAATGTTCCTTTTGTGACCGTCAGGCCGCTACAGCAGCCACGACATGCTTTTTCTTGTAATCGTCCACCGCCGCCTTGATGGCGTCTTCCGCCAGGATGGAGCAGTGAATTTTCACCGGTGGCAGGGCCAACTCTTCAGCGATCTGACTGTTTTTCAAGGCCGCCGCCTGATCCAGCGTCTTGCCCTTGACCCACTCGGTCACCAGCGAGCTGGACGCAATGGCCGAGCCGCAGCCGTAGGTTTTGAAGCGCGCATCTTCAATCACGCCAGTTTGCGGGTTCACCTTGATCTGCAGCTTCATCACATCGCCGCAAGCCGGTGCGCCCACCATACCGGTGCCCACGTCCTCATCGCCCTTGTCGAACGAGCCGACGTTGCGGGGGTTTTCATAGTGGTCGACTACTTTTTCGCTGTATGCCATGGTTTGAACTCCTAGTATTTAACTGAACTTGTGTGTCGCCGAGCTACCGACCGGCTTGCGCCGCCGAAACTACCGAGCGCTGCGCGCAGAGGTCGCAGCCAAATCGTTACCTCTGCGGCGCAAGCCGCTCGGCGCGAAGCGCTCGCACTCTGCATCAATGTGCTGCCCATTGAATGGACGAAATGTCGATGCCGTCCTGGTACATCTCCCACAACGGGCTCAGGTCGCGCAGTTTGGCGACGTTGTGCTTGATGGTGGAGACGGCGTAGTCAATCTCTTCTTCGGTGGTCCAACGGCCAATCGTCATGCGCAGGCTGCTGTGGGCCAATTCGTCACTGCGACCCAGGGCACGCAGCACGTAGCTGGGCTCCAGGCTGGCTGATGTGCAGGCCGAGCCACTGGAGACGGCCAGACCCTTGATGCCCATGATCAGGCTTTCGCCTTCCACATAGTTGAAGCTCATGTTCAGGTTGTGCGGCACGCGCTTTTCCGGGTGGCCATTGATAAACACCTGCTCGATACCCTTCAGCCCATCGAGCATGCGCTGTTGCAGGGCCCGAATGCGCTCGTTTTCGCCGTGCATCTCGGCTTTGGCAATGCGGTAGGCCTCGCCCATACCCACGATCTGGTGCGTGGGCAGGGTGCCCGAGCGCATGCCACGCTCGTGGCCGCCGCCGTGCATTTGCGCCTCGAGGCGCACGCGAGGTTTGCGGCGAACAAACAGCGCGCCTATGCCTTTGGGGCCGTAGGTTTTATGGCCGGTCAGGCTCATTAAATCCACCGGCAAAGTGGTCATGTCGATGTCGACCCGGCCGGTAGCTTGCGCTGCGTCTACATGAAAAATCACGCCTTTTTCGCGGCAGATGTTGCCTAAAGCGGTGATGTCCTGAATCACGCCGATTTCGTTGTTCACGAACATGACGCTGGCAATGATGGTGTCGGGCCGAATGGCGGCTTTGAACACATCCAGGTTCACCAAACCATCTTCCTGCACGTCCAGATAGGTCACTTCAAAGCCCTGGCGCTCCAGCTCGCGGCAGGTGTCCAGCACGGCTTTGTGCTCGGTTTTCACGGTGATGATGTGCTTGCCTTTGGTCTTGTAAAAACCGGCTGCGCCTTTCAGCGCCAGGTTGTTTGACTCGGTGGCACCACTGGTCCAAACGATTTCGCGCGGGTCGGCACCAATCAAGGCCGCCACCTGGTCACGGGCGTTTTCAACGGCTTTTTCAGCCTCCCAGCCCCAGGCGTGGCTGCGCGAAGCGGGGTTGCCGAAATGCTCGCGCAACCACGGAATCATCGCGTCCACCACCCGCGGGTCGCAGGGGTTGGTGGCGCTGTAGTCCATGTAAATGGGAAAGTGCGGGGTAGCGTCCATGGCGGTAGCTTGCTCGTTAAGTGGCTGGCTGAAAAATGCGCGGCTGCCCGGGTGGCAGCAAGAGAAAAATCAGGTCGGCGGTTAAGTGGGCGTTTTGGCGAACATCGCGCCCAGCGCGAACACCGAGTTGGGTGCATTCACCCGCATCGGCTTGACCACGGGCATCGCCGAAATCGCGCGCTTGGTCATGGGCTTGCTTTCGACTTGCAGGCCTTTGGCCAACTGCTCATCGACCAGCTTTTGCAGGCTGACCGAGTCTAAAAACTCCACCATGCGGGCATTCAGCGCCGACCACAGGTCGTGCGTCATGCAGCGGGCACCGTCGCCCAGGCAATTTTCTTTGCCGGCGCAGTGGGTCGCGTCAATCGGCTCGTCGACCGACACAATGATGTCGGCCACGGTGATGTCAGCGGCCTTGCGCCCCAGGGTGTAGCCGCCGCCAGGGCCGCGAGTAGATTCGACCAACTCGTGCCGACGCAGCTTGCCAAACAACTGCTCCAGGTACGACAGGGAAATGTGTTGACGCTGGCTGATGGCCGCCAGGGTCACGGGGCCGTTGTTCTGGCGCAGGGCCAAGTCAATCATCGCAGTGACCGCAAACCGGCCTTTGGTGGTAAGACGCATCGCTAGCTCCTTGTAGGTGGGCGACCGGGTGGATGGGTGGTCGCCTTGGGGTTAGGCGGGGGTTGGGGTGCAAGGTTCCCGACTAATGGGCTCAAGTATAAATCAATCCCGAAGAAATTGCTCGGGTACTTAGACCCATCGGTATTTATTTTTACCCTTCGGCCTAAAAAGTCACCGCTGCCCAGCGGTAATCGACACAATGTTGTCCGTCCCCGGCGCGCCAAACAGCTGCTCTTTCATCAGCGCCAGCTGGTCGCGCACCCGGGCCGCTTTTTCAAATTCCAGGTTGCGGGCGTGCTCGATCATTTCTTTTTCCAGGCGCTTGATCTGCTTGGCAATGTCTTTTTCGCTCATGTCTTCAACCAGGGCGCGCTGCATCTCCTGCTTGGCCATTTCCTTGCCAGCTTTTTCGCTGTACACGCCGTCAATCAAATCGCGCACCTGTTTGACGATGCTGCGCGGCGTGATGCCTTCTTTCAGGTTGTGTGCCACCTGCACCGCGCGGCGGCGGTTGGTTTCGTCCATCGCGCGCTGCATCGAATCGGTCACCCGGTCGGCATACAAAATCGCCCGGCCATTGAGGTTGCGGGCGGCGCGGCCAATGGTTTGAATCAGCGAGCGCTCGGCGCGCAAAAAGCCTTCTTTGTCAGCATCCAGAATCGCCACCAGCGACACCTCGGGAATGTCCAGCCCCTCGCGCAGCAGGTTAATGCCCACCAGCACGTCAAACGCACCCAGCCGCAGATCACGCAAAATTTCCACCCGCTCCACCGTGTCCACATCGCTGTGCAGGTAGCGGACTTTCACCCCGTTGTCGGCCAGGTAGTCAGTCAGCTGCTCGGCCATGCGCTTGGTCAGCGTGGTGATCAGCACGCGCTCGTTTTTGTCGACGCGGATGCGGATTTCCTGCAGCACATCGTCTACCTGATGGGTGGCCGGGCGCACCTCAATTTCAGGGTCTACCAAGCCAGTGGGTCTTACCAATTGCTCCACCACCTGGCCGGCATGCTCTTTTTCGTAATTGGCCGGCGTGGCCGACACGAAAATGATTTGCCGCATGCGCTGCTCGAACTCTTCAAACTTCAGCGGCCGGTTGTCCAGCGCGCTGGGCAGCCTGAAACCGTATTCCACCAGCGTGGTTTTGCGCGAGCGGTCGCCGCTGTACATGGCGTTCAGCTGGCCAATCATCTGGTGGCTTTCGTCCAGAAACATGATGGCGTCTTTGGGCATGTAGTCGGTGAGCGTGCTGGGCGGCGCGCCCTCTTCAGCACCGCTCAAATGCCGGGTGTAGTTTTCAATGCCCTTGCAGTGCCCCACTTCGCTGAGCATTTCCAGGTCAAACCGGGTGCGCTGCTCCAGCCGCTGGGCTTCCACCAGCTTGCCATCGGCCACCAGCTGCTTCAGGCGCCAGTCCAGCTCCAGCTTGATGGTTTCCACCGCGGCCACCACCTTGTCGCGCGGCGTCACGTAATGGCTGCGCGGGTACACGGTGAAGCGCGGAATCTTCTGGCGAATGCGGCCTGTGAGCGGGTCAAACAGCTGCAGGCTTTCAATCTCGTCGTCAAACAGCTCAATACGAATGGCCAGCTCACTGTGCTCCGCCGGAAACACATCAATCGTGTCGCCGCGCACGCGGAACTTGCCGCGGGTGAAGTCCGCGTCGTTGCGCTGATATTGCATGCGAATCAGCTGGCTGATCACATCGCGCTGACCCAGCTTGTCGCCTGCACGCAGGGTCATGATCATGCGGTGGTAGCTCTCGGGCTCGCCAATGCCGTAAATGGCCGACACCGTGGCCACGATCACCACATCGCGCCGTTCCAGAATGCTCTTGGTGCAAGACAGGCGCATCTGCTCGATGTGCTCGTTGATGGCGCTGTCTTTTTCGATGAACAGGTCGCGCTGCGGCACATAGGCCTCGGGCTGGTAGTAGTCGTAGTAGCTGACGAAATACTCCACCGCATTCTTGGGAAAAAACTCGCGGAACTCGCTGTACAGCTGAGCCGCCAAGGTCTTGTTGGGCGCAAAAACGATAGCAGGCCGCCCCAGTTGCGCAATCACATTGGCCATGGTGAAGGTCTTGCCCGAGCCGGTCACGCCCAACAGTGTCTGAAACACCTCGCCATCGGTCACGCCCGCCACCAGCTGCGCAATAGCGGTGGGCTGGTCGCCCGCTGGCGGGTACGGCTGGTACAGCTCAAACGGCGAGCCTGGGAAGTTGAGGAACACGCCCTCTTGCTTTTCGGTTATGACTTCAGCTACTTCTTGCATTGGGCGACCCCATGACTGGTTCGTGACAACCCTAAAATTCAGGGTAGCCGATAAGCGTAACCCACCAATCGATTTTTCTCCACCAAGGACTTTGTATGAGCTTGTTTTCCGCAGTAGAAATGGCCCCCCGTGACCCGATTTTGGGTTTGAACGAGCAGTTCAATGCCGACACCAACCCCCACAAAGTCAACCTGGGCGTGGGCGTGTACTTTGACGACAACGGCAAGCTGCCCCTGCTGCAATGCGTGCAAGCCGCCGAAAAAATCATGATCGAGTCGCCCAAGCCGCGCGGCTACCTGCCGATTGACGGCATTGCCGCGTATGACGCTGCCGTCAAGTCGCTGGTGTTTGGTGCCGACAGCGAACCTGTCAAAACCGGCCGCATCGCCACCGCCCAAGGCATCGGCGGCACCGGCGGTTTGAAAATTGGCGCTGATTTTTTGAAGAAGCTCAACCCCACAGCCAAAGTGCTCATCAGCGACCCCAGCTGGGAAAACCACCGCGGCCTGTTCACCCAGGCCGGTTTCGTGGTGGAAAGCTACCCCTACTATGACTCAGCAACCCGTAGCGTCAACTTCGACGGCATGCTGGCCGCCCTGAACGCCGCCCCCGCCGGCACCATCGTGGTGTTGCACGCCTGCTGCCACAACCCCACCGGCTACGACATCACCGCCGCCCAGTGGGACCAGGTGATCGCCGCCGTGAAAGCCCGCAGCCTCACCCCTTTCCTGGACATGGCTTACCAGGGCTTTGGCCACGGCATCGCCGAAGACGGCGCGGTGATAGGCAAATTCGTCGCCGCAGGCCTGGACTTTTTAGTCTCGACCTCGTTCAGCAAGAGCTTCAGCCTGTACGGCGAACGCGTGGGCGCGTTGTCCGTTCTGTGCAAAAGCAAAGAAGAAGCCGACCGCGTGCTCAGCCAGCTCAAACTGGTCATCCGCACCAACTACAGCAACCCCCAAATCCACGGCGCCACGGTAGTCGCCATGGTGCTCAACACCCCTGCCCTGCGCACCCAGTGGGAAGGCGAGCTAGGCGAAATGCGCGTGCGCATCAAAGCCATGCGCCAGTTACTGGTAGACGGCCTGAAAGCCGCCGGTGTGAAGCAAGACATGGGCTTTATTACTGACCAGATTGGTATGTTCAGCTATTCGGGTTTGAATAAAGACCAGATGGTGAGGCTGCGTGGTGAGTTTGGTGTGTATGGCACGGATACGGGGCGTATGTGCGTGGCGGCGTTGAATAGCAAAAACGTGGGGTATGTTTGTGAGTCGATTGCGAAGGTGGTTTGAGGGTTGCGGCCTAGCTTTTGGTGCCCTAGGGTTCGCTTGAAACGCTACCACACATCGCTGAATGAATACGGCAACGCCGCTGCATTGTTCAATACCGAAACAGTGGGCCTTGTTCTTAATTTAATAGTTGATAGTGTTGGCCACCTCGGAAAAGAGGACGAATTGACGAAGACGTTCTATCGACTAAGAGATAGTGTTCTATATCGCCTCTCGTCCGTCGGTCAGCATCTGTATCACCAATGTCTCACTCACGTTCAGTGGGAAGAGCAGCTACGACACAACCCTGAGCAGAGTGATTTGCAGCGTGCGCATCTAGCGCTGGCATTTGGCAGCGATGATTTGCTTTTCAATTTGCTTAGCCTCTATGACTACTGGGCCAACCTTGTAGCCTTTGCATATATCGGCCCTCAGAAGAAGAGGATTGGATGGCGCGGTCTCTCAACGGCGGCCATGGACAAGAACAATACCTTCAGTGCAACCGCACTGGCGCCGCTGATCGGCCAACATCATCGATTTTTTGCCTTGAAACTGCAGGATATTCGTGCTGAAATAATTCACTATGAACACAACGAAGGAAAATCAAGGTATGAGATCCACGCCGAAGTAGGTGCGCAGGCGTCATACTCACTAAAGACTGCATTGCCAAAATCAATATCGAAGAAGCTTCAACTGACATCGGCACAGCATGATGAGCTTGGGGTAGATCTTCAGCTTGGACTGATCGAGATATCGACAAAGGCAGCAGCCTGGCTAGCAGAAGCGACAAAAGTCGCACGCGAAAGCCACACACGAAACACCGTCACAAAGCGTGCTTAACATGAGCGCGCCGCAGTGGGAAAAGCCACCTCAGGGCAAACGGCTCACCCCTCCAAGGGCCATCTCAATCCAATTGCTTTAGCGGTGATTCGATATGCGCTGTCGATTACACCCAAAATTCCACCGCAAGTGTTTGAGGTCGTTGCCTGACAGGTCATTCCATCGCTTCGCCTACGACTCCCTGCGGCAGGGCAGGCACCCGATTTCATATTGGGTTTTTGATTCTCAGGACAGACCGCGTCCTGAATCGGGATCCGACCCCGATTTTTCTGGCGTGCTGCGGCTTTGAAGTCAAAACAGCCGGTAGCCCAGGTAAAGATTGCTCAAGCAGCTATCAAAAGCGTAGTGATTCCAACACCCAGCGGCGCCATGAGCAGGCCCCAAATGCTTGATCTTCACAGCGAATGGGACTTGAAGTCCGACGACGGTTGCTTACTTTGTGTTTTGTTGCAGTTGGCTACGCTCACCCATCAATTCCGATAGTCGCGCCATGTCTCCCTGTGCGGTAGCTTCGGCGATTTTTTTATCGATTTTGGCCAGTTCTGCGGCGTGCGCTGTATCGTCAATGGGTGATGCAGTTGCCTGCGACCTTGTGCCTGTCAGGGCTTCGGGTTGTTCGTCTGGGAAAGTAAATTCACTATTCGGCGGGGAATTAGGTGAGGAAATCGACGGGGATTTAGCTGGCACCACACTGTCTTGTTCCTGTTGATTTCTCTTGTTTAGTCTGGCATTCAGTGGTGCCAACATCATCATAATTTTTATGTTTACCAGTGCGAATATCACCGGCAAAACAAATATCCAGCCTATTGCGGCAAATATCCAAAAAGATGGCACGGCAATAAGGCTACCGAACATCAGCCTGATGGTTATACGCGTATTTTCAGTTGAATCGAGACTGGTCATATATTGAAACCCTTGCCGAGCGCAATACAAACTCCAGCCCAGCCCTATCAAAAGAATCCACACAAAAATCCCTGGCACCGCCAACAGGGGTGCCAGGAGCAGCATGGGGGTCATGCCGTGCGCCACCAGTTGCAATGCTCGCAGGAATGACAGTTTCGGCATCTGACGCTGCGCATTCACAAACCTCCAAGCAGGCAGCGTGACCAGCCCCATCACTGCAAACCAGGCCATAACCCCGCCCAATGCCTGGAAGGCGTTAGCCCACCCCGAATCGGCAACCGCTTTCATCCAATCAGGCCCGTCACTCTGCAACGCAGCAAATGCCATGTTAATCGCCGTGGCTCCCAGCTCCGCCCACAACACCCACCACATCGTGTAGTTCATGAGCAACGTGACCCACGTTGTCTCTTCTTGTGCGACCAACGCCCAAGTGGCTTTCGGCCGCGACACCAACGCAAATCCACGCCGCAACGCTCGGGGCGCAGTTTTGAAATCGACATCAAAATCAACCAAAGAGTAAAAAAAGCGCTCAATGATGTTCATAGTTTTACTCGCTTTAAGTTGCTTAAAGATAACTAGAAAGCACTATGTGAGTAACTGTATACGAATCCCAAAGCCTCAAAAACTGATCTTCCCAACCACAAGCCTGTGCCGATGCATTTCTCAGCTTGCTGAATGCGCTCAAACACTGCAACCCCAGCTGGAACATCAGCTCGGAAATTCTTGACCTGAAATTTGACCGCAAGATTCGAGGTGGTGGCCACGCAGTAGCTGCCTACAGTTGCATCCATCAAAGCAACACTGGAGCCTGCGATGAAGCCCAAACTAACAAGACCGACCGAAACCACCCTCGCACTCGACGACCCACGCTGGCAAGCCGTGGTCGCCAAAAACAAAGACCTGGACGGCGAATTCGTGTTCGCCGTCAAAACCACTGGCATTTACTGCCGCCCGTCTTGCCCCGCCAAAACTGCCCAGCGGCAGAACGTGGCGTTTTTTGACACCACGCAACTGGCGCAGGCCGCGGGCTTTCGGGCTTGCATGCGCTGCAAGCCGGATGGCATCAGCCATGAGCACGCGCGCAATGACTGGGTGGCGCGAGCCTGCCAGCTGATGCAGGCCAGCGCCACGCCGCTCACGCTGACAGCCCTGGCCGGGCAACTGGGCATGAGCCCGCACCACCTGCACCGCGTGTTCAAAGCCACCACCGGGCTTACGCCCAAGGACTACCAGCAGGCTTTGGTCAAGGCTCGGCTGGCCAACGCGCTGGACAAGCAGCAGACCATTACCGATGCGATTTACGACGCGGGTTTCAACTCGTCGGGCCGCTTTTACGACGGTGCGGATGCTCTGCTGGGCATGATGCCCAGCAGCTTTCGCAGCGGCGGGCAAGGCCTGGAGATTCGCTACGCGGTGGAGCCTTGCGCGCTGGGCGTGATTTTGGTGGCGGCTACGGGGCGTGGGGTGTGTGCCATTGAGTTTGGTGAGTCGGCACACGAGCTGTTGGCCCGCACCCGCGCACGCTTTCCCAAAGCCACATTCCAGCCCGCCGACGCGCAGTTCACGCAATGGCTGGGCCAAGTGCTCAGCTTCATTGAGCAGCCCCGCAGCCTGCAAGACTTGCCGCTGGACATTCAGGGCACGGTGTTTCAGCAGCGCGTGTGGAAGGCGCTGCAAGACATTCCGCTGGGCCAGACCGAGAGCTACGCGCAAGTGGCGCAGCGCATCGGCAAGCCCACGGCCGTGCGGGCGGTGGCGCAGGCCTGCGCTGCCAACCAGCTGGCCATGGCCATTCCGTGCCACCGCGTGGTGAAGGCCGACGGCAGCCTGTCGGGCTACCGCTGGGGCACAGCGCGCAAGGCCGAGTTGCTTGCGCGCGAGGCCAAGGCATGAACGTCGGCACCCTGCCACAGCCCATCACCGTCGGCCTTGCTCCACGTATCGCTGAACTGAATTGGCTGCGCATTCACGCCGACTTGCACGCCCAGGGCTGGGCGCGCACGGGAACGCTGCTCAACGCTTCGGAATGCCAGCATCTGGTGGGTTTGTATGAAGGACCCTCCGCGCTGTTTCGCAGCCGCGTGGTGATGGCGCGGCACGGCTTTGGTCGCGGGGAATACCAATATTGGGCCTACCCGCTGCCAGATCTGGTCAGCCAGTTACGCGAAGGCTTCTACCCTCAACTGGCTCCGGTGGCCAACGCCTGGCAAGCGGCCCTGAAACTGGAGGCGCGCTTCCCCGACACCCTGGCCGATATGCTGGCCCGCTGCCACCAAGCCGGCCAAAACCGCCCCACGCCGCTGCTGCTGAAATACGGCGAGGGCGACTACAACTGCCTGCACCAGGACTTGTATGGCGAGCACGTGTTTCCCCTCCAAGTGGCGTTTTTGCTCTCGCAACCGGGTGTGGACTTTGACGGCGGCCAGTTCGTGCTGGTGGAGCAACGCCCCCGCATGCAAAGCCGCCCGCATGTGGTGCCTTTGGCGCAGGGCGAAGGCGTGATTTTTGCGGTGCATCACCGGCCGGTGCAGGGCAAAGGACCACGTGGGGGAACCTACCGCGTGAACCTGCGGCACGGCGTGAGTACGCTCACACGCGGGCACCGGTTCACGGCGGGGGTGATTTTTCATGACGCGGCGTAGTTCAGGCGCATTGCGGATGCGGGCCCCCGCACGCTGGCTTTGTCCCGCGTCGGAACCCAAAAATCGGGGTCAGAGCCCGATTTCGTATGGATTTTTTGAGTCTTCGGATGTTCCGCGTCCTGAATCGGGATCTGACCCCGATTTTTCTGGTATGCGGGGCGGAGTCTTTTCCAATTCAGGTTTGATACTGAACAGCGTTCCTGAAAGTCAGTTGTCAAGCATGGTCAAAGGGTTTAAGGAAACGCCAGTGTAGGGGGCAACCTGGCTGTCCGGTTTCCTGAATTCTTTCTTTAACGGCTGTTCGCGGCGCTTGCGCCGCCCCCCCTGGCGGGCTGCGCCTCCTGCTCTTCAAGCCACTTCAGGCCCGCTTTTTGTACAGCAGCGGTGCCAACTTCTCCCACGCCACATTGCGCGCCTGCGCGGCCTCTATTGAGACTTTCATAAATCATGACATCACCACAAATCTGCCTGCTTCCAGCAAGCAACGATGATGGAGGGGCGCTTTTGTGCACTCTTGAGCTTGTTGCGTGCAGTCGTCTGCAACTCGCTCA
>JAAFIW010000020.1 GCA_013297875.1 Comamonadaceae bacterium | reverse complement strand
GTTTCTTCCTTTCGTTTGCTTGGCGGCTCACGATTGGAAGTTTCTGCGATGGACATCCATACCCACGCATACGTCAAACTGCTACTGTCTCCCCGGCATAGCCGGGGGATTACCTATTGGATTTAGTAGCGTTTGGATTGGCTCGCGGACCCACCCCTTAGCCACCAGGCAGCTCCTACAGGTATTGACACGCCAAGCGGCGACAATCGGCGGTTGTATTGCAGGGTCGCTTGCGCCTTGCTCCTGTTTCATTTCTCCTTTTGCTGACCTGCCGACGCAGCCCGCTACCCATCCATGGCCAAGAAAAAACGCAATTCCAGTCAGACCGCCAAGAACAGCAATTCAGGCAGCGCGGCCCCCAGTTCCAATGCCCAAGCCACCGTAGCACCTGTATCGCCCGTGGCCCGAGCGCCCGCCGCATCGGCGTCGCCTACCAATGGCAACAACCGCCCCAGCGCGGCTGTTGCCCAGCCGCAGTTGCCCGGTGAGGTGGTGCGCGGTGACTGGACCGTGCTGTTGTTTGCCATCATGATGGTGTTGACCCCCGCCATGGGCGTGCCGCACGAAGAAATGCTGCAAGACACGCTGAAATCAGCCATCGTCTCCCTGATGGTGTTGGTGGCGGCTGTGCTGTTTTTCTGGCACCAACGCAACCGGCGCGAGGGCTTGCGCTGGCATTTGATGATGTGGCCGCTGATAGCCCTGTGCGTATACGCGTTGGGCAGCATGACCTGGGCGCACACCTATCTGTCGGGCGTGGAGGCGATTCGCTGGTTTGTGCTCAGTGTGCTGCTGTGGCTGGGCATCAACACCTTCAGCCGCGACCGCCTGCCCACGCTGGCCCTGGGCATACACATTGGTGCGGTGATTGCGGCGCTGTGGACGGCGCTGCAATTCTGGGTGGATTTCAAATTTTTCCCGCAAGGCCCGAACCCGGCTTCCACATTTGTAAACCGCAACTTTTTTGCCGAATTTGTGGTGTGCACGCTGCCGTTTTCGTTTGTGCTGTTGGCCCGCGCCAGACAACCGGCCTTGATCGCCTTGCTGGCGTTTTCCAACGCCTTTGTGCTGGTCACCATCATGATGACGGGTACACGCTCGGCGCTGATTGCCACCGGCGCGCTGGTGGCCCTGATTCCGCTGGTGCTGGTGCTGTACCGCCGCCAGTTTGCCTTTGTGAAATGGGATGGTGGCCAGCGCATTCTGGCGGTGGGTGTGATGGTGGCCACCTTCGTCGCCCTGGGTTTTATTCCCACGGGCAACGCCAAGCTGATTGAAGAACATGCGACTGAAAAGCGTGGTCTGACGGCGCTGGAGCGCGGCTTTGCGCGAACCAAGTCGATGACGGTGAAAGAGGAATACACCGAAAAGTCGTTCTCCGTTCGCCTGGTGATGTGGAAAGCCACAGGCCGCATCATTGAAAAACGCTTCCTCACCGGCGTGGGTGCGGGCTCCTGGGAGGCTGACATTCCGCTGTACCAAAACGAAGGTTCCCAGCTGGAGACCGACTATTACGTGCACAACGAAATCCTGCAGTTGCTGGCCGAATACGGGTTGGTCGGCTGGCTGTTTTTGATCACCTTGCTGAGCTATCTGCTGTATGCAGCCTGGCGCACGATTCGGGCCAAAACGCCCGATGGGCAGGCCGAGGCACCCTGGCGGGCCATGACCCTGGTCAGTGTGCTGGCGTTTTTAATCGTCTCCAACGCGGGCTTTCCTTGGCGGCTGGCCAGCACCGCAGCCTTGTTTGCGGTGTGCCTGGCCATATTGGCGGCGTCGGATGCGCGCATGGGCATTCGTGGGCCACTGGCGGCTGGCCGCGTGGCCTGGAAACCGGGCCTCTCGCAAGGCCTGGCCGTGACCGCCATGCTGTGCCTGGCATTGGCCGCTTACATCACCCAGCAAGCTGCGGAATGCGAGAAAAAGATCGTCAAGGCCACCAAAATTGCGCTGACTATCAGCGCCAACGGCGACTACAACAACCCCAAGTGGGACAAGAGCAAAGCCGAGATGTTGAAACTCATCAAGGAAGGCACCGACATCAACCCCCACTACCGCAAGATCACCCCCATGGTGGCCGACGAGTTGGCCAAGTGGGGCGACTGGAAAAACGCGGTGTGGGTCTGGGAGTCGGTGCTGTCGTCACGGCCTTACGTGGTGGCCATCATGAGCAACGTGGCCCGTGGCTATGCCTCGATTGGCAACCCCGACAAGGCGCTGGAGTACCTGGAGCGGGCCAAAAAAATCCAGCCCCGCGCGCCGTCGGTGCGCTCGCTGGAGGTCATTTTGCTCAGCCGCACCGGCAAGGAAGCACGGGGCCTGGAGCTGGCCCGTGAAGCCGTGGCAGCCAATGTGTTTGACTACGATTTGATCAGTGCTGCGTTTGTGTTGGCCTGGCGCGCCAACGACTTTGCGTTTGCCGAAAAAGCCATGGAGCTGCGCCTGAAGGGCTGGCCCTCTGGCAAGGCGGCTGGCCTGATTCAGCTGGGCAATATGTATTTGACGGGCGTGAAGGACGAGAAAAAAGCGTTCGCCGCTTTCAAAGAGGGTATGGAAGCAGGCAAGCCCGAGGAAAAAGAAAGTCTGGCCCAGCAGATTCCAGGGCAGTTCTGGACACGTCTGGGCATGACCAGCACAGTGCCGACGCTGACCACAGGCAACGCGACCGTGGGGACGACCACGCCGCGCGCCACAACGGCTGCCAAACCCGCAGCGTCTGCCGCAGCGGTACCCGCTACCTCCATGATGCGGGCACCGACCCCTCAAACATCGGCCAGCAGCAAGTAAGGCAGGGGCTGCAGGTGTAGCAGCAGGCCCTGGGCTGACCCAGCAGTCAGCGCCCCGCCTTCAGCCGCGCTGACCTGCATGGACACGATGGCCAGGTAGCCTGCGCCGGTGGATGGCGGTTGCGCTGCCACCTGGGCCACCAGCCCGCAAGGCTGCTCAGCGTCGGCACTGTGAAACACCTCGTCGCCCACATTGACAGACGCATCGCACTGCGCAATGAAGGCCCGCCGCTTCAAGGTGCCGCGAAACTGGCTGCGCGCCACCACTTCCTGGCCGGGGTAGCAGCCTTTCTTGAAGTTCACGCCGCCCACCGACTCGTAGTTCAGCATTTGCGGCACAAAGGCATCGACGATGGGCGCGCTGATCGTGGCCACACCGCTTTTCACTTCGCCCCAGCGCCAGACATCCAGGCTGAGCGAGGTTTCGGGCTGTTCGGGCCTGGCCGGTACCAGCCACAGCGCCCGCGCCTGCCCGTCGGCGGTGGGCAATACCACCCCGTCATTCAAGCCATTTTGCCGTTTAGCCCAGGTGAAATCTGCTGAAGCAGCTATTGTTTTCATAGTGTCTTGCACGGCCGTTCCCGCCAGTCCATACAGGCCAAACTCGCCGGTGGCGTCACTGAGCTTGGCCTTGGCGCGCATCACAAACATCGACAGGCGCTTGAGCGTGGGTGCCAGCAAGTCGCGGCTGCACACCAGCAGCACCTCGCCGGGTGCGCGCAGCCAACCCACAAAACTGGCCTGCATGCGCCCCTTGGCTGAGCAAAAGGCGGCCAGACGGGCTTGATCAGGTTGGAGCAGCGCAAAGTCCTGCGTGAGCTGGCCCTGCAAAAAGCTCTGCGCGTCGTCGCCCTGCACGCGGATGATGCCCAGATGGGGCAGGGCGCAGATGCCGTTCAGGGGGTGGTCGGGGTTGGACGGGATGGGGTTCATCGCTCAATTATCATGACCGGCTCTTTTGAATCCCCCAGTAAGGTTGTTGTGCGGCGCTTGTTGTTGACGTTTTTTCTCGTGCTGTGCGCCTTGGCAGCCCTGGCTGGTGGTGCCGTCTGGTGGTGGTTGCACCAGCCGCTGAGCCTGTCGGCGGCCAGCGTTGACCTGTCCATCGAGCCCCGCACGCTGCCCCGCGAAGTGGCGCAGGCGGCGGTTGATGCCGGTGTGCAGACCAACCCCGACTGGCTTTTGGCCTGGTTTCGCCTGTCGGGCCAAAGCCGCCAGATCAAGGCCGGCAGCTATGAGCTGACCCCAGGCGTCACGCCACGCAGCCTGCTGCAAAAGCTGGTGCGTGGCGAGGAAAGCCTCAAATCCATCACCCTGGTGGAAGGCTGGACCTTCCGCCAGGTGCGCAATGCGCTATCAAAAGAAGAGCTGCTTGAGCAGACTTTGAAAGGGCGGACAGACGATTTCGTGATGAATCAGCTGGGTAGACCCGGCCTGCACCCCGAGGGCCGCTTTTTCCCCGACACCTACACCTTTGCCAAAGGCAGCACCGACCTGGCCGTGTTGGCCCGCGCCCTGCGCGCGATGGACAAAAAGCTCGACGCCGCCTGGGCGCAGCGGGCACCCGATGCGCAGGCCAAAACCGCTGACGAGGCGCTGATTCTGGCCAGCATTGTCGAAAAAGAAACCGGCCGCGCCAGCGACCGCCCGCTGGTTGCCAGCGTGTTCAACAACCGCCTGCGCATCAACATGCCGCTGCAGACCGACCCCACCGTGATTTACGGCCTGGGCACTGCGTTTGACGGCAACCTGCGCAAGAAAGACCTGCAAACCGACACGCCCTACAACAGCTACACCCGCCGTGGCCTGCCGCCTACGCCGATTGCCATGCCGGGCAAAGCCGCGCTGCTGGCTGCCGTGCAACCGCCGCCGTCCAAATGGCTGTATTTCGTGGCGCGGGGCGACGGCACCAGCCAGTTCAGCGCCAGCCTGGACGAGCACAATCGCGCGGTGAACAAATACCAACGCGGGCAGTAAATGAAACAGGGCCTCTTCATCAGCTTTGAAGGCATAGACGGTGCCGGCAAGTCCAGCCACATCGACGGCCTGGCCCAGGCCTTCAAGGCACAGGGCCGGGCGGTGACCAGCACGCGCGAGCCCGGCGGCACGCCGCTGGCCGAAAAGCTGCGCGGGCTGGTGCTCAACGACGTGATGGACCCACTGACCGAGGCGCTGCTGATTTTTGCGGCCCGGCGCGACCACCTGCAGCAGGTGATTGAACCGGCGCTGGCCCGTGGTGACGTGGTGCTGTGCGACCGCTTCACCGACGCCACCTTTGCCTACCAGGGCGCGGGGCGTGGTTTTGATGTGAACGTTTTAAGCACGCTGGAAGGCTGGGTTCAACAACTGCCTGATACGGCGGCGCAGGACAGCATTCGCCAGCCCGACCTGACCCTGTGGTTTGACCTACCCCCGCAAGCCGCCGCCGCCCGTCTGGCCGGTGCCCGCGTGCCCGACAAATTCGAGGCCCAACCCATCGAGTTTTTCACCCGCGTGGCCAGCGGCTACGCCCACCGCGCCGCCGAGCAGCCCCAGCGCTTTGCCCGCATCGACGCCACACCGGCGCGCCACAAGGTCTGGCAGCAGCTCACCCAGGTGCTGGTGCGCAAAGGCTGGTTGTCCATCATGGTGGCGGCCAACAGCGGGCCTATGGGATGACGGGATGACAGGATGACCTCGCCGCTGCGCGGCTTGATGACAGATGACTTGAGGAGCAGCGGTCATTCGTCATCACAGCCCGCAGTGCAGGTCATCTGTCATTGAGAATCACAACCCATGCAACCCACCGAACCCCTCGCCCCCTGGCTGGCCCCCCAGCTACAAACCGTGTTGGCCCAGCGCGGTCACGCCTGGTTGCTGCTGGGGCCGCCGGGTTTGGGGCAGTACCCGCTGGCGCTGGCCCTGGTGCGTGCCTGGCTGTGTGAAAACGCAAGCCCGGCCGGTGCCTGCGGCCAGTGCGCCAGCTGCCACGCAATTGATGTGCGCGCCCATGCCGACCTGTGCGTGCTGTTGCCTGAGACCGACATGCTGCGCCTGGGCTGGCCGTTGCCCGAGAAGGCGCAACAGGAGATTGACGACAAAAAACGCAAACCCAGCAAAGAGATTCGCGTGGAAGCGCTGCGCGATGCGGTGGAGTTTTCGCAGCGCACCAGTGGGCGCGGGCGGGGCAAGGTGGTGCTGGTCTACCCGGCCGAGCGTATGAATCAAATAGCGGCGAACACCCTGCTCAAAACCCTGGAAGAGCCGCCCGGCGACATGAAATTTGTGCTGGCCAGCGAAGCTGCGCACCAGCTGCTGCCCACCATCCGCAGCCGCTGCATTGCCCACCCGCTGCTGTGGCCCGACCCGGCGCAGGCCTTGCAGTGGCTGACCACCCAGGGCGTGGCCGATGCACCGGCCCGCCAGGCCCTGCGCGCCAGCGGTGGCAGGCCGCACGAGGCGTTACAAGTAGCGCAAGACCCGTCACCCGTGGCCTGGGCCCAGGTGCCCCGCGCGGTGTTCCGGGGCGACCCGTCGGCGCTGGCGCATTGGTCACCCCCGCAGGCTGTGGATGTGCTGCAAAAGCTCTGCCATGACCAGATGTGTCTGCAAGTGGGTGCAGAGCCCCGTTTTTTTGACCGTCAGGACTTGCCGCCACCCCCACCCATGCCGGCGCTGGCCGCCTGGGCCAAGGCTTTAGGCCAGAGCGCCCGCACCGCAGAACACCCTTTCAACGCCGGGCTCATGCTGGAAAGCCTTGTAAGCCAGGCCCATAGCGCCCTAAACTCTGGCCATCCATGAGCACACCCAACCCCAACGCCCCCCGCCCCAGCGTTATCCAGCTGGCCATCAAGGAAAAAGCCGCGCTGTATGCGGCCTACATTCCGTTGTTCACCGAGGGCGGCGTGTTCATTCCCACCGCGCGTGATTACAAATTGGGCGACGACGTCTACGTGCTGCTCACCCTGCCTGAAGACCCGCAGCGCTACCCGATCGCCGGCAAAGTGGCCTGGATCACCCCGCCCCGGGCCGCAGGCAACCGCACGCAAGGCGTGGGCATACGCTTCCCGGCCGACGAAAAGTCGCGTTTGCTCAAAATGAAAATCGAGGAAGCCCTGGGCGCGCACCTGGGCTCGGAGCGCCCTACGCAGACGATTTAATAATGCGGGTAGCTCAACACAGAGGCTCAGAGAAAGCCGTTTAGAGGGTGCAATTTTTTAGTATTTTTCTCTGTGTTCCTCTGTGCCTCTGTGCCTCTGTGCCTCTGTGCCTCTGTGCCTCTGTGTTGAATGAAGTCCGAATTCAAACCTCCCATTTGCTACCATTTCAATAGCTACTTGAGCAGACTTGACATGGGCGAAACCCAATTTTCTTCAAAAATCCATGTTTGTTGACTCCCACTGCCACCTGAGCTTTCCCGACCTGGCCCCCCAACTGCCTGAAATTCGCCAGGCCATGCAGCAGGCCCAGGTAGACCGGGCGCTGTGTATCTGTACCACGCTGGAAGAATTTGCCGATGTGCATGCGCTGGCGCTGGGCTACGACAACTTCTGGTGCACGGTGGGTGTGCACCCCGACAACGAAGGCGTGCAAGAGCCTACCGTGCAAGACCTCATTGGGCGCGCGGCCTTGCCCCGCGTGGTGGCCATTGGCGAAACCGGGCTGGATTACTACCAGATGGACGAGCGCAAAGGCGGGCGCACCACCGGCGACATGGAATGGCAGCGCGAGCGCTTTCGCAGGCACATCCGTGCGGCGCAGCAGGTTAGCAAGCCCTTGGTGATCCACACCCGCGCCGCGTCTGCCGACACCCTGGCCATTTTGAAAGAAGAGGGCGAAGACGGTGGCCCGCAGGCTGCGGGTGGCGTGTTTCATTGCTTCACCGAAACCGCTGAGGTGGCGCGCGCTGCACTCGATCTGGGCTACTACATCTCGTTTTCCGGCATCCTGACCTTCAAGAGCGCGCAAGACCTGCGTGACGTCGCCGCCTTTGTGCCGCTGGATCGCATGCTGATCGAAACCGACAGCCCCTACCTGGCCCCCGTGCCCTTTCGCGGCAAAATCAACAACCCGTCGTATGTGCCCCATGTGGCCGCACAGATTGCACAAATCCGGGGTCTGCCGGTTCAAGACATTGGCCACATGACCAGCCGCAACTTCGAGCGCCTGTTCCCCGCCGCCGTATGACAAAGGAGTCCATGGTGCAAAAGCAGCTTCAAAACTACCTTCGACAATTGATCGCCCTGCTGGTTTTTGCAGCGCTGGGCACCGCCCATGCCGGCTCGTATGAAGACTTTTTCATCGCCATCAAACAAGACAACGCAGCTGTCGTTGAGAACCTGCTCAAGCGTGGTTTTGACGCTAATTCCCGCGACCCGTCCGGCCTTCACGGGCTGTATTTGGCGCTACGCGAGCCTGCATTGAAAGTGGCGGGCGTACTGGCGGCCTGGCCTAAAACCGATCTGAATGCGGCCAACCGACAAGGCGAAACCCCGCTGATGATGGCCGCGCTGAAAGGCCATACCGAGTTGGTCCGGCGACTGGTGGACAAAGGTGCCGATGTGAACAAAACCGGCTGGACCCCGCTGCACTACGCCGCCACCAATGGCCACATCGCCATCATCGACCTGCTGCTGGAAAACCACGCCTACATCGACGCCGAGTCACCCAACGGCTCCACGCCCCTGATGATGGCCGCTCAATACGGCACCGCCTCGGCCGTGAAACTGCTGCTGGAATCGGGTGCCGACCCCTCGCTCAAAAACCAGCTCGGCCTGTCCGCCATCGACTTTGCCCAGCGCACCAACCGCACCGAATCGGCCGCGCTGATTGCGGCTTTTGTGCGGGCCAAACAGCCTAAGGGCGCTTGGTAGGCAATTTGATCAACCCCGTCGACAGCGCCGTGCCCAGCACAATCACCGCGCCGCAGCCCAGCATCCAGCCGGTCAGCGCCTCGCCCAGCAGCAGCGTGCCGTAAAGCACGGCGAACACTGGCACCAAAAACGTCACGGCCAATGCTTTGGCGGGGCCGGCGTGTTCGATGAGGCGGAAATACAGCACATAGGCCACGCCGGTGCACACCACACCCAGCGCCACCAGCGCAGCCCAGGCGGGAAGGCCCGGTGCTTTGGCAGGCCACAGCCATAGGGCTGGTAGCGCAAGCCCCAGGGTGGCTCCGATCTGGCTGCCAGTGGCCGTGACCAACGGTGGCACACCGGTGAGGTAGCGGCGGGTGAAGCTGGCGGCCAGGGCGTAGCACAGGGTAGCCAGCAGGCAGGCCAATACTGCCCAGATGGGTGCGATGCCTGAGATGGCATCGGGCTTGAAGCTGGCTTTGTTCCAGGCTAAAAGCGCCACGCCGGCAAATCCCAGCGCCAGCCCCAGCACCCGCGTGCCAGTCGGGCGGTCTTTGAGCCAGACCCAGGCCACCAGCGCGCCAAACAGTGGCACGGTGGCATTCAGGATGGCCGACAGGCCGGTGGTGATGGACAGCAAGGCAAACGAAAAGCAGGCGAACGGAATGGCCGAATTGAGCACGCCCACAAACAGCACCCGCCCGGCATGCGCCTTCAGCTGCGGCAGCAGACCGCGCAGCATCAACAGGGGTGCCAAAAACAAGGTCGCAATGGCCACCCGCAAAAACGCGGTGGCCAGCGGCCCAAAGTCCACCACGGCCATGCGCATGAACAGGAACGACGAGCCCCAGATGGCACCCAGCAAGAGAAAGTCGGTGGCCCAGGGGCGGGTGGGGGTCGTTGGTGTGGTCAAGGTGTTGGGGGTATGTGACTCCCTCCCCTTTGGGGGGAGGGCGGGGGTGGGGGCATGCGGGTGAAGGTGTCTGCCAAATCAAACAGGGTTGCGGCTCGTGCCCCCACCCCAGCCCTCCCCCGAAAGGGGAGGGCGCACGTCAGGGGGAGGAAACAAGTCTGCGAGACGGTCGCTGGCACCCTCCAACTCTAACAACGCCGTCTTGCGCGGCAGGCCGCCCGCATACCCGGTCAGCGACCCGTCTGCGCCCAGCACGCGGTGGCAGGGCACGATGATGCTGATCGGATTGCGGCCCACGGCGGCACCCACCGCGCGCACGGCTTGCGGGTTACCGATGTCGCCACTCAGCGTGCCGTAGCTGGTGGTGGTGCCAGCGGGAATCCGCAACAGCGCCTGCCACACCTGCTGCTGAAAAGCAGTGCCGCCCGTGGTGTCCAGCGGTAAATCAAATTGCGTGCGCTGGCCCGCAAAGTACTGGCTGAGCTGGGCTTGGGTGGCCTGAAACAGCGGGTGCGAGGCCTCTGGCCAGCCGGTGGTGTCCGGCAGATGGCGCTGGTCGTCAAACCACAGGCCGCACAGGCCCGCGTCGCTGGCGGCCAGGATCAGCGTGCCCAGCGGGCTTTCCCAGCGTGTTTGAACGGTGTTTTTGTCAAATTTCATATAAAAAGTGGCTCCAGCCCATGTATTTATTAATCAGGCAGCTATCTATTTAGTAGCAGCCTTCAATGACAGATGACCTGCCGCTGCGCGGCTGCGATGACAGATGACGACAAACCCCTTGTTGCCTTGTCATCTGTCATTGCAGCCCGCAGGGCGCAGCCATCTGTCATGCAGACAGCCCATGCCAAGCCCGCACCACCGCGTAGCTGCGCCAGGGCCGCCAGGCTTGCGAGGCGGCTTCGGCGGCGCGGTCGGGGTGTTTGTCTTGTTGCACACCCAGGGCTTTGTGCAGCGCCACGTCACCCGCCGGAAAAGCGTCGGGCCAGCGCAGCGCGCGCATGGCGATGTATTGCGCGGTCCAGTCGCCAATGCCAGGCAGCTCTTTCAGGGCCGCCACCGTGGCGTGCACATCGGCACCGCCATGCAGGGCAATGCGTTGCCCGGCCACGGCGCTGGCAATGGCCACGATGGCCGCCTGGCGCTGTTTGACGATGCCCAGCTGCCCCAGCGCATCGCCCTCCGCGCGGGCCAGTACGGCGGGCGCAGGGAATAAGTGGGTCAGCTGCGGCCAGGGCGTTTGAATCGGCTCGCCAAAGCGCGTGACCAGCCGCTGCGCCAAGGTGCGGGCTGCTGCCACGGTGATTTGCTGGCCCAGCACGGCGCGCACGGCCACTTCGTAGCCGTCCAGGCTGCCGGGCACGCGAATGCCCGCGCAGCCGGGGAAGGCTGCCTCCAGCGTGGCGTTGATGGCCTTGGGGTCGGCGTCCAGGTCCAGCGCGGCGCGCAGCCGGCGAATCACCAGCGGCAGCACCATGCGCAGCGAGTCGCTCACGGTCACCACCACCTGGCTGGCCGCCTCATCAAACCGGGCCGACAGCCAGCCCGTGTGCACTTGGCCAGCCGAGTGAATCTGTAGCGTGCGGGCCAGCTCGGGCGGCTGGCCTTCGGGTGCCACCCATTCAATGCCGTGCATCACACGGGTGCGAAAAAACCCCAGCATCGCGGCCACGTCATACGGCGGGCGATACCCCAGTTTCACCACCAGCGCGCCCGACGGCGGCACGCTGGCGCGCCGCAGCGCGGTGGGGTTCAGCCCGTAGTGCTGGGCAAAGGCGGCGTTGAACCGGCGCAGGCTGGCAAAGCCACTGAGCAGCGCCACCTGGCTGATGGGCAGGGCCGTGTCGGCCAGCAGTTGCTTGGCGGTGAGCAGCCGCCGTGTTTGCAAATACTGCAGCGGCGACACGCCCAGTTGCGCCTCAAAAATGCGCCGCACATGCCGGCTGCTCACGCCCAGGCGCGCGGCCAGTTGCTCCACCGAGGGAGCCTGGTCGCCCCAAGCCTCGGGCTCGTCCAGCAGCCGCGCCGCCTGCAAGGCCAGCACCCGGCTGGCGTCTTGCGTCGACCACACCAGCGAGCCCGGTGCCAGCTCGGGCCGACAGCGCAGGCAAGGGCGGAAACCCGCGCGTTCGGCCTGCGCGGCCAGCCCATAAAACCGGCAATTTTCCAAACGCGGAATGCGCACCTTGCACACCGGGCGGCAGTAAATGCCGGTGGACGTGACGGCGGTGAAAAAGCAGCCGTCAAACCGCGCATCCCGCGCCTGGATGGCCTGGTAACAGGCCAGCGGCTGCAGGTTGGTGGCGTGTTGGGCGTCGGGGTGCATGGTGGCCATGATAGGCCACTGCAGATGCCAGGCTAGCCGTTTTCGGACATTTGAAGCAGCACATCAAGCATTGCGGTAGCTTGTACCGGGCACACAGCAAGCCCTCAACCCATAATGTTCTACGGCAACATCAGAAGCAGATTGTGTGCACAAGCGCACACTTTTTGTTCTGAGCGTGATGAACTGAAAAACCTTACTTCGCAGTCCGGATAAAATGTATCTTGCATGTTACAATTAAGAGTTGATTTTCAACTTTTCATTGCAAAATGCTTTGGCATGAATATCTGCCGCAGCTATTTTTCACTCATTTAGTATTCAATTCTTATCTGCTGATTTGTCGTTGACTTTCAAGGTGACTTCTCAGAAACTTTTGCAGAATTCCGTTACCTCAGCGGCAATTTACTAACTCAAGCGTCGGACAATTGGCATAAACAAATGACATCATCTCACCGCATGAACACATTGTTGGCGGAAATAAGACATTGCACCCTTGATGAAGTTAGCCCAGATTGCAAACACCCAATTGCGCATCGCACCGTTTCGCCCGCTGTTGGTCCGGTTGCTTTGGCTTGCGGCGTCGACGCATTGCATGAATAGTTTGTCGCAGAAATTGCCTTCAGCGGACCCCTCTGCGCCAACGCAAGCGCCTGTTGAGTCGTTGGCACCTGCTAGCGTCGAAATCCAGTCGCTGGATCGGTTGGAGGCCGAACAGCAGCGCCTGAAGAAGCTGACGGAAGGCAAACCCAAGGCATATGAAGACCGTGTCATGGATCCAGCGGACCGACCACCGCCACGAGATGGCAACGACGCACCCCCCGATCTCACAAACCTTGGGGTGCGCAGCGTGGTTGTAGAAACCCGTTTTGGCACTTCACGGAGCACCACCGACGGTCTCGTGTTGCGCGCCAGCGAATGGGGCCTTCGAAATGAATACCGACGAGAAACCATCAACCATGGCGAATGGGTATTGCAGGCTGATACCCATTACCGCAGCGGTAACTCCGTCGTGTTTGGCGGATCAACTGGACGCGATGCTTCGCCCACCGCATCCCGGCTCACCCTGCGGAACCTGGGTTTTCCAGTGACACCTTCAACATTTGCAGATACTGCGATCGGTGACATTCAAAGCGATGTGACGGAAGCCTTGTCCCGCAACTATCGCTTTTCGCTGGGCAGTAGCAACTTGCGTGGCATCAGTGCGCAAGTATTTGACCGAGATTTCGATCTGCGCGTGGGCCTGGGCAAACGTGGGGCTCTGGTGGGTTCGCCGTATCCGGGTTTTGAATCGCGTGGCGGATCGCTGCTGTGGGTGGGAGGTACGGTGAGATCTACTAACAAACTGTTTGCCGGATTTCAGCTGAATCGTGCCGTTGGCTTACCCAACAGCAGCAATGTGCTGAACTCTGTAGTCGATTCATCAGACAACGGTAGCCGCATCGTGAGCACGGCGGCATCTGTCGGCTATGGTTACGACTTACTGGCCGATGGGGACAAAAAAGCCCGACTGACGCTGATCAGCAGTCAAACCACGGGTGGTTTGATGGCTGTGTCTTCTCGGGCAACTGGCGTGTTTGTCGAAGGTGGTTTACGCAGTGGACGATTCCGGCATGAATTTGGAACCTACAAGGCGCAGCCTTATTTGAGTTTTGGTGACTACTCGCTGCCATCGGATAACCAGGGGGCTTATTGGCGGCTCGATTACATCGGTAATCGCCTCAGCTGGGGCGGTGGTGTAGAGGTAGAAAGAACCAACCCCGAAGCTGATTCCTCGCGAATTGAAAGTCGACGCGCGGGACTGAGTGGTAACTTTCAATACCGGGTGAACCGAGACACCTCGTTGGGGAGTAACGTCAGTTTTTCTCAAATCGACTATCTGGGATCCAGTGCAGTTAACTTGGGCAAAGGTTCGCGCACTGTCAATGCCAGTGCTTTTTACGGCACCCGTTTTTCAGATTTTGGGCGCAGTCGATTCAGTTTCACGGTCCGTCGAAACGAAACGCTGGTGGCCAATGCGGTGGCCGCAACCGGTGAAGAAATTCAATGGGAGCATGACTGGATTACTGCCAAATACGAAACCCAACGCCCCGAGTTGTCAACTACCTTGGGTTTTGCGCGTGACCGAAGCAGCGGTGAGACGCAAAAGTATCCCACTCTGGGTCTGGTTTTTCGGTATTGGACAGATGCCGGCTACAGCATTGGTGGAAATCTGCGTTACACATCGCGTACAGGCAACTTGTCTACCAGCCGGGGTTTGGCAGGTACCGTCAATAGCGAGCGAAGCCTTGGCGATGGTTGGGTCTTGGGTGGCTCGCTCAGTTTGAACCAAGCGGTCTTGCAAACCACGTTCAACCCAACTTTGACGCCGCAACTGATTCGCAGCAGCGATAAGACGGTTTTCTTATATTTGCGCTGGCAGGAAACCACTGGTACCCCTTACCAGTCCATTGGTCTGCGCAACCTTGATACTGCCGGTGCAGGCGCTATAACCGGCGTGGTGTATTTTGATGCCAACCGTGATGGCGAGCGGCAAGCCGGTGAAGGTGGTGCAGCCAATGTAGAAGTTGTTCTGGATCAGCGTTTTCGCGTGGTGACAGACAAAGATGGTCGATTTGATTTCCCTTTGGTGGCAACTGGACGCCATCAGTTAAAACTTAAGCTTGAATCCATTCCGCTGCCATGGGGCAATGTGACAGACGGTGGTTTGAATATCGATGTTCCGCTACGCGACTTGGCTTCCATCAATATCCCTGTGGTACGGGTTGGACAATAGTGGCGTTGCAAACTGTAGGGCGTGAAACGATCACGCATTTTGGTCGGTGTTTCGGGTGCACGGTGCCCCTGGAAATCCTAAAATTTAGTCGTTCTTTAAGGAAATATGACATGAAGAGAGTATTCAACAAGATATCAGTTGCCGCCGCAGCAGGTCTGGCTTTGATTAGTTCGGGCGCGATTGCCGAACAGACGATTGGCGTGCAACCCAGCGCAACCGCTGCAGTGGCCACCGCGCGGGTGAACGTTCGCGTCACGGTTCCGAAAGTGGTGATCCTTCGTGTCGGTGCGGCAGATGCCACCGTTAGCGATGTGAACTTTACCGTTGGTGTGGGCACTGGTGTTCCAGTAGGCGTTGGAAATTCCCAAGCCTATGCCGGTGCAATTGCACCCGCTGGTGGTGCCGTAACCGTCGCGACAACCAACCCGACAACAACCGCTGGTTTGCTAAATGTTGCAGCGTGGACAAATGGCACTGGTGCAACACTGGCCTGCTCGCTGGGCGCTTTAGGTGGTGCGACCGCATTTGCTGCAGGTGCAACCGCTGCCGGTGTACCTGGAACTACCGACATTCTGGTGGCTAGCGTGGCGGGTGCTGGTAACTTGCAGCATCCAGGCACCAACTTGACGGCATGCAACGGCACCACCACAACGCCTATTGCTTTGCTGACCGCTTTGGGTGGCAGCTTCACCTACTCCACTGCATTTGCAGCCAATGCGGTGGCTGCCGGCGTTTACGGCAACGTGGTGACCTACACCGCAACGGCACCTTGAGCCTCACTCTTAGAAAATTTTTTGTGCAAAAAGCATTCAGATGTCGCTTGGTTGCCCGCGTCGCAGCCTTGGTTTTGGTCAGTACTGGCGCGATTGCCGAGCAGACGATTGGTGTGCAACCCAGCGCAACCGCTGCAGTGGCCACCGCGCGGGTGAACGTTCGCGTCACGGTTCCGAAAGTGGTGATCCTTCGTGTCGGTGCGGCAAATGCCACCGTTAGCGATGTGAACTTTACCGTTGGTGTGGGCACTGGTGTTCCAGCAGGCGTTGGAAATTCCCAAGCCTATGCCGGTGCAATTGCACCCGCTGGTGGTGCCGTAACCGTCGCGACAACCAACCCGACAACAACCGCTGGTTTGCTAAATGTTGCAGCGTGGACAAATGGCACTGGTGCAACACTGGCCTGCTCGCTGGGCGCTTTAGGTGGTGCGACCGCATTTGCTGCAGGTGCAACCGCTGCCGGTGTACCTGGAACCACCGACATTCTGGTGGCTAGCGTGGTGGGTGCTGGTAACTTGCAGCATCCAGGCACCAACTTGACGGCATGCAACGGCACCACCACAACGCCTATTGCTTTGCTGACCGCTTTGGGTGGCAGCTTCACCTACTCCATTGCATTTGCAGCCAATGCGGTGGCTGCCGGCGTTTACGGCAACGTGGTGACCTACACCGCAACGGCACCGTGAGACTGGCTTGAATCGCTTGATGACAATGCTTGGCTTTGTTTCATCGCGGTTCAAGGCCATGGAACCCTCCACTCAGATGCTCCGGTGTATTGCGAATGGGCGCGCAGTGCGATTGCGGCTACAGCTACGTGTTTGCTTGGTTGCAGCTGCGTGGTTGGTGCCGGTTGCGCAATCGGGTGCCGTTGTAACCATCATCAATGGCTACACCGGCGTTCGGACACTGGTGATGCGCATTGGCACCGCTGCCCCCGGATCCATTGATACCGTGCAATTCGATGTGGGCGGTGTCTCAGGGAACTCTCAGGTTTTTTCGCCTACGGTGAACGGTAACGGCGTTGCTATTGCCGCGAGCACCGGCGCTGTTCCGATCAGCATGAACATGCGGGTACCCAGCGGCAACCTGGTGCAGGCCTTCAGCATGACTGTGACTTCGCCTACTGCGTTGACTTGCGTGTCCGGTGGCTGTGGTGCCAGCACCATTCCTTTTTCGGCCATCAGTTGGACAGTGACTACAGCGCCTACTGGGGCCAACGCCAACTTTGACTTCCAAAATGGGACGTTTGTCGGTGGCACCACGCAGTCGCTAAATAACTTTCCCATCGGCACTACTACGACGCTGGGTTTTGCTGCCCAGGTCACCTTCAGCAACACGCTGAATTTCCAGTATGCCAATACAACGGCTTTCCCGGCTGGCAATTACAGCGGCACGGTGGTCTATACCGCCACCTTGTTATGACGCTGCTTTTTGCGGCCCGTGCGCGCGGCACCGGCAAATTGCTTGGGTTTTTGCTGCTGGCTATGTGCCTGTCAAGCAGCTTTGCGCGCGTCGAACGGCTGGACGATAGTGCGTCTCCCCGCGCCAGCGTAATCTCGCCTCCCATGGTTTCGGAACAAGGCCGACCGTTGGAGCAGTATCTCAGCGGACCACTTCCGACGGTGGGCATCGTGAACTTTGGACGGGTTGAATACCGGCTTGCCACAGCCAAGTACCTTGGCCAGATTGCGCGTATTTACTATGTCGTGCCTGTTTTCATCGCCGGGTTGCGCTCGCCTTCAGGTTTGCTGGTGCAGTGGCGCACAACGGGTGCGTTTGCCAGCGGATCGGCGCGCCCGGGCATGCGCACCCTGGTCTGGTCTGGTACCGTGCGTGATGCAATGATGTCGGAGCAGTTGGAGCTCAACATGCGGATTGATCTGCGCGAATTGCAGCTGCGCACTGGCGAGAACCTGAGCTTTGAGTCGTTTTTTGAAATTGAGGTTTCTCCATGAATTGGGCTCAATTGAACCGATCAGCCAGCTTGTTTTTGATGTTGCTGATGCCGTTTGTGACTCATTCGATGGCTGCCAGCTTCGAAATTGCAACCACCCCGTCGCGCTTTGAATTGGCCAGCAAAAGTCCGAATCGCTTGGGCCAGTCGGTGGATTTGAATAACTTAGGTAGCGCGGCCACCGAAGTGTCGGTCCGCACGCTGGATTGGCGCTACTCGCCGGAAGGCGGCATTACTTACTTCGATGAACTGCTGGAGGGTAGTTGCCGTCCGTGGGTGATTCTGGAGCGTAAGACCGTCAAAATTGCCGCTCGAAGCAAAACCTCGTTTCGCTTTCAAATCGAGGTGCCCGATGGCGCGCCACGCGGTGAATGTCGTTTCATGTTGGCGATTGAAGGCGTTGAGCCAGCCTATAAAGCCTTGATTGAGGGCGGTGGTGCCAGCATGAGTTTACCTGTGAGTGGACGTATTGCGATTGCGGTCTATTTGGCCGTGAACGGGGCGGAACCCAAGCTTGAAATAAGCCAGATCGCAATGCAATACGTCAACGGTCAACGTACACCCGTCGTCACCGTTAAAAACACCGGCGACGCGCATGGTCGACTGGAAGGCAGTCTAGACGCGGTGGACGCCAACGGCCTACAGTTTGAATGGGTGCCAGAAGGTACACCGGTCATGCCGGGCCAAACGCGAAGCCTTCCGCTGTCGATACGCACGGAGCCCAACCAGAAGCTGCCAAGCGTGGTTTATCCCGTCAAAAGCAAGGGTACGCTGGATTGGGAAAAGGGTAGCTTCAGGGTGAACGCCGAGTTGAAATGATCCTGCGCGAAACGCCCCAACCCAAGCGTATTTGTCAACTGCTGGCCGTGCTGGCTTTTGTGACGCTGGATGCACGCATCGCGCAGGCGGATCAAGCGACCGTGACGGGAAACACCGGCACCCTGATTGCCAACGCATCGCTGCGGTTTTCAATTGGCATCAGCAAGTACTTGTTCCTGCGTGTGGGAGCTGCCGATGCAAGTCAAAGCGACGTGACGTTTACGCTGGGTCTAAACCCGCTGGTTGCTGGAACGCCGGGCAATTCCCGGCCCTATGCTGGCGCGCAACCGCCTGGTTTCGCGACCACCATCACGACGACCAACCCCGCCACCAGCGCGGGTGTGCTCGCAGTGAGCGCTTGGACTAACGTCGCGGGCACCACATTGACATGCACCTTGGCACCGTTGCCCGCTGCAACCCCGTTTGCCCCCACCGTCACGGCGGGCGGCATTCCTGGTCGGGCTGACATCCAGGTGGTCAGCGCAGCAGGCGGCGTGCAGCATCCGGGGGCTAACCTCAGCACCTGCAACGGCTTGGTATCCACTGCCGTGCCTCAACTGGTAACACTCAACGGAAGTTTTACTTACAACGCGGCCTATGTCCCATCAAGCCTGTCTACGGGAACCTACGGCAACATTGTGATCTACACCGCCACTGCACCGTAGTGGTTGGAGCGACTCCGTGGGTAAACAGCTCTTGGCTGCATATCCGCTCGAATGCAGGTTTTTGAGCGACAGGCTGAGGACAAATTTCTGCAGTTGACTCTGCTCCTGTCCATACACTCTCCCCTACATGAACGCTGTGCCGCTTTTTGATGCGCTGAACATCTGGCTCATCACCACCGGGGAGCCCCTGCCGGTGGAAGGCGCGCGGCCTTTGCTGCGCACCGGTTTGCTGGCGCAGGCCCTGGCCGACCGCGGCCATGTGGTCACTTGGTGGACCGGCAGCTTTGACCACATGACCCACGAGCACTGGCCCCAGGCGCAGGCACCTTATCTGGACGTGGGCGTGCCTGGGGAGGGCGGCTACCGCATCCGTTTTCTGCAAAGCCCTGGCTACCGCCGCAACGTGTCGCTGGCCCGCCTGTGGGATCACCGCTGCGCGGCGCGCGACTTTGAGCGCCAGGCTCGCCGCCGTCTGGCTGATGGTGATGCCATGCCCGACGCCATCGTCTGCGCCCTTCCCACGTTGGAGCTGGCCGCCGCCGCCACCGCGTTTGGCAAGCTCCACGGCCTGCCCGTGGCGTTGGATGTGCGCGACCTGTGGCCCGATGTGTTTTACACCGTTGCGCCGCCATCTTTGCGCCCGTTGGCAAAAGCCCTGCTGTCGCCCTACCGCCGCTTGGCTTTTCAAGCCTTATCGGGCGCTAGTGCAGTACTGGCCTGCTCAAGCAGCTATCAAAAATGGGGTCTTGCCATCGCGGGGCGCGCGGCCCATTCGCTGGACGCCGTGTTTCCACTGGGCAACACCGCGCCCACCGCGCTCGTGTTTGACGATTTGCCCCAGGCGCTCAAGCCGCATGTGCAGGCGGGCGTTCGGTTGGCCGTGTTTGCCGGTGTTTTTGGCCACAGCTACGACCTGGAAACCGTGGTCGCCACCGCCCGCTTGCTGCACAACGAGGGCATTAGCCAACCCCTGTGGGTGCTGGCTGGCGACGGCGAACAAGCGCCCCGGCTGCGTGAGCTGGCGGCCGGCTTGCCCAATGTGCTGTTCACCGGCTGGGTAGCGGCCCCGCAGCTGGCGGCCGTGCTTGCCCACGCCTGGGTCGGCGTGGCCGCGTACGGGTACGAAGGCCGACAAAGACTGCCCAACAAACCCTTTGACTACATCGGGCATGGCCTGCCCTTGTTCAACAGCCTGCAAGGTGAGCTGGCTGAGCTGGTGGCCGCGCAAGGCATCGGCTGGAATCTGCCCCCCGGCAACCCGGCTGCCTGGGCCAGCTGCATACAGCGCCTGCTGGCAAACCCCAGCGAACACCAAGCCGCCGCCTACCGCGCTCGCCAACTTTTCAGCCACGCCTACGACACCGCCACCGTCTACCCCCAGTATGCGCGGTGGGTGGAGCATTTGGCCGAAGGTCGAAACAACCGATGACAGATGACACGCGCTTGCGGCTTGACTCCGTCTCTCGCGCGCGAAAAGAGGGCAGGGGTGAAGGCCGGTGGTTGGTACAGTTTGGGTATCCCGCCCAAGTATTCATTGCTCAAGCTGCTATATAAATAGTAGCATTTTCGAACTCTGACAACGATTCATCTGCAGGCAAACTGAGGCCGACATCTGACTTGTGGAAAGCCCTATCCCGAAGCGATTGCTTCTTTCAGCTGGTTTGAGTTCAGCCAGCTTTACCCGGCCTGAAAAACGCGTCAAACAGCGACACCAGCGGCGCAAAGTCTTGTGCCAGGCGCTGGCGGTTGACGAAATAGGCTTCGCAGGCGACAGCGAAGAATTCGCTGATGTGGGTGGCACCGTAGCTGTTGAGCCAGGGTGGCTCAGCGCCGAAGCGGTCTGCCAGGCTGAGTTGGTCTCGCAGTTGCTCGTAGGCGGCTTGCATCACGGTGTCCCAGTGCTTGCGGGCCGAGCGTGGGCCGCGGGTGCCGGCGAAGTGGGGGGGCAGCGGCGGGCAACCGTCGGCAGCGCCGTCCTGCATGTCCAGCTTGTGGGCAAACTCGTGAATGACGAGGTTGTAGCCGCTGTGGGCCTGGGTGCTGGCACTGGCGACGTCTTGCCAGCTGAGGGTGACAGGGCCGCCTTGCATGGCTTCGCCGGCCAGGGCTTCGCCGTATTGGTGAACCACGCCGGCGGCGTCGGTCTTGGTGCGGCGGGCCAGCACCGGGCCGGGGTGCACCACGATGCCGACGAAGTCGTCGTACCAGCTGAGCGCATGGCGGGGGCTCCAGCGGCGGGCGGGGAATTTTTCGCCGGGGCGGCCCAGGTAGAGCAGGGGCAGCACGGCCTGAACGGCAATCGTCAGGGCCATTTCGTCGGTGATGACCAGGCCATTGGCACCGGTGAATTCCTTGCTGTCTAAAAACCGGGCTGCCAAGTGCTGCAAACCGGCTTGTTCGGGCAGGGTCAGGTGTTGCAAAAAGCTGTGCTGGCGCAGCACGGTGTGCCACAGCGCAGGCGGAACGGGCGGTACCGGTGGTGCCATGCCCACCAGGCGCTGCCCAGCCTGCCACAGCGGGGCCAGTTGCTCAATCAGGCGGCGTTGTACGGCCTTGGGCTTGTTCATGATCATGGCCTGCATCTGGTGCCAATGGGCGGCGCTGCAAGCCCTGGGCCGTCAGTCGCAGCGCCTGTAGGCGCGGGGGCAGGGCGCTGGCGTCCCAGTCGCTGAGCACCACGCGGTGCAAGTTGTCGCCTAGATCGTGGTCAGCCGGGCGGTGGGTGTGGCCGTGAATCAGGGTGCGGGCACCGGCGTGTTGCAAGGCCTGGCGTGCGGTGGCAGTGTCTACATCGGCCCAGTCGGCAACGGTCTGGCTGCCTTTGCGCTGCTCGCTCTGGTTGCGCAGATCCTGGGCGATGGCGCGGCGCTTGTCCAGCGGTTGGCTTAAAAAGTTGTGCTGCCACCCGGCGCTGCGCACCTGCAGGCGAAAGGCCTGGTAGTCCACATCGGCCAGGCACCAGGCGTCGCCATGGCTGAGCAGCCAGCGCTGGCCAGCGAATATCAAAACCGTGGGGTCAGCCAGCAGCGTGACCTGGGCTTGCTCGGTAAAGCCCGTGCCCAGCAAAAAGTCGCGGTTGCCGTGCATGACGAAGATGGCGCGGGTTTGCGCTGCAGCGCGCAGCACGGCGATGCATTCGGCTTCAAAGCTGCCGGGCGAGGCGGCATCGTCGCCCACCCAGACTTCAAACAAATCACCCAGGATGAAAAGGGCGTCTGCGGGCGTGGTCTGCATCCACACCTGCCAGGCTTCAAACGTCGCCCGCTGGTCGACCTGCAGGTGCAGGTCGGAGATGAAGTCAAGGGTTCGCCACGAGGCGGGTGCCTGTAGCACCTGAGCCTGCGTGGCGACGGGGGTCAAGGTTTAGACCACCACCGCTTTTTCAATGATCACGTCGTCTTTGGGCACGTCGTCATGAAAGCCTTTGCGTCCGGTTTTGACGGCCTTGATTTTGTCGACCACCTCGGTGCCCGCCACCACTTTGCCAAACACGGCATAGCCCCAGCCCTGAGCGGAGGGCGCGGTGTGATTCAGAAAATCATTTTTGGCGACGTTGATGAAGAACTGGGAGCTGGCCGAATGCGGTTCATTGGTGCGGGCCATGGCCACGGTGTAGTGATCGTTTTTCAAACCGTTGTTTGCTTCGTTTTCGATGGTGGCGTCGGTGGGTTTTTGCGTCATGCCGGGCTCGAAGCCGCCGCCTTGCACCATGAAGCCCGGAATCACCCGGTGAAAAATGGTTTTGTTGTAGTGGCCCTTGTTCACGTAGCTCAAGAAATTGGCCACCGACTTGGGGGCTTTGTCAGCATCCAGTTCCAGCGTGATCACGCCGTGATCCATGATGTGCAGTTCGACTTTTGGGTTGTTCATAAAGGCTTTGGGGTTGGGGTTTACTTGATCAGCGTGGCGCTTTTGATCAGCACCTGGGTTTTGGGGGCATCGCCTGGGAAGGGGCCGCCAGGGCCGGTGGGCGTGGCCTTGATTTTTTCAACCACGTCCATGCCTTTGATGACCTTGCCAAACACGGTGTAGCCAAACAGCTGGGGGTTATTAACCAGGTTGGCGCGGGGCACGTTTTCATAAGTGCGACCGCCAAACTCAAACTTGGCAACCGGGTCGCCGGGCGGAATGACGGTGGGGTCTAGAAATGCGTTGTCTTTCACGTTGATGAAAAACTGCGAAGTGGCGGAGTTGGGGTCATTCGTGCGCGCCATGGCCAGTGTGCCCACCACGTTTTTCGAGCCGCCTTTGCCCAGCGCTTCGCGGCCTTCGTGTACCACCGGCGGGCGCACCGGTTTTTGCACATAGCTGGCATCAAATCCGCCGCCCTGCACCATGAAGTTTTCAATCACGCGGTGAAAAATAGTGCCGTCGTAGTGCTTGTCCTTGACGTATTGCAGAAAATTCTCGACGGTTTTGGGCGCTTTATCAGGATAGACCTCGACCAGAATTTCGCCCATCGACGTATCGAACTTCACGCGGGGCGCGTCGTTGGCCCAAGCCAGGCTGGTGGCGAAAAGTCCAGCGGTCAGGGCCATAGTGGCCACGCGGCGGGTCAGGGTGTTGTGTTGTGTGGTCATCCAATAACTCCTTCAAAAAAAATCTTCCAGGAACCGTTTGAGTCCGTGTTGCGCGTCCAGTATTGACGGCGAACCACACCTTTTGAGGTGCCTGCAAGCACTTCGCCAAAGGTTACCACCATGGTTTCCTGGGGCTCAGGGTAGCGCAGCAAAGACAGGTCTTTGAGTAGCAGCTCTTTGCCGGCAGCTCGTTCCAGGTCACGCTGCAGGCCAGGTAGCCAATCGGGCAAGGGCTTGCCGTTGCCGGAAAAATCTGCTGTGTAGAAGCTACGCACCCGCTCCAGGTTCCCGCTGCTTTTGGCGCGTCGCCAGGCGTCCAGTGCCACTTCGAAACTGCGCGCAGGTGCTATCAGACTTTGAGGCGTGGTCCACACCAGGCTTTGTGCAATCACCACTGGCGTGGTGCGTATCTCCACGGTTTTAATGATGTGGGTCAGGTCGGCGTTGGCCAACACCACGCAACCGTCGGTGGCCCTGGGGGCCCGCGAATACTGGTTGGGGGGTGTGCCGTGCAGCCAGATGCCGCTGCCCGTTTTGCCGCGCCGCACATCAAAGGGGTTGGGATAATTGATGGGCAGGGCACCGGCACCGTAAAAGTCTTTGAGCGACTTCGGATCGAGGTTGCTGGTGACGAAGTAAACGCCCAGCGGCGTGCGCAAATCACCTTCCACGGACTTTTCAACCCCTGTTTTACCCAGCGAAATGTAGTAGTCGGCCATCAGGGTCAAGTTGCCGCCCTTGTTTTCAAACAGGTACAGACGTGAACGCGAGGCGTCCACCGCAATGGCGTGCCGGTTGCGCGCCGACAGGGACACAAATGCAGACGGTATCGCCCCCGCCGGTGGGCGTTCCCGCAAGGCCTTCAGGCGTTGCTGCGACTCTTCGCGCAACTCCGCCAGCACGCCTGCGCCCTCCTGGGCGGTTTGAGCCGGTACATCACCCAGGCGAAGCACGGGCCTGGTTTGTGCAGACAGCAAATCGCCCAGTACTAGCTGTGCAAGCTGAAAGTTTGGATGGTCTTGCGCCAGGATCTGGGCCATCGCCAGTGCCTGACGGGACTTACCTTGGCCGATCAGCTGGTAGACGGCAATCAGGCGGGCTTCGCCATCACCAGCTACTGCCTTGACCACCTTGGCGGCTTGTGCGGCGTTTTTTTGCTTGCTTTGGTGCGTTGCCGACCCAACAGGAAAGGCCAGGCAACACACGGTTGCCCAAACCAGCAGCGTTGGCGCCAAACGGGCGAGACGTCTCATTGAAAACAATCCGAAGGCACGAGCACGTTGCCACAAGGCAAGCGCGCCAGTCTGTGCAGCATCACGTGCCGGTTGATTCCCGAACAATGACCCATCTGTCGCCGGCGCGCACCAGCTCCAGCGTTTTGCGGCTGCTGACGTTCAGGCTGTCAGCACTGTATTCCTGCTTGAATTTGGCAATGGCCTTGGTGCCCGTCACATTGATTGTCAAATCAGCCAGCTTCACGCTGATGCGTGACTTGCCCATGATGCGGCTGCGACGGTCTTCTTCCCAGGCTTTGCGGGCCTGATTGCCGGGTGGATCAAAGTCCCGGCCATACGCTGCAAGGTAGCCGCTCATGTCTTTGGCTGACCAGGCGGCCGCCCATGTGCGCACGGCGGATTCCACGTCTTTGTCGCTGGCGCTGCTGGTGCCAGGCGGTGGTGCTGGAGGCGCGGTGACCGCCGGTGCGGGTGCTGCTGCTGCGCTTGCTGGTGCTGCTGGAGCAGCTACAGGTTTTGTAGCGGAGGCCGCCGGTGCGGGCGTGGGTGCTGCAACTGGGGCTGGTGGTGTGGCTGCTGCCGCAGTGTTTGTAGGCCTCTGGCCCTTTGCATCGGGCGAGAGAATACTGCGGATCAGACCCAGCTTGGGAGGCACCCCGGCGTTTGCGCCATCCAGTTGCAAGGCCTTGCTGTACGCCTGACTGGCCAACTTGGCATAAACATCGCCCAGATTCTCGTGCGCTGTGGCATAGCTGGGGTTGGTACGAATGGCCATCTCCAGGGCTGCACGCGCCTTGTCAAACTGGCTTTGACCGGCATACAGAACGGCCAGGTTGTTATAAGGCTCAGGCAGTTCGGGGTAGTCTTCTGTCAGCTTGCTGAAGGTGGTAATGGCATCTTGAGGTTTGGCCGCTTCGGTTTGAATCACGCCCTTGAGAAAGCGCATCTGCGCATCGCGTGGCTTGGCTGCCAGGTATTGATCGGCCCGACTCAGGGCTTCAGCCAGCTTGCCAGCGCGCAACAACTGGTTTACGTCACCGTAGTCGTCCGCGTAGGCAGCGCCCGAGCACAACAAGGCGGCGAAGGCCAGCAAACGAATGGCTTTGCCGCTCGGTTTGAATGGAGTGAAGTGGGTTTTGTGAGCAAACAACATGAACAAGCCTCGTGAAATCTCGCACCTGAATTTGGATGCTGTCGCTGTGGGTTATTTTGACGTGACACGCCGCCAGCGACAGCTTTATACTGACCAGGATTGTAGCGGGAGGGTTTGTGCAAACCTTCCCGCTGGCAAGCGCCTACCCGTACACCCTACTGATTTTGCGCCCCGCGAAAACCCCGCAGACCGGCGTCCAACTGAACCCCATGAGCCTTCGTATCTACAACACGCTGTCGCGTGAACTGGAAGATTTTTCTCCAATAGAGCCTGGCCACGTGCGGATGTATGTGTGTGGCATGACGGTGTATGACCTGTGCCACGCCGGGCATGCCCGATCCAACGTCGCGTTTGACGTGGTGCAACGCTGGCTCAAAGTCAGCGGCCTGCGCGTCACGTTTGTGCGCAACATTACCGACATTGACGACAAAATCATCCGCCGGGCGGTGGAAAACGGCGAAACCATCCGTGCGCTGACCAACCGCATGATCGACGAGATGTACCGCGACTTTGATCGACTGGACATCCAACGCCCGACACACGATCCGCGGGCGACCGATTACGTCAGTCAGATGCTTGGCATTGTCGATTTGCTGGAGCAAAAGGGCCTGGCCTACCGCGCACCCAGTGGTGATGTGAACTACGCCGTTCGCAAGTTTGTGGGCTACGGAAAACTGTCGGGCAAAAATGTCGACGAGTTGGAGGCCGGGCAGCGCGTGGCGGTACTGGACGAGAAGCAGGATCCGCTGGATTTTGTGCTCTGGAAGTCTGCCAAAACTACCGAGCCCGACGATGCCAAATGGCCCAGCGCCTACGGCATGGGCCGCCCGGGCTGGGCCATCGAATGCTCGGCCATGTCAGAGGCCTTGCTGGGCAAAACCTTCGACATCCACGGCGGCGGTACCGACTTGCAGTTCCCTCACCACGAAAACGAGATCGCGCAAAGCGAGGGTGCCAACGGCGTACCACTGGCTTCGGTTTGGATGCACAACGGTTTCGTCAACATCGACAACGAAAAAATGTCCAAAAGCCTGGGCAACTTTTTCACCATCCGCGAGGTGCTGGAAAAGTTCGACGCCGAAACCCTTCGCTTCTTCCTCGTTCGCAGCCACTACCGCAGCGACCTGAACTACAGCGACGTGCATTTGCACGATGCGCGCAATGCCTTGAAGCGCTTGTACACCGCTCTCAATTTGGTAGCTGCTCCAGCAGTATCCATCAACTGGAACGACCCTTTTGCCGCGCGCTTCAAAGCGGCCATGGACAATGATTTTTCAACGCCCGAAGCGGTTGCTGTGCTGTTTGATCTGGCCGCCGAGGTCAATCGCAGCCAGTCGGCAGAGCTGTCCGGTCTGCTCAAAGCGCTGGGGGGCTGCCTGGGGCTCTTGCAAGGCGACCCGAAGGCCTTCATGCAAGCCGGTGCCGGGGTCGATGCGTCGGCCATTGAAGCCTTGATTGCCCAACGCGCAGCCGCCAAGAGCGCCCGCGACTTTGCCGGCGCGGACGCGATTCGCAACCAGTTGCTGGCGCAGGGCATTGTGCTGAAAGACTCGCCCACCGGCACCACCTGGGAGGTCGCGCAATGACTGCGGCCGAGCCGCTGGTGGCCACGCCCGCCTACTGGGACGAAGCCTGCAAGCACCTGGCCAAAAAAGACCGGGTGATGAAGCGGCTGATTCCTCAGTTTGGCGATGCCTGCCTGCAGTCGCGTGGCGACCCGTTCACCACCCTGGCGCGCAGCATTGTCGGTCAGCAAATTTCAGTGAAGGCCGCGCAGACAGTCTGGGATCGATTTGCCAAGCTGCCCCGCAAAATGAACCCATCCAGCGTGCTCAAGCTCAAGGTAGACGACATGCGCGAAGCGGGTCTGTCGGCACGCAAGATTGAATACCTGGTCGATTTGTCGCTGCACTTTGATTCGCAGGCCATTCAAGCCAATGACTGGGCCACGATGGATGACGACGCCATCATTGCCCAACTGGTGGCCATTCGCGGCATAGGGCGCTGGACGGCCGAGATGTTCCTGATCTTTCACCTGATGCGCCCCAACGTGCTGCCGCTGGACGATGTGGGGCTGATCAACGGCATCAGCGCCAACTACTTTTCGGGCGACCCTGTGAGCCGCAGCGACGCGCGCGAAGTGGCCGCCGCCTGGACACCGTTTTGCAGTGTGGCAACTTGGTATATTTGGCGTTCGTTGGAGCCGGTGCCAGTGGCGTATTGACCGCATTTGGCACCCAAGATTGAGTTCTTTTTTGAGGAGCACCTGTGGCAAAAAAGACATTTTTAGATTTTGAGCAGCCGATTGCGGAGCTTGAAACCAAAATAGAAGAACTGCGCTACGTGCAGACCGAGTCGGCGGTCGATATTTCCGCTGAAATTGACCAGCTGTCCAAGAAAAGTCAGCAGCTCACGCGGGACATTTACAGCGAGCTGAGCCCCTGGCAAATCACCAAAATCGCCCGCCACCCCGAGCGGCCGTACACGCTGGACTACATCCACGACTGCTTCACCGATTTTGTGGAGTTGCATGGCGACCGCCACTTTGCCGATGACCTGTCCATCGTCGGTGGCCTGGCCCGCTTCAACGGCACCGCCTGCATGGTGCTGGGCCACCAAAAAGGCCGCGACACCAAGGAGCGCACCGCCCGCAACTTTGGCATGAGCAAGCCCGAGGGCTACCGCAAGGCTTTGCGTTTGATGAAGACGGCCGAAAAATTTGGCCTGCCCGTGTTCACCTTTGTTGACACGCCCGGCGCATTCCCCGGCATTGAGGCCGAAGAGCGCGGCCAGTCCGAAGCCATTGGCCGCAACATTTTCGAGATGGCGCAACTGCAAGTGCCCATCATCACCACCATCATTGGCGAAGGCGGCTCCGGCGGTGCGCTGGCCATCTCCGTGGGCGATCAGGTGCTGATGCTGCAGTACTCGATTTACTCGGTCATCAGCCCCGAAGGCTGCGCGTCCATTCTGTGGAAGACCAGCGACAAGGCTCAGGAAGCCGCCGATGCGCTGGGCATCACCGCCCACCGCCTCAAAGCCCTGGGCCTGGTCGACAAAATCGTGACCGAGCCCGTCGGTGGTGCCCACCGTGATCACAAGCAGATGGCTGCGTTCCTCAAGCGCGCGTTGGGCGATGCCTGGCGACAACTGTCGGATCTAAAGCCCAAAGAACTACAAGACCGGCGTTATGCACGGCTGCAAAGCTATGGGCGGTTTAGCGACACCAAGGCAGAGAGCCGGTAGGGCACGGGGTTCTGTGGCGATCGCAAAAGTGTTTGAAATCCGGCCTTTGCACGAAGACCCCAACCAACCCGATCCCAACGTGGCTTACTGGCGCACCAAGCCCGTTGTTGAACGCATCATGGCGCTAGAGGCGTTGCGAGCCGCTTACATTGAAAGTCTGCCCCATGCTGACCGCCGACTTCAGAGAGTTTGCACAGTTACTCAACTCAAACCAGGTTGAGTATTTGATTGTGGGCAAGGATTCTGTGGATCTGCATACCTTGCGATAGCAGACGCTTTCAGGAATCAATTTGGCGTTCCCCTCCATCCTCACCTCGCTGATCCCGCCGCTGGCCGTGGCCTACAGCGGCGGCGCCGATTCCACCGCCCTGCTACTGCTATGCACCCGCCAGTTCCCCGGTCAGGTTCATGCCATTCACATCCACCACGGTTTGCAGGTCGCCGCCGACGACTTTGCCGCGCATTGCCAGGGGTTTTGTACAGCGCTGGGCGTGCCGCTTCAGGTGGTGCATGCCCAGGCTGGGCATGCACCCGGCCAAAGCCCGGAAGACGCGGCACGCCGAGCCCGGTATGCGGCCCTGTCAGCTGCCGTTTTTGAACTAAATCGGCTATCAGCCCAGGAATCTATTGCTCAAGCAGCTATCAAAACGATAGTGATTGCACAGCATGCCGATGACCAAGTGGAAACCCTGCTGCTGGCTTTAAGTCGTGGCGCGGGCTTGCCCGGCCTGTCAGCCATGCCGCAGCAGTGGCAGCGCGATGGCCTGCGCTTTGTCAGGCCCTTGCTTGACGTACCGGCTACCCAGATTCGCGGCTGGCTGGCAAGCCAAGGTTTGCAAGCGCGCCAGCCGGGCGGTGCCAACCTCGGCCAGGGCTGGGTCGAGGACCCTACCAATGCCGACACACAGTTCACCCGCAACCGCATCCGCCACACGTTGCTGCCCGCGCTGCAAGCCGCGTTCCCACAGTTTCGTGACACATTTGCCCGCAGCGCCCGGCATGCGGCACAGGCCCAGGCTTTGCTGGCCGACCTGGCTATTGCCGACCTTTTGCAAACCGGCCAGCCACCTCAGATTGCGGCCTTGCGCCGTCTGACCTCAGCCCGCCAGGCCAACGCGCTACGCTACTGGCTGCGCCACGCGCACGCCACGGCCCCCAGTGCCGCGCAGCTGGACGAGCTGCTGGCGCAACTGGCGGCCTGCACCACGCGGGGGCACCAGATTCACATCAAAGTGGGGGCCGGTTTTGTGCAGCGCCAGGGCAGCGTGTTGCACTACAGCACGGTTTTATAATCGTAGGGTTTGTCCCTGCGGCATCCTTCAGGGGCCGCAACCACCGCAGCATTTGCTGCACCTCATTTCTTTTTTAATGGCATTGATTGTTCACAAATACGGCGGCACGTCGATGGGCTCTACCGAGCGCATTGCCCAGGTTGCCAAGCGCGTGGCCAAATGGGCTCGCGCAGGTCATCACATGGTGGTGGTGCCCAGCGCCATGAGCGGCGAGACCAACCGCTTGCTGGCCCTGGCCAAAGAACTCTCACCACCCCAACACACTGACGCCCTAGCGCGCGAGTTGGACGCACTGGCCGCCACCGGCGAGCAGGCCTCGTCGGCGCTGCTGGCCATTGCCTTGCAGGCCGAGGGCTTGCCATCCGTCAGCTATGCCGGTTGGCAAGTACCGATTCGCACCAACAGCGCCTACACCAAGGCCCGCATCGAGTCGATTGACGACGCCAAGGTGCGTGCCGATCTGGCTGCGGGCAAAGTCGTCATCGTCACCGGTTTTCAGGGGGTAGACGAGGCCGGCAACATCACCACCCTGGGTCGCGGTGGCAGCGACACCTCGGCGGTGGCCGTGGCTGCCGCGATGAAGGCTGCCGAGTGCCTGATCTACACCGATGTGGACGGCGTCTACACCACCGACCCGCGCGTGGTGCCGCAAGCCCGGCGCCTGCACACCGTCAGTTTTGAAGAAATGCTGGAGATGGCCAGCATGGGTAGCAAGGTGCTGCAAATCCGCTCGGTGGAATTTGCCGGCAAATACAAAGTGCCATTGCGCGTGCTGTCCAGCTTCACGCCTTGGGACATTGATATTCATGAAGAAGCCAAATCAGGCACCCTGATCACTTTTGAGGAAGACGAACAAATGGAACAAGCCGTCGTTTCCGGCATCGCTTTCAACCGCGACGAAGCCAAAATCTCCATCCTGAGCGTGCCCGATAAACCCGGCATTGCGTATCACATTCTGGGCGCAGTAGCCGATGCCAACATCGAAGTCGATGTGATCATCCAGAACATCAGCAAAGACGGCAAAACCGACTTCAGCTTCACGGTGCACCGCAATGACTACAACCGTGCCATTGCCCTGCTGAAAGAAAAAGTGCTGCCCGCTTTAGGCACCGACCACATCGAAGGCAGCACCCAGATCTGCAAGGTCAGCATCGTGGGCATTGGCATGCGCAGCCACGTGGGCATTGCCGCCAAAATGTTTGGCGCGCTGAGCCAGGAGGGCATCAACATCCAGATGATCTCCACCAGCGAAATCAAAACCTCGGTGGTACTGGACGAAAAATACATGGAGCTGGCGGTGCGGGCGCTGCACAAGGCGTTTGACCTGGATCAAAGCGCAGCGATTTGAGTCTTTTGGGGTTGTCAACTAAAAAAGTGCTGGCCAGACATTTGAGATAGTTTTGTAATTTGGCACTTAGAGTGGTCGGGTACAAATTCAAAAGTGTCCTGACAAGCAACTTTCCTGGAGATTTTCAATGGCTGGTTTTGTCGAAGTCCTGGGATTTGATCCAATAGAGCAAAAAACGCTAGCCGCAACCTTTGCGTTGTCGCTGCGGCGCGAGCGGGTGTACGCCAAATGGCGCGCTGGCTACTCGCTGGCGGTCAGCATTGTTCTGGTGGATGGTGATAACCCCGAGGCGCTGGCCCAGGTGATGGCCCGCTCGCACAACCCTTGCGTGCCATTGGTCGTTGTGTCCCTGCGTGCGCCTGAGCAACTGAACTGCATCCATGTTGAGCGCCCGATTCGGTTTGAGCGCTTGCTCGAGGCACTGGACAGTGCCATGGTCGTCGCTTCGGATGCTCTTCATGCCGCGACGGTTCCGTTGCCCGTACAGGCTGCGGCCCTGTTGGCAACTGTCGCACCGGCTCAGGTACGTGCCCCTACAGCGCCGCGTTTGCCCAGGTCATTGGAAAAGACCGGCCCTGCTGTGGCGACATCCAACGTTGTTTCGCTGGTTTCCTCTGCTGAGCGGCCAGCTCTGGCACGGGTATCTGACCAAACCCTGAGCACTGACCAAAACGCGCAATGGGTGCTGGTGGTCGATGACAACCTGGCCGTGCGCCGCTTCATGTCAGAAAAACTGGCACCCTTCAACATCAATGTGGACTATGCCGCCTCCGGCGAGCAAGCGGTGGGCCTCACCGGTTCCAAACACTATGCCGGTGTGTTTCTGGATGTCGTCATGCCCGGTATGGACGGCTACCAGGTGTGCAAACTCATCAAGAGCAAGCGCCATTCCCGGCCCACCCGCGTGGCCATGTTGACCAGCCGCGATGGCACCTTTGACAAGATTCGCGGAAAGATGTCCGGCTGCGATGCCTATCTGACCAAGCCGGTTAATGAAGAAAAGCTGATGGCTGTGCTGACCCAATTTCTGGGCATTGGCAACCTCGCATCCGCTGCACCTGCCGAGAGGCCGTCTGTCGTTCAGAAGCCGGGCCAACTGAAAAGCACGCCAGCCTGAGCCACCGAATCGTGGCCCATATCTACATCTACTCGCCCAGCAGCGCCGTTCGTGACAAAGCTGGCTTCAAACGCGGCGTGCGCCGTTTGACGGCCCAGGGCCATGAGGTTGAAATCGACGAGGCCGTGCTGGCCAGCCACATGCGTTTTGCAGGCGACGACGAGACCCGAGTCGCCGCCATTGCCCGTGCAGCAGCCAGTGGGGCGCAGGTGGCACTGATTTCGCGCGGCGGCTATGGTCTGACCCGCATCCTGCCGCACATCAACTACCCATCGATTGCCAAAGCGGTCGAACGTGGTACGCAGTTTGTAGGTTTGAGTGATTTCACCGCCTTGCAGATGGCCTTGCTCGCCAAAACCGGTGCCGTCACCTGGGCTGGGCCTGCGTTGGGTGCAGATTTCGGTGCCGAGCAAGAGCCAGACGAGATCATGCAGGCCTGTTTTAACGACCTGTTGGCAGGGCAGGGCGAGGGAGCCGGGTGGCGGCTTCCTGCGGTTCGAAAGCAAACCTCAGTTACTCCTGATTTGATAGCTGCCCGAGCTCACCAGGCAAGCGCAATTGGCACATTGGATCTGAAAAATGCTGTTTTATGGGGTGGCAACCTGTGCGTTTTGAGTGCGCTGGTGGGCACGCCCTACCTGCCGTCCATTGCGCGCGGCGTGCTGTTCCTTGAAGATGTCAATGAGCACCCCTATCGCATCGAACGCATGCTGACACAGCTGCTAAATGCGGGGATTCTCGCCAGGCAAAAAGCGGTGGTGCTCGGGCAGTTCACCCAATACCAACTGAGCTCACACGACAAGGGCTTTCAGTTTCAAACCGTCGTGAACTGGTTGCAAAGTCAGTTGAAGATACCGGTGCTCACCGGCTTGCCATTTGGTCATGTGCCCACCAAAGTCCTGCTGCCGGTGGGGGCCAAGGTCAGGCTGATTACCGAGGGGCGGGATGTCTTGGTCCTGTGGGGCGACCGGGGCTCGTAGACAGACCGGGCGGCAACAGGCCTTGAAACAGGCCGGAGATTTCAGCAATCACCGCACGGGCGGCCACTTCGCCATGCATGGCTGAAAGCGCAGCCATCAACTCACCTCTCACGTACCAAAGCCCCTGGATGTCATCCGCATACCGGATTCGGCGGGTCACGGCCACAAAACGCTGCTCGCCTTCTGCGCCCAACGCGTGCTGCATCGCGGCACGAATGTCTTCCACACTGCTTTGCATCATGGTCGTCGTCGGCTCCGCAGACGTCGTGCCGCCCAGCAGGCTGTAAATGCTGTTGCGCAGTGTGGTTTTGAGCCAAGTCATGTGTCAGCGTCCAGAGATTGATACCACTTAGTTTGAAATGTGAAACTTACGTCTAGATTAACCACGGCGCAAGTAGGAGTTGTGACCTGCGTCACAAAAAACACACGCTTATTCAAGCACTTGGTAACGAGATGTCGAGCTATTTCGAGGTTTTCGTTCGCATTCGGCTGTCAAAGTGCGTTCAGCATTCCTAGAGTTGTCCGATATTCATCGCTAGCCCAGGTGGAAACTGCGCCGGCAGCTACAAAATCAGTAGTAACCACTAAGTGGCAGGTCGCTGAAGTGACCAAAAAAAAGGGTTAGGGCTCTAATGTCCCGCTGAATTGAATGGGGACAGCATTGAAAACTGCTACTGTCTTACTTGGCTTTTTACTGTTTCATGATGTGTTTCATAACCCAAGCACCTAGCTGATGGCAACCTCTTCCAACGCGCGCGTACGCAAACCCAAATCTGAAGCTGACCCAAGCCCCGACACCGCACCAAACATGCCGCCGCCCAGTCTGGCGTTGCTGGCGATGGAATTCCGGGCGTTCTGGGAGTTTGGAGCTGTATTCCCATCATGGCCTTTGTTGCAGCAGGCACAGTCGGGCGATGGCCATGCGGTGGTGGTGTTTCCGGGGCTGGCTTCGGGCGATGGGGCTACCGTGCCCTTGCGCCGTTACCTGGATTCGTTGGGCTATCAAACCCAAGGTTGGAGCCAGGGCATCAACTTTGGGCCGCGTGCCGGTGTGTTGACCAGCGCCAAAGACCTGTTAACCGAGGCGTTTGCGAAAAGCGGCCGCAAAGTCTCGGTGATTGGCTGGAGCCTGGGCGGCATCTACGCACGGGAGTTGGCCAAGGAATTGCCGCACATGGTGCGCGGCGTGATCACGCTGGGCACGCCGTTCGCCGGCACACCCAAATCAACCAACGCCTGGCGCGTGTACGAGCTCACCAGCGGCCGAGACATTCATCGTGAATCGGAAAGCTTCAACCTGCCGGAGGCGCCACCGGTACCCACCACCAGCCTGTTTTCCCGAACCGACGGTATTGTGGCCTGGCAGGGCAGCATTCAGGCACCGAGTTCAGTCAACCCAAATACCGAGAACATCGAGGTGTTTGCAAGCCATGTGGGCATAGGCTTGAACCCAAGCGCTTGGTGGGCCGTGGCAGATCGCCTGGCGCAGGCGGAAGGTCAATGGAAGCCTTTTGACAGAAACGGTCTGTATGGCTTGAAGGCTTGGCTGTATCCCGATCCGAATCGGGGCTAATTGCTTTCTACTTGTTTCTGCAAATATTTTTGCCAGCCTCAGAAGGGGGCTAAAATATCAAGTAACTGAGGGTAACGAACGCCATTGGTTCTCAGGAGGTGCTCTTGGAAAACTTCAATCCTCCCGATCTGTACAGCCTGCTGTATTGCAGTCACGCCACTGAGCGCCTGGACAGTCATGATGTCTGGCAGATTGTGACGACTGCACAGCGCTACAACCCGCAAATTGAGGTAACAGGCCTGCTGATGTATGGCGGTGGCATGTTTCTGCAATGGCTGGAGGGCCCGCGGTTTCAGGTCAGGGCCTTGATGTCCAGGCTGCACCAGGATACCCGGCACAATTGCATCACCGAGTTGCACTCGTTTGCCGGCGTGTCCGAGCGTCTTTACCCAGATTGGGATATGGAACTGGTAAAGCCCGCCGACATCCAGCAGGTGTTGCAAGATGCCCGCCAGCACAGCACCAATGTGTTGCACAAACAGGCCATTGACCTGCTGATGCAGTTGCTACAGACCGAGCAACTACAGGGCATCAGCAAATAGGATCTGTTTGGCTTCTATGCGGCGTTCGCCCGCTGGTAGTTCATGATGCCGTCGGCGATTTCTTTGTGGGCGGCCTCTGGCCCTTCCCAACCCAAAATCTTGACCCACTTGCCTTCTTCCAGGTCTTTGTAGTGCTCAAAGAAATGCGAGATGGTTTTCAGGCGCAACGGGTTCATGTCTTCAGGCTTTTGCCACTGGGTGTAAAGCGAGCACTTTTTGTCGATGGGCACCGCCAGCACCTTGCCGTCTTCGCCGGCTTCGTCCTGCATTTTCAAGATGGCCACTGCCCGGCAAGTCACTACCACGCCAGGAATCAAGGGCACGGGCGTGATCACCAACACATCGACCGGGTCGCCGTCGCCGCTCAGGGTCTGGGGCACATAGCCGTAGTTGGTGGGGTAGTGCATGGACGTGCTCATGAAGCGATCCACAAAAATCGCACCGGTTTCCTTGTCCACCTCGTACTTCACAGGGTCGGCATTCATCGGAATCTCGATGATCACATTGAATTCGTGGGGGGCATTTTTTCCGGGATGAACTTTGGCAAGAGACATGGGTTGTGGCGTTAAGTTTGGGTGGTGCGCTGACAGCGCTCAAAGAAGGGCTGATTCTAAGTTCCCAGGTAGCCCGGCTGATACACAATACGCGTCCTTTTAATCTGGAGAAGAAGAGGATGATGATCCGTTCCGCCATAGCCACGCTTGCCATCATTGGCGCAACCCTGGCTCCCCTGCTCGTGCAAGCCGCACCCAAATCTGCCGATGTGGCCGAGTGCAAACAGCTCGAAAAATCGCTCGAGTCGATTGCCGAGCAGGAGAAAAAAGCCCTGCCTCCACAGCAGCAGGACGCCCTGACCAAGCAAAAGCGCACCGCGCGTGACCGCCAGTCCGAACTGAAGTGCTGATGCGACGGTTGATCTGACAGGTTTCCTAGGCAAAACCCTGGTTTTGCCCCAGTAGCCCCCGGCATCCCCGGGGGCTGTTTGTTTTGCGGAGAGTTTTGCGTTTATATTGCGCCCGTTGGCCAATCAGCCCTAGCCTTTTGGGTGTCGAGGAAGCAACGCAGCGGAAACCTCACCGCGCGTTGCAGAGCAACTTGCAGGAGGTTTCTTCCAAGCTAAACATTTAGGAGAAACGTTCATGACAAGCAACGCCGTGCTCATGCTGGCACTGGTTTGCGGACTGATAGCCGTGGTCTACGGCATCTGGGCCCGCAGCTGGATTCTTTCCCAAGACGCGGGCAACGCCCGTATGCAAGAGATTGCAGCCGCCATTCAAGCCGGTGCTGCTGCCTACCTGTCGCGCCAATACCGGACCATTGCCATCGTTGGCGTGGTGCTGGCGGTGTTGATTGGTGTGTTTTTGGACATGCAATCGGCCATTGGCTTTGTGATTGGCGCGGTGTTGTCGGGTGCTTGCGGCTTCATTGGCATGAACGTGTCGGTGCGCGCCAACGTGCGCACTGCACAGGCGGCCACCAAGGGCATTGGCCCCGCGCTGGACGTTGCGTTTCGTGGCGGCGCGATCACCGGCATGCTGGTGGTGGGCTTGGGCCTGCTGGGCGTGACCGGTTTTTACTGGTACCTGGCCGGTAGCGGCAGCTCAAGCGACGGTGCAGCGCTGGCCAAACTGCTGAACCCGCTCATTGGCTTTGCTTTCGGCTCGTCGCTGATCTCGATTTTTGCGCGTCTGGGCGGCGGCATTTTCACCAAGGGTGCTGACGTGGGCGCTGACCTGGTGGGCAAGGTCGAGGCTGGCATTCCCGAAGACGACCCGCGCAACCCCGCCGTGATTGCCGACAACGTGGGCGACAACGTGGGCGACTGCGCGGGCATGGCCGCCGACCTGTTTGAAACCTATGCGGTGACCCTGATCGCCACCATGGTGCTGGGTGCGCTGCTGGTGGCCGCTGCGCCAACCAGCGCCGTGCTTTATCCATTGGCCCTGGGTGGCGTGTCCATCATCGCCTCCATCATTGGCTGCTTCTTTGTGAAAGCCTCACCCGGCATGACCAATGTGATGCCTGCGCTGTACAAGGGTCTGGCCATCTCCGGCGTGCTGTCGCTGATTGCGTTTTACTTTGTCACCTCGGCTGTAATGCCCGACAACGCGCTGGGCACAGCGGGCAGCCAGATGAAGCTGTTCGGTGCCTGCTTTGTGGGCTTGGCGCTCACCGGCGTGCTGGTGTGGATCACCGAGTTTTACACCGGCACCCAATACAGCCCGGTGCGCCACATTGCGCAAGCCTCCACCACCGGACACGGCACCAACATCATTGCAGGCCTGGGCGTTTCGATGCGCTCCACCGCCTGGCCGGTGATGTTTGTCTGCGTGGCCATTCTGGCCGCCTACAACCTGGCAGGTTTGTATGGCATTGCGATTGCGGCCACCTCCATGCTCAGCATGGCCGGCATCGTCGTGGCACTGGATGCCTACGGCCCCATCACCGACAACGCCGGTGGCATTGCCGAAATGAGCGAGTTGCCTGCCAGCGTGCGCGCCGTGACCGACCCGCTGGACGCCGTGGGCAACACCACCAAGGCCGTGACCAAGGGCTACGCGATTGGCTCGGCCGGTCTGGCCGCGCTGGTGCTGTTTGCTGACTACACCCACAAGCTGGACAGCTACGGCACCAAAATCAGCTTTGATTTGAGCGACCCCATGGTCATCGTGGGCCTGTTCATCGGTGGCCTGATTCCCTACCTGTTTGGGGCCATGGCCATGGAGGCCGTCGGCCGCGCAGCGGGCGCGGTGGTGGTGGAAGTGCGCCGCCAGTTTCGCGACATCAAGGGCATCATGGAAGGCACGGCCAAGCCGGAGTACGGCAAAGCTGTGGACATGCTGACGACAGCAGCCATCAAGGAAATGATTGTTCCGTCGTTGCTCCCAGTGGTCGTTCCCATCATCGTGGGTTTGGTGCTGGGCCCCAAAGCCTTGGGCGGTTTGCTGATGGGCACCATCGTCACCGGCCTGTTTGTGGCGATTTCGATGTGCACTGGCGGCGGAGCCTGGGACAACGCCAAGAAGCTGATTGAAGACGGCTTTGTTGACAAAGACGGCGTAACCCACAAAAAAGGCGGCGACACGCACAAAGCCGCTGTGACTGGCGACACCGTGGGCGACCCCTACAAAGACACGGCTGGCCCTGCGGTCAACCCGCTGATCAAGATCATCAACATTGTGGCCCTCCTGATCGTGCCCTTGATGATGCAGTTTCACGGCAACCCGGTGGCCAAGGCTGAGATGCCGGCCATGAAAACCGGTGCGGCGGTGTCGTTGGGCGCAGCCACGTCGTCCATGCCCGTGGCCACCAACTCCACCGCAACCGGTGGGGTATCTGCAGCCGCAGCCGAACCGGCCGCCGATGCCGAGTCGGTCAATGTTGAAAACGGCGTAGTGAAGTTCTACTTTGCCAGCGGTAAAACCCAGCCAGCTTCCGGTGCGGCAGCGGCCTTGGGTGACATCATCAGCGGCGTCAAAGCCGGCAAAAAGGCCGTGATCAGCGGCTATGTTGACGGCACGGGCGACCCGGTGAAAAACGCCGAAATCGCCAAACAGCGCGCCTTCGCCGTGCGCGACCTGCTCAAACTGGGCGGCGTGCCGGAAGACAAAATCGAGCTGAAAAAACCAGAAGACATCAAGGCTGGAACCGGTGCGCAGGCCCGTCGGGTCGAAGTCAGTTTGATGTAGAAACGGGCGATTGCGGGGGGCACTTGCTGGCATCGCCAAGCTACTTGAACGCTTTGTCAAAAAAGGCCGGCAGTTCCTGCGCAAGCTGCTTGAGGAAGGCGGTGCGGTCAAACCCTACAGGGTCTGCCGCAACGTCACCATCCGGTGAAGATATGGACATGCCCGGCGTGTCCATGAATGCGAAGTGCCAGGCATTTGGCACGCGATGCAGTTCGACACCCGGCAGGTTCTGGGCAACCCATTCGGCGTGAAAGCGCGGTACCAGCCAACGGTCTTTCTCAGCTTCGTAGATGGCCACCGGCATCCGGATGTTTGCCAGCGAGGATGCAGTGAACACCACACCAAACGGGGCCAACGCCACCACCGCGCGCACACGCCCGTCAGTCAATGGTGCGGCAGAAGCTGGGCTTGCAGAGGGCTGTGCTGCGGCTGGGTCGGCGCGGGCCGTCTTGCAAAAGATCGGGTCATCGGCCCGATTGGCGTCGCAGTGCTGGGCGATGCGCGCCTTATCGGGCTGAGCTCCCGCAAGGGCTAACACCGTGTACCCGCCAGCTGAGTGCCCCACAGCGCCGACTTTCGGACCTTGAGCATCCCGGGCGATCCGGTCCTTCCATTGCGGATCGCGCAGCAAGGCATCGATCACCCAGCTGACCTGCCGGGGCCGTTGATCGAAAACCTTGTCAGGGCTGTCGTTGAACAGCGAGTGGTCCTGCCAGTTGTCACGCGGATGGCGCAGCGCTGCCACCAAGTAGCCCTCTTCAGCCAGCGCTTCGGCCAGCCTGCTGTGGCCAAGCTCGCTGCCCCCTGTTCCATGGCTCAAAACGATCAGGCCCTTGACCGTTGACTCCGGCGCGGCTTGAATGGCCACATAGGGCGTGTACGGGCCCATGGGAATTGCGCGCGCCGGGGCCTGCGTCGGGTAGTAGAGCGCAACCGTGGTTGCCGGGGCTTCGGGGCTGGCACCGGGAATGCTCATCTGCCGCCAACCCGCCTGGAATGCCCAAGCGCCTGGCGTGCACAGCAGCGCTGCCATCACGATGGGGATGGACTTGAGGAATCGGGTTGTCGCGGCTACAGGTTTTACAGCCGGTCGCCTGGGCACGCTTACCTGCGTGTGGGATGCAGCCAAGGCGAGGCTGATGGTCTTGAGGCGAAGGTTGGGATTCAACATCACGGACTCCTAATCAATTGAGACAGACGGATTTATTCAGCGGGCAAGTGCCCGAGGGCTGGCCTCCGACGGAGGCCAAAGAAGGCAAGCAAGGAGCGGCTTGTAGCTACATCGGCCTTGGCTGGCCGTGTCAGGGTGTGCAGGTCACCAATGCGCTGCCGTTGCGGTCAGGTGGGCCCTGTGATGCGGGCTGGAGAAGCGGCGCGCCGCGAAAGAGCCGAAATTGCCAGGGCAGTGGCGATCAGGGCCGTGGCCACACCGAAGGTGGTCTGCATCCCGCGCTCAGCGGCCGCAGAGCCCGTTGTGATGGTACTCCTCGTTGCCGATCCGAGAGCAAACACCGCGCCCATGACAGAAGCACCAGTGACCAGACCAAGGTTGCGCGACAGGTTGAGCAGTCCGGAGATGACTCCTCGCTGGTCGGGCTGAATATTCGTCATCACGGCGGTGTTGTTAGCCGCCTGGAACAGCGCGTAGCCAGCCGTAATGACCACGAGTGGAGCAATGTAGCCCGGCACACCGAAACTGCTGGGCAGCAGGGTCAGTAGCGCACAGCCCAACGCCATGGCGAGAAGTCCTGCGACGCTGGCGCGATGCGATCCAAACCGGTCCACAAAGCGGCCGGCGGGTACGCCCGACAGTGCTGCGGCAACCGGGCCCGACGACATGACGAGCCCGACACGCGCGGCATCGAGACCCAGCGCGCCCGACAGATAGAACGGGCCCACCACCAGCGTCGCCATCACCACGGTCGTGACGAGCGCGCTCATGGCAAAGCCAGCACTCAGCAGCGGATCGCGGAACAGCGCCAAGGGGATGAGCGGTGATGCGGCGCTCGCCTCAGCCAGCAGAACCAGCCCGACCCCGAACACCGCGGCCACCAAAAGTCCGACGTTGAGTGCACCGAAGCTGCCACGCCCGATCGTCATCGCGAGTGCATAGGCGGCCAGCGTGAGCGCCAGCAGCAGCGTTCCGACGTGGTCAAAGCGAGTCTGCTTCGGTGACGTCTGACGGTCCGCTGGCAGGTGGCGATGAACGAGCACAAGAGCCAGCACACCCAGAGGTGCATTGGTGAAGAAAATCGCCTGCCAGCCAAAGCCTGCGATCAGAACGCCGCCCAGCGTTGGGCCGAGGGCCGTGCCGACCGCAGACATGGTTCCGAGCAAGCCCATCGCACTACCCGTCGTGGCCTTCGGAACGGTCTCGCCAACAAACGCCATGGTCAGGGCCATCATGACGGCGGCCCCAAGACCCTGAGCTGCCCGTGCCGCGATCAGCAGCCCGAGTGTCGGAGCCATGCCGCATAACACGGACGCCTCAGTGAACAGAGCAATGCCAGCCAGCAGTAACCGCCTGCGACCGACAAGGTCACCCACGCGCCCGACGCTGACGATCAGCGTCGTGATGGCCAGGAGGTAGGCCAGCACGACCCATTGGACTTGCTGAAAGGAGGCGTTGAAGGCCTCAGCGAGCGTGGGTAAACCGACGTTGGCGATGCTGGTGCCAAGTGACGACAGCAGCATGGACAGCGAGAGGCTGGCCAGCACCCACCGAACGGAGGCTGTCGGCGTTTGAGAGGTAGTCAGGGTAGTCAAGATCTTTTCCTTGAAGGGTTGCCAGTGCCGGAAGCTTAGGCAGCAAGCCGGTTTTGCGGAAGGCGCATCATTTGCACTTGGTTCATGCATGCGACGCCATGTCTCACCACCCCGCTTGGAGCAATGCCATGTCCCGACCCGATCTCAATCTGCTGTTCACGCTGGACGTATTGCTGGCCGAAGGCAGCGTTGCCGGTGCGGCCCGTCGTTTGCACCTCAGCCCCTCAGCAATGAGCCGGGCACTGTCCCGGCTACGCGAGGCAACCGGCGATCCCCTGTTGGTAAGGGCCGGGCGTGGGCTGATCGCTTCGCCCCGAGCACTTGAGCTGCGTGATTCCGTCGCTCAGCTCGTACACGATGCCCAAGCCGCGTTGCGGCCCGCCACCGCGCTGGATCTCGGACAACTCCAGCGCACGTTCACCGTGCGGGCCAGTGAAGGCTTTGTCGAAAATTTCGGCGCCGCACTGTTGGCTCGCGTTTCGGCACAGGCCCCCGGCGCACGGCTGCACTTTCGCCACAAGCTGGACAAGGATCGCGCACCGTTGCGCGACGGTTCTGTCGATCTGGAAACTGGCGTCGTAGACCAAACCACCGGCCCGGAAGTGCGAACACTGGCCTTGTTTAGCGACCGTTATGTCGGCGTCGTCCGAACGGGGCACGCGATGAGCGCGGGTGAGGTCACCGCCGCACGCTATGCCGCCGCCAGCCACATCCGCATCCTGCGCCAAGCGAATGCGCAAAGCCCGCTTGACGAGGCCATGTCAGCGTTCGGAATCAAGTTGGGAATTGGTGCCACCGTCGGCGGCTTTGCCGCTGCGCTGGCCTTGGCGCGAGGTTCCGACCTTGTTGCCACCGTTCCTGAACGACACACCGGCAATCTGCTGACAGGGATGCACACCTTCGCGCTTGCCGTGCCCGTTCCAGAATTCACAGTTTCCATGCTCTGGCATCCACGCATGGACGGCGATCCCGCACATCGCTGGCTGCGTGCTTGCGTGCGCGAGGCCTGCGGCGGGCCTGCGATGTCGGCGTAAGGCACGGCGCGGGCAGTGGTTGCGGCAGCGGCTGATTCTGAAATCAGTCGTCTTGCGCGTCCAGGCCCGGAAACAGCACGTCGGTAAAGCCAAACTGTGTGAAATCTCGCACCCGCATGGGGTACAGCTTGCCAATCAGGTGGTCGCATTCGTGCTGCACCACCCGTGCATGAAAACCGTCCACCGTGCGGTCTATCGGGTCGCCATAGGGGTCTGAGCCGGTGTAGCGAATGCGGGCCCAGCGCGGCACCAGACCGCGCAGGCCGGGCACTGACAGGCAGCCTTCCCAGCCATCTTCTTCCTGCGCATCCAGCGGGGTGATCACCGGGTTGCACAGCACGGTGCGTGGCACCAGCGGTGCGTCGGGGTAGCGGGGGTTGATGGCGTTGGTGCCAAAAATCACCAGTTGCAAATCCACACCAATCTGTGGCGCGGCCAGGCCCGCGCCATTGACCGATTGCATGGTCTCAAACATGTCGCGCACCAGCAGATGCAGCGCATCGCTGTCAAAGTCTGTGACCGGTGCGGCAACGCGCAGCAGGCGGGCATCGCCCATCTTCAGGATGGTGTGGATGGTCATCAATATGCCTTTTTTTAAGCGAATCGGGGAAACGTGCAGACTGGAAGGGTGTGGGTAGCTATTAAATCAGTAGCAAACGAGTTCACGACGGGATTCTGCGCGCACCCTCATCGCCCCCGCATAAACAGCGCGTCCAGCTCCTTTACGCTGATCTGCCGCCAGGTGGGCCGGCCGTGGTTGCACTGGTCGCTGCGGGGGGTGGCTTCCATCTGGCGTAGCAACGCATTCATTTCTTCAACGGTCAGGCGCCGGTTGGCGCGCACCGCGCCGTGACAGGCCATGCTGGACAGCAGGGCGTGCTGGGCCTGGGCGATGACGGTGCTGGCGTCGTGCTGGGCCAGCTCGGCCAGCACGCTGCGGGCCAGCTCCACCGCGTCGCCCTGGGCCAGGCTGGAGGGCACGGCCCGCACGGCCAGGGTTTTGGGGGAAAACGGGGTGATCTGCAGGCCCAGCGTGTGCAGGGTGTCGGCGCTGGCTTCGGCGGTGGCTACTTCTTGTGGGCTGGCAGGGAAGGTGGCGGGGATGAGCAAGGGCTGGCTGGTGATCTGCCGCAAATCGAGCTCGTTTTTCAAGCGCTCGTACACGATGCGTTCGTGCGCGGCATGCATGTCCACAATCACCAGCCCTAAAGCGTTTTCGGCCAGGATGTAGATGCCATGCAGTTGGCAGACGGCCAGGCCCATCGGTAAGTTGACCGGTGGCTGCACAGCGGGCGGGGCTGCGCGCGGTGTGCCCCACAAGGCCTGCAGTTGGGCTGCCGAATCGGCCACTTGGTGTCGTGTCGGCGCTTCAAAATTCATAGCTGCTTGAGCAATGAATACATGGGCTGTTGGCTGATTTGGCTCAAAAACCGGGGATTCGGTGCCCGTGGAGGCCAGCTGCGTGGGTACGGGCTGCGTGGCACCCGCGCGCGGCACGGCCAGCGCGTTTTCCACTGCGTGGCGCACGGCCTGGTGCACGGCGCGGCCATCGCGAAAGCGCACCTCAATCTTGGTGGGGTGCACGTTCACATCGACCTGCGTGGGGTCTATGCCAATGTGCAGCACATAAACCGGCTGGCGGTGGCCGTGCAGCACGTCTTCATAGGCGCTGCGTGCCGCATGCGTGATGACCTTGTCGCGCACAAAACGGCCATTCACGTAGGCAAACTGCTGGTCGCCCCGGCTGCGCGACGCATCGGGCGTGCCGACCTGACCGGTCACGATGAGGCCTGCCGTGGTGTGGTTCACCGCCACGCTGCTGGCCAGCCAGTCGGCACCCAGCACATCGGCCAGCCGCTGCTGCTGGGTGGCCGCGCGCCACTGCTCGACCAGCTTGCCCTCGTGCCAGATCGCAAAACCCACTTGCGGCTGGGCCAGCGCGTGGCGGCGCACGGCTTCCACGCAGTGGGCCAGCTCGGTGGCGTCGGTCTTTAAAAATTTGCGGCGGGCGGGCGTGCTGAAAAACAGCTCTTTCACCTCCACCGTGGTGCCGGGGTTGCGAGCGGCGGCCGAGATTTCTCCCGTGCCGCCATCGAGCAAAAAGGCATGATTTTGGCCACCAGCCCTTGAAAGGATTGCTGTGGCCGCTATCGCATTGATAGCGGCCAGCGCCTCGCCCCGAAAGCCCATGGTGCCCACCGACTCCAGATCGGCCAGGCTGGCGATCTTGCTGGTGGCGTGGCGCTTGAGCGCCAGCGCCAGTTGCTCGCGGGGTATGCCCATGCCGTCGTCTTCCACCGCAATCAGCCGCACGCCGCCAGCCAGCAAGCGCACGGTGATCTGCATGGCCCCCGCGTCCAGCGCGTTGTCCACCAGCTCGCGCACCACCGAGGCTGGCCGCTCCACCACTTCGCCAGCCGCAATCTGGCTGATCAACTCGTCGGGCAGTTCGCGGATGGTGGGAGTGTTCGTCATGGGGGTGTGGCCATTTTAGGGAGCGGGTGCGAAGTCATTGAACACAGAGGCACAGAGGAAGCGGGTCAGAGGTGGAAAGTAATGGAGCTGCAAGATGCGTTTTTGCGAATCTTTGCGGTTTGTGCGCCACTTCTGTGAAAGCAGGCTGGCTAACATGTGCGGCATGACCCCTCAAACCCAGCTCATTCACCACCCCTACAGCCCGCCCGAAGGCTTTGCCGCGCCCCAGCCGGGCGTGTTCAAGGCCTCCACCGTTATTTTTGCCAATACCGCCGCGATGCGCGCGCGTGACTGGCAAAACAAGCTGGGCTACACCTACGGCCTGCACGGCACGCCCACCACGTTTTTGCTGGAGGAGCGATTGAGCGCGCTGGAAGGCGGTTTGCAATGCTTGCTCGTACCCAGTGGGCTGGCTGCCATTGCCAATGTAAGCCTGGCTTTGCTCAAGGCGGGTGACGAGGTGCTGCTGCCCGACAACGCCTACGGCCCCAACAAAGCCATGGCGCAAGGCGAATTGGCCGCTTACGGCATCAACCACCAGCTGTATGACCCGATGGATCCGGCTGACCTGGCCGCCCGCATCAGCCCCAAAACCGCGCTGGTGTGGCTGGAAGCACCCGGCTCGGTGAGCATGGAGTTTCCAGACCTGGTGAGCCTGGCCCGCATCTGCCGCGAGCGTGGCGTGACCAGCGCGTTGGACAACACCTGGGGTGCCGGGTTGGCATTTGCGCCCTTCACGTTTGATGCAGGGCACGGTGTTGACATCTCCATTCACGCGCTGACCAAATACCCCAGCGGTGGTGGTGATGTGCTGATGGGCAGCGTGATCACCCGTGACGACGCCTTGCACCTCAAACTCAAAGCCACCCACATGCGCCTGGGCCTGGGCGTGGGGGCCAACGATGCAGAGGCGATCTTGCGGGGCCTGCCCAGCATGGCCTTGCGCTACCGCGCGCATGACGTGGCAGCCCGCGAACTGGCGCAGTGGCTGGCCACGCGGCCCGAAATCGCACAGGTGCTGCACCCGGCCCTGCCTGCGTCGCCCGGCCATGCGCACTGGCAGGCGGTGTGTGGCCCGCAGGGCCTGGCGGCAGGTCTGTTTTCGGTGGTGTTTGACAAGCGTTTTTCCAGCGCGCAGGTCGATGCGTTTTGTGATGCCTTGAAGCTCTTCAAGCTGGGCTTTTCCTGGGGTGGGCCTATCAGCCTGGTGGTGCCTTATCAGATGCCGGCCATGCGCCAGACCAGCCGTGCGGCGTGGGCGGAGCAAGGGGTGTTGGTGCGCTTTTCGGTGGGGCTGGAGTCGGTGGCCGATTTGCAGGCCGATTTACTGAATGCCTTGAATGCATCTGCCGGTGCAAACACCTGACATTTATCGCTTAAAGTGGTCGCATTGAATCAAAGCTACTCAAAGAACTGGACACTACCTTGGCAACTCCCAACTACGGCTACGAAAAACGGCAACGTGAGCTGGCCAAAAAAGCCAAGAAGCAGGAAAAACTCAAGCGCAAGGCCGACGGCCTGCCCGATGAGGGGGACACCGCTGCCGATGCACCTGGCATGCCGGGCCAGCCCGGTGAGGCGGCCACGCCGGCTGATGAACCCAAGAGCCCGGCTGCCTGACGCGCAAACTCTCAGTTAAACGTCACCACCCGGTCGCGCACCCGTATCCGCTTGACCCAGACCTCCCGGGCCAGCAGGTTCACCGAGTCGCCCAGCAGCATCAAAGCGCCTGCCGTCGGCTGACCGCAATTGGCCGAGTCGGCTGGCGTGAGCGCCGCACCCGTGTTGCACGCGGCCACCGCTGTGTTGCGCGGCAGGCCGCCGTCGGCTGTCACGCCATCCACCACGCAAGCAAAGGGGTAGCCTGTCAGCGGCGTCAGTGGTGCGCTGGCGGCGGGGTTGTTTGACAGGCCCAGCGTCGGCGTTCCGACAATGCTCCACTGGCTGCTGGCAAACGAGGCGGCGTAGCGCGTGTAACCGCCGCCCACCGCATAGCCCGAGGCAATGTCGGGGTTCCACACCACCACCCGGCGGCGCGCACGGATGTCGGCAATCGTCAGTGCTGTGGGCACCTCATCAGCACTGCAGTCCAGGTCAATGATGAAGTTCATATAGATATTGGTGGTCGGGCCTGTGACCACCTTCAGGTCGAACTCCAGCCCGCCCAGATCGGTGAGCTTCATGCCGGCAAAACCGCTCAAACCCAGAATGGCCTTGTTGCCGGTGCCCCCACCGACAAACGCCCCGACCGGGTTGGCGGCGGTGGCCGGTGTGACCATTCGCATGACCGTGTCTGCGCCATCGACTGTGGTTTGCAGCGTGACCGAGTTGCCCTGCGGCATGCTGGCAACCGCGGCGTTGTTCAGCACCAGCGTGCCCGAGCCCGCGCCGCTAGCACCGGGTGGGCCGGCTGGGCCTGGTGGCCCGGCCACGCCCGGGGTTCCGGCCACGCCCGGTGCACCTGCTGGCCCGGGTGCGCCCACCGAAGTGGTGGCGCTGCCGGTTGCCACGGTGCTGGTGCCAGCAGGCCCAGACGCACCGGTCGGTCCAGCCGCGCCGGGTGCGCCCGCAGGCCCCTGTGCACCCGCCACGCCCGGCGCGCCTGCTGGCCCGGGTGCGCCGATGGCTCCCGCTGCGCCCGTCACCCCCGCAGTGCCCGGCGCACCCGTTGCACCCGCAGGCCCTGGCGGGCCCACAACGGATTCGCCGTCTCCACCGCCACAGCTGGCAAGAAACACGGCGGCAAACAAAGCGGGCAGCACGCCAGCGACCCGTTTGACGCGACTGTCTGATCGGCTTGGCACTGTTGTAGGGCAGGGGTTGTGCAAAACTTGTCTCGTCATGAATGGCTTAAACACGGTATGGGCTCCTGGTGGTTGTTCGGCAACAGTGCAATATTGGCTGCGACCATACAGACTTGGCCGGTACCCGGCACGGCTAGCGCGGCTTGAATTGCACCGGATCGTAGAAAAATTGCTCTTCTGCGATTTTTTCGCCGTCCCAGCGCTGGTAAGCCAGTTCTTCTATGCGTGTCGTGGTGCCAGTTTTGCCGGTGAAGTCAAAAATCCAGCGAATCACCACGTGATCGCCCTGCATAAACACCGGTTGCACGCAGGTTGATGCAACAGATGCAGCCCGATCCAGCGCCGCCTGCTCGTGCTGCATCAGCACATCACGCCCCACGCGCGGCGGGTGGTGGTTTTCCTGCATGGACGCATCGGCGGTGTAGAACTCTTCAATGGCTTGCACATGCGCGCCTTCAACGACGCGGGCGATGAAACGGTCAAGGGTTTGTTGGCTGGGCATGGTGAATTCCTTTTGGTGTTGCGTTATCAGTCGATCGACACCGTGTAATTCAGCGCCATACGCCCGCCATCGGCCACCACGATTTCACCGGTGATGTAGCTGGCGGCGTCGCTGGCCAGGTAGGCCACCACATCGGCAATTTCTTCGGGCTGGCCCAGGCGCTTCATCGGCGTGCGGCTCAGGATGCGTTGGCGCGCGGCCTCACTGGTCAGCACCGCCTGCGCGGCCAGCTCGGTGGCAATGGTGCCGGGCGCCACCGCGTTCACGCGAATGCCGCGGTCGGCCAGCGCCAGCGCCATCACACGCGTGAGCTGGTTGATGCCGCCTTTACTGACGTTGTAGCTGGCGATGTTGGGAATGGCCAAGGTGGCGTTCACCGAGCTCATGTTGACGATGCTTCCTTTGCCAGCTTTTGCCATCTCGCGCGCCACGGCCTGGCCCACCAAAAAAGCGCCTTTCAGGTTCACGCGCAGCACGGCATCAAAGTCGGCTTCGGTCACATCCAGAAAATCGGCGGCTTTGAAAATGCCCGCGTTGTTGACTAGCACGTCAATGCGGCCATGGGCTGCGATGGTTTGGGTTACCAGTGCGTCGACCTGGCGCTTGTCGCCCACGTCGCACAGAACGAACAAGGCACCCAGCTCATCAGCCAAGGCTTGGCCGCGAGCAGCGTCTACATCGGCCATGACCACGAGCGCGCCCTCACGCGCAAAGCGTTGTGCGCAGGCAGCGCCAATGCCTTGTGCGCCGCCGGTGATGAGCGTCACGCGGTGGTGTAGGCCGAATGAAAGGGTAGGTGTCGTGGTCATGGTGTTTGGGGTGTTTTTAAAGCCAAATAGGCCTTTAGCCCATAGATTATCTGCTCAAGCAGCTACAAATAACGTAGCGTTTTGCTGTACCTGTTCAGCTGTCAAGCCCGGTGTGTACAGCGCCGAACCTATGCCAAAGCCGTTGGCACCCGCCGCCCGATAAGCCGCCATGTTCCGTGGCGTGATGCCGCCCACTGGCAGCACCAGCGTGTCGGCGGGCAGCACTGCGCGCAGGGCTTTGACGACGGCAGGGGTTGCCATGTCGGCGGGGAAGAGTTTGAGGCCGCTGGCACCGGCGTGCAGCGCGGCAAAAGCCTCGGTGGCCGTCATCACGCCGGGCAGGCAGACCATGCCCAGCTGCACGGCCTGGTGCACCACATCGGCATTGAAATTGGGCGAGACGATGAGTTGACCGCCTGCCGCGTGTACCTCGCGTACCTGCGCGGCACTGAGCACGGTGCCTGCGCCCACCAGGGCCTGCGGGAAAGCCTGGGCCAGGTTGGCGATGCTGGTCAGGGGCTGGGGCGAGTTCAGCGGCACTTCGATGATGGACCAGCCGCTTGCAACCAGCACCTGGCCGATGCTGAGCGCGTCCTGTGCTGGCAGACCGCGCAGAATGGCCAGCAGCGGAAGGGTTTGCAGGGCTTGGCGCAGTTTGTCGGTGGGGTGGGTCATGGCACGTGTTGGTAGACGTTGAACAGGCCGCGCCAGGTGGCTTCGTCGCCCACGCAGCGGGCCTGTATGCCCATGCTGGCCAGCGCGCGCTGGTAGCGCTGGGTGAGCGCCGGTGCGCCGACCACCACCAGCGGCGGGTCTGATGCGCTCAAGGATTGCGTGCGCAGCTCTTCACCAATTACCAGGCCCGAGAGGTAGCTGGGCAGCGCTGGCTGCGCCAGTTGTTTGGTCAGCGCCAGGGTGCGGGTGCTGAAGGCGCTGGCCAACAGGCTGCCGCTGACCAGGGCGTGGGCCACGCCGCGGTCAAAAGCAGCTTCATCCAGCGGGCCGTCCTCTTTGGGCAGGCTGCGCGACAGGATGGAGTGCTCACGCAGCAGCGCATAGAACTCACCCGTCATGCAGGTGAAAAAGTGCTGCACCTGGTTGTCTCGAACGGTGGCCCATTTGCTGTGTGTGCCGGGCAACACCACCGTGGCGTCGCGAAGGCCCAGCAGATTCAGCGCACCAAAAATCTGCACCTCTTCGCCCCGCATCACGTCAGGGATGCTTTGTCGATGCACGACATCGGGCGCGCCGTGGCGGTCGCAGCGCAGACCGGGCACGATGGCCATGCGGTCGGGCTTGATCCAGGTCAGGGCCTGACCCAGATCGTTCAGCGTAGCCGGACACAGGCAGTAAGGCGCTTCGCGCCAGCCTTGCTGGCTACCCGCCATGCCAGAAATCAAGCAAAAAGTGCCTTCAGCCCATGGAAAGTCTGCTGTGGCAGCTACCAAAACGCTAGCAAACTGACCCGGTGCAACCGACAGAATGCCGCGCTTTTGACGGGTTTCTTTCAGCACCTGGCCCCGAGCGTCGAGCACGGCGGCTCGCAGGGTGGTGGTGCCCCAGTCGATCGCGATGAGGTAGGGGTCGTTCATGATGGGTTGTTACTCCTTCCCCTTCCGGGGGAAGGCGGGGATGGGGGCATGCAAGTGATAAAGCCCATTGGCGTGGTCATGCTCGTGCCCCCATCCCAACCTTCCCCCGGAAGGGGAAGGAGTGAGGCAGCTGGGACAACATCAGTGGTTGTCCCTCGGTACAAAGGCCCCCCGCTTACCCACCAAAAAGTCCAGATCCACGCCTTCATCAGCCTGCAGAACATGGTCGGTATACAGCTTCCAGTAACCTGACTGCAGCTTGGGTTCGGGGGCCACCCAGGCGGCGCGGCGGCGGGCCAGCTCTTGGTCGCTCACGTGCAGTTGAATCAGCCGCTGCGGCACGTCCAGCTCGATCAAATCGCCGTTTTGCACCAGCGCCAGTGGCCCACCGGCCGCGGCCTCAGGCGCGGTGTGCAGCACCACGGTGCCATAGGCGGTACCGCTCATGCGGGCGTCGCTGATGCGCACCATATCGGAAATGCCCTTCCTCAGCACCTTGGGTGGCAGCGGCATATTGCCCACTTCGGCCATGCCGGGGTAGCCCTTGGGGCCGCAGTTTTTCAGCACCATCACGCAGTGCTCGTCGATGTCCAGGTCTTCATCGTCGATGCGGGCGTGAAAATCTTCAATGTTCTCGAACACCACGGCGCGGCCGGTGTGCACCATCAACGCGGGCGTGGCGGCGCTGGGTTTGATGACCGCGCCGCGCGGGGCCAGGTTGCCGCGCAGTACCGCAATGCCCGCATTGGCTTTGAAAGGCGCGGCCAGGGGTTTGATGACCTCGGTGTTGTAGTTCTGCGCGTCAGCAATGTTCTGGCCAAGGGTCCGACCATTGGCGGTAACGGCTTCGGTGTGCAGGTGCCCAGCAATCTCTTTCATCACCACCGGCAGGCCACCGGCATAGCAAAAGTCTTCCATCAGGTACTTGCCCGAAGGTTGCAGGTTGACCAGGCACGGCAGTTCACTGGCCAGGCGGTCAAAGTCTTCCAGATTCAGCTTCACGCCAATGCGGCCGGCCATCGCAATCAGGTGAATCACTGCATTGGTTGACCCACCAATGGCCGCCAGCACTTTGATGGCATTTTCAAAGGCTTCGCGGGTGAGAATTTTCGACAGCAGCAGGTCTTCGTGCACCATCTCCACCGCACGCCGCCCGGCCATGCGGGCCAGCACGTTGCGCCGCCCATCGACCGCCGGGTAGGTTGCATTGCCCGGCAGGCCAATGCCCAGCGCTTCCACCATGCTGGCCATGGTGCTGGCGGTGCCCATGGTCATGCAATGGCCATGGCTGCGGTGCATGCAGCTTTCCGCTTCAAAAAAATCGGCTAGCTTCAGCGTGCCCGCGCGCACCTGCTCGCTCATGCTCCACACGCCGGTGCCGCTGCCCAGCTCCTGCCCGCGCCACTTGCCGCTGAGCATGGGGCCACCGCTCACGCCGATGGTGGGTAGGTCGGCACTGGCTGCGCCCATCACCAGCGAAGGCGTGGTTTTGTCGCAGCCCATCAGCAGCACCACGCCGTCAATCGGGTTGCCGCGAATCGACTCCTCCACGTCCATGCTGGCCAGGTTTCGATACAGCATGGCGGTGGGGCGTAACAGGGTCTCGCCCAGGCTCATCACCGGAAACTCCAGCGGAAAGCCACCCGCCTCGTACACACCAATCTTCACCTGCTCGGCCAGCGTGCGAAAGTGGCTGTTGCAGGGGGTGAGTTCACTGAAGGTGTTGCAGATGCCGATCACCGGCCGGCCATCAAACTGGTCGTGCGGCACGCCCTTGCCCTTGACCCAGCTGCGGTAGGCAAAACCGTCGCGGTCTTGCCGGCCAAACCACTGCTGGCTGCGCAGTTCGCTGGGTTGTTTACGGGGCTTGGGAATGTCGGTCTTGAATAGGTTGGTCATAGGGTTAGTCCTGAATTTTCAAACATATTATGGTCATACCATTGAGCGGGTAGGCTAGTACAAACCATGATCAAAAATGTCCACGGCAACACGGTAGACCACCTGGGCGAAGCCATTGTGGCGGGTCGCTACAGCGCAGGTTCGCCGATTCCTGCCGAGCCCTTGCTGGGCGAAGAGTTGGGTGTGAGCCGCACGGTGGTGCGCGAGGCCATCAAGTCGCTGGTGGCCAAGGGGCTGGTGAGCACGGGGCCCAAGGTGGGCACGCGGGTGCTGCCCGACGACCAGTGGAACTGGTTTGACCCCGATGTGATTACCTGGCAAAGCAAGGCAGGCCTGACCCCCGAGTTTCTGCGCGACTTGCAAGACCTGCGCCGCGTGGTGGAGCCCGCCGCCGTGCGCCTGGCCGCCCAGCGCGCCAGCGCGCAAGACATCATGGAAATAGAAGCGGCCTATGCGGGCATGAAGCATGCGGTAGAGCAGGGCGGTGACTACGTGACCCACGACTTGCGCTTTCACCAGGGCCTGCTGCGCGCCTGCGGCAACCGCATGATCGTGCAGATGAGTAAAGCCCTAGGTGCCTTGCTGCGCACCAGTTTTGAAATTTCCACCACCCGCAAAGACGGCCCCAAAGGCTCACTGCCACTGCACCGCGCGGTGCTCGATGCCGTAATTGCCCGAAACCCCGGCAAAGCCGAAAAAGCCATATTGGTGTTGATCGACGGTGCGCACGACGACATTGAGCAGGTGCTGGCTTCGCGTCGGCGTTTGCCACGCTTGAGTCAGCCTGCGTCGTTACTGAAGGCGGCTTGACTGTGTTCACAACTGAGTACAGCTCGTCATCCCCGCGCAGGCGGGGATCCAGGCGCGAAGTCTTTGCTGATCGTTGCGTTCATGGCGCGCTGACGTGGATTCCCGCCTGCGCGGGAATGACGGTTTACTTGAATGAAATTTTTCGCACCTCTGCGCGACCTCTGCGACTTGTGCGTCCTTGAGCCCGAACCCGTCCTGAAACATGCAAAAACCCATAGACCTCTTCTTCAAACTGCTGGAGTTCCTGGTGGTGGCCTGCCTGGTGGCCATGGTCATCATGGTGTTTGGCAACGTGGTGCTGCGCTACGTTTTCAACTCGGGCATCACCATCTCTGAGGAGATGAGCCGCTACTGCTTCATCTGGCTGACCTACATCGGCGCGATGGTGGCCATGCGTGAGGGCGGGCATTTGGGCGTGGACACACTGGTGATTCGCCTACCGCTGCTGGGCAAAAAAGTCTGCTTGTTTCTGAGTGAATCGCTGATGCTGTTTTGCAATGGCCTGTTTTTGCTGGGCACCTACAAGATGCATGAGTTGCAGGTCACCAACGTCTCGCCGGTGGTCGGCATTTCCATGATCTGGGTCTATGGCATTGGCTATGTGGTGGCGGTGGTGATGGGCATCTTCAACATCTCCAAGCTGTACCGCCTGTTCACCGGCCAACTGGCAGAGGCCGACATGGTGCAGATTGTCGAAGCCGAGGGCCTGAAAGAGGCGCAACAAGCCATTTCCCAAGGTGCCAAGCCATGACCGTCAGCGTCTTCATTTTCAGCTTGCTGGGGGCCATGGCTCTGGGCATGCCCATTGCCTATGCACTACTGGTTTGCGGCGTGTGTTTGATGGCGCTGATGACGCTCACCGGGCAACTGCCGGCGTTTGATTCGCAAATCATTGCGCAGCGCTTTGTCGACGGCGCTGATAACTTCCCGCTGCTGGCCGTGCCCTTCTTTTTGCTGGCGGGCGAGTTCATGAACGCCGGCGGCCTGTCGCGGCGCATCGTGCACCTGGCGCTGTCGTATGTGGGGCATTTCAAGGGCGGCCTGGGCTATGTGGCGGTGATTGCCGCGATCATCCTGGCGTCGATCTCTGGCTCTGCGGTGGCTGACACCGCAGCGCTGGCGGCCATCCTGATTCCCATGATGAAGCAGGCCGGCTACCCGCTGAACCGCTCCTGCGGCTTGATCGCGGCAGGCGGAATCATCGCGCCGGTTATCCCGCCGTCAATTGGATTCATTCTGTTTGGTGTGGCGGGCAATGTGTCGATCACCAAGCTGTTTCTGGCTGGCATCGTGCCGGGTGTGCTGATGGGTGTGGCCATCGGCATTGCCTGGTGGTGGGTGGCGCGCAAAGACAATGTGCCCTCGGCCCCACGCGTGCCCTACAAAGAGCGGCTGCGCCTCACGCTGGATGGCATCTGGGCATTGGTGCTGCCCATCCTGATCATTGGCGGCATGAAGTTTGGTTTGTTCACACCGACCGAAGCGGCGGTGGTGGCTGCGGTGTATTCCTTCATCGTGGGCATGTTCATTTACCGTGAGCTCAAGTGGTCGCAGCTGTACAGCCTGGTGCTCACCGCAGGCAAAACCACCGCCGTGGTGATGTTTCTGGTGGCCGCGGCCATGGTCAGTGCCTGGTTGATTACCGTGGCCAATATTCCCACCGAAGTGGCCAGCCTGCTGGAACCCTTCATGGGCAACAAGATGCTGCTGATGTTTGTCATCATGATTTTGATTGTGGTGGTGGGCACCGCGCTGGACTTTGCGCCCACGGTGCTCATCCTCACACCGGTGTTGATGCCCGTGGTGTTGAAGGCGGGCATTGACCCGGTGTACTTCGGTGTGCTGTTCATCATGAACAACGCGATTGGCCTCATCACGCCGCCGGTGGGCACGGTGCTGAACGTGGTGTGCGGTGTGGCCAAGGTGAGCATGGACGACGCGTTCAAGGGCGTGATGCCGTTTTTGATCGCCCAACTCATCGTGCTGTTTTCGCTGGTGCTGTTCCCCGAAATCGTGATGGTCCCTTTGCGATTCTGGATGCGCTGATTTCACTTTCTCAACCCCTGAAACCCTAGGAGACAACCATGTTCAAACGCAGAACTCTCGTATCCCTTCTGGCCGGTGCTTCGCTGCTGATGGCCACTGCCGCGCAAGCCCAGTTTGCCGAGCGCACCATCAAGTTCACCAACGGCGTGAACGAAGACCACCCGGTGGGCGTGGGCGTGAAAAAGATGCAGGAAATTCTGACCGCCAAAACCGGCGGCAAGATGAAGATCGTCGCCTTCTGGGGCGGCTCAGCCGGGGGCGATTTGCCGGCCACGCAGGCCCTGCGCGCAGGCACACAAGAGATGGTGTGCACCTCGTCCAGCCCGCTGGTGGGCATCGTCAAAGAGCTGGGCGCGTTTGATCTGCCCTTCCTGTTTGCTAATGAAAAAGAGGCCGATGCCGTGCTGGATGGCCCGGCTGGCGTGTATTTCAACAAGAAGCTGGAAGAAGCTGGCCTGATTAACCTGGCCTACTGGGAAAACGGCTTCAGAAACCTGACCAACAGCAAGCGCGCGGTGGCCAAGGTGGAAGACTTTGACGGCGTGAAAGTGCGCGTGATGCAAAACAACATCTTTTTAGACACCTTCAAAACCCTGGGTACCAATGCCGTGCCCATGGCCTTTGGCGAGGTGTTTACCGCGCTGGAAACCAAGACGATTGACGGCCAGGAAAACCCCTTTGTCACCATCGAAACAAGCAAATTCAACGAGGTGCAAAAGTTCTTGAGCGTCACGCGCCACGCTTACACACCGTTCCTAATTTTGTACAGCAAAAAGCTGTGGGATCAGCTGAACGCACAGGAGCAGGCGGTGCTGCGCGAGGCCGCCATGGAAGGCCAAAAAGTGCAGCGTGCTGCCAACCGCACCCTGAACGAAAAAGCGCTGACCAGCTTGAAGGCCAAGGGCATGCAGGTCAACGAAGTGAGCTCGGCTGAGCAGGTGCGCATGTTTGAGAAGGTCAAACCGGTCTACGAGAAAAACGTGCCCACCATCGGCGCAGAAGCCGTCAACGCCGTGCTGGATGCACTGAAAAAGGCGCGCGGCGGATAAGCTTTTCCGATGAAAATCACCCAGCTGGAAACCCTGCGCCTGGGCGAGTTCCCCAACATTCTGTGGGTGCGGCTGCACACCGACGAAGGCTTGGTGGGGCTGGGTGAAACCTTCATGGGCGCGCAAGCGGTCGAGGCCTATTTGCACGAATGGGCGGCCCCACGGCTCATCGGCAAAGACCCGCTGGCCATCGAGGCGCGCAACACCGATTTGATGGGTTATCTGGGCTGGCGCGGCTCGGGTGTGGAAACGCGCGGCAACAGCGCGGTGGACATTGCGCTGTGGGACATTTTTGGCAAGGCCGCTGGCATGCCTTTGCACACCGCACTGGGCGGCAAAAGCCGTGACAGCATCCGCATTTACAACACCTGCGCCGGCTACCAATATGTGCGCAGCAACGCCAACCAGACCAGCAGCAACTGGGGACTGGGCCAGGTCAATGGCCCCTACGAAGACCTGCAAGGCTTTTTGCACCATGCCGACGAGTTGGCGCAATCGCTGCTCAGCGAAGGCATCACCGCGATGAAAATCTGGCCGTTTGACAAGGCGGCCGAGGCCAGTGGCGGCCAGTACATCAGCCCGGCTGAACTGGATTCAGCCTTGGAGCCGTTTCGCAAAATCCGCTCCGCGGTGGGCCAGCAAATGGACATCATGGTGGAGTTTCACAGCCTGTGGCGCTTGCCGATGGCACAAAAAATCGCCCGCGCGCTGAAACCTTTCAACACCTTCTGGCATGAAGATGCGATCCGCATGGACAGCCTGGATTTGCTCAAGGCCTACGCCAAAGACTGCGACGCCCTGATCTGCGCCAGCGAAACGCTCAGCTACAAGTGGGGCTTTAAAGACTACCTGCAAACCGGCGTGGCCGGTGTGGTGATGCTGGACCTGAGCTGGTGCGGTGGCCTGACCGAAGCGCGAAAAATCGCGGCCATGGCCGACGCCTGGCAGTTGCCCGTGGCACCGCACGACTGCACGGGGCCGGTGGTGTGGGCGGCGTCTACGCACTTGAGCTTGCACGCGCCCAACGCGCTGATTCAGGAAAGCGTGCGGGCGTTTTACACCGGCTGGTACCGGGAGCTGGTGACCGAGCTGCCGGTGGTGGCCAAGGGGCAAGTCAGTCTGGGCGACAAGCCCGGCCTGGGCCTGGAGCTGCTGCCCGATTTGCACCTGCGTGCAGATGCGGTGCGGCGGGTATCAAGCTAAGCGCACCGACGTCATTTCTATACAAAATCAGCCACCAGCCCAAGTAAATACTGCTCAAGCAGCTATCTAATTGATAGTAAAAAAGCAGCTCAAAACTGCTGCAGTTCGCCCGACAACATCACGCGCACACCGGCAGGCCCCTTGCGCATGGCGTGCAGCAAGGCGGCTGCGACCTGGCTTGCGTTGACGGCTTGGTAGTTGGCCGGAATCAGTGGCCGTAGCGCGCGTGCAAACAGCAGCGAGATGCGTTCGCCGGGGCGGGCGGCCTGGTTCAGGGCTTCGCGGGCACCGGCCAGCAGGGAAGGGCGGGCGATCACCAGGGTCTGAAAGCAGATGGCTTGCAGGGCGTCTTCCATCTCGCCTTTGACGCGGCTGTAAAACACCGTTGACCGGGCGCTGGCACCCATGGCGCTGACCACTGCAAATTTTGTAGCGCCTTGTGCATATACGGCCTGGGCGAGCGCCACAACAGCCGTGAAATCGATGGCCCGAAAGGCGTCGCGGCTGCCTGCCACTTTCAAGGTGGTGCCCAGGGCCACAAGTGCCTCCTGCACAGGGGGCAGGGCAGCCAGCGCCGCCGGATTTGCCAAGTCAAGTGTGTGCTGCACCAGCTTGGCGTGCTGCACGGGCAGCACGCGCCGGCCTACGCTGTGAACGGTGGCAACCGATTTATCGGCCAAAAGACCTTGAAGGACCGCCTGGCCCACGAGGCCCGAAGCCCCCGCCACCAGAACGATTCGACCGTCCGCCGCCGCCACCACCGCCGTTGCCGCCATAGCCGCCTCCTGAGTTGCCACCACCTGTTCGGCCCCCGCCGCCACCGCCATTTCCACCACCACGCCTGCCGCGGCCCCCCATGCTGTCCACGCTGGTGCGCAGCGGATCGGGTTGGCCGTCGGTGCTGCGCTGCACGGGGGCAGCGGTTTGCACAAACGGGCTGCGGCTGTTGTGCGCGCCTTCGCGCGGCTGGCGGTGGTCATCGCTGTCGTTGTGATCCTGGCCGTCGCCATATCCACCACCACCACCACCGTTATTCACGTGTGCACCAAAGCCGCCGCCAGCGCCATGCCCTCCCCGGCCACCGCGCGCAGGCAGGTTGCCCTGGCCGTTGCCGTAAGCCTGTCTGGGCTGGGCCGGTGGCCGTGGGCCCTGGCCTGCGCCACCACCGCTGCGAGCCTGGCCGCCCCGGGCACCGCCACCGCCTGCATTGCCGCCACTGCGGCCCGCATTGCCCCGGCCTGCGCCGCCACCGGCAGCGCCCGTCGTGCCTTTGGACTCGCGCACCCGCTGCAGCATTTCGGTGCGGGCGGCTTTGGCGGCGGCTGCCATCACGTCGCGGCTGGGGGGTTTACCGGCGCCGCCCCAAATGGTCTGGCGGCCCATGGCAATGGGCTCGGCGTGCTCGCCAGGCTCGGGGCCGAAGCCGTCCACGATTTTCACTTCGATGTTCTGCTTGGTGAAGCGCTCGATGTCCTGCATGAAGCCTTCTTCATCCAGGCACACCAGGCTGACTGCTTCGCCACTGGCACCGGCGCGGCCGGTGCGGCCAATGCGGTGCACATAGTCTTCGCTCACGTTGGGAATCTCGTAATTCACCACGTGCGGCAGGTCGTCAATGTCAATGCCGCGGGCGGCAATGTCGGTGGCCACTAGCGCGCGAATGTCGCCACTCTTGAAGCCTGCCAGCGCCTGGGTGCGTGCGCCCTGGCTCTTGTTGCCGTGCAGCGCCATGGCCTGAATGCCGTTTTTGGTCAAAAACTCGGCCACGTTGTTGGCACCAAACTTGGTGCGGGTGAACACCAGCACCTGGCTCCAGTTGTGCTCGTTGATGATGTGTGCCAGCAACTGCTTTTTCTTGCTGCGGCCCACTGGGTGAATGGTCTGGGTGATCAACTGCACCGTGGTGTTGCGCGGCGTGACCTGGATGCTTTGCGGGTTGCGCAGCAGGGCACCGGCCAGGTCGCGGATCTCGTCGCTGAAAGTGGCCGAAAACAGCAGGCTTTGCTTGTCGGCAGGCACTAGGGCCAGGATTTTTTTCACGTCGTGAATAAAGCCCATGTCCAGCATGCGGTCGGCTTCGTCGAGCACCAGCATTTGCACGGTGGACAGATCTAAAAAGCCTTGCTGGTTCAGGTCGAGCAGGCGGCCCGGTGTGGCCACCAGAATGTCGATGCCCTTTTTAATGCGGCTGATTTGCGGGTTCATGCCCACGCCGCCAAAAATCACGGTCGAGGTCAGTTGCAGGTATTTACCGTACTCGCCCACGGCTTCTTCGACCTGCGCTGCCAGCTCGCGGGTGGGCGTCAGGATGAGGGCTCGGATGCCGGTGCCGCCAAAGCGGTTTTGGGCGCTGCGGCTCATGCTCAGCTTGTGCAGCATGGGCAGCACAAATGCGGCCGTTTTGCCGGTGCCGGTTTGCGCGCCGGCCAGCAAGTCCTGACCGTCTAGTACGGCGGGAATGGCTTGTGCCTGAATCGGGGTGGGGGTTTCGTAGCCGAGCTCGCGCACAGCTTTCAAGATGGCGGGTGCCAGGTTCAGTTCATCAAAGTTCATATTGGGAAAAAGGCGCCCGTCCGGGGCGCTGGGGTCATCGGCCTGCCTTGCGGGTTACTACCTACAAGACCAGTCTGAGGCTGACAAGGGATGCAAAGAGTGGGCTTGAGGGGCCCTCAGCAGAACGCTGAATTCACCGCCAACTGGACAAGGTGAATCCGCATATTGTCTCATTTACGCCGCCGAGGTTTCCGCACGAGGCGGGGCGGCGACGCAATTGTGCCGCCAGCCACCATAATTACATCGGTTCGCGCCAGGAGCTTCTTCTTGAGTGTGCGATTTATTCCTCGGTGATTTTCTCAAACCAGCATGGCGAAACTTTTGAAGCTGCGGCTTGGCGTAGCCGGTGATGCGCAGGCCACTCAGCCCAGTCTGAACGACTGTCTGGAAACGGTGCTGCAACATGCTCCGCCGATGATGGGCGACATCATCAATGCGCTGCAGCTGGCCTTGAAACAGACCGGAAACCGCCGCATCGACGGGCTGCAGCACCCCGGCATCAAAATGGCCGTCGACCTGTTGGCGCGCAACGCCAGTCAGGCCCAACAGACCTTTGGCACGCATTTGCGGCGCGTGATGTTTGAGCGGGGTGGCCGGGAGGTTTACGACCAGCAGTCGCTGCGTTTTGAAAACATCCAGCTATTTGAAGATGCCGAGCTGAACCAGAGCATCGAGATTGCGCGCGCCCAGCAGGAAGTGGAGCTGGCCGTCAGCGACACGCTGGCCCCGCTGGATGCCTTGATGAGCACGCTGCTGGGCTGGCGCACCGTGCAACCGGGTTTGAACCCGCTGCGCCCGGAGATTTTTGTGCGGGCGCTGCAGGCAGCCCTGCAGGAGTTGGTGGCCAGCACCGAGTCGCGCGAAGCCCTGATCACACCTGCCTCGGGCTTGCTGGGCATTCGCCTGTCCAAAATCTACCGGGAGTTGGTGGATTGGCTGCTGTCCAGTGGGGTCGAGCCTGCTGTTCCGCTGGGTGGCAAGACGGCGATGGGAACGGCTTTGGCCACCAATGCGTCGGTGGCCGATTCGGTGGCCAAAACCCTGCTCACGCTGGACAAACTGCGCCGTTTGCTGGCCGGCGACTTCGACAGTGCAGCCCGCGCGCCCGGTGCCGGTGAGTTTTTGCACACCATGCCAGCGTCGCTCGTGGCCTTGCAAGACCTCAAGCAGGTGGACGCCATGGTGCAGCGCCTGGAAAAGCGGGGCCGCGTGGCACCGCCCACGCCGCCGCCTGTGCCACGTGGTACCTTGCGCGACAAGCCGGTGGTGAAACCCATAGGTCATCAGTTGGGTGAAGAAGTGGTGCGTCTGATGGTGGACAACCTGGCCAAAGATGCACGTTTGCTGGCACCACTGCGCGAGCAACTGCGCGATTTCGAGCCAGTGCTGCTGTCGCTGTGCCAGAGCGACTCGCGTTTTTTCAGCGACCGCAAACACCCGGCGCGTGTGTTTCTGGACCGCATCACTCAGCGAAGCCTGGGCTATGTTTCGGTCAACGATGAGGGCTGTCATCGTTTCCTGGCCGGCGTGCAGGAAGCCATGACCGAGTTGAACAGCAAGCCCCACACGGCCGAATATTTCATTCTGGCGGTGGAAGACCTGGAAGCCGAGTGGAAGCACCTGGATCAGGCCCTGGTGGCCAAGCGCGAAGAGGGGGCACGTGCGCTGGTGCAGGCCGAGCAGCGCAACCTGCTGGCGCAGCATCTGGCGGTTGGTTACACGCAGCTGTTTGAAGGGCGTGAGGTGCCGGCATTTGTGGCCGACTTCATCAAAGGCTCGTGGGCGCAGGTGGTGGCCCATGCGCGCCTGAACCCGCGCGACGGCAGCGAAGACCCCGGCGGATACAACGCCCTGGTGCAAGACCTGCTGTGGAGCATTCACCAAAAGACCGCCCGGCGTAATCGCCAGCAGCTGGCCGAGATGGTGCCGGGTTTGCTGGCCAGTCTGCGCGAAGGCTTGAGCCATATCGAATACCCGCCGGAGCTGACCGAGCGGTTTTTTGATGGTCTGGTGATCATTCACCAAACCATTCTGGATGAAGGCAAGCCGGTTGCTGGCGCTGAGGACGACTCTATGTCGCAGCGCTTGATGCCCCTGGAATCGCTTGAGGGTGTTGAGGCCGCTGAGCCCGAGCCCGATGCTGTGGGTGCCCCTGAAACAAGCAGTTCTGCCGACCAGGAGCCACCTGCCGCGCTGCCGGTTGAGGCCGCCGCGCCTGCGCCTTTGCCCGCGCTTGTCAATCCCTGGCTGGCCGACAAGGAGGCGGTGGATTCAGGCTACCTGGCGCAAGACCTGGCGCTACCGCACGACATGTCTGTCGCAGACTTTGCTGCGCCCGAGCCCCAGACGCCCGAGCCCGTGGCGGTAGCCGAGTTGCAGACCGGTGCCTGGATCGAACTACAGGCCGAGGGCAAGTGGATACGCGCCCAGCTGACCTGGGCCAGCCCGCATGGCACCTTGTTCATGTTTACATCGCTTACGGGCACGGCGCATTCCATGTCCAAGCGCACGCTGGATCGGCTGCGGCTGCAAGGCCTGGTGAAAGTGGTGTCGGATCGCCATGTGGTCGATCAGGCCTTTGACGAGGTGGCCAAGGCGGCCATGCAGAACAGCTTGCGCGGGTAGCGGTTCGTATAGATATGCCCGCGCCAAAAGGGGCTCGCGCGAATGACAAACCTGCGGGCTGATCACCCGTCCGCCTTCACCCCCGCCGCCTTTGCTACGACAGCCCACTTCTTCTGCTCGGCCGCAATGAAGTCGGCAAATTTCTGGATGCTGCCGCCGCCGTCTTCGGCGCCGAATTGATCCATTTTTTCCTGCACATCGGGCATGGCCAGCACCGTGTTCACGTCTTCATTCATGCGCTGCGCCATGGCGGTGGGGAGTTTGCCGGGGCCCATCAGGCCGTACCAGACGGTGGCTTCGAAGTCTTTGAAGCCGGACTCGTTCATGGTGGGCACATTAGGGTGGCCTTTGGCGCGTTTCAGGCGGGTTTGGGCGATGGCAATGGCTTTACCGCTTTTGACGTGTGGGGTGGCCGAGGTCATGGTTTCAAAGCAGTAGTTCACTTGGCCGCCAATCAGATCGGTCAGCGCCGGGCCAGAGCCGCGGTAAGGGATGTGCAGCGCAAACAGTTTTCCTTGCAGCTTGAACATCTCCAGCGCAAAGTGCTGGGCCGAGCCGCCACCGGCGCTGGCAAAGCTGATTTTGCCGGGGTTGGCCTTGCACAGGGCCACCACCTCGGCCACGGTTTTAGCGGGTTGGGCGGTGTTGCACACCAGCAGGTTGGGCGTGATGCCGACCATGCTGATGGGTGAGAAGTCTTTGGCTGCGTCGTAGCCCAGCTTGATGCCCGAGCCCACGCTGTTCAGCGCGGGGCCCAGCGCATGGCTGTTGATGTGGGCCATCAACAAGGTGTTGCCATCGGGCGCTTGCTTGCTGACGAAATCAGCCGCAATCACGCCAGCGGCACCGGCCTTGTTTTCAACGATGACGGTTTTGTTCCACATCGTTTGCAGCTTGATGCCCACCACCCGGGCCAGCGCATCGGTGCCACCACCGGGTGGAAAGCCCACGATGATTTTGATCGGGCCATTGGGCAGGGTTTGTGCGCGCAGCGCGGGTACGGCCAGGCAGGCGGTGGCGGCGGCGCTGGCGGTGAAAAGGGTTCTTCGTTGCATGGTTTGTCTCCAGAAATTGAACGAAACAGGCTGTCAGCCCAGAGATTTATTGCTCAAGCAGCTATTATTTTTATAGTGAATCGCATGGCTCCTTCCCCCGCTGGGGGAAGGTTGGGATGGGGGCATGCGGCGTGATAACGCTGGCAAACCGTTGCAGTGCTCATGCCCCCATCCCCGCCTTCCCCCAGCGGGGGAAGGAGTAAAACAGCGGCGCGCGTCGGCCATGATCTTTCCTTCAAGCCGCTTTGGCCAGTGCCACCGGCGCGGCATGCGCGCTGAAGTAATCCATCGCAGCCTGCACGCCGCTGCCGTGCAGCTTCACGCCCGCCAACTTCAAGCCCATTTCGCAGCCGGCCAGGGCCGCCATCAAGGTCAGGTCGTTGCAGTCGCCCAAATGGCCAATGCGGAACATGCGGCCTTTGACCTTGGACAGGCCGGTGCCCAGTGAGCAGTCAAAGCGCTCGTAGATCAGCTTGCGCACGGCGTCGGCGTCCACGCCCTGCGGCATCACCACACCGGTGAGCACCGGGGAATACACCGCCGCGTCGGCACACTGAATCGCCAGGCCCCAGGCCTTGACGGCGCTGCGCACGCCCTCGGCCCAGCGGTGGTGGCGGGCAAAGGTCATTGGCAAGCCGCCGTGGCGGGTGTCCAGCAGCATGTCGCAGGCTTCATTCAGGCCGTAGAGCAAGTTGGTGTTGGGCGTGTAGGGCCAGTAGCCGGATTTGTTCATTTCCACAATCTCGTCCCAGGCCCAAAAGGCTGTGGGCAGCGTGGCGTGTTTGCTCATCTCCAGCGCCTTGGGCGAGAGGGCGTTGAAGCTGATGCCGGGCGGCAGCATCAAGCCCTTTTGGCTGCCGCTGACGGTCACGTCCACGCCCCAGGCATCGTGCTGGTAGTCGGCGCTGGCCAGGCCGCTGATGGTGTCGACCAGCAGCAGCGCGGGGTGCTTGGTCGCATCGATGGCGCGGCGCACTGCGGCGATGTGGCTGGTCACGCCGGTGGAGGTTTCGTTGTGCACCACGCACACGGCTTTGATTTGATGGGCGGTGTCTGCTTTGAGTCGCGCCTCAATCAAATCAGCCTGGACGCCGTGGCGCCAGCTGTTGGGCAAGCCGGTGGCAGCGCAGGTGCCGGGCAGCGCGATGACCTCTGGCACCAGGCCCAGGCGCTTGGCCATTTGCTGCCACAACCAGGCGAAATGGCCGGTTTCATACATCAGCAAATGGTCACCCGGGCTGCACACATTGGTCAGCGCGGCCTCCCAGGCACCGGTGCCCGAGGCCGGGTAAATCACCACCGGGTGCCGGGTTTGAAAGATCTGCTTGACCTTGCCCAGCACCTGCAAGCCCAGGGCACCAAACTCGGGCCCACGGTGGTCAATGGTGGGCAGGCTCATGGCCCGTAGCACGCGGTCTGGCACGGGCGAGGGGCCAGGAATTTGCAGAAAGTGACGGCCAGTGGGGTGAAAGTCCAGGTTCAGCATCGGAGCTCCGCAGTGGGTGGGTGGATTTTTGCAGCAAGCTTTATTTTTTGCATACAAAATACGTTTGTCAATCGGGTTTCATTTTATTTTTGGATATTTCCGTGGGTTGACGAACCGTTATTTTGCATACAAAATAGTTTCATGACCGCTGAAATCATCTCCATTCCCCGCGCCGCGCTGCACCACCAGGTGGCTGAGCGCCTGCGCGACATGCTGGTGCAGGGCACCGTGGCACCCGGCGCCAAGCTGAACGAACGCGAGCTCAGCGAACGCCTGCAGGTCTCGCGCACGCCGCTGCGTGAAGCCATCAAAATGCTCGCCGCCGAGGGCCTGGTGGAGCTGCTGCCTAACCGCGGCGCGGTGGCCGTGCTGCTGTCCGAGCAGGACGTGCTCAACACCTTTGAAGTGATTGCGGGGCTGGAGGGCCAGTCGGGCGAACTGGCGGCGCAACGCATCACGCCCGACCAGCTGTCCGAGATCAAGGCGCTGCACTTCGAGATGCTGGCTGCTCACACCCGGCGCGATCTGCCGGCTTACTACCGGCTCAATGCGCAGATTCACCGCCACATCAACGCCGCCGCCGCCAACCCGGTGCTGCAGGCCACTTACAACCAGGTCAATGCCCGCCTGCAAGCGCTGCGCTTTCGCTCCAACCAGGACGACGCCAAATGGAAGCGCGCCGTGAAAGAGCACGACCAGATGGTGCAGGCGCTCGATGCCCGCGATGCCGCCGGCCTGCGTGCGGTGCTGGTGCAGCACCTGCACAACAAGCGCGATGTGGTGGTGGAGTTGATGCGCTCGTCTGAGCTGGCGATGAAGAAGGCGTGATGCAAACCACAAATTCCGTCATTCCCGCGAAGGCGGGAATCCACCTCAGCGTCATGCCGAAGTTCCTGGCCGCTCAGTCCTCGCGTCTGGATCCCCGCCTGCGCGGGGATGACGGGCGATAAGTCTTATGAATGCACCTTTGCCTCCTCACATCGCCCAAACCCTCAACGAAGTGGCCGCCACACTGCAGCGCCGCCTGGCCCAGGAAACCCAGGGCCAGGTGCTCTTCACCCCCGCCGACCGCGGCCGCTACGCCACCGATGCGTCGATTTACCAGCAAATGCCGGTAGGCGTGTTCAGCCCCACCACCGCGCAAGACGTGGCCACCGCGCTGGACATTTGCCGCGATTTGAAAGTACCCATCGTGCCGCGTGGCGGCGGCACCAGCCAGTGCGGGCAAACCGTGGGCGCAGGCCTGGTAATCGACCACACCCAGCACATGCGCCGCGTGCTGAGCCTGGACGTGGCCAACCGCCAGGTGACGGTGGAGCCCGGCCTGGTGCTGGACCACCTGAACGCGCAACTCAAACCCCATGGCCTGTGGTTCCCGGTCGATGTGTCCACCAGCGCGCAGGCCACGCTGGGCGGCATGGCGGGCAACAACTCGTGTGGCTCACGCAGCATTGCCTATGGAAACATGGTGCACAACGTGCTGGGAATCGAGGTTTTGACCTCCCGTGCTCAACCAATGGGCTTGGGCAGCTATGAAAAAAGTAGCGGGTTGGCACGTGCGCTGGGCGATTTTGTGAAGCACCTGGCCACGCCTTTGCAAGGCGAATTGCAAGCCCACTGGCCCACAGTCATGCGCCGCGTCGGCGGCTACAACCTGGACATCTTTGATAACCAGAGCGAAAAGCCCTACACGGCCGACGGCTCGGTGAACCTGGCCCACCTGTTCATCGGCAGCGAAGGCACGCTGGGGCTGACGCAGTCGCTCACGCTGAAACTGGCCGAGCTGCCGCGCACCAAGGTGCTGGGCGTGGTGAACTTTCCAACGTTTCACCAGGCCATGGACTCGGCCCAGCACATTGTGAAATTGGGCAGCGGCACGCTGACGGCGGTGGAGCTGGTCGATCGCACCATGATCGAGCTGAGCCTGCAAAACCCCGCGTTTGCGCCCACCATCCGCACCGCCTTGATGGGCCAGCCCGAAGCGATTTTGCTGGTGGAGTTTTCGGGTGCCAGCAAGGCTGATTTGTTGCCGCACCTGAAGCAGTTAACCGAGCTGATGGGCGATCTGGGTCTGCCGGGCAGCGTGGTGAATCTGACCGACGACGCCCAGCAGAAAAACCTGTGGGAGGTTCGCAAAGCAGGCCTGAACATCATGATGAGCCTGAAGGGCGACGGCAAACCGGTGAGCTTTATTGAAGACTGCGCCGTGCCGCTGGAAAACCTGGCCGACTACACCGCCGCATTGACCGACGTGTTTCGCAAACACGGCTCGCGTGGCACCTGGTATGCCCATGCCAGCGTGGGCACGCTGCATGTGCGGCCGATTCTGGACATGCGCCAGCAAGGTGCTGTGAAGATGCGCCAGATTGCTGAAGAAGCCAGCGAATTGGTGCGCCAATACAAAGGTGCCTACAGCGGCGAGCATGGCGACGGCCTGTGCCGAGGCGAGTGGATTGCGTGGCAGTTTGGCCCCCGTATCAACGACGCCTTCAAGGCCATCAAGCAGTACCTGGATCCGGCGCAGCTGCTGTGCCCCGGCCGCATGGTGAGCACGCCCGAAAACCCGCTGCCCGCGATGGACGACACGCGCCTGATGCGCTATTCGCCCCGCTACCGCGTGATACCGCTCAAGCCCGCGCTTGACTGGTCGGCCTGGAACGTGCAAAACGACCCTGTCACCGAGCAGACCACCGCGCCTGGCACCGGCGGCGACCCCGCCGAAGGCTTTGCCAAAGCGGCCGAGATGTGCAACAACAACGGCCACTGCCGCAAGTTCGACGCCGGCACCATGTGCCCCAGCTACCGCGTCACGCGCGAGGAAAAGCACCTCACGCGGGGGCGGGCGAACACCTTGCGGCTGGCGCTCAGTGGGCAGTTAGGCGATGAAGGCCTGGCCAGCCAAGCTGTGCACGAAGCCATGGATCTGTGCGTGGGCTGCAAAGGCTGCAAGCGCGACTGCCCTACCGGTGTGGACATGGCCAAGATGAAGGTGGAGTTTTTGCACCACTACAAGGCCAAACACGGCTACACCTTCAAAGACTTGCTTGTTGCCCGGCTACCCGACTACGCCCCCTGGGCGGCGCGCCTGGCCCCCTTACTCAACCTGCGCGACAAGATTCCCGGCCTGGCGTACTTAAGCGAAAAGCTGTTGGGCTTTTCAGCGCAGCGCAGCCTGCCGCAATGGCAGCGCCACACCTTCTGGAATTCCCATCCGCAACTGGCCACCCGGGACGAGGTGCTGCACGCTGCCCAACCCGTGGTGCTCTTCGTGGACACCTTCAACGCCTTTTTTGAGTCCGAAAACGCCTTTTCAGCACTAAAAGTGCTACAGGCCCAGGGATTTACTGTTGGAGCAGCTACAAAAAACGGAGCAAAAAGCGATGGCAAAGCGCTGTGCTGTGGCCGCACGTATCTAGCCAGTGGCATGGTCCATGAAGCCAAAGCCAAGCTGCGTGAACTGATTGCCGAGCTACTGCCCTACGCCCAGAAGGGCATTCCCATCGTCGGCCTGGAGCCCAGCTGCCTGCTGACCTTGCGCGACGAAGCGCTGGTGATGGGCCTGGGCCCCGATGCGCAGCTGGTGGCGCAACACGCGCTGCTGTTTGAAGAGTTCCTGGGCCGGGAGGCTGCTGCCGGGCGGCTTCAGACCTTGAAGTCACAACTCAAGCCGATCGACAAACTCATGTTGCTGCACGGCCACTGCCACCAGAAGGCCTTTGACGCGGTCTCGCCCATCATGGCCGTGCTGGCCTTGATTCCTGGAGCCAAACCGCAGTTGATCGAGAGCAGTTGCTGCGGCATGGCGGGCAGCTTTGGCTACGAGGCCAGCCACTACAGCGTTTCCATGCAAATGGCCGAGCTCACGTTGCTCCCCGCCATTCGTAACCAGCCCGACGCCATCGTGGTAGCCGACGGCACCAGTTGCAGACACCAGATTGCCGATGGCACGCAGCGCACCGGTACCCGCCACGCGGTGCATGCGGCGGTGCTGCTGGCGCGGCAGCTGGGGTGAGAGCAGGTTCGCCTTGCAGTGAACACGTGCCGCCGCAAACTTCAGTGGCTCGAATAGATACGAACTTCAGGGTCTGCCTTGAGCAAGGGCTTGAGGCCGACCACCACATCCTTGGTGAAGATATCGCTGCTCAGGTAAGCCTCGGCTTGCCTGCGGGTGGCAAACCCATGAAGAACCTGGACATCTTCGTCGCGCAGCAGAAGCTCCTTTGACGTTGCACCCGGAACTTGGGTCAAAAATGGCTTTTTGAACTTGGCGTAAATCGCTCCTGCGGCGGCCCGATCCTGTGCGTCGACCTTCAGTGTGATTTCCAGGTATGCCGTCTGCGCACCTGCAAAGCCAGGCAAGGCCATGGCCAACGCGATGAGCGCAGCAGACAAGGGTTTGGCCATCGGGTGTTGTGATCTGGTTGTCATCGAGTTTTCCTTCAAAAAATGGGAATGGTTTGGGATGGGTCAGGCCGACGCGTAGACGCGCACATCGGGCGGGCCTTGCAGCAGCGGGCTCAGCCCGGTGACCACGTCTTGGTTGAAGAGTTTGCTGGCCAGGTAGGCGTTGGCGTTCTCGACTGAATCGAAGCCATGCAGAACCTGCACGTCTTCATCGCGCAGCAGCAGCTCCTTGGATTGCGCACCTTTCGCCTGCGCCAGAAACAGGTCTTTGAATTGGGTGTAGACCGCAGCGGCAGCAGGACGATTTTCCGCCACGACGTTGAGACTGATTTGTAAGTAGACCATGGTTGTTTTCCTTCAGGTTTAGCCAGCGGGATACTGACTTGTATGAAGACTACGCGCCCTGCCACTTATTCGTAAATTGTCTTTTTACATGCGAATTATTTTCAAATGTTATAAATAAACGATGAATCTCAGCCAACTTCGCTTTGCCAGTGCTGTAGCTTCCACCGGGTCGTTCACGGCTGCGGCTGCCCAGTGTTGTGTCACCCAACCGACGCTGTCTAACGGCATTGCGCAGCTGGAAAACGAGTTGGGCGAGCGTTTGTTTGTGCGCACAACCCGGCATGTCGCGCTAACGCCCTTTGGGGTGCATGTCTTGCCCTACATCAATGAGGTGCTAAGCGCACAGACCTGCCTGGTTCACCAAGCTCAGGTGTTCCTCAGTCCTCACAAGCGTTTGATTCGTATTGGCACCTCACCGCTGGTAAGTTCAAGCCTGTTGGGACTGATGATTGAGCCATTTCGCTTGCGCAATGCCGATGTTGAGGTGGTGTTGCGCGAGATGAACCTCACGGATCTCTACCGCATGCTGGATGACGGGCTGCTAGATTTTGTTTTCGGGGTTGCCAACGTCAACAAAGGGCCGTGGACGACAACATTTTTGTATGAGGAACCGCTGCGCTTCATCCCGCGGGGTACGGTGCAGACCCACGGCCCGCGTGGCCCATCGGTACAGATCAAAGACATTGCGGATGAAATCTTTGTGATGGTTCCCGATGCCTGCGGCTTGTCCCGCGCAACCCGCGCACTGTTTCGTAGCCAGCGGCGCAAGCTGCATGAATACTCGGGCGAAGCCATGAGTTATCAGGTGCTGCAAGAGTGGGCGTTATTGGGAATCGGCTGTGCAATCGTCCCCAGTTCAAAGGTCGTGGCGAGTGCGCGCGCATCCTTTCCAATTGCCGACAAATCGGGCCGCGAAGTCACCCTCAGTTTTGAGGCAAGTTGGTCGAAAAATGGCACCCAGGCACCGCACTTGCTGGAGTTTGCCGACCACTTGCGCGAAGTCGTTCCAGGAATCATGGCTGGCCTGGAGCCCGGCACGAGGCGGTGATCTGATCAACAGGCCGGACTGAATTGCTACTATTTTTGTAGCTACTTGATTAATAGATAGCTGGGCTGAACCGCCAAAAAGATCAAAGCCGACTCGATTTAGAAACTGCGGGGCGTGCAAGCCGTCAGCCAAAAGACGCTGGCAGCGTAAGAGAACAGCCCGACCGGTGTTTGCGATTGCGAAACCGCAGCTGCTGCTATTCCACCGCCGAACACGCTTCGCAGGGCACCTGAATCAACTCGTCCTGCGCCCGCGTGCTGCCCAGGCGCAGCGCGCTGAGCTGGCCGCCCCACACGCAGCCGGTGTCCAGCGACAGCACATCGGGCCGGCGCAACAGCCCCAGCTGTGACCAATGACCGAAGGCAATGGGGGTGCTGGCGGTCTGGCGCTCGGGCATGTCAAACCACGGCACCAGGCCCTTGGGCGCGCGGGCGGGCGGGGCGCTGGTTTTCAGCTCCACCGTGCCGTCGCGGTTGAAAAAACGCAGGCGGGTCAGGGCGTTAACGATCAGGCGCAGACGGTCGGCACCTTTGAGTTTGTCGTGCCACCGGTTGGGCTCGTTGCCATACATCTGGGTAAAAAAATGGGCGGCGTCGGGGCTGCGGATGGCCTGTTGCACCTCGTGGGCCAGCTCCAGGGTTTGCGGCAAGGTCCATTGCGGCAGCACACCGGCGTGCACCATCAACATGCCATGGGCATACAGCGCCAGCGGGCGGTGGCGCAGCCAGTCGAGCAGGGCGGGGCGGTCGGGGGCCTGCAGCACGCTGTCCAGGGTGTCGCGGCTACCCGGTTGGCGTGCGCCGTGGGCCACAGCCAGCAGGCTCAGATCGTGGTTGCCCAAAATGCATAGTGCTGAGTGACCATAGCTGCGCAGGCGACGCAGCACGCCAGCCGAGTCGGGGCCGCGGTTGACCAGATCGCCCAACAGGTAAATCGTGTCGCGGCTGGGGGAAAAATCGATGAGGGCCAGCAAACGCCCCAAGGGTTCGTCGCAGCCCTGCACATCGCCTATCAAGTAAAGTGCCATGGTGTTTGATTCTCCCCGCAGTTCATGGACTTTTTATTGATCGCGCTGTTGACCCTGCTCAACGGTGTGTTTGCCATGTCAGAAATGGCCCTGTCGTCCAGCCGCAAAGCGCGCCTGGCAGCACTGGCAGAAGCCGGCGACCACGGCTCGCAAGCTGCCCTGAAGCTGATGGATGAGCCCACCCGGTTTTTGTCCACGGTGCAGATCGGCATCACCTCGATTGGCATGCTCAACGGCATCGTGGGCGAAGCGGCGTTCAGCGACGACCTGGCGACCTGGCTGAGCAGTTTGGGCCTGGCTGAAAAAGCCTCAAAAATCACCGCCACCGGCATTGTGGTGACCTTGATCACTTTCACCACCATCATCTTTGGCGAGCTGGTGCCCAAGCGCATTGGCCAGCTCTACCCCGAGCTGGTGGCGCGCTGGGTGTCGCGCCCCATGCGCTGGCTGGCACGTGCGGCCAGCCCGTTTGTGGCACTGCTCACCGTCACGACCCAAGGCACCCTCAAGCTGCTGCGCATCGACACCACCGCCACCCGCGGCATGACCGAAGAAGAAATTGCCCACAGCCTGGAAGAGGGGGTGGACGCCGGTGTGATCGAGCGGCATGAGCAGCAGATGGTGCAAAACGTGTTTCATCTGGACGACCGGCCCCTGACCTCGCTCATGGTGCCGCGCTCTGACATTGAATGGCTGGGTGCGCAGCTCACGGTGGCCCAGTGCCTGGCCCAGGCGGGCAAAGGCGGCGCGCATTCGTGGTACCCGGTGTGCCGGGGCTCGCTGGACGATGTGGTGGGCGTGATCAGCGTGGGGCGCTTGCTGGAGCTGTCGCCCCAGCAGCCTGATAGCCCGGTCGAAAAACACGCGCTGCCCGCGCTGTTTGTGCCCGAGACGCTGACCGGCATGGAGCTGTTGGAGCAGTTTCGTGAAAAGTCGGGCCGCATGGTGTTTGTGGTGGACGAATACGGTGTGGTGCAGGGCGTGATGACGCCGCGCGACCTGCTGGAAGCCATCACCGGCGAGCTGCAACCCGGCGCGCCGTCTGACGCCTGGGCCACACCGCGCGACGACGGCTCCTGGCTGCTCGATGGCCTGATGCCGGTGGCCGAGCTGAAAGCCCGCCTGAACCTGCGCGAGCTGCCCGGTGAAGACAAGGGCCGCTACAACACCGTCGCCGGCTTGATGATGGCCGTGAGCGGCCACATGCCCGCCACCGGCGAGCGCATTGAATGCGCAGGTTGGCTGTTTGAGGTGGTGGACCTGGACGGCAAGCGCATCGACAAACTGCTGGCCTCACCGATGCGCGCCTCTGCCGATCGCGCTGATGACGACGACATGCCTTAAGGACATTTGATGACCGACACCGCGTTTTATGAAAAGCCTGTGCTGCTTAACCGCGAGACCCATCGTGCGCTGCGCGTGGGCCCCACCCTGGGCTTTGCGTTTGCCAGCCGTGCCAACTCGCTGTACCTGGCCGGCGTCGAGTTCAACGAAGCGGCCAAGGAATACGCCATCGTGTTCACCCGCAGCGGCGGCAAAACCATTCCGGTGGTGATATTGGGTTTGCGTGCCCAGGAAAACCTGTATGTGAGCAACGACGGCCAGGCCGTGTGGGATGCCAAGTACATACCCGCCTTTGTGCGCCGCTACCCCTTTGTACTGGCCCAGATGCCCGGTGCCGACATGGGCGTGTGCATCGATGAAGCCTGCAACAACCTGCGCGACCCCAATGGCCAGGCCTTGTTTGATGCGCAAGGCCACAGCACCGAATTTCTGCAAAACGCAGTGGAATTTCTCACCAAGTTTCAACAGGAATACCAGCGCACCGATGCCTTCTGCCAGCGCGTAGTGGCCGCCGGTCTGCTCACCGACATGAACGCCAAGGCTGACCTGACCGATGGCCGCAGCTTCACCGTCAACGGTTTGATGGTGGTCGACGAAAAAAAGCTGCTGGCCCTGGACGACACCCAGGTGCTGGCCATGTTTCGCGCGGGCGACCTGCACTGGCTGTCGCTGCACCTGGCCTCGCTGACCAATATGCAAAGGCTGATAGACCGCATGGCCGAGCGAAAGGTCTCGATGCAGCCTGCTCCGTTGCCGCCAGCTCGACGACAAATGACCGTCGGTGCCATGCACCGACATGACAAATGATTCGTAAGGAGTCTGTCCTCTGTCATGCACGCTGCAGGCGGCGGTCATTTGTCATCGGTTCACTACCTACTGACTAAAAACCTGCTCCAGCCCTTGAATAGTCTGCTCAAGCAGCTATTAAATATATAGCGCAACAACCCCATGAAAACCATCCACGAACTCAACAAACCACCTCACGTTCAGGGCCGGGTTCAGGCCATCATCGTGCGCGACACGCCGCGCAACCCGGCGCGCCAGATCGTCGAAACCGTGGCGCTGGCAAAAATTGGCCTGGCTGACGACCGGCTGGGCCGTCGGGGTGAAGCCGAGTTGTCCACCCGCCAGGTCACGCTGATTCAGGCCGAGCACCTGCCGGTGATCGCCCAGCTGGCGGGCGTTGATTCAGTTGACCCGGTGCGCCTGCGTCGCAACATCGTGGTCTCGGGCATCAACCTGGTGGCGCTGCGCACGGCGCACGTGCAGGTGGGTGACGCGGTGCTGGAAATCATGGGCCCCTGCCAGCCCTGCTCACGCATGGAATCCGAAATCGGCCCCGGCGGTTACGCCGCCATGCGCGGGCACGGCGGCATGACTGCACGCGTGCTCACGGGTGGTGCCATCAGAGTGGGTGATGGGGTGCGTGCGGTGGAGCGGGTGGTGCCGGTCGAGCTGAAGCAGGGTGGGCTTTTCGCCGGTTGAGGTGCGGTCAAACCCGTAGAAGCCTGCCCCAGATCGGCTACGTGCTGCAACCCGGCCAGGACAACCAGGACCGGATTCGTCTGCACTACACGGACGCCAGCGGCGTGGCGCAAACCCGCTACTACGATGACAACGGCCGGTGCCCTGGCCGCAGCCCACACCGCCTGGCTGACCGTGGTCAACAAACACATCACCGTCACCGCAGGCCAGCTGACCACCACCACCGCTTTCACGGTGGCCAACACCACCAAACAAACCCAAGTGACCCTGACGGTAGGCGATGCCCGCATCACCCAGGGGGCAGCCGGGCGCGTGCTCACCGGCCAAACCGCTGGCCAGCAGGCCCAACAGATTGCAACTGCAGGCCAAGTGCAAAGCAGCCTGCCTGCAGGTTGGGCACAAACCGTGGCGCAGCAGCAGGCCGCGCAGCGAACGCAAGCGCTGATGGCGCAATTGCAGGCTTTGCAGGCCAGCTTGAATGCGCCTGTAGTGCCGCGCCAGACGGTGCTGGTGACGGGGGCGCTTCCTTCTTCTGCCCCCCTGGCTTCTCTCCCTCCCCTCCCGGGGGAGGGTGGGGGAGGGGGCACGAGCGCTACAACGCCAGTCAACAGCCAACCAGCCAGACCCGCCCCTGCACCCACCGTCATCAGCGGCCAGACCGCTGGGGCGCAGACCGTCGTCGCCGGGCAGTTGGTCAGCGCTTCCAGCCCCCACCCCCGCCCTCCCCCGGGAGGGGAGGGAGCCAGTCAGGCAGCCACAGGCGCAGGAACTACTTTCACCGTATCGGCCAGCCCAACAGCCGCACCCGCCACCCTCACCGTAGGCGCAGGCAGTGGCCGCATCACCAGCGCCCCCTTGAGCCCGCAGGCACAAGCCGCACAGGCGCAGATTGCCGCGCAAACCGCTGCACGGGCTCAACCGGGTACAGCCACCCCCATCGCCTTCACCCCCACCGGCCCCACCACAGCCGCCCAGGCCCAACAAGAAGTCACTGCCAACATGATCGCCAGCGCAGGCAGTTGCCTGTTTGGAAGTACAGGCGTGGGGGGTGGCCTCAATGGCGCGCTGATGGGCCTGGCCCTGGGCGCGGGGGCGGTGCAATATGCCGGGGCTACACCTGCAGGCGCTGGGAACAGGCAGCAGCTTGCCCAGCGGATTCACCGGCACGCCCGGCAGCAGCCCCTACGGTTCCGGCACGTCCCACACCCCCATTTATGCACCAAACAGCCCACCCGCCCAGGTAAATCCTGCTCAATTAGCTATTGAAATAGGAGCGCGTATCGCTCAAATACCGTGACAAACATCACGTTATTAGATTGAACAACTTCAATCCAAACAAAAGTTGTAACGCCATATTGGCAAAGCAGTAACGAAACAAGACAATCACAACCCTGCTGCAAAACAACATAAAGCCAACGGCAACAGCAGGTCAAACACCGGGACGGCATCGCGTGCTAACACATCTATCAGATCGATCACAAACGAACGGGCTTACTGCGTTAGTTTTGTATATCTTCCATCGTGGTTGAATTTAACTTCGTTATGTCTATAACTTTTCAGACCTTCAAGGATTTCGTCAAAGAACATCCGCTGCTTGCGTTTCTGATCCCGCCGTGGCTCTTTGTTGCGCTGCCCATTCTGTTTATATCTGGGGATATGCTCCAGTCACCATCAATAAAAGATTTCATCAAAACAATGGTTGATTGGGCTCCGATGATTGATCGATACTCAAAAAACGGCAGCTATGTATCTGAGCGCATGTTATTTTCATTGAGTTGGCTTTGGGCGAGTGGGCCTATTATGTCGCTGTATATGTTTTTGATTTTTTATAAAATTACGACCTATCTTATCGACAAAAGTAACCCATCTATATATAGTAACTCCGGCGTTAAATATGTATTTCCTAGCATCGTTATTTTTTCAGCCATTATTTGGTTGCAAAGAGATGTCAAGCGCTCTACCGTTGGTTTTCGGGGGGAAGCAATTAACTTTGCGTTTGGCAATATACTCGGCATATTAACTCTCGGATGGCTAATATTTTTTATACTTTTCGGCCTAATTGGCATGGGCGTTGGAGTATACATTGCCAAATTAACGGAGGATTTTAGATAATGAATGAACTTGCTTTGCGCCCAGGGATAACCGTAACCATTAATCAGGTAACGTTATTGTACAAGGAATATTTATACTATGAAAATGACGTGTATATCGGCAAACAAAGTGTTGATAGTCTGGGATCGGGCGCATTTCAAGTACAAAACTTCGGGCCTACCGGGAATTTGCTCGGTGGCTATGCCGTCACAAACACATCGATTCAGACATTCGATGCCGACCGAAAAATTGTATTTACAGAGCCGAATCCTGAATATACCCCACCCCCTTTGAAGCCAATTGGGTTTCCTGATCACTCAGCAATACCCAGCCAATTGAACGCAAGCATCGACTCCAGCGAGGTAACTGCATCAGCCAATCAGCGACAAGCCCCAGGCGTCTTGTTTGGTCGCGCAGGCGACGCTGCAATAGTTGCCTCGGCAAATAATGCTTATCAAGCAGGCGATTCAGGTGGAGTTGCAGTAGAAGTTGTCGCAGGATTAGGGGGTGGCGTGGCGGCAGGGGCCGGATATGCGGGGGGAACTCAGCTTGTTGGCGTTGCGGCAAGCGGCACGACATGGCTAGCACAGCACTTACCCTCCTTGGGCGGAGTTGCTGTTCGTATTGGCACCCTGGCAAATCCAGTAGGTTTTGTGGGTGGTGTGCTCGCTAGTTTTTATGCAGAAGAACCCACTAAATCCAATAGGTAATCCCCCGGCTATGCCGGGGAGACAGTAGCAGTTTGACGTATGCGTGGGTATGGATGTCCATCGCAGAAACTTCCAATCGTGAGCCGCCAAGCAAACGAAAGGAAGAAA
>JAAFIW010000031.1 GCA_013297875.1 Comamonadaceae bacterium | reverse complement strand
ACCATTGCAAATGATTGACCAGCTGCATTCCACCCGCCAGGAGTTCCTATTCCAGTGTCGGTTCAGGATCAAACCTCGGTGGAATCAAAATATGCGCTCAGTATCAAACCTCATTGGACAAGACTGCCACTTTTCAAGCCAAAACTGCCAGCAGCCCAGGTAAATACTGCTCAAGCAGCTATAAACTAGATAGCATGAAAACCATCCTTCGCAGCCCAAAGTACGCCCCCCTCAAAGGCATCCGCATCCTCAGCCTGGCGCTGAACCTGCCTGGCCCGGCGGCGCTGATGCGCTGCCAGCAAATGGGGGCACGCTGCACCAAGCTGGAGCCACCGTCAGCGGGCAACGGGGTCAGTGGCGACCCCATGGGCCAATACAACCCACCGGCCTATGCGCAGCTGCACGCGGGTATCAAAGTCGTCAGTGCTGATCTGAAAACTGTTGCTGGCCAAAAGAAGCTGCACCAGCTATTGGCTAAAACCGATGTGCTGCTCACCTCATTTCGCCCGTCTGCTTTGCAAAAACTAGGCGTCAGCTTCACGCAGCTGAAGAAAAACCACCCCCAGCTCAGCTGCGTGCGCATCGTCGGTGCACCCGGTACAGCCGCCGAAGAGCCAGGGCATGACTTGACCTACCTGGCCGGCCAGGGCCTGGTGACCGGGCTGGACTTGCCGCCCACGCTGTATGCCGACATGGGCGGCGCGCTGATGGCCAGCGAAGCGGTGCTGCGCGCCGTGCTGCTGCAGCAGCAAAAAGGGCGTGGCGTTGATCTGGAAGTGGCCCTGTCAGACGCCGCCGCCTGGGCCGCCCTGCCACGCCAATGGGGGCTGACCTTGCCAAGCGGTGCGGTGGGCGGTGCCCACGCGGGCTACCGCGTCTACCCCTGTGCCGATGGCCGCGTGGCCGTGGCCGCGCTGGAGCCTGCGTTTGCCACGGCTTTGTGCCAGGCCGCTGGCGTAGCGACCAGCGACATGCGCAGCCTGTTCGCACCGCCAACGCACCGCGCCATTGCTGCGTTTCTGGCGGGGCAAACCCGGGCGCAGCTGGATACGCTGGCGGTAGAGAAAGATATTCCGCTGCACACGCTGGCAGCAGCGTGACCGGTTGCCATGACGAATGACCTCGCCGCTTGAGCGGCGTAGATGACAGATGACAGATGACAAAGGCAACCGCCGTCATGTGTCATGGCCCGACAGGGCGCGTCATTTGTCAGCTAGCCCCCCGCCCGCTTGACCACAAAGCCCCTGGCCGCCAGGTCGGCCATCACCCGCTGCACGTGGTCACCCTGCACCTCGATCACACCGTCTTTCACCGTGCCGCCGGTGCCGCAGGCGGCTTTCAGTTGCTTGCCTATGGCCGCGAGCGCATCGGCATCCAGCGGCTGGCCGTTGAGCACCGACGCACCGGTGACCACCGTCACCGCCTTGCCGCCGCGCCCCTTGGTTTGCAGCTGTACCCGCACCACGCCGTCGCCTGCGGGTAAGGCACCAGCCTGCTTGCAGATGCACTGCGCCACCGCCCGTCGGCAACTGGGGCAGGTGCGGCCGGTGTCGGTGGAATAAACAAGCTGGCTGGCAGCGGGTGGGGGCTTGGTGGGTCGCAACATATCGGTCTACGAGGTCGGTATTTCGCGTTATCGTAAAGCCGATATGTACCGAAAAACCCCCTCTTTTTTATTGATACGTTGCGCACTTGCAGGGCTTTTCGCGTTGTTGTGTGCCTGTGGCGATGGGCAGTCTGCCGCTGATGCCACGCCCCCCGCTGTTGCAGCCGCACCTGCACTGCCACCCACGGCCAACCCAAGCCGCGAGCTGCTGGCCACCGCACTCAGCTTCGACTTGCATGCCCGCACGGCCTCAGCCGTCATCACCCTGGCCGCCAGCGACGCGCCCGGTGCCACGCTGGAAATTGGCGACACCGACATCTTGAGCGTGCAACAAGGCAGCAGCACCCTGCCCTGGCTGGACACGGGCGACCGCTTGTTGCTGGGCTTGCCGGCATCCACTCAAAGCGCCACCATCACCGTGCACTACCGCTACAAAGACCACAGCGCGTTTGACGGAGCCAACCCCTTGGGCTACAGCTTCACCTGGCCTTACCACTGCGGCAACCTGTTTCCCTGCCGTTCCAGCCCGGCCGATGGCGTGAGCTTCACACTGGTGGTCAACAACCCGCCAGCGGGCCAGCGCGTCATTGCGCCCACCAACCTGCCCGACGCACCCGCCTACCAGCTGGCCTGGGCGGTGGGCGACTACACCGACCTGGATTTAGGCCGCACCCGCGCCGGCACGCAGATCGTGGCCTCGTACCGGCCCGGCGAGCGTGCGCGCATGGCAGCGGGCACCACGCATCTGCTGGCCGTGTTTGACTGGCTGGAAACCACCCTGGGCCCCTACCGGTTTGGCCCGGTAGCCGGGCCGGCGTCGGTGCCCTGGGGCGAGGGTGCTTTTGGCGGCATCGAGCACCACCCGCGCTGGCACATCGGCCAGGCCTCGCTGGACGACGGCGATACCCAGGTGCACGAAGCCGTGCATGGCTGGTTTGGCAACGGCGTGCGCATGGCCTGCTGGGAAGATTTCGTGCTGTCTGAAGGCACGGCCACCTACCTGGCCGCACGCGCACTCGACGTGGTGGCCCCCGAAGCCGGTGCGCGCCAATGGGCCAGCTACGCCAGCCAGCTGGCCGGCCTTGGCGGCGCGCAGCCCGTGTGGCCCGCCGGCTGCAACCAGATCGACATCGTCAAAAGCGGCCTGTACACCAAAGCCCCCTATATTCGCGGCGCCTACTTTTTTCGCGCCCTGGCATTAAAGCTGGGCGCACCGGCGGTTGACAAGGTGCTGGCACGCTTTTACAGCGCACACGCTGGCCGTGCAGCCAGCATGGCGCAGCTGCTGGCCCAGGTTCAGCAAGACACCGGCTACGACCCCACAGCCTGCGCCGCCACCTGGCTGCGCACAACGCGCATACCCGAGGTGGGGCCGTGTCTGTAGACTGGGCTTGTAGACATGGTTTCATAGTCAAATATGCCCTGAGTGCAATACAGACGGGCAAAAGCAGCTATTGATTTGATAGTGATGGACTGATGTGAGGGAGTATCTGATGACGAAAGACGAAAGCGGTTTGCGGCGATTTTTGTTTCGCTTGATTCCGGTGCTGATGGTGGTCAGCTTTGTGGCCTGGTGCTCAACGGGTAGCAACACCAAGCGCGAAAGCAACACGGTGCGCACCGAGTTGACCGAGATGATGATGACCGAGGGGCTGATCAACAACGCCAGCGAAGCCGAGGCGCTGAGCAAAGTGGCCCGGCGCATCGGCCAGACGGGCATGAACCAGCTGCTCTACGCCGCAGCAGCCAACCACAGCCTGGAGGCGGTGAAATGGATTGTTGCCAACGGTGCAGACCCCAAAAACGTGGGTAATCTCAAAGGCAAAACGCTGATTCAGCAGGCCGTCAGCGGTGGTCAGGCCGACAAGCTGGACTATTTTCTAAGCCTGGGGCTGGATCCACTCGAAAAAAGCCGCGATGGCCGCAGCCTGCTACACCACGCGGCCGAAGGCGGCATGAACGAACGCATGCTGACGCTACTGCTGGCCAAAGGCCTGCGCCCGGACGCGACCGACCCCGGCGGTGCCACCGCGCTGCACTACGCCAGCGTGCGCGCCATTGGCGTGCTGGTCAATGCTGGTCTGGCGGTGGACGTAGTGGACGCGGCCAAGCGCACCCCCCTGCACTACGCCGCGCTGGCCAACCAGGGAGAACGCATCACAGAGTTGGTGCGCCTCAACGCCTCGGTGTACGCCGCCGACAACAAAGGCCGAACCCCCTTGCACCTGGCCGCCCGCACCGGCTCGGAAACCGCCGCAGACGCCCTGCTAGCGGCCGGTGCCCCTCGAACCCTGCGCGACGAAGACAACAGCACGCCGCTGGACCTGCTGGAGATGGCCATACGCAGCGATGAAAAAATGCAATACAAGCAGTCGCTGCTGGGCAAGTTGTAACGCCCTAATACGCCATTTCCCATTTCCAATTTCCAATTTCCAATTTCCAATTTCCAAGCCAAATCGGCCATACGCCCACGCCGATAGCGCTCAAGCAGCTATTATTTTTATAGTGATTTGACGGTTTGGTCAGGCCTCGTTGACCGCCGCCGCCTGCACCAGGGTGCGGGTGTAGGCGTGCTGGGGCGCGTCCAGCACCTGCAACACAGGGCCCGACTCGACGATCACGCCGTCTTTCATCACCATCACCTGGTGCGCCATGGCCCGAATTACATCCACGTCGTGGGTGATGAGCAGGTAGCTCAAACCACGTGACTTTTGCAGGCCTTGCAGCAGGCGCAGCACCTGTTGCTGCACCGTCACGTCCAGCGCGCTGGTGGGCTCGTCCAGCACCAACAGTTTCGGCTGCACGATCAGCGCGCGGGCAATGGCGATGCGCTGGCGCTGGCCGCCGGAAAACTCGTGCGGGTAGCGTTGCAGCAGGTTGGGAAACTGCGCCTCGGTCAGGCCCACATCGGCCAGCGCGGTGATGGCGCGTTCGCGGCGCTGGGCGGTGGTTTGGCTGGGCTCGTGCACTTGCAGGCCCTCGCCCACAATTTCTTCCACCGTCAAGCGAGGCGACAGCGAGGAAAACGGGTCTTGAAACACCACCTGCACCTGCTTGCGCAAAGCCTGGTCTGCCGCCTTGCCCGAAGCCCAGGTTTGGCCCGCCACGCGCAAGTCGCCGGTGAACGGCACCAAGCCCAGCGCCGCCAGCGCCAGGGTGGACTTGCCAGAACCTGACTCACCCACCACCCCCAGCGTTTGCCCCGGCAGCACCTGAAACTGCGCGCCCTGCACCGCCACAAACTCGCCCTTTTTGAACCAGCCCTTGAAACCGGGTAGCGGCACCGGGTAGCCCACGCGCAACTGGCTGGCTTGCATCAGCGGCTGTTGTGCGGCATCGGGCGGCGGTTCCAGTACATCGCGCACCGGTCGGCTGTCCAGCAGGCGGCGGGTGTAGGCGTGCTGCGGGTTGGCAAACACCTCGGCCACCGTGCCCTGCTCGACCAAGTGGCCGTTTTCCATCACCGCCACCCGGTCGGCAAAGCGGCGCACCAGGTTCAAATCGTGCGTAATCAGCAGCACCGCCATGCCGCGCTCGCGCTGCAGCGTGGCCAGCAGCTCCAGAATTTGCGTGCGCAAGGTCACGTCCAGCGCGGTCGTGGGCTCGTCAGCCAGCAGCAGCCGGGGTTTGCAGGCCAGGGCCATGGCAATCATCACCCGCTGGCGCTGGCCGCCCGACAGCTGGTGGGGGTACGACTGGGCGCGCCGCTGTGGCTCGGCAATGCCCACTTCGGCCATCAAATCACAGGCCTGCTGCCAGGCATCGGCCCGACTCACCCCGGTTTTCAACTCCAGCACCTCGGCGATCTGGTCGCCCACGGTGAACAGCGGGTTCAGCGCCGTCATCGGCTCCTGAAAGATGAAAGCTACTTCGCTGCCCCGTATGCCACGCAAGGAATGCTCTGAAAGTGATAGCAGCTTGAGCAGGTTTTGACTGGGCTGTTGGCCGAAAAGGCTTATATCGCCACTGATGTGGGCGTTTTGCACCAAGCGCAGCAGGCTCAGCGCCGTCACCGTCTTGCCCGACCCCGACTCGCCCACCAGCGCCAGCTTTTCGCCCACCCCAATCGAAAAGTTCACCCCCTTGACCACCTCCTTGCCGGAGAAGGCCACGCGCAGGTCTTTGACTTCTAGGAGGGGGGTCATGGGAGCGGGTTCGTTTTTGAACGCAGAGGTGTCGCAGAGGACGCAGAAAAGGAGAAGAAAACTAGAGAAAAAAAATACAGACAGACTGCCGTTTTTGGCTGTTCCTTTTGCGTCCTCTGCGTAACCTCCGCGTCCTCTGCGTTCAAAATTTCTGCCTTCATACATCCGCCTTCCGAGGATCCAGCGCATCCCGCAATGCATCGCCCATGAAGGTGAGTAATAACAAGGTCACCACCAGCACCGCAAAGGTGGACAGCGAAATCCACCACGCATCAATATTGTTTTTACCCTGCGACAGCAACTCGCCCAAAGACGGCGTACCCGGCGGTACACCCAGACCCAGGAAATCTAGCGACGTGAGGGCCAATATCGCGCCGCTCATGCGAAACGGCAAAAACGTCACCACCGGCGTCAGGCTGTTCGGCAAGATATGCCGCCACATGATGCGCAGGTTGCTGACCCCCAGCGCACGGGCACCGCGCACATAGTCCATTTGACGGTTGCGCAGAAACTCGGCGCGCACGTAGTCTGATAAACCCATCCAGCCGAACAGGCTGAGTAGTATCAGCAATAAAGCCACGCTGGGTGCAAATACCGCGCTGAAAATAATCAGCAGATACAGCTCAGGCATGGAGCCCCAGATTTCGATGAAGCGCTGGAATGCCAGATCGGTCTTGCCGCCAAAAAAACCTTGCACCGCGCCTGTTGCCACGCCAATCAACACCCCAATGGCCGTGAGTGCCAGGCCAAACAGCACATTCAGGCGAAAGCCGTAAATCAATTGCGCCAGCAAATCCCGGCCCCGATCGTCCGTGCCCAGCCAGTTGTCAGCTGTCGGGCCTGCCGGGTTGGGCGATTTGGCAAAGTAATTGATGGTTTTGTGCCCATACGGATTGAGCGGGTACACAGCCCAATTACCCGGCTTTGCGAATTGCTCTTTGATGAACGGATCCAGGTAATCGGTAGCCGTTTCAAAATCACCCCCAAAGGTTTTTTCGGGGTAATTTTTGACGATTGGAAAATACGTGCCGCCGTTGTAGACCACCACCAAGGGCTTGTCATTGGAAATGACCTCGGCAAACAGACTCAGCACCACCAGCGTGCAGAAAATCACCAGGCTGTAAAAACCCAGGCGGTTGCGCTTGAAGCGCAGCCAGGCGCGGCGGGTGGGTGACAGGGAAACAGATGTGCTCATCAGTCAAACTTCACACGCGGGTCAACCCACACGTAGCACAAATCGCTGATCAGCTTGGTCACCAAGCCAATCAGGGTAAATAAATACAGCGTGCCCAGCACGACCGGGTAATCGCGCCGGATGACACTTTCATAGCTGAGCAGCCCCAGACCATCGAGTGAAAACAGGGTTTCAATCAACAAGGCACCTGTAAAAAACGCACCAATAAACGCCGCCGGGAAACCGGTGACCAGAGGGATCAGAGCATTTCGGAAAATATGCTTGTAGAGCACTTTTTGCTCAGACAAACCCTTCGCTCGGGCCGTCAATACGTATTGCTTGCGAATTTCTTCAAGAAATGAGTTTTTGGTCAGCATGGCAGTCACGGCGAAACTGCCCAGCACCATCGCGGTAATGGGCATAGCGATGTGCCACAAGTAATCCACCACTTTGCCCAACAGACTCAATTCGGCCCAGTTACTGGAGGTCAGCCCTCGCAGAGGAAACCATTGCAATTGCCCACCGAATACCACAAGCAAAAAAATGCCAAGCACAAAACCCGGAATCGCATAACCGACCAGCACGAGAATGGTGGTAGTCAAATCAAAACGGGATCCCGCACGCACGGCCTTTGCGACACCCAGTGGTACGGCAACCAAATAGCTCAAGAAAAATGTCCAAAGGCCGAGACTAATCGATACCGGCAACTTTTCTATTACCAATTGCGAAACTGGCTTATTTTGAAAAAAGCTATTACCCAGGTCAAACTGCGCAAACTGTTTCAGCATGAGCCAGAAGCGCTCAGGAGCTGGCTTATCAAAACCGTACAAAGCCTTGATCTCATTCAGGCGTTTGGGGTCGATACCCTTTTCGCCTCGGTAGGTGAACGCGGAACTATCGGACGCACCACCGACAATCGCAGTCGATTCAGCCAAATACTGCTGAACCGGCCCACCGGGTACGAACTGAATCACTGCAAATGTAACCAATAATACGCCAAACAGCGTTGGGATCATTAACAGCAATCTCTTCAGAATGTAGTTAGCCATGTTTTATTTCGCCAACGACTTCGCCCACCAGGTATCAATTACCCAAGCTTCACCTTTGGCGTAGGGAGGCATCGCAGAAAGACCTTCCAAACGGCGACTGTTAAAAACCATTCGGTGCGTGCCAGCTGTCCACTGGGGAATGAGGTAGTGGCTATGGCTGATTACCCGGTCAAGGGCACGACAAGCTGGCAGCAACTCAGCTTTGCTTTTAGCGCTGGTCATCCATTTAATCAAGGAATCCACGGCAGGGGTCGATACACCAGGGTAATTGCCCGAATTCTCAGTTTTTGCCGCAACACTGCCAAACATTTCAGCAAATTCTTGTCCTGGGTTATGTGTGCCTTGATAGGCAAGCGAGATAATATCGAAATCAAATTGATCCATTCTTTGCTGGTACAATGAAAAGTCAACTGATCTGAAAGTCAATTTAATACCCAGCCTCTCCAAAGCCCTGATCCATTGAGACACGACCCGTATAGTTCCTTCGTTGCTATCCAAATATTCCAGGGTCATTGCGTCACCTTGGGCATTGCGCAAAACGCCATCTTTTATCTCCCAGCCAGCATCTTTCAACAGCTCCTTAGCTTTGCGCAAATTGGCCCGCAGGGAAGAGTCACCATCGGTTCGCGGCTGAACCGTCATCGGGCCGAATGCCGCTTTCGGAATTTTGTCGCGCCAACGCTCCATCAAGGCCAACTCCTGGTCACTCGGCATCCCTGTGGCTTCGCAATCGGTATTCCCAAACAAGCCGTTCACACGCTGGTAAGCCCCATAAAACATCTGCCGGTTCATCCACTCATAGTCCATCGCCAGCCCCAGGGCCTGGCGCACGCGGGGGTCTTTGAGTTTGTCTCTTCGGGTGTTCAACACATAACTCTGAAAGCCCGACGGCAGGCGGTGCTTGAATTCGCCTTTGACCAATTCGCCCGAATCAAATTTTCTGCCGGTAACCCGCCGTGCCCAGTCACCGGCCGAAAAAAACCGCATCAAATCAAATTCACCCGCTTTCAAGGCCTCCAGCCGCGCGGTGTTGTCTTTGTATATCTTGACGGTGATACGGTCAAAATTATTCGTGCCGCGCATCACATTCAAATCTTTGGCCCAGTGGTTTGCATCACGCACATAGGTAATGTCTTTTCCAAAATTTACCGGCCCAATTTTGTAAGGCCCGCTGCCAATCGGGAAATCCATCACCACCAGATCAAACGTCTTGGTCTTGCCGTTGGCTTCCACGCCCCACTTGCGGCTGAAAACCGGAATGCCGCCCACCGTGAGCGGTAGTTCACGATTGGGCTTTTTGAAGCGAAACCGCACGGTGCGCTCGTCCAGCACATCCAGGCCCGCCACGTCTTCAAACGCGGTTTTGTAAGCGGGCGAGGTGTATTTGCCCATCAGCGTGTCAAAGCTGTGTTTCACATCCAGCGCCAGCACCGGGTCGCCATTGTGAAAGCGCGCTTGCTGGCGCAGCTTGAAGGTGGCAGACAGCCCATCGGCCGACACCACCACGTCTTCTGCCAGCAGACCATAGCCCGAGGCGGTTTCGTCCAGCGAACCAGCCAACAGGGTTTCAAACATCAGCTCGCTCAGGTAAGCGGGGGCACTGCCTTTGATGGTGAAGGGGTTGTATTTGTCAAAGGTCGATACGCGCAGGTTGCTCACCAGGCGCAACTCGCCGCCCTTGGGGGCGTTGGGGTTCACGTAGTCAAAGTGAGCAAAGCCAGCGGGGTATTTCAAATCACCCCACAGCGCGTAGCCGTGGGCAGCCCAGGCGGGCAAACCGCAACAACAGGCCAGCAGGATGAACAGACGAAGACAAAAAACACGCATGCGACAATTCTGACGACTTTTTGACCCCTTTTTCACAAACAACACCTATGGCTTTCCTCACTGGTAAAAAACTGCTCATCACCGGCGTGCTGTCCAACCGCTCTATTGCCTACGGCATTGCCAAGGCCTGCCACGCCCAGGGTGCGCAGCTGGCCTTCAGCTATCAGGGCGAGCGCTTCAAGGAGCGCATCACCGAGTTTGCGGCCGAGTTTGGCTCCAGCCTGGTGTTTGACTGCGACGTGGGTGACGACGCGCAAATTGCCAGCCTGTTCTCCGAGCTAGCAAAAACCTGGCCGAAATTTGACGGCTTTGTGCACGCCATCGGCTTTGCACCACGCGAGGCCATAGCCGGTGATTTTCTCGACGGCCTCTCCCGCGAGGCCTTCAAGATTGCCCACGACATCAGCGCCTACAGCTTCCCGGCCATGGCCAAGGCCGCGCTGCCCATGCTCAACGACAAATCGGCCCTGCTCACGCTGACCTATCTGGGAGCGATGCGCATCGTGCCCAACTACAACACCATGGGCCTGGCCAAGGCCAGCCTGGAGGCCAGCGTGCGCTACCTGGCCGAGTCGCTGGGCCGCACATCAGATGGCAGGGGCATCCGCGTCAACGGCATCAGCGCCGGGCCCATCAAAACCCTGGCCGCCAGCGGCATCAAAGGCTTCGGAAAAATCCTGAGCGTGGTCGCGGCCGGCTCGCCGATTCGCCGCAATGTGACGATTGAAGACGTGGGCAACGTGGCGGCGTTTCTACTGAGCGACCTAGCCGGCGGCGTGAGCGCCGAAATCACCTATGTAGACGGCGGTTTCAGCCAGGTGGTGGGCGGGATTGCTGAGGTTTGATGCCTCAGGCAATCCAGATTGCTACCAAATAGATAGCTGTTTGAGCAGTATTTACATGGGCTGGTGGCCGATTTCGCCTGATTAGATACATGCCTCAGACGTCATTCCCGCGCAGGCGGGAATCCAGGCGCGAGGACGATTTGAAGCAAAAGCGTTTTCGGTGTGCGGCGGTGGATTCCCGCCTGCGCGGGAATGACGGTTGCTATATCTGAGGCAGGTATCTAATCAAGCGATTTCGCTTAAAAAAGCCTAATCCAGCTTCACACAGTCGGCAAAGTAGCGCGGTTTGCCGTCCGCATCTTCCACTTCTACCAGCCCATGAATGTCCGTCTCAAAACCCGGGCAAAGCGCGTTGAATTCGCGTGAGAACTTCAGGTAGTCCACGATTTTCTTGTTGAACACTTCGCCCGGAATCAGCAAGGGAATTCCCGGTGGGTACGGCGTGACCAGGCTGGTGGTGATGCGGCCTTCCAGTTGGTCGATTTCCACGCGCTCGGTCTTGCGGTGGGCGATGTGGGCGAAAGCGTCGCTGGGCTTCATCGCGGGGGTCAGGTCGCTCAAGTACATCTCGGTGGTCAGGCGGGCAATGTCGTACTTGGCGTAAAGGCTGTGCAGGTGCTGGCACAGGTCGGCCAGGCCCATTTTTTCGTAGCGCGGGTATTGCTGGCAAAACTCCGGCAGGATGCGCCACATGGGCTGGTTTTTGTCGTAATCGTCTTTGAACTGCTGCAGGGCGGTGAGCAAGGTGTTCCAGCGACCTTTGGTGATGCCGATGGTGAACATCACAAAGAAGCTGTAGAGGCCGGTTTTTTCAATGATCACGCCGTGCTCGGCCAAAAACTTGCTCACGATGCTGGCGGGTACACCCGTCTTTGCAAACCTGCCATTCAAGTCCATGCCCGGGGTCACGATGGTGGATTTGATGGGATCCAGCATATTGAAACCGTCTGCGAGGTTGCCAAAGCCGTGCCAGTTTCGGGCTGAATTTTGCTTGCCTGACTTGCCTTCGCCCAACATGTGCCAGTCAGCCTGGCGGCCTATGCCTTCTTCCACCAGCTTGTCCGGCCCCCAGACCTTGAACCACCAGTCTTTGCCGTATTCCTCATCGACCTTGCGCATGGCGCGGCGAAAGTCCAGCGCTTCCAGAATGCTCTCTTCCACCAGCGCGGTGCCGCCGGGTGGCTCCATCATGGCGGCGGCCACATCGCAGCTGGCAATGATGCTGTACTGCGGGCTGGTGGAGGTGTGCATCAGATACGCCTCGTTGAACAGATGCCGGTCCAGTTTGCGGTTTTGCGAGTCTTGCACCAGCACATGGCTGGCCTGGCTGATGCCGGCCAACAGCTTGTGGGTGGACTGGGTGGAAAACACCAGCGCCTCTTTGGGTCGCACACGCTTTTTACCCATGGCGTGGTAGGAGCCGTAAAACGGGTGAAAGGCTGCGTGGGGCAGCCAGGCTTCGTCAAAGTGCAGGGTATCTACGTAGCCATCGAGCATGTCTTTGATGGTTTCGGTGTTGTAGATCACCCCGTCGTAGGTGGACTGTGTGAGCGTCATCACACGCGGCTTGACTTTCTTGTGGTCAACGCCTTTGAGCAGCGGGTTGGCCTTGATTTTGGCCTGTATGGCCGACGGCTCAAACTCGCTTTTGGGAATGGGGCCAATGATGCCGTAGTGGTTGCGCGTGGGCTTCATGAACACGGGAATGGCGCCGGTCATGATGATGCTGTGCAGGATGGACTTGTGGCAGTTGCGGTCGACCACCACCACGTCGCCCGGAGCCACGCTGTGGTGCCACACCATCTTGTTGCTGGTGCTGGTGCCGTTGGTCACGAAGAAACAATGATCGGCGTTAAAAATGCGCGCCGCATTGCGCTCGCTGGCCGCAATCGGGCCGGTGTGGTCTAGCAACTGGCCCAGCTCTTCCACCGCATTGCACACGTCGGCGCGCAGCATGTTTTCGCCAAAAAACTGGTGAAACATCTGGCCCACCGGGCTCTTTAAAAACGCCACGCCACCGCTGTGGCCCGGGCAGTGCCACGAATACGAGCCGTCTTCCGCATAGTCGAGCAGGGCCTTGAAAAACGGCGGCTGCACGCCTTCCAGGTAGCTTTTGGCCTCGCGAATAATGTGGCGCGCCACAAACTCGGGCGTGTCTTCAAACATGTGAATGAAGCCGTGCAGCTCACGCAGGATGTCGTTGGGCATGTGGCGCGAGGTTTTGGTCTCGCCATACACATAAATCGGCACGTCCAGGTTTTTGCGGCGCACTTCGTCGATGAAGCTGCGCAGGTTGAGCACCGCCGGGTCCAAATCCGGGCCGGGGGTGAACTCTTCATCGTCAATCGACAAAATAAACGCGCTGGCCCGTGACTGCTGCTGCGCAAACTGCGACAGGTCGCCATAACTGGTCACACCCAGCACCTCAAAACCCTCGGTTTCAATGGCCTGGGCCAAGGCGCGAATGCCCAGACCGGAGGTGTTTTCAGAGCGGAAGTCTTCGTCGATGATGACAATGGGGAAACGGAATTTCATGCCGATCTTTCTTGCGTGGCGCAGCGGTGGTGTCAAACAGGCCGCAGTGTAAGGACATCGTGTGGCAAGGCCTTTGCGTAAACCTGTATTTCGCCCAGAATAAGATGCGTATCAACAACAACCGGAGGCGCTCTATGTCAGATTCAACCGTGTGGTGGGTTTTAGCGGGTGTAGCGGTCGCCGTTGAGATGGTGACGGGCACCTTCTATTTGCTGATGCTGGCGGTGGGCCTGTCGGCTGCGGCCATTGCAGCGCATGTGGGTGCATCGCTGGTGGTGCAGGTCGCGGTGGCGGCTGTGGTGGGCGGTGCCGCCTGCATCACCCTGCACCTCATTCGGGGCAAACCGTCGCGCGGCGACACCGAGGCCAACCGCAACATCAACCTGGACATTGGCGAGACCGTGCAAGTGGCCACCTGGAACGCCGACCGCACCGCCAATGTGCAGTACCGGGGTGCCAACTGGGCCGTGGTGGCTGCCAATGGCTATGCAATAACGGCACCCGGCGCGCATCGTGTTTGTGAGCTGGATGGCAACCGACTGGTGGTTGAACCCCTTGCTGGCGCGGGCATGCCCAGCACCAACGCCTAGTTTTTTAACCTCAGGAGAACTGCATGGAAGTTGCACTCGTTTTATTCGTCGTCATTGCGATCTTTGTCATTCGTGCGATCAAGGTCGTGCCCCAGCAAAACGCCTGGGTGGTCGAGCGCCTGGGCAAGTACAACGCCACGCTGGCACCGGGCTTGAATTTTTTGGTGCCCTTCATCGACAAAGTGGCCTACAAACACAGCCTCAAAGAAATTCCGCTGGACGTGCCCAGCCAGGTCTGTATCACGCGCGACAACACGCAGTTGCAGGTCGATGGCATCTTGTACTTTCAAGTGACCGACCCGATGCGTGCCAGCTACGGCTCGTCCAACTACATCATGGCCATTTCGCAGCTGGCGCAAACCTCGCTGCGCAGCGTGATTGGCAAGCTGGAGCTGGACAAGACCTTTGAGGAGCGCGGCATCATCAATGCGCAAGTGGTGCAGGCCATTGATGAGGCTGCCTTGAACTGGGGCGTCAAGGTGCTGCGCTACGAAATCAAGGATTTGACGCCGCCCAAAGAAATTTTGCATGCCATGCAGTCGCAAATCACCGCCGAGCGCGAGAAGCGCGCGCTGATTGCCGCGTCTGAAGGGCGCAGACAGGAGCAGATCAATATCGCCACCGGCGAGCGCGAAGCGTTTATTGCCCGCTCGGAAGGCGAAAAGCAGGCCGCCATCAACAGCGCCGAAGGTGAAGCCGCCGCTATTACCACCGTGGCCGAAGCCACTGCCAAAGCCATTGCCTACGTCGCACAGGCCATCGAACGGCCCGGCGGCGAGCGCGCTGTGCAGTTAAAGGTGGCCGAAAAAGCCGTAGAGGCCTACGGCAAGGTGGCTGCTGATTCAAAAACCACCTTGATCGTGCCCAGCGACATGAGCCAGGTCAGCGCACTGATTGCCTCGGCTATGAAAATGGTGCAGTCGACCAAAACGCCCTGAACGACAACAAGCCCCCAGCACGGTTAGAATATGAGTCTGTCTGGAGAGGTGGATGAGCGGTTTAAGTCACACGCCTGGAAAGCGTGCGAGGGGTAAAACCCTCCGCGGGTTCGAATCCCGCCTTCTCCGCCAGATACCCGACCGGTAGCGTCTCTTGGACGCTACCGGTTTTTTTTGGGCCATTTTTGCGCTCGGGCTTTCTTTATTTGCTATTGTTTTTGTAGCTTCCTCAGCACATTCCATCTGCACCTGACCTCCAAAATGCCGCCCATCCTCTACCTTTTCATGCTGACCAATCTGGTCATTGGCACGGGCGCGTTCGTGCTCACCGGCATTCTCCACCCCATGAGCCAGGCGCTGGGCATCAGCGTGGCGGCTTCGGGGCAGGCGATGACGGCTTATGCCGTGGCCTCTGCGTTTCTCGCGCCGCTGGCCATCGTGGCCACGGGCAAGTGGCCGCGCAAGCGGGCGATTCAGCTGGCGCTGCTGCTGTTTGTGCTGGGCAATGTGGCTTGCGCGCTGTCGCCCAACTTGCTCACGCTTCTGGGCGGGCGGGTGCTGATGGGCGTGGGCAGCATGTTTTCGGCGCTGGCCTCGGGTGTGGTGGTGGCCATGGTGGAGCCGGCCAAGCGGGCACGGGCGCTGGCCATCAGCTTTCTGGGCATAGGCCTGAGCTATGCCATCGGTCTGCCGCTGGGCACCTGGCTGGGGTTTGCCTACGGCTGGCATGCGCCGATCTGGCTGGTGGCGGGGTTCAGCGTGTTGGCGCTGATCATGCTCACGCTACTGCTGCCCGCCCAGATCAACGCGCCCGGTGCCAGCTTTGCCGGCCTGGCTGAGGTCGCCAAGCGGGCGCCGGTGCAGCGGGTGTGGCTGCGCACCCTGCTCTATTTCATCGCCATCTTCAGCGTGTTTTCATTTGCCGGGCCGGTGTTGCAGGCGCTGAACCCAATGTCGACGGGGCAGTTGTCTTTCACGCTGCTGCTGTTTGGCCTGTCGGGCGTGGTGGGCACGTTTGTGGGCGGCTGGGCGGCCGACAAGTTTGGGCCGCTAGCCACTTTGCGGGTGCAACTGGCCGTGCTGATCACCACCATGGTGCTGGTGCCGCTGACGGCGGGCAGCTACGGGCTGTGCGTGGTGGTGTTTGTGGTGTGGGGAGTAGCGGGCTTTGGCATGATGGCCCCGCAACAAAGCCGCCTGGCCAGTATCGCGCCCCAGCAGGCACCCCTGCTGCTCAGCCTGAACGGCTCCATGTTGTACCTGGGCACGGCATTGGGCGCGGCCATCAGCGGCAGCTTCATCAGCAGCCTGGGGTTTACGCACCTGGCCTGGGTGGGTGTGCCATTTGGCCTGGCGGCCTTGGCCACGCTGTGGTGGGACGCAAAAACACCCGCAGCTTCCAAATAAACTTTACGACCACACACACTTCTGGAGGGATACATGGCTTTGTTCAACACGCGGTATGCAGGCCTGTTGGCCACATTTCTGGGCCTGCTCTGCCTGCTGGCTTTGCCAATCGCGCAGGCCGCCGACAAACCCACGGTTTACGGCAAAGAGCTGTTGCTCAGCTCAGAGCTACCGGTACAGACCGTGGCCGAGTTCAACAATGCGGCAGCCGCCGTCAAACCCGGTACGCCCAGCGGTTTGTTTGATTCCTTGAAAGACTGGAATGGCAGCGAATTCAGCGCGCCCACCAAAGGCAACCCCTACACCCTGGTGGTCAAGGTCAGCGGCATCGCCATCGCCGATGGCAATGTGCTGACCCGGTGGCAGCCCGGCTGGGTCTTAGAAGACGGCGTCACCCGCAGCACCTTGATGACCGGCCTGAGCCGCGACAACGTGAAAGCCGGTGAACGCGTCAACCTCGTCGGCGCATCTGCCCCCTTGAGCTTCAAGGAAGACCGCAAATTGCTCCCCAGCCTGGGCCTGCAGATGGCCACCAATGTGCGCATGGACAGCGTGAAAATCGAGGTGTGGTCGGGCCTGGGCAAATCGTCGTTCGTCAGCCAGCTGTTTGCCTGGACGCCGCTTTTGGTGGGCGTGGTGTTTCTGGGGCTGTTTTTCTGGTTCCGGCGGGGATAGTGCAGGGCATCAGGTTGTAACGGTCGCTATTCTTTTGATAGCTGTTTGAGCAGTATTTACCTGGGCTGCTGGCAGTTTTGGCTTGAAAAGTGGCGTTGTTGCGTCTCACGCTCACTCATACACCACCGCCACCCGACCCCCATCCGCCTGCGCCATCCAACTGGCCAGGGCCGCATCGCTGGGGAAAAACTTGGCCCGTTCATCCAGCACCACTTCAGCGGCCACCGGCCCGAAATCGGCCACACGTTTGACGTGCAAGCGCACGCCCAGGCCGCGCAGCAAATCACCCTGGTCTGTCACTTCTTTTTTCGGCGGAAATTCGCGCACCAGGCGGGCGATGTCGGGGGATTGACCATTCACAGCCACGCGTAAAAACTTGCCGAAACGGCAGCGCGCCGCCGCCAGATCCCACACCTGATTGATGGCCAAGCGAAAGCCGCCCGAGAAGCGGTCGGGTTGCAGCTTGCCCATCACGATGACCAGCTCGTCGTCTTTCAGCAAGTTGCGGTTGGCGTTGATCAAGGCTTCATCGGCCGTGGCTTCAATCACGCCGCTTTTGTCGTCCAGCTTGAACAGCGCCAGCTTGCCGCGCTGGCCGTTGATGACGCGAAAGTCGCTCACGATGCCGGCCAGCAGCTGCGGCTCGCGTGTGTCGATCAACTCGCCCACTTCACGGCGCACAAACTTGCGAATCTCAAGGGCAGATTCGTCGAACAAGTGGCCCGACAGGTAAAAGCCAATCGCGGTTTTCTCCAGGCTCAGGCGCTCTTTCACGCCCCAGGGCACCACATCCGGCAAGGCGGGTTCCTCGATCTGCCCCACCGCTGCGTCGTCAGACGCCACACCAAACATATCCACCTGCCCGGCCTCGCTGGCGGCCTGGCAGGCGGCGGCAAAGTCGAAGGCCTGGTCCACGGCGGCTGACAGGGCGGCGCGGTTGCGCTGCAGGTTGTCAAACGCACCGGCTTTGATGAGGGCATCGACCGTGCGCTTGTTGATCTTGGTGCGCTCCACGCGCACACAAAAATCAAACAGGCTTTTGAACGGGCCCCCTGCGTTGCGCGCCGCCACGATGGCCTCCACCGCCTGCTCGCCCGTGCCCTTCACCGCCCCCAGGCCGTAGCGGATGGACGTGTCACTGATGGGCTCAAAACGGTAGTGGCCCCGGTTCACATCGGGTGGCTCGAAGCCCATGCCAAAGTTTTTCACCGCATCTTCAAACAGCACCTTGAGCTTGTCGGTGTTGTCCATCTCCACCGTCATGTTGGCGCAGAAAAATTCGGCGGTGTAGTGGCGCTTGAGCCAGCCGGTGTGATAGGCCAGCAGCGAGTACGCGGCAGCGTGCGACTTGTTGAAGCCGTAGCCCGCAAACTTTTCCATCAGGTCAAAAATCTCGTTGGCCTTGAGCTCTTCAATGCCGTTTTTGGCGGCACCGTCGCGAAAAATCGCGCGGTGCTCGGCCATTTCTTCGGCCTTCTTTTTGCCCATGGCCCGGCGCAGCAAATCAGCACCGCCCAGTGAGTAGCCGCCCAGAATCTGTGCGGTGAGCATCACCTGCTCCTGGTAGACCATGATGCCGTAGGTCTCACTCAGCATGTCGGCCACCAGCGGGTGTGGGTACTCCACTTCTTCGCGGCCATGCTTGCGCGCCACAAAGCTGGGAATCAGGTCCATCGGGCCGGGGCGGTACAACGCGTTCAGCGCAATCAGATCTTCCAGCCGGGTGGGTTTGGCGTCTTTCAGCATGCCCTGCATGCCGCGGCTTTCAAACTGGAACACGGCCTCGGTCAGGCCGTCGGCAAACAGTTTGTAGGTGGCCGCGTCATCCAGCGCCACCGCTTCAAACGTAAAGTCTTTTTGCGCCGGGTGGCGGGCCACGATGAAGTCTTTGGCCTGCTCCAGGATGGTGAGCGTGGCCAGGCCCAAAAAGTCAAACTTCACCAGGCCCGCGGCTTCCACGTCGTCTTTGTCGTACTGGCTGACGGCCGAGTCGCTGCCGGGCTGCTGGTACAGCGGGCAAAAGTCGGTGAGCTTGCCCGGCGCAATCAACACACCCCCTGCGTGCATGCCCACGTTGCGCGTCAGGCCCTCCAGCTTGCGGGCCAGCTCCAGCAGGGTTTTGACGTCTTCTTCCTTGCGCTCGCGCTCGGCCAGCACGGGCTCGGCGTTGGGTGCGTAGATGGTTTTGTCTTTGTCCGCGTTGTAGTCGGCGGGCTGGTACTGCAGGGTGACGGAGGCGCCAGGCTTGTTGGGGATGAGCTTGGAGAGGCCGTCGCAAAAGGTGTAGCTCATGTCCAGCACACGGCCCACGTCGCGAATGGCGGCGCGGGCGGCCATGGTGCCAAAGGTGGCGATCTGGCCCACGGCGTCTTTGCCGTACTTGGCCTTCACGTAGTCAATCACCCGGTCGCGGTTGCCCTGGCAGAAGTCGATGTCGAAGTCGGGCATCGAGACGCGCTCAGGGTTCAAAAAGCGCTCGAACAGCAGCTTGTATTGCAGCGGATCCAGATCGGTGATCTTCAGCGCGTAGGCCACCAGCGAGCCCGCGCCCGAGCCACGGCCCGGGCCCACCGGGCAGCCATTGTTTTTGGCCCAGTTGATGAAGTCGCCCACGATCAAAAAGTAGCCAGGGAAACCCATCTTCACGATCGTGTTGATCTCGAATTCCAGCCGCTCCGCGTAGGCAGGCATTTGTGCCTCGCGCACCGCTGCGTCGGGGTAGAGCTGGGCCATGCGCTGGGCCAGGCCGTCGTGCGAGGCCTGGCGGAAATAGGCGTCTACCGGCAGCGGCTGGCCATCGACCACCGGCGTGGGGTAGTTGGGCAATTGCGGCTTGCCCAGGCTCAGGGTCAGGTTGCAGCGCTTGGCGATTTCCACGGTGTTGGCAAGGGCCGAGGGCACATCGGCAAACAATTCCTGCATCTGCGCGCTGGTTTTGAAATATTGCTCGCGGGTGAACTTGCGCACCCGCCGCGGGTTGCCCAGAATTTCGCCTTCCGAGATGCACACGCGTGCCTCGTGGCTCTCGTAGTCGTCAGGTGCCGTGAACTGCACCGGGTGCGTGGCCACCACGGGCAGCTTCAGGCGGGCGGCCAGTTGCACGGCGGCGGCTACATGCGCTTCATCGTCGGCCCGGCCGGCGCGCTGTAGTTCGATGTAAAAGCGGTGCGGGAACAGCGTGGCCAGTTGCAGCGCCACATCACCCGCGCGCTGCACATCACCTTGCAGCAACGCCTGCCCCAGCGGGCCCGCCTGTGCGCCAGACAGCGCAATCAAGCCCTCATTCAAGTCCTGCAGCCAGGCCAGCTTGCACACCGCCTGCGCCTTGTGTGCGTTCTGAGTCCAGCCGCGCGACAGCAGCTCGCACAGGTTCAGATAACCCTGGTTGTTTTGCACCAGCACTTGCAGCCGCGTGGTGGCGTTGGGGTCGGTGCCCAGCCCTTGCAGCACCAGCTCCGCCCCAATCAGCGGCTTGATGCCCGCGCCGCGCGCGGCCTTGTAAAACTTGATGGCGCCGAACAGGTTGTTCAGGTCGGTAATGGCCAGCGCCGGCTGGCTGTCAGCCTTGGCGGCTTTGACGACATCGTCGATGCGGTTAACCCCATCAACGACAGAAAATTCGGTGTGCAGGCGCAGGTGGATAAACATGTTGTGGATTGTAGGGATGGGCTTTCAGTGCGCCCGGACAGTGGAAATTGCCTGATTGGAAGCATGGCCGCACGGGTGCCATGGCCTCCAATCAGGGCGATGTGGCCGAGGAGTTTTTCTACAACACGCTATTTGACAAACCCGAGGTTGGCGGCATCCGCTTTGACGGGGTGCTCAAGAACATCGTGGGTGGCAAGCCCGGCAAGCAGGCCGAGTTTGATGTGGTGATGCACAACGGCTCATCGATGGTCGTGGTGTAGGTCAAGTACAAGGCCCATCTGAACGATATTGAGCAGGTGCAGCGCCAGATGCAGCGCTACCGCGCCATGTTTCCTGAATACAAAGACTACAAGCTGTACGGCGGCCTCGCAGGTTTCAGCGTGCCGGACGACGTGGCCGCCAGCGCCCGCGAGCAAGGCCGGTTTGTATTGAAGCGCAAGGGTGATCTGGTGGAAGCGCAGACGGAGGCGATGAAGGATTTCTAAGCGTCAGGACACCAGACACCGGAACACCAAAAGCGGCCAGCGGGCCGCTTTTTTTGCTTCTGTATTGATAGCTGCTTGAGCAGTATTTACATGGGCTGGTGGCGATTTGATGCTGAAACATGGATATCAAGAACAAATTCAGGGTGTTGGGATGGTGGTGATGGGAGTCTGGGTGTCGTTTTGGTTGCTGGCACGGCTGTGGGCATGTGTAGCTCTGTGCGGGTGGTTGTGGCGGCAGGTTTACCGGCGTGCCAGGGCTGGCAGTGAAGAGTCGCAGCCCAACGACCCCAAGGCCCACCTGCGCGCCAAGCCCGACTGGGTCTTGCGTCGGGTGCTGTACCTGGCGATCCACCTGCCCAGTTGTCGGCGGATTACCACCGCTTTTAACCGCTGGCATGGTGGACGCATGACGGTGGGAAAGTCCTGGTTGGCTGAGGTGGTCAAAGCGCATGAAGCGGTGATTGCAGACAGGCGGCGAGCGATGCGCCGCAGGCTGCCTGCGCTGGTTGCGGTGTGCCACACCTGGGCCTTGGATTTGACTTTTGTGACCAGTCCGGATGGCTTGACTTTTACGGTGCTGGGTGTCGTCGATCACGGCTCGCGCCGGCTGCTATGTTTGAAGGTGCTTCCGAGCAAATGCGCTTTCACCTTGCTGGGGTGTTTGCTCTTCACGTTTGCCAGCTTTGGCATGCCCAAGGTGATTCGAACGGACAACGAAGGCATGTTTACAGGTCAGTTGTGGCGAGGTGTTTTGCAGGCGCTGGGCATCCTTGCCCGGCGCGGGCCGCTTATGCAGCCCTGGCGCAATGGGCGCATTGAAAGGGTGTTTGGAACGCTGAAACCCCTGCTCCGAAAGATTCAGCCAATCGATGCCCGAGCGCTGCGGGCGCTCTTGAATGAATTCATCACTTTCTACAACTGCGTGCGGCCTCATCAAAACCTGGCGGGTTTGACGCCGAACGAAGCCTGGCTGGGGCGCACGCTGGCTGATGTGCAAAGCACCAATGACCAGAACAAACCGCAATGGGTGCAGGCGTTGAACGGGTTACTGGTGGGATATCGGAGATCACATGCGGTCTTAGCACTGCGGGCCAAATGCATATTTGACAGGTGATTTACCGGGTGTCCGCACAGGGCGGGGAGAAACTTGGGTGGAAGGTGGAAATCGCTTAAAAAGGAGGCAACCAACAATCGGGAATTGTCATTGGATCGCACACGCTGGAGTATTTGAAGTGCTGAAATCGCCAGGTTGACTGAAAAAATAGCTGCTGATGGAATGTGGACAGGGGTGAGAGGTATGCGGACAGGACATTGTCAAACGCTCCTGAATAGATAGCTGCTTGAGCAGTATTTACATGGGCTGTTGGCTGTTTTGATGCTGAAACGGCTGGTTTCAGAGATACTGCGGCTGTGGCGGGGATGGCTGTGAGCAGGTGGGCCAGTAGCACCAGCCAGGTGATGACTCGCTGAACTAAACTGGCTGGCGTTTGACGAATCGATTTATTCACTGTTTTGGAGTTTGCCATGACCACTGTCTCCATTGACTTGCCAGATGCCACCGCAGAGGCCGCGCAGGCTGCGGGTTTGTTGACACCTGCGGCACTGGACAGACTGCTGTCCAACGCTTTGCGCAAACGCCAGGCCGCCACTTACTTGCTGGGCATTGCTGATGAGGTGGCTGCCGCTGGCGTAAAGCCGATGTCTATGGAAGAAATAGACGCGGAGATCAAGGCTGCACGCCAGGCGCGGCATTAGCGTGCGGGCCGTCATCGACACCAATCTGCTGATGTCCGGCTTCTTGTGGCACGGCAAACCCCACCAGTTGTTGAACCATGTGCGCAGCGGCACACTGGAGTTGGTGAGTAGTCAGGCCTTGCTGGAGGAGTTTGCCGATGTGATTCATCGGGACAAGTTTGCAGACATCATCGGCAAGACCTCCCGGACGCCTGGGCGCATCTTGCAGGAACTGCAAACCTTGGTCGAAGTAGTCATTGCAGCGCCATTGCCCGGCCCGGTGTACCGCGACCCGGATGACGACCACGTGCTGGCCTGCGCTGTGGCGGCTGGGGCTGACTTGATTGTCTCGGGCGACAAAGACTTGCTGGTGCTGGGAAGTTTTCAGGGCATCCCTATCGTTCTGGCGGCACAGGCTTTGGAGCGACTGGAAGGCTCCGTGGCTGGCTAAAGCCGCTTCAATTTACTACGCTTTTGATAGCTGCTTGAGCAGTATCTACATGGGCTGGTGGCGGTTTTGATGCTGAACCGGCTGGAATGGGGAAATTCGCTCCTGATTCAATAGCTGCTTGAGCAATGTGTACATGGGCTGGTAGCTCTTTCTGCCCATAAATACCGCTCGGGAGTGTGTTCGTGATCGTTGTTCTTTTGGCCGCTTGGCTAACGGCTGGGGTGTGGCAGCGTTTGCTGGGTCTGTGGCATCTTGCGCGCCAGTTGCTTCATCCCACAGCGCCCCCAAAGGGTTACCGCAAGATCAGGCCCGCCGTTATTAAACACCGCAACAAGCGCAAACCCGACTGGGTGTTGCAAGAGTTGATCTGGCTCAAAGCGCACGCGCCAGACGACACCTGCCGAGACCTGGCCAACAAATTCAACCGGCGAAACGTGGGCAAACAGATGTCGGTTTGTAAATCCACCGTGCACAAACTGCTGCGCAACCAGGCGCATGCGGTGCTGCTGGCGCGCCGGGAGATGCGCAACAAACCGCCTCACCCCTATGCGGTGAACGACGTCTGGGGTTTGGATATGACACCTGGGTATTCGCCATCAACAGATTGACAAGGGCTGCCCGTGGCAGAACGGGCGAGTGGAAAGATTCTTTGGCACGCTCAAGCGGTATTTAAAGCAGATTCAGTTTGATAACAAAACCGCGCTGGACGGATTGCTCAAAGACTTTGGCTACTGGTACAACCAGATTCGACCGCACCAAAACCTGGGTGGGCTGACGCCGCTGGAGGCTTGGGATGGTGTTGACGCGTTTGACCTGAATCAGCCGCCAAAAGAAATCAGGTTCTATCAAGCTTGGGACGGCTTGCTGTGTGGGTTTCACATTCGAAGGTAGCGGCCAACACCGGCAACAAAAACAGCAGATTCACAAGCCCGTCCGCGAGTTGGCCGGGCTCGGCGCGCCTGGACGCTGGGAAACAGAGCTGCCAAAGGTAATTTGCAGTGAACGGACGAAGAAAAACCCGCTCGCGGCGGGTTTTTCGAAGAAATCTCAACCTCGGATTTTAAAAAAAGGGGTTGAAATCGGTTGTGGAAAGGCTATTCGGACAGCGGACGGGACAAAAAACGGGGTTGAAATCAGGTGTGAAAATGCTATACGGACAGCGGACGGGACAGCTCGGTTGCGCCTTGCTGCTGCCGAAGGCGCTCTTCTTGTCGTCGAAGACCTTCTTGTACTGCCGCGTCGACTGCATTGACCACGGGTTGCGCCTGTGCGCTCACCACGCCCCAGACAGCCAACAGCACGGCAAAGCGCGCCAAAAACGAAAAGCTGGAAATCATCGCTCCCTGACATAAAACTTACACTTGTTGAATTTGAATCGCCTTGGCGACTTACAAATCAGGTGCAATGGTCAGGGATTGTGCGGATTGTGTCAATACGTTCCCTACATCTGGAGGGACTTACCCAATTTCGAGCGTCTTTTGTCGGTTGAAAAGTTTGAACTGGACATCTGTTTTGCCAAACTTTTCACGAATGCCCTGTTACATATCGAACCGGCTAGTTTCACAACGCCGGATCCCTTATTTCCCAGCGCACTTTGTCAATTTCCGCCAGCAGCTCGGGGGACAGGGTTGTGCCCCAGGCGTTCAGGTCTTCTTCGAGCTGGGTCAGGCTGGTGACGCCGATGATGGTGCTGGCGACTTGCCATTTGGTGTAGCAGAAGGCCAGGGCTAACTGGGTGGGGGTTAGACCGTTGTCTCGGGCCAGTTGGTTGTAGCGGCGGGCGGCGGTGAGGGCTTCGGGGCGGCCCCAGCGTTGCTTTTTCATGGAGTCGTAGACGGCCATGCGGCCACGTGGGGCCTCGGGTGCGTCTATGCCCATGGCGTCGTATTTGCCGGTGAGCAGGCCAAAACCCAGCGGGCTGTAGGCCAGCAGCGACACCTGCAGGCGATGGCAGGTTTCGTCCAGGCCGTTTTCAAAGCTGCGGTTGATCAGGCAATAAGGGTTTTGAATGGTTTGCATGCGCGGCAGGCCGTGCTGGCTGGCCAGGTTGACAAACTCATGCACGCCGTAGGGCGACTCGTTGCTCAAGCCCACATGGCGCACCTTGCCGGCTTTCACCAGTTGGGCCATGGCCTCTAACTGCTCGTGCAGGCTGGTTGCTGTGCGCTCTTTGCTGGGGTCGTAATACGGCATGCCAAACACGGGCACATGGCGCTCGGGCCAGTGGATCTGGTAGAGGTCAATCACATCGGTTTGCAGGCGTTTGAGCGAGGCGTTGCATGAGGCAATGATGTCGGCAGCCGTCATGCCCGCGCCCTCGCGCACCCAGGGCATGCCGCGCGAGGGGCCTGCGACCTTGGTGGCCAGCACCAGTTTTTCGCGCATGCCGGGGTTGGCCGCCAGCCAGTTACCCATGATGGTTTCGGTGGCACCGTAGGTTTCGGCTTTGGCGGGCACGGCGTACATCTCGGCGGTATCAAAAAAGTTGATGCCGCGCTCCACCGCCCGGCTCATGATGCGGTGCGAATCGGCTTCATTGACCTGCTCGCCAAAGGTCATGGTGCCCAGGCAAATGGGGGTGACGTGCAGGTCGCTGGCGCCCAGTGGGACAGTTTTCATAAGCTTGATTACTCCTAAAAATATAGCTGCTTGAGCAGCATTTGCATGGGCTACAGCGTGTTTTTATCATTAATCTGGTCTGTGGCGATGTCACTCGCAATACACCCGGCTTCAATCGTGATGCGCCGCTGGCAGCGCGCGGCAATCGCCCGGTCGTGCGTGACCAGCACCAAGGTGGTGCCCTGCTCGCGGTTCAGGTCAAACATCAGCTGCATCACGGTTTCGCCGGTTGCAAAGTCCAGGCTACCGGTGGGCTCGTCGGCCAGCAGTACGGCCGGTTGCACCACAAAGGCCCGGGCCAGCGCCACGCGCTGCTGCTCGCCGCCCGACAAGACCTTTGGGTAGTGGCCCAGGCGCTGGGCCAGGCCCACGCGCGCCAGCATCTCGCTGGCGGCCTTGCGGGCGTCTTTTCGGCCAGCCAGCTCCAGCGGCAGCATCACATTTTCCAGCGCTGTCAAGTTACCCAGCAGTTGAAAACTCTGGAACACGAACCCAACTTGGGTCGCACGCAACGCGGCGCGGTCGTCTTCGCCCATGGCAAAAATGTCCTGGCCGGTCAGGCGCACCGTGCCCCGTGTGGGCACATCCAGCCCGGCCACGATGGACAGCAGGGTGCTTTTGCCCGAACCCGATGCACCCACAATGGCAGCGGTTTCTTGGGGCTTTAACGAAAAGTCGATGTCACGCAGAATGTCAAGCGTGCCGGTGGAATCGGTCACCGATTTGAAAACGTGTTCAACAGAAATGATGGGGTCAGACATGGTGGATGCGAGAGATTTGGAAAAAGTGAACCGCAGGGACTGTATCGCGCTGCTGTTAGCCGCAGGTTACAGCGCTGCCAGCGCAGCGGCTGCGCCGATCACTTTGGCCGTGGTCGGCGATTCGCTCAGCGCCGAATACGGCCTGGCGCGCGGCACCGGCTGGGTGGCCTTGCTGGAGAAAAAACTGGCCGCCGAAAAAATCGCGGCCAAGGTGGTCAACGCCAGCATCAGCGGCGACACGACCTCGGGGGGGCGCTCGCGCCTGCCCACGCTGCTGGCCACCCAAAAGCCCACGCACGTGATTGTGGAATTGGGCGGCAACGATGCACTGCGCGGCCTGCCCCTTTCGATGACGCAAGACAACCTGACGGCCATGACGCAGGCCGCGCAAAAGGCCGGTGCCAAGGTACTGATCGTGGGCATACAGGTGCCGCCCAACTACGGCGGCGACTACACACGCCAGTTTGCAGCGATGTTCGAGGCGGTGGCCAAGGCCAATCAAGCGGCGCTGGTGCCCTTTTTGCTCAAAGGTGTGGCCGACCTGGCTGACGCCGCGCCGCTGTTTCAGGCCGACCGCATTCACCCCAACGAAAAAGCGCAGGCGCAGATGCTGGCCAATGTATGGCCCGCGTTAAAGCCCTTGCTGAAATAAGCCACCGCATGACCCTGACCGCCCTGCCCGCTGCCGACGCCCTGGCCCAGCTGGATTTGTTCAGCTCGGTGATCGATGCCCGCACCGAAGACGAGTGGGCACTGGATCATTTGCCCGGCGCGTTGAACTGGCCGTCGCTGAACAACCAGCAGCGCATCGAAGTCGGCACCCTATATGCCAAGGTCAGCCCGTTTGAAGCGCAAAAACGTGGCGCGGCCCTGGTGGCGGTCAATATCGGCCAGCACATCACCCAGCATGTGATGGATCTGCCGCGCGGCTGGAAGCCGCTGATTTACTGCTGGCGCGGCGGCAAGCGCAGCGGCTCGCTGGCCCTGGTGCTGTCGCAGATCGGCTTCAAGGTCACCATCATCGAAGGCGGCTACAAAGCCTTTCGCGCCGCCATGCTGCAAGACCTGCCGCTGATGGCCCAACGCCTGCACTACCGCGTGATTTGCGGCACCACCGGCTCTGGCAAAACCCGGCTCCTGCAGGCCCTGGACGCCGCCGGTGCCCAGGTGCTCGACCTGGAGGCCCTGGCCTGCCACCGCAGCTCGGTGCTGGGCTTTATTCCCGGCACACCCCAGCCCAGCCAGAAGCGCTTTGACACCCTGGTGTGGGACGCACTGCGCGGCTTTGACACGACGCGCCCGGTGTTTGTTGAAAGCGAGAGCAAGAAAGTGGGCAACCTGGCCGTGCCCGAAAGCCTGATTGCCGCGATGCGCGCCAGCCCCTGCCTGCGCCTGGAGTTACCCGATGAGGAACGGGTCAAGTTGCTGCTGGAAGACTACGATTTTCTGGTGAAAGACCCCGAGCTGTTCTGCCACAAACTCGACGCCCTGGTAGCCCTGCGCGGCAAAGCCGTCGTAGAACAATGGAAAGCCCAGGTGCAGGCCGGCGACACGCCTGCGGTGGTGCGCGAGCTGCTGGTGCAGCACTACGACCCCGGTTATCTGTCCTCCATCGAGCGCAATTTTTCGCAGTATGGCACTGCGAAATTGATAGCTGCCTCAGCAGGTTCTACAAGGGCTATGGCCGCATTGGCTTTGAAGATTCTGGAAAAATAAGCGCCCCTTCAAAAGAGGCCATTTTTAGTCCGCGAAGCGCGAAAACCCGCATGCAAACGGTTTGTAGTCTCCGGCAAACCCCGCAATTGGGGTCAGAGCAAAATTTCGTATTGACACCCCGCCCGCCGATGCCAACCGCGTCCTGAATTTTGATCTGACCCCAATTGCTTGTCCTGTTTCCGGGGGGTCTAGTCACTACGTTTTTGATAGCTGCTTGAGCAATGAATACATGGGCTACCGGCCCAATAGCTGCTGCTCCAACCCATGCAGCACGCCATAACACGCAAGCACCTGCCCCACGCTGCCATTCGGCTCGCGGCCTTCCCGAATGGCGGCGAAGAACTCGCGGTCTTGTAGCTCGATGCCATTGAGGCTGACCGCTACCTGGCTCACGTCGATCTTCTCGTCTTTGCCCTCTTTCGTCGATTGCGACAAATCGTCATACCGGGCGATGTAGGTCGCGGTGTCGCCGATGTAGCGGAAGAAGGTGCCCAGTGGGCCTTCGTTATTGAAGCTCAAACTCAGGGTGCAAATCGCGCCATTGGCCGCTTGCAGCTGGATGCTCATGTCCATGGCAATGCCCAGCGTGGGGTGGATCGGGCCTTGCAGGGCGTTGGCTTTGACGATGGGGTTGCCGCCCGGCGCTTGGGTGCCGGCTCCCACCATGTACGCGAACAAATCGACGGTATGCGCCGCGTGGTGCCACAGCAAATGGTCGGTCCAGCTGCGAGGCTGGCCCAGGGCGTTCATGTTGGTGCGGCGGAAGAAATAGGTTTGCACATCCATTTGCTGGATGTTGAAACGCCCGGCCTTGATTTGCTGGTGCACGTACTGGTGGCTGGGGTTAAAGCGCCGGGTGTGGCCGCACATCGCCACCAGGCCGGTCTGCTGCTGCAGCGCGACCACGGCTTGCGCATCGGCCCAGCTGTCGGCCAGCGGAATTTCCACCTGTACATGCTTGCCCGCCCGCATGCAGGCCATGGCTTGGGCGGCGTGCATTTGCGTGGGGGTGCACAGGATGACGGCATCGATTTCACTCAAAGCCAGCGCGTCATGTAGGTCAGTGCTGACGTGGGGGATGTTGTATTTGGCAGCGACTTCTTTGGTTTTGTCCAGGTCGCGGCTGATGAGGCTGACGACCTCTACGCCGTCTATCAGCTTGATCGCGTCCAGGTGCTTGATGCCGAAGGCACCGGCACCGGCCAGGGCGACTCGAATGGTCATAACGGGTTCTCCAAGATCAAATGGCCGACGGCCGTGTTGCTGGCCGGCACGTGATAGAAACGGTGGCGTTCCGTGGGTGCAGCGCCGCCACTCAAGTCCGCCATTGCACCCCTTGCGATGAGCCACATCACCAACTCAATACCTTCGCTGCCGGCTTCACGCACGTAATCAATGTGCGGCACCGCGGCTTGGCCTTGCGGGTCGGCGATCAGGCGGTTCATGAAGGCCGCATCAAAGTCTTGGTTGATAAGGCCTGCACGCGGGCCTTGCAGTTGGTGGCTCATGCCGCCGGTGCCCCAGATGTGCACGTTCAGGTCTTCATCAAAGCTGTTGATGGCTTTGGCAATCGCCTTGCCCAGGTTCAGGCAGCGCTGGCCGCTGGGCACGGGGTACTGCACGACGTTCACGGCGAATGGAATCACCGGGCAAGGCCATTGCTGGGGTTGCCCGCACATCAGGCTCAGCGGTACGGTCAGGCCATGGTCCACATCCATTTTGTTGACGATGGTCAGGTCAAAGTCTTGCTGAATGACGGACTGCGCAATGTGCGCGGCCAGTTGCGGGTGGCCCTGCACTACGGGCACCGGGCGCGGGCCCCAGCCTTCGTCGGCAGGTTGGTATTGCGCGGCGGTACCGATGGCAAACGTCGGAATTATGTCCAGGCTGAAGGCGGTGGCGTGGTCGTTGAAGACGAGAAAAATCACATCGGGCGTGTTGTCACCCATCCATTGCTTGGAAAACTCGTAGCCCTTGAAAACCGGCTGCCAGTAAGGCTCGTGCGTCTTGCCTAAATCGAGCGCTGCGCCAATGGCGGGCACGTGCGAGGTGTAGACGCTGGCGGTGATGCGGGCCATCAGTTGCGCTCCTGTATCGAACGGTTGCCGTTGACCGAGCGGCCGCCCGCAATCATCATGCTGCGGTAGTCGTCTTCGCTCATGCCGGTCATGCTGCCGGCCATTTGCTGAAAGCTCTTGCCGTGCGTGGCACCGAGCTTGGCCAGGAAGTAAATGTTGCCGCCCAGGCTGATGGCGCGGTTGAGATCGACGGCCAGCACGGCCTGCTTTTGGTCTTCGGTCATGGGCCATTCGTCAACATAGGCACGCTGGTTGGCCAAGAAGCGCTGGCGGTTTTCTGCCTTCATCAGGCTCATGCAAAACTGGTTGAGGTGGTAGCCCTTGCGGCTTTGCTCCATGTCGAAGACGGTGGTGCCGGGCACGTCGAGGTAGGGTTTGTTTAGCATTTCAGGCTCCCCAATACAGGCGGCTTGGGTTATCCACCAGCAGCTTGCGTTGCAGCTCGGGGGTGGTGGCGATGTGCGGAATGAAGTCCACCAGCAGGCCATCATCCGGCATATGGTCTTTCAAATTCGGATGGGGCCAGTCGGTGCCCCAGAGCACGCGGTAGGGGAAGGTTTCGACCACCTGGCGGGCGAAGGGGATCACGTCTTGGTAGGGGCGTTGTTCGCCATTCAGCGCCTTGGGGCCTTCGATGGATAAACGCTCGGGGCAGCTCACCTTGCTCCACACATTGGGGTGCTGGTGCATGAACTGCATGAACAGCGTGAACTCGGGGCCGTCTACCGGCTTGCCCACATCGGGCCGGCCCATGTGGTCGACTACCACGGTGGTGGGCAAGGTGGTGAAAAAGTCCCACAGCTCGGGCAAGTCCACCGCTTCAAAGTAGATCACCACATGCCAACCCAGGGGCTTGATGCGGGCGGCAATTTCCAGCAGCTCGTCTTTGGGCGTGAAGTCCACCAGGCGCTTGACGAAGTTGAAACGCACGCCGCGCACGCCGGCAGTGTGCATGGCTTGCAGGTCATGGTCGGTGATGCTGCGCTTGACGGTGACCACGCCGCGTGCCTGACCATTCGAATGCGCCAGCGCATCGAGCAAGGCGCTGTTGTCGGCGCCATGGCAGGTGGCTTGCACGATGACGTTTTTTGCAAAACCCAGGTGGTCGCGCAGCGCAAACAGTTGCTTGCGGCTGGCGTCGCAGGGCGTGTATTTGCGCTCTGGGGCGAAGGGGAATTGCGCACCGGGGCCGAAGACGTGGCAGTGGGCGTCTACGCTGCCTGCTGGCACTTGAAAGCGGGGTTTGCTGGGGCTCGCGTACCAGTCGAGCCAGCCGGGGGTTTTGTCAAATTGCATGGTGATATCCGTCATGCCTGCGTAGGCGAGAATCCACCTTCGCGCATCCCCGCTTTGTTTCGCCGGGTAGTCCTCGCGCCTGGATCCCCGCCTGCGCGGGGATGACGGGGTCAGTGTTTCGAGGTGCTATTAAGTTCATAGCTGCTTGAGCAATGAATACCTGGGCGGGTAGCTGATTTGGCTTAGAGACTCCATCAATCCACATACCGCAACCCCGCCTTCTCCAGCGGCTTGCGCATCTTGTACATGTCCAGCCCCAATATGCCTGAGGCCAGCTTGGCGCGCTTCTCGCCTTCCAGCGCCTCGCGCGCACGCGCCGCATCCAGGGTTTTTTGCGCGAGGGCGGCGGGTACAACCACCACACCATCGTCATCGGCCACCACTACATCACCGGGGTGCACGATCATGCCGGCGCAGACCACGGGAATGTTCACCGAGCCCAGCGTGGCCTTGATCGTGCCTTTGGCGCTGATGGCTTTGCTCCAGACGGGGAAGTTCATTTCCTTGAGCGTTTTCACGTCGCGCGCACCGGCATCAATGACCAGCGCCCGCGCACCACGGGCTTGAAACGAGGTGGCCAGCAGGTCGCCGAAGTAGCCGTCTGTGCACTCGGCGGTGACGGCGGCCACCACCACGTCGCCGGGTTGTATCTGCTCGGCCACCACATGCATCATCCAGTTGTCGCCGGGCTGCAGCAGCACGGTGACGGCTGTGCCAGAGACCTGCGCGCCGGAGTAAATGGGCCGCATGTAGGGCTTCATCAGGCCCACGCGACCCATGGCTTCGTGCACGGTGGCGCTGCCCAAGGCGGCCAGGGCGCTGGCGGCTGTAGGGTCTGCGCGGGTGATGTTGCGGTAGACGACGCCTAGTTCATGCATGTCAGTGCCCCTTTGCCTTGAGTTGCGCATCCAGCCTCGGAAACACCCGTCTCGCATTCCCCTCATAAATCGCATCCCGATCCGCATCACTCAAAATCTTCGAGGCCTGGATGTATCGCTTGGTGTCGTCGTAGTAATGCCCCGTCTCCGGGTCAATGCCGCGCACCGCCCCAATCATTTCAGACGCAAACAACACGTTTTTCACCGGTATCACGGTGTTCAGCAAGTCAATGCCCGGCTGGTGGTACACGCAGGTGTCAAAGTAAATGTTGTTCAGCAAATGCTCCGACAGCAACGGCTTTTTCAGCTCCTGCGCCAGGCCGCGAAAGCGCCCCCAGTGGTAGGGCACAGCGCCACCGCCGTGGGGAATCAAGAAGCGCAGGGTGGGAAAGTCTTTGAACAAGTCACTGGTCAGGCACTGCATGAAGGCGGTGGTGTCGGCATTCAAATAGTGCGCGCCGGTGGTGTGAAAACAGGCATTGCAACTGGTGCTCACGTGGATCATGGCGGGAATGTCGTGCTCCACCATTTTTTCGTAGATTGGGTACCAATGGCGGTCAGAGAGGGGCGGCGATGTCCAGTGGCCGCCCGAGGGGTCGGGGTTCAGGTTGATACCCACATTACCGAATTCCTTCACGCACTTTTCTAATTCCGCAATGCAGGTTTTGGGGTCCACGCCAGGTGACTGCGGCAGCATGGCCACGGGCACAAAGTGGTCGGGGAAGAGTTGGGAAACCCGGTAACACAGCTCATTGCAAATCGCGGCCCAGGTGCTGGAGACCGACAAGTCGCCAATGTGGTGGGCCATGAAGCTGGCGCGGGGGGAAAACAAGGTGATGTCGCTGCCGCGCTCGCGCATCAGGCGCAGCTGGTTGGTCTCGATGCTCTCGCGCAGCTCGTCGTCGCTTATCCGCAAATCAGCTGCGCGGGGCATGACCGATGGGTCTTTAATGCCCGCAATCTGCTTGTTTCGCCAGTCTTCCAGCGCCTTGGGCGCGGTGGTGTAGTGGCCGTGGCAGTCGATGATGAGGCTCATGGTGTTGTCTCCTGATTTTCTAAGCGGGACGCATGCCGTGGCGGCGCTTGGCTTGATCGGTTACAGGCGAAGCCAGAAACGCCAGCAGCTCGCGCGCTGCATCGGGCTGCGTGGAAGTGGCGCACACACCGCCTGAAAACGTGGTGGTGATTTGAATCGCGTCAGGCAGCGGGCCCACCACCTCAATGCCCGGCAGGTGCAGCAGCTCGCTCAATTGCTGAAAGCCGAGCGCCACGCCACCCCGGGCCACCAGCGCACCCACTGGCACGCCTGGTGGGGCCTGAACCAGGCGTGATTGAATGCTCTGTGAAATACCCCAGCGCTCAAACAGCTGGAGCAAAGCGGCACCGCTGGGCCCGGTTGAGTAGCCGATGCTGGATGCGGCCAGCACGGCTTGGCGCACCGCGTCTGGCGAGGCAATGTCTGGCCAGGGCACACCCGCCGGCACAGCGACGGCCACGCCGGAATGCACCAGGTCACAGCGGCTGCCGGGCAGCAGGTGGCCGCTGGCCAGTAACTTGTCGATGGCATCTGACGCCAGCAACACCAGGTCAAACAGCTCGCCGGCCTGCACGCGTTTGGCAGCGTCCACGCCACCCACAGACTCCACAGTGACGACCTGGCCGGTCTGTGCCGAATAGGCCGTTGCCAGCTCAGCCAGCAGCTGGCGCGTGGCCATGGACGAAATCGCGCAAAGGGTGGTGGTTTGCATGCCGCGATTGTGGTCAATTGCCAACCGCCTGCACAGCACCACGCACCACTACCAGATATGCTCAAACCACATAATCAAGTAACAGCTATTCCAATACTTATGGATCTCAAACAAATCGAAGCTTTCGTGCGAGTGGCCGAGCTGGGCAGCTTCACACGCGCGGCGCTGGCTTTGAACATGGCCCAGCCTGCGCTGAGCCGCCAGGTGCGCCAGCTGGAGGTGCAGCTGCGACAAACCCTGCTGGTGCGCAATGGCCGCGGAGCCACACCCACCGAGGCGGGCAAGCTGCTGCTGGCCCATGGCCGGGGCATCCTGCACCAGGTGACGCTGGCGCAGCAAGAGCTGGGCACCGCGCGCGGCGCGCTGGCCGGGCGCGTGTGCATTGGCCTGCCGCCCAGCCTGTCGCGCCTGATCGCGGTGCCGCTGGCCCACGCGTTTGCGCAGCAGTTGCCGCAGGCGCAGCTGAGTTTGATCGAGGGTTTTTCTGTCCGCATGGCCGAGGCACTGCGCCTGGGTGAGCTGGATCTGGCCCTGCTGTACAACCCCACGCCGGGCACCGAATGGCAGGTCACGCCCCTGCACGAAGACGCCTTGGTGCTGATCTCGGCCGCCACATCCGGCAAAGCCAGCCGCCAGCCCATCACGCTGGCCCAGTTGGCGCGCCTGCCGCTGATTTTGCCCAGCCGCCCCAATGCGTTTCGCCTCTTGATCGATCAACAACTGCTGGCCCTGGGCTGCCAGGCGCAGCTGGCGCTGGAGGTTGATGGCCTGAACGCCATCCTCAGCCTGGTCAAAGAAGGCATGGGCCACGCCGTGCTGCCCGCCTACACGCTGGACTCGCTGGACCATCCGCGCGCGTTCACCACCCGCCGCATCATCTCGCCCCGCCTGGCCAGCCAGCTGGCCCTGGTGCGCTGCACCCGCCGACCCAGCACGGCCACGCAAGACCAGGCGGCGCAGGTGCTGAAAACGGTGGTGATAGGGGCTTTCAAATCGCAGGCCAAGTCAAAACTTTTGCCTGCTCGGCCGTATCGGGCATCAACTGGTGAATGGCCTGCCCCTTGAAGACCACTTCGCGCAGGTCTTTCAATACTTCTTGTGCGCCGCCAAACGGCGTAAGCACATCGACCAGCCAGATATGGGGCCCGCTGTTCCAGTCAGACGCCATCAAATGGTGGGGTGCTGCCCGGTAGCGTTGAACCGCCGCGTCGGACAGTTTGGCCCAGGACACGAAAGCCACGGGTGCCTCATCGCGAAAGTACAGTTTGGCCTGGTCTAGCACCAGCGGTGGCATCACGCGCCACTCCAGTTCGCTGACCAGGGTGTGGCGGGTCATGCCGTGGGACATCATCAACCAGACCACTGGGCCCAGCACCGGGATTTTCTTGAGCACATTCTTGGCATGCTCTTTGGCCAGCAGGGCCAGGCGATCAATGTCCTGCTGCGGCACGTCGGGTGTTGCCGGGTTTGCAGGGCTGTTGGCCGGGTTTGCAGTCTTGTTTGGGGTAGGTTTCAGGGGTGTCATTGGTCTTCTTTCAATAAAGCGTTGACGGCTTGCAGATCGGATTCGTCCAGGGTACCGCTGGCGGCCTTCAGTCTCAGGGTTTGCAGCAGGGTGTCGGCGCGCACACGGTACAGGTCGCGCTGGGTAGCAAACAGTTGCTGTTCGGCGTTCAGCACGTCGATGTTGATGCGGGTGCCGATCCGGTAACCAATTTTGTTGGAGTCCACCGCCGCCTTGCTGGCCGCCACCGCGGCGGTCAGCGCCTCGATCTGCGCCTGGCCGTTGACCAGGCTGGTAAAGGCCTGGCGCACCTGCGCAGCCACCTGTCGGGTGCTGACCTCCAGCTCGGCCAAGGCCTTGTCATGCAGCAAGCTGGCTTCCCGCACGCGCGACTGGGTGCCGCCCCCCGCGTACAGCGGCAGGCTCAGTTGCAAGCCCACCTGGGTGGCACGCGAGCGCGAGGCCAGCTCGGTGGGCGAAGTCATGCTGCCTGAGGTGAAGTTGTTGCCATAACCCGCCGTCAAATCCAGTGACGGGCTGTGCGCGGCGCTGGCCTTGCGCACTTCCTGCGCCGCGATGGCCACCGCCCACTGCTGGGCCACCACCTGTGGGCTCTGCGCCTGGGCCTGGTCGATCCAGGCCTGCACCAGGGGCGGCTGTGGCAGCGGGCCTTGCGCCTGTGGCTGCAGCCGGGCCAGCTGCGCGGGCAAGTAGCCCAACACCCGTTGCAGCTCGGCATTGCGGGCGTCCACCTCAGTGATGGCGCTGGTGCGTTGGGCGCGGGCCAGCTCAAAGCGCGCCCGGGCTTCGTGCACATCGGTCACCGTAGACAGACCCGCTTCAAAGTTGCGCTGGGCCAGCCCCAGTTGCTGCTCCACAGCCCGCATCTGGTTGTCAGCCACAGCAGCACTTTCGCGCGCCACCAGCGCATCCAGGTAGGCCTGCGCCACCCGCAGCATCAGGTCGGTGCTGGCCTGGCGCAGCACCTCTTGTGCTTGCTGCAGCTGCAGATGGGCCTGCTCATGGGCCACTTGCAAGGCCGGGCGCCACAACGGCTGGGACAGTTGCAGCGTCCAGGCCGTGCTGCGCACACTGCGGCTGGTGTACTCCGCACTGTTGAACGATGCCTCGCCCACCTGACGGTTCACGTTAGCATTGAGGTTGACAGACGGGCGCAAAGCCGCCGTGGCCTGCGCCTGGCGCTGTGCCACAGCATCGCGCTGCAAGCGCGCCGCAGACAGCGCCGGGTCCTGCGCTTGTGCTTTCTGGTAACTGGTGAACAAGTCGTCGGCCATGCACAGCTGCCCAGCCGTGAGCAACACAAGCGCCATCAGCGTCGGCTTGAAAAGCTTAGCGTTCACGCAGGGCCTCCTGCTTGTAACGCAGCATCGGTGCCAGAAAGTACTCAATCAAACGACGCTCTTCCGTGCGCACGTCCGCCGTGATGTTCATACCCGCCGTCACCACGCCTTTGCGCCCGTTGACCGTGCTGGGGGTTTCGCTGGCGTTGAGCTTGATGCGGACCGGGTACACCAGGCCCATTCGCGGGTCTGACATGGCGTCGGTTCCCACCCACAGCACCGAGCCTTCGATGTAGCCATAGCGGGTGAAATCAAAGGTTTCCACCTTGTTGATGACCCGTTGCCCCAGCTTGATGTGGCCGATGTCACGGTTTTGCACCTGCGCCTCCACCTCCAGCGCGGTGTTCTCGGGTACCACGGTCATCAAGGCCTGCGCCTGCGTCACCACGCCGCCCAGGGTGGCGACCGTGAGTTGCTGCACCACGCCGTCAATCGGGCTTTTCAGGGTTTGCAGCTCCCGGCGCTGACTGGCCTTGATCAGCTCCTGGCTGGCCGCTTCCCGCTTCTTGGTAGCCTCCATCAATTCCCCTTGTGCCCTGGCGAGAAATTCCGCCTGGGTCTGCCGAATCTGCAGGCTGGCCGAGTTCAACGACGCTTCTGACTCCTTGAGCCGGTTGGTCTGGATCGCCAGCTCCTTTTCGCTGTTGATCACCTCCAGTCGCACGTCGATCAAACCTGCCTCCGCGATGTGTCCGCTGCGCGCCAGGTCTTCGCGCATCGCCAGTTTCTGCTTCACCAGCGGCAGGCTCTGGCGCAGTTGCGAAATGGTCGATGCGATGACATTGGCATCGGCCTGCCGACGCACCACATCTGATTGCAACGAAGCCACCTTGGAGCGGTGCTCACCCAGGCGGCTGGCCAACATCGACTGCTGGTTCACCGACACCTCTTTGGGAATCTGTTTGTCCAGCACCAGGCTGTCGCGCCCGGCCGTCATGGCCGCGATACGCGCCACATCGGCCTCAGCCTCCCAAAATTCGCGCTGCAGGCGGTCACGATCAGCCCCGGTGTTGGTGGTGTCCAGTTCCACCAGCACCTCACCCGCTTTCACCTTCTGCCCGTCTTTGACCAAAATGGCGCGCACCACACCCGCTTCAAGCGGCTGGATGACTTTGCTTTTTCCCGAGGGAATCACCCGACCTTGCGCCGTGACGACCACATCGACTGACGCAAAACAGGTGTAGGCCACCGTCAGGGCAGCGATCACACAAATGCACAGCGACACCATGCGTGCCAGCAGGGCCGGAGGACGCTGTTGCAAGGCAATGGCCTCTGTGCTGAATGGGTTCGGTTTCATGGTGTGGTCTCCAGCACACGGTGTGCTTGATAAAGGGATGCGTAGCGCCCCCCGCGTTGAATCAACTCGGCATGCGAGCCCGATTCCACGAGTGAGCCACCGTCCAGCACCAATATTCGATCAGCCAGCCGCAAGGTGGGCAGGCGATGCGCCACGATGAAGACCGTGCGGCCTGCGCATATCTCGGCCATGTGGTCATGAATCGCGCGTTCACTTTCATAGTCCAGCGCGGCAGTGGCCTCATCCAACAGCAGCAGCTTGGGGTTCACCGCCAGGGCCCGGGCAATCGCAATGCGTGCACGCTGCCCGCCCGACAGCTTGCTGCCGCGCTCACCAATCACCGTGTCGTAGCCCAGCGGCATCTGCAAAATGAATTCATGTGCACCCGCCAGCACAGCACTGCGGGTCACGTCTTCCATGCTCAGATCGGCATTCCCAAAGGCAATGTTCTCGTACACGGTTCGGTTAAACAGCACCGTGTCCTGGCCCACCACCCCGATCTGTCGCCGCAGCCACGAGGTGTCGACCAGCGCCAAATCCATGCCATCAACCAGCACGCGGCCCTGTTCGGGTGTGTACAGGCGTTGAATCAGGCGCATCAGCGTGGTTTTGCCAGCACCCGACACCCCCACCACCCCAATGATCTCGCCTGGCTGCGCCGTGAAGCTCAGGTTTTTCAGCACCTCGGGGGTTTTGGGGGCATACCGAAAGCTCACCTGGTCAAAGCGGATCTGGCCCTGCATGGCGGGCGGTGTCACGCGGCCAGGCTGAAAGGCCGGCTCCGGTTGCGCATTCATGATGTCGCCCAGCCGTGCAATGCTGACCTTCATTTGTGCAAAGTCCTGCCACAGCGAAGCCAGTTTCAAAATAGGCGCGTTCACCCGCCCGCTGAGCATGTTGAAGGCAATCAGGCCACCCACCGTCAATTGACCGTCGATCACCAGCTTGGCGCCCACCCACAACAGCACCACGGTCAGCAGCTTGCTGGCCAGAGAGATGAACTGGTTGGTGGCGTTGGCCAGATGCCCCGCTTCAAAAGCCGATTGCACATAGTCGGCCAAACGGCGATCCCATTCGCGTTGCCATTGCGGCTCCACCGCATGGCTTTTAAGGGTTTCCATCGCCGTCACCGATTCCACCAGAAAAGCCTGGTTTTCAGCGCCCAGCACAAACTTGTCTTCCAGCTTGCTACGCAAAAGCGGCGTCATCAACCATGAGGCCAGGAAAAACACCGGCAGCGAGGCCAGCACAATAAAAGTCAGCGTGGCGCTGTAATAAAACATCACCGCCAAAAAGACCCCGGCAAACAGCAAATCCAGCCAGCTGGACAGTGCCTGCCCCGTAAGAAAAGAGCGCGCATTTTCCAGCTCACGCACGCGGGCCACGGTGTCGCCACTGCGGCGGCTTTCAAAGTAGTTCAGCGGCAGGTGCATCAAATGCCTGAACAGGCGCGAGCCCAGTTCCACATCCACGCGGTTGGTGGTGTGGCTGAACAGGTAGTGGCGCATGGCACCCAGCACCACCTCAAAAATGCTCACCCCGACGAGCGCAATCACCAACACATCCAGCGTGGTCAGCGTGCGGTGCACCAGCACCTTGTCAATCACCACCTGAAACATCAGCGGCGTGACCAGCGCCAGAATTTGCACAAAAAACGATGCCAGCAACACCTCTGCCATCACGCCTTTGTATTTTTTCAGCGCATCCATAAACCACGACACACCAAACCGCCCAGGCTGCGGACCATCCAGCTGCGCTGCCGTCGATTGCACCCGCCGCGCCCCAATCCACTGGCCTGCCCACAGCTCGGCAAAGGCAGCAGGGGTCAGGGTCTCGGGGGTTTTGGCGCCGGCGCGCTGAAACACCACCGTGTCAGCGCTGACCTGCCCCACCACCAGCATGTCACCGCCCCGGGTAAAGGCCAGCACCGGCAGCGCCGCCTTACCCAAGGCCGACACGTTGCCCGTCTGCCGCTTGGCCTCAAAGCCCAGCGTTTGAAGCGCCATCAAGGCACGAGCCTCGGTCCAGGCTTGTGACGCATCGGCAAACTGGTGTGCCAGCTGCCCTGCGTCTACCGTCAGGCCCTGTAGTTGCGCATACACACGCAGCAGATCCAAAGCCTGTTGCACGCTGTGCGCAGGGTTCGAACCTGCCCCCTGCGATGGCCCTGTTTGGGCTTTTTTATCCATATCGTCCACGCTGCACCCTTTTTGAATTGAGAAAAATGAAATCTGAAAACCAAGCTGATTCGGTAAGTCAATCAGGCATAAATCGGACTTACGTGAACAACTCAATTCCGTCATTGCCGCGCAGAGCCTGCCCTCGACCTGATCGGGGGCGGGAATCCATCCCTGAGAACCGCAAAACCCGTTGATCTCGCAGCCCTCGCGCCTGGATTCCCGCATGCGCGGGAATGACGGTTCGGGGAATGACGGTCTGGGGCATGTAACGCATCAGAAAAACCAAGGTCATCCACCCACCGCCAATGCCGGTGGTGGCGGCGCACTGACGAAAGCCGGCGTGGACGCAGGCGAATTGGCCGCGTCCACCTGTGTCGCTTCGGGGCTCATGACCACCTCCATCGCGCCTTGCGAAGCCGGCACGAAGGCCAGCGGTGGCGAGCTGCCAGGCGGGCTGGCAGCGTTCGACCAGCTGTTCAGCACCAAGGCCATCTGCGCGACCTCCGCGTCGCTCGCGTGCGCGGGGGCTGGTGGCGGGGCAACTACGGCCGTGACCGCTGGTGCAGCGGGTGAGGCCATAGCCGATGAATGCGCGGACGAATGTGCGGGTGACGCCACGTCAGAAGGCAGCGTGTCACCTGCCGGCTGAGGGCTGGAGGCGGGTGCTGCTGCCACGGGTGAAGTGCCTGTGGCTGGTGCGCCCGTTCCCGCCGGGCTTGTCACCGCGTCGTGCGCGTCGTGCGCCGCCGGATGTGCCGAAGGAGCGTGCACAGTTGCCTGCACGCCAGGCGTCGGGCTGGCCACCCGATCAGCCGCCACGTCAGGCACCCCGGTGCCCGGTGCCATCACCGTTGCCGTCACCGGTGTGGTTTCGCCTGATGCCACCGCCGGGCCGGACTTGTGGTCGGCGCTACCAGGTGCTGCTGACACCCCGGCTGCGGGCGACTCGGGCACTGCATGCGCAGGCGCAGGGGTTTGTACAGGGGTCGGTGCAGCGGTCGGTGCAGCGGTCGGTGCAGCGGTCGGTGCAGGGGTCGTTGCAGGGGTCGTTGCAGGGGTCGTTGCAGGGGCTGGCAGCGGGGCTGCGGGTACGGTATGTGGTGCCATAGGTGCAGCGGGCCCTGGGCCATTGCCGACAGAACCGCTTGCGGCGACCGAAACGGATGCGCTGGATGCAGCCGCCGGGGCCGGTGTAGGGCTGGGTACCACAGGCGTGCTCACCCCGTGCGTGTCGGCTGCAGCCCGCGCGCCAACTGGGGGCACCGGTTCTACCGTTGGTGCCATCGCAACGGGGGCGCGCTCGGGCGGTGCGGCCGGGCTCGTGGTCATGCTCAGGTGCGGGGCTGGTGCGGCTGCGGCGTGTGGCGGTGCGGGCGGTGCAGGCGCAGGCACAGTTGCCACTGGCGCTGACACGGGCGCGGGTGCGGGTGCTGAAACCGCCGTTGCCGCAGCAACCGGCGTAGGCACGAAAGGCGTCGGCGCGGGCGAACCACCGGATGGGGCTGCGTGCGCAGGACTCAGCGTCAGGGGCACAGGCGTGGTCAGAATATGCGACGCAGGAGCCGCCGACGCATGCGGCGCGGGTGCTGTAGTCGTCACCGGCGGTGCCGGTGTAGTCGTCACCTGCGGTGCCGGTGTAGTCGTCACCTGCGGTGCCGGTGTAGTCGTCACGTGCGGCACCGGTGCCGCGGCACCGTGGGCCACCGTTACCGGCGAGGGCGCGTGAGCAGAGGTGGTGGCAACGGAAGCAAAGGCGTGCAAGCCCGAGGCGGTGACCACCACCGGTGTAGGCGCTGCAGCATGCGTCGCGGGTGAGGCCGTGCTGACAACTGTCACCAGGTCAGCAGCCGAGACCACCAGCCTCGGTGCGGGTGCCTCAGCAACCGCTACAAATCGCGCATCGCTGGCCTGCACCGTGGTGCCGTCTTTCAGTTGCACATCCGACGTGCCATAAATAATGTTGCCATTGCTGACCGTGGGCGTGCCGGTGCGCTGCAGGCTGATCGACAGCACGGGCGTGTCGGCAATCGCGGTGAACTCACCGGCGTCTTGCACGCCGTTGCCGTTTTTGTCTTGCAGCAGCCCAAAGTCGGCCCATTGCGCATCGGCCGCGCTGATTTTTCCGTCGCGGTTGGTGTCAAACGCCACCAGGCCTTCCAGATCGGTCTTTGCACCCGGCACAAAGCGGGTAAAGCTCACCTCGTCGGGAATGCTCACCTGCCCATCGCGGTTGGCATCCAGCACCAGCACCGCATCACCCGCATCGGCCCAACCCAGCCTTTGCCGGCGGCCATCGCCATGCAGATCAACCAGCACATGGGAATCAGAGGCGGCCAGCAAGCGCGTGCCATCGCCCGCCAGATCAATCACCACGGGTGGCACGCTGGGCGGTGCCGCAAAATTCAACGTCATGCTGCCCACGGTAGAGGCACCCTGCGGATCCACCACCGAGTACAGGAACGAAGCTGCACCCACAAAACCGATCTGGCGGGTGAACACCACGTCCGAGCCTTGAATCGTGGCCGTACCGCCCGTGCCACTGGCCACACCATTGATGGCAAGCAAAGTCGGTGTTTCGGCATCGGTGTCGTTGGCCAGCAAGGCCGCCAGGGAAATGGTCACATCAGACACATCAAAAGCCACGTTCAGCGACTCGCTGTTGACCACCGGCGCGTCATTGACTGCTGCATAGCTGATGTTGACTCTGGCCTGGCTGCGGCCACCCTGGCCATCGTTGACCACATAGTCAAACCCCGCGTCGGTGCCGTAGTAGTTTGGGGTTGGCACAAAGATAACGTTCAGAATCTTGCCCACAACTGTGAATTCTGCGACCGTGCCATTCCTCACCACCCCCACCGAATCAACAAACAGATTGGCCTGGGGGCTGTCAATATCACTGTCGTTGACCAGCAGCAGGCTGGTATCGATACTCACGATCTCGTCTTCCTGCAGCCCGATGTTTTCACCATCCACGGTTGGCGCGTCATTCACCGCCGTGATGTTCACCGTGTTGATGGCCCAGGCATAACCGCCGTCGCCGTCGGCAACGTAGTACTTGAACTGCGCAGGCCCGTTGTAATTGGCCTCGGGCGTGAACACCACGTTGCCGCCCACCACCACCGCGCTGCCGTGCGTCACGTCCTCAACACTCCACACCCGCAAATCACCAGGGTTGTTGTCGGGGTCGGAATCATTGGCCAGCAGCAGTGCACCTGAAATCACCGTGGGTGTGTCTTCCAGAACCGTCACGACGTCTGCCGCTGCAATCGGATTGAGGTTGGTGGTGTCAATGGCCGCCACGCCGGTGCTCACACCACCCTTGCCATCACTCACCTGGTAGCTGAACTGCCCCACCCCGCCAAATGAGTTGAACACCACCTGCCCGCCCACCAGCGACACTGTGCCGTTGACTGCACTGCCCACACCGGTGATCGTCAGCACATCGCCGGTATACGGCGTGTCCGGGTCATAGTCGTTGCCCAGCAGGCTGGCCGCCGATAGAACAATGTTTGGCTGGTTCTTGTAATAAAACAGGTCTGGCGCGGTCACCGGCGCATCGTTCACGTTGGTCACGTCAAAGCTGGCCGTGCTGGTAGACGACCCGCCAGCCCCGTCCACCACCGTGTAGCTGAACGACACCGGCCCCGCGTAGTTTTGCGTGGGGCTGAACTGCACGTTGCCACTGGCGTCCAGCGACACCGTGCCATGCGTCTGGGCGGTGGCGCTCACGCTGCCAATCCGCAGCACCTGCCCATTCGTTGCCACATCCACATCGCTGTCATTGGCCAGCAGCGCCGCCGCGCTGATCACCAGGTTGGTGTCTTCCAGCTGGGTGGGCAGCACCTCAGCGGTGGCCACCGGCGCGTCGTTGACGGCGGCCACCTGCACCGTGGCCGTGCCGGTGCTCACCCCGCCTGCACCGTCGCTCACGGTGTAGCTGAAGGTGTCGGTGCCATTGAAATTCTTATCCGCCAGGTAGCGCACCTGGCCACCCGCATCAATACTCACGGTGCCATGCGCAGCCCGGCCATTGCCGTCACCCACCGCCGTGATGCGCAAGTCGCCCTGCGGCGAGTCCACATCGCTGTCGTTGGCCAGAAAGCCCGGCGTCGAAATCGTCATGGCCGTGTCTTCGCTGGCCACCAAGGTGGCACCCACCAGCGTGGGCGCGTCGTTGACCGGTGTGAAGTTCAAGCTGACCGTGGTTGGGGCCGACAGGCTGGTGGGCGTGCCGGTGCCGTCGCTGGAGGTGTAGGTAAAGCTGGCCGGGCCGTTGTAATTGGCATCGGGCGTGAACACCACCGACCCGTCCGGGGCCAGCGCCACGCTGCCATGCTGGGCATTGCCCACGCTGGCAATGCGCAGATCGCCGGCGGCGTTGTCAATGTCCGTGTCGTTGGCCAGCAACTGCGCCTGGGTCAAGCGCACGATGCTGTCTTCATCCACGGCAGCGGCTGTGTCTGCGTTGGCCACCGGCGCGTCGTTGACGGCGGCCACGTTGACCGTGCTGGTGCCGGTGGCCGTGCCGCCGTCGCCATCGACCACCGTGTATTGAAACTGCGCCAGGCCCATGCTGGCGTTGTAATTGGCATCTGGCGTGAAGCTGATCGTGCCGTCGCCATTGAGCACCACGCTGCCGTGGGTGGCCCCGGGTATGGCCGCTACAGCCGTCACCCGCAGGTTGGCATTCGGGCTGTCAATGTCCACATCGTTGCCCAGCACAGCCGCCTGGGTGATCGTGAGCACCGTGTCTTCCGTGCCGTTCACCGTCTCGGTCACCGGCCGCGGTGCGTCATTCACATTGGCCAGGTTCACCGTGGCCGTGGCGCGGGTCAAGCCCCCCGCGCCATCGCTCACCGTGTACTCAAAGCTGGCTGTGCCCACGTAGTCCGTCTCGGGCGTGAAGGCAATTTGCCCGTCGGGCCGCAACACCACGCTGCCGTGGCTGGCATGGCCCACCGCGCTCACGCGCAGGTCAGTTTGCGGGTTGTCAATGTCAAAGTCGTTGACCAGCAGCCCCGCCGGGTCGATCAGCAGCAGCGCGTCTTCGTCGCTGGCAATGGACTCGCCGGTGGTCACCGGCGCATCGTTGACCGGGGTGATGGTCAAAGCCACCTGGGCGCTGGAGGTGCCGCCACGCCCATCGCTGAGCGTGTAGCTAAACCCCGCCGGGCCGTTGTAATCGGCGTCGGGCGTGAAGATCACCTGCTGCTCACCGGTGGCCGGGTCGATGCCCAGCGCCACCGAGCCGTGGCTCTGCCCGCCAGGCAGGGCCGCCACGCCGGTGATGCGCAGCACATCGTTGGCCAGGGCCGGGTTGCGGCTGCTGTTGGTGGTGTCCGGGTCAAGGTCGTTGGCCAGCAAGGCGCTGGCGTTGATGCGCAGCACCGTGTCTTCGGGGGAGGCAATGGGCGTGGTCGCGCCATCGTTGACCCCGATCGGCAGGTCGTTCACCTCGGCCAGGTTCACGGTCACTGTGCCGTTGGCGGTGCCGCCTTCGCTGTCGCGCACGGTGTAGGTGAAGCTGGCTTGCCCGGCGTAATGGGCCTCGGGCGTGAAGACGATGCGCTGGTTGCCGGCAATGGTTTGAATGCTCACCGTGCCGTGCTGGGCATTGCTCACGGCGCTGATGGCCAGCGGCCCCGGGCTGTCGATGTCGCTGTCGTTGGCCAGCAGCAGCGCCGGGTCGAATGTCAGTTGCGCGTCTTCATTGGCGGCCACCGTCTCGCCTTGCACCACCGGCAGGTCGTTCACGGAAGCAATCGTCAAGTTCACCGTGGCGGTGCTTTGCTCGCCC
>JAAFIW010000035.1 GCA_013297875.1 Comamonadaceae bacterium | reverse complement strand
GCGATTGGCGGTGGTACGTCGACGACGAAAATGGTTTGAAGGGCTTTGGGCGCAAGCAGAAATCGATCCGGGGCTACATAAATTCGGGCACGCTTAATGTGTCGGGATTTCTAATGGATTTTTTGGGTTCAATGCACCCCATCCCACGTGCACCTCAATGCGCCTCATCCCAATTCCCCCCCACCCCCACCTCCGCCAGCAACGGCACCCGTAACTGCGCAACCCCCGCCATCAACCGGGGAATCTCGGTTTTCAGCCAGTCGATCTCGCCATCCGGCACTTCAAACACCAGCTCGTCGTGCACTTGCATGATCATTTTAGTGCCGCGTTTTTCGTCGTCCAGCACCTGCTGCACCTTGACCATGCTCAGCTTGATGAGGTCGGCCGCCGTGCCCTGCATGGGGGCATTGATGGCGGCGCGTTGGGCGCTGGCTTTGCGGGGGCCGCGGTCGCGGATTTCCGGTAGGTACAGGCGGCGGCCGAATACGGTTTCTACGTAGCCTTTGGCTTCGGCGGAATGCCGGGTTTCGTCCATGTAGTCCTTCACGCCGGCGAAGCGGGCGAAGTAGCGGTCGATGTAGCTTTTGGCGGCTTTGTTGTCGATGGACAAGGCCTTGGCCAGGCCGTAGCTGCTCATGCCGTAGATCAAGCCGAAGTTGATGACCTTGGCATAGCGGCGCTGCTCGCTGCTGACCTGGTCTGGTGCCAGGCCAAACACCTCGGCTGCGGTGGCGCGGTGCACGTCTAGCCCCTCGTGAAAGGCTTTGAGCAAGGCGGCGTCTTCGCTGATGTGGGCCATGATGCGCAGCTCGATTTGCGAGTAGTCGGCGCTGGCAATTTTGTGACCGGGTGGGGCCACAAAAGCCTCGCGCACGCGGCGGCCTTCTGGGGTACGGATGGGGATGTTTTGCAGGTTGGGGTCGTTGCTGCTCAAACGGCCTGTGACGGCCACGGCCTGCGCGTAGTGGGTGTGTACGCGGTGCGTGCGCGGGTGGGCGAGCTGAGCCAGTTTGTCGGTGTAGGTGCCCTTGAGTTTCGACAGGCCGCGGTGCTCCAGAATTTTGGCGGGCAGTGGGTAGTCTTCAGCCAGTTTTTCCAGCACGTCTTCATCGGTGCTGGGCACGCCGCTGGGGGTTTTTTTGATGACGGGCAAGCCCAGTTTGACGAAGAAGATCTCTCCAATCTGCTTGGGGCTTCCCAGGTTGAAGGGCTGGCCCGCCAGGTCGTGCGCTTCCTGCTCCAGCTGCAAAATGCGATTGCCAAGCGCATGGCTTTGTGCAGCCAAGGTCGGCGCGTCGATCAGCACGCCAGTGCGCTCAATGCGGTAAAGCGCTTCGCTGCTTTGTATTTCCAGCTGGTAAACAAAGTTCAGCTTCTCGTCGGCCTGCAGCAGCGGCCACAGTTTCTGGTGCACTTCCAAGGTCAGGTCAGAGTCTTCGCACGAGTACTGCGCGGCCTGCTCGATGCTCACCTGGTCAAAACGAATCTGGTGCGCGCCCTTGCCGCACAGCTCTTCGTAGCTCAGGCCTTTGCGGCCCACGTGACGCAGGGCCAGGCTTTCCAGGCTGTGGGGCTTGTGCACTTCCAGCACATAGCTTTGCAGCATGGTGTCGTGCACATAGCCTTGCACCTCAATGCCGTGGTTGGCAAACACGTGGCGGTCGTACTTGACGTGTTGACCCAGCTTGTTGTGCGCGCCGTCTTCCAGCCAGGGTTTCAGGCGCGCCAGCACCTCGGCGCGCGGCAGCTGGTCGGGCGCGCCGGGGTAGCTGTGGGCCAGCGGGATGTAGCAGGCGTGGCCCACCTGCACGCTGAAGGAGATGCCCACGATTTCGGCACGCATTTCGTCGAGTGAGGTGGTCTCGGTGTCCAGTGCCACCAGGTCGGCGGCTTGGGCTTTGGCCAGCCAGGCGTCCAGCGCTTCCCAGGTGAGCACGGTGTCGTAGTGCGTTTGGCGCGGCGGTGCCGTGGGTGCCGGGGGCTCGTCCAGCAGGCTGGTCGCGTCGTTCACCGGTTCGACTGCGGCGAGCGTGCGCGCCAGGCCTTTAAAGCCGAAGCGCTCGCTAAACGCCTTCAGCGCCGCGTCGTTCTGGTCACCCAGGCGGATGCTGTCAAACGAGGGTAGGCCAGGCAATTGGGCCGACAGGTCGCAATCGGTCTTGACCGTGAGCAGCGCCCTGCCCTGTGGCAACCAATCCAGTGCCCGGCGCAGGTTCTCGCCGGCTGCACCTTTGATCTCGCTGGCGCGGGCCACCAGCGCGTCCAGCGAGCCATATTCCGTGAGCCACTTCACCGCCGTTTTAGGGCCGACTTTTTCGACGCCAGGCACGTTGTCCACACTGTCGCCCACCAGGGTCTGGTAGTCCACCATCAGGCTGGGGGGCACGCCAAATTCGGCGGTCACGCCGGCCACGTCGCGGCGGCGGTCGTTCATGGTGTCGATCACCATCACGTGGTCGTTGACGAGTTGGCTGAGGTCTTTGTCACCGCTGGAAATCACCGTGGCAATGCCTTGTGCCGTTGCGGCCACGGCCAGCGTGCCGATCACGTCGTCAGCCTCCACACCGGGCACGTCCATCACCGTCCAACCCATGTGCCGCACCACTTCGTGAATGGGCTCAATCTGGCTGCGTAAATCGTCAGGCATGGGTGAGCGATTGGCTTTGTAGGCGGGGTACATCGCATCGCGAAAGGTGGGGCCTTTGGCGTCAAACACGCAGACCGCATAGTCAGCCCGTACGTCTTTGCGCAGCCTTTGCATCATGTTGATGATGCCGCGTATCGCCCCGGTGGCCGGGCTGGTGGGGTCGCCGGGCACGGCGCGCAAATCGGGCATGGCGTGAAAGGCGCGGTACAGGTAGCTGGAGCCATCCACCAGCAACAGGGTTTGCTTTTGCGGCGGCTCGGGTAGGTCTAAAAGATCGGTCATGCAGGCATTGTGCATGGCGGCTTATCTCTGGAAAAGGCAGGCCTACAATCAGCGAGCATGAAACACCACCGTCTGCTTCTGGCCTGTTTTCTCATCCCCCTGACGCTGGGGGGTGCTTGGGCTCAAAATTCAAGCCAAAACAGCCCAACGCCCACGCCAAATGCGCTCGGGCAGCTACAAAAAGAAGAGCAATTGAACAGCAGCCGCAACGACCAGAAAATCCAGCGTATCCGCATTGAAGACGCGGGTAGCCGCATTGACGAGCTGCGGGTGGGCGGTGAAACCCAGAGCGTGACGGTGCAACCCAAGCTGGACATGCCTGCCTGGCAGGTGCAGCCCAGCGACGGTGCCCGCAGCCGCCCCGAAGCCAAAGACCGCCGCGGCGGTGAAGGCGGTGCCCAACGGGTGTGGAACGTGATGACGTTTTGATGCAGTCCCTTTCGCCGCGCCTGTGCGCCTACCCTTTCCAGTTTTTTCCACCGCATGGCCGTCTTCACCGAAGTCTCTGAATCCCAAGCCAACGAACTGTTGGCACGCTTGAAACTTGGAACCCTGCAAGCCCTGCGCGGCATTGAAGGCGGCATTGAAAACACCAACTACTTTGCCACTACCACCAGCGGCAAATATGTGTTGACCCTGTTTGAGCGGCTCACGCATGAGCAACTGCCGTTTTACCTTTACCTGATGAAGCACCTGGCCGAGCGTGGCATACCGGTGCCCGACCCGCAGGCCGACGCGCAAGGTGACATCCTGCACACGGTGTGCGGCAAGCCGGCCGCCGTGGTCAATTGCCTGGGCGGCCACAGCGAGCTGGCCCCCACGCCTGCCCACTGCGCTGCCGTGGGCGACATGCTGGCCCGCATGCACCTGGCCGGGCGCGACTACCCGCGCCAGCAACCCAACTTGCGCGGCCTGCCCTGGTGGAACAACACGGTGCCGCTGGTACTGCCCCACCTGCAGGCAACCCAAGCCGCCTTGCTGCAAAGCGAGCTGGCGTATCAAAACCACATGGCCGCCAGCAGCACCTATGCCGCCCTACCCCGTGGCCCGGTGCATGCCGATCTGTTTCGCGACAACGTGATGTTTGAGGGCCAAGCGCTAACCGGCTTTTTTGACTTTTACTTTGCCGGTGTCGACGCCTGGTTGTTTGACGTGGCCGTGAGCCTGAACGACTGGTGCATAGACCTGGCCAGCGGCGCGCACGACGCACCCCGCGCCGCCGCCCTGCTGTCGGCCTACCAAGCCGTGCGCCCTTTCAGCCGCGCCGAGCGCCAGCTGCTGCCCGGCATGCTGCGCGCCGGTGCGCTGCGCTTCTGGATTTCTCGCCTGTGGGACTTTTACCTACCCCGCAACGCCAGCATGCTAAAAGCCCACGACCCCACGCACTTCGAACGGGTGCTGCGCGGACGTCTTCAACCCATCGCGATTTTGTAGCAAAACGTTAAATTCATCACGCATACTGCATCAAAGCTCAGCAAATTGGCGCGAATTGCGCCTTGCAGACGAACCCGCTGTATCCGCCCAGACTCCACCGTCGTATATCCATGAAACTCAACCTCGTCAGCTCCGCAACCGGATTCACATGGGTCAAGCTCGGTATACAGACTTTTTTCAAGCAGCCACTGGCTTTGTCGGGGCTGTTTTTTATCTACATGGCCGTGGCCTCTGTGCTCGCGCTGGTGCCGTTCGTGGGCATTGTGTTGGCGCTGGCCGTCGTGCCTGCCGCCACGCTGGGGCTGATGGCGGCCGCGCAAGAGGCCACGCGGGGCAAGTTCCCCATGCCCACGGTGTTGATCAGTGCCTTTCGGGCCGGCAAAAAGCAGTTGCGGGCCATGCTGGTGCTGGGCGGCATGTATGCGGGAGCCTGCCTTGCGGTGATGGCCGTCGCGCCACTGATTACCGGCATGCCAGCCACGCCAGCCGGGCCGGGTGCCCCCACGCAGGAGCTGATGCTGACCCCGGCTTTTCAACGCGCCATGCTGACAGCCATGGTGATGTATTTGCCCATCTCGCTGGTTTTCTGGCACGCACCGGCGTTGGTGCACTGGCATGGCGTATCGCCTGTCAAAAGCCTGTTTTTCAGCGCCGTGGCCTGCATACGCAACGCAGGTGCCCTGCTGGTTTTTGGCATCGGCTGGGTGGTGGTTTTCTTCTTTGCCAGCCTGGTGATTGCCCTCATCGCGGGACTGACCGGAAGCCCCCAAATCGCCGCCACGATGATGATGCCGCTGGCCCTGTTGTTGGCGTCGATGTTTTCAACCTCGCTATTTTTCACCTTTCGCGACAGCTTTTCTGAAACCCCTGCCAACCTCATTCCAGAAGAAACACCATGACGCAACACATCCTCACCACCCGCACCGAAGACGAAGTGCTGTGGTTCCAGCGCCGCAGCTTTTTGCAAAACGCCGCCGCCTTCACGGCACTCGGCGGTTTTGCTGCTGCCAATGCGCAAGGTCGCAGCAATATTGTCGAGCTGCGGGGGGATGCGCAGGTCAATGGTCAGCGGCTTGTAGCAACCCAGACGATTCAATCGGGTGACCGGCTGGAGACCGGGCCTGATTCCAACCTGGTGTTTGTGGTGGGCAATGCTGCCTTCCAGGTGCGGCAAAACTCGCGCCTCACCTTGGAACGTGGTGCCACGATCAACGCCGTGAGCGTTCTGCGTATGTTGACCGGTGCGGTCAACAGCGTGTGGGGCAAGGGCAGCAACCGGCAAATCATCACGCCCACCGTTACCGCCGGTATTCGCGGCACCGGCGTGTATACCGAAGTGCTGTCCGATCAGAATTACCGCAGCTACTTTTGCAACTGCTACGGCACGGTCGATCTATCTTCGGGCAACGGCAAGATCCGATCGCAATCTGAGTACCACCAGGCGTTTTGGGCCAATCCGCAAGGCACGCCCGGAGATTATTTAACGCCGGCCAAAGCCATGAACCACACCGACGAGGAGTTGGAGAATTTGGCCAAGCTCATCAACCAGCGCACGGCCTGGCAGATTTCCGGCAAAAAAGGCTCAAAAGACGGTAGCGGCTACGGACAAGAGAAAAAATAGCGACTTTCTCTCCAATTCCAGAATCCGCACTGCAGGACTCCCATGACACAACACAGCTTGATTGGCCGTACCGACGACGAAGTGCTGTGGCACCAGCGCCGCAACTTTCTGAAGAGCGCCAGTGCCTGGACAGCGCTGGGGGGTTTTGGGGCGGCCCACGCCCAGCAGCGCAGCAATATCGTCGAGCTGCGTGGCGATGCCCAGATCAACGGGCGGCAGCTGCAGGCCTTGCAGACCATTCAAACAGGCGACAGCATTGAAACCGGCCCCGGCTCCACGCTGGTGTTTGTGATCGGCTCTGCCTCATTTTTGGTGCGGCAAAACAGCCGTTTGACGGTGGAACGCGGTGCCACGCTGAATGCGGTGAGCGTGCTGCGGATGCTCACCGGTGCGGTGGCCAGTGCGTGGGGCAAGGGTGGCAATCGGCAAATCATCACGCCGACCGTCACCGCCGGTATTCGCGGCACCGGGGTTTACACCGAAGTGCAACCGGAACAAGAATTTCGCAGCTACGTGTGCAATTGCTACGGGCAAGTGGAGGTGAAAGCCGGGCCCAACCGGGCGCTGTCGCAGTCGATTTATCACCAATCTTTCTGGGCCGAGCCCCGTCCAACGGCGGTGCCTGGGCGCTTGCTGCGGCCCGCCAAAGCCATCAACCACACCGACGAAGAGCTGGAAATGCTGGCCAAGCTCATTGGCGTGCCCACCGAATGGCAGATCACCGGCAACCGCGGTGTGATGAACGGCTCAGGCTTCCCAACCGAGCAACCGGGGCGCGTCCATCCTGGTGCGGCACCTGTAGACAACGACAAAAAGTAAAAACGGCGCTTTTCAAGCCCAAAGCGCCTCACGTGCACAAGCAGTGTGCTTAGGCAGCTATCTTTTTTCTAGCATTTCGGTGAACACCGGCATTGCGTGTCACACGGAGCGCTCGGACATTTTTGGGGAAAATTGAGCAAAAAAGCCCCAAAATGGTGCTAATCACACAGAGTGTGCGAAATAGCAGATGACTTCTCATACACAAAGAGTGACAATTTGATGACGGCAACTGTTGTTTTGCCGTTACTTGGATAGGAGTCATCATGAAAACCCATTTGTCGTTGATCGCCGCCGTGTGTTTCATCGCGCCGTGCTATGCCCAATTGCGCTACGCAGGCTCTGACACGGTGGAGCCGGTGGTAGACGCCGCGCGCGCCGCTTTCGGCCGCAGCCACCCCAACTTCAAGCTGACCATCAACAGCGTGGGCTCCAGTTCAGGGCTACGCGAGTTGTGCACCAACCGCGCTTTTTTTGTCGGCTCGTCGCGCATCATCAAAGCCGAGGAAACCAGCGAGTGCGTGAAGGCTGGCGTTACGCCTGTGGAAGTGCCGGTGGGGCTGGACGCGGTGGTGATGGTGGTGTCCAGCAAAAACAGCTTCGTCAAAGACCTGTCGATTGATGACGTGAAGCGCATCTACGGCCCGCAAGCGACTGGAAAACTGACCAGCTGGAAGGCGGTACAAGCCAATTACGCAGACTTGCCGCTGCGTGCGGTGGGCGTGGGCATCAAGCACGGTACGTTTGATTTTTTCCATGCCGCCATTGGCAACGGAAAATTCGTTCGCAGCGACTACAAAGACACTATTCACCACGACGAGACCGCCAAAATCGTGGCGGCAGATCCCGGTGCCATTGGCTATGTGCCGCTGTCGGTGGCCAAAGACTTTGCCGCCCAGCTGCGCATCGTGCCGATCAATTTTGGCGAGGGGCCTATCGAGCCGTCTGAAGAGACCATCCGCTCCGGTCGGTACGGTGCGCTGTCGCGCACCACTTACTTTTATGTGAACCTGCCCGCACTCGTGAAGGCGGGCGGTGAGTCGCACGAGTTCATCAAAGACTTGATGACCAACCTGTCCAAATACGTCAGCTTTGCCAACATGACCACGCTGTCGCCACAGCAATACCAGGAAACGGCCAAACGCGTGGGGTTCGTGCGAACCCTGTAATCGATCAGCCGGGGTTACGGGCTTTGTAGTCGGCAATGGCCCTGGCCAGGTCTACATATTCCTCGCAGGTTTTGTTGCCGCAAATGCCTTCCAGCAAGACCAGGTGTTTTTCGGCTTCTGCGGGCTTTTTGTCCATCAAATAAGCCTCGCCAATGTATTCGTGGGCACCTTTGTGTTTGGGATCCAGCTTCAGTGCGATGTTGTAGTGCTCAAAGGCTTTGGCCAGGTTGGGCGAAGCGGCCTTGCGGTAGCTGTAGGCCAGCAGGTTGTGGGCATCGGCATTGCGCGGCTCGTCGCGCACTACGGTGGTCAATTCGCTTTGTGCTTTGCGCCAGTCTTTGGTCTCAATGGCTTTGCGGGCACTGGCCATGCGGTCTGCGGCTGACGGTGCGCTGGAAACAGATGGGCTGCTGCCAGGGGTGTCGGCCGCCAGCGCGGGTAGCGAAAAGGCCAGTGCAGAGGTGGCCAAAATGGCGGATATGACGGTGTGCTTCATCGGTTTGGCTCCAAAAATCGTGAACAGGTTTGTAAGTGCCTGGAGTCTGCTTGAAAGTTGCAACCATACGCCGGGAAAATGTCACGGGGCTGTGGCCTGTAAATGCGCATTTCGCAACGAAACGTTCTACCGGTTTGGTCCAGAACCCGAATTTTTAATAAAACAGGCCGGCAGCCCATATAAATACTGCTCAAGAAGCTATATATTTTGTAGCAGATTTTCACCGTGGTGGCCCGAATAAAACAGCCAGCCCTTGCGGCACCGTTCGGGTTTGCCGCAGGTCTTTGATCAGCGACACCCAGCCATGAAACGCAATGCGCACCGGGTTGTAGCTGTGCAGCGGCGTGGTCAGTCCGTAGCGGATATGGATGTCGTCGCGCTCGGCCACAAAGGTGCCAAACAGGCGGTCAAAAATGATCAACACACCTCCATAGTTGCAGTCCAGGTATTCGGGGTTGCTGCCGTGGTGCACCCGGTGGTGCGAGGGCGTGTTGAACACCCATTCCAGCGGGCCCAGCTTGGGTATCCAGGTGGCATGCACCCAGAACTGGTACAGCAGGTTAACGGCTAGCGCAGCCCCCACAGCCACCGGCGAAAAGCCCAGCCACACCAGGGGCACAAAGAACAAACCGCTGCCCGCCAGTTTGCCAGTCCAGCCCTGGCGCAGGGCGGCTACCAAGGTCAGGTCGTTGGGTGAATGGTGCACACAATGCGAGGCCCAGAACCAGCGCACCCGGTGGGCCGCGCGGTGATACCAGTAATAACAAAACTCCTGTCCTAAAAACAGCAACAAGACAGCCAGCGGCGCGGACAGCTCAATGGTGGTCAGCCGTTGCGTGTAGGCCCACACAAACACGGGTGCAGCCAGGGTGATGCCCAGCGCATCAAACAAGCGGCGGCCTATCGCATCGGCCACCGACGCGGCGTAAGCCCGCCAGTCGTAAGGCTGGCGAGTGGCAAAGGTTTTCACCAAACCCTCCACCGTGGCGACAACGAGTACCACAATAAACAGTAAGGCCAGCCAGCGCACAGGCTGGGTGGTGATGGTTGACGGGTGCATGGCGACTCCTTGGGTGGTGAATGGCCACAATTGAACACGGGTGCAGCAGCCAAAACGACGCCGCGACGCGACGAATTGCGACAGTTTTGACACATGTCTGTCGCACCCACTTCCCCCCACTACAGTTGCACACATGAGCAAGCCCTTGGTGATGATGGTGGACGACGACGGCGAGCTGGCCGCGATGGTCGCCGAGCTGCTGGCACGCGAAGGCTGGGCGGTGCACACGGTGCTGACAGCCGGTGACGGCGACCGAGCATTGCAGCAATGGCAACCTGAGGCGGTGCTGCTGGATGTGATGCTGCCCGACGCCAATGGCTTTGAGGTGTGCCGCCGCTGGCGCGCCGCCCACCCGAGTCTGGGCATCTTGATGCTGACGGCGCGCGGTGACCCGATGGATCGGGTGCTGGGCCTGGAAATTGGGGCCGACGACTACCTGCCCAAACCCTTTGAGCCACGCGAGTTGGTGGCCCGCATCCGCGCGCTGCTGCGCCGCCAGGCACCCAGCCGGGTAGACGCCAGTGTGCTGCGGTTTGACGGCCTGGTGATTGACCCGATGGCCCGCGAGGTACTGGCCGGTGCACAAGTCGTGAGCCTGACCAGCATTGAATTCAAGCTGCTGGTGGCGCTGGCACGCGCGCCGGGTGTGCCGCAATCGCGCGAGCAACTGAGCGCCGCCGTGCAAAGCGGGCGCTACATGCCGCTGGACCGCACCGTCGATGTGCAAGTGGCCCGGCTGCGCCGCAAGCTGGCGCAAGCCTCGCCCGGAGCGGAGTGGATCGACACGGTGCGCGGCGAAGGCTATGCATTTGTGCCACGCGGGCCATCGGCACGGCCATGATGCGCACGCCGCTTTTCAAGGCACAACGCAGCCTGTTTGCACGGTTGCTAATCGCGCAAATTGGTTTTGTGCTGGCATTGGGCCTGGTGTTTGGCACCTTGTTTTACATCCAGCGCAACCGCGACATATCGGTTCTGTATGCCCAGCTGTGGGCACCCCACTTGATGCGAGCCTTGGGCGATCGGGGCCCCGTGAGCCCGGCCCCGCCTACCCCACTGCGCATAGGCCCACCGCCGCCCTCGGCCCGTCAAGCTTTTGGATTTGAGCCGCGGTTGCAGGCCGTGCGCCAGATGCTGGCCGAACGGGGCATTGCAGTGGACAACATACGGTTCAGTCTGGACCAGGGGCAACCCGTTTTATGGTTGCAGGCCCGGCTACGGACCGGTGCCACCACAAACACCACCTGGTTAGGCCTGGACGCGCAGCCGGTGCTGCCCGAATGGTCGGCACGCGTGCTCGCGGCCTCGGCGCTATTGGTGCTGCTGGTGGTAGGTGCTAGCTGGGCATTCACCCGGCGCTTGGCGCTGCGGCTACAGGCGCTCAGCGAGCGCATGCAGGCGCACGGCAGCCGACCCGACGCCGCGCTGCTGGCGCACACCCTGGCTCCTGCATCTTCAGGCTCGCTGGAGGTCGCCGCGATCGAGACGGCCTACGCACAGCTGCTGGCGCGCCTGCAGCAGCACGAGCGTGAGCGGGCGCTGCTGTTGGCCGGCGTATCGCACGACCTGCGCAGCCCCTTGAGCCGCATCCGCCTGGCCGCCGAGCTGCTGCCCGACACACCCGAGGTGGCCCCCCGGCGCGCCAGCATCGTGCGTAACGTGGAAAACGCCGACCGGCTGATTGGCAGCTTTCTGGACTACGTGCGCGCAGGCGAGCTGCCGCTGAATGAAACGGTTGACCTGGTGCAAGTCGCCCGCCTGGCGGCCAGCCGCTTCGAACGCCCCGCCCACGAGCTGCAGGTGCACGGCCCGAGCGCCCTGCCCTTATCTGCGTGCAACAACCTGTTGATGGACCGGCTGATCTCCAACCTGATTGACAACGCACTCAAGCATGGCCAGTGCCCGATCAGCGTCACGCTACAGGCGCTGCCAGCCGGCGGTGTGTGTGTAACGGTAGACGATGCCGGTGCGGGCCTGCCGCCAGGCTGTGAGCAAGACATGCAGCAGGCCTTTGCCCGTGGAGACGCCAGCCGAAGCAAGACCGGTGCAGGCCTGGGTCTTGCGATTGTTCGTCAGGTGGCGGCACGCATGGGGGGTTCGGTGGCGTTTGAACAAACCGCCTTCGGCCATCAGGTCAGCGTCAGCTTGCGTGGTAGCGCCTAAAGCCTTTCAGGCGTGGTGATGACCACGTCGTCCGGTGCCAGAAATGCTACTCTTTTGATAGCTGCGCGACCTAACCCTGCTTGCAGCCCGGTACTATTGAGCGTTTCAAAAAACATGACGGCTGGAACGCTCAATCCCTCACCCCAGCCCTCTCCCGGAGGGAGAGGGTGAAAACAGTCCAATTCACTGTCGTGAATTTGGAAGAGATCAATAGGCGGCTACAGCCATCCATTTTCTCACCCATCAAGCCGCGCGCTTTTTGAGTAGCGACAGCGCAAACAAGGCGGCCAGCACCATGAACACGGCTTGCACGCTCATCGCAGGTGCCAGCCCCATGTTTTGCTTGATCGGCCCCACTAACGCGGGGCCAAGTGCGCCGCCGAGATTGCCCAGCGAATTGACCAGCGCAATGGCTGCTGCGGCGGCTGCGACTGACAAGCGCGGTGTGAGGCTGCCCCAAAACACCGGGAAGGCAGCAAGGTAACCAAACACACCCAGACCAAAGCACAAGATGGCCACCATGGGCGTGGCCGTGCTCAACGCGGCCACGCCAAAGCCCACAGCGGCCAGCGCCATCACGGTCACCAATGTGCGTTCACGCGGCCCGGCGCGATCTGCCAGCGAGCCCACCACGGCCATGCCGATGGTGCCCACCAAAAAGATCGAGCCCAATGTGAGACCTATACCTTTCAAATCGGTTTTCAAAATGTCTTGCAGAAACTGCGGCCCCCACAAGCCCACGATAGAAGCGGTAGACACCAAGAAAAAATACGACAAGGTGGGCAGTCAAATGCCTTTTTGCGAAAAAGCCATGCGCAGCTCTTGCTTCATGCTCGGGTGATTCAGAGCTGGCTCGCCTATGGCGGCTTGCAATTGCATTTTTTCTGCGGCTGTGAGCCACCTGGCAGCACCAGGTCGATCATCGAGCCAAGCAAGCACCACGAAACCCAGAAGCAGCGCTGGCAAGCCTTGCACGATAAACGTCCACTGCCAGCCCGCCAAGCCCCAAACGCCCTGCATGCTCGTCATGATCGCGGCAGACAGTGGGCCGATGATCACGCCCGCAATCGGCATGCCCAGCATGAACATCGCGATATAGCGCGTGCGCCGCTGAGCCGGAAACCAGTAGGTGAGATAGAGCACGACGCCCGGAAACAAGCCCGCTTCTCCAACACCCAGCAAGAAGCGCAACACGTAAAACTGCACCGGCGTTTGCACAAAAGCCGTGGCGGCAGCAATCGGCCCCCAGAGAATCAAAATCCGCGCAATCCAGCGCCGCGCGCCCACGCGCGCCAGCAGCATGTTGGACGGTACTTCAAACAGAAAATAGCCAATGAAAAAGATGCCAGCACCCAAGCCATACACCGTATCTGAAAATTGCAAGGCCTCTTGCATGCGCAGCTTGGCGAAACCCACGTTGACGCGGTCAATGATGGCCACCACATACAGCAAAAACAAAAGTGGCACATAGCGCAGCGCCACGCGCTTAAGCAGCGCAAGGGTGGATTCATCCAGCGGGGCGCTGGCCTGGGACGGGAGGGAAGTGCTTGTCATAGTTGTCTCTGTGATCTGTTTTTAAAGCCGCTTCACAAGCGATAGCCTGGATTTTTGCGATCCAGTTTTCTCAGCAGCCCAGGCCAAGCCAACATACCGCCAAGATTCAACAAATTCTTGCGCGCCATCTCGGCTGCGCCCGCCACGATCTGAGGATGCACAGGGATCAACTCGCCACCGCCGGCTTGCGCGCGAATCTGGATTTGGCAAGCGGTTTGCAGGGTGTACATCATCAAGAATGCATCGGGCACACTTGGCGCGGCCACCAGCAGGCCATGGTTGCGCAGGATCATGAATTGGCTTTGCCCGAGGTCTGCGACCAGTCGCGGTTGCTCCGCCTCATGTAGCACCACACCTTCGTAATTGTGATAAGACAAAGAAGCCAGTGGAAAAATGGATTGCTGTGAGAGCGGCAAGAGGCCATTTTTCTGCGCTGAGACGGCAATGCCATCTTGCGAATGGATATGCAACACACACTTCACATCGTGGCGATGGGCATGGATGGCCGAGTGGATCAAAAAGCCAGCGGGATTGATCTCATAAGGGCTCTCTGATACTTTCTTGCCCTCCAAATCCACCTTCACCAGAGATGAAGCCGTGATTTCCTCAAACATCATGCCGTAGGGATTGATCAGGAAATGCTCATCAGGGCCGGGCACACGGGCGCTGATGTGGGTGAAGATCAGATCGTCCCAGCCATATTGCGCAATCAATCGGTAGCAGGCTGCCAGATCAACGCGAGCTTGCCATTCTTCGGCGCTGACACTGCTTTGAAGGGGGGTGAGGGTATTCGACATGGGGATGCTCCATAAGACTATTGGACAATCTTTGACGATAGGAGCCGGTTCAGATAGCGTCTGTCAATCACTGGACAGATTCGCGATGCCAACGTTTAGAACAACCCTTAGGAGACCTCACCATGGCACAGCTCACCGCCCGCCATCGCTTGGCCTTGATGGGCAATGCCTGGTATGCGCAGCTCAGCGAAGACTTGCGCACCACGATTGAGCGGCTGGCGCGCAGGAAAATGCTGGCTCACGGCGAGCTGCTTTTTCATCGTGGTCAAGCTGCAGATGCTTGGTATGGCGTGCTCAGTGGTGCCATTAAGGTTCGCAATCTGAACACCGAGGGGCGCGAATCAGTGCTCACCTATGTTGAGCCTGGCTATTGGTTCGGTGAAATCTCTTTGTTTGACGATCTGCCGCGAGCGCATGATGGCTGTGCCCATGACGCCACTGAAGTGCTGTGTCTAGCGACTGAAGATTTCTCGGCACTCCTGAAGTCTTATCCCGAGCTATGCATTCACATCATGCGCGTGCAGTGCCAGCGGATGCGTCTTTTGTTTGGTTTGGTCGAGGAAATCACCACGCTCAACACGGAACAACGCCTGGCTCGCCAGCTGATCGGCTTGGCACGTAACCACGGCCGGCCCGAGACCGACGGCGTTTTGATTGATTTGAAACTTCCACAGGATGAGCTTGCGCTGCTGCTAGGCGTATCACGCCAGAGCATCAACAAAATACTTAAAGCTTGGGAACGCGAGGGATGGGTACTACAGCACTACGGCAAGATCACTTTGCGAAATATCGCTGCCCTCCAATCCCAGATTGGCCTTTCCATCTATTGACATTTCCATAAATCATGACAACCAATCTTGACCCGATGCGTTATATCTACAACGCGTTGTTTGGAGATATGAATCATGGTCAAGAAGGCGATGGACGAGGCGACAAGGAAGCGGGTACA
>JAAFIW010000014.1 GCA_013297875.1 Comamonadaceae bacterium | reverse complement strand
ATACAGCCTTGCACTGAAGTGGCGATCAGCAACCTTAACCCAAATTCACACAAATCCCTTTGTGAATCAACAGCTTGCGCTAATGGCTTCCATTAGAGATCGGCGCTAATGGAAAATTTGGGTTCAAAAGACAATGTGTTCGTGGTTGACTTGCTCGACGTGTCAGTGGGTTGCGCAAGGATTGCAACCTTTGTGGTGCGAAAAATCAGCCCTTTGGGTGTCGTCAGCACGGTGGCTCGCCCGTCTGGATCTAAGACCATCCTGCCAGCCAAGATAGCCGTTGACAGCGTGGGCAACCTGTACGTCACAAGTACTGAAACCGAAGCACCTGATTTTGTAATCACGTGCCCCGCGCCAATCGCCAGCGCGGCTTACATCAAAAAAATCAGCCCCGACGGCGCGAGCCTAATTTTTGCTGGCACCAATGCCAAAGGCTTTGTGGATGCCATGGGCACTCAGGCCCGGTTTGAATACATCACCAGCATTGCGATTGACAGCAGCGACAACCTCTATGTTGCCGACGCTCGCAACGGCGCTACGCGACGTATCTCACCTCAGGGACTGGTCACCACGGTAGTCGGTCAATTGCCTGGCACTGTGACACCTGGCGCAAGCCTGACACTGGGCAGTCTGCCTGGCGTGGTGCCTTACCTTGATGAAGTGACTGCCGGGCCACTTTCTACGCTTTACATCACAGCAAACAACCACACGTTGACCAACCCAGCGACGTCTGCGCGGGTGATTTTGAAGGCCCAGTCTCGTTAAGTTCTCCATTTGGACTGAGCGGGTAGGGAACCGCAATAGGCGCAAGAGTTGTTTGCTCGCCTGGATCGTTTGCCAGAGCGCACCCGTCACCTCCACTGCGGCGGATCCGGCACATACCCGTAGCCCACCGGTGACTCCGGGAACGGGTTGGGCCGTGACGGGTAGGGTCTGCGCCACTCATGGATCACGCCCATGCTCACCAGGTTTTCGTGGCTGTCGTAGCGAATGCGAATGACTTCGGTCGGCGCGCTGCTGGCGCGCTCGAAGCTGGTGTTGCTCGCATAGGACTCTTCACGCTGTCCGTGGCCCGTGCCCAGCTTGGGCTCCGCGCGTGACGGTGCCGTGCTGTCGCTGCGGCTTTCTCGGCTCATGTCTTGAGAGGGTGAAGGCGCAGCCGCTGCGGCGCCTGGTGCACTGCCTCCGGCGGCCTTCTCCGCCCGCTCTTCGAGGCGGCTGCGCCCGTAAGGCTCCGGCCAGGGCGCAGGGTAGGGCTGAGGCACCCTCACGGCGCGCTCACGAAACAAGGCTACGCCCATCACACCCACGTCTTTGGGCCGCCCGGTTCGCTCGGCATACGACTGCGGCGACTGGGTGAACTCAAACGCTGCAATTTCGGCATTGCTTTTGCGCCAGCCGGCAATGTCGGCCTGTCGCCAGCCGTCAAACACGTATCCGCTTTGGCCAACCGATGCGGTCTCGCCCGACAGCACATTCACCCCGTCAACCGACATCACGGCCAGCAGGCGCTCGCCGGTCTGGTTGCGCACGCGTATCGCGTAGGGCGCGCCGGGCGTGCCCGCAACCCAGTATTCGCCGCGGTGCAGATGCACCGGCAGCGTGCGCCCGGTGTGCCGTTCCACCACCTCCACATCAACCAAGCGCCCGACGGCTTGTGCGGGTAAGGGAGCAGCCAGCACGCTGGCCATAAGTGTCAGAGACAGGATGAGCCGCTTCATTTGAAAACTCCTTTGTTGAATGGATGAACGTTCAACGAGGCAGCGGGCGAAACGGGGTTACGGCGATTTGTAACCAATGTGTAGAGTCATTCGGACCTCCGGCCCGATGGCCAGCTTCGGAGCACAAGTCTTTGCGGTCTGATCGCCCGGCCTTGGTGCGACGCGTCAAATAGGCAAAATCGCATACCGCCTCTGAGAAAGCGCTGCCATGACCTCATTGCCATCCCGTCGCCACCTGCTGCAACTGGCCACCGCCAGTGCCACCACCCTGTGGCTGCCGCGCAGCGCCTGGAGCCAGCCGCGCATCGGCAGCAACCCGTTCACGCTGGGCATTGCCAGTGGTTCGCCGCTGCACGACTCGGTGGTGTTGTGGACGCGGCTGCTGCCAGCCGACGCCAGCCTGGGTGCTGAGGCGGTCACCGTGCGCTGGGAAATGGCGCACGACGAGCAGTTCAAGCGCGTGGCCCACAGCGGCCAGGCGCAGGCCAGCGCGTCGCTGGGGCATGCGGTGCATGTGGAGGTGCCCGGCCTGGAGCCAGACCGCTGGTATTTCTACCGCTTCATGCTGGGTGGGCCAGGAAACGACTGGGTCAGCCCCACCGGCCGCACCCGCACCCTGCCAGCGCCTGATGGCCCGGCCAGTAGCCTGCGCCTGGCATACGCCTCGTGCCAGCGCTGGGAGCATGGCCAATACAGCGCCTGGCGGCACATGCAGGCCGAGCAACTGGATCTGGTGCTGTTTCTGGGCGACTACATCTATGAGTACGCGGGTGCTCAAAACGCGGTGCGGCCGGTCACCGGCAGTTTCACCCTGTCGCTGGCCGACTACCGGGCCCGCTACGCGCTGCATAAAAGTGATCTGGCCCTGCAAGGCGCGCACGCCATGTGCCCCTGGCTTGCGACCTGGGACGACCACGAGGTGCAAAACGACTATGCCCAGCTGCAAGCCGGTGACGGTGGCCCGGAAGTGGCCGATTTCCCCGCCCGCCGCGCGGCCGCCTACCAGGCCTATTACGAGCACATGCCTTTGCGCGCCAGTGTGCTCACCAAGGCCGTGCAAGGCATGGCCAGCGGCGCTGAAATGCGCATTTACCAGCAGGTGCGCTTTGGCAAGTTAGCCAACTTGTACTTGCTGGATGCCCGCCAGTACCGCGATGCGCCGGTCTGCACCACCGGCGGCAAGCGGGGCTCCAGCACCGTGAAGGTGGACGATTGCAAGGCCTGGGCCGACCCCGCGCGCAGCATGCTGGGCAGCGCGCAAGAGCGCTGGCTTGATGATGCGTTTGCCCGCGCCGCGCGTGCAGAGGGCTGGAACGTGCTGGGCCAGCAAAGCCTGCTGGGCCCGCGCGACTTTGAAACCGGCCCCGGCACCACCATGTGGAACGACGGTTGGGACGGCTACAGCGCTGCGCGCAACCGCCTGACCGCGGCTATGCACAAACACACACTGGCCAATGCCGTGGTGCTGGGCGGCGACGTGCACGAAAACTGGGTGGGCCACGTCAAAGCCGACTACGGCAAACCTGACAGCCCCCACGTGGGCGTGGAGTTTTGTGGCACCTCCATCACCTCGCGGGCGTTTCCGGGCGGCCACGAAAAGATACCCGCCTACCTGGCTGAAAACCCCCACTTTGTGTTTGCCGATGCGAAGGCCAAAGGCTATGGTGTGGCGCATTTCACGCCTGACAAACTGACCACGACCCTGCGTGCCGTCAGCGACGTGACGCTGCAGGACGCCAGCATTCAAACCCTGGCCAAATTTGAAGTAAAAGCGGGAACAGCCCAGGTAGAACGTGCTTGAGCAGCTATGCAAAGAATAGCAAATAGAGTGTCCCAGCTTCGTCTTGGTTCCGCTTGGCAATGGCTCGTTTGTGGGCTGATTGCCTGGCTGGCGCTGTGCGTGGCACCCGCAGCCGGTGCGGGCGTGCCGCATGACGTGGCGATCGGCGCAAATTCGCAGTACTTGTTGTCCAGCCATTTTGAATTTTTGCCCGATGCGCAAAAACAGTTCACGCTGCAAGACGTGCAAAGCCCCCTGATGGCCAGCCGGTGGCAGCCGGTGCCGCAGCGGGCATCCACCAACTTTGGGGCGCAGCGGGGAGCCGTCTGGCTGCGCGTCACGCTTGATGTGCAAAGCGGCGGCGCCGGTGACTGGTTGTGGGAGCTGGCCTATGCGCCGCTGGACTCGTTGACCCTGTACAGCCCGGATGGCCAGGGTGGCTGGCACGAGCAACGGGGCGGCGACACGCTGCCTTTTGCCAGCCGTGTGGTGCCGCACCGCAACCACGTTCTGCCCATCAGCCTGGGATCGGGCGGGCCTGTGACCCTATACGCACGCATTGCCTCAAAGGGCACAGTGTCGGCCCCCGTGACGCTGTGGCGGCCCAAGGCCCTGTGGATGGCCGATCACGCCAACTACATCGGCCTGGGCACCTACTTTGGCATGGTGGTGGGCCTGCTCCTGTACAACCTGCTGCTGTTCTTTTCGGTGCGCGAGCGCGGCTACCTGATTTATGTCGTTTTTGCCAGCACCATGCTGCTGGCCCAGGCGGCTTTCACCGGCATTGGCACCGAGTTTGTGTGGTTCCCGTGGGTATGGTGGGCCGACAGGGTGCCCACGGCCAGTTTGAGTGCGGCGGTGCTCGTCAGCCTGCTGGTGTCGCGCAATTTCCTGGCCACCGCCACCACCCAGCCGCGCTGGGATCGGTGGATCAAGGTGTTGGTGGCCTGTTGGGCAGCAGGCATTGCGGTGGCCTTCATTCACCCAGTGCCTGAGCTGGTGCCCACATTGACCCTGCTGGCGGTACTCAGCATCGTGACCGTGGCGATGGTGGCCGTGATCAATGTGCGGGCACGCTACCCCGGTGCGCGCTACTTTCTTTTGGCCTGGGCCATGTTGATGGTTGGCGGCTTTACCTTGGCGCTGCATGGCGCGGGGCTGGTGCCTTCCAACTGGTTCACGGTGAACTCACTCATGATTGGCTCCGGCCTGGAAATGGTGCTGCTGTCTTTTGCGCTGGGTGACCGCATCAACACAGTGCGCCGCGAAAAGCAGCGCGTGCAGGCCCAGGTCACGTCCGACAACAAGCTCATGCAAGAGGTCAGCCAGTCGCGCGAGCGGGTGCGCGCCGTGCTGCGCGAGCGTGAGCTGATTCTGGACAACGCGGTCGTGGGCATTGCCTTCCTGAACCCCGATGGCCACTTTCGTTGGGCCAACCGCGCCATGCTGGACGTGTTTGGTTTAACCCAAGAGCAGGCCCAGACCACGCCGCTAAGCCAGGGCTATATGAGCCGGGAGCAATACCTGCAAGTCGGCGCGGTGGTGGCGGAAACCATTGCCAGAGGCGAAACCTTTCAAACCGAGCTGCAAATGCGGCGCATGGACGGCACGCCATTTTGGGCCTTGCTGTCTGGCAAAGCGGTCAGCCCCAACGACCTGAGCCAGGGCACTGTGTGGGGTGTCGTGGACATCTCCAAGCGCAAGCAGCTGGAAGCGCAGCTAGAGCGCACATCGTCCGAGCGCGAGGCTATTTTGAACAGTGCCCTGGTGGGTATTGTGTTGTCGGTCAAGCGCCGCATGGAATGGGTCAACGAGAGCTTTTCCCGCATGCTGGGCTACCCGCGCGATGAACTGCTGGGCGGTCCATCAACCCGCTTGCACCTCAGCGCACAAGACTGGGAAGACTTTGGCAAACAGGTGCGCGTAGCACTGCAGGCCACCGGCACCTACCGCTGCGAGCGCCAGCTGCGCCGAAAAGATGGCAGCCTGTTGTGGGTAGACATGGCAGGCAACTGCATACGGCCCGGCGATGTGGATGGCGGTGTGATCTGGAGTTTTGTCGACATTTCCCAGCTCAAAGCCTCGCAGCAAGAGGCCTGGGAGGCGCTGGACCAGCAAAAAGCGCTGAACGAGCTGCGCCATCGCTTTGTGGCCATGACCAGCCATGAGTTTCGTACCCCGCTGGCGGCCATTCTGTCGGCCAGCGACTTGCTGCGCAGCTATGGCGACCGCTTGCCGCAACCCGAGCGCATCGAGCTCTTGGACAGCATTGCCAGTTCGGTGCAACACCTGTCGCGCATGGTGGACCGCGTGCTGCTTTTGGGCAAAGAGGCCGACGCCCAACTGCTGGATTTTTCTCCCCAGCCCGTAGACTTGGTGCCGCTGTGCAACCGCCTGGTGGAAGAAGTCCTGATTCACAACGCCGAAACCCGCTGCGAGGTGATGATGCAGCTGAGCCACCGGCTCACCGTGGGCTTGTACGACGAGAAACTGCTGCGGCACATTTTTGGCAACCTGCTGAGCAATGCGCTGAAGTATTCGCCCGATGGCGGCGAAGTCACCTTCAGCGTGCGACCGGAGGACGGCGGCACCGTGTTTGAAATTACCGACCAGGGCATCGGCATACCACCCGAAGAAATTCCCCACCTGTTTGAGTCGTTTCACCGCTCCAGCAACGTCGGCAGCATCGCCGGCACCGGCCTGGGCCTGGCCATCGTTCACAAAGCAGTGACGCAGCATGGCGGAAAACTCGATGTGAGCAGCGTGCTCGGGCAGGGCACCAGTTTTGTGGTGTGGCTGCCGTTTGTGGCGGCCAGATGATTTTTTAAATCCAGATTTCCGGGTTCAATTGCTAACCATAGGTTAGTTCTGATCTTACCGACTGCCATCTAGGCGTATCGAACGCGCCTGCCTACGATGCACCCACATTCAACTGATGGCCGCGCGACAACATGAACACCTTGCTTATCAATATTTTCTGCAGCTTGCTGATTTTCTCGGCAGCCTATTTGTGGTTGCTCAAGCCCGCGCTGCCGCACATCAAACCCAGCACGGTGCTGATCCCCATTTTGTTGTTGCATGCGATGCGGCATCTGGGCCTGATGTTTCTTACAACAGGGGTCACCTCCAGCGCGATGCCACCGCAGTTCGCCATTCCTTCTGCCGCGGGCGACTTTCTGTCGGCAACGCTGGCCTTCATCGCAGCTTTTCTCGTTCAACGAAAAAGCAGGTTTGCTGTACCAATGACTTGGGTGTTCACTGTGGTCGGCCTGGCAGATTTTGCGATGGCAGTCGTGCTCTCGCGCCTGTATAACGCCGCAGATTTCATGGGCGGCTCGTATTGGATTCCCTCGTTCTGGGTACCCATGCTGATCGTGGGGCATGTGGTCGTCATCAGGGTGCTGCGCACCATGAAGCGCGAGGGTTTGAGCTTTGACAGCACACCTACAAAACTTGCCCGGACTTCAAGCCATTAACCCAAGGTCACCAGGAGTTTTTATGCTGCGATTCATTGTTTTCCCCGTGGTCTTGCTGAGCCTGTCTGCCGTGGCCCAAACCAGCCCTGGCAGTCCGGTCGGTCTGTGGCAATCCATCGACGATACGACGGGCAAGCCTCGCGCTGAAATCCGTATCACCCAGGCGGAAGGCGTGCTCACCGGACGCATTGAGCGCAGCTTGCTGCCCACCCCAGCGGGGGCCACGCTGTTGTGCACCCTGTGCCCCGACGACCGCAAAGACAAACCCTTGATCGGCCTGGACATCATTCGCCAAATGAAGGCCAGCAGCGACGGACAAACCTGGGAAGGCGGCGAGATTCTGGACCCCGATAAAGGCAAGCTCTTCAAGTTGCGCCTGCAATTGCAGGACAGTGGCAACAAGCTGCAAGTGCGTGGCTACGTGGGCCCGTTCTTTCGTAACCAAACCTGGGTTCGCCTGTCATGAAAAAACTGTTTGCTCTGCTGATCACCGCCCTGGTTTTGGTTGGTTGCGCCAGTGCGCCCAGCACCCAGCCGATCTACGACGCGCACGTGGCACGCTTCAACATCGCTCAGCCGCATACCGAGCACATGCTTGTGCGACCAGACGGGCACCGGATCCACGCACGCGAGTTCAACACAGCCAAAAAAGGCCAAGGCCCCACCCTGGTCATGATGCATGGCTTCCCCGACAACCAGCATCTGTATGACCTGTTGATTCCGCAGCTTTCCGAGGGATTCCATGTGGTCAGTTTTGATTTTCTGGGTTGGGGGCGTTCTGATAAGCCGCAGCCGCATGTTTACAACGTTGCCAGCCAGCGCGCGGATCTGGACGCGGTGATCCAGCAGTTGGGCCTGGGCCCGGTGGCGCTGGTGCTGCACGACCTGTCGGGTCAATCGGGTATTGACTGGGCGCTGGACAACGAGGCGCAAACCGCGGCAGTCGTGTTGCTCAACACCTACTACTCGCCGATGGAAACCTTGGTTGCGCCGGAGGCCATACAGTTTTACTCAACCCCCAGCTGGCTTCGCGACATTGCGGTGTGGGGTGCAACCAAAGCCGTGCGCAACTTCCAAAGTGGTGTGGGCGGGCAGTTGGGGCGCTTTTTCAGCAATGCCAAAGCCCGCGATGAATTCATACCCATCATCACCAACAGCGCCGCCAGCATCCGCCCGGCGTTTTTCAGCGCCACCTCGGTGCTTTGGCAGGAGCTAGACGCACGCCGCGCGTTTGTGCCGCGCATGCAACAGTTCAAAAAACCCGTTCACATCATTTTTGGTGCGGACGACCCGTACTTGAACACGGGCGTGGCGCAAGAATTCAAACGCCTGTTCAGCAACAGCAGCATTGACCTGCTCGCCCAAGCCGGACATTACGTGCAACTGGATCGTGCCGATGAAGTGGGCCTCATCCTGCGCGAAAAGCTGGCTGACCTGCGCCCACAATAGCCCAGGCCACACATGCCATTTGTGTTGGGAAGCACTATAAAAACAGTAGCTGCCTGAGCAGATTCGACAAGGGCTGTAGCTTGAAATCGCTTGAAAAATCGCTTATTCGCGGTAAAAAGCCTGCACCTTGCCTTTGAGCTTGATCAGCAGCGGCTGGCCCTTGCGGTCTTTGGCTTTGCCAGCGGGCACTTTTACCCAGCCGTCGCTGATGCAGTATTCCTCCACATCGCTGCGCTCCTGGTCGTTGAAACGGATGCCGATGGCATGGGCAAACACGGCGGCCACGTGGTGGGGGCTGCGCGGGTCGACGCTCAGGTGGTCGGGCAACTCGGGACGTGTATCGGTGGGGGTGGGGGTGGTGTCGGTCATTCGGGCATTTTGCCTTTCCCTTTTTCGCCACGGGCTTCCTTTTTGGCCAGCCGCTGCGCGTCCAGTTCTTGCCCTGCCTTGAGCCACTGCACAAACTGCTCAGGTGTTTCCAGCGTGATGCGGCCCAGGGTGGCGGTGCGAAATTCGGTGATGACGACTTCAGCGGCTTTTTGCATGTTGATGCGGCCTTTGCCCAGCAAGGCACCGCGCTGGCGGCCTACGGCTTCCAGCACGGCTTCGTCGGTCATCTGGGCCACATCGGTCAGTTTGTAGCGGGCTTCCAGCAGGGCCGGGTAGTGCTGGCGCAGCATGTCCACCAACTCCAGTGCCACCAGTTCCTCGTCGTACGCGTTGCGGCCCACCGCGCCGCTGGCGGCCAGATGCAAGCCGCTTTGCGCCACGATGATGCGCGGCCACAGCAGGCCGGGCGTGTCGTACAAATAAAAGTCGTCAGCCAGCGTGATGCGCTGCTCCAGCTTGGTGATGCCGGCTTCGTCTCCGGTTTTGGCCTGGCGTTTGTTGGACAGGGTGTTGATGAGGGTGGACTTGCCCACGTTGGGCACGCCACAGATCAGCACCCGCATGGGTTTAACCATGCCACCGCGGCCAGGTGCCAGCAGGTGGCAGGCGGCCACCAGGCTCTGGGTGCCCGCAGCTTCGCTGGCCTGCAGCGCCACGGCGCGGGTGCCGGGCTGGGCGTTGTAGTGCGCCAGCCATAGGGCGGTGCGTGTGGGGTCGGCCACGTCCTGCTTGTTGAGAATTTTCAGCGTGGGCTTGTGACCGGTCAGCTCGGCCAGCAAGGGGTTGGCGCTCGAGCCGGGCAGGCGGGCATCCAGCACCTCGATGACGACATCTATTTCCTTGATGCGCTGGGCTATGGCCTTGCGCGTGAGGTGCATGTGGCCGGGGAACCATTGAATGGCCATGGAGTGAGCTTTCTGTGCATTTGATCCCGCAATTGTCGACGCGTACCGGCAGGCGCTGACTATGATGGCGATTCAACCACCACCACCCGACCATGCGAACCCTTCACACCTTCATTCTGGCTACGCTGGTGGCACTGCAGATGCCGCTGCCTGCGGGTGCGCAGCCCGCCACGCCCGCTCCCACGCCGCAGGAGATGATTGATGCGCTCAAGACACCGCCGGGTGGCACGCCCGGTGCCACCCGGCAGTTGCGCATTCAGCGGGTCGATCCACCGGCCGCCGGTGTGGCTGCACCCGCACCGACCCCGGCACCTGCGCGCAGCGACAGCCAGCGGCCCTCGCTGTCGCTGATGATCCAGTTTGATTTTGATTCGGCCCAGGTGAGCCCGCAAAGCCAGCAGGCGTTGGGCAATCTGGCGCAGGCGCTGAAGTCTGGCGAGCTGGCCAACTCGCGCTTTGCACTGGAAGGCCATACCGACCGCAAAGGCACGGCCAGCTACAACCTGCGGCTGAGCCAGGCGCGGGCCGACGCAGTGCGTACCTTTCTGGCCCAACAGGGCGTGGATGCCCAGCGCTTGGTGGCCGTTGGCAAGGGTTTTTCAGACCCTGCGCGCCCCGACCAACCGATGGCCGCTGAAAACCGCCGGGTGCGCGTGGTCAATCTGAACTGACCTGCCGGGTCGAGTTGTTTCACCCACGCGCTTGATGTGCAAGACCCAACTGTGAGCCTGAAAAAGCTGGGCCGCTACGAGCTGGTGCGCGTGCTGGGCAAAGGCGCGATGGGCATCGTCTATGAGGGTCGCGACCCGAATCTGGATCGCCGCGTGGCCATCAAGACGGTGAAGGTGGAAAACCTTTCGCATGAAGCGGCTGTCGAGTACGAGGCGCGGTTTCGGGTCGAAGCGCGCTCGGCCGCACGTTTGCAGCACCCCAACATCGTCAGCGTGTACGACTCGGACCGCGATGGCGACATGGCCTTTCTGGTCATGGAGTTCATTCAGGGCAAAGACCTCAAAGAGCACATGGAGTCGGGTACCCGCTACACCGTGGAGGAGACGTTTCGCATCATGCGCGACCTGCTGGCCGCGCTGGACTATGCGCACCTGCACGGCGTGGTGCACCGGGACATCAAGCCGGCCAACCTCATCATCGAGCCTGCCGGGCGCGTGAAGCTGGGCGACTTTGGCATTGCACGCATGCAGGACTCGGGCGAGGCCACGCGCACCCAGGGCGGCCTGATCGGCACGCCCAAATACATGTCGCCCGAGCAGACGCAGGGCTTGAAGGTGGATGGCCGCTCCGACCTGTTTTCAGCCGGTGTGGTGCTCTACCAGTTGCTCACCGGTCACAGCCCGTTTGACGGGAGCAACCTGTTCACCATCGTCCAGCAAATCGTCTCGGCACAACCGCTGCCGCCGTCGCGTTTGAATGCTGCGCTGCCCGAAGAAATGGACGCCGTGGTGGCGCGCGCACTGGCCAAAGACCGTGAGCTGCGATTTGCCAACGCCGCAGAATTTGCCATGGCCTTGCAGACCGCCAGTGGCTTTGCCGGCGATGCCAGCCTCACGCTACCCACCTACCGTTTCGGCCAGGCCGGCGCGTCCAGCCTGGGCACCAGCCCGGCCATGGCAACGACGGGTAGCGCCACAGCGTCCGTCGCGCAGGAGCTGGAGATGCTGTACTGGAAGGAGCTCACGGCGTCTGCCACGCAGCAGGACATTGCGGGTTTTCTGGCCCGTTTTCCCGATGGCGTGTATGCCGATCTGGCGCAAGGGCGCCTGCGCAGACTGGCGGGTGTGGCGACTGGTTTTCCCGCGCCAGTGGCCTCAACCCCGACGGACGACCCCGATCCGCAAGCCACGCGCTTGCCGACCCAGCCGGTGCGTGTGAGTGCTGGGCCTGCGCAGCCCGCTGCCAGGAGCAGGCATGCGTTTGTTCTGTGGGGTGCACTCGGTGCGCTGGCGTTGGCGGCCGCAGTGGCGGCTTGGTGGATGAACGCCCGTTCGAATCCGTCCAGTCGCCAGCTGGAATCGCCCGTCGCAACGCCCGCCGTGCCTGCCAGCCCGGTGCCGATACCCGTGGTAACCGTGCCAGCGGAACCCCCTGCAGCGGTGCCCGAAAAGCCTGCCGCCCCAGTGGCAGCGCTCACCGGTGCCCAGTCGCTGCAGGAGATTTTTGCGCTGCGCGACGCGGCGCGCCAGGTTGGCGTGGCGGTGAACAAAGACAGCCTTCGCATTGGCAAAGATGCGCTGGGCTTTACCGTCACGGCAGACCGTGCGGGCTATGTGTATGTGGCCCTGGCCAGCTCGGACAACAAGACCCTGCATCTGCTGTTCCCCAATGAATTGGATGGCAACAACCGCGTGGTGGCTGGCAAGCCCATGCAGTTGCCAAGACCTAATTGGCGGGTGGTCGCCGCAGGCCCGCCGGGCACCAACAGCCTGCTCGTGGTGGTAACCGACGGGCCGCGGGATGTGAAGGCGCTGGCGGCCAGCCGCGACGGGCCGTTTATGGTGTCGCTCAACGATGCCAATGGCCGTGCCGGCATGGGCGAGTTTCTGTCCACCATGCCCACCCAGGGCGCAGCCGCCTGCCAGAACCCCGGCCCGCATGGCCCCACCACCTGCCCGCAGCCATTTGGCGCGGCAATGTTTTCCGTGCGTGAAGTGCCCTGAGGGCTTCAAACGCCCGTGATGGCTTGCCAGTGCGTCAAGGCCACCGGCGTGATCGACAGGCGGTTGCCTTTTTTCAGCACCAGCAAGTCGGCCAGCTCGGGTCGGGCGCGCAGCATGGGCAGGGTAATGGTTTCTACTTTGTGCAGTACCTGCACATCGACCAGTAGCCAGCGTGGTGCCTCAGGTTTGGATGCCAGGTCGTAGTAGGGCGACGCTGGGTCAAACTGTGTGGGGTCTGCCCGGCTCGTCGATGCAATGCGTGCGATGCCCACAATGCCTGGCAGCGCACAGCTGGAGTGGTAGAACAGCACGCCATCGCCTACCCGCATCGTGTCGCGCATGAAATTGCGTGCCTGGTAGTTGCGCACACCCACCCAGGGCACAGTCGAATTGGGTGCGGCCAGCGCGTCGTCCACCGAGCAGTCGCCGGGCTCTGATTTCATCAGCCAGTGGTTCATGGCACCTGATCAATCCCTCAACCAGCCAGCCCCACGTAGACGTTCTGCACATCGTCGTTGCTGTCAATGGCGGCCAGAAACGCCTCCACCTCTTGCAGCGCGTCCGCACTCAAGCTGGCCGGGTCAATCGGGTTTTTGGGTTTGTAGCCCAGCTTGGCAGACAAGACCGTGAAGCCCTGAGCGGGCAGGGCGCGGCTGACCAGATCCAGATCGGTGGGGTCGGTGACGAACACGGTGGTGCCGTCTTCCTCGCCAGGCTCAAAGTCTTGTGCCCCCGCCTCGATGGCGGCCAGCTCCGGGTCAGCGCCTGCAGCAGGCTCTGCTTCAATCAGCCCAACATGGTCAAAGTCCCAGGCCACCGAGCCAGAGGTTCCCAACTGGCCCTTGCGAAACAGCACCCGCATTTCCGGCGCGGTGCGGTTCAGGTTATCCGTCAGGCATTCCACCATCACCGCCACGCGGTGCGGTGCAAAGCCCTCGTACATCACATGTTCGAAATGCACGGCTTCGCCGGTCAGGCCAGCCCCTTTCTTGATGGCGCGCTCCAGCGTTTCTTTGGGCATGGAGACCTTGCGCGCCTGCTCCACCACCAGGCGCAGCTTGGAGTTGGACGCAGGGTCAGCCCCACTGCGCGCTGCCACCATGATGTCTTTGGCCAAGCGGCCAAACAGTTTGCCTCTGGCATTGGCCGCCAGTTCCTTGCCTTTTGCTTTCCATTGCGCGCCCATGGTGTCGTCCTTGATGTTGTGCTGTTGCCCGTATGCGCAACGACGCAGATCGTAACGATGCATGCGCTGCGGCTGCTTCGAGCCAGGTCAGATAGTTCGTTACGGAATCAATTTGCTATTTAATCAATAGCTACTTGAGCAGTATTTACGTGGGCTGTCGACTGTTTTTGGCAGACTTTGGTCTATTTCTTGCGCCGAGCTTTAACCGCACCCGCCAGGATATCCAGCACCTGCAACGAATCACCCCAACCCAGGCAGGCGTCGGTGATGCTTTTGCCGTATTCCAGTGCAGCCATGTCGTCTTTGCCGGGGGTGAATTTCTGGGCCCCGGGTTGCAGGTGGCTTTCCACCATCAGGCCAAAAACCTGGCGTGAGCCGCCAGCCACCTGGCCTGCAATGTCGCGTGCCACCTCGATCTGCTTTTCATGCTGCTTGCTGCTGTTGGCGTGGCTGCAATCGACCATCAAGGTAGCGGGCATCTTGGCGGCTTCCAGCTCCTTGCAAGCGGCGGCCACGCTGGCGGCGTCGTAATTGGGGGCCTTGCCGCCGCGCAAAATCACGTGGCAGTCTTTGTTGCCGTTGGTTTGCACAATGGCCACCTGGCCGTTTTTGTGGACTGATAAAAAGTGGTGGCCGCGTGCTGCGGCTTGAATCGCATCGGTGGCGATGCGGATGTTGCCATCGGTGCCGTTCTTGAAGCCAATCGGTGCGCTCAAGCCACTGGCCAGCTCGCGGTGCACCTGGCTTTCGGTGGTGCGGGCACCAATGGCGCCCCAGCTGATCAAGTCGCCGATGTATTGCGGCGAAATCACGTCCAGAAACTCGCTGCCGGCGGGCAGGCCCAGTCGGTTGATTTCAATCAGCAACTGGCGCGCAATGCGCAAGCCTTCGTCGATGCGAAAGCTCTCGTCCAGGTAAGGGTCGTTGATCAGGCCCTTCCAGCCCACGGTAGTGCGCGGTTTTTCAAAATACACGCGCATCACGATTTCCAGCTCACCGGCGTGCGCGGCGCGCGCTTCTTTCAGGCGGCGGGCGTAGTCGAGCGCGGCGGCGGGGTCGTGGATGGAGCAGGGGCCGATCACCACCAGCAGGCGGTCGTCTTTGCCCGCAATGATGCGGTGGATGCTGCGGCGGGTGTCGGTGATCAGCTTTTCCACGGGCGTGCCCGCGATGGGGAAGAAGCGGATCAAATGTTCTGGAGGGGGCAGCACGGTGATGTCCTTGATGCGTTCGTCGTCGGTCTGGCTGGTGCGGTCGGTGGGGCTCGCATACCAGGCATCGCTGGAGGTGGTGGCTTTGGCATTCATCGTGTGGCTCCTCGTCAAGTAAAAAATAGGGGCAAAAAAAAACCGCCGGGGAATCCGGCGGTTGTTTGAGATTGAGTGCGTTGGGCTGGGTACGCTCAGATCTCTCGACCGCCGGTGGGGCGTGAGAACCAGAAGTAGCCAAAATAGAAACGCGCTGTTTGCATGGGCTGTGAATGTAGCACAGGGTTTTGCGGGTTGGGTTAAAGCCGCAACTTGGACCACCAGCGCATGGCCCGCTGGATGCGCGGGTCGGTTCCGTTTTCGTCGCTGCCGTACACCAGGGCCGACGGCATGGTGTCCAGATGTGCCAGATCGCTGGTAGGGGGTGTCTCTGGCTTGACCTCGTCGTGTCGCCACTGCTCATACATGTCGATCAGCAGCATGCCCTCGCCCAGCGTGCGCCAGGCCACCAGTTCCACGTCTTCAGCCGTGATGCCCAGCATCTCGCCGTGCCGGCCGCCGTCCAGCAGCCACTGGCCGATCAGCACCCGGAAATTGTTCAGTGCAGCCAGGTACGAGGCGTATTCATACAGGCCGCGCCACGAGGTGTTCAGCGCCACCACGGCCCCGTGGTGGCCACGCAGCACGGTGAGCAAATCCATCAGCATCGGGGCAATGATGGTGCGGTTGCGGGCCAGGCGCAATTGAGCCACCACCGCTTCAATGTGCGAGGCCAATACACCCATGCTTTCGCCCAATTGCATCGAGTCTTCGTCGGCCACGGCCGCACGCAGAAACTGGCTTAACTCGCCAAATGAGTTGATGCTGGGCAGCAGCGTGGAGGGATCAATGTCCAGGCGGGCCATGGCAGGCATCTTCAGGCCGTTCCGCCCACGGTCAGGCCGTCAATGCGCAGCGTGGGCTGGCCCACACCCACCGGCACGCTCTGGCCTTCTTTGCCGCAGGTGCCCACGCCGCTGTCCAGGGCCATGTCGTTGCCCATCATGCTGACTTTTTTCAGGCATTCAGGGCCGCTGCCGATCAGGGTGGCACCTTTGACGGGGTATTGAATTTTTCCGTTTTCCACCCAGAAGGCTTCCGACGCAGAGAACACAAACTTGCCGCTGGTGATGTCCACCTGCCCGCCTGCAAAATTGGTGGCATACAGGCCCTTTTTGATGCTGGCCACGATTTCTTGCGGGTCTTTGTTGCCACCCAGCATGTAGGTGTTGGTCATACGCGGCATGGGCACATGGGCATAGCTTTCGCGGCGGCCGTTGCCCGTGGCTTTCACGCCCATCAGGCGGGCGTTCAGGCTGTCTTGTATGTAGCCTTTCAAAATACCGTCTTCAATCAGCACATTGCGCTGGCTGGCCTGGCCTTCGTCGTCCACGTTCAGCGAGCCGCGGCGGTCGGCAATGGTGCCGTCGTCCAGCACGGTGACGCCTTTGGCCGCTACACGCTGGCCAATACGCCCGGCAAACGCGCTGGAGCCTTTGCGGTTGAAATCACCTTCCAGGCCGTGGCCAATGGCTTCGTGCAGCAAGATGCCGGGCCAGCCGCTGCCCAGCACCACAGTCATCTCGCCGGCTGGCGCGGGGCGCGAGTCCAGGTTGGTCAAGGCCGCGCGCACCGCATCGGTCACGTATTGGTTGATGTGTTCATCATCAAAATAAGCCAGACCAAAGCGGCCACCACCACCGCCCGAGCCCATTTCGCGGCGCACCACACCGCCCACAGTTTGCTCGGCAATCACCGTCACGGACAGGCGCACCAAAGGCCGCACATCGGCGGCCAGCGTGCCATCGGCCCGGGCGATCAGCACCACGTCGTATTCGCTGGCCAGGCCCGCCATCACCTGCACGATGCGCGGGTCGCGGCTGCGGGCCTGGGTTTCCACCCGGCCCAGCAAGGCCACTTTGGCGGCGCTGTCCAGCGTGCTGATGGGATCCACACCGCCGTACAGCGAGCGGCTTTTTGCTATTTTTTTGGTAGCTACCCGAGCACGTTTTGTCTGGGCTTGAGCCGAAATTGACCGTACCGTGCGTGCCGCATCCATCAGCGAGGCCTCGGAAATGTCATCAGAGTACGCAAACGCGGTTTTCTCGCCGCTGACGGCGCGCACGCCCACGCCCTGGTCGATGCTGAAGCTGCCGGTTTTCACAATACCCTCTTCCAGGCTCCAGCCTTCGCTGCGGGTGTATTGAAAGTACAGGTCGGCATCGTCAACCTTGTGCGCGGTGATTTCGGCCAGCGCGCGGGTCAGGTGTGATTCGTCCAGGCCAAAGGGTGTGAGCAGCAGGGCCTGGGCGGTGGCCAGGCGTTCGATGGTGGGTTCGCGAGAGATCATGTGTGTTCAGCTTTTCAAGAGGTCAATCGGTTCAAAATTTGGAGCAGCTCGAGCGCGCTGGCCGGGCGCTGGTTGGGTTTTTTGGCCATCAGGCTGTTGAGCAGCGGCTGCAGGCGCACATGCGATGCGGGTAGCTCCGGTGTGGGTGCATTCAAGTGGTGGGCCAGCAGCAGCTCCAGGGTTTCGGCCTTGTAAGGGCGCATACCGGTGAGCATCTCATACATCATCACGCCCAGGCTGTACAGGTCAGCGCGTGCATCCACGGCGCGTCCACCCGCCTGCTCGGGGCTCAGATAGTAGGGGGTGCCCACAATTTCGCCGTGATGGGTTTTGGTCAACGCCAGGTCGGTGGCCACCAGGGTGGACTTGGCAATGCCAAAGTCTGCCACGGCCACTGTGCCATCGGCGCGCAGCATCAGGTTTTCGGGCTTCAGGTCGCGGTGGATGATGCCGGTGTCGTGAATGGTCACCAGGGCACCTGCCACCTGTGTCAGCACCTGCAGCACGCGCACTTGCGTCATGCCGGCATTCAACTCTCGGCGCAGGTCACCACGCTCAAAAAACTCCATGGCAATGTAGGCATGGTCGTCGGTGAAGCCCTGGTCGTAAATGCGGATCACGTTGGGGTGATCGATTTTGGACATCAGTGCGTATTCCTGAATGAAGCGCGACAGGTTGGTGGTGGCGCTCTTGCCGGTGGCGTCCAGCACCTTGAGCACCACCGGCATGCCGTCGGCCTCGCGCACCGCCAGATACACCGCCGTCATGCCGCCCTCGGCCAGTTTGCGGGTCACGCGGTAGCCCTTGAGGCGCACGCTTTGCTCGCCTGGCTTGAACGAATGGCTGCGAAACGAGGCCAGCGCCGAGGTGAGCGCACCCTTGACCGCGCGGGCGGTGATTTCCGAGTTGATCTGCACGGCAGCGCTGATTTCGGCGGCCCGCTCGGTCAGGCTGGCCATGCCGTGCAGCTTGTCGTCGTCGCCGGTGACCAGGCCGGTGATCTCGGCCACATCCAGATAACCACCTTTGCCGCGCACCTCCAGCGCCGTCATGCCACCGGTTTGCACGCCCTCGCCAGCGCTTTTCAGCACGGCCTGGCTGGCCACCACGGTCCAGCCCAGTTCTTTGCTCGATGTTTCCAGCCGCGCAGCCACGTTCACGGTGTCGCCAATCGGCGTGGTTTCTTTGGTGTGCGAGGAGCCAATGCGGCAAATGCTCACTTCGCCACAATGCAGACCCACGCCAATCGCAAACGGCGGCAGGCCCCGGTCGGCAAAGCGGTGTTGCAGCCAGCTGCGAAATTCGTGCGCGGCCAGCGCCATGGCCAGCGCGGCCGAAATGCCCCGCCGCGCGGCGGGCAGCGGCGAGCCGCTCAAGCTGTCGGCAAACAGGGTCATCACGCCGTCGCCCACAAACTTCAAGTGGCGTCCGCCGTTTTTCAAAATCGGCTCGCAAGCCCGGTCAAAGTAAACACTGAGCAGCTCGGCCACTTCGCTGGATGTGAGCTTGTCGGCCAGCGAGGTGAAGTTGCGGATGTCGGAGAACAGCACCGTGGCCTGCAGCACCTGATCCACCGCTGCATCACCGGGCATGTGCATCACCACGCGGGTCGACAGATCCAAACCGGGGCTGGACTGGCCAGCACCCAGGCTGGCTGCAAATGCCAGGCGCAAACGCTCTTCATGATCCGTCACCGCGGTTTGTACCGACGCGTTGAGCCGCTCGCGTTTGCGCAGCAGGCCGTCCAGCGCATCCAGCAGCTCGACGCGGGTAAAGGGCTTGGCCAGGTAATCGTCGGCACCGGCGGTCATACCCCGGCGGGTGCTGGCGCGGTCGTCCAACGCGGTGAGCAGCATGAAGGGAATGGAGGCCAGATCGCCGTCGGCGCGCACCCTGCGCAGCAGCTCCAGCCCGTCCATTTGCGGCATGTTCACATCGGAAATCACCACATCGCAGGGGTGGGCAAGCAGCTGCTCCAGGGCCTGTACGCCATTGTTGGCGGCCAAGATGTCGAACCCCTCCAGTGTCAGCAGGCGCGACAGGTTGTTGCGAATCGAGTCGTCGTCTTCAACGATCAGGATGGTGGTCATGGGCGACGGTGCTGCAAGTTTGTGACTGAGTTTAAGCCGACAGCAGCGCGTACAAAGCGCCATCGTCGTGCTGCGCCCAGCCCGATTGCACTGCGTGGTCAAACAGGGCGTGCGCGGCTTGCCCCAGCGTCTGGGCGGGCATCGGCGTTTGCCCGCCCAGTTGCGCTGCGAGGTGCGCTGCCATGTGCAGGGCCAGGCCCGCGTCTTTGTGCAGCAGCGTCATGTGTGCCAGCGGCGTGGTGTGCCCCGCCAGCGCGCGGTGCAGGCGGTCGCTGCCAATCCAGCTTTGGCCGCTGGACTGCTCGATCACGCCCAGCGTGGTGTGTGCGTCCAGCCCCAGCCGTGTGGCCAGCGCCATGGCCTGCGCCGCGCCAGCCAGGTTGATGGCCGCCAGCAGGTTGTTGACCAGCTTGGTACGCGCGCCGTCACCCGGTTTTTGGCTGATGCGAAAAAGCCTGGAAGCCAGGTGTTCCAGCAGGGCTTGATGCCGCTCGAACACCGCGTTGGCGCAGGCCACCATCAGGCTCATGCTGCCGTCCCGCGCGCGGGCGGGGCCGCCAGACATGGGCGCGTCGATGCAATCAATACCGAGCGCTGCCAGCCGCGCAGCAAAGTCTTCCACGTGGGCCGGCGAGATCGTGGGGCATAGCAGCACGGTGTGGCCTTTTGGCGCGCTGTGTACCAGCCCGTTACGCCCGAAAAGCACCTGATCGGTTTGTTCGGCATCGACGACACACACAATAGTTGCTATTGAATGTATAGCTGTTTGAGCAGTATTGACATGGGCTAGAGCGCCAAAACGTTCTAAATCGGCAGTTTTGGCGGCATCCACGTCGTAGACATGCACCGTGTAGCCGCCATCGAGCAAACGCCGCACCATTGCACCGCCCATATTGCCCACGCCAATGACCGCGACGGTTTTCATATTGAACATCGCACCCGGCTGAAACAACTCACGACTGCACCAGCCGTTTCGCCTTGGCAATCGACATCAAAATGCCCAAACCCATGCCCAAGGTCACCATGGCGGTGCCGCCGTAGCTGACAAACGGCAGGGGCACGCCCACCACCGGCAGCATGCCGCTGACCATGCCCATGTTTACAAACGCGTAAGTGAAGAAGATCAGCGTGATGGCCCCGGCCAGCAGGCGTGAAAACAAGGTGGGCGCTTCCAGCGCAATGGTCAGGCCCCGCAAGATGAGGAACACAAAACCGACGATTAAAAACAGGTTGCCTGCCAGGCCAAACTCCTCGGAGTAGGCGGCAAAAATAAAGTCGGTGGTGCGCTCGGGAATGAACTCCAGATGCGTTTGCGTGCCTTGCATGAAGCCCTTGCCAAACCAGCCACCCGAGCCAATCGCAATCATGCCCTGAATGATGTGAAAGCCCTTGCCCAACGGGTCTTTGGTCGGGTCCATCAAGGTGCACACGCGCTGCTGCTGGTAGGCGTGCAGGCCGGGCCAGTTCATGCCCTCTTCGCACAGCTGGGTTTCAAACATCACCAGGCCCGCAATGCCCAATAGGCCCAGCAGCACCGGCGGCACAATGAGTTTCCAGCTCAGTCCGGCGAAAAAAATCACCGACAAACCGGCCATGGCCACCAGAATGGCTGTGCCCAGATCGGGCTGTTTCATAATCAAGCCCACCGGTATGGCCAGCAGCACGGCGGCCACCGCAAAATCCAGTGGGCGCAGCTGGCCCTCGCGCTTTTGGAACCACCAGGCCAGCATCAGCGGCATTGCAATTTTCAGGATTTCGCTGGGCTGGATGATGATTCCCAGGTTGATCCAGCGTTGCGCGCCCTTTTTTCTCAACCCAAAAATCGCCACGGCAATCAGCAGCGCCACCCCCACGGCGTACAGCGGCACCGCCACCGACATCAGCCGCTGGGGTGGAATCTGCGCCACCACAAACAAAATAAAGCCGGCAATCAGCATGTTGCGGCCATGGTCTACAAAGCGCGTGCCATGGTCGTGCCCCGCCGAATACATGGCCACCAGCCCCGCACAGATCAGCAAAAACACGGCAAAGGCCAGCAGGCCGTCAAAGCCACGGAAAAAGGGCGCTGCGCGCTGCCAGATGGGCGGTTTATCAAAGCGGTTGGACATCGGGTGCGATTATCCTGCGTGCTGTTGCTTGGATCACACCGCCAATGCCCCTACTGACCACCCACTTGTTGTACCTGCACGGCTTTCGCTCGTCGCCCCAGTCGATGAAAGCGCAGAAGACCGCTGCACGCGTGGCCGACCGGCACCCGGGCGTGACCTGGTGGTGCCCGCAACTGCCGCCATCGCCGCGCGAGGCCATGGCCCTGGTTGCTGAGGGTATTTCGGCCTGGCCCCAGGCACAAATGGCCGTGATCGGCTCCTCGCTGGGCGGTTTTTACGCCACCCACGTGGCGCAAACACGGGCATGCCGGGCGGTTTTGCTCAACCCGGCGGTGCATCCTGCGCGCGACCTGGCCGCCCACATCGGCGAGCAAACCACCTGGCAACATCCGCAAGACCGCTTCTTTTTCCGCCCCGAATACATAGATGAACTGCAAGCCCTGACGCATGGCCCGCTGACCGGGCTGCAACGCTACTTTGCGGTGATTGCCAAAGGCGACGAAGTGCTGGACTGGCGGGAAATGACGGCGCGCTACGCGGGTGCCCGCGTCAAACTGCTGGAAGGCGGCGACCATGCCTTGAGCGACTTTGATGCGCACATTGACGAGGTGCTGGATTTTTTAAGTCTGGCTTGACCGCCCCTACGAACCTGAAGCAATACCTATGAACCTGAACCTCAAATACTTCGCCTCCGTCCGCGAAGCCCTGGGCAAAAGCGACGAGCGCTTGACGACCACCGCCGCCACCGTTGCCCAGGTGCGTGACGAGTTGATTGCCCGTGGCGGCACCTATGCCCAGGTGCTGGCGCTGGGCAAAGCCGTTCGGGTGGCGCACAACCACGTGATGTGTGAGCCCGAAACACTGGTGGCCGAAGGCGATGAGGTGGCATTTTTTCCACCCGTTACTGGCGGTTAGCACCCAATGGCACGTGTTTCCATCCAAACGCAAGACTTCAGCCTGAGCGACGAAGTGGCCGCCCTGCGCGCCCAAGACGCGCGCGTGGGTGCGGTGTGCAGCTTTGTCGGCACCGTGCGTGACCGCAACGACGGCAGCGCCGTGAAAACCCTGGAGCTGGAGCACTACCCTGGCATGACCGAAAAAGCCATTGAAGCCATGATTGAGGCGGCTTTCAAACGCTTTGACATCTACGCCGCCCGCGTCATTCACCGCGTGGGCCTGCTGCAACCGCTGGATCAGATCGTGCTGGTCGCCGTCACCTCGGCGCACCGTGGCCAGAGCTTTCAGGCCTGTGAGTATTTGATGGATTACCTGAAAACCCAGGCACCGTTCTGGAAAAAGGAAATGACGCCCGAGGGCGCGCGCTGGGTTGATGCGCGGGTGAGCGACGATGTGGCCATGGCGCGCTGGGGGCTGACGACCAATTGACGCTACGAAAACAATAGCTGCTTAAGCGCACCCTATCAGCACAAGAGGTCGATAGGGTACATATTTGCCTTATTTGTGCGCGGCTGACGGGCTGTGCGCCATCAACTTGTCGGTGTATGCAATTGCAATGGCTGATAGCAAGAACGCCACGTGAATCAGTGTTTGCCACATCAGCACTTTCTGGTCGTAATTGGCCGCATTGATGAAAGTTTTCAGCAAATGAATGGAACTGATGCCGATGATGGCGGTGGCCAGCTTGACCTTGAGTACCGAGGCGTTCACGTGGCTGAGCCACTCGGGTTGGTCGGGGTGATTTTCCAGGCGCAGGCGCGAGACGAAGGTTTCGTAGCCGCCCACAATGACCATGATCAGCAGGTTGGAGATCATCACCACGTCAATCAGCGCCAGAACCACCAGCATGATGATGGTTTCATTGAGTGAGGTGACGGCAAAGTCGCTCTTGTAGCCAATGCTGGTGACCAGTTGCGACAGCGCGTGGGCATCACCAAACACCGCTTTGATCAGGTGAACCAGTTCCACCCAGAAATGGAACACATAAACACCCTGCGCCAAAATCAAACCCAGATACAAGGGCACCTGTAGCCAGCGGCTGGCGAAAATCAGGTTGGAAAGCGGCTGCATTGCGCCAGAAAGTTTGCTGGGGTGGGTCATGAATGGCTTCAGAGAAAAAGAAGCTCGAATTTTAGGTTGTTGATGTGACGTAAAACCCCTTCATCGGCTTGCGCTAAATTGCTGGGTGCAGCCTGCGGATCATGTGTCAGTGGTACGTAAGTGCCCGCACCGACAGTGCGGCGCAATTTCATTTACCCCCTTGAAGGAGACAAAAAATGAGTGCCATCGAATCTGTTTTGGTCGAAAACCGCGTGTTTCCGCCCCCCGCCGCCACCGTGGCAGGTGCCCGCATCGCCGGCATGCCCGCCTACGACGCCCTGTGCGCTGAAGCCGACGCCGACTTCAACGGTTTCTGGGCCCGCCTGGCCCGCGAAAACCTGGTGTGGAACAAGCCGTTCACCCGCACCCTGGACGAATCCAAAGCCCCGTTTTACAAATGGTTTGACGACGGCGAATTGAACGCCTCGGCCAACTGCCTGGACAAGCACATCGGCACGCCCACCGAGCACAAAATCGCCATTATTTTTGAGGCCGACGACGGCACCGTGGCCACCATCACTTATGCGCAGCTGCTGGCCCGTGTGAGCCAGTTTGCCAATGCGCTCAAAGCCCAGGGCATTCAAAAAGGCGACCGCGTCATCATTTACATGCCCATGACGGTGGAAGGTGTGATTGCGATGCAGGCCTGCGCCCGCATTGGGGCCACGCACAGCGTGGTGTTTGGCGGCTTCTCGGCCAAGGCGCTGAATGAACGCATCATTGACGCGGGCGCAGTGGCCGTGATCACCGCCAATTTTCAGATGCGTGGTGGCAAAGAGCTGCCGCTGAAGGCCATCGTGGACGACGGCATTGCGCTGGGCGGTTGCACCACGCTGAAAACCGTGCTGGTTTACATGCGCACCGCCACCGAATGCAACATGGTGGCAGGCCGCGACATCACGTTTGACGCCGCCCTGCAAGGCCAAAGCACCAGCTGCGTGCCCGAGGCCGTGGGTGCCGAGCACCCGCTGTTCATTTTGTACACCAGCGGCTCCACCGGCAAACCCAAGGGGGTGCAGCACAGCACCGGAGGCTACCTGTTGTGGGCCAAGCTCACGATGGACTGGACCTTTGACCTGAAGCCATCAGACATTTTCTGGTGTACGGCTGACATTGGCTGGATCACCGGCCACACCTATGTGGCTTACGGCCCGCTGGCGGCCGGTGCCACACAGATCATTTTTGAAGGCATTCCCACCTTCCCGAACGCAGGCCGCTTCTGGCAAATGATTGAGCGCCACAAAGCGACGATTTTTTACACCGCGCCGACTGCCATCCGCTCGCTGATCAAGGCCGCTGAAGGCGATGAAAAAGTGCACCCTGCGCGCAGCGACCTGTCCAGCCTGCGCATTCTGGGCAGCGTGGGCGAACCCATCAACCCCGAGGCCTGGATGTGGTACCACAAGCATGTGGGCGGCGAGCGCTGCCCGATTGTGGACACCTTCTGGCAGACCGAAACCGGTGGCCACATGATCACGCCGCTGCCCGGTGCCACGCCGTTGGTGCCGGGCAGTTGCACCCTGCCACTGCCCGGCATCATGGCCGCGATCGTCGATGAAGTGGGTGCTGATGTGCCCAACGGTTCCGGCGGCATGCTGGTGGTCAAGCGGCCCTGGCCCAGCATGATCCGCACCATCTGGAACGACCCGGATCGCTTTGTGAAAAGCTACTTTCCGCCTGAGATGGGTGGCACGTATTACCTGGCGGGTGACGGTGCCGTGCGGTCGGTGGACCGTGGCTATTTCCGCATCACCGGCCGCATTGACGACGTGCTGAACGTATCGGGCCACCGCCTGGGAACCATGGAGATTGAATCGGCCCTGGTGTCGTGCTCGCACCTGGTGGCCGAAGCGGCGGTAGTCGGACGGCCCGACGACCTGACCGGCGAAGCCGTCTGCGCCTTCGTGGTGCTCAAGCGCTCACGCCCCACAGGCGACGAAGCGCTGGCCATTGCCACCGAGCTGCGCAACTGGGTGGCCAAGGAAATCGGCCCGATTGCCAAGCCCAAAGACATCCGCTTTGGCGACAACCTGCCCAAAACCCGCAGCGGCAAAATCATGCGCCGCCTGCTGCGCAGCATTGCCAAAGGTGAGGCGATCACGCAAGACACATCGACTCTGGAAAACCCCGCAATTCTGGAGCAGCTGGCGCAGAAGATTTGAGTAGATTGTCTGATAGTTGCTATATTTTTGATAGCTTTTTAAGCAATAAATACATGGGCTGATGGCCCAAATGACTCATAAACGCCTGGCCAGCCCCAACCTGAACACGCTGCGCCGCTACGCCGTGGCGCGCACGCTGTTCACACCCACCAGCTTGCCCGCCGCCATCCGCCGCTTGGGCTTTGTGCAGGCGGACCCGATCCGGGCACCGGCGCGAGCGCAAGACTTGACCTTGCGCCACCGGGTCAAAGACTACCGCGCAGGCGACCTGGAGCGGCGCTACGCCGCGCTAGGCATTGAAGAAGACTTCTTTGTGAACTACGGCTTTTTGCCGCGCGCCACACAGGCGCTGATGCACCCGCGCGTGCCGCGTACAGCCTGGCCCCCGGCGCGCGCGGCGCAGGCGCAGGCGGTGCTGGCGTTTGTGCAGCAGCGCGGTGTGGTGCACCCGCGCGAGGTCGATGCGCACTTTGCACACGGCCGGGCGCGCAACTGGTTTGGTGGCTCGTCGAGTGCCAGCACCCAGCTGCTGGACGCCATGCATTACCGCGGCCTGCTGCGCATTGCCGGGCGCGTGGGCGGTGTGCGCACCTATGCCGTGTCAGCCCTGGAGCCTGTCGAATCACCGGTAGACCCGGCAGCGGCCATGGACGCTTTGGTAGACGTGATCGTGGGCAAATACGCCCCGCTGCCTGAGCGCTCCCTGCGCGAGCTCATCAACCATCTGCGCGGCGGCGCACCCCAGTGGGACGCTTGGCGCGCAACGGCCTTTGCCCGCGCCAGGCTGCGGCTGGCTTCGGTGGAGATCGATGGCGTCACCTGGTACTGGCCACCCGGTGAAAGCCCCCATGCGGCGCGCCACGAGCCCCATGAGGTGGTGCGCCTGCTGGCTCCATTTGACCCCGTGGTCTGGGATCGCCGCCGCTTTGAGCTGCTGTGGGGCTGGGCCTACCGTTTTGAGGCCTACACACCCGCCCCCAAGCGCGTACGCGGCTACTACGCGCTGCCCTTGCTGTGGCGCGACCAGGTCATTGGTTGGAGCAACCTGGCGTTGGTGGATGGTGCGCTGAAGGCCGAACTGGGTTACGTGGCGGGCAGGGCACCGCGCGAGCTGGCTTTTGCAGCGGCGTTGGAGGAAGAGCTGGCGCGCATGCAGGCTTTTTTGGTTTGAATTTCTGCTTCTATTTTCATAGCTGCTTGAGCAGTATCTATATGGGCTGTCGCCCGATTTCCACTCAAATTGGATGGCTCTGCACGCTAGGCACCTGCGTGGCCGGTGGCGTATTTCGGCTGCGCCCGCAGCGCACGATGCCGTCAATCATCACCATGCCCACGCCCGGTATGTCGCCCAGGGCCACGCTGCGCAGTAGGTCGCGGCCGGCGCTGTGTTGGGCTTTGTCCATGAACACAAAATCAGCCGCGCGGCCGACTTCAATCAGGCCGCAGTTGAGCTTGCGGATGCGCGCGGTGTTACCGGTGGCAAAGCAGAAGGCCAGCTCAGGCGGGATGTTGCCCAAACTGCTGAGCAGCGCAATCAGGCGCAGCATGCCCAGTGGCTGCACGCCGGAGCCTGCTGGGCCGTCGGTGCCCAGAATCACGCGGTGGGGGCACTTGAGTTGCAGGGCGGCTTGCGCTGCGGCAATGGCCACCTTTTCGTTGCCGTTATGCACGATTTCAATGGCGCGGGACGATTTTTCGCAGAGCTCGCACACATGGGCTTCGGGCAGCGAGGTGTGGCCGCCGTTGATGTGGCCAATGATGTCGGCGTCCGCTTCCAGCACCACGTCTTTGTCGATCAGGCCCGAGCCGGGAATCGACGGGCCGCCGGTGTGAATGGTGCTTTGAATGCCGTATTTGCGCGCCCAGGCCACCATTTGCTGGGCCTCGTAACCGGCTTTCACCGAGCCCAGGCCTACCTCGCCCAGCAGGCCCACGCCCGCATCGGCCAGGTCTTTGAAGTCTTGCTCCACCATGCCTTTTTCAATGATGGGGGCGCCCGCCAACACCTTCACGCCGCCGGGGCGAAAGTTGTCGAAGGCGCGCTGGGCGGTGATGGCCAGGGCTTTCAGGCCCACGATGTCTTTGGGGCGGCCGGGCAGGTGCACCTCGCCAGCCGAGATCATGGTGGTCACGCCGCCGTGCATGGTGGAGTCGATCCAGCCGATCTGGTTTTGGCGCGGCGTCCAGTCGCCAAACACCGGGTGCACGTGGCTGTCGATCAGGCCGGGGCACAGGCAGGTTTGCTGGGCGTCTATGACAGTTTGGGCCTGAGAGGTGTTGCAGTCTTTGGCCCGACCCACGGCGGTGATCAAACCGTCTTGAATCACCACCGTGTCGGCTTGCAATATGGGTTGGTCGATGTCGCCCGAGAGCATCAAACCCACGTTGGTGATGACGACTTTGCCGGACGCCCCGGTTGATACTGCTTCAGCCATTTGTCTCTCCAGGTTGTAGGGTCACGGTGCGCAACACCGTGCTTTCGATGAAGGCTTGCCACTGCGCCAGCGCGTGCGGCGCACGCAGGTTTTCGCCCAGGAAGGCGCTGAGCGTGTGGCTGTTGGACAGGTAAAAGTAGCCGGTGGCGGCAATCAACAGGTAGACGTTACGGGCCGACACGTCGCTGCGAAACACGCCTTGGCGTACGCCGCTTTCGAGCAACTGCGCAATCACCGCAATGGCAGGAGACGAATAGTCTTTGGCCCGCTGCGATTTGGCGATGTGCTTGCCGCGGTGCAGGTTTTCCGTGTTCAGCAGGGTGATGAACTCGGGGTGCTTGCTGTAATAGTTCACGACAAACGCAATCACTGCTTTGAGCGATTCCACCGGCTGCTCCGCGTCCAGCGATAGCGCTTGTTCAGCCTCGTTCATGCGGCGGTACATGTCTTCCAGCACCTCGATGAACAGGCCTTCTTTGCTACCAAAATAGTAGTAAATCATGCGGTCAAACGATTTGGCCGCTTTCGATATCTTCTCGACGCTGCCGCCCTCGTAGCCGTAGCGGGCAAACACCTTGGTTGCGGCGCGCAGGATGTTGTCGCGGGTGGCTTGCGCGCTTTGTTCGCGGCTGGGGGCTGCACCACTTTTGCGCTTGGCCAGGGTTTTGGCTGGCGCGCGCGCTGCAACCTTGGGGCGGGTAGCAGGCGCGCTAGTAGGCATATTTGCGCTTACTGTTCCGCAAACGCCCGCTCAATCACAAAGTCGCCGGGTTTGGAGGTGTTGCCCTCTTTGAAACCTTTGGCCTCCAGCATCACTTTCAGGTCTTTAAGCATGCCAGGGCTGCCGCAAATCATCACGCGGTCGGTCGCAGGGTCCAGCGGCGGCAGTTTCAGGTCTTCAAGCATCTTGCCGCTGTCCAGCAGCTCGGTCACGCGGCCCATGTTTTTGTAGGTTTCACGGGTCACAGTGGGGTAGTACAGCAGCTGCTTGGCCACCGCCTCGCCCAGGTACTCGTGTTGGGGCAGGTGGTCCACCACCAGGTCGTGGTAGGCCAGTTCATCGACCTGGCGCACGCCGTGCACCAACACGATTTGCTCAAACTGTTCGTAGGTGGCCGGGTCGCGAATGATGCTCATGAACGGAGCCAGGCCAGTGCCGGTGGAGAGCAAGTACAAGCGCTTGCCGGGCAGCAAATAGTCCACCACCAGGGTGCCGGTGGGCTTGCGGCCCACCACAATGGTGTCGCCCACCTGAATGTGTTGCAAACGTGAGGTCAGCGGGCCATCGGGCACCTTGATGCTCAAAAACTCCAGGTGCTCTTCGTAGTTGGGGCTGACGATGCTGTAGGCGCGCAGCAGCGGCTTGCCGTTGACGCGCAGGCCAATCATCGTGAAGTGGCCGTTGCTAAAGCGCAGCGAAGGGTCGCGGGTGGTGGTGAAAGTAAACAAACGGTCGGTCCAGTGGTGGACAGACAAAACACGTTCTTCGTTGAAAGCACTCATATTTTTTCGCAGTGAAACAGACCCGAGATTTTAAAGTCCAGAGAAATACGCTTGCGCCGTGTCACAGCTTACGCTAAATTGCGTTAAAAATGTAGTGAACCCAACATGAAAGTTAAACGGGCACTACATGAAAGTGATCCAACCGAAAGGCACTTGGCCGCAATGACTGTGCACAGCAAGACTGACGGGTTGCCGGATGCGGATATGGCGCACATGCCGCTGGACAAGTCACGCCCGCGCAGCGACAAGATGCACAGCGAGAAGGTTGAGTGCAACGCCTGCCCGGTGTTGTGCCAGATTTCGCCGGGCCGCACCGGCGCCTGCGACCGCTACGCCAACCAGCACGGCACGCTGATTCGTGTGGATCCGGTGGTGTTTTTGCGCCGAAGCCTGAGCGAGCCTGATGCAGCGCTGGTTCCGTTTGCGCCGCGCACCGAGCAGGATCAGCCCGAGGCCTGGAGCGGCGACTTGCTGCACACCAACGAAGTGTTTGTGACGGGCGTGGGCTCATCCACCACCTACCCGGACTACAAGCCAGCCCCGTTCATCGTGTCATCGCAGGCCGAAGGTGTGGACATGGTGACCGTGGTCACCGAGGGCATCTTCAGCTACTGCAGCTTCAAGGTAAAGATCGACACCGACCGTTACCTGGGTGCCGAGCAGGCCAATGTGCGCTGCAAAGGCGAGGTTGTGGGCCATGTCACCACCGCTGAATACGGCTCGCAAATGCTGTCGCTGGGCGGTGTGCACCACATCACCGGTGGCAGCAAAAAAGAAGGCCGCACCACGGTGGAAATGATGCTGGCGCTGGGTAACAAGCAGGCCGTGAACCTCACGATTGATGGTGGCTGCGAGTTGCAGGTGCAGGCCGGCAAGGCCCCCATCGTCAACGGCGTGCAGGAGCAGCGCATGCGGGTGGGCTGCGGCTCGGCCACCATCGGGATATTTGCCAAACAATGGCTGGGCCTGGCTGACGAGGTGGTGGTGGTGGACGACCACATCACCGGTGTGCTGACCGAACACCAGGCCGGGCGTTGCCTGGATATGCGGGCCTCGGGCATTGACATGCGCGGCCGCAAGTCCACGCCGGGGCGTTACTTTCAGGTGGCCAACCCCGGCACGGGCTGGGGCGGTACCGACATTGCCGATCCGTTGTCCATCATCGAGGGCTGGGATGCATCCGTGGCCTGGCCTGGCCTGCGCTTACTGATGACCTCCACCACCGGCGAACATGCCAGCTGGTTTGTGCTCAACGACGCCCTGCAACCGGTTGAGCAACCGATGCCACCCGCGGTGCAAGCCGTGGTGCAGCGCATTGGCGAGAACTGCGAGCCCTCGCTGTCCACGGTGCTGTTTTTGGGTGGCGCGGGGGGCAGCCTGCGCGCCGGCGTGACCGACAACCCGGTGATGCTGACCCGCGCGATCAAAAACGCCTTGGTCAACGTGACCTGCGGCGGCGCACCGGCCTATGTGTGGCCGGGTGGCGGCATCACCGTGATGGTGGACGTCATGCGCATGCCCGACAACAGCTTTGGCACCGTGCCCACGCCGGCCATCGTGGCGCCGATTGAATTCAGCATGACGCTGGACAACTACCGGGCTTTCGGTGGCCACATGGCCTATGTGCGCAGCCTGCAAGACGCGCTGCGGCGCGGTGCCTGGCACAACGACGGTGCACCTACGGCACGGCGATGGGCGGCGATGGACGGGGGCAATCCGTGGCCCCTTTCAATGACAAATGACGCGCCTGAACGGCGGCATGACAAATGATTCAGCAGTCCTGTTTTCGTCATTTGTCATCGATGCCGCCTGCGGCGGCGGAGTCATCCGTCATATGACCGCCCAACGCACCCGCCTGGACGCCAAACGCTGGCACTTGTCGCACGGACCGATTGACATTGTGCTGGGTGCCGACGGGCAGCCCGATGCCGTAGCCCATGCGCATGAGCAGGCGTGGCAACGGTTTTGTGGCGTGTTGGCCGAGTTGGTGGATGAGTTGCCCACGCTGCGTCGGCCCGTGCGTGGCCCATGCCCCTTGCGCGGCTCGATTGCGCGGCGCATGTGGTACGCCTGCCATCCGTACAAGACCAGCTTCATCACACCGATGGCGGCGGTGGCGGGCTCGGTGGCGCAAGAGCTGATTGGCGCGTATGAGCTGGATGGTGTCAGCCGCGCCTGGATCAACAACGGCGGCGACATTGCCCTGCACCTGGCCGCGCAGCAATCGGTGCGCATTGGCCTGTATGCCGATCTGGCGCGCCTGAATGCACACGAGCTGAAGCTGGGCGTGCGCACCGATGGCCAGTTTGAAGTCAGCAGCGTGCTGCCGGTGCGCGGCGTGGCCACCAGCGGTTGGCGCGGGCGCAGCTTTTCGCTGGGCATTGCCGACAGCGTGACAGTGCTGGCCCGCACCGCTGCACAGGCCGATGCCGCCGCCACGGTGATTGCCAATGCGGTGAATGTGCAGGACGCACGCATTGCACGCCGCCCGGCCTGCGAGGTCAAAGACGACTCTGATTTGGGCGATTTGCCAGTGACGGTCGATGTGCCCGCTCTGGAGCCGCAGCTGGTCCAGCGCGCGCTGCGTGCGGGCCACGCCTGCGCCCAATCGCTGCGCGCCGCAGGTTTGATCTGGTCGGCCGTGCTGGTTTGTCAGAATCAAGTGATCACCACCGACACCGCACACGCTGGCACCGCGCTTGCATGAACCACACCATGATCACGATTAACGCTCGATGGCTGCCTTTGCTCCTTCCCCCGCTGGGGGAAGGCGGGGATGGGGGCCTGAGCGCTACCTCGGTTAGCCAGCGTGCTCGCGCCGCCGCCCCCATCCCAACCTTCCCCCAGCGGGGTAAGGGGCTCAAATGCAGTTTGCAACGTTCACCATGATCCAAGTCCGCCGTCTGTTTACCCAGGTGGAACACATCCACCACGAGTTTGGGCCGCCGCCTGCAACACCTCTGCTGCGCGGCTCAATAGCCGCGGTGTTGACCAACCCGTTCGCCGGCCGTTTTGAGCCCAACCTGCTGCCGATGATGGATGCGCTGGGGCCCTTGGGAATTGACATGGCGCAACGCCTGTGCAAAGCCATGGCCGTAGCACCTGAACAGATCGAAGGCTATGGAAAAGGTGCGATCGTCGGCGCAGCCGGTGAGCTGGAGCATGGCGCGCTGTGGCATGTACCCGGTGGCTATGCGATGCGTGAGCTGCTGGGTTGGAAAGGCGACCGCAATACCTACCAACAAGGGCAGGGGGATGTGAAAACCGGTCAGCCCGGCAATGCCTTAGCCATCGTTCCGTCCACCAAGAAAGTAGGCGCGCCGGGCACGGCGCTGGACGTGCCTTTGACCCACATCAACGCCGCCTATGTGCGCAGCCACTTCGATGCGATGGAGGTGCGTGTGCCGGGCGCTCCAGCTGCTGATGAGCTGGTGGTGATACTGGCCATGAGTACCGGGCCGCGCATTCATGCGCGGGTTGGTGGGCTGGCAGCCGATGCCATCAAACAGTGGGACGGATTGCGCTGAGGCGCAGGAGAAACACAGATGCAAGCCAAGATCAGAAAAATCATTATTCAAGTTGACGAAACCCACATCGAGATGGGCAAGTCCATTGACCCACCGACGCGCAAAGCCCTGGCGATGGCCGTAATTGACAACCCGTTTGCAGGCCACTACGCCGAGAACCTGGACGCGCTGATCGCCATCGGCGAAGAACTCGGTGGCCTGCTGGGCCAAAAATGCGTGGAGGCCTTGGGCATTACGCCCGGCCAGGCCCACAGCTATGGCAAAGCCGCCATCGTGGGCGAGGGTGGCGAGCTGGAGCACGCCGCAGCCATCCTGCACCCCAAGCTGGGCGCGCCCTTGCGGCTGGCGGTTGAAAAAGGTGCAGCCCTTGTGCCATCGAGCAAAAAAAGAGGCGGCTTGGGCACCGCAATTGATGTGCCCCTGGGCCACAAAGACGCCGCTTTTGTGCGCAGCCATTTCGATGCAATGGAGGCGCGTGTATCAGACGCCCCACGCGCCAACGAAATCGTGGTGGCGGTGGTGGTCACCGACAGCGGGCGACCCTTGGCACGTATCGGTGGTTTGCAGGTTTCCGAGATCAAGGGCCAGGATGGCCTTCGCTAAGCTATTGAACTTCAACTCACGACAGCAGGAGATTTTTTCATGAAGATGCACAGACGGTTTTTGGGCACAGCAGCCCTGTTGGCTTTGATGGCACCCCTGGTGCCCGCACACGCCCAAGGCGTGATCAAAATCGGTGAGGTCAACAGCTACAAAGCACAACCCGCCTTTCTGGAGCCCTACAAAAAGGGCATGGAGTTGGCGGTTGAAGAAATCAATGCGGCGGGTGGCCTGAACGGCAAAAAAGTGGAGTTGATCGTGCGTGACGACAACGCCAACCCCGGCGACGCCGTGCGCGCCGCCGAGGAGCTGATCTCCCGCGAAAAGGTTGATGTGCTCACCGGTACCTTCCTGTCCAACATCGGCTTGGCGCTGACCGACTTTGCCAAGCAAAAGAAGTTTTTCTTTCTGGCTTCTGAACCCCTGACAAACAAGATTGTTTGGGAAAACGGAAACCGCTACACCTTCCGCCTGCGAGCGTCGACCCACATGCAGGTGGCCATGCTGGTGCCCGAAGCCGCCGCGATGAAGAAAAAGCGCTGGGCCGTGGTCTACCCCAACTACGAATACGGCCAGTCGGCGGTAGCCAGCTTCAAGACGCTGATGAAAGCCGCGCAGCCCGATATTGAATTTGTGGCCGAGCAGGCCACGCCGCTGGGCCGGGTAGACGCCGGCAGCGTGGTGCAGGCGCTGCAAGACGCCAAGCCGGATGCCGTGTTCAACGTGTTGTTTGGTGCTGACCTGGCGCGTTTTGTCCGCGAGGGCAACACCCGTGGCCTGTTCAAAGGCCGTGAGGTGGTGAGCCTGCTCACCGGCGAGCCGGAGTACCTGGAGCCGCTGCGCGACGAAGCACCCAATGGCTGGTTGGTCACTGGCTACCCCTGGTATGGCATTCAAACGCCTGAGCACAAGGCCTTCTTCCTGGCCTACTACGCCAAATTCAAAGAGAACCCCAAGCTGGGCTCGGTCGTGGGTTATGCGGCCATCAAGTCGCTGGGCGAAGGCATCAAAAAGGCCAAATCCACCGACACCGAAAAGCTGATCACTGCCTTCCGTGGCCTGACGGTGATGACACCATTTGGCAAAGCCACGTACCGCCCACAAGACCACCAATCGACCATGGGCGCGTTTGTGGGTCGGACTAAAAACGAAGGCGGCAAGGGCGTGATGGTGGATTACCGCTACGTCGATGGCGCGAGCGTGCAGCCGTCTGATGCGGAGGTGAAGAAGTTGCGTCCAGCTGAGCAGTGAACCGCGTGCAAAAAACCTCGATTTCCGTCATTCCCGCGAAGGCGGGAATCCAGCGTTAGCGCGCCCACCACGCAGTGAATCGCAAAGTCATCGCACCTGGATTTCCGCCTGCGCGGGAATGACAACAACCCTATGAGCTTTTCTGGCCTCATCGTTCAACTGCTCAACGGCCTCGCGGGCGCCTCCTCGCTGTTCCTCGTGGCGGCGGGTCTGTCGCTGATTTTTGGCGTCACGCGCATCGTGAACTTTGCGCACGGCTCGTTCTTCATGGTGGGTATTTACCTGGCCTACTCATTGGTGGCCAAGCTGGGTAGCACGTTCGGTTTCTGGCCAGCCTTGCTCTTGGCTGCGCTGGCGGTGGGCGTGCTGGGGGCTTTGGTCGAAGTGTTATTGCTCAGACGCATTTACAAAGCGCCCGAGCTGTTTCAGCTGCTGGCCACCTTTGCGCTGGCGCTGGTGGTGCGAGATGCGGTGCTGTGGATTTGGGGTGCCGAGGAGTTGCTGGGGCCTCGCGCGCCCGGCCTGGCGGGCTCGGTGGAGATTTTGGGGCGGCAGTTTCCGCAGTACGACCTGTTTTTGATTGGGGCCGGGCCGGTGGTGCTGGGCCTGTTGTGGTTGCTGCTCACGCGCACTCGCTTTGGCACCCTGGTGCGCGCCGCCACGCAAGACCGCGAAATGGTCAGCGCGCTGGGCGTGAACCAGGCTTGGCTGTTCACCGCTGTGTTTGCGCTCGGTGCCTTCCTGGCGGGGCTGGGTGGGGCGCTGCAACTGCCGCGCGAGCCAGCCAACCTGGAGATGGACTTGCACATCATCGGCGCTGCGTTTGTGGTGGTGGTGGTGGGCGGCATGGGGTCGATTCCTGGGGCCTTCGTCGCGGCTTTGCTGATCGCTGAGCTCAAAGCCATTTGCATCTGGCTGGGCCTGGTGGAGGTGGCAGGTTTCAGCATTTCGTTTTCCAAACTCACGCTGGTGGTGGAGTTTGTGGTGATGGCGGTGGTCTTGATCGTGCGGCCCTGGGGCTTGTTTGGCAAGCCGCAGGGGGTGAGCCGACATGCTGCGGCGGCGGAAGAGCCGCTGCGCAAGCCAAAAAAATGGTTCTTTTGGGCTGTAGCCCTGGTGTTAATTGCTCAAGCAGCTATGCCTTTGATAGCAGTCAACTCGCCTTATCTCACCGTGCTGGCCATTGATTTGATGGTGGCGGTGCTGTTTGCCACCAGCCTGCACTTCATCATGGGGCCGGCGGGCATGCATTCGTTTGGCCATGCGGCTTACTTTGGTCTGGGCGCGTATGGCGCGGCGCTGCTGGTGCGCAGCCTGAACATGCCGATGGAGCTGGCCTTGCTGATGGCCCCCGCGCTGGCGGCGCTGGGTGCGTTCATTTATGGCTGGTTTTGCGTGCGCCTGTCGGGCGTCTACCTGACCATGCTCACGCTGGCCTTCGCCCAAATCACCTGGGCCATTTGCTACCAGTGGGACAGTTTCACCGGTGGCAGCAATGGCTTGACGGGTGTGTGGCCCGCCGAGTGGCTGAGCGACAAGCGCACCTACTACTACCTCACGCTGGTTCTGGTGGTGGCCAGCCTGGTGGCCCTGCGCCGCATGCTGTTTTCACCGTTTGGCTACAGCTTGCGCGCCGCACGCGACTCGGTGCTGCGCAGCGATGCCATCGGTTTGGATGTGAAGCGCCTGCAGTGGGTGGCGTTTGTGATTGCCGGCACCTTTGCCGGGTTGGCGGGTGCACTGTTTGCCTTTTCAAAAGGCAGTATTTCGCCTGAAAGTCTGCACGTGACCCGGTCTGTTGATGGCTTGGTGATGGTGCTGCTGGGTGGTGTGCAAACCCTGATGGGGCCTATCGTGGGCGCGGTGACTTTCACTTGGCTGCACGACACCGTGGCGCGCAACACAGACTACTGGCGCGCCATGCTGGGCGGCATTATCTTGTTGCTGGTGCTGCTGTTTCCGCAGGGCATTGCAGGCTTTGTGAACCAGATGATTCAGCGCCTGCAGCAGAGGCGCGTAAAGCAGAGAGGGGCGGCCGCATGAGCCTGCTCAAAGTCACGGGCTTGTCCAAATCATTTGGCGGCGTGCGCGCGGTAGACGACGTGAGCTTTGAGCTGGCCCCCGGCGAGCTGCTGGCGCTGATCGGCCCCAACGGTGCGGGCAAGTCCACCACCTTCAACATGGTCAATGGCCAGCTGCGCGCCGATTCGGGCTCGATTCAGCTGGACGCCCAGAACCTGGTGGGCCTGGCACCGCGCGAGATCTGGCGGCGCGGGGTGAGCCGCACCTTTCAAATAGCGGAGACCTTTGCCAGCCTCACCGTGGTGGAAAACGTGCAGATGGCCTTGCTGTCCAGCGACCGCAAGCTGTTTTCCATGTGGCGGCGCGCTGCCGACCACCGGCGTGACGACGCGCTGGCGCTGCTCGATCAGGTGAACATGAAAACCCAAGCCGACCGCCCCTGCAGCGAGCTGGCTTATGGTGATGTGAAGCGCGTGGAACTGGCCATTGCCATGGCCAGCAAACCCAAGCTGCTGCTGATGGACGAGCCCACCGCCGGCATGGCGCCCAAAGAGCGCAACGAGCTGATGGCCCTGACCAAAAGCCTGGTCACGCAAAACGCAGTGGCCGTGCTGTTCACCGAGCACAGCATGGACGTGGTGTTTGCCTACGCCGACCGCATGATCGTGCTGGCCCGTGGCCGCCTGATTGCGCAGGGCAAGCCAAGTGATGTGCGCGACGACCCGCAGGTGCAAGCCGTGTACTTTGGCACCGGCAAAACCTTTGAAGCGGCCCACGCATGACAGCCCTGCTGGAAACCCAAAACCTGTGCGCCTGGTACGGCGCGGCGCAGATTCTGTTTGATGTGAACCTGCAGGTTCAGCGCGGCGAAGTGGTGGCACTGATGGGGCGCAACGGCGCAGGCAAATCCACCACGCTCAAAGCCCTGATCGGCTTGATGCAAAAGCGCACAGGCCTGACCCGATTTTTGGGCCACGACATCTCCAAAAGCGATGCCCACCAGATCGCCAAACTGGGCCTGGGCTTTGTGCCGGAAGACCGCCGCATCTTCACCGACCTGACCGTGCTGGAAAACCTCGAAGTAGGCCGCCAAGCCCCCCGCCACTGGCCCGATGGCACAGCCGCACCGGCCTGGACGCATGCCAGCCTGTTCAAGCTCTTCCCCAACCTCGGCGAAATGCCCACCCGCCTGGGCGGCCGCATGAGTGGCGGCGAGCAGCAAATGCTCACCGTGGCGCGCACCCTGATGGGAAACCCCTTTGTGCTCCTGCTCGATGAACCCTCAGAAGGCGTGGCCCCGGTGATCGTGGAGCAGATGGTGCAAATGATTCTGGCCCTTAAAGGCCAGGGCGTGAGCATCCTGCTGTCGGAGCAGAACATGCACTTTGCGCAGTTGGTGTCAGACCGGGCCTATGTGCTGGAAAAAGGCCAGCTCAAATACCAGGGCTCCATGCAAGACCTGGCCGCCAATGACGAAGTGCGGCGAGCCTACTTGAGCATGTAGGTGCAAGGCCAGTTTGGATATGCAAGAAACCCGCATCCAGATCACGGTCAACGGCAAAGGCCAGCTGCTCGCGGTTCCCCCGCAAGCCTCTTTGTTGCACGTGCTGCGCAACGACTTGCAGCTCAACAGCCCCAAATACGGCTGCGGCCTGGGTGAATGCGGTGCCTGCACGGTGCTGGTTGACGGCATGGCGGCACGCGCCTGCGTGATTCCCGCGCAGGGCATGACGGGCCGCCACATCACCACGCTGGAAGGCCTGGGCACGCTGGCTGCGCCGCACCCCATTCAACAAGCCTTCATCGACGAGCAAGCCGCGCAATGCGGCTATTGCACCAGCGGCATGGTGATGATGACGGCTTCGCTGCTCGCCCACACGCCACAGCCCAGCGAGGCGCAGATTCGCAGTGAGTTGTCGGGCAATTTATGTCGCTGTGGCACGCATGTCGAAATCATCAAAGCCGTGCACCGGGCCGTTGTGTTGATGGGTGAAAGTCCCCAGCCAATTGATCTTGCCGGATGAACTGCAAATTTCCGTATTGGCTAAAGCTGAAACAACTTCTTCAGCTGCACATTCAAATCCAGCTGAAAATCTTGCAGCGTTTCGCCAAACGTCACCTGGAAATTGTTTGCCGCATTGGTCGACTGGGAAAAGGCACGGAAGTAGGCGGTCACCTGGGGCAGGGTGTGCCGCTCAATCAGGAACTCCGCTGCAAAAAAAGCAAACGGGTAGGTCGCATTGAAGCCGCGTGCAGCGCGCACTTTGACCCACTCGTCAAAACGGTCCATCTGTTCCAGACGCGCCAGTTGTCCGGCCTGCCAGATGGGACGCACCTGGATCAGCATTTTCTGGCGTTGCAGCGAAAAGTCGGCTGCGCCCAGCTCGTAGACCACCCGAAAAGCAACCCACTCTGCAAAGCCTTCTGTCAACCAGTGGTAGCGCCACAGCGCGCGGCCGCCATTCAGGGCCGCCTGTACCAGATGTGTCATTTCATGTGCCATGGTGATCAGCTGCTCTTCCTGTCCAATGGTCTGCATTGCTGGGTGGTTCAGCAACAGGTGGCCTGGGCCAACGGCGGCTTTCGCAAAACTTGCAGTCGTTTTGGCTACCTCGGGCGACAGTTTCAGGTGCTCGATCAACGCGGCTTCAAACGCCGCATGGTCTTCAAACACCAGCATGCGCGCCGAAGGGAAGGGCAAAGCCAATCGGTTCACGATGACCGCAATAACCGCTTGCGCCGATGCGCGATAGGCCTGTGCATAGGCCATCCCATCGCCCAAGACGTGGGGCTGCGCAGGCTGCAATTCGAATCCAATGCTTTCTGCGTGGGACTGGGATGCTCCCATCAACAATCCAGTCAGCAGGAACTTGCGACGGTGAATCATGAACATCCCCTTAGGTGAGCCAAGTAAATGTCATTATTTCGCGATACTCGCCTGGCGCGTATCTGAGCTCACTTTTTAATAGCTTATGAGCAATAAATCTCTGGGCGAGAGCCCAAAAAGTACTTAAACAGGCACCCATGCCCCGCCGCGCCGACCAGCCCCTGTCCCGAGCCGACTTTCACGCCGCCACCGGCGTGCTGCTGGTCACCCGCGAGCCGCCGGTGACGCCCGTGATCAGCGGCCAGCCGCCCCGAGTTGGCGCCAACCCGCAGGAAGGCGTGGAAATTTTGCTGGCCGTGTGGGACGACGGCAGCGTGACCGCCTTGCACGGCCATGTAGACCTGGGCACCGGCCTGCGCACGGCGCTGGCGCAAATCGTGGCTGAAGAGCTGGACGTGGCGATGAGCCAGATCAACATGGTGCTGGGCGACACCGCCCGCGCGCCCAACCAGGGGGCCACGATTGCCAGCGCGTCGATTCAAGTGCACGCCGAACCCTTGCGTGCAGCGGCGGCGCAGGCGCGGGCCTGGTTGCTGGCGCACGGGGGCTCCAGCGCGCTGGTGGGCCAACACATCGCGCTGAATCTGGCGCTGGACACGCCGGTCAAAAACCCCAAAGACCACCACACCGTCGGCACCCGCGTGCCCCGGCTGGACATTCCGGCCAAGGCCACCGGCGAATTGACCTTTGTGCATGACATGCGCGTGCCCGGCATGCTGCATGGTCGCGTGGTGCGCCCGCCCTATGCGGGGGCTGACCATGGCGACTTCATTGGTAACACGCTGCAGGCCGTAGACAAAGAGTCGATCTCCCAAATCCCAGGCATCCAGGCCGTCGTGGTGATTCGTGACTTTGTGGGCGTGGTGGCCCTGCGTGAGGAGCATGCCGAACAGGCCATGCGCGAGCTGCGCGTTGCCTGGAAGCCCTGGCCCGGCTTGCAAAACCTGAGCGACCTGGAAGGCGCGATCCGCAACAACCCGTCTACCCCGCGCCAACTCATTGATAACGGCGATGTGGACGCCGCCATCGCCGGGGCCGACCAGCAACTGGCCCGCAACTACGTGTGGCCCTACCAGATGCACGCCAGCATCGGCCCCTCATGTGCGTTGGCCGACTGGCAGCCCGAGGCCATGACCGTCTGGGCTGGCACCCAAAACCCCCACGTGCTGCGCGCCGACCTGTCGCGCCTGATGGGCCTGCCCGATGTGGCCATCAACGTGATTCGCATGGAAGCTGCGGGCTGCTATGGCCGCAACGGCGCAGACGATGTGGCGGCCGATGCCGCGCTGCTCTCACGCGCGGTGGGCGCGCCCGTGCGGGTGCAGCTCTCGCGCGAGCAGGAGCATGCCTGGGAGCCCAAGGGCGCGGCGCAGCTGATGCAAGTCAACGGTGGCTTGAATGCAGACGGCACCGTGGCCGCCTACGACTTTCAAACGTCATACCCGTCCAACGGCTCACCTACGCTGGCTCTGCTGCTCACCCGCACGATTGAGCCCCTGGCGCAAGCCTATGAGATGGGCGACCGCACTGCCCGCCCGCCGTATGACTGGCAAAACCTGCGCGTGACGGTCAACGACATGCCGCCCATGCTGCGCGCCTCGTGGCTGCGCGGCGTGTCGGCCCTGCCCAACTCGTTTGCGCACGAGTCGTACATCGACGAACTGGCCACGGCCGCCGGCGTAGACCCGGTGGCTTTTCGCCTGCAATACCTGAACGACCCGCGCGCCGCCGAGCTGTTGCAAGCCACCGCGCAGCGCGCTGCGTGGCAGCCGCACACCCAGCCCCAACAGCAAACAAGCGAGGGCGATCTGCTGCACGGCCAGGGCGCGGCCTATGCCCGCTATGTGCACAGCAAGTGGCCCGGCTACGGCGCGGCCTGGGCCGCCTGGGTGGCCGACGTGCAGGTGAACAAAAAAACCGGCGAAGTGCATGTGAAAAAAGTGGTGGTGGGCCACGACGGGGGCGCGCTCATCAACCCTGCTGGTGTGGAGCACCAGATTCACGGCAACGTGCTGCAAACCACCAGCCGCGCGCTGCTGGAGCAAGTGGCCACCAGCCCGAAAGACGGCACCGTGGCCGCGCTGGAGTGGGGCAGCTACCCCATCTTGAGCTTTCGTGATGTGCCCGTGATTGAAGTGGTCAGCATGCCCCGCCCCGGCGAGCCACCACTGGGCGCGGGCGAATCGTCGTCGGTGCCCGGCACGGCGGCCATTGCGAACGCGATTTTTGATGCGACCGGCGTGCGTTTTCGCCAGCCACCGTTCACGCCTGAGGTGGTGCGCGCGGCGCTGAATCCGCTGGCGGGGCCAACCGACCCCACTGATGCAACCACTACCAACCCCGTTCGCCCTGAGCCTGTCGAAGGGTTCATACAGACGCAGCAAGAGCAGGCTTTCCTTGAGCAAACGCGCCCAAACCTGCCCACCACCGCCACCTGGCCCAAACCCCTCACCTGGTGGGCCCGCACCGGCGCATTGCTCGCAGGCACGCTGGGCCTGGTCGCCGGCCTGGCCGGCTGGCGCAGCGCCATTCCCCCCGTCGTGCAACCCACCCTGGCCGGCGGCGCGCCCATCTACACCGCCGCCCTCATCGAGCGCGGCCAGCAGCTCGCAGCTTTAGGCAACTGCGCCGGCTGCCACACCACCGAGGGCGGTGCCCGTAACGCCGGTGGCCGCTCGATTGACACGCCCTTTGGCAGCATCATCAGCACCAACCTCACGCCCGACCCAGAAACCGGCATCGGCACCTGGTCACTCCCCGCCTTCCAGCGCGCCATGCGCGAAGGCATCTCCCGCGACGGCCACCATCTGTACCCCGCCTTCCCCTACACGGCCTACGCCCAAACCACCGACGAAGACCTCACCGCGCTGTACGCCTACCTGATGGCGCAACCGCCGGTGCGCTACCAGCCACCCGCCACGCAACTGGCCTTCCCGTTCAACCTGCGCCCGTTGATGGCAGGCTGGAACGCACTGTTTTTAGGCAATTCAGTGCCAAAACAGCCACCAGCCCAGGTAAATACTGCCCAAGCAGCTATCAAATCAGGAGTAACGGATTCTGTCGCCTACCAGCGCGGTGCCTACTTCGTCAACAGCCTGGGCCACTGCAGCGCCTGCCACACCCCCCGCAACGCCTTGGGTGCCGAGCAAACCGGCAAAGCCTTTCTAAGCGGCACCGTGGTCGACGGCTGGGAAGCCCCCGCCCTCACCGCCCTGTCAAAAGCCCCCGTGCCCTGGAGCCAGGCCGAGTTCTACCGCTACCTGCGCCAAGGCCACACCCAACACCACGGTACCGCCAACGGCCCCATGGCCCAAATCGTCCGCGAACTGGCCGTGGTGCCCGACGAAGACATCCGCGCCATGTCGGTCTACCTGGCCTCGTTCACCGAGCCGGTTTCTGAATCTCAAAGTGCTGCGCTGGCCGCGCAACAAGTCAAAACCGCCCAAACCCTGGCCCCCGCACCCAGCTCAGCCCAACGCCTGTTCAACGGTGCCTGCGCCAGCTGCCACCACGACGGCGACGGCCCCACCCTGCTAGGCATCAACACCCCCTTGGCCCTGAACACCAACCTGCACAGCGACAAACCCGACAACCTGATCCGTACCATCCTGGACGGCGTGCGCGAGCCCGCATCAAAAGACATTGGGTTTATGCCCGCGTTTCGGCACAGCTTGAGTGATGCGCAGATTGGGGAATTGGCGGGCTATATGCGCCAGCGGTTTGCGCCGGGGAAGGCGGCTTGGGGAAATTTGACGGGGGTGGTGGGGAGGGTGCGGGGGGCGGGGGATGGGTATTGAGGTTGAATTTGGCATCAATAGCGTTCTGGCAGAAACCCATACCGTTCGGCGTTGGAGACAAGCCCTACTCCGTGATTGAATCGTGAATTTCTAACTTAACTTATCCACAACTAATTATGGAAACAAAGAATCGTCAATCATTTTCGAGTTTTTGTGCAGAACTGAGCTGCGGACTTGCTCATATACGAAAGAGCTGGAGCGGCTATAACCCAACAATCAAACGTGCTGTTTTTACTATCTGGGATGATCGACTTGATAAGAAGAGGATGCGTTATGAATTCGGAGAAGCCATTTCTACTGATGGCCGTTTCGGAGCTAAAGAGCTAAGAAAAAATATCTATTCAATCATCAGCTTAGGTGGAGATGCATTCGGAATTCAATGCATCGCTAAAGATATACAAGATAGTCCCAGAGCTAGGAAATCGTTTGACCAAGAGAGGGTACTTAGCTTACGTTTAACCGAAGAGCGCGGCAAGTATGTGGCCTATGTATTGGGCGAAGTTTCTGTGCTAAATGTCAAGATAGGTTTTACAAATAAAATAGTACCTTATCCTGATGCGATAAACGATCTGGATTCCGATCCCCCGATTGGGAATTTAAATCCCAGCAGGACAGCTGGAACGTACTCAGGCTTTCGTCGTGACCCCAAAATTCGCGCTGCTGTATTGAAGCGGGCAAAGGGTAAATGCGAATTTTGTGGTGAACGAGGCTTCGCATTGCCAGATGATGCTGGATATTATGTTGAAGCGCACCACATCATTCATCTTTCAAAAAATGGAATCGACACGATGGATAATGTAATCGCGCTATGCTCAAACCATCACCGTGAAGCACATTACGGTCTTAATGCTGAAGCGCTTGAGCGCTCTTTATTGAGTATGCTCAGGGATTCACATGGTCAAAAGTAGTACCGATTGAGTAGTTGGTTGGCGCGCGCAAGTTGCTGCACATCGGCGGGTAATTGCTCAAAACATTGCCAGAATTTTGCCGACGCAAAGTGCTTCAAAGTTCAGTTACCTTGCCGCTTGCATAGTCCGCCAGCGCTGTATCGGCCAAATCATCCAGCTTGTCGGCGTCGGCATCAGCCTGCATCTGTGCATCCCATCCGGCCTCGTCGAATTGAAAAAACCAGCGGCGAAACGCCGCCAGGTCGGCAGCGGGGAGTTGTTGAACGGCTTGTTCTATCGCCTGAACTGTGGTCATGGATGACTTTCTTCCGTCGGTGGAAAATGATTGCCTGTATTTTCCCCTGCTCAGGCCACAAGCGACAAGCACTTACCAGATCTGGCGGGACGCGCGATACGACGTGACAGCATATTCCTTTCGAAAATCAAGAAGAATCAGGCTCAAGTGCAAGCCCAGAGCGCACAAGAAGCTATCTATTCAGTAGCGTTACGATTCGCAAAGATCCCAAGCCAGCGTGCCCCAACTGCCCCGTAGTCTCCGGCAGGCATGCAATGAGGGTCAGCGCGATTTGAACCCTTTTTTCGGGCGCGCTGAGCAGTTTCAAAGCTAAAACAGCCGCACGCCCATGTATTGATTGCTCAAGCAGCTATAAAAATAGTAGCGATTGAATCCCCTTTAGCACAGCCACACAAGCATTCGGGGTCAGAGCAAAATTCAGGACGCGGTGTCTGTCGGCGCGCGGGGTACGGGTACGAAATTTTGCTCTGACCCCGATTGCGGTTTGTCCGGGGACTGCATGCGGTTGCCGCGCAAGCGATCCCCACTACGAACGCAAAAAAACGGGGGCAGCGCATTGCTTGTACCGCGCCGCTACGCATCCACACGCACAAATCGCGCCTGCTCCACTCCCTCAATCACCACCGTCTCACCAAACATCGCCGCAGGCCGCACCCACAAGCCATGCGCCCCATACAGCGCGCGGTATAGCGTCATGGGCTCCAGCGTTTCGCTGTGGCGCACAGTGTCCAGCACCTCGTACAGGCCGCCTTTGTAGTGGCGGTAGGTGCCGGGCGGGGTGGCAATCAGTGGGGGCAAGTCGTTGTCAGTCATTCCGGCAGTATGGCCTGAGACAATCCCACCCTATGCACCCAGAACAACTACTTGCCGCCTGCTCCGACCTGGTCGGCCAGGTCTTGAAATTCGACCACCCGGCTGACGCCGTCGTTTCACGCTTTTTCCGCGACAACCGGGGCCTGGGGCCGCGCGAGCGGGCCACCTTGGCGGAGACCACTTACACAGTGCTGCGCAAGAAAAACCTGTTTGAGGCCTTTGCGCAGGGCGCGCCCAAGGGCAGCGGTGCCAAAGAGCGCAAGCTGGCCATGCTGGGGTTTTATGGGCCGCGTGACTTTTTGAAATCGGTGCTCACCGATGCCGAGAAAAACTGGATTGACCAGTGCGACGCGGTGGATTTGTCGGCCAGCGGCGGCGGCATCATGGACTTGCACCGCCACAACCTGCCCGAGTGGCTGGCCGCTTTGCTGAAAGCTCAGCTGGGCGACCAGTTCTGGCCCCTGGTGAGTAGCCTGAACGAACCCGCGCCGCTGGATCTGCGAGTCAACGATTTCAAGCAAAAGCGGGCTGTAGCCCAGAAACAACTTGCGCGTGTAGCTATCAAAAGTGTAGTGACTCCCTACTCACCCTGGGGCCTGCGTTTGCAGGGCAAGCCCCCGTTGAACAAGCTGGAAATTTTCGAGCGCGGCGACATCGAGGTGCAAGACGAAGGCTCGCAGTTGCTGGCGTTGATGCTGGACGCCAAGCGCGGCGAAATGGTGGTTGATTTTTGTGCGGGCGCAGGCGGCAAAACCCTTGCCATTGGTGCGGCCATGCGCAGCACCGGGCGGCTGTATGCGTTTGACACGTCGGCCCACCGGCTGGATGCGCTCAAGCCGCGCCTGGCGCGCAGCGGTTTGTCCAATGTGCACCCGGCGGCGATTGCGCATGAGCGCGACGAGCGGGTCAAGCGCCTGGCCGGCAAGATTGACCGCGTGCTGATCGACGCGCCGTGCTCCGGCCTGGGCACCTTGCGGCGCAACCCTGATTTGAAGTGGCGTCAGTCACCGCAATCCATTGCCGAGATGACGGCCAAACAAGCCGCCATTCTGGCCAGCGCCGCCCGCCTGCTCAAACCCGGTGGGCGGCTGGTTTATGCCACCTGTAGCCTGCTGGCGGAAGAAAACGAGGCGATTGCGCAAGGATTTGACGCATCAGACATCGGGCGCGAGTTCAGCCCCCTTGAATGTGCCGACATCCTGACCCAACTAAAGGTTGACGGCGCAGCGGGGCTGTGCACGGGCGGCGAAACACCTGGTGAAAAGGGCGGGCGCTATCTGCGCATGTGGCCGCACCAGCATGCGACCGATGGTTTTTTTGCCGCCGCATGGGTAAAAAAGTAATTCAGTACAAATAGGGCTTGCAGCCTAAAATGTCGGGTTGGCTTTTGAAGCCAAACTGATTGAAAGAGATAAAGATTCATGTTTTTTATTGATTCCCCCTTGGTAGATGCAGTGGTCAGTTGGCTGGCCCATGGTTTGCTCAACCTGAGCTGGTGGCAAATCGTGCTGTACACGCTGGTCACCACGCACATCACGATTGCGTCCGTCACCATCTTTTTGCACCGCGCCCAGTCGCACCGCGCGCTGGATCTGGGGCCGATTCCTTCTCACTTTTTCCGCTTCTGGTTGTGGATTGGCACCGGCATGCAAACCAAGGAGTTTGTCGCCATTCACCGCAAGCACCACGCCAAGGTAGACACCGAAGAAGACCCGCACAGCCCGCAAACACGCGGCATCAAAAAGCTGCTGCTGGAAGGCACGGAGCTGTACCGCGCTGAGTCTAAAAATAAGGAAACCATTGCCAAATACGGCACGGGCACACCAGACGATTGGATTGAGCGCAACCTGTACAACCGCTACACCATTTTGGGTGTGAGCCTGATGATGGTGGCCAACTTGCTGATGTTTGGCGCGATTGGCGCAGCCGTATGGGCTGTGCAAATGGCCTGGATTCCGGTGATGGCCACCGGCGTGATCAACGGCATTGGCCACTACTGGGGCTACCGCAATTTCGAGTCGGCCGACGCCAGCACCAACGTGAGTTTTTGGGGCATCGTGATTGGCGGCGAAGAGCTGCACAACAACCACCACACCTACCCCACATCGGCCAAGTTCTCGGTCAAGCCCTATGAGTTTGACATCGGCTGGTTTTACATCTCCATCATGCAAGCCATTGGCTGGGCCAAGGTGAAAAAAGTACCGCCCAAACTCAACTTTGGCACTGCCCAGCCCGTGGCCGACGAGAAAACGCTGGAAGCCCTGATTGCCCACCGTTATGAGGTCATGGCCCAGTACGCCCGCGAGATGCGCGCTGCATGCGCTATGGAAATTGAAGCGCTGAAAGCCAAGCAAGGCGATTTGTCGCTGCTGAAAACCGCCAAGCGCTGGATGCACCGCGACGACGACAAAGTGCCCGCCAGCGCCCGCCCGCACATTGCCCAAGCCCGCGCCGCCCACCCCGTGCTCGACAAAATGATGACCATGCGCGAAGAGCTGCGCCAGATGTGGCTGAACACCTCGCACTCGCGCGAGCAACTGGCCGCCGAGCTCAAAGACTGGTGCCACCGGGCTGAAGAAAGCGGCATTGCGGCCCTGCAGCAGTTTTCTATGAACCTGCGCGCGGCGCGGGTTTAGTTGGCGGTGAAGCCAGTGCCCTTTATCAGCTTTTGTAGCCCGTCTTTTCGCCTATTGACGCGCTAGTGAACCTCGTAGTCCGACGCTATTGATCTCTTCCAAATTCACGACAGTGAATTGGACTGTTTTCACCCTCTCCCTCCGGGAGAGGGCTGGGGTGAGGGATTGAGCGTTCCAGCCGTCATGTTTTTTGAAGCGCTCAATAGTTGCTCCACAAGATTCGGCAAAACGCCAATCCATGCGATGTGAAGGACTGATGCAAAACTCGCCAGCACTTGTTTTTCCAAGAGTCGTTGCGGTCATTCGAGGACAAGAAGTTAGTATAAAAGTATTTATAATTGATCCGCGTGATACCGATTAAATGCTTGCTTTTCCCTGGGAGGGGTTACATGTCCTTTTTTCCTCAAAACAAACCCGCTGTTACTTGGTGCGCGGCGAGCCTGGCCGCAGTCATGCTGGCCTTGTCAGCCTGCGGTGATGGTGGCAGTACCGGCAGTAACGGCACGCCGGGCAGATCTGCACTCATTGCCACTAGCAACGAGGCTACCGGGGCTAACTGTGCATCGGGCGGTACCCGGGTGCAAGCCGGGCAAGACACCAATGACGACGGCATTCTGCAAGCTGCCGAGGTCAATAACACCACTTATGTGTGCGCAGGCATTGCGGGCGCTGCTGGCAGCGTAGGCCGCTCCTCATTGCTGGCGCTCAGCCCTGAGCCACTTGGCACCAACTGCGCAGGCGGCGGCACGCGGGTGCAAGCGGGGCTGGATACCAATGGCAACGGCACACTGGATGCGGCTGAAGTCACGGCCACCCAGTTCGTGTGTAACGCCGTGAGTAGCGGTAGTATTTTGGTCGCAGTGGGCGGACTTGATGCTGGCAGAACTATGACCTTGGTGCTCAACGGCGGCGCGCCAGTAACTGTGTCTACCGTCGGTTTCACAAGCCTGGCCAGCGGTTTGGCAACCGGCACCGCCTACAGTGTGACCATTGGAACCCAACCCACTTCCAAGCAAACCTGCTACCTGAACGGCGCTACAGGAACCATCGTCGCTGGCAGCGTTGCTAGCCCTGTGCTCAACTGCACTGATAACCCCAAGTTTGCCTACGTCGCCAACGTTAAAAGCAACAACATCTCGGTTTTCAGCATCAACCCAGCTTCTGGGGCGCTAACTGTTGTGGGTCCTGCTGTCGCTACGGGTGCAGGCCCGTTTTCTGTCGCAGTTGACCCAAGCAGCAAGTTTTTGTATGTGGCAAACGCTGGTAGTAACAGCGTGTCGGCCTACACAATCAACCCGACCACAGGGGCGCTTACCGCTGTGGGCACGGCTTTAACGGGCACGCAGCCGTTTTCCATCACAGTTGATCCCAGCGGCAAGTTTGCTTACGCCGCCAACTACGTTAGCAACAATGTCTCAACCTATCGTATCAATGCGAACACGGGTGAGCTAACAGCTGTGGGGGCCGCTGTCGCGGCGGGCACGCAACCAGTGTCCGTCACGGTTGAGCCCAACGGCAAATTTGCCTACGTGACCAACGGGGGAAGCAACGACATCTCGGCATACAGCATAAACCCCACGACGGGGGCGCTTACCGCTCTGGGGGTGGCTTCTGCAGGTATCAATCCATATTCCGTCACAGTTGATCCAGGCGGCAAGTTCGTTTATGCAGCGAGCTTCTTCAGCGATAGTGTCTCGGTCTACAACATCAACCCGACGACAGGAGCTCTTGCAGCCTCAGGAGCATCTATTGCGACGGGCACCGGGCCGAGATTTGTCACGCTTGATCCCGGTGGTAAGTTTGCGTACGTGGCAAACCAAGGCGGTAACAGTGTCTCGGCCTACACCATCAACCCGGCCACAGGCGCGTTAACAGCGGTGGCGGGTAGCCCGTTTGCCGCCGGTACCTTGCCAAGAGCCGTCACGGTTGATGCAAGCGGCAAGTTTGCCTACGTGGCGAACGAGCTCAGCGACAACATTTCGGTCTACAGAATCAACCGAGATAGCGGGGCACTCACATCTGTCGGGACAACTTTTTCGGAGGCAGGCAGCGCGCCCTTTTCCATCATCACCAGTCAGCGGCCTTAAGGTTCCATATGGCTTGGCACGCTTGCTTTGTCGGATAAGTTCCCCATGCATATTTCTCCCCGCACGGTAAAGCTGCAAGACTGCGAGTTTTACCATTCGTTCACGTTGGCATCCGGCGAAGTCGTTGGGCAGTGGGATCTGCGTGACAACTGGCAGGCTTATCTTGGCCACGTCAATTTTGCAGGGCAGTCAGTACTTGAAATTGGACCTGCAAGCGGTTTTTTATCGTTTTGCATGGAGCATGCCGGGGCCCAGGTGACTTGCGTAGAACCGCCCATGTCCTATTTGTGGGATGTGGTGCCCTCGCACGACGTGGACATTGCAGCCTGGCGCGCACACTTTTCCGGCCGTATCGAGCGTGTCCGCAATTCATTCTGGTACGCCCATGCAGACACGAAGTCGTCAGTACGCATGCTGGAGCATGACCCGTACGGAATACCAGACACATTGGGCACCTTTGATGTGGGCGTGCTAGGCTCCGTATTGTTGCATTGCAAGCGACCTTTTGATTTGCTCGAAAGCGTTGCAATGCGTACGAACAAAACCATCATCGTGACCGAAGAATGCAAGCCCCATCTTGGTCAATTATCTGTCTGCGAATTTGTGCCCCGCAGCGGCTATTCGATAGTCGATACCTGGTGGCATTTCACGCCTCAGTTTTTCATTTCAGCCTTGGGAATTTTGGGTTTTACTGAGGCGCGTATTAGTTTTCATCGCCAGCCACAGCCCTCAGAAGGCGGCAGATTCGTTGACTTATTTACGGTGGTTTGTGAACGACCCAACCTGGGGCCGCTGGCATCGATCCAGCAACAAAAAAGCCGCTGAATTAGCGGCTTTTTTAATCGGTCACGCTCAATTACTTGAGCTTGACTTCCTTGTATTCCACATGCTTGCGAGCCTTGGGGTCAAACTTCATGATCGACATTTTCTCGGGCATGGTTTTCTTGTTTTTGCTGGTCGTGTAGAAGTGACCGGTGTCAGCTGTGGACTGCAGCTTGATTTTTTCGCGTCCGCCTTTGCTTGCCATGGTGTGTGTTCCTTAGTAGGGGTTCAGGCCTGACCGCGCTCGCGCATGTCGGCCAGAACGGTGTCAATGCCTTTTTTGTCGATCAAACGCAGGGCAGCGCTGGATACGCGCAGACGAACCCAACGGTTTTCGGTTTCTACCCAGAAGCGGCGGTATTGCAGGTTCGGCAAGAACCGGCGCTTGGTTTTGTTGTTGGCGTGGGAAACATTGTTCCCAACCATCGGGCCTTTACCCGTTACGTCGCAGACGCGTGCCATGTGGACACCTTTGAATTGCTAACGGTCATCACTTGATGTGACAACCTGACCTCGCCAGAAGGGTGGCGGTAACCCATAGATTTGCACCAATTGCCTGTGGGGCAGATTTAGCAAAGCCCACGATTATAGCCAGAACTCGTCCCAGCCTATTCGCTTTTCTCCAGAAAACGCTGCGCATCCAGCGCTGCCATGCAGCCGGTTCCGGCGCTGGTAATGGCCTGTCGGTAAATGTGATCCTGCACGTCGCCCGCAGCAAACACGCCCGGCACGCTGGTCATGGTGGCAAAGCCGTTCAGGCCGCTTTGGGTGACGATGTAGCCGCCCTCCATGTTCAACTGGCCGTTGAAGATGTCGGTATTGGGCGCGTGGCCGATGGCGATGAAGCAACCTTTGAGCGTGAGGTCTTCGGTCTGCCCGGATTGCGTGCTTTTCAGGCGCACGCCGGTCACGCCGGTGGCATCGCCCAGCACTTCATCGAGCGTCATGAAGGTTTTGAGCTCGATTTTTCCGGTCTTGACCTTGTCCATCACCTTGTCGATCAGGATGGCTTCGGCTTTGAATTTGTCGCGCCGGTGAACCAGATACACCTTGCTGGCGATGTTGCTCAAATACAAAGCCTCTTCCACGGCGGTGTTGCCGCCGCCCACCACACAGCAAACCTGCTCGCGGTAGAAAAATCCATCGCAGGTCGCGCAGCCGCTCACGCCACGGCCCATGAAGGCTGTCTCGGACGGCAGGCCCAGGTATTTAGCCGACGCACCCGTGGCAATGATCAACGCGTCGCAGGTGTACTGGCCGCTGTCGCCTGTCAGGGTGAACGGGCGTTTGCTGAAATCGACGGTGTGAATGTGGTCAAAAATGATTTCGGTCTTGAAGCGTTCGGCATGCTCCAGAAAGCGCTGCATCAACTCCGGGCCTTGCACGCCGTGTACATCGGCAGGCCAGTTGTCCACATCGGTGGTGGTCATCAGTTGGCCGCCTTGGGCCATGCCGGTGATCAGCACCGGGTTGAGGTTGGCACGGGCTGCGTAGACAGCAGCGGAATAGCCCGCCGGGCCTGAGCCTAGAATTAGAACTTTGGCGTGCTTAGTGGGTGTCATGGTGGAAAAACCTGTTGTAAGGTGGCAACTGCCTTGTGTACATTCGGCATATGGGGATGTGAGTAGCGGCGATCAAGGGTGCCGCGTACGCGAAGTGTGAATTGTATAAACCGATCATGCTACTGACAGCGCTTTAAACAAGCCGGAGGAATTTGAATGTCCATGTTGTCGAATCTGGAGTTGATCAGGCGGGTGCCTTTGTTTGCCTTGCTCACGGCGAGCCAGGCGGAATCTGTCGCCAACGCGGTGTCCAAGCGGCGCTTTCGCCGCGGTGAGTTGGTGGTAGAGCAGGGCGAAAAAACCAACACCCTGTTCATCATCCTGACCGGGCGTGTGCGCGTGGTCACCACCGACAAGCGTGGCCGCGAAGTCATTCTGGCCACGCTGCAGCCCGGCGACTACATCGGTGAGATGAGCCTGATCGACAACGAAGCGCATTCAGCCAGTTGCCGCGCCGAGGTGCAGACCGACATGCTGTGCCTGGGCCGTGCGGAGTTTGCCCGCTGCCTGCCCGAGAACAGCTCCATGGCCTATGCCGTGATGAAAGGCCTGGTGCAGCGCCTGCGGCACGCTGACCGCAAAATTGAATCGCTGGCCTTGATGGATGTGTATGGCCGTGTGGCCCGTGCCCTGCTGGAGTTTGCGGTGGCCGACAAAGATGGCGTGCTCGTCATCCGCGACAAAATTTCGCGGCAGGACATTGCCAAGATGGTGGGCGCATCGCGCGAGATGGTCAGCCGCGTGATGAAAGACCTGGAAGACCGTGGCTTCATCGAAACCCGTGGCGACAACTCCATGGTTATCAAAGACCGGCTCACAACGCTGGGATGACCACTGTGTCAGCGCGCTGACACACCATCCCGGTTCCAAGCCGCATTTTCGGGTACGGTTCCGTCATCCGGTAAGCTTGGGCGCTGGATATGACTTACACCCTGCACACCCTCCAATCGGCTCACCACCGCGCCGACAGCGCCACCGCCAGCCCATCACAAACCCCCAACCAAGCCAGCTACTTTGCCCAGGAGCTGGTGCTATTGGTTGGCGCGGCGGTGCTGTTGTTCTGGCTGCTGGCCTTGCTGACTTACGCTGGCCAAGACCCCGGTTGGTCGACGTCCGGTGCCGGCGGGGCTTTGCGCAACTGGGGTGGTCGCCTGGGGGCCTGGGTGGCCGATGTGGGCTACTTCGGCCTGGGCATTTCGGTCTGGTGGTGTTTTGCTGCCGGTGTGCGTGCCTGGCTGAGCCGTTTGGCGCGGTGGATGCGCTCAGGCGAGCCGCAGGCTGCGCCTCCCGCCACGGGCAGCCGCTCGGCGCTGGCATTTGCGCTGGGCTTGCTGGTGCTGCTGGTTGCCAGCTGTGGGCTGGAATGGTCACGCTTGCACCGGTTTGAATCGCTGCTGCCCGGCCACGCCGGCGGCGCACTAGGCTTTTGGGTGGGTCAACTGGGCGTCAAGTGGTTGGGTTTCATGGGGTCGGGCCTGATTTTTCTGGTGCTGGTGGTGGTCAGCAGCGCCTGGGTGTTTGGTTTTTCCTGGGGCCACCTGGCCGAGCGGCTGGGCTCACGCATCGAAGGTCTGTGGAACAGCCAACGACAGCAGCGCGAGCGTGCGCAGGATGTGGCTGTGGGCCAGCGTGCCGCCCGCGAGCGGGAGGAGGTGGTGCAGGAAGAGCGGATTGAAATTGAAGAGCAGCACCCGGTGCGGGTTCAGATAGAACCCACGTTCATTGATGTGCCCAAGAGCACACGCGTCGTCAAGGAGCGGCAAAAGCCCCTGTTCACCGAGCTGCCTGACAGCAAATTGCCGCAGGTGGATTTACTGGACGGTGCGCAGACCCGCCAGGAAACCGTGTCGCCTGAAACCCTGGAGATGACCAGCCGCCTGATCGAGAAAAAGCTCAAGGACTTTGGCGTGAATGTGCGCGTGGTGCTGGCCCAGCCCGGCCCGGTCATCACACGCTATGAAATTGAGCCCGCCACCGGCGTGAAAGGCTCGCAAATCGTGGGCCTGGCCAAAGACCTGGCGCGCTCTTTAAGCCTGGTGTCCATCCGCGTGGTGGAAACCATTCCTGGCAAAAACTACATGGCACTGGAGTTGCCCAACGCCAAACGCCAGACCATCAAGCTCAGCGAAATTCTGGGCTCGCAGGTCTACAACGAAGCCAAGTCGCTGCTCACCATGGGTCTGGGCAAAGACATCATTGGCAACCCCATCGTGGCCGACCTGGCCAAGATGCCGCACGTGCTGGTGGCCGGCACCACCGGCTCGGGCAAATCGGTGGGTATCAACGCGATGATTTTGAGCTTGCTCTACAAGGCTGAGGCCCGCGATGTGCGCCTCTTGATGATCGACCCCAAGATGCTGGAGATGAGCGTCTATGAGGGCATTCCGCACCTGCTGGCCCCCGTGGTCACCGACATGAAGCAGGCCGCCAATGGCCTGAACTGGTGCGTGATGGAGATGGAGCGACGCTACAAATTGCTCAGCAAAATGGGCGTGCGCAACCTGGCTGGTTTCAACGCCAAGATTGACGAAGCCAAGGCCAAAGAGCAGTTCATCTACAACCCCTTCAGCCTCACGCCCGACAGCCCCGAGCCGCTGGAGCGGCTGCCGCACATCGTGGTCGTCATCGACGAATTGGCCGACCTGATGATGGTGGTGGGCAAGAAAATTGAAGAATTGATTGCGCGGCTGGCGCAAAAAGCCCGCGCTGCCGGCATTCACCTGATTTTGGCCACCCAGCGGCCCAGTGTGGACGTGATCACAGGCCTCATTAAAGCCAATATCCCCACCCGCATTGCCTTTCAGGTGAGTAGCAAGATCGACAGCCGCACCATCCTGGACCAGATGGGCGCCGAAGCCCTGCTGGGCATGGGCGACATGCTGTACATGCCCAGTGGCACCGGCTTGCCGATTCGCGTGCACGGGGCCTTTGTGAGCGACGAAGAAGTGCACCGCGTGGTGGCCTACCTGAAAGAGCAGGGTGGCGAGCCCAACTACATCGACGGCGTGCTGGAAGGCGGCGCGATCGACGGCGAAGACGGTGACATTCCCGGCGGCGAAGCGGGCGGTGGTGAGAAAGACGCGATGTACGACAAGGCGGTGGACATCGTGCTGAAAAACCAGAAAGCCAGCATTTCCCTGGTGCAGCGCCACCTGAGCATTGGCTACAACAAAGCCGCCAACTTGCTGGAGGCCATGGAAAAGGCAGGCCTGGTCAGCCCGATGAACGGACGGGGCCAGCGCGAAATATTGGTTCCTGGGCGCGGTGAATGAGCACCATGAAGACACTTTTCAAGGCGCTGGTTGCTATTTTTTTAGTAGCTGCTCCAGCAATGTATGCCTGGGCGGATGGCCTGAAAGGCTTGGAAACCTTCATTCAGACCGCTCAATCGGGCCGCGCGGACTTTACCCAGGTCGTGACAGCCCCTCCAAAAAACGGCGAAGCCGCCCGCAGCAAAACCTCATCCGGCACCTTTGCCTTCTTGCGGCCCAACCGCTTCAGCTTTCAATACAAAAAACCGTTTGAGCAAAGCATCGTGGCCGATGGGCAAACCCTGTGGCTGTATGACGCGGATTTGAACCAGGTCACTCAGCGCAAGCAGGCTGACGCCCTGGGCAGCACACCCGCAGCACTGATTGCCTCGGCACCCAACCTGGCCGCGCTGCAAAAAGACTTTTCGCTGCAAGCCGCACCTGACAAAGACGGCCTGAAATGGGTGCAAGCCACGCCCAAGGCCAAAGACGGCCAGTTGCAAAGCGTGCGCATTGGCCTGCGCGGCGAGCGCAGCGACCAACTGGCCGTGCTGGAGATTCAAGACAGCTTCGGCCAGCGCTCGGTGCTGAGCTTTTCTAGGCTGGAGATCAACCCCAGCCTGCCTGCCGAAACCTTTCAGTTCAAACCGCCTGCGGGCGTTGATGTGCTCAAGCCCTAGCAGCACGCTAACAGGAAACTTTTCAGGCCTCTGGCCCTCATAAAATAAGCCCGAGCAGCTATTGAAGTTGTAGCATTTTCCGGCTCGCTGTCAGGCGATCTTTCTTTTTCACAACCCGGTGACACCCACCATGCCAACCCACACCTTCGCAAAAACACTGTTGTCCCGCCTGCTGCCGGTGGCCCTAGCCCTGGTAGCGGGGTCTGTGCAGGCACAAACCGCCACCACGGCAAACCAGGCTGCGAGTTCGCCTGCCGCGTCGGCCAGCCCAGCCAGCCCCGCCAAAAAAGAGCTGGTTGCCCGCATCATCAAGCTGCAGGCACCGTCGATTGAATTTGTAGCCCGTAACCTGGCTGAGCAGCCGGCTGCTGTCATTTTGGAGCGTGCCGGTCAGGCCATCAGTCAGCGCGTGCCTGCCGACAAGCAGGCTGCGATGGCCAAAGACATTCGTGCAGATGCCAAAAAATACGTCGATGACGCCGTGCCCCTGGTGCAAGCCCGCGCGCTGAGGCTGGCGCCTACTACCATTGGCCCCATCATCGAAGACAAGTTCTCCGAAGACGAGCTCAAACAAATCTTGGTGGTGCTCGAATCGGCCGCTTACGCCAAATTCCAGCAACTGGGCACCGACATGCAAAACGCCCTGCTGGACAAACTGGTGGCCGAGACGCGAAGCAGCATCGAGCCCAAAGTGAAAGCCCTGGAGGCCACCGTGGGCAAACGCCTGGGCGTCACCGAGCAAGCCCCTGCAGCCGCTGCCCCTGCGGCCAAACCTGCCAAGCCAGCCAGCAAGTAATCGATTCAGGGCGCTTTTTACTTGGCTTTGCCGCCCAGTCTGGACTCCTTGCCCTGCACCAGCCGCTCGATGTTTTCGCGGTGGCGGATGGCCAGCAGCAGGGCTATCACAAACAGGGCCACTACCACTGATTTGTCGGCATACCACTGGATGCGGTCGCCAAACAGGTAGTACAACGGGGCGAAGGCCGCCGCCACCAGCGAGGCCAGCGACGAGTAGCGGAAAAAGTAAGCCACGATCAACCAGGTGGCACCGGTTGCCAGCCCCAACACCAGGTCGATGCCGAACACCACGCCCAGCGCCGTGGCCACGCCTTTGCCGCCCTGGAACTTGAAAAACACCGGTGCCAAGTGCCCCACAAACGCCGCCAGGCCCACCAGGGCCATGCTGCCCTCTTCCAGCCCGAACGGCTTGCCATACAGCTTGACCAGCAAGACTGGCACAAAGCCCTTGAGCGCATCCAGCAGCAAGGTGATGACGGCGGCGGCTTTGCTACCGGAGCGCAGCACATTGGTGGCACCGGGGTTTTTGCTGCCAAAGGTGCGCGGGTCTTTCAGGCCCATGGCGCGGCTGACGATCACCGCAAATGACAGCGAGCCCAGAAGATAGGCGACCACAGCAGCAACAAACGGGTAAATCGATTCCAAGATGTCTCCAACAAGGCAGCAAAGTGCTGATTTTGCCAGGGCGGTTCAGACGCAGAACACCTCTGGATTGCTACATTTTATATAGCTGCTTGAGCAGTATCGGCGGCGAATTCAGGCCCGCGCATCCAGCACTACCCGGTAGCGTGCATTGCCAGAGCGCAGGTGGTCCAGCGCCGCGTTCACATCGCTCAGCGCGAAATGCTCCACCTGCGGCGCAATGCCGTGGCGGGCGCAAAAAGCCAGCATCTGGCCGAGCATGGCGGGCGAGGGCGTGGGTGACGCCGAAATGCTGCGCTGCCAGGACAACAGGCCCGAGGTGCGCACGCTCATGGCCTGGGTAACCACGCCCACCAGGTGCATGCGGCCCTTGGGTGCGAGGGTGGCGAGTAGCGCATCCCATTCCAGCGTGGCTCCGACAGTGACCAGCAAAAAGTCCAGCTGGCCCGCAAAGGCCTTGAGCTCGGCCACATCAACGCTGGACACCGTGCGATGCGCGCCCAGCAGCAAGGCCTCTTGCCGTTTGGCCGGGCTTGACGTGAAGGCCGTGACCTCGCAGCCCCAGGCCTTGGCAAACTTCACGGCCAAGTGGCCTAGCCCGCCAATGCCCACCACACCGACGCGGTCGGTCGGTTTGATGCCATGAACCACGAAGGGCAAAAACGCCGTGCCACCGCCACACATCAGCGGCCCCGCTGATACGGGGTCAAGGGTTGCCGGCAGCGGTATTGCCCAGCTCCAGTGCGCACGCATCTTGTCGGCAAAGCCACCGTGTCGCCCGATGATGGTGGGCTGGCGGGTGCCGCACAGGTTTTGCTCGCCGCCCATGCAGTGGTGGCAGTGCAGGCAGCTCTTGCTGTGCCAGCCCACGCCCACCCGCTGGCCCACCGCGCGCCCCTTGGCCTGCGGGCCCACGGCCACGATGGTGCCGACCACCTCGTGGCCCGGCACCACTGGATAGTTGGTGGGAAACCACTCGCTGTCCACCATGGCCAAGTCCGAGTGGCACACACCGCAGTACTCCACGGCGATTTCAACGTCCTCCGCATCCATGGGGCCGGGGTCAAACGAAAGGGGTTGAAGGGGTGCGCCGCTGGCGTGGGCGGCCCAGCCGTGAAAAGTGGTCATGCAAATGTCCTGTGGTGATGGGTCTGCCCTAGCCTAGGGCAAGTGCAATTGACTGGCTGACCCGGATGCGTCTGGTTCGTTATTGGCCTGGCGCCTCAAACCCGGCGGCGACATGCGACAGGTCGCAAAACGGCTTGTTCTTGGACTGCCCGCAGCGACACAGCCGGGCTTCGGTGACGCGGGCTACCGTGCGGCCCGTGCCCGCGCAGATTTCCAGGTTGCCGTTGATCTGCAAGGGCCCGTTGCGCAGGGGCTGCACCGCCAGCAGGCCGTCGCGCGCGGCCAGGGGTTCTGCCTGGCCGGTGGCGGGCTCACCGGTGGCGCGAAACTGCGCGCTGACGTGCGAGCCGTCACACCAGGGCTTGCGCTGCGACTGGCCGCAGCGGCACAGCGTGGCGCGAAAGCCATCGTCTTGCCCGGCCAGGGTGACGGGCGCGTGCACGGCATAGGGCCCGTTTTCACGCAGGTGCAAGGTGTTCACTGGCGGTGCGGACTCCGCCGGGCCACCATCGATGCGCTCGTAAGTGATGGCACCCGACGGGCAGTTGTGCGCCACCTCCGCTACGCGTTCAACCGACAGGCTGTCTGGATCAATCCACTGGCCGGGCGTGTTGGCCTTGAACACCATGGGCGCGTCCAACACGCAGCGGCGTGAGTGGATGCAGCGCTGGCCGTCAAAGTGAATGGTGATGTGTTGGCCCCGCACGGTTTCCACGGCGGGTGCGGTGGGTAAATCAGGGGCTGCGAGAGCGATTTTTGAGCCAAATGCGGATTCAGCCCCTGCAAAATCTGCTGAAGCAGCTACAAAAACAGGAGCGTCTGAATCCACTTGTGCACCACCCAACGCCGCTTGCTGGGCGCGCAAAGTACGGATCACGCTCGACCAGGTATCGGGTGATTCACCCGCCACCGGCACCACCGGCAAGGCCTGCGCGCGGGCCAGCAGCTCGCCGATGCGGGCGGCCACAAACTGGCGCGCTGTGGTCTCAGGCAGCACCGCCAGGGTGCGCAACGACGTGAAGGTGAGCCCCGCATGAACCCCGTCTGGTTGCAAGGTGGCGGGGCGGGTTGCCAGGCCTTGCCCCACTGGCGTCACGGCGCGCATCAGCGCAAAACTGGCCGCCAGCCACTGCGCTTTGGCAGCGCGCTCGGTGGCCACAAAGCCCTGCAACAGGCAGCGCAGTGAGGTGGTGTACATCGCGTTGCCAATGTCCAGCCAGCGCGCGATGTCGGGGTGGCTGATGTGCACCTTGCCCGCGGGCGTGGGCGGTGGGTTCATCACCGGGTTGGTGGCCGCGGGCCAGGCGGGCTCAAACGCAGGGTCTTGCGCAAGTGCAGTGGCCAGCTCGTCACCCAAGCGTGTGAAGCGGGAAAAATGTGAGTCTTCGTGCTCGGCACCCGCCCCTTCGCCTTGCGCGACGATGGTGTCCAGCGCCTGGTGGGCATCTGCCAGGTTGCGCACGGTGCACACGCCGGGCAATGGGGCCAGGCTGGCGTCAACCTGTTGGGCTGGGTTGCCGATAAACAATGCGGCTTCGCCATAAGCCTGGACAAAAGCATCCAGTCCATCGCGCAAGGTGGCATACAGCTGGCCCACGGTGGCGTAGTCGCGCGGCCCTGGGCTCAGGCGGTCGGGCGAGCTGGCTCGGTGGTACTGCAGGGTAGGCTCAAACCCTTGCGCATCGTGCAGCGAGACAGCCACAGGCCGCTCCAGAAACTTGAAGTGCTCCACGGTGGCTAGCGAAAAGGGCTGCAACCGAATCACAAAATCGGCCGGATAAGGCCCCGATTCAATGGGAAACATCGGCCGGTTGAAATGCGCCGTGGCACCCAGCGCGCTCATCAGATTGCCCACCAGGCACAAGTGGGTCATTTCCTCCAGCGCCACCGAGACGATTTGCCGCCGCCAGCCTGCCACCGCCTGCGCTTGCGCCGTGCTCCAGCGCGCATCCACAACTTTCAGGCTGAAGGCGGCATACAAGTAGCAGCACATCAGGTTGTGCTCGATTTCAGCCGCTTCGTGCAGCCAGTACAGCAGTTGCTCGCGGGAAGGTGGGGTTGCGGTGGCAGTCGTCATGGGGCAAAAATATGAAGAAAACGTCGTTTCGCCCAGGTGTTTACTGCTCAAGATGCTATGTATTCAATAGCAAAATAAAACCGACCGGATGCTGGGCACACCCGGTCGGCTGGATTGGAAACGAAAAATCAGATTTACGCTTTGGCGCTCAGGTCTTTGATCGTGGTGCTGGGTCCGTTGGTTTTCACCGACGCAATGCCGTTGTCCCGCCCAGCTGCAGCGGTATACATCTGGCTGGTGCCAATGATTTGGGCGTTGGCCGCTTTCAGGTTGAAGTAAGGCCTGCCGTCAGAGGCCTCCAGCCGCTCGTAGCGCTCGTCCAGCGGGCTGTTGGTTCGCACCGACGCAATGCCCGCCAAGGCTGACGGTTTCGCAGCATATTGCTGGCTGCGCAAAATCACCTCGGCATTGCCCGCTTTCAGCACAAAGCTGAATTTGCCATTGTCGTTTTCCGAGACTTCATACCATCCGGCCATATCGATCTCCTGGGTCGTTAAAGGGAATTTGATGATACGCAGTGGCCCGAATTTGCGTTTGCGCCCGCGTCTATTTCGACCCGAAGTGCACAGCTTGTACTCCACCGCGTCGTTTGCGCACCACCACCGTGCCTGCCACTTTGTCATGCCAGCCCTGCTTGCGCGCGTCAAACGCCACCCAGATGATGCCCAGAAAAAGCGGAATCATGGCCAGGTAGTAGCCGGCGTAGCGGCCTACCAGTTGATTGGTGCTTGCCGGTTGGCCGGTGGTCGCATCGACGATGCGCGCGCCGATGGCCATCTTGCCGGGCGTGGCCTGGCGGTACACCCAAAACGCCACCACCGCTACGGCCGGCAACACCCAGGAGAGCAAAAAGTCCAGCGGGCCTTGCAGCAGCGCTTCGCTTTCCCAGTATTGGGGGCCGAAAACAAGGTGCAGCACGGGCACCAGAATGATCAACAACAAGACCGAGTCGATCAAAGCGGCCCAGGTGCGTAGCCAAAAGCCAACGTATTCGAGTTCATCGGGGGTCATTTGGTTTTCTGATGGGATTTGTAAGGAAAAGTGGCTGGCAGCCCATGCCAATACTGCTCAAGCAGCTATACATTCAGGAGCATCATGGCTGCTGCCGGGGCTCCTTCACTTGTACATCCGTCACGTCTGCCTGAGCCCTCGGGTTGCCCCTTGCGCGCGGCTGCCCGGCTCGAAACACCCGACCGAAGCCCTCACGCGGGTTCACGCGCATCACAAACGGTTGCACGGTTTTTCCGGTCAATCGGGCCCAAACGCTGCGCGCGCTCCACAGGCCCAGCAGCACCATCAAGGCCACGGCCAGGCTGGCGGCAAACACCAAGCCCACCACCAAGAGCAGCAGCCGAAAGACCCAGCGAAAGACGAATGACAAGGGGTTCATACAGCGCCCTCCCGCGAGGCTGAGTGGTTTACCAATTTGAACAACTGCGCAGCCGGGCAAGGGGTGCCTGACACATTGCCATGGGAAGCTTGCTTTTTCATTTTTCGATGGAGTTGACGTGAAAAATCTGATTTTGTTCGCAATCTGTGCAAGCAGCCTGTCGGTGTCTGCGCAAAGCATGCGAATTGGCAGCGACGGGTCGGTCAATATGAACAGTGGCGGCTCGTCCATCAGCGTGGAGGGCGGCAAGCCAGCCACTACGGCGAAAACCGCGCCTGCTGGCAAAAGCCGCTCGGTCACCAACCACAGTTACGCGGGTGCCAACCTGGCGGGGCGTGATTTCAGCGGCTACAGCTTCACCAACGTGGATTTCAGCAAGGCCAATCTGCAAGGCGCGCGCTTTGCCAACGCCTCGCTGGTTAACGTGGATTTTTCGGGCGCCAACCTGCGCGGCGTGGACTGGACGAACGCCAGCCAAACCAATGTGGATCGCAGCGGCGCTGTGGAGTAAGCCGCCCATCCGGTTCACGCGCTGGCGGTGCCAAACTTGAACACGCCGGGCGCGTGAATCGGATCGACCTCCACCGCAATGGTGCTCTTGGGTGCAAACGCACCCTCCAGCAGCAGCTTGCTCAAGGGGTTTTCAATGCGCTGCTGAATCGCACGCTTCAAAGGCCGGGCGCCAAACACCGGATCAAACCCCACCTTGGCCAATTCGGCCAGGGCTGCGGGTGACACGTGTAGCGTCAAGTCCATCTTGGCCAGACGCTGTTCCAACAGGCGCAGCTGAATCACCGCAATGCGTTCAATGTGTTGCGCGTCCAGCGCGTGGAACACCACGGTTTCGTCGATGCGGTTCAAAAACTCGGGTCTGAAGTGGTTTTTCAGCTCATCCCATACGGCGTCTTTGATCTCGTCATGCGAAGCTTTACCACCAGCACCTGAGGCGCTGGGGCCCACCATGCTCTGAATGATGTGGCTGCCAATGTTGCTGGTCATCACGATGACCGTGTTTTTGAAGTCCACGGTGCGGCCCTGGCCGTCGGTCAGCCGTCCATCGTCCAGCACCTGTAGCAGCACATTGAACACATCGGGATGGGCTTTTTCTACCTCATCCAGCAGCAGCACGCTGTAAGGCTTGCGGCGCACGGCTTCGGTCAAATAGCCGCCCTCTTCGTAGCCCACATAGCCAGGCGGCGCGCCAATCAGGCGGGCCACGCTGTGCTTTTCCATGAACTCGCTCATGTCAATGCGAACCAGATGGTCCTCGCTGTCAAACAGAAAGCCTGCCAGTGCCTTGCACAGCTCGGTTTTACCCACACCGGTGGGGCCCAGGAACAGGAAAGAACCGGTCGGGCGGTTCGGGTCAGACAGCCCCGCGCGCGAGCGGCGAATGGCGTTGGCCACGGCGGTGATGGCTTCATCCTGGCCCACCACGCGGGCATGCAGCTTGTCTTCCATCACCAGCAGTTTGTCGCGCTCGCCCTGCATCAGCTTGGCCACCGGAATGCCGGTGGCGCGGGCCACCACTTCGGCAATTTCTTCGGCACCCACCTGGGTGCGCAGCAGCCGGGGTTTGCTGTGATCGGTATCGGTCTTGGCTTTCGCGTCGGCTGCTTTGAGCTGCTTTTCCAGCTCGGGCAGCTTGCCGTATTGCAGCTCGGCCACGGCATTGAAGTCGCCCTTGCGGGTGAGCTCCTCAATCTGAAAACGGGTTTTTTCAATCGCCTCCATCACGCCAGCGCTGCCTTGTGCCTGGGCTTTCTCGGCCTTCCACACCTCATCCAGATCAGCAATTTCTTTTTGCAGTTTGGTGATTTCCTGCTCGATCAACTCAAAACGCTTCTTAGACGAATCGTCTTTCTCGCGGCGCACGGCTTCGCGCTCGATTTGCAACTGAATCAGACGCCTGTCCAGCTTGTCCATTACCTCGGGCTTGCTGTCCATTTCAATCTTGATCTTGGCTGCAGCCTCGTCGATCAGGTCAATCGCCTTGTCGGGCAAAAACCGGTCGGTGATGTAGCGGTGGCTCAGCTCGGCTGCGGCCACGATGGCCGGGTCGGTGATCTGCACACCATGGTGCACCTCGTACTTTTCCTGCAGGCCACGCAGGATGGCAATGGTGGCTTCCACCGTGGGCTCGCCGACCAGAATTTTCTGGAAGCGTCGCTCCAGCGCCGCGTCTTTCTCAATGTATTTGCGGTACTCGTCCAGCGTGGTGGCACCCACGCAATGCAGCTCGCCACGGGCCAAGGCCGGTTTGAGCATGTTGCCCGCGTCCATCGCGCCTTCGGCCTTGCCTGCGCCCACCATGGTGTGCAGCTCGTCAATGAACACAATGGTCTGACCCTCGTCTTTGGCCAGCTCTTTCAGCACGGTTTTCAGCCGCTCTTCAAACTCGCCGCGAAACTTGGCACCGGCCAAAAGCGCCGCCATGTCGAGTGACAGCACGCGCTTGCCCTTGAGCGATTCGGGCACTTCGCCCGCCACGATGCGCTGGGCCAGCCCTTCCACAATCGCCGTCTTGCCCACGCCAGGCTCGCCAATCAGCACCGGGTTGTTTTTGGTGCGCCGCTGCAGCACCTGAATGGCCCGGCGAATCTCGTCGTCGCGGCCAATCACCGGATCCAGCTTGCCCAGGCGGGCTCGCTCGGTGAGATCCATGCAGTATTTTTTCAGCGCCTCGCGCTGGCCTTCGGCCTCGGGGTTGTTCACGTTTTGCCCGCCACGCACCGCATCTATCGCAGCTTCCAGGCTTTTGCGCGACAGGCCGTTGGCCCGGGCCATTTGCCCCGCGTCGTCTTTGCTGTCTGCCAGCGCCAGCAAAAACAACTCGCTGGCCACATAAGCGTCGCCGCGCTTGATGGCTTCTTTCTCCGTGGCCTGCAGCAGCTTGCCCAGGTCAGGCCCGACCTGCACCTGGTCTTGCCCCGTCACGCTGGGCAGCTTTTGAATCGCGGCCTCAGCCGCTGACAGCAAGCCGGGCACGTTGGCACCCGCCTTTTGCAACAGCGCCGTGGGGCCGTCGTCCTGCTTGATCAGCGCTACGAGCAGGTGCGCTGGGGCAATGTAGGCGTGGTCGTTGGCCAGCGCCAGGCTTTGCGCATCGGCCAGCGCTTGCTGGAATTTGGTGGTGAGTTTTTCCATTCGCATGGCAATCTCCGTGTGAAATCAATGGGTCGCAGCTTGGGCATATCAGGCGGTTTTCAAGTCACCGTCACTAGAATGCAAACCATGCACATCCACCAACTCTCCGTGACCTACCTGGGCGAGCAAGACAGGATTTTGGTGCGCATCAGCACCACCGAATCAGCACAGGTGCGGCTGTGGCTGACGCGGCGGCTGACCCTGGGCATGCGACCCCTGCTCAACGCCATTCAAACCCAGCAGCTGGTGCAGACCGAGGCAGCCGTGACATCGCAGCCAGACTCGCAGGCCGCCGTTGATGCCGACTTGAAGCAGATGCTGGCCGATTTCCGCAAACAGGAGTTGCTGCAAAACGCCGACTTTGACACCCCGTTCGCCGACCAGGGCGCAGCCCTGCCGCTGGGCGAAGAACCTCTGCTGATCACCGAGGCCAGCGTATCGCCACGCGGCACGGCCGTGCACCTGGAATTGGCCGAAAAACTACCCGGCGTGGACAAACCCCGCAGCCTGAAGCTGGAGCTGGAGCCCAAGCTGATGCAGGGCCTGCTTGTATTGCTCGATAAGGCGCTAGCCCATTCAGAATGGGCTCAACCAGCTATGGAAACTGTAGCGGGTGGACTCGCCGCGCTGGTGGATGAGGAAAAGCCACGGTATTTGAATTGAGTGCATTTCATACCGCATGAACCTGCTCGCCCATTCCGATCGCGTGTTTTCAATTGACTCGTTTGTAAGCCGCAGCGAGTGCGAGGCGCTGATCACAGAAGCTGAAACCCATGGTTTTGAGCGAGCTGCTGTGCGTACCGCGGCGGGCCAGCAAATGATGCAGAACATCCGTAACAACGACAAAGCTGTCTACGAATCACCCCATTGGGTCAGCTTGCTCTGGGCGCGGCTGTCGACTATTGAATTGCCCGAACTCAGCCACCAGCGCGCCTGCGGCTTACCCAGGAGTCTGCGGTTTTACCGGTACGCACCAGGGCAACGGTTCAAGATGCACAAAGACGGGCCGTGGTTGGAGTCGGGTTTGTTCAGCAAACTGACGTTCATGGTTTACCTGAACGATGACTTCGCCGGCGGTGAAACCGATTTTCGGGATTTCAAAATCACACCCAAAACCGGGTCAGCATTGCTGTTTGTTCATGACACATGGCATGAGGGCGCAGCGGTCTCAGATGGCGTGAAATACGTCTTGCGGTCAGATGTGCTTTACAAAGACCCACTGGAAACCACTGCTTCCGCGTGATGCCGGTCCCCAGCGCGGCGTGGGTAGGGGTTTACGCATGGAAATTCTGCTTACGAAAGCCCCGCGCTACCTGAATAAAGGTGGCAGCAACCAGGGCGGTGCTCGCCAAGGCCAGTGCGGGCCAGCCAGACGGTGGGTCGGCCAACACGGTCACAGGTGGACACGGCCTTCTTTGCGGCAGACTTAAGTTTGCTACTTTTTTCATAGCTGCCTGTGCGCATTGAGCGTGCACGTAAGGCCAATTTGGCACCAAATACGCCGGGGTGACTCGCATAAAATCGCACCCATGAGCGACACCCCAACACCTACCCAGCCCCGCCTGCAATCCCTCTCCAAATCCTTCGAGCCCGCCGCCATCGAGGCCCACTGGGGCCCGCTTTGGGAGCAGCGGGGCTATGCCGCTGCCGGCCACCGGGGCACCGGTAGCCCCAAGGCAGACGAGCCCGCGTTTTCCATTCAGCTGCCGCCGCCCAACGTCACCGGCACGCTGCACATGGGCCATGCGTTCAACCAGACCATCATGGACAGCCTGACGCGCTACCACCGCATGCGGGGCCACAACACGCTGTGGGTGCCGGGCACCGACCATGCAGGTATTGCCACGCAGATCGTGGTGGAGCGCCAGTTGCAGGCCCAAAACATCAGCCGCCACGACATGGGGCCTACGCCTGACGTGGCCCGCAAGAACTTCGTAGCCAAAGTGTGGGAGTGGAAAGAGCAGTCGGGCAACACCATCACCACGCAAATGCGCCGCATGGGCGACAGCGTGGACTGGGGGCATGAGTACTTCACCATGGATACCAAGCTGTCCAAGGTGGTCACCGAGACCTTTGTGCGCCTGTACGAGCAGGGCCTGATTTACCGGGGCAAGCGCCTGGTGAACTGGGATCCGGTGCTCAAAAGCGCGGTGAGCGACCTGGAGGTGGAAAGCGAAGAGCGCAACAGCTTCATGTGGCACATCGAATACCCGTTTTCCGATGGCCCGCAGCCCGATAGGGACGGCAACCTGATCCGCGGCATGCACATCGCCACCACCCGGCCCGAAACCATGCTGGCCGACGGCGCACTGTGTGTGCACCCACAAGACGCGCGTTACACGCACCTGGTGGGCAAGATGGTCGATTTGCCACTGTGCAACCGGCAGATTCCCATCATTGCCGACGACTTTGTCGACCGCGAGTTTGGCAGCGGCTGCGTGAAGATCACCGGCGCACATGACTTCAACGACTACGCCTGCGCCCTGCGCCACAACCTGCCGCTGATCACCATCTTCACGCTGGACGCCAAGATCAACGAGAACGGGCCGGTCGCCTACCAGGGCCTGGACCGGTATGACTGCCGCAAAGCGGTGCTGGCCGATCTGGAGACCCAAGGCTTTTTGCAGAAGGCCGTGCCGCACAAAAACATGGTGCCGGTGTGCGCCCGCACCGGGCAAGTTGTTGAACCGATGCTGACTGACCAGTGGTTTGTGGCGGTCAACAAGCCCGATGCCAACGGCAAGAGCATTGCCCAAAAAGCCATCGACGCGGTAGACAGCGGCGCGGTGAAATTTGTGCCTGAAAACTGGGTGAATACCTACAACCAGTGGATGAACAACATCCAGGACTGGTGCATCAGCCGGCAGCTGTGGTGGGGCCACCAGATACCAGCCTGGTACGACGAAGATGGCAAGGTGTATGTGGCGCGCGACGAGGCCGATGCCCAAGCCCAGGCACCGGGCAAAACGCTTAAGCGCGACGACGATGTGCTGGACACTTGGTACTCATCGGCCTTGGTGCCGTTTTCCACCATGGGCTGGCCAGATGCTCCCAACAGCCCGACGGCCGACGCCAACCTGTACCTGCCCTCCACCGTGCTGGTCACGGGCTACGAAATCATCTTCTTCTGGGTGGCCAGGATGATCATGATGACCACGCATTTCACAGGCCAGGTGCCCTTCAAAGACGTGTACATCCATGGCATGGTGCGCGACAGCGAAGGCAAGAAGATGAGCAAGAGCGAGGGGAACGTGATTGACCCCGTGGACCTGATCGACGGCGTGGACCTTGACACCCTGGTGCACAAGTCAACGATCGGTTTGCGCAAGCCCGAAACCGCGCCCAAGGTGGCCGCGCGGGTGCGCAAGGAGTTTCCCACCGGCATGCCTGCTTATGGTGCCGACGCGCTGCGCTTCACCATGGCCAGCTACGCCAGCCTGGGCCGCAACATCAACTTCGACACCAAGCGCTGCGAGGGCTACCGCAACTTTTGCAACAAGCTGTGGAACGCCACCCGCTTCGTGCTGATGAACTGCGAGGGCTACGACTGTGGCCTGGCCGAGCACACCAAAGAACAATGTCAGCCTGGAGCCGAGTTCCACAACTACATGCAGTTCAGCCAGGCCGACCGCTGGATCTCGTCGATCCTGCAAAAGACCGAGGCTGAGGTGGCCAAAGGCTTTACCGAGTACCGCTTGGACAACGTGGCCAACACGATCTACGACTTTGTGTGGAACGAGTTCTGCGACTGGTATTTGGAAATTGCCAAGGTGCAGATTCAGACCGGTAACGTATCGCAGCAACGCGCCACGCGCCGCACGCTGATTCGCACGCTGGAGGCGGTTCTGCGGTTGGCGCACCCGGTCATTCCGTTCATCACCGAATCACTGTGGCAAGAGGTCGCTCCGGTTGCGGGGATTGCCGGTGAGTCGATCAGCATCGCCCGCTACCCGCAAGCGCAACTGAGCAAAATCGACGACGCGGCCATAGCCTACGTTGCCAAGCTCAAAACCCTGGTCGACGCCTGCCGCAACCTGCGCGGTGAAATGAACGTGTCGCCCGCCACCCGCTTGCCGCTGTATGTGCTGGGCGATGCCGCCTTCATGGCGCAAGCCGCGCCTGTGCTGCAGGCACTGGCCAAGCTGAGCGAAGTCAAGCTGTTTGACGATGAACCCAGCTGGGCCGCCGCAGGGCAGGGCGCGCCGGTGGCGGTGGTGGGTGAGGCACGTTTGTGCCTGTTCATGCAGATTGACATCGCGGCAGAAAAGCTGCGTCTGGGCAAAGAGTCTGCGCGGCTGCAGGGCGAAATTGCCAAAGCCCAGGCCAACCTGGGCAACCAGGCTTTTGTGGCCAAAGCCCCACCGGCGGTGATTGCCCAAATGAACCAGAGGGTGGCTGACTTTGAGGCGGCGCTGGCCAAAATACAGACCCAACTGAAGCGCCTGGGCGAAACGGGCTGACGCCTGGTTACGACAGCCGGGGCGCTCGGCGCCCGGTTTAGCCAATCGTCAAAATCACCGGCGTATGGTCGCTGGGCTTTTCCCATTTGCGGGGCACACGATCAATGGTGCAGGCTTTCACGTGGGCTTTCAATGCTTCGCTCACCAGAATCAGATCAATGCGCAAGCCCTTGTTTTTCTGGTAACCGAGCATGCGGTAGTCCCACCAGCTGAAGCTTTTCTCGGGCTGCTCAAACAGGCGAAAGCTGTCGGTCAAGCCCAGTTCAAGCAGCTTGCGCAGCTGGTCGCGCTCTTCAGTGGTGTGGTGAATGGTTTCGCGCAGGCCCACCGGGTCGTAGCTGTCTCGGTCTTCGGGGGTGATGTTGTAGTCGCCCATCAGCAGCAGGTTCGGGTGCTGTTCCAGCTCGCTGCGCACATAGTCGCGCAAGGCCCGCAGCCAGCTCATTTTGTATTCAAACTTCTCGGTGCCAGGGGCTTGGCCGTTCACAAAGTAAGCGTTGATGACGCGCAGCGGGCCATGGGCGCTGTCAACCGTGGCCGCAATCACGCGGGCATGTTCATCGGTGTAGCCGGGGATATTGCGCACCACGTCGGAAAGCGGCGTGCGCGACAGCAGGGCCACGCCGTTGTAGGTTTTCTCGCCGAAGGCGGCGCATTCGTAGCCCGCGTCTTTCAGCGCGTCAAACGGGAATTTTTCGTCTGTCAGCTTGAGCTCTTGCAAGCCCAGCACATCCAGCGGTGCGTCAGCTGGGTGTGTGGCCAGCCATTGCAGCAGGTGCGGCAAGCGCACGCCCAGGGAGTTCACGTTCCAGGTGGCAAGTTTCACGGTGTTGTGTGTATCAGAGTGGGGTATTTTTTGATGGTAACCGCAGGCTACGATGAGCCATGTCTATAGCGCCGCCCGCCCTCTGGCAGATTTACTGCGACGGCACCGCCTGGCCCAACCCTGGGCGCCTGGCCTATGGTGTGGTCATGTGCTCGCCCGACGGAGAGCGCCACACACTCTCGCATGCAACCGGCACGCGTGGCTGTAACAACGAAGCCGAAGTGTTGGCGCTGATCGCTGGGATGCAGGCGGCACGTGCGCTGGGCGCTCGGGCGTTGCGCCTGCATTCAGACAGCTCGCTCGTGATAGAGCAACTCGGAAACCAGCCGCCCACCGTCGTCGAGCGATTGGGGCCTCTGTTTGACCTGGCTCGGCAGGAGCTGGCCAGCTTTGCCCACAGCGAGCTGTGCTGGATTCCGCGCCACCGCAACGCGCAGGCTGATGCGCTAGCGCGTGCGGCGCTGGGGCTGCCGCCCAAACCACCGAGCCCGGCACATCACCGCAAAAAGCGGCGTTGAGCCCTCACCCACAAGGCATCACGGCCGCCGCGCCACCATGTCAATCTCGATCAGCGCACCTTTGGCCAGGCCGCTGACGCCGACGCAGGTGCGCGCAGGCCGCTGGCCAGGGGCAAAGTAGGTGGCATAGACCGTGTTCATCGCGTCATAGTCGCGGTCAAAGTGCAGCAAGTAGATGCGCACTTGAACGACCTGCGCGAGATCCAGATGCAGACCATTCAGCACGTTGCGTAGGTTGTGCATCACCTGATGGGTCTGGGCCGCTATGCCTTGCGGATACGGCTCGTCGATGGAGGTGCCGGCGAACGGCATCTGGCCGGTCAGATAGACCCAGCCATCGGCCTCCACCGCGTGGCTGAAGGGTGCCACCGGGTCGGGCGCGCCAGAGATCATGTGGTGTTGCAGGGTCATCTGTCGTTTTTTTTATGCTTTTGAGCCGTCAGCCCAGAGATTCATTGCTCAAGCAGCTACTAAATATGTAGCGCTGCCAACACGCCAATTCCAATGCCCAGCACGCCAGCGGCCACCATGCCGTATTGCAGCCACTTCTTTTTGGTCAGCAGGGCAATGGCCGCCAGCGCAATGGTGACTTGCAGCGCGGTGGTGGCTTGGGCCCAGCGGTGGTGCTCGTGCATCTGGGCGTCTGACTTGTCGTCCCAGGCTTTGGACTCGGCTTCCAGTTTTTCGGCGTCTTTCTTGATGTCGGCCTTTTCAACTTTGTAGCGCTTGATTTCTTCGGTGTAAAACGCGCGGCGGCCCTCGGGTGCCAGTTCAATGGCCAACTCGGCCAGGTTTTGCTTGCTGCTCTTGGCCTGGTAGTAGTTCCATTGGTTGGACGCCTCGGTTTTCTTGATGCCGGCATTGTTTTTGTACAAGCCCGCATTGGCTTGCGTGGCACCACCCATATAGGCAAAGATGGCACCCACCGTGGCCACCACCGCGGTGAACATGGCGACCTGGTTGGTCATGCTGCCCCCGCCAATGCCATGGTGCGCCGTAGCCCCATGTTCGCCCTCTTTGGCATGCTCCAGCGCGTGGTCGTGTGGGCCGTGAACGTGAAATCCGCCTCCAGACATAGATAGCTCCTTTTGGTATCAGTTGTTAAGAATACGCGGTGATGGTCTATATCTGGCGCAGCCGGTAGACGGCAAAACTCAGTCCCCAGCCCTGCTCGCTGGTGTCATTTCGACGCGAAATTTCGTCGTAGTCCTCGCGTGGCCAGGTGGGGAAAAAGGTATCGGCATCAAATTCCTGGTCTATCTCGGTCAGGATCAAATCATGCGCATGCGACAGCAAGGCTTGGTAGATTTGTGCACCGCCAATCACGAAGGCTCTCTCATGCTCTGCTACCAAGTCAATAGCGGCTTGAGCACTTCCGACGGCCTCAACGCCCGATTGCGTCCAGTTCTCCTGGCGGGTGACGACAATGTTGCGCCGCCCGGGCAGTGGCCGGAACTTCGGTGGCAGGCTGTCCCAGGTTTTGCGACCCATGATGACGGTGTGGCCGCGCGTGGTTTCCTTGAAATGCGCCATGTCTTGCGGCAGGTGCCACAACAGGTCGTTGTTTTTGCCCAGCTCGCCACGGCGGCCAAGCGCTGCGATCATTGCGATGTTTTTCATATGCGCCTCAAACCGCGACGGGGGCTTTGATTGCCGCATGGTGCTGATAGTCCAGCACCTCAAAGTCTTCGTATTCGTAACCCAAGATCGAATCCGGCCTGCGCTTGATGTTCAACACGGGGTAAGGGTGCGGCGCGCGGCTCAGTTGCAGCTCTACCTGTTCGTGGTGGTTGCTGTAGATGTGGCAGTCACCACCGGTCCACACAAAGTCGCCCACGGCCAGATCGCATTGCTGGGCCACCATGTGGGTGAGCAGCGCGTAGCTGGCAATGTTGAACGGCACACCCAGAAAAATGTCGGCGCTGCGCTGGTACAGCTGGCAGCTGAGTTTCCCGTCAGCCACGTAGAACTGAAAGAACGCATGGCAGGGCATCAGCGCCATCTTGTCCAGCTCGGCCACGTTCCAGGCACTCACGATCATGCGGCGCGAATCGGGGTTGGTTTTCAGGGTTTGAATCACCTGGGCAATCTGGTCAATGTGCCCGCCATCTGGCGTAGGCCAGCTGCGCCATTGCACGCCATACACAGGCCCCAGGTCACCGTCAGGCCGCGCCCATTCATCCCAAATCGTCACGCCGCGCTCGCGCAGCCAGTTGTTGTCACTTGAGCCCTGCAAAAACCACAGCAGCTCGGTGATGATGGATTTGAGGTGCACTTTCTTGGTGGTAACCAGCGGAAAACCTTCATTCAAGTCAAAGCGCATCTGGTAGCCAAAAACACTTTTGGTGCCGGTACCCGTTCGATCGGTCTTGGGGGTTCCATGCGCATAGACGTGGCGCATGAAGTCTTCGTATTGGGAGCGGATGGGGCGAGGGGTGTTGGTCACGTCAGTGCGATCCAAAAAGTGTGTCCAGGGCATTGACGATGGTGTTTGCCTGGTGCGCAAAGTTTTCCACGGGGCGCTTGAGCAGAGCGGTGGGGAAAGCGGCCATAGCAGCTGTGTCCAGAACGAGTTCTTTTCCGGCAATGGCAAACACCGGGTTCAAGTCGCGCACCCGGTGCGGTAGCACGCTGCCAGTGCGCATGGGAATCACCACCCGAGTCGCCAAGTCATCAAGGTAGCTGTTTTGCACGTCCAGCAAGTAGGGCGTGGTTTTACGCAAGGTCGCGTCGGGATGCGCGTAGACGTCAAAGCGGGCCATAGACGATAGGTGCGCTAAAACGTACGGTATTTAGCCAACGGCAGCCCCTCTTTGGCGATGCGCTCGTTGTACGCGGCAAAGGCTTCCTGGTTGTCGTCACGCCACTTCTCCCAGTAACGGCGTTTGACCTCTTCGGCCAGGAATCCATCAACGGCTTGCGACAGGTTGATACCCAGACTCTTGGCCTGCTCCAGGGTGCGGGCATTGATCGACAGGTTGACGGGGCGTTTCTGGGTGGCTTCGGTGGCGGCTGGCATGGGGTACTCCTTCAGATAAAAGGTGCATGAAGTATGCGCATGATACATGCTTGTCGGCAAGCGCATTACCCGTGCACCTGGTCCCACCCCAAGCCAAACTTCAGCAAGTATTTGCGCAGCCGATCCGCATCATTGACCACCGCGCGCTGCTGGCGCGACACGTCAAACAGCGCACGGCCCGCCTCGCTCAGCGTGGGGTGCTGTCGGCACACAGCCACCACCGCTTGCAGTTGCAGCTTGTCAAACTGATCCATCGCATCAGCCGCATCGCCCAGCAAGTCGCGCAGCGACACCTGAGGGCTTTCGACAAAGCCGCCATCCTTCTCCCACTGCCAGCGCAGCCGCGCCACTTCAGCCGCCACCAAGCCGGCACCAATGCGCCCGTTATCGGCCAGCGTGGCCAGCCGCGTGACGGACGCGCTCAAATCACGAAAGCTGCCGCTCCACAGGGCCTGCGGTGACTGGGCAAAACGCAAATAGTCTTGCCGCGCCTCGGTGGTCAGGCGCACCTGCTTGCCCAGGTCTTGCGAAGCAATGCGCAACTGGTGGTCGATGTTGGGTTCAATGTCTTCACGTCGCTGTGCAAGGCCGGGCAGGCTGTAGGCCCAGAGGTTGATGCGGGCAAACAGGTCTTCTCTGAAACGCCCGGCCGCCACCTCGGCCCGCAGGTCTCTGTTGGTACCGGCGATCAGCTGGAAATGGCTGGTCACTTCCTTGTCAGCGCCCATGGGCAAAAAGCGCTTGCCCTCAATCGCTTTGAGCAGCATGGCTTGCTCGTCGGCGCCCAGCTCGCCAATCTCGTCCAGAAACAACACGCCCTGGTCAGCCGTGCGCAAGAGGCCAGGCCGGTCGGCCGCCGCGCCGGTGAACGAGCCTTTTTTGTGGCCAAACAGCGCCGAGCCTGCGCCGTCGCCGCGCAAGGTGGCGCAGTTCACGTCCACAAACTCGCCGTCAATCTGGTGCCGCGCCTTCTTCAACTCAAAAATCCGCCGCGCCAGCATCGACTTGCCCGCGCCGGTGGGCCCGGTCAGCAAGATGGGTGCTTTGCTGCGCACTGCTATGTGTTCCACCTCTTCAATCAGCGCGTTAAAGCGTGCATTGCGCGTGGCAATGCCGCTTTTCAGGAACGACACTGCGTCTTGCTGGGCCACATTCAGTCGGGTGTTGATCGCGTCGTAGCGCGACAAGTCCAGGTCAATCAACTCATACGTGCCCGCCCCCGCGCGCTGCCGCCCATGTGCGGGAGCCGATTGCAACAACACGCCGGGTAAAAACCGCGCCTCGACCAGCAAAAACATACAAATCTGCGCCACATGCGTGCCCGTGGTGATGTGGGCCCAATAGTCTTCGTGTGCGGTGTCAAACGCGTAGCGCCCCGCCCAGTCGTACAGCGCGCCATACACCTCGCCAAAGTCCCAGGGGTTGGCCAGGTTCATCTCGACCAGGTTCACCTGTGTAGTCGGTGACAGTTGCACCACGTCGTCGCGCACGCGCTGGGCCAGCGCCGTGTTGCGCGCGTCGTGCAGCAGCTCCAGGCGGTCCAGCGCCAGGTCGTCGTGCTGGGCCAGCGACACCGTGGGCCGCCACTTCTCCCAGCGGGCTGCGCCCAGGCCAGAGTCGAGTTGGGTGCCAAGGAATCCGATGACGACTTTGCGTTTCATCTGGCTAGTTTACTAGCTGAAAATCTAGTTTATCAAGATATCTTCAGCAGAAAACAATTTCCCACGAGCGCATCGAGAAGTTTTTATTAAATGAAATCAACAACTTAGAAGATCAATCGCTTCAGAAGCCACGACCTGGCACAGCCCCTGCAATAAACACTGCGTCATCAGAACCGATGAATGCAAACAGGAGCAAAAAATGGCAAACACCCAACTTTTTCATACCAGCAAAGGCAAGCTGCTGCCCGCTGCCGACACCGCCAACGAAGCCGGTGGAGCCGCCTACGCGCTGAGCCCCAAGCACGCGCTGGCGCAGCTGGCCGTGACCGGTTGTTTGAACAATACCTATTACGCCGGTGCCGCTGAGCAGCTGGACGCTGTGCTGGCACTGGCCGCCAAAGTGAATGTGCGCTTTGTGGCCAAAACTGCCATCTATGCCCGCGAACGTGGCCACATGAAAGACATGCCTGCGCTGCTGCTGGCCACGCTGGCCGTGCGCGATGTGGCCTTGTTTGCCCAGGTTTTTCCGCGTGTGGTCGATAGCGGAAAGATGCTGCGAAACGTGGTGCAGATTCTGCGCAGCGGCCAGGTGGGTCGCAAGTCGCTGGGTTCGCGTCCTAAAAAACTGGTGCAACACTGGCTGTGCAACGCAACTGAAAAGCAACTGCTGAATGCCAACGTGGGCAACAGCCCCAGTCTGGCCGACGTGGTGAAGATGGTTCACCCCAAGCCGGCTGAGGCCTGGCGTGCGGCCTGGTTTGCTTGGGTGATTGGCCGCGAATACGACGCCGCTGCGCTGCCCGAGGTGACGAAGGCGTATGAGGCATACAAGAAAGACCGCTCAGGCGTGCTGCCAGACGTGCCTTTTCAGATGCTGACCGCGCTGGGTTTGACGGAGAACCAATGGACGCAAGTCGCCAAAAACGGCTCGTGGCAGATGGTTCGCCAAAACCTGAACACCTTTGCCCGCCACGGCGTGTTTGGAACCACCAAGGCCACAAAGGCCGTGGCAGCCAAGCTGCGTGATGCCGCCAGCATTGCCAAAGCGCGTGTGTTGCCCTACCAGTTGATGGCGGCTTACAAGGCGTGTGATGAAACAGTGCCTTCGGACGTGCGTGAGGCCTTGCAAGACGCGATGGAAATTGCGCTAGCCAATGTGCCCGAGTTTGCGGGCCGCGTGGTGGTGTGCCCCGATGTGTCGGGTTCCATGGCTTCGGCCGTGACCGGGTACCGCGGGTCGGCAACGTCGGCGGTGCGCTGTATTGATGTAGCTGCCCTGGTAGCCGCCGCCTTGCTGCGCAAAAACCCCAGCACTTTGGTGCTGCCGTTTGAGGAAAAAGTGGTGAAGCTGGTGCTAAACCCGCGTGATTCGGTGATGAGCAATGCGGAGAAGCTGGCCGCTATTGGCGGCGGTGGAACCAACTGTTCCGCTCCGCTGGCCCAGCTGAATGCCCAAAAGGCCCAGGCTGATCTGGTGGTGCTGGTGTCAGACAACGAGTCGTGGGTGGACAACCAGCGAAGCGGTGCCACACAGACGCTGCGCGAGTGGGAAGCGTTCAAGCAACGCAACCCACAAGCCAAGCTGGTGTGCATCGACATCCAGCCTTACGCCCACACACAGGCGTGTGAGCGGGCCGATATCTTGAACATCGGCGGGTTTACCGACGAGGTGTTCAAGGTGCTGGCCATGTTTGCTGCCGGTGAGCTGGGCGCCGACCACTGGGTGGGTTTGATTGACGAGGTGGTGCTGGACGCTGCCTGAGAAGGGCGCTCAAGCTGCTATATAAATAATAGCTGCTTGAGCAGTCTTTCTATGGGCTGGTGGCACTTTTGACACATAAAGTCGTCGCCTGGCGAATGCTGATGTGATTACATTGAAACTGTTCGATCACATCAATTGTTTGTCGCCAGGCGGGGGCGCTGAAGGGAAAAAGTAGAAAGTCGCCAAGAACTTTCAAAAGCGCGAATGCGGGTGAGATTACAGGTGAGGTGTGCGAGCACACCGGTCGGGTTCGAACCCCGGTCATGCGTGGCAGGAAACTGCTGCAAGTGAAATCTCATCCATCTTGTCGCGCTTTTGAAAGTTCTTTCCTGGAAAGAGCAGAAGTTTTTAACCGCCTGCGGCGAATGCCGTTGGAATTACAGCCTTGTTAATGCCGTGGTCGCGGGTTCGATTCCCGCCGGTGCTGCAATGGGTTTTCGCAAAAGAATCCATTGCAGCACCGTAGCTCAGTTTGGTAGAGCACGTAAACATTTCAGCAATGCTAGTCGCTGCAGGTGGTTAATCTATTTGAATATGAGTGAATAAAGGAAACAACATGAACTACAACCAACGCGAAGTATCCGGCGGCGTACCCGTCAAAATGTGGACGCAAGGCGTCCCGGTCGAAGCCGAAGCCCAGCAGCAACTGGACAACGCGGCCCGCCTGCCCATTGTGTTCAGCCATATTGCCGCCATGCCCGATGTGCATTACGGTATTGGTGCCACTGTGGGTAGCGTGATTCCGACCTTCAAAGCCATTATTCCCGCCGCTGTGGGCGTGGATATTGGATGCGGAATGATTGCCTGCAAAACCTCGCTGAATGCGCGCGACCTGCCGGATAGCCTGGCCGCGCTGCGCAGCGAAATTGAAAAAGCCGTGCCGCATGGCATGAGCCCCAAGCAATTTCGTGGAAAGGGAAGCAACCGCGACAAAGGTTCGTGGGAAACCCCGCCCGACGAGGCCGATGCAGCCTGGGCGCAGCTGGTGGATGAATTTGAGGCGATTTGTATTGATTACCCGCGCCTGAAAAACACCAACAACCACCGCCATATTGGAACCCTGGGCGGTGGAAACCACTTTGTGGAGATTTGCCTGGACGAAGCGGATGGTGTGTGGATCATGCTGCACAGCGGGTCGCGCGGTGTGGGGAATGCGATGGGTACGCACTTTATTGAGCTGGCCAAAAAAGACGCCGAGCTGCACCAGCGCAACCTGCCCGACAAGGATCTGGCGTATTTTGAAGAAGGTGCGCAGTATTTCGCCGACTACGTGCGTGGCGTGGGCTGGGCGCAAAAATTTGCCCGCCTGAATCGCGAGGTGATGATGCAGCGCGTGATTGGGGCGCTGCGCAAGGTTATTGCCAAGCCGTTTGAAACCCACCTGGAAGCGGTGAATTGCCACCACAACTACGTGGCCAAAGAAACGCACTTCGGGCAAGAGGTATTCATTACCCGAAAAGGTGCGGTGAGCGCCAAAAAGGGTGAGCTGGGCATTATTCCCGGCAGCATGGGTGCCAAAAGCTTCATCGTGCGCGGTAAAGGCAATGTAGATAGTTTCATGAGCTGCAGCCACGGGGCAGGGCGCTCGATGAGCCGCACCAAAGCGAAGAAGCTGTTCACCGTGGCTGACCAGATTGAAGCCACCAAAGGCGTGGAATGCCGCAAAGATGCCGACGTGATTGATGAAATCCCGATGGCTTACAAAGATATTGACGCGGTGATGGCCGCGCAGAAAGACCTGGTGGAGGTGGTTTACACACTCAAGCAGGTGGTGTGTGTGAAGGGATAGCAGGGAAAGAATTGCCGGACGCAGAGGGCGCGAAGGATTCGCGAAGGACGCGAAAGGATTTCAAAATTGCATTCAAACGTTTTGGCTGTTCTTTCGCGTCCTTCGCGCAATTTTCGCGCCCTCTGTGTCCTTGCTCCCGCATTCAAATCTCATGAGAAATCCAATGATCGAACTAGACGGCTCCCAAGGCGAAGGCGGTGGCCAAATCTTGCGCACGGCTTTGGCCTTGAGCCTGATCACCGGCCAGCCCTTTCGCATTCAAAACATCCGCGCCAAGCGCCCCAAGCCGGGCCTGATGCGTCAGCACCTGGCTTGCGTGCAGGCGGCGGTGGCGGTGGGTGGTGGCGCGCAGCACACGCAGGCGGTCAATAGCCAAGGCCAGGCCGTGCAGGTGGGTGAAACCACGCTGCATTTCACGCCTGGGCCCATCACCGCGGGTGACTATGAGTTTGCGGTGGGCAGCGCGGGCAGTTGCATGCTGGTGTTGCAGACCGTGCTGTGGCCGCTGCTGCTGGCGACAGCGCCGTCTGCGCTGCTGCTGCGCGGCGGCACGCACAACCCGATGGCCCCATCGGCTTCTTATTTGCAGCAGGTGTTTCAGTCGTGGTCTGGGGCTGACGAATATTTGTTTGAAATCGAGCTGCGCCGCCACGGCTTCTACCCCGCTGGCGGTGGCGAGGTGGCGGTGCGCCTGTTTCCACCGCCGCAGGGCCTGCGTTCATTCAGCCTGATGCAGCGCGGCGCATTGCGCAGCGCCCATGCGCAATGCCTGCACGCGGGCCTGCCCAAGGGCGTGGCGCAGCGCGAGCTGGCCATCTTGAAAAACGCCCTGGGCTGGGCTGACGAGCAACTGCACGACCGGGCCCTGCGTGCCAACGAAGGGCCGGGCAATGCGCTGATGGTGGTGCTGCAATACGAGTACATCACCGAACTGTTCACCAGCTTTGGCGAGAAAGGAGTGAGCGCCGAGCAAGTGGCGCGTGATGTGCTGCAAGAAGTTCGCGCCTACCAACAATCGCAAGCGCCGGTGGGGCCGCATCTGGCCGATCAACTGATGATTCCGCTGGCCCTGGCGGCTTTGAATCAATCCGCAGGCCAGTTCTGGGCCACTGAGCTGACCGAGCACAGCCGCACCAATGCGCAGGTGATCGAGCAGTTTTTGCCGGTGCGGTTTGTGATGCGGGAGCCTGGTGATGGGGTGGTGGTGACGGTGGAAAAAACAGTCGACTCAATCCCAAACAGTCCACCAGCCCATGTAAATACTGCTCAAGCAGCTATATAAATAGTAGCAATTATCCGCCCCGGATTCAAAATTCCCTGCGGATCCAGCGCTGCTTTGATGCTACGCATCAACTCCAGCGCCACCGGCGATTTGTATTTCACCAGGCTGTCTACCTTGAGCGAGCCCACGCCGTGTTCAGCCGAAATCGAGCCGCCGAACGCATGCACTTGGTCGTACACCAGGGTGTTGACCTGCGCCTCGTGCGCCCCCAAAAACGCTGCCCCATCCACACCCACCGGGGCTTGCACGTTGTAGTGCAGATTGCCGTCGCCCAGGTGGCCGAAGTTCACCAGGCGCACACCGGGAATGGCGCTTGCCAGCAGCGCGTCGGTTTGTGTGCAGAAGGTGGGAATGGCAGAGACCGGTAGCGAAATGTCGTGTTTGATATTCAGGCCTTCTTCGGCCTGGGCCAGCGGAATGCTCTCGCGGATGTGCCACAGCGCGTGGGCTTGGCTCAGGTTTTCGGCCACCACCGCGTCTGTCACATGACCCAACTCCAGCGCGGCTTCCAGCAGGGCTTCAAAGCGCACGCGGGCATGGGCTTCAGATTCGTTGTCCGAGTTTTCCAGCAGCACGCAATACGGGCTGCTTTCATACAGCGGCACGCGCAGTTGCGGGTAGTGGCGCGCGGTCAGCCCCAGCGCAAACTGGCCCATCACTTCAAAGCCTGTGAGCCCCGCGCCCAAGTGCCGCTGCGCCAGACCCAGCAGCGCCACCGCCGCCTCTAGCGAGGGCACGGCGGCCCAGGCTGTCAGCTGCGCGGCGGGCAACGGAAACAGCTTGAGTGTGGCGGCGGTGATGATGCCCAGCGTGCCTTCGCTGCCCACGAACAGGTCGCGCAGGTCGTAGCCGGTGTTGTCTTTGCGCAGGCCACTCAAACCGTGCCAGATCTCACCGCTAGCCGTCACCACTTCCAGCCCCAGGCACAGCTCGCGTGCATTGCCGTAGCGCAGCACCTGGGTGCCGCCGGCGTTGGTGGCCAGGTTGCCGCCGATCTGGCAACTGCCTTGCGCGGCCAGGCTCAGGGGGAACAAAAAACCGGCATCGCGTGCGGCCTGCTGCACGGCTTGCAAGATGCAGCCGGCTTCCACCGTCATGGTCAGGTTGGCGGCATCGATGGCGCGCACCGCATTCAGGCGCGACAGGCTCAGCACCACCTGCTGGCCCGAGCTGTCGGGCGTGGAGCCCACCACCAGGCCGGTGTTACCACCCTGCGGCACGATGGACGTGCCTGCTGCCGCGCAGGTCTTCACCACGTCGGCCACCTGGGCGGCAGACGCCGGACGCACCACCGCCAGCGCGTGGCCGTGGGTGCGTTTGCGCCAGTCTTGCTCGTAGACGGTCAGGTCTGCATCAGCACGGGTGAGCACGTGGGGCGCGCCGACGATGTGGCGCAGCGCCTCCAGCAGCGGGCTCATGCGGATGCAGCCTTCACCTTGCGCAAACGCAGTTTCACGTGCAGCGCACAGGCTGTGAACAGCAGCAGGCACAGGGCCACCTCCACCATGGCCAGGTAGTTGCTGGGTGCTTTGTCGCTCCAGGCGCGCACCACGCCTTCGGTGAAATAAATCCACACCAGCAGGCTCACCCAGCGGTAGGTGTACATGCGGTTTTTCAACAGGCCTGCCAGCGGAATGCACAGCGGCAACACCTTCAGCGCCAGCCACGAGCCACCGGGGCGGATGGGGGCTAAAAACAGCTCCCAGGCCACACCCAGGGCAATCAGGCCCAGCACACTGCCCACGGCCAGCGCCCGGATGGTGGCAATTTGCAGTGGGGTGGTGCCCACGTACACGGGAGCGGGGGTCTGAGGGGCATGATTCATAGCAGGGCATGATAGCCAGGTACCCCCCGGTAAACAGAACACAGAGGCACAGAGACACAGAGGAAAGAGGAGGGGAATGAAGATTCGCTTTTACCCGCCTTGTATTTCTCGGTGTCTCTGTGCCTTCCGTGTTCTGTTTCTGAAGCTTTATGAGTGGTGTTCCATGCTGTTTGAACTGTCCAAAACCCTGGCCAACTTCCCCTGGCGTAACACGGCTGCCGTGATGTGGGAGCGTTTTCGGGCCGACCGCCTGGGCGTCACGGCCAGCAGCTTGACGTTTACCACCATCACGGCGCTGGTGCCCTTGTTCACCGTGGCGCTGGCGGTGTTCAGCGCGTTTCCCATGTTTGCCACCTTGCAGGGCAGCCTGCAAACCTGGCTGGTGCAAAGCCTGGTGCCTGATGCGATTGCTCGCCAGGTGCTGGGGTATCTGACGCAATTTGCCGGTAAGGCCAGTCGGCTGGGCGTGGTGGGTGTGGCGGGTTTGGGGGTGACCGCGCTGGCGCTGATGCTCACCATTGACGGCACGCTCAACGGCATCTGGCGCGTCAAACGCCGCCGCTCCTGGGCGCAGCGCGTGGTGGTCTATTGGGCGGCGCTCACCCTGGGGCCGTTGCTGCTGGGGGCCAGCCTGGCCTTGACCACCTATGTGGTGACGGCGTCCAGCGGCGTGGTCAATGCGATGCCTGGCGGCCTGGGCCTGCTGCTGGGCACGTTGGAGTTGGCCTTGCTGGCCACTGGGCTCATGCTGCTGTACCGCTACGTGCCGCACACGCCGGTGCGCGCCGCCCATGCGTGGACGGGTGCCTTGTTTGCCGCCGTGGGCATTGAGCTGGCCAAGAAAGGCCTGGCGCTGTACCTGGGCCAAGTGCCCACTTACTCAGCCGTGTATGGGGCCTTCGCTACCGTGCCAATTTTGCTGCTGTGGATTTTCGTGGTGTGGCTCATCGTGCTGTTTGGTGCCGTCATTGCCGCCTACCTGCCCAGCCTGTTGATGGGCGTGCAGCGGCGTGGCGGCGGCCCGGGTTGGCCGTTTCAGCTGGCCATTGAGGTGCTGCAGCAGCTGCAGGCCGACCGCGCGGCTTATGGCAAAGGCCACAGCCTGCCGGCGCTGGCCCACAGCCTGCAAGTGGATGCCCTGCAACTGGAGCCGGTTCTGCAAACCTTGGTCAGCCTGCAATGGGTGGGCCGGCTGCAAGCGCCAGACGCAAGCGACACCCCGACCACCTACTTGCTTCTGGTCGATGCCGCCGCCACACCCGTGGCCCCGCTGGTGGCCCAGCTGCTGCTGCCCGATGCTGCCAGCCTGGCGCCCGTGTGGGCCAGCAGCCCGCTGCGCAGCCAGACCCTGGCGCAGGCGCTGGCACGCTGACGTGACAGTTCAAAAAAATCAATCAAAAACGCTTGATGCGCTGACCCAATGAGCTCGAACAGCTATTAAATAAATAGCAAAAAGCGGTCGTTTTTCACCCTGGCGCAGGACTGATTTGTGCATTAATTCACAAAAATTAGCCGGGTGGTGAAATATTTCAGGTTACATCTGGCACCCAAGCGGCCGTTGCCACCAAACTCAGCGACTGTATACAAACTTGCTGCATACAGGCCATCCCGCCACTTTTTTCCGTGATTTTTCCCCTTGCTGCTGCTCCCGCTTCGCTTAAGACGTTTTGCCTGCCTGATGCTTTTGCTGTGGTCGTCCGTGGCAACCGCCATGACGGCCGCCACGCCACTGGCATCGCTGGCGCAGGCGGGCGCGCAGTTGCCACTGGATATACAAACCGGCGTTGCGCCAGGGGTCACGGTGCAGCAAGTGGCGGCATCGCCAGACGATGCGTTTCTGGCGTTTGACACGCGCAAAACCTACGACTCTGACCAGCAAGGCCTGATGTGGCTGCGTTTTCGGCTGCAAGTTGACAAACCCACCGCCGCAGATGGTTGGACGCTGGAGTTGCCCAAGCCCTTTGTTGACCGCGTGGAGTTTCACTGGCAAGACGCTGAAGGCCGCTGGCAGATGCAGGCCGCTGGTGACCATGTGGCTCACCGGCTGTGGCCTATGCGCTCGCTAAACCCTCAATTTCGGCTACCCGCACTGGCACCGGGCGTGCACAGCTTTTACCTGCGGGTGCAAAGCTCGATTCCGCTGCACTTTTCAATTGACTTGCGCCCGGCAGACCAGGCCGAAGCCAGTGACCTGAGTGATTTGCTGACCACCGCTTTTGTCTTGAGCCTGTTGATCTTTGTGGGCGTGCTCAGCGGCCTGCTGGCCCTGGTCTACAAACACTGGGTGTATGCGTGGTACGCGGTGTTTGCCGCAGCCAATTTCTTTGCCATCGCGGGCTATATGGGGGTATCAACCTACCTGTTTTGGCCCGACGCCCTCTGGTGGCCCGAATACTCCGCGCTGGTGCCCACGATGCTGTCGGCCATGGCGCAGTTGCAGTTTTCCAGGGCCATGCTGCTGACCACACCACGCCACAGCGCCTGGCAGCGTGTGATCGATGGAAGTTTGGTACTCAACGCCATCGTCGTGGTCGCCGTATTGCTGACGCCTGACGCCATCACGCGGCTGGTGGAATACGGCTGGGTGGTTGCCAGTAGCGTACTGCTGATGCTGATGATGGTGCTCGTCGTCTGGCGGCAAGACCCCCGTCTTTCGGGTCTTTGGCTGGTGGCCTATTTGCCCCTGGCTATTGGTTTGGGTGCTGCCATCGTTGAGCATTTTGGTGTGTTCCCGATCAATCAGTTTCCCTATCTGGTGCCGGTGTATGCCGTTGCTTACGAGCTGCCTGTTTTGCTGCTGGTCATGCTGTGGCATGCCAAAACCCGGCTGGCCGACAGGGTGCGTGACGCTACGCTGGCCAGCACGGACCCAGCCACAGGCTTCGTTCAAACCAGCGCCTTTGCTGACACCGCACAAACCTTGTGGAACGAGGCGCGGCAACAGAAAAAAGACCTGGGTATTGCCTATGTGCAAGTGGCTCGAGATGAAGAGCGGGCTGCGCTGGTCAAAACCTACGACGCCGACCGGGAACGCGCCCGGTGGGTGCGCATCATGCGCACCGTCATGCGCGAGGGCGACACCGTGGCGCAAATTGACAGCCAGGTGTTTGCCCTGTTTTTCAAAGGCCAGCCTGCTGGGGAAGACTTCTCCAAACGCTTGAGTCGCCTGGTGGCCCTGGGGCTGATGGCGCCGCAAGACTATGCCGCGCAGAAGCCGCTGCAGCTTCGGGTTGTCGCGGCGACGCGCGACACGGTCAGTGACAGTTTGGACACCTGGGCCGCGCTGGACCGTGCCCTGCGGGAGCGCCTGGCCACCCACAAGGGCTGGTCGCGCCGCAGCATCCGGTTTGTGGACGTGGCACCGGTGGCACCAACCCTGCCCGATGAGGTTCATAGCGACGATTGGGCACAAGCGCTTGAGGCGCAAGTGGCAAAAGACCGCAAGCCCGCTTAAGCCAAACACACCCTTTCTTGCGCCCCTCCTCGCTCCACTCCTATCGCCAATCCTCTGTGACCCAGGTTCCATCCGTGCGCGTTCTTCAGGTTTCAAGGCAACTGCTGCTGTGTTTGTTGTGCCTGCTGCCCCTGTGCGCAGCGGCCGCTGCCGTGGCGTCCGCTATGCCGCTGGCTGCGCAGGCGCAAGCCGGTTCGCCGCTTGTGATGGAGGTCCGCACCGGGGTGCCTGCGCACCTGCGCGTAGAACACATCGCTGCCATGCCGGGGGGTGCCTTCGAGGCCTTCGATGCCGCAAAAACCTACGACACCGAGCGCAACGGTGTGCTGTGGCTGCGATTTCGTGTACTGGCAGACGAAAAATCGGCTGCTACCGGATGGACCTTGTCGCTGCTGACACCATATGTCGACAACGTGTCACTTTTTCACGAGTTTGTGCCAGGTATTTGGCACGGGCAGTTTGCCGGTCGGGTCATTCCCAATAGCCGCTGGGCGGTGCCCGGTATGTATCCCCGTTTCGATTTACCCAACATGGCTCCTGGCGTGCATATTTTTTATGTGCGGCTGCAAACTGCGGTGCCACGTCAGTTTTTATTTGCGCTGCAATCGGCTGACGCCGAAAAAGCCATGTCAACACGCCAGTTGGCTAAATCGGGTGTTGTTTTGAGTTTATTGGCATTTACCGTAATACTCAGCCTGGCATTGGCTGCAATCTATCGAAATAAAATCTATGCTTGGTACGCGCTGTTTGGATTGACCAGCTTTTTTGCTGTGGCGGGCTATGTCGGTATTTCCAACTATTTGTTTTGGCCAGATGCGAGCGTGTGGCCAAAATACCTGACCTTGGTTCCAACCATGCTGACCGTCTGCATTCAATTGCATTTCAGTCGCCTGCTGTTTGTCAGTGCCCCACCGCAGGCGCGAATACAGCGGCTTGTCAATACCCTGCTGGTATTCAATTTACTGTGCATATTGGCTGCGGTGGCGGCGCAGATATGGCCTAACACGATGTTTCGCCTCTATGCTTATAGTTGGGTCATCGTCAGCAGCATTGCCTTGTCATTGTCTATTGTGCTGCGTGCGTGGCGCCAGGGCATCGCCATGGCCCCGATTTGGATTTTGGCGTATACGCCGCTGTTTTTTTCGCTGAGCCTGAGCATCGCCGAACGTTTTGGTATTCAGCCCATGGGCGGCTTGCCAATATGGATGCCCCTGTATGTGATTGCCTATGAGCTGCCGGTGCTGCTATTCATATTGCTGTGGCATTCAAAAACAAATATGGCGCATGCCGTGCGGCAAACCACGCTGGCCAGCGCAGACCCGCTCACGGGTTTTGTGCCACCCAGCGCATTTGCCAAGACTGCGCAAACCTTGTGGAACGAGGCCCGGGATCAGAAAAAAGACCTGGGTATTGCCTATGTACAGGTGATACGCAACGCCGAGCAGGCGGCCTTGGTTAACACCGACGCCGCCGATCGTGAGCGCGCGCAGTGGGTGCGCATCATGCGCACCGTGATGCGCGAGGACGACACCGTGGCGCAAATTGAAACCCAAGTATTTGCCATGTTTTTCAAAGGCCAGGCGGCCAGCGAAGACTTTTCCAACCGCCTGAGCCGTCTGGTCACGCTGGGTTTGATGGCCCCGCAGGACTACGCGGCCCCAGGGGCCATCCAGTTTCGGGTTGTGGCCAGCACCCGAGGCACAGCGACTCACCTGGCCGAAGACCCTGCGGCCACCTGGGCCGTGCTGGACAGCGCCCTGCGGGAGCGGCTGGCCAGCGACAAAGGCTGGTCGCAAAGCAGCATCCGGCTGCTGGGTGCGGTGCCGGTTGAGGAGCCGATGCCCGACGAAGTTTTCAGCGACGCATGGGCCAAAGCCCTGGCAGTGCAGATGGCTGATGAGGGCCACGGCTCGGGTCAGGCCATCAGCAACGAAAACAAGCCAAAGGTGGCATGAGCGCAAGACCAGAGCGCACAAATAGCTACTAATAAATAGCTACCAATTCAATAGCAAATGACAGCGCTTGTCACCACAGCTTGACCCGCCCCAGCCAGATGTCGCGGTACATCGCCCAGTCGCCCATGAAGCTGTAGAGCGGGCGCTTGAAGCTGGCGGGTTTGTTTTTCTCAAAGCCAAAGTGGCCGATCCAGGCAAAGCCGTAGCCGCACAACAGGCCGGCCAGCAGCCATAGCGGCTGCAACTGCACCACCGCCAGAGCCAGGCAAACCAGCGACAGGCTGCTGCCCACAAAGTGCAGGCGGCGGCAGTTCACGTTGCTGTGTTCGGTCAGATAAAACGGGTAGAACTCGCCAAACGAATTCAGCGCGCGGGGGTCTGTGGTGGTCGTCACGGTCAGGCTGCCAGTTTGATCAGCGCCTGTGCCAGCTCGTGCGGCATGTCTACCATCACGTCGTGGCTGCAAGGCATTTTTTGCACTTCCCAACTGGGTTTGCCGTCCAGCTTGGCGGCAAAGTGGCGAAACGGGCTGGGGTCCCATTTGTCGGCCAATAGGTAGAGCTTGCGGGCCACTTTTTCGATGCCTGTGCCATCGCCTTTGAGCAGCACCGGCATCTCGAAGGTGGCCAGCGGCTGCACCGTGCAGCGCCGATCCACCCAGGCCTGGTTTTTCTCCAGAATGCCGAACACCGCCGCGGGCACCGGGTTCATCATGCCGCTGTTGGCCTCACGCGCGGCATTGCGAAAACCGTCCAGAAAAATCGGAAACACCTCGGGCGGCAGGGCCACGGGCAGCAGCGAATTGAGCGACTGGCCATGCTCGGGCACAAAGGCATCCAGGTAGCACAGCGCGCGGATTTTGCCGGGCAGGCGGTCGGCCAGCGCGGTGATGACCATGCCGCCATACGAGTGGCCGCACAACACCACATCGGTCAACTCCTCCGCCTCGATCACACCCGCCACATCGCGCACATGCGTTTCCAGCGTGATGCCTTCGTGCGACTGGTGAAAGCGCTCACCCAGGCCGGTGTAGGTGGGCGTGAACACCGTGTGACCCGCGTCACGCAAGGCCTTGGCCGTGTCGCGGTAGCACCAGCTGCCATGCCAGGCACCGGTGGCGAGAATGAAAGTTGCCATGAGGTCTCCTTCAAAAGGGGGTGTCGGGGGCGTGGATGCGGCGCAACCAACGCCCGAAAATGCTAAGCGCTGGGCAGGTGCCCGTCTACAGGGTTTGCGCCGTGTTTTTGCATGAAATCAGCCAACAGCCCATGTGAAACCTGCTCAAGCAGCTATCAAATGAGTAGCGTCTATTTTGAGGCTACTCACAGAGCGAGCGAATCTCGGGCGGCGCTGCCACGGCCCGTATGCCGGGGGCACCTTGCGTGTCGGTGCGCCGCACCGCAAAAATCCGCACCTCCTCGCATTCCAGAATCACGTCCGCCCCTTCCGATGTCGTCCGCAGCACCCGGTAGGCCTGCACAAAGCTCTTGCCGCGCCATTCCTTGATATGGGTGTGAATGTCCAGCACGTCGCCGTAGCTGGCGATCTTCAAAAACTTGGCCTGCGTGTCCACCAGCGGTGTGCCAATGATGCCCAGCGTGCGCTCGGTTTCCGCCCAGCGCGGCACGCCGCAGGTGGTGAAAAAGTGGCGCGAGGCGGCGTCTATCCAGCGAAAAAAATTGGGAAACCAGACGATGCCCGCCGGGTCGCAGTCGCCAAACTCCACCTGCACCGAATAAGTCACTTCCCGCATCAGTCGGCCTTGATGCCGCGCGCGGCAATCACGCCGCCAAACAGCGCCGTTTCAATTTGCGCCAGTTGCTTGAAGTCGGCCGGTGACATGGGAATGGCCTCGCCGCCCAGGTCGGCAATCTTCTGCCTGACGGCGGGCAAGGCCAGAGCCTTGTTGATCTCGCGGTTCAGCCGGGCCACCACGTCTTTGGGCACCGCAGCCGGTGCATAAAAACCAAACAGCGTGTCGGCATTGATGCCGCGGTAGCCCAGCTCGCCAAAGGTGGGCACATCGGGGAACAGCGCCGAGCGCTTGGCACTGGCCACGCCCAGGGCTTTGAGGCGGCCGGCGCGGATGTGGGGAATGCCAATGCCGGGGTCAAAGTAAAAGTCAAGCTGGCCGGCCAGCACGTCTTGCAGCGCCGGTGCCGCGCCCCGGTAGGGCACGTGGGTGGCAAAAATGTTGGCGCTTTGTTTGAACAATTCGCCCGCCAGATGCGGCGTGCTGCCCGACCCCGCCGAGCCATACGACAGCTTGCCGGGCTTGGACTTGGCCAGCGCCACAAACGCTTTGACGTCGCTCACGCCCAGCTCGGGCCGCACCACCAGAAACAGCTGAATGCGCGCCGCGGCCGCCACGGGTTGCAGGTCTTTTTGCGGGTCGTAAGGCATCTTGGCAAACAGCGCCGGGTTGACCGATTCGATGCCGGTGGAGCTCATCACCAGGGTGTAGCCATCAGCGGCAGACTTGGCCACAAAGTCAGCCGCCACATTGCCGTTGGCCCCGCTTTTGTTTTCAATGATGACGGGCTGGCCGAGGGCTTCACCCAGCGGGACGGAGATGACCCGCGACACCACATCGGCCACGCCGCCGGGGGGAAAGCCGACGACGATGCGCAGGGGTTTGGTGGGCCAGGCGGTTTGGGCGAAGGCGGGGGCGGCGAGGGTGGCGGCGCACAGGGCTGCGGTGAGCAGGTGGCGACGGGTGGGGTTAGGGGTCATGGCTTGTCTCCTGTTGTGAATATGGATTTGGTTTTACTCCTTCCCCCGCTGGGGGAAGGCGGGGATGGGGGCATGCATGTGAAAGTGCCTATTTGCGTCGTGACGCTCCGTGCAGCGGGGGAAGGGGCAAGTCCGGCGGGGGAAGCGGGGTCAAACCGTGGCCTTTCCACCGGCACCACCCGGCTTGCGCACAAACCGGATCGGCTGCTCCTTCACCGGCCGCTTCGGCGCGCCGTGCTGCACCAGCGTGGCATCCAGCGCCTTGCCGGCTTCATCGGCCAGCGCAGCGGTTCGGGCCGCCGCAATGGCGCTGGCGGCGGCCAGTGGGTCGGGCAGCGGTGCCAGGTGTTGCAGCACATGCAGCAGGTTGTGCTTGGCCCGCTCGTTGGTCGCGCCGTAGCCTTTGATAAGCCGGCCACACAGCGCAATCTCATGCCCCAGCTGCCAGCCACGCTGGCTGCCCGTCACCACGGCTTGCAGCCATTGATCGATCATGGCCTGCTCCATGGCGTAGCGGCTGCCCAGCGGGCGCAGGCGTTTGCAGGCGGCCAGGGTGCGCAGGGCCAGCATGCCGATGACCGAATGGCTGCCGACTTTGAGCGGCAGGGCCCAGGGCGTCTTGCCTGCGGTGGTGCGGCGTGCGTCCCAGCGCAACAGCTGGTTTGCCAGGCCCGTGGGCAGCAGCGCGGCCAGTTCGGGCACGCCGGGCTTGAAGTGGTCAAAAACCTTGAGCAAGTCGCCCGGTTGCGCCTTCACCTCGGAGCGCACACGCGCCCAGCGGCTGGCGCGGCTTTTCAAATCGGCCACGCGCACGATGTCGTCAAACGCCATCCACAGCGCCAGCCAGCGCGCCATCTCGGTGGTGGTGGCAAAGGCGTGGGCGGCACTGGGGTCGGCCTGCTTTTCAGCGGCCAGCACCTGCTGCAGGCGCTGCACATACAAGGCTGCGTAGGCAGGGCCCTGGTAGTCGAGCAGGCGCGCGTGGCCCAGGGTGAGCATGGGGTGCACCTGCAGAGGGAAAATATGAGCCAAATCGGCCGGTAGCCCAGGTGAAACCTGCTCAAACAGCTCCTGTTTTAATAGTGAATTTAACAAATCCAGCGCCTGCTGGCGCGGCTGGCTGACGGCTTCAAAACCCTTGGCAAAGCCGCGCAGGCTGGCTTGTGCGGCTTTGGACAGCTTGTCGGGCGCTGCGCCATCGGCAATCGCCGTTTCAAACGCCTCGCGCGCAAACGGCAGCAAGCCGCTTGCCGCCACCGCGCCCAACATCACAGCGCTGACCACGGTGCCCGCCTCACGCGCCAGGGCGTTCATGTCCAGCACATGGTGCTCGCGGCTGTGGGCCTGCACCACGGCCAGCAGCGCGGCGGGGTCGATGCGGCCATCGCCCAGGTGCGTGCGCTCGGCCGTGGTCAGTGCGCGGGCGTTGGAGGTGATCACACAGGTGCGCTCTTGCGTGGCCATGCCGTTGGCAATCTGGCGCGTGGTTTCCAGTAGCTCGCTGCTCACCATCGCGTCCAGCGCGCCGGGCACCGGGTTCAGGCTGAGCACGGGCTTTTTGCCGTTCAGCTCTGCCAGGCGCTGCGGGAACACTTCCAGGTAATAAGTAGTGGCCCCGGTGCGCTGCGCAACGCCGGGGATGGAGGTGGCCTGCACCGGGTAGCCCGCGTGCTGGGCGGCGTGCACCAGCCAGTCGGTGAGCACACCGCCGCCTTCGCCGCCCAGGGCACAAATGAGGAGGGTGATGGGTTGCGCAGAGCGATTCATGTCAGCAACACCCGCACCACCGCCCCGCGCAGCCGCGCCATCAGCCGCTCAAACACGCCTGCGTTTTGCACCACCTCCGCCCGGTAAAACGAAGGGCACAAGGTGGCAGCATGCGCGTTTTCGCCGCACAGGCCGCAGCCCACACAGCCGTCAATCACCGTGGCCACAGGGTCTACCTTCAGCGGGTCGGGGTTGTCTTTCAAGGTCAGCGTGGGGCAGGCTGACAGGCGAATGCAGGCGTGGTCGCCATTGCACACATCCTCGTCCACCCCATATTTCACGCGCTGCACGCGCTTTCCTTTTTGTAGCAGGCTGGCCACCCAGGGCTTGGTGCGGCGCTGGCGCTCCAGCTGGCATTCACCCTCGGCAATGATGACTTTCAGGCCATAAAAATCGCTTGTGAAAGCCTCTTTCAAGGTCTGGCGCATGGTGGCCACTTCGTAGCTGTGTACGACGCGCAGCCACTGCACGCCCAGCCCGCTCAGGGTCTTTTCTATGGTTGTGTTCGTATGAACTTGACTGGTGATCTGTCCCGCGCTCTCAGGAGTCGAAATGATGTCTTGTGTGCCGGTCGCCGAGGTGTAGCCGTTCTTGAAGATCAGCAGCACCGCATCGTCGCCATTGAACAGCGCGCTTTGCACACCGGTGAGCATGCCGTTGTGCCAGAACCCGCCGTCGCCCATGATGGCCAGCGTGCGCCGCTGCATCATGGGCGAGACGCCCGCGCGGCTGGCCAGGCCCATGCCGTAACCCAATATCGTGTGGCCGGTGTTGAAGGGCTCGAAGGTGCCAAAGGAGTGGCAGCCGATGTCGGCGCTGATGTGTACGGGACCGAGTTCTTGCTGCGTGAGCTTGAGGGCGGAGAACACCGGGCGCTCGGGGCAGCCGATGCAAAAGCCTGGCGGGCGGGCGGGCAGGGTGGTGGTGGCCAGGCTGCTGGCCAGTTGCTGGGCGATTTGGGTGCGGCGGGATTGGTTGGTGGCCAGCCAATCGCGAGCGGTGGTCACATCACTGTTGATATCGCCCTGCCGCCCAGGTATTTCCTGCACATACCGCTCACAAAACAGTAGCAAGCCCCCGGCAATCGCCTCCACCGTACATTCCCCCGCCGCCGGCAGCATGTCTTTGCCGTGCAGCGCGGTTTGAATGTCGCGCCGCCGCAGCAAGGTCGCAATTTCCTGCTCGATGTATTCCGGCTGCCCTTCTTCCACCACCAACACGGCGCGCTTGCCCAGGCAAAAGTCGGCAATCTGCTGCGGCACCAGCGGGCAGGTCACGTTCAACACCAGCAGCGGAATGTCACTCTCGCCAAACGCATTGGCCAGGCCAAAAGCCTGCAAGGCGCGCAGCAGCGCGTTGAACAAACCGCCTTGCACCACGATGCCCACATCCGAGTGAATGCCCGGCAACAGCTCATTCAACTGGTGATCCAAAACATATTGCCGCGCAGCCGGAATGCGCTGCTCGCCTTTGAGCTTTTCATGCCGAAAGGTCACCGGCGGGTGCGCCAGCTTGCTGTAGTCAAACGCAGCCGGGTCGGCCATCAGCGCACGGGTAGAGACGGGCGGTGGGCGGTTGTCGCGCGCCTCAAAGCTGCCGCGCACATGGCAGGCGCGAATGCGCAGCTCCATCATCACCGGCATGTTTGAGGCTTCTGACAGTGCAAATCCATGTTCCACCATGTTCACCATGTGCGACAGCTCGGGCCGCGGGTCCAGCAGGCACAGGCCCGACTTCAGCGCAAACGCATGCGTGCGCTCCTGAATCACCGAAGCGCCTTCGCCATAGTCCTCCCCCACCACAATCAGCGCCCCGCCCAACACGCCGGGGGAGGCCAGATTGCTCAATGCGTCCGACGCCACGTTGGTGCCGACGATGGACTTCCACGTCACCGCCCCCCGCAGCGGGTAATGAATGCTCGCCCCCAACATCGCCGCCGCCGAAGCCTCGTTGGCACAGGCTTCCACATGCACACCGAGTTCGGCCATCAGCGGCTTGGCCTGCACCAGCACATCCATCAAATGCGACACCGGCGCACCCTGGTAGCCGCCCACATACGCCACCCCCGACTGCAGCAAGGCCTTGGTAATCGCCAAAATCCCCTCGCCATGAAAAGTCTGCCCGGCACCCAGGCGCAGCGACTCGATTTCTTTGCTGAACGACACTTCCATGCGACAAGTCTCCGGTTTGGTTCGTGTGCAGTGTGAGGCGGTTTGCAGCAGCGATCAATACGATATGGGGACTATGCTGTATGCATTGCGTGCATGCTAGAAGGTGTGAAAGACGCGAGCAGCCGGGATAAGCATTTGGGGTCAGATTCCAATTCAGGACACGGTGCCAATCGGCGCGCGAGGTGCCCATACGAAATTGGACTCTGACCCCAATTGCGGACTTCCCGGTGCGAAGAAGTCTGCGAATGCTACGGTTTCAATAGCTGCTTGAGCATGATTCACCTGGGTGAGTGACCTATTTGGTTAGAAAATGGATGGACGTTCGACCATCAACCGACCTAAGATCACCGTTATGAAGAAGCCTAAAGATGAACTGCGCGCCGGGTACATGCGCGAAGACTTCGCGTCATTGCAGCGCGGCCAGTTTCACCAGGAAGCTGTGGCTCTGTGCCGTTCCGTGTGGAACTTGACATCACACGCACCGATGCACTAAGCGATTGCCAATCGGCGCAGCCGGTTGCAGCGGATTGGCTGGCAAGTGCTTGAGCTTGGACATACGCAAATAGGCGATGGCGATGAAGTTGGCGGCAGTCTTGAAACCTCGCGCTGCCCGCTTGGCTTGTTGCAGTAGCCCGTTCATGGCCTCCACATAGGCGTTGCTGCGGTTGTCCAGCATGCCGCGCACCACCGCATCGAAGCGCCCGCTCAAGCTGGCCGCCAGCTTCTTGAACTCCTGCAGGCGGCTGCGCCTTGCCCAGCTGATCCAGCCCTTCAGCTCAGCGCTGGCCTTTGCCGCATCGTTGGCCTTTGCAGCCGCTGCGTACACCGCCTGCAAAGCCACCTTCAAACGCCAGGCTCGCGCCATCTTCAGCGTGCTGCGTTGCAGCCAATGCATGGTGTGCGCTTGTCTGGCACTCCAGCCATCGGCGTTGCGACGCATCGCCCAGCCCAGGCTTTGCACCAGCTTGGGTTCATCGCCCAGCGCTTGCGAGACCGCCTGGGGTTGTTCTCGTATCTCAGCCCGGCGCTCCTTGTCCATCGCCTCATGGGCCATGGCGATCACGTGAAAGCGGTCGTAGCTGATCTGCGCATGGGGCAACGCCAGCCCCACCCCTTTGGCATAGGCTGCGCTCATGTCCTGGCAGACATGCTCGATTTGTTCTGGCTGCCCGCCGTGGGCCTTCAGTTCATCGGCAAAGTCCAGCACGCTTTGGTGGTCACGGCCTTCGCAGGCAAACAGCAGGCGGGGTGCCTGCAGGTCATGCACCACCGAAATGCAAGCTTTGCCCTTTGCGCAGACTGGTCTCATCAATGCCCACCACAGCAACCGCAGACATATCGTCCAGCTTGCGCGCAGCATCCACGTAGTGCGCAATGCGCCGCCACAGCTGTTTGTCCGAGCAACGCAGCAAGCCAGCGGCCTGGCGCACGGGCAGTTGCTGGCACAAAGACAGGGCCAAAGCTTCAAACAAAGCGGTAAAGCCGCTGCCTGGGCGGGCCCAGGGCACGGGTGTTTGGGTGGTCTTGCCACAGCTGCTGCAGGTAACGCGGGGCACGGGTGCGTGCAGCCAGGCTTCAAACTGAAAAAAGTCCAGATGCCTCCACTGGCCGGGCAGGCGGTCGTGGATGCCTTGATCGGGCGCGTTGCAGTGCGGGCAGCTCATGCGTTTGGCGTCGCATTGCAGATGAAAGTCAATGCGACGCGCGGCGGTGTCCAGCTTGACATCAGCCACCCGCCAGGGCGCTTGCAGCCCCAATGCGCTGGTAAATAGCGCCTCAATCCCAACACCCATGAGTCATCCCCTTCGTTCCTGCGCCAAACAACCGCGCGGTGGATTTGTGGACAACTCGGGGTACCGAGTTGTCCACAAGCCCCACCGCGCCCTACTACTATCGATCGTTGCAGTCAAGTTCCACACGGAATGACGAAGGGCCGAAGCTGTGAAGGGCACGTCCGTGGCTTTGCTGGATCCCGCCATTGCAAAATCTCTTTCTACGTCGCAGGCCCATAACGAAGCACATAGCTTGCTGGCGGTGACAGAGCAAATAGCGCGCATTGAAAAATTTTCAGTTTGAATATTTAGTTAGGGTTGCTTATGGATACTGCTGTAATCACCGCCATCGTTGGGTCTCTATCTGCTCTTTTGGGTGCTAGCCTGGGGGCAATCATTCAACTGCGCCTCGCTGCTGAAAATCATAGATTTCAATTTCAAATTGATTCTGCCAAACGGCATTCAGAAACTGAGAAAGAAGAAATCGCAAATCACAAGCAGCGACTGCTCAATGTTCACATAGCCATCAGCAAAATTGCTAGAGATTTTTCAATTACAGCTTTGGATATAAACTTACGTTCAGGAATGACAGACCTAGAGTATGACAAAAGGTATTTTGAAAGCTGTGAAAAGCTAGACGAGATTCGCGCAGTCTGCGATCTATACATTCCAGATACGTCCAAACACCTGGAGAAGATGTATGGACAGATGAACAAATTTTGGGGGAATTTCAAAGAAATACTTCGTCTGACTGAACTTAACGAACCCTATGAAAAGAAGAAATACTTCCAGTCAGAAGCAATTGCTGCAGCAGCGGAAATTGGATCATGCGCTGGTGAAGCGAAGGTCAGACTAAGCGGCCAAATCGAAAAGTACCGGGAATAGCCGCTTTTTGAGCGTTCAACTTGCATCCGCGCGCCAGCTCAATGCCCCCCCTAGACCTCAACCTCCTGCGCCTCTTCGACGCCGTCTACCGCGAACGCAGCGTCAGCCGCGCCGCGCAGACCCTGGGCCTCACGCAGCCCACTGCCAGTCAAGGCCTCACCCGTCTCAGGGGCCTGCTGCACGACCCGCTGTTCACCCGCGCCCCCGGCGGCGTGCGGCCGACCTTGCGAGCAGAGCGCTTGGCCGCGTCAGTGCAGGCGGCCTTGACCCTGATCGAGCGTGCGCTGGATGACTCCGAAGCGTTTGAGCCCAAGCAGTCGCGCCGCGTCTTCCGCTTTCACATGAGCGACATTGGTGAGGCCCGCTTTCTGCCCGAGCTGATGGCCGATCTGCGCGAGCAGGCACCGCTGGTGCGCTGCGAGGCCGCGCCGCTGGCCCACAGCGAAATTGCCACGGCGTTGGACGCAGGAAAAATTGACCTGGCTTTTGGCTACCTGCCCAGCGTGCACGACACCCGGCGCGTGCAGTTGCTCACTGACTGCTACGGCGTGCTGCTGCGCGCCGACCACCCCTTCCTGCAACGCCAGCGCAAACCCGGCCTGCCTGACTTGCAGCGCCTGGAGTTCGCGGCCGTGCGCAGCCACAGCGACACCTTGCGCATCCTGCAACTGCTCAAGCTGGAAGACCGTTTGCGGCTCACGGTGGCGCATTTTTTGTCGCTGCCGGGCATCGTGCGCGCCTCAGACCTGGCGGCGCTGATGCCGTGCAGCATTGCGCTGGGGTTTGTGGAAAACGCGGGCGCTGGGGGCGGCTATGCGCTCCTAAAGCCGCGCTTTCCGCTGCCCGATTTCAGCGTGGCTTTGCACTGGAGCGTGCGCCATGAGGGCGACCCAGCGCTGCGCTGGCTGCGGGCGTTGATCGTCAAGCGGTTTGGGTCGGCGGAGACATAAAGCCAATCGTTTCGCGGGTTTTGCTCCTTCCCGCCTTTGGGGGAAGGTTGGGATGGGGGCTTTGAGGGCACCGCAAAAATTGGCGTCAGCTCGCGTATGCCCCCATCCCTGCCTTCCCCCAGCGGGGGAAGGAGACAGGTTCAGCCCCCCTCGGCCGATATCTTTTGCGCGCGAATCACCCGTGCCCAGGTGGCTGATTCCTGCGGCAAATCACGCGCCAATTGAGCGGCGCTGCCATAGCTGCGCACAGCACCTTGCGCCGCAGCGGTTTGTGCCAGATCTGCTGCTTCAAGCACGGTTTTCATTGCGTCAGACAGCCGCGTCACCACCTCGGACGGTGTGCCAGCCGGTGCCAACGCAAACAAACGCGGCGCAGCGCTGAAGCCCGGCACCACGTCTGACAAGGGTTGCACGTTTTCTGCACCCGCCAAGCGCACCGGGCTCATCACAGCCACCGCGCGCGGCCGCCCGGCCTTGGCTTGGGCCAGAGCCGAGGTGGCACTGACGATGCCGATGGGCACCTGGCCGCTGATCACATCGGGCACGATTTGCGCGGCGCCGCGGTAGGGGATGTGTACGACAAATGCGCCGATCTGGGCCTTGAGCATTTCAAATGCCAGGTGCTGCACGGTGCCCACGCCCGAGGTGGCAAACGAGTGCTTGCCCGGGCTGGCCTTGAGGGTGGCCACCAGTTCTTTCGGCGTGGTGGCCGGGAAGCTGTTGTTGACCACGATGACCAGCGGCAGGTCAAAGGCACCGGCCACCGGTGTGAACGCGGTCAGGGGATCCAGCGCCAGCTTGGGGTTGAGCAGCTTGGCAATCAGCAGCGAGCTGTCGGCCAGCATCAGGGTGTAACCGTCTGCAGGTGCTTTGGATACGGCGTCGGCTGCTATCAAACCCGCAGCACCGGTGCGGTTGTCCACGATCACCTGCTGGCCCAGCAGGGTTGACAGGCGCGGTGCCAGCAAGCGGGCCATCGCGTCCACGCCGCCGCCAGCCGAGTAGCCCACCAACAGGCGGATGGGTTTGTTGGGGAACGGACTTTGCGCCAGGGCAGGCCAGGCGGGCAGGGTTGACAGGGCGGCCAGTACGGCACGACGGTTGATGTGGTGGGTCATGCTTGTCTCCGGGTGGGGTTGTTGTGATCGTTTCAAGCCTTGCCCTTGCCGTGTGAGGTGGGCAGCTTGGCGAATTCGCGCACCCGGTCAGCATTCGGCGCAAAGCCCAGGCCGGGCACCTCAGGCAAGGTCAGCCAGCCGTCTAGCGGTGTGGGCAGGCCGTCATAAATCTGCTTGAGCAGTTGCACCGCCACATGGTGGTACTCCACCATGCCGCCGTTCATCACGCCGGCGTGCAGGTGCATGTTGTGAAACGGCCAGGTGCCGCCGTTGTCAATCGGCACGTTGAAGGCGTGGGCCATGCCGGCGATCTTGGCGCACTGGGTGTAGCCGCCGCTGATGCACACATTGGGCTGCAGCACGTCCACCGCACCGGCCAGCAGCAGGTCGCGAAAGCGCCAGGCCAGCCCCTCGTTCTGCCCGGCCGCCAATGGGATGCGGCAGCGCTGGCGCAGCTGCGCCATCTGGGCCGCGTCGTTCTGGGTCAGCGGCTCTTCAAAAAACGTGATGTCGTGCGGCTCAATCGCATGGGCCAGCTCGGTGGCGTGCAGCAGGTCCAGCCCGCAGTTGGCATCCACAAACAGCTGCACATCCTGCCCCACGGCGGCGCGCACCGCGGCCACGCGGCGGGCGTCTTCGGCAATCACGTGGCGGATGGGCCGGGGCTCGTCGCGCCGGGCCAGCGCGTGGCTGCCCACGGTCATCTTCAGTCGGGCAAAGCCCTGCTGCTGCCACCAGCGCGCGGCCTCGGTCAATTGCTCGCGATCCAGAAAGCCAAAGCCAAAGGTGGCATACACCGGCACCCGGCTGCGCGCCCCGCCCAGCAGCCGCCACACCGGCAGCCCCAGCGCCTGGCCGCGAATGTCCCACAGCGCAATGTCCAGCGCGGCCATGGCGTGGCTGGCATAGCCGGTCTGCCCGCGTGGCGACAGCAGCCAGTACAGGCGCTGCCACAGCCGCTCGGTCTCGGTCGGGTCTTCGCCCAGCAGCGCGGGCGCGGCCACCTCGCGCACGATGGCGGCAATCACTTCCTCTTCAGTAATGGCCGTCATGCCGTGGCCCACGATACCGGTGTCAGTCTCGATCTCGGTCAGGCACACCGACAGGTGCGTGGTGCTGGACAGGCCCCACTGATCCAGCGTGACGGGCACATTCAGCGGCGTGGCGCTGACGCGGGTGATCTTCATCTGGCGTTGTCTCCGGCTTGGCTTTGTTTGGCGGAGATTGTTGGCCGGTGGCGGGGTTTGGACAATTCGTTTGTGGGGTGGGGCAGGCTTCGCGGTTGGCGAAGGGTTTGCCTTCGGGCTTTTGGGGCGCTTTGATCGGAAAGTGCTTTGCTATCTGTTGATCCGGCCCGATGAAGTATCAACCGTTCGCCCTGAGGTATCGAAGGGCTCGCGAGGGCTTCGATACCTCAGCCCGAACGGAACTTGAGATTTCATCGGGCCGGATCAATAAGTGATAGCTGGTAGTGCTCTACCCGCCTGCTCGGTTGGCTCGCCTTCTACCTATTGATCCGGCACGCTTTATCCCCGACCGTTCGCCCTGAGGTATCGAAGGGCTCGCGAGGGCTTCGATACCTCAGCCCGAAGGGGAATTCGCGATTAAATCGTTCCGGATCAATAACGCGCGTCGATGCCCAACCAATTGCAGACGCCAGCTTCGACCGCTTGCACCTGGGCAGCCGTCAGCGTGCCAATCCGCCGCACCAGCCATGCAAGCGGTATGGTCACAAGACCTTGCGCATCGAAGGCACCGGGCTTGAGGAAGCGCGTTGCAACCACCACTTCGAAGCGCGACCCGCGCACGCTGGTGGTGTGCGGCACCAGCGTGACAATGGCGCGGTCATTGCCTTCGCCAGGAACACTGATGACCAGGCAGGACCTGACCTTTGCAGTCATCCCAAGGTCAACCAGCCAAACTTCGCCGCGCGGCGGCGCTTTCAATGCCCAGCATCGCGCCGACCAAGCTCCAAAAACACGGCATCAGCAGCCCGGCGCAACTGCTCGTTGGCGGGTGCTTTGTAGGGCACTTCGATGGGAAGGCGCAGCAGACTCACTTTCCGCAGAGCCCGTGGCCCCAATCGGTGGCGAGGATCGGGCCCGGCAGCGGGCTTTGGGTTTTCGTGGTGCCTATGGCGTGCTGTGTTTGCTATTTAAGTGATAGCTGGTGGTGCTCTACCAGTCTGCTCGGTTGGCCGTTGTAGCTTCAGGCTGAGGTAATTTGGGCATTGGCTCATTCAGAAGAGTGGCCGTTCAACGTAGAGTTATGTCGCACGACGAAAGTACGCCAGCACACCTTCCTCAAACATGCGAAGGAGTGTGGGAATTGATATGTCAGTCAGCGTCTCCGTATTCTTATGCCGTGATATCACCGGAAAGTTTGCGATATCCAGCACAAATTCGCCTTCGTGGACGAACTTGCTGCGGAGGTTGTACAGAAACTTGGCTACAGCTTTAATCTCAGACACCGGTTTCCCCCTTACCTTGAACCCTGCCCGGAGTTCCGCTTGTCGCTCAGGTGAAAGTCGCTCGAAGAATCTGACACACCGACGAATTGAGCCGTACGTCTTTTTGTATTTTTCGTAAAGAGACTTTAGTTTGAGCTTATCTGGAATCGGAAACGTATCGTCTTCTTGCTTCCGAAGCCAGTCGTAGAAGTCTTCGTGCTTCTCCGACGACAGAGACTCAATCAGGGAGAACAGTGAAACGAGTTTGAAGGAATTGGTGAAATAGTCTATGACAGGGTTGCAGTCCTCTAAGTCAACACGCCAATCGCCGTGCTTAACCAAGAAAACGTACTTTGACGAGACGCCGAGTAACAGGTCTTTATCTTCGTCTTTCAATCCACTGTAAAAGGTTTCGAACCCAGTGTTTCCGCCAAGGTGGACGGCAAATACTGCCACTGCATGTGGCTTCAATATCTTCTCTCGATAAAGGTTACGGAGTGGGCTGCGTGTTTTTTTGGGGCTATCCATGGGTCTCCACCTGCAACATAACTAGGCTGTAAAAAAACTACCCATGACGTAGTGACGGCAAGTTTTCGGGAGTACTCGAAACCTTGCCTTGCCTTGCCTGAGATCGCGGCGAATACGGCGTTCTGACGCGTTGACTTTTGGTGCCATTCATAGCGAATTTATGTAAGTAGGTTTTTTTACAACCTCAACGTCAAAGCTATACCGTCGCGTAGCTGTCGGTCATTGGCGACAAGTTAGAGCGGTGCGAGCCGCAACGAAATGTCTTGGCATCACTTGTTCATTGAAGTTATTTCACCGCAGACGACAAATGCAGAATGCTCAATCTCAAATTTCTCGGCAATCTGCTGAATTGATATTAAGAAACCTGCCGACTCATCTGACGGTATCAGCCAAGTGTTTAGGGCAATCCGCTGCGGCTTTCCGAGAAGCTTATTTGACACTTCGACTGGCAGTCCGCTGGACAGTAGCATCGTGTCGAATTCTCCCCATTCGATCATTTTGGCGTGGTCTTTGCTGGTTGCAAGCCCGCGCGGTGAATTCGGCAAATGAAGAACAAACAAAAACTGCGGCATGTGAAACTCCTTCTGTTGATGAACTGAAAGCTCTAATAAAGCTGCAAAAAACTATCCGACAGCCACTGATAGTTGAATTTAGGACTGGCTACTATTATACTGTATAAAAAGTCAGTTATAAATAAAGTTACCAAACCCCGCCGCAGATTCTAGGTACCTACCCGCCAAAACCACCCCCCACGGCACAGCGCGTGCCCAGTGTGCGCAGAACCCAATCAGAGTGCCGGGCTCGAAGCACGGAAGAGTTTGGGATCAGAAAGCGCGATTGTTTGAGCCGCAGGCGAGTTCGAGCGCTTTCCCCAAACTCTGAGTACTGCAGAGGCTCCCCCCGCAGGGGGCCGGCACTCGGGTTTGCGCGCACTGGGCAAGCGCAGTGCCGCAGCGCGGAGCAACGATCGGCGCCAGCAAGCCGCTAAACCGAAGCGCGCAAATGCCCCAACAACGCCTGCGCCGCCACCGTCAGCCCCGCCACCTGCCGCACCGCCAACACATGCCGCCGCTGCGCCCAGTCTGCCTCCACCGGCACACAGCGGATGCGCATGGCTTTGAGCTGGGGCGCAATGGCGGCTAGCGGCAGCACGCCGATGCCTATGCCTTGCTCCACCATGCGGCAGACCGCGTCAAAGCTGCCCACCTGCATGCGCACCTTCAAGGTCTGGCCGGCTTGCGCAGCGGCCTGGGCCAGCAGGCGGTTCAGCGCTGTGCCTTCGCGCAGCGCCACATGCTCGCAGGCCAGCAGCTCGGCGGGCGTTACCCGCTTGCGACGGGCCAGCGCGTGGCCCTGGGCCAGCACGGCCACCAGCGTGTCGCTGCGCCAGGGCAGCAACTCCAGCTCGGATGTCGGTGTGGTTGTGGGGGTGGTGGACTCCATCACGCCAATGTCGGCCAGGCCGCCAGCCACGGCGCGTGCCACCTCGCTGCTGGAGCGCTCCTGCAGATCGATCTTCAGGCCCGGGTTGCGCTGCAAAAAGTCTCCCACCTGGGCCGGCAGAAACTGCGCGATGGACGATGCATTGGCCGTCACCCGCACCAGCCCCTTGATGCCCTGCTGAAAATCCGCCAGCTCGGCGCTCAGCCGGTCCAGCGCGGCCAGCACGCTGCGAGCCTGCACTGCATAGGCATGACCGGCTGGCGTGGGCACCACCCCGCGGGCGTGGCGCGTCAGCAGCGCCATGCCGCAGCGGCCCTCCAGCTGGGCGATGCGCTTGCTGGCAGCCGCCAGCGCCAGATGGCAATGCCGCGCGCCCTCGCTGATGCTGCCCAGGTCGACCACGGCCACGAAGAGTTGCAGGGTTTTGATGTCGGGGGTCATGGCTGGTGGGAATACGCGGGTTCCTCGGGGTGAAAATTGCTATCAATTGCGTAGCTGCTTGAGCTGGATTGACATGGGCGTAAGGCTGATTTTGCTAAAAGTGACTCGATCCCCAGCTGGCAAGTGACTTGGCGTCATCTGTCATGCACGCTGCAGGCGGCCGTCATTTGTCATCGGTTCGCGGCCAAGTCGCCGAGCAATGACCCGTCACAAGTGCAAAATCCAGCCCCCATGCACAACGCCCAAACCCCCACCGCCGAAATCGCCCACACCGCTGCCCGCATGGTGGTGGAAGAGGGGCTGGAATATGGGCCGGCCAAGCGGCGGGCGGTCAGGCAGCTGGGTTTGAATGCGCGCACGGCGCTGCCGGACAACGATGCGGTGGAGCTGGCGGTGCGGGAATACATTGAGCTGTTTTGTGCAGACACGCAGCCGGACGAGCTGGCGGCTTTGCGGCGGCTGGCGCTGCTGTGGATGCAGCGGCTGGCGGTGTTTCGCCCGCATCTGGCGGGGGCGGTGTGGCATGGCACGGCTACGCGGCTGTCAGACATTTACATCCAGCTGTTTTGCGACGACTCGAAAACCGCCGAAATCACGCTGATTGACCAGAAGGTGGACTACGAGCCGCGCAGCGTGCCGGGCTTTACCGGCGAGCGGGTTGAGGCGCTCAGTATCTCGGCGCACTGCGCCGAGCTGGGCGAGGTGATTGGCGTGCACCTGCTGGTGCACGACCTGGACGATTTGCGTGGCGCGCTCAAGCCCGACAGCAAAGGCCGCAAGCCGCGCGGGGACACCCCGGCGGTGGCCGCGCTGGTTAACAATCAAGCCCCATGAAATCAGGCCCCATGACCGAATCTGTGACAAATTCCTCATCTCCCACCCAGCCCATGCGCCGCAACTGGTTGATGGCCGGCGCAGCCGGTGCAGCCCTGGTGGCTGGCGCAGGCTATGCGTGGTGGAAATTCCAGCCGCATGCGGTGCAGCCGGGTGCCGAGGGTGACTTCTGGCAGCGCAGTTTTGACACGCCCAGCGGCCAGAGCCTGGCCACCGCCAGCTTCAAGGGAAAGCCGCTGCTGGTGAATTTCTGGGCCACCTGGTGCCCGCCCTGTGTGGAAGAGTTGCCGCTATTGGATGGCTTTTACAAACAAAATGCTTCAAACGGTTGGCAAGTGCTGGGATTGGCCATCGATCAGCCCAGCGCGGTGCGTAATTTTCTGGCCAAAAAACCCCTGAGTTTTGCGATAGGATTGGCCGGGCTGGACGGTACGGATTTGATCAAATCCATGGGCAATCTCTCCGGTGCCCTGCCGTTTTCCGTGGTGTTTGGCCGCAGTGGCCAGCTATTGCACCGCAAAATGGGCCGGGTCAGCGCAGCTGATCTCAGTCAGTGGCGTGAGCTGCGATAGGCCGAAATTCAATAAAAATAAGCGACGAAAACCGAAGTAGACGTTTTTTGCGTGTGACTTCGTGTAAATTCACGCCGTGTCTGATTGGGTGGCGAACGCGTTTGACGTGTCACCTGCAGGCCTGCAAACCCTCGTTGGAGAAAAATAATGGATCTGCGCAAACTCAAGACCCTGATTGATCTGGTCTCTGATTCCAATGTATCGGAGCTTGAAATCACCGAAGCCGAAGGCAAGGTGCGCATTGTCAAAGGTGGCCAGCCCATGGCCATGATGGTGCAACAGGGCCAGCCCATGATGATGGCCGGGCAAACGCAAGCGCCGCAAGTGCAAACCGCACAAGCGGTTGCCGCACCGGCGCTGGCACCCGTTGTGGAGCCGGCAGGCCATGTGGTCAAGTCGCCCATGGTGGGCACGTTTTACCGCTCCTCCAGCCCGGGTGCGGCACCGTTTGTGGAAATTGGCAGCCAGATCAAGCAGGGTGAGACCATCTGCATCGTCGAAGCCATGAAAATTTTGAACGAAATCGAGGCCGACAAGAGCGGTGTCGTCACCCACATCCTGGGTGAAAACGGGCAGGCGGTGGAATACGGCCAGCCGCTGTTTGTGATCGACGAGCGCGCTGCAAGCTGAACCACGATGTTTAAAAAAATACTGGTTGCCAACCGGGGCGAAATTGCACTGCGCATTCAGCGCGCCTGCCGGGAATTGGGTGTCAAGGCGGTGATGGTGTATTCCGAAGCCGACCGCGAAGCCAAATACGTCAAGCTGGCCGAAGAAGCGGTGTGCATTGGCCCCGCGCCCTCCGGCCAGAGTTACCTGCACATGCCAGCCCTGATTTCGGCGGCCGAGGTGACTGACGCCGAGGCGATTCACCCCGGCTATGGCTTTTTGAGCGAAAACGCCGACTTTGCCGAGCGCGTGGAGCAAAGCGGGTTTCAGTTCATCGGCCCCACGCCCGAATCCATCCGCATCATGGGTGACAAGGTCTCGGCCAAGCAGGCCATGATTCGCGCCGGTGTGCCCTGTGTGCCGGGGTCCGAAGGCGAGTTGCCAGACAACCCGGTCGAGGTGCGGCGCATTGCCAAGTCGGTCGGTTATCCGGTCATCATCAAAGCCGCAGGCGGCGGCGGCGGGCGCGGCATGCGCGTGGTGCACACCGAAGCTGCGCTGATCAACGCGGTGCAAATGACCAAGGCCGAGGCCGGTGCCGCCTTTGGCAACGCAGCGGTCTACCTGGAAAAGTTTTTGCAAAACCCGCGCCATGTGGAAATTCAGGTGCTGGCCGACACCTTCAAAAACGCGGTTTACCTGGGCGAGCGCGACTGCTCGATGCAGCGACGCCACCAGAAGGTCATTGAAGAGGCACCAGCGCCCGGCATTTTGCGCAAGCTCATTGAGCGGGTCGGCGAGCGCTGCGTGGCGGCCTGCAAGAAGATTGGCTACCGTGGCGCGGGCACGTTTGAGTTTTTGTATGAAAACGGCGAGTTTTATTTCATTGAAATGAACACCCGTGTGCAGGTGGAACACCCGGTGACCGAGATGGTGACCGGCATCGACATCGTGAAAACCCAGATCATGGTGGCCGCCGGTGAAAAGCTGCCCTTCACCCAGCGCGACATCGTGATCCGCGGCCATGCGATCGAGTGCCGCCTGAACGCCGAAGACCCCTACAAATTCACCCCCTCGCCAGGGCGCATCACCACCTGGCATTCACCCGGCGGCCCCGGTGTGCGGGTCGATTCGCACATTTACACCAACTACTTTGTGCCACCCAACTACGACTCGATGATTGGCAAACTCATCGTGCACGGCGACACCCGCGAGCAGGCCCTGGCCCGCATGCGCGGCGCACTGGCCGAAACCGTGGTGGAAGGCATCAGCACCAATATTGCGCTGCACCGCGAGCTGATGGTGGATGCAAAATTCATGGCTGGCGGCACCAACATCCACTACCTGGAAGAGTGGTTGTCGCAACACAAACGCTGAACCCGAATGCGGAAATTTGAACGCAGAGGACGCAAAAGTTACGCAGAGGACGCAAAAGGAATACTCAAATGAAATTCAGGCGTTGCTCACAAAAAGCAGTCATTCCCGCGCAGGCGGGAATCCAGGCGCGCACGCTTCGAGGTTACGGGCTTTTGCATCTTTCTGAGGTGGATTCCCGCCTGCGCGCGCCCACTCGGGAATGACGCAGGTGTGTTGTTTGCGTAAGTCTTATTGATATGTATGAATTAAGCCTGCTCTGCCCCGAAGACTCGGTTGAAGCGCTCAGCGACGCGCTGGTGACGCTGAGCGCGCTGTCGGTGTCGGTGGAAGACGCCGATGCGCACACCGATGCCGAGCAGGCGCTGTTTGGCGAGCCGGGCATGCCGCCGCCCAAAGAGGGTTGGCAGCGCTCCAAAGTGGTGGCCTTGTTTGACACCGACGTGCAGGCGCTGGAGGCATCTGTCATCTTGCAGGAGCAGGACTTTTTTGCGGGCTGCGTCACCCTGGGTATTGCGCAACTGCCCGACCAGGACTGGGTGCGCCTGACGCAAAGCCAGTTTGCACCGGTTCAGATCACGCCCGATTTCTGGATTGTTCCCACCTGGCACGAGCCGCCTGCGCAGGCGCAGCACATCATCCGGCTGGACCCGGGCCTGGCCTTTGGCACCGGCACCCACCCTACCACCCGCATGTGCCTGCGCTGGGTTGCGCAGCAAGGCTGCCTGGGGCAGCGGGTGCTGGACTACGGGTGTGGCTCGGGCATTCTGGCCATTGGCGCGGCCAAATACGGTGCTGCCCAGGTTGATGCGGTGGACATTGATGCAGCGGCCGTGACGGCCACCCAGGCCAATGCACTGGCCAATCAGGTGGGGCTGGGGCTGGTGGGCCTGCCCGACCAGTTGCCCGAGCCCAATTTTGGTGGCTATGGGTTGGTGCTGGCCAATATTCTGGCTTCGCCGCTGAAGGTGCTGGCCCCGCTGCTGTGCCACCACGTGACACCCGGCGGTGCCTTGGTGCTGGCCGGCATTCTGGAGCGACAGGCCGACGAACTGAAAGCCGCCTACGCGCCGTATCTGCAGCTGGAGGTGGCCGACAGCCAGGAGGGCTGGATTTTGATGACGGCCCGAAAGGCCGCATTGTGATGACCGTTGGACCCGCCCTGTGAGCCTGGTCACCTGTTGCCCCGCCTGCAGCACGATGTTCAAGGTCGTGCCAGACCAGCTGCGCATCTCGCATGGCTGGGTGCGCTGCGGGCATTGCAGCGAGGTGTTTGACGCTGCGGCCAACATGCAGCCGCGCGCGGTGAGCAGCAGCTTGCTGACAGTCCAGCCTCCCGCTGCCGCTGCTGCGCCTCACGATGCCGAGGTGGCAGCCGTGCTGCCCACCGAGCCCGCGCCGACGCAACCACCTGCGGCGGCTGAATTTTTGAACTGGCCAGTGTCCGGTGAGGCTGCACCGGGGCCCATGTCTGTGCCTATGTCTGTGCCCATATCTGTGCCCATATCTGTGCCCATATCTGTGCCGGTCAAGCCCAGCCCCCCATCGCCAGCTGCGCCCCCCTTCGTTGCGCCCAGCCCGTCAGCGCCCGATTCCGAGCCTTTTGAAACCCTGCACTCGCGCTTTCACGAGCAGCCCGAGCCCTCGCAACCGCCCGAGCCGTCTGCGTTCGCCATGCCGACCGATATGGCTCAAGCGCAGCCGCTGCCGCCGCCGGTGTCTTTTGTGCGCGCAGCGCGCCGCCAGGCGTTCTGGCGCCGCACTGGGGTGCGGCTGGTGCTCAGCCTGCTGTTGCTGGTGGCCCTGGCCGCGTTGGCCCTGCAGGTGGCCCACCACGAGCGCAACCGCCTGGCCACGCTGTACCCGCCGCTGCGGCCCTGGCTGGAGCAGCTGTGCCAGCCGCTGCAATGCGAGCTCAAGCCGCTGGCCCAGATCGAATCCATCGTGGTCGACAGCTCCAGCTTCAACAAGCAGCCAGGCGGCAGCTACCGCCTGAGCCTGTCGCTGAAAAACCAGTCGGCCCTGCCGCTGGCCATGCCTGCCGTGGAGCTGACCCTGACCGATGCGCAAGACCAGCCCGTGCTGCGCCGCGTGCTGCAGCCGGCAGACCTGGGGTCCAAAACCGGCCTGATGGATGCCGCTGGCACCTGGACCAGCACCCTGGTCATCAGCGTGGCCAGCGAAGGCGGCACAGCAGACAGCACCCCGTTCAGCAGCCGCATCGCGGGCTACCGCGTGCTGGCTTTTTACCCTTAACTTTTAAAAACAAACCATGCCAGCCTTGATTTGCGGCTCTTTAGCCTTTGACACCATCATGAATTTCCCGGGCCGCTTTGCCGAGCAGATCTTGCCCGACCAATTGCATATCCTGAACGCCTCGTTTTTAGTGCCCGACCTGCGGCGCGACTTTGGCGGCTGCGCCGGCAACATCGCCTACAGCCTGAAACTGCTGGGCGGCACGCCGCTGCCCATGGCCACCTTGGGCAGCGATGCTGCCGACTACCTGGCGCGCCTGACAGCCCTGGGCATCAGTACCGAGTTTGTGCGCCAGGTGCCCGATGCCTACACCGCCCAGGCCATGATCATGACCGACCGCGACAACAACCAGATCACCGCGTTTCACCCCGGCGCGATGATGCAGGCCCACATCAACACCATCAGCGCAAGAGACGACATCCGCATCGGCATCATCTCGCCCGACGGCCGCGACGCCATGCTCCAACACGCCCAGCAGTTCAAGGCCGCCGGCATTCCGTTTGTGTTTGACCCCGGCCAGGGCCTGCCCATGTTCAACGGCGACGAGCTGATCCGATTCATCGACCAGGCCAGCTGGGTGACGGTCAACGACTACGAAGGCAAGATGCTCTGCGAGCGCACCGGCCTGTCGCCTGCCGACATCTCCCAACGCGTACACGGCCTGGTCATCACCCTGGGCCACGAAGGTTGCGAAGTCTGGGTCGCCGGCGACCGCACCCATGTGGCCCCGGTGAAAGCCACCGAAGTGGTAGACCCCACCGGCTGCGGCGACGCCTGGCGCGGCGCCCTGCTGCACGGCCTGGAGCAAGGCTGGCCCCTGGCGCGCTGTGCCGCTTTAGGCAACCAGGTGGGTGCGATCAAGATTGCCAGCCGGGGGCCGCAGAACTATGACTTGGCGGCTTTGGTGGCTTGAAAGTCCGACCGATAGTCTTCCCAAAGGCTTGCAGTCGCCGGGTGCACGCAATCGGGGTCAGAGCAAAATTTCGTATCTGTACCCCGCCCGCAGATAGACACCGTGTCCTGAATTTTGATCTGACCCCGAATGCTTGTGGTGCTGCTGAGGGTTTCAGTCACTGCGATTTTGATAGCTGCTTGAGCAATAAACACCTGGGCGTGCGGCCTCAAATCCTCAAACCGCCAACCACTCGACACCCAAACAAAATCGGGGGTCGCCTTTCACACGACTTACGTATTCGTGCACCAACCCAGACAAACACGGCTCAAGCAGCTATCGATTCAGGAGCAATTCCGGTCAGCCACTGAACAAAGTGCAGTGTCTCGCGCGCTGCGTTGGGGGCCAGGCCAAAGTAATGGCAGTTCAATGCCATCCGCCATTCGGGCAACGGGCTGGTCAAGCGTCCGGCCGCCATGTCGTGGGCAATCAACGAGACCGGAGCCAGTGCAAAACCCAGGCCGTCAACGGCTGCCTGCAGCACAAAATGCAAGTGATCAAACTGCAAGCAGCTGGCGGGTTTCAGGCGGGGTGTGCGGGCTTGTTTTTTCCAGTTTTCCCAATCCTTGCTGCGCGATTTGGACAGCAGCAGGACATGCTGAGCCAAAGAATCGGGCGCGGTCACCGGAAGTCGGGCGAACAAGGCCGGTGAGCCGACGACCAGGACTTCGTCGTCCAGAAACGGGTGAATCTGCATGCCTGCCGGCCAGCCCTGGGTGCTGCGCCGGATGGCCAGATCGAATTCTTCAAGGGCATCCACGGGTGCCAAGGTGCTGGTGATCACTTGCGGTTCGATGTCGGGGTGCTTGGCGACAAACCCGGGCAACCTGGGGATCAGCCAGCGCACAGCAAAAGTGGGCCGGACATTCACTCGCACGGCCAGTGACGGCGCGCCGCTTCTAAGCGACTGGGCTGCTGCGCCAATTTGCAACAGTGCCGGCTCGATCTGCGCCTGGAACTGGTGGCCTGCCACCGTCAGCAACACCTGCCGGGTTTTTCGCTCGAATAAATCCACGCCCAAATGCGCCTCCAGCGCCTTGATCTGACGGCTGATGGCGCTGTGCGTCACGTGCAACTCCAGCGCGGCGCGGGTGAAACTCAAATGGCGCGCTGCCGCAGCGAAAGCGCGCACGGCATTCAACGGCGGTAAGCGGGGCAACATGCGTGACATTTTCTCACGCGTACACCGCGCGAATGTCGTTTGTCGGGATCGCAGCTGCGGGTCAAGATTCGGCGCATGAACCCGCCCATGGCTCCCAACGCAGACCGTGACTCGCGCCGTGCAGCCATTGCGCTGGGGCTGGCGCTTCCCGGCGACACGGTGCTCTACCTGCTCCTTCCGATGTATGCCCCAGCGTTTGGCGTCAGCCTGCCAGAGGCCGGCGTTCTGCTGGCCGCTAACCGGCTGGTGCGCATTGCCGGGTACGGCGCGGTGGCGCGTTTTTATGCTGCACGTGGCGAGCGGCTCAGCTGCACGCTGGCCGTGCTGGCGGCGGCGGTGTGCGCGCTGGGCTACGCCACACTGACCGGCTTTGCGGCCTTGCTGGTTTTGCGGCTGGTGTGGGGCCTGGCGTTTGCGGCGCTGAACCTGGCCACCCAGGCCTTGGCCACCGCTGAAACCGCAGGCGCGGCGCGCCGGGCCGGACAATCGCGCGCCTACACGGCTTTGGGGCCCATGCTGGCCCTGCCATTGGGCGGTGTGTGCGCGATCTGGTGGGGCCCTAAAGTCGTTTTCTTTGGGTTTGCGCTGCTCGCGCTGCTGGCTTGGCGGGTCACCCGGCAGCTTCCGGTGTCGCCGCATGCTGCGCCCACCCCCAAAAAACGGCTTGTGCTTCCTGGTCGGCTGGACACGTTTTCCTTTATTGAAGGCCTGGTGCTGGACGGGCTGTTCATCATCGGTCTGTCTTACCTGGGCCGCGACCTGTTGCCAGGCCATCCGGTCGTCGTGGCGGGCCTTTTGCTGTCGGTTCGCTACCTGGCAGAAATTGCCTTGAGCGCCATGGGTGGCAACCTAGCCGAAAAGCATGACGCCGAACGCCTGCTGGTGATTTTTTCTGTGCTGACTTCGGTTGCGCTCGTGGCTTTTGGCTTGGGCTGGTTGTGGACGGGCGCGCTGGCCATTGCGGTTTTGCGCGCCTTGTTGCTGCCGTTGCTGCCGCCGCTGGTCGCGCTGCGTACACCCGGCGCTGGCCGGGTACAGGCCCTGGCCACACGCTCGGTCTGGCGCGACATCGGTGCCGGTACCGGCCCGATGCTGGCCGGACTGCTGCTGCCCATGGTGCCTTCGGCCTGGATTTATGGGGTCGCAGCCCTTTTGTTGTCATGGGCGGCCATTGCTTGCCTGAACCGGCGTAGCGACTGAAAGGACTTGAAAATGGACATTCACCACACCCTCATCCGCTGCGCAGGTGGAACGGTCGACCTGCCCGCACAAGCCATGAACCACCGAAGCGACGGTGGGCATTTGCTGGTGAACCCGCCCCGCCCGGTCTGGGAACGCACGCAGCTGTCGCCCGATGAATTGATGCGTTGGGCCTGCCTGGTTGCCGCCACCGCCCAAGCCATGCTGGACACGCTGCCCCAACTGGCCGGTGGTTGCCTGAACTACTGGGAGGCTGGCAACAACGCGCTTAACCACCAGGCCTATCCGCCCGGCCCCAAAACGCCCCAGCTGCACCGAAAAATGCATCTGCATATTTTTGGCCGTAGCCCCCGAGCCACCCATCCCGATTGGCAATGGGGCGAGCCACCGCAGTTTCCAAAATTTGCGGCATCAACAGCCTGGGCCGCGCAATTCACGCGTCTGGAGCCGCAGGAATGCGCGGCGATTGGCCAGAAGATCGAGGCGCTATTGGTGCACAGGTATGCCATGACGGTTTGAATAGAGTCTTTTCCAATTCAGGTTTGATACTGAACAGCGTTCCTGAAAGTCAGTTGTCAAGCATGGTCAAAGGGTTTAAGGAAACGCCAGTGTAGGGGGCAACCTGGCTGTCCGGTTTCCTGAATTCTT